>NZ_JAPNLJ010000003.1:233623-318821 GCF_026627445.1 Streptomyces sp. H27-H1
GGGCGGCGCCCACCACGCCGATCCGCTGCCCGTCTCCGGACAGGCCCGCGAGGTGGCCCGCCGGCTCCTCGGCGTCGTCCCCGTCCAGTCCCGGCGCACGCTGCTGCTCGCCGCCCTCGCCGCCCGCCCCACCACCGCGCTGCTGCGGCGGGCGGGGCGCCCCGACGCGGATGCCGAGCTCGCCGTCGCCGAACGGGCCTCGCTGCTGACCGTGGAAGAGGACGGCACGATCCGGTTCACGGCCGGGGCACTGCCGACCGCGCTGGCCGCCGACGCGGGCTGGCCCGAACGCGCCGCCGGACACGCCGCACTGGCCGCCGCCGTCGACGACCCCGTCCAGGCCGTACGCCACCGGGCGCTGGCCGTGGACGCACCCGACGAGGCACTCGCCACCGAGATCACCGAGGCCGCGGCGTCCTGCCGACGCCGCGGCCAGCGGGCGCTGGCCGCCGAGCTCGGCCTGCTCGCCGCCGACCGGACCCCCTGCCACCTGCCCGGCGAGGAACTCGCCCGGCTCGTCGGCGCCGCCGAGGACGCGGGCTGGGCGGGCCGCGCCGACCTCGCCCGCCGCGCGACCCGCGCCGTACTCGCCCGGGACGCCTCGCCCGCCGACCGGGTACGGGCCCGCCTCGCCGTCATCGACGCCGAGGGGCAGGCACTCGGAGCCCTCGACGAGACCTTCGCGCACGCCGCGGCCGACGCCGAGGGCGACCCCGCCCTGCAGGCCGCCATCCGGCTGCGGATCGCCTGGAAGCACAACCTCAGCGACGGCGACCCCGTCCGCTCCCGCGACGCCGCCGCGCAGGCCGGCGTGCTGGCCCGCAGCGGCGGCGACCAGGTCGCCGAAGCCATGGCACTGACCGTACGGGCCCGGATGGGCCGCATCCTCGGTGACCGGGACGCCGAGGAGATCCTCGCCGAGGCACTCGCCCTGCCCGTCCCCGAGGTGCCGCTCGGCATGCGCAACGCCCCGCAGTACCTGGCCGTCCGTCACGCCCTCTTCGACGACCGGCTCGCCGACGCCGGACGCCAGCTCCTTCTGCTGCTGCCCGCTGTACGGCGCACCGGATCCGCCGAGGACGTCTTCGAAGTACTGCGCAGCCTCACCGAGGTGGAACTGCGCCGGGGCAGGTGCGCGGCCGCGACGGCGCACGCCCACGACGCCCTGCGGCTGACCGTCGAGGCGGGCCTCTCACCCGGCCCGGCCTGGTACGTCGCCGCGATGGCCGAGGCGATGGGGGGAGGCTTCCCGCGCGCCGCCGGATACGCCCGGCGCGGCATCCAGGCCTCCGAGGAGGAGCACGACCAGATCTTCCTCTCCCGCGGCCTGTACGTGCTCGGCCTGGTCGAGCTGGCCACGGGCGAGGCCGCGAAAGCCGTCGCCACCCTGCGCCGGGTGGCCGAACTGGAAGCCGCGCAGCAGGTGGTCGACCCCTCGATCCTGCGCTGGCACGGTGAGCTGGCCGAGGCACTGGTTGCCGTCGACGCGCCCGAAGAGGCCGCCGAGCTGCAGGCCCGGGTCCGTAAGACGGCCCTCGTGCTCGGCCGCACGAGCGTGATCGCCGCCCTCGACCGGGCCCGCGGGCTGTGCCTGTCCGCGCACGGCGAGGCCGAGGCCGCGGTGGCCCTGCTGGAGGACACCGCCGAGCGCTTCGCACTCCTCGGCCTGCCCCTGGAGCGGGCCCGTACGCTGCTCGCCCTCGCCCGCGTGGAACGGCGCCGCCGCCGCCGCGCACCCGCCCGCGCCGCCCTGGCGGCCGCCGCCGAGGCTTTCGCCCGGGCCGGCGCGACCCCGTGGGCGGAGCTCGCCCGGGAGCCGTCGTCGTCCGGGGGTGACGGCGGCGCGGCGGCCCGCTCCCTGGCCGCTCTCACGGAGGCGGAGACCCGCCTCGCGGTGCTGGTGGCCCAGGGCGCCAGCAACCAGGAGGCGGCCGCGAAGCTCTTCGTCAGCGTGAAGACGGTGGAGGCCCGGCTGACCCGGATCTACCAGAAGCTCGACGTCCGGTCCCGGGCCCAGCTGGCCACCACGCTGCGGATCCGCTGACGGGCGTCAGCAGCTCAGGTTGTTCCCCGGGGTCACACCGAGGATCTGGGTGAAGCTCTGGTACGAGTTCACCCGGCTCTGCACCTGACCGGGGTTGCCGCCGTTGCACTCCAGGGAGCCGTTGATGGAGCGGATGGTCTCGCCGAAGCCCGCGCCGTTGACCATGGCGGCGTGGGCGGTCATCGTGCCCGGGCCGTTCTGCGTGTTCCAGTACCAGAGCGCCGTCTTCATCGCGACGGCCGGGTCCTGCTCCACCAGATAGGGGTTGGCCAGGAGGTTGATGCCCAGTGCGTCGCCGGCTGCCTTGTAGTTGAAGTTCCAGCTCAGCTGGATGGGCCCGCGCCCGTAGTAGGCGGCCTGCCCGGCGGGACAGCCGTAGGACTGGCTCGTGTCGCAGTAGTGCGGGTAGTTGGCGGTGTTCTGCTCGACGATGTGCACGAGCCCGCCGGTCTCGTGCGAGACGTTGGCCAGGAAGGCCGCCGCCTCGCGCCGCTTGACCGTGTCGTCACCGGTGTTGGCGAAGCCGGGGTAGGCCGACAGGGCCGCGACCAGGCCGTTGTAGGTGTAGAAGGGGTTCCGGTTCGGGAACATCTGGTTGAACTGGGCCTCGCTGACCACGAATCCGGACGGGTTGGGGGTGCCCGGGTCGGGGTTCTGGCCGCCGCCGCAGACGCCCTGGTCCGACCAGACGCCCCACTGGCCGGTGGTGCCGGGGGTCTCGCCCTGGGTCCACCACTTGGCCTGCCAGTTGTGCCCGCCGTACGAGGCGCTCGCGCCACCGGTGTAGACGGCCGAGCCGGCCCACGCGCCTGCGCAGGCGGGGGCCGCGGAGGCGGTGGAGGTGGGGAGGGCGATCGCGAGGCCGAGGGTGACGGCCGCGGTGGCGGCCAGCGCGAGGGCGCGGCGGCGCAGGGTACGCATCACGGAAGTTCTCCTTCAGTGGGGGGAGTTGCCGTGGGGGGCAACGGACAGCTGTGCCCACTGAATCGAGAATGGTCTGAACCTGTCAAGGTCTAGACCAAAACGAAGCGCCTGCGCCGTGCCCCTGAGGGCACCGGCACCGGCGCTTCGCGGTGGATCAGCTACCGGCGGAGAGATTGCCGGAGAGGACCGGGATGTTCTCCGCGATGTGCGAGAGCGAGTCGTCACCCTTGGCCTGGGTGGAGTTCTCGGCGCACTGCTGGTTCTGCGGGTTGGCGAGGACGTTGATGTCCTGGACGCCGACGTTGATCAGGGCCAGGATCGACTGGGCGTTGACCTTCGCCGGCAGGCCGACACAGAGCTTGTTCGCCGAGCCCTGGATGGCGGAGAGCTGCGGGCTCATGGCGCCGCCGGTCTCCTGGTTGCCGTAGATCTGCGCCGAGCCGTTGCCGTTGACCGTGTTGACGCCGTTGTCGTTGCCGATCGCCATCGCCGGGGAGGCTACGGCGGCACCGGCACCCAGAACGGCTGCGGTGGCGGCTGCGGTGGCCATGAACTTCTTGAGCATGTGGAGGATCCTTCTTCAGTCGCACTGTCGCATGAGCTAGCTGCCCTCGGCGGGACGAGCTGCTCAACTGCCGTGGACACCAGGGGTTATCACCCATCACCCGAGTGGCCGAACAGTGCACTCCGCCGGTGCGGTTCCACGTCGGCCGATTGACCCAAAGCCGACGGGCGGGCGGATCCCGTTTTCCGGGTGCCTACGCGGGCGTGCGCCCCGAGTTCATGCCCCGTGCGCGGGCGGGCCCCCTGGGCCGCCCGGGGCGCCGCCCTCGACCGGATCGGGACCGTGTGCGGGTCCCCGGCCCGGTCGAGGCCGGCTGGAGCGGTGTCGCGGCAATGCGGCACCGTCGAGGTCAGCCGGTCTTGCGGCGGACCTTCTTGTTCTTGCCCCCGGGGCCGTTGCCGCCGGAACCCTGGATCTTCGCCCGGCTCTGGTGTGCCTGCTGAGACTGGGCATTGGCGGCGTTGCGCTCCAGGGCCTCCTTGAACTTTCGCTTGGCCTCGTCGGCCGGCGATTCGTTCTGCGGGGTGTCTGATTCTTCTGACATGCGTCCTCCTGGAATGTTCTGAAGCCGTTGCAGTCTGTCAGGTGGTGTTTCCCCTGGCCAACGCGTTCGGGCGGAGCGCTCTCAGGCGTCCTTCTCCAGGGTCGGGCGCAGCCGCTCCAGCAGGGCGTGGAGCGTCGCGCGCTCGGTGTCGTCCAGGACGTCGAGGGCGCCGTGTGTGGCCTGCATCTCCGCGCGCACCCGGCGGATCACCTCGCGGCCCGCGTCCGTGGCCACGACGTTCTTGACGCGCCGGTCCGCGGGGTCGGGCTCGCGGCGCACCAGCTCGCGGGCCTCCAGCCGGTCCACGATGCCGGTCACGTTCGAGGCGTCGCACACCAGCAGCGTGGCGAGGCCGCGCATCGGGAGCGGGCCGTTCAGCTGGGCGAGGACCTTGGCCTGGGTGGAGGTGAGGCCGTGGTGGGCGGCGGCGGCCGCGAAGTCGCGCCACTGGGCGGTGCCGATCGCGGCGAGCAGCTCGAGCAGCTCCAGCTTGGTCGGGACGGCGTGGGGGGTGGTGGCGCTCATGCCCGGAGCGTACTCAAGGTGCTTCACATTATCAACCTTTTACTTGACCACCTTAACTATCGAGGTCTACCTTCTGCTTGAGCCGAATTACTTGATGACGTCAAACATCTGTGATCTGAAGCACTGAGAAGGTCCCCCCTGCCATGAGCCCCACCCCCTCCGCCACCACCCAGGCCGGCGCCCACCGGAACGAGACGGTGATCGTCTTCGCCCTGAGCCTGGCCGCCATGGTCGTGTCGATGATGCAGACGCTGCCCGTCCCGATCCTGGGACTGATCCGCAGCGATCTCGGCACCACCACCGCCAACGTCAGCTGGGTGACCACCGCCACCCTGCTGTCCGCCGCCGTCTTCACCCCGCTGCTGGGCCGCTTCGGCGACCAGCACGGCAAGAAGCCGACGCTGGTGGCCGTACTGGGCGTCATGGTCGCGGGCTCCGTCATCGCCGCACTGGCGTCCTCCTTGCCCCTGCTCCTCCTCGGTCGGGTGCTCCAGGGCGCCGCCACCGCGATCTTCCCGCTCGCCCTCTCCGTGCTGCGCGAGGAGGTCCGCCCGCAGAAGCTCCCCGGAGCGATGGCGCTGGTCAGCGGCACCCTCGCGTTCGGCAGCGGCCTCGCGCTCGTCGCCACCGGCCTGCTGACCTCCGGCGCGGACGCCGACTACCGCAACGCCTTCTGGATGGCCACCGGCTTCGCCGTGCTCGCACTGCTCGCCGTGGTCTTCCTGGTTCCGGCGACCCGGCACAAGACCGGTGGCCGTACGGACTTCCTCGGCGCGCTCACCCTGGGCATCGCCCTGCTGCTGCTCCTGCTGCCGATCTCCCAGGGCCACGAATGGGGCTGGGCCTCCGGCCGCACGCTGGGCAGCTTCGCCGGCGCCGTCGTCATGACCGCCGTCTGGGTGCTGACCGAGCTCAAGGTCCGCGAACCCCTCGTCGACATGAAGATGTTCGTGCACCGCCCGGTCCTGATGGCCAACCTGGCCGGCATCCTCGTCGGCTTCGGCATGTTCGCGAACTTCCTGGGCGTCTCCTACCTCGTCCAGATGCCGAAGGCCCTGACCGGTTACGGCTTCGACGCCTCCATCCTGCGCGCCTCCGTGGAGTTCCTGCTGCCCGGCGCGATCGTCTCGCTCCTCGCCTCCCCGATCGGCGGCCAGCTGGTCCGGCACCGCGGTCCGCGCGTCGCGCTGACCATGGCCGCCGCCCTCGGTGCCGCAGGCTTCGGCTGGCTGGCCCTGGACCACGGCCACACTGCCTCGGTGATCGGCGCCGGCCTCGTCGTCGGCGCGGCCGTCAGCTTCGGCTACGCGGCCATGCCGGCCGTGATCATGGCGAGCGTTCCGCACCACCAGAGCGGCATCGCCAACGGCATCAACTCGATCTCCCGCTCCACCGGCAGCGCGATCGGCAGCGCCATCGTCACCACCATCCTGGCCTCGAAGACGATCGAGCACCTCCCGGCCGGAGTTCCCGCACTGCCGGCCGAATCCGGCTTCACCCTCACCTTCGCCATCGGCGCGGTGGCCTTCGGCCTGGTCGCGGTGATCAGCGGGATCGGCCTGCGCGGAGCGCACGGGCCGCGGCCGACCGGTGCGGTGGCCGCCTCGGCCGGAGCCGCACCCGCGGGCGCGGAGCCGGCCGCCGCGAAGACCGCCGTGCAGTCGGCCGAGAAGGCCGACGCCTGATCCGTCCACACGGCGCCACCGGCGCCCGCACCACCACCGAGCCGCCCCCGGGTCCCGCCGCGCACCGCGCCGGGACCCGGGGGCGGCTCTACCCGTTCTGCCCAGGACTGGGTGCCGGTAAGGCCGTGTGACGGCGGCCCGATTCTTCTTCTCGTACGCGGACACCTTGGACAGCGGCCGCCGGGTCGCCCGACATCTTTCGGTCATGTCCATGACCACCAAGATGCTCGCGAACACCCACCAGGGCCAGTGGTACAACAACTACTGCGGGCCCGCCACGCTGGTGATGGCCTTGGGCATGCGCGGTATCTGGAACCACGACCAGGGGACCTTCGCCAGCTGGATCGGCATCACGCCGAACAACGGCGGTACCGGCGTGGACCAGATGAACAAACAGCTGAACGACGAAGCGGGCGGGTTCCCCTATGCCAGGATCAACCTGCCCTACACCCCGACCGGCGCGGACGTCGCCGCGTTCAAGAACCGCCTCATAGGGGATACCGACGTCAATGCATCCCTGGTCGGCAACGCGATGGAGGTCTACAACGGCCCGCACCTCGTCGGCCACCCCAACAACAGCTCGACGATCTACCACTGGTTCCCGTTCCAGGACTACGACGGGGACTGGGCGGCCTACCTGGACTCGGCAACCACCGTGTGGTCCAGCGTGCCCGCACGGAGCGGAATGCCCAACAGCACCCTCGTGACGATCATGGGCGGGCTCCAGCCGGAGCAGGGCGAGTCCTTGGACCCTATGGCCGTGGCCCCCGACGGCTCCTCGGTGATCGCCGCCAGCCGGCGCGACGGCCGTGTGACCCTGCTGTGGGTACGCGACAACGGCCGCAAGCGCACCACCGTCTACACCGACGACAACAACGGCAAGGGCGGCCTCGGCCTGGCCGACTTCGACGGCCGCTGGCTGGTGTTCACCGTCGACGACTCGAACGATGTCGGCTCCCCATGGGAGCTGTTCGCCTGGGACCCCCAGACCGGCGGAGCCCCCAAGAGCATCGCCAGGACCAAAGTCTTCGCCGACGGGAACCCGGTGCCCGGGCCGTTCCTGTACCCGTGGGTCAACAACGGCAAAGCGACCTGGGTCCAGGGAATCAGCGACGGAACCAAGAACCAGAAACTCACCGACGTCCAGCGCCAGGTCCACCTCTACGATCTGGCCTCGGCGACCGACAAGATCGTGCACACCGGGCGGATGGCGCCCTCGTTCTTTGCCGGGGACAAGCTGGTCTGGCCGGAGGCCTTCGCCATCGACACCCCAACGAAGCTCACCGCGGGCACCGCGAAGGGCACGCCGGGCGGCCTCCCCCCGGCGCTGGCCGCCGCGGACGGCTCACCGGCCTCGGCGAGCGACGGAACCACCTGGGCGTGGACCGGAGTGGACCACAAAAACCTATACGCCTGGAGGGCCGGATGGCCGGCGCCGATCATCGTGGTCGAGGGAGCGCCCATCGACTGGGTCCACGTCGCCGGAGACGTGATCACCTGGACCGACTCCACCGCGACCTGGGCCGCCGACCTGCGCGGTCGCGCCTACACGCAGATGACACCGCAGTACGGGGGAACCAACACCCACGGAACCGCCGTCGTCGTCTCCTATCCCGGACCAGACAAACGATCAGTCAGCTACGTGCTCACCAGCGCGGGCCTCGCCCCGCTTTCCTGCCCGCAATGAGGGCATCTGCCTGTCCACTGGTACGGACAGGGCCCGGTCTACGGCGATGACCTCGAGGTGGGCTGAGCGCTCCGGCAGGGCGTCGGCTGGATAAGCTCGACCGGGCCCGGAAAGGATCTCCCCGGGCCCGGAAGGGTGGCATGACCAGCGAAGCAGCGATCCGGATCCTGCGGGCCGTCGACCGGCCGGCGGCCCGGTGGAAGAACGGCGGGGGAGTGACCCGCGAGATCGCCGCCGGGCCCGAGAGCGCGGGGATGGCTGATTTCGGCTGGCGGGTCAGCCTCGCGGAGGTCACCGCCGACGGACCCTTCTCCGTCTTCCCGGGCGTCGACCGCACGCTCACCCTCGCGGAGGGCGCAGGCATGGACCTGCGGATCGCGGGCGTACGACGCCTCGTGGACCGGCGGCTCGAACCCCAGCGGTTCCCCGGGGACGAACCGACCGACTGCCGGCTGCTGGCCGGACCGGTGGTCAACTTCAACGTGATGTACCGCCGGGGCATGGTGAGCGCCGACACCACCGTCGTACGGGGCGAGCGAAGGCTCACCGTCCGGCCCGGCGAGACGGTGCTGGTGGTTGCCCTGGAGGGGAGCGCCGAGGTCGACGCGGTCGCCCACCTGGGCCGGTACGACGCGGCGCTGGCGAAGGGGCCGGCTGACCTCCTGCTGCGGAGCTCCGGGTGCACGGCGGTGGTCCGGTTCGCCCCGGGCGCCGGCCCGGGTCAGCCCGCGTAGGAGCTCATCCGCTTCATCAGGGTGTGGGGCGTCCCGGCGCCGAAGCACAGGTCGAGGCTGTCCGCGGACTCGGCGGCGGCACTCCGCGAGCGCGGGAACATCGCCTCCTCGTAGGCGGCGAGGGCCCCTTCCGGGTCACCGGGCCGCAAGGCGACGGCGGCGGCGAGCTCCGCGCCGTCGAGCATGGCCAGGTTGGCGCCCTCCCCGGCGAACGGGGACATCAGGTGCGCGGCGTCGCCGATCAGGGTCACCCCGCGCGTGCGGTCCCAGCGGTGGTCCACGGGCAGGGCGTGGACGGGCCGGGCGACGAGCGGGGTGTCGCTGTCCGCGACGAGCGCGCGCAGCCGCGGGTCCCAGCCGGCGAACCGCTCGAGGACGGCCTCCCTCGCCGGGGCGGACCCGGCCGCCGCCCATCCCTCGTCGCTCCGCAGGGCGGCGTAGACGTGCAGGCTGCCGTCCGGTTCCCGGTGGGTGAGCATCCCCTGACCCTCTTCGAACGCGAACGCCATGCCGCCGCCGGTCAGCGCCGCGCTCTCGGGGTGGCGGGTCGCGGCTTCGTACAGGTACGCCTCGGCGAAGGAGAGTCCGCAGTACCGGGGAACGGCCCGCGATACGAGCGGGCGCACCTTCGACCAGGCGCCGTCGGCGCCGACGAGGAGATCGGTGGTGAAGGAGGAGCCGTCGGCGAGTGCCACCTCGTGGCGGCCGTCTCCGAGGGCCCGGACACCGGTGGCCTTGGCTCCCCAGCGCACCGCGCCGGCGGGCAGCGAGCCCAGCAGCAGATCGCGCAGCGCTGCGCGGTGCACCTCGGGGCGTCCGCCGTGCCCGTCGTCGGGGCCGGCGCCGGAAGGCCGGATTTCGGCTACGGAAGTCATGGCTGGCTCCTGGAACAAGAGGTGGGGGTGGGGGTGGGGCGCGACGGCCTCCACTTCAGAAGAACATAATGGCTATGAAAGTTCAATCGATACAGTTTCAAAGTGGGTAGGGTTCAACTCCCTGCCAGCTCTGCGGCGCGCAATGGCGGGGAGAGGCGTACCGGGCGGCCCAGGGGCTACGCGAACGCAAAAAGGTCGATGGAATCCCGCCCCTTGCCACCTGGAGCGCGGCTCGCCTTGGGGGTGATCCGAAGTCCCGTCCGTGCGCGAAGCGTTGACAAAGTCGTCATCTGCTAGAAACCTGTGGCGCCATGGCCGCATAACTGCGATCAGATCACTCAAAAAATTACGCATGGTGCGCAAGTTTCAAGCAGGCGCGGCCTTGTCGGGCCGGTCCCCCCCATGGAACAGAGGACAGCATGAGATGGAAGCAAGGTGGCCGGCTGATGCTGGCCGGCACGGTGGTCGCGGGAATGGTGTCCGTCGGACTCCTGCCCGTCACTTTTGCGGCCGCCGCCGGCGGACCCAACCTCGCCCTCGGCAAGGCGGCCAGCACCAGCGGATCCCTCGGCGGCTACGGGGCTTCGGGAGTCAACGACGGAAACCAGGGCTCGTACTGGGAGGGCCCTTCGGGGGCCTTCCCGCAGTGGGTGCAGGTGGACCTCGGCCGTAGCGTCGCCGTCGACCAGGTGGTGTTGAAGCTGCCCGCCGGCTGGGAGACCCGCACCGAGACGCTGACCGTGCAGGGCAGCACCGACGGGAACACCTTCGCCACGCTGTCCGCCTCGGCCGGGCGGGTGTTCAACCCGGGCCAGTCGAACGCGGTGACCATCGGGTTCAATTCCGCGACCGTGCGCTACGTACGGGTGAGCGTCACCTCCAACACGGCCTGGCAGGCGGCGCAGATATCCGAGCTCGAGGTGTACGCCACCGACGGCAGCGGCGGCCCGGGAGACCCGGGCGATCCGGGTGACCCCGGCACGCCGCCGGTCGGCGTGAACCTTGCCAAGGGCAAGCCCATCGAGGGCTCTTCCACCACCCAGTCCTTC
Organism: Streptomyces sp. H27-H1; assembly: GCF_026627445.1. GTDB lineage: Bacteria > Actinomycetota > Actinomycetes > Streptomycetales > Streptomycetaceae > Streptomyces. The sequence goes on from NZ_JAPNLJ010000003.1 coordinate 244,256, forward strand.
GTCGCGGCCAACGCCAACGACGACAGCGTCACGAGCTACTGGGAGGCGGGCGGCCCGCAGTCCACGCTGACCGTGAAGCTCGGCTCCAACGCCGATGTCACCGGCGTGGTCGTCAAGCTCAACCCCGATCCCGCCTGGGGCAACCGCACCCAGAACTTCGAGGTGCTGGGCCGTGAGCAGGGGGCCAGCGGCTTCACCTCGCTGAAGGCGAACGCCGCCTACGCGTTCAGCCCGGCCGGCAACCAGAACACCGTGACGATCCCCGTCACCGGCAGGCTCGCCGACGTACAGCTGAAGTTCTCGGGCAATACCGGCGCCGGCGGCGGCCAGGTCGCCGAGTTCCAGGTCATCGGCGCAGCCGCCCCCAACCCGGACCTGACGGTCGCGAACCTAGCCTGGTCCCCGGCGACCCCGTCCGAGGTGGACGCGGTCACGGTCGACACCACCGTCCGCAACGCCGGCAACCTCGCCTCCCCGGCCACCACCGTCAACGTCAGCCTCGAAGGCGCGGTCGCGGGCAGCGCCCAGGTCGGAGCCCTCGCCGCAGGTGCCTCGGCCGTCGTGCCGGTCGCCGTCGGCAAGCGTCCGATGGGCAGCTACACGGTCTCGGCGGTCGTCGACCCGGCCGGTACGGTCGTCGAGCAGGACGACACCAACACCCGCCGCACCGCCGCCGCGAAGCTCGTCGTCGGCCAGGCCCCGGGTCCCGACCTGGAAGCCCTCTCCATCACCAGCAACCCGGCCAACCCGGCCGTGGGGGCCGCGGTCTCCTTCACCGTGGCCGTGCGCAACAGGGGCACCACCGCGGTGAGCGCGGGCACCGTGACCCGGCTGGTCGCGGGCGCGACCACGCTGAACGGTCCGACCCCGGCGATCCCCGCCGGCGAAACCGTCAACGTGGCCATCAACGGGACCTGGACGGCGGTCAGCGGCGGAGCAACCCTCACCGCCACCGCCGACGGGACCGGCCTGGTCGCCGAGACCAACGAGAACAACAACAGCCACTCACGCGCCGTGGTCGTCGGCCGCGGGGCAGCGGTTCCCTACACCGAGTACGAGGCGGAGGCCGGCAGTTACACCGGCGCCCTGTTGCAGAGCGACGCCAAGCGCACCTTCGGGCACACCAACTTCGCCACCGAGTCCTCGGGCCGCGAGTCCGTACGCCTCTCCTCGGCCGGCCAGTACGTGCAGTTCACCTCGACCAACCAGGCCAACTCCATCGTCGTGCGCAACTCCGTACCCGACGCCGCGAACGGCGGCGGCGCCGACGCCACGATCAGCCTGTACGTCAACGGCAGCTTCGCCCAGAAGCTGAACCTCTCCTCCAAGCACAGCTGGCTCTACGGCAGCACCGACAGCCCCGAGGGCCTGACCAACACCCCCGGCGGTGACGCCCGCAGGCTCTTCGACGAGTCCAGCGCCCTGCTCGCGCAGAGCTACCCGCCCGGCACCACCTTCCGCCTCCAGCGCGACGCGGGCGATACGGCCTCGTACTACGTCATCGACCTGATCGACCTGGAGCAGGTGGCCCCGGCGGCGTCCAAGCCCGCCGAGTGCACCTCGATCACCGACTACGGCGCGATACCGAACGACGGCATCGACGACACGCTCGCCATCCAGAAGGCCGTGACCGCGGACCAGAACGGGCAGATCGCCTGCGTCTGGATCCCGCGGGGCCAGTGGCGCCAGGAGCAGAAGATCCTCACCGACGACCCGCTGAACCGGGGCCAGTTCAACCAGGTGGGCATCAGCAACGTCTCCATCCGCGGAGCGGGCATGTGGTATTCCCAGCTCTACACGCTCACCCAGCCGCAGGACGCCGGCGGTATCAACCACCCGCACGAGGGCAACTTCGGCTTCGAGATCGACGACAACACGCAGATCTCCGACATCGCCATCTTCGGATCGGGCCGGATCCGCGGCGGTGACGGCAACGCCGAGGGCGGTGTGGGCCTCAACGGCCGCTTCGGCAAGAACACGAAGATCACCAACGTGTGGATCGAGCACGCCAACGTCGGTGTCTGGGTCGGCCGTGACTACGACAACATCCCGGCCCTGTGGGGTCCCGGCGACGGCATCGAGTTCAGCGGCATGCGGATCCGCGACACCTACGCCGACGGCATCAATTTCGCCAACGGCACGCGCAACTCCACCGTCTTCAATTCCTCCTTCCGTACGACCGGTGACGACGCCCTGGCGGTGTGGTCCAGCAAGTACGTGAAGGACCAGTCGGTCGACATCGGCCACGACAACCACTTCCGCAACAACACCATCCAGCTCCCGTGGCGGGCCAACGGCATCGCCCTGTACGGCGGTTACGGCAACACCATCGAGAACAACCTCATCTACGACACCATGAACTACCCCGGCATCATGCTGGCGACCGACCACGACCCGCTGCCCTTCTCCGGGCAGACCCTGATCTCGGGCAACGGGCTCTTCCGTACCGGCGGCGCCTTCTGGGGCGAGGCCCAGGAGTTCGGGGCGATCACCCTCTTCGCCGCCAACCTGCCCATCCCGGGCGTCACCATCCGCGACACCGACATCTACGACTCGACCTACGACGGGATCCAGTTCAAGACCGGCGGCGGCACCATGCCGGACGTCAAGGTCACCAACGTGCACATCGAGAAGTCCAACAACGGGGCCGGAATCCGCGCCCACGGCGGTGCGCGCGGCAGTGCGACCCTGTCGAACGTCACCATCACCGGCTCGGCCGACGGGAACGTCCTGGTCGAACCCGGATCGCAGTTCGTGATCAACGGCGGCTAACGGTGGGCGGGTTCACCGCCTGCCGAGTTTGACCCACCTCGCCGTACCGGGAACTCCGTTCGCGTCGAGGAGGAACAGCATGTAGTAGCCGGGCGGGGCGTCGGCCGAGGTGGCCGGCGCCCGCAGCCCGATCGTGCGGCCGCGCACACCCGTCATCCGCAGCTCCAGATGGCGCTGGCTGGTGTTCACCGCATGGGTGACGGTGGTCGGCGCCAGCAGTACGGCGCGCCGCACGCCGGCGGCCGTCGAGCTCTCGACGGAGAACTCCGCGTCGTGGGCGATCTCACCCGCCGGAACCCGGTCGAGGGCGGGCCGGGCGCCCCGGAGCAGGTAGCCGGGCTCGTAGATCTCGATCGAGCCATCCATGTCGTCCTCGATGTCCGGGTCGTTGGCGATCTGCTGGAGCTCGTCCCCGGTGACCATGACCCGACCGTCGGGCAGCACCAGGGCGTTGGAATGGTAGCCCCGGGGCAGACGTTGGGCCGGCCCCAGCCTCCACTGCCCGTCCGCCCCCCGTAGCTCGGTCTGCCGGAACTTCAGATCGGCCGTCGGGTTGAACGGGCCGAACCCGTAGTCCCTGGTGTCCTTGGCCCCGTTGACCGTCAGCAGCGTGCCGTCCGGCAGGATCAGCGTGTCGTCCTGGGTCCGGCCGAAGGCGCGCGGTTCCTGCGTGGTCCAGGCGCCGTCCGACAGTCGGTAGGTGTTCGGGTCGAGCGGATCCCCGCCCAGCACCAGCACCGAGTCGGGTCCCTTGAACCCCGCCGGAAGCGGCACGGCGGAGCCGTAGCCCCGGAAGTCGGCGGGCCGCCTGGGCAGGTCCGTACGGGTCTGCGCGCGCGGGTCGAAGAGCCACTGCTGGTCGGCGTCGCGCCCGAGTCCGTAGATCATGCCGTCGCGCAGCGAGAACAGGTGCGGGTAGTCGTTGCGGAACGGGGCATCGGACCGCAGCCGCTGCGCCGGGACGCCCACCGGGATGTCGTACGGGCGCCAGGGCACCGGCTGCCCGAGCGCGGGGAACCGCTCCACCACCGGGGTGGGCGTCCCCGTACCGCGCTCCGACTGGCCCGACATGATGATCTGGCGGCCGTCCGCGCCGGTCACCACCGAGGGGTACCAGCGCCCCACCGCCATATCGCGGTTGCGGTACCAGCCCTCGGTCCACGGGTCGAAGACGAAGGACAGCTTCGCTCCGCTGCCGCCCTTGCCGCCCGTGTTGCCGCCGAACACTCCGAGCATCCCGTTGGGCAGGAAGGAATGCCCGGCGCAGAAGAACGGCGCCGGGCGCGGGGCGTGCGTACCGTCGGGCATCAGCACGACGGGCGGGGTGACCTTCTTGAATGCCCGGGGGCCGGTCCCCTTCGCCGGATCCCACAGGTAGGCGCGGCCCGCGTTCGCCGGCCCGGTCCGGTCCGTGGGCCCGGTCTCCTTGGTGGGGTCGGTCTCCACCCGGGAGAAGGAGAAGAGCAGCACCTTGCCGGTGGGCAGCTGGGCGAGGTGCACACCGAAGTCGGGGGAGGGGAAATAGTCGGTGAACCGTCCCGAAACCGCTTTGTCGAAAGCGGAGTTGGCCTCGCGCTGCGAGGCGGCGAGCGAGGTCAGGCTCGCGCTGCGCCGGGTCTGCGGATACTCCACGGTGCCCTTGGCCGCCCGGCGTAGTTCGGCGTGGGCCTGAGCGTGGCCGGCGCCGATCACGGCGGTCTCGGCCGGGTCGGTCCCGCCGTCCGCGCCGTGCGCCGGTGCTTCCCGCGCGGTCGCCCCGCGGGCCGCCGCCCCGGTGGCGGGCGCGGTCGCCAGGACCAGGGCGGAGACGGCCGAGGCCGCGCAGAGCAGGGCGGACCGGTGCAGGCGGCGCATGGGGCTCCTAGGCGCGGGCGGTTCCGTAGGGCGCTCAGCATAGGAAATACTGGGAGGAATACGACGTTCTGACGTGCTCGGCGCTCCACCGATGAGCCGTTCGGCCGCCCCGGAGGCCCTGCCCGAACGTTTCTGCGGTGAAAGGGCCCGGCCATCGGAGTGAGGCCGCGCACCCGTTGACCGGTCGGCTCCGTACGGACCGCTTCCATGGCCGGGTGATCACAACACTGCGCACCGCGCTCGGCGCCGCCCTCGTCACCGGCGGCCTCCTGGCCCTCCTGCCCGCCTCCGCCGCCGGGGCGGCGGGCGGCCCCGGGTTCTTCGTCGCACCCTCGGACACCGTGGCCGTCGACGTCGCCACGGTCAACGGATCGGGTTGCCGGCCGGGCAGCGCCACCGTCGCCGTGGCCGAGGACAACTCGGCCTTCACCGTCACCTACAGCGAGTACCTGGCCATGGCGGGCGGGAAGAGCATGCCGACCGACGGACGCAAGAACTGTCTGCTCTCCCTGCTCGTACACGTCCCGCAGGGATACACCTACGCCGTGGCCCAGGTCGACTACCGGGGATTCGGCAGCCTCCAGAAGGGCGCGGTCGGCACCCAGAAGGCCAGCTACTACTTCCAGGGTATGAAGCAGACCGACTACCGCACCCACAAGTTCCAGGGAAGGCTCGAGGACAACTGGCAGGCCTCCGACACCACGGGCATCGAGGCCCTCGTGTTCGCCCCCTGCGGCGAGCAGCGCAACTTCAACATCAACACCGAGCTGCGCGCCGAGGTCGGCAGCTCGGACCCGGCGAAGACCAGCTACATGGCCCTCGACTCCACCGACGGCAGCATCAACAGCGTCTACCACTTCTCCTGGAAGCAGTGCCCGGCCCGCTGACCCAGCCCGGCGCCCCGCCGGCGGCCGGCCGCGCGCGACTCCCGCTCAGGAGTCTCCCCGCGCGGCCGCCTGCCGCTGCCGCTTGCTCAAGGGGGCCGAGGTGAGGTCCTGCGCCTGCGACCTGAGCCGCTTGAAGCCGTACCCGTGCTCCGTCAGCCAGGTTTCGGCAGCGAGCTCCGCGTGCGCGGTGGCGTCCAGGATGTCCTCCTCGGACTCGCCCCCGGCCAGGAAGCGGAACGCGAAGGAGGGCCGGGCGGCCACGTCGTAGGTGAGGTGCCCCTCGGGAGTGAACTTGGCCGTGAAGATGTCGTGCCCGGCCGCGTCCGCGAGGAGTGCGGCACGCTGCTCGTCGGTGAGGCCGTCGAAGGTCCCCCGGACGGTGATGCGAAATGCGCGGGTGCTCATCGCTTCAGCCTAGGCCGCGCCCCACGCCCGTCGCACCGGGATTTACGGCGCCCGCCACTCCGACGGCCCAATCAGCGCGCGCCGCCACAACCCCGGATTCACCCGGGCGGGGCGGCCGCGACCTGGGCTTTCGCGCATGTGCCCAGTATGCCGGGCGTGTCGCGCACCGCTAGCGTCGGCAGTGTCCGGAGTCCTTGGTGACTCCGCGAGGGGGGTCCTGCTATCCGCCTGTGCGAGAGGCCGAGCCGATGCTGAAGGACGCTCCGATAGCCCCGATAGCCAGCCTGCTCCGTGTGGAGAGGGGCGTGGCCGCCCCCGAGGAACTCGCCGCGATCGCGGTGGTCGTCGCCTGCTTCGCCCGCCGGAACTGCTCCGAGGCGCAGCGGGCCCCCGCCGGGACGGCGCGCCGCCGGCGCAGCGCCCACCACGGCTCCGGCTGCTGGGCGGGCTGCTGGGCCTGCGGCTGACGCGGACCGCGGGCACCCATGAACGCCCCTGCCCCCGGCCCGCTTACGGGCCGGCGGCAGGGGGACCACTTGGCGCGCGGGCCGCTCAGGCCCGGCGCAGCACCGTGGACATCGCCTCGGACAGCGCCGCCTCGGCATCCGCCACCGCTCCCTGCGAGCGCCAGGCGACGAACCCGTCGGGCCGTACGAGCAGGGCGCCCGCCTCGGACATGGCGTGCACCTCGCTCCAGTCGGCGTCCGCCTCCTGCACCAGATCGGCGTCCGGAGCGGTCGCGGAGCCGATCGCGTAGGCGTCCAGCTTCACCGACAGCCGCTCGGCCACCCGTTCGCCCGCCGCCCGCCACGGCGTGCCCGCGCCGCAGAGCAGCACGAACGAGCGCTCGTACAGGTCCAGCGTGGAGACCCGCTCGCCGTCGGCCCGCGTCAGCCACATGTGCGGGGCCCGGGTGCCCGGGTCGCCCTTCATCCGCATCCCCTCCGGGATGACCGGCCGCTCCGGTGAGCCGCCGATGAACGCCCCGTGCGGGTACGCGTACGCCATCGCCGTCGTCAGGACCCCGCTGCCCGGTCCGCCGCCCATGGTGGGCGGAGGCGCGTACCCCGGGTGGCTGTGCTCCGCCGAACGGGCCGAGGCGCGCTCGGCGGTCGCCAGGGCCACCGGGTGCCGCTCGGCGCCGTAGGTCTCCAGCAGTTCCATGCCCGCCGATCCGTCGAGGACCGCCGCGATCTTCCATGCCAGGTTGTGCGCGTCCTGGATACCGGTGTTGGAGCCGAACGCCCCGGTGGGGGACATCTCGTGGGCCGCGTCCCCGGCCAGGAACACCCGCCCGGCCGAGTACCGCTCGGCCACCCGTTCGGCCGCGTGCCAGGGAGCCTTCCCGCCGATCTCCACGTCGAGGTCCGGTACGCCGACCGCGGCCCGGATCTGCTGGGCGCACCGCTCCTCGGTGAAGTCCTCCAGGGTCTCGCCGCGGTCCGGGTGCCACGGGAGGTGGAAGACCCACTGGGTGTCGTTGTCCACCGGCAGCAGCGCCCCGTCCGCACCGGGCTTCATCAGGTAACAGACGATGAACCGCAGGTCGCCCAGCACCTCGATCAGCCGCTCGGAGCGGAAGGTGACGCTGACGTTGTGGAACAGCTCGCCGCTGCCCGTCTGGGGGATGCGCAGCTGCTCGCGCACGGGGCTGCGCGGGCCGTCCGCCGCGATCAGGAAGTCGGCGCGCACGGTGCTGTGCTCGCCCGTCTCCCGGTCCTTGACCAGGGCGTTCACCCCGGTCTCGTCCTGGTCGAAACTCATCAGCTCGGTGGAGAACCGCACGTCGGCGCCTTGTGCGCGGCTCTGCGCGGCAAGGATCGGCTCGATGTTGTTCTGGCTGCACACGCACCAGGCGCTCGGGCTGAACTTGCTGAGCGCCCCGGCCGGGTCGATGGCCTTGACCAGCCACTTGTGGTCGCCGCCGAGCAGGGAGTGCGTCTGCAGGATGCCCATGTTGTTCTCGAGCGCGGAGGCGGCCTGGCGGATGGCGCCCTCCGCCCCGGCCACCCGGAACAACTCCATGGTCCGGGCGTTGATGCCCCGGCCGCGGGGGTGGTCGGAGGTGCCGGAGTGCTTCTCGACGACCAGGTGTCTGATGCCGTGGCGGCTCAGGAACAGCGAGGTGGACAAGCCCACGAGGGAGCCACCCACGACGAGAACCGGTACGCGGACATCTGCGGTGTCTTCCATCAGCTGCGAGCTCCTGAATTCGGTGTGGGGGAAGTGCACTCTTTATGCCCCCGTTCGCCGGCCAAGCCCAGGAGATACGCCGGTTGTCACCCGCTTGATCCGGAGATGTAGCGGTACATCCCCACTCGGATGACGATGAGCGACAGCGGTACCCCCGAAGACACGCCGGCCTGCCGTCCCCGCGACGGCCGCCGGTCCGGGCGGGCGGCCACCGCCCATGACGGACGAGGGTCCGTACGCGATGAAGATCCACGCCCTCTCCCAGGGCCCTCACCAAGGAGTGAGCAGATGACGACCACCCTGTCCGAACGGGTGTCACAGTCCGCCTTCGACGGCTCCATGCTCCGGGTCGTCCTGCTGATGGACCTCCACGAAGGAGCCCAGCAGCGCTTTTTCGAGGCCTACGAGCAGCTGCGCCACGACATCGCGTCGGAACCCGGCCACATCAGCGACCAGCTCTGCCAGTCCTTCGAGAACCCCTCGCAGTGGCTCATCACCAGCGAGTGGGAGAGCGCCCCGCAGTACCTCGCCTGGGTCAACAGCGAGCACCACGCCGAGCAGGTGCGCCCGCTCGGCGCCTGCGCCCGCGCCATGCGCCCGCTCAAGTACACCGTCCTGCGCGAGACCGGCCGCGGCTACCAGGACGCGCAGCGGCCCACCGGCGCCCGGCTGCAGGAATCGCCCCGGCTCGGCGCCGGCATCGTGCGCCACGCCCTGACCTTCACGGTCAAGCCCGGCAGCGAGAAGAAGGTCGCCGAGATCCTCTCCAGCTACGCCTCGCCGGCGGCGGACGTCGACGGCCACACCCGGCTCTGCCGGACCTCGCTGTTCATGCACGGCAACCGGGTCGTGCGTACGGTGGAGGTCCGCGGAGACCTGATGGCGGCCCTGCGGCACGTCTCCGAACAGCCCGAGGTGCGGGCGGTCGAAGAAGCCATCAACCCCTATCTGGAGCAGGACCGCGACCTCGGCGACCCCGAGTCCGCCCGGATGTTCTTCATGCGGGCCGCGCTCCCCGCAGTCCACCACGTCGCCGCCCGCGAAGCCGACGGCGTCGACCGTCCCGACGTACGCCGGCACGCGCTGTTCTACCCGGCCAAGCCCGGCTGCGGACCGGCACTGGCCCGGTTCCTCGCCCGGCAGGACGAGGCAGCGGCCCACCGCTCCGACGCCGCGACCGTGAGCAGCAGCATCTTCCAGCGCGACGATGTCGTCGTACGCCTCATCGACGTGCGCAGCCCGCACGCCGCCGGCCTGGAAGCCGCCTTCGGCGTCCGGGGCCCGCGCAAGGCGGCCGTCCTCGCCCGGCTGATGGCCGGCCCCGTCAGCGGCTCCGACGGGTCCGCCGCGTCCGCGGTCCGCCACACCATGAGCCTGATCACCGACCGCAGGGCCCCCGCCGAAAGCTGACCCGCGGCGGCATCCCCGCACCCCAGGACCCCCCACCCACCAGCCCCGTCCAGGCTCCCCACCGCCAGGAGGAACCCCCGCCATGACCAGACAACGCCCACCGCACATCGTGGACCTCAGCGAGACGCAGCCCAACACCAGGCGTGGCGGGGACCTGAGGGCCGTCCTCACACCGACCTCGGTGGGCTGCACCAGCGGCTTCATGGGCCTGGCCGTCATGGCGCCGGGCGAGCACATCGCCGAGCACTACCACCCGTACTCCGAGGAGTTCGTGTACGTGGTCAGCGGGACGCTGGAGGTCGACCTCGACGGCGAGGCCCACCCGCTCCTCACCGACCAGGGCCTCCTCGTCCCCATGAACGTGCGCCACCGGTTCCGCAACGTCGGGGACACCGAGGTCCGCATGGTCTTCCACCTCGGCCCGCTCGCCCCGGACCCCAAGCTGGGGCACGTGGACACGGAGGAGGCCGTCAACCCGGAGGGCTCCGCCTGGGAGCGGCCGCCGGACCGCGCGGGAGTGGTCTCTTGACCCGCCGGCGGGTGGCCGTCACCGGGGTCGGTGTCGTCGCCCCCGGCGGGATCGGCACCTCCGCCTTCTGGGAGCTCCTCTCCAACGGCCGTACGGCGACACGCGGCATCACCCTCTTCGACCCGACCGGCTTCCGTTCCCGGATAGCCGCGGAGGTCGACTTCGACCCCGCCGCACACGGCCTCGGCGCCGAGGTGGCGGCCCGCGCTGACCGGTACATCCAGTTTGCCCTGGTCGCCGCCGCCGAGGCGGTGCGCGACGCCGGACTCGACCTCACCACCGACGAAGCGTGGCGCACCGGCGTCTCCCTGGGCACCGCCGTGGGCGGCACCACCCGCCTGGAGCACGACTACGTGGCCGTCAGCCAGCAGGGCGCCTGGTGGGACGTGGACCACCGGCTGGCAAGCCCCCACCTGCACCGGGCGTTCACCCCGGCCACCCTGGCCTCCGCCGTGGCGGAGCAGACGGGCGCGCGGGGTCCGGTCCAGACGGTCTCCACCGGCTGCACCTCCGGACTCGACGCCATCGGCTACGCCTTCCACTCCATCGCCGAGGGCCGGATGGACGTCTGCATCGCCGGAGCCTCGGACTCACCCGTCTCACCGATCACCGTGGCCTGCTTCGACGCCATCAAGGCCACCTCGCCCAACAACGACGACCCCGCCCACGCCTCCCGGCCCTTCGACGCCGACCGCGACGGGTTCGTCCTCGGCGAAGGCGGCGCCGTCCTCGTACTGGAAGAGCTGGAACACGCCCGCGCCCGCGGTGCGACCGTCTACTGCGAGATCGGCGGCTACGCCACCTTCGGCAACGCCCACCACATGACGGGGCTGACCACCGAGGGCCTGGAAATGGCCCGGGCCATCGAAACCGCCCTGGACCAGGCCCGGACCGACGCGCGCGAGATCGACTACGTCAACGCGCACGGCTCCGGGACCAAGCAGAACGACCGCCACGAGACCGCGGCGGTCAAGAAGGTCCTGGGAGACCACGCCTACAAGACGCCGATGACCTCCATCAAGTCCATGGTGGGGCACTCCCTCGGCGCCATCGGGGCGATCGAACTGGCCGCCTGCGTCCTGGCGATGACCCACCAGGTCGTACCGCCCACGGCCAACTACGAGACCCCCGACCCCGAATGCGACCTGGACTACGTCCCTCGCGTCGCGCGCGAGCGCACACTGCGCAACGTGCTCTCCGTCGGCAGCGGCTTCGGCGGCTTCCAGTCCGCGGTCGTCATGACCCGCCCCAAGGAGGAGGTGGTCTCGTGAGCATCCGTACGGTCATCACCGGCATCGGAGTCGTCGCGCCCAACGGCATCGGCGCCGAAGCCTTCTGGAAGGCGACCCAGTCGGGCACCTCCGTCCTGGGCCGGGTCACCCGGGAGGGCTGCGAACACCTCCCGCTGCGCGTGGCCGGCGAAGTGCGCGGCTTCGACCCGGGCACGATGGTCGAGGAACGCTACCTCGTCCAGACCGACCGCTACACCCACCACGCCCTCGCCGCGGCCGACCTCGCCCTGGAGGACGGCCGGCTCGGCCGGGCCGACTACGAGGACGACCCCTTCTCCATCGGCGTGGTCACCGCCGCCGGATCGGGTGGCGGCGAGTTCGGCCAGCGCGAACTGCAGCACCTGTGGGGTCAAGGACCGCGCTACGTCGGCCCGTACCAGTCGATCGCGTGGTTCTACGCCGCCAGCACCGGGCAGATCTCCATCCGCCGGGGCCTCAAGGGCCCCTGCGGGGTGGTCGCCGCGGACGAGGCGGGCGGACTCGACGCCTTCGCGCACGCAGCCCGGGCCATCCACCAGGGCAGCAGGGCCATGCTGGTCGGAGCCACCGAGGCGCCCCTGGCCCCGTACTCCATCGTCTGCCAGCTCGGCTACGAGGCCCTGAGCACGCACGAGGACCCGGACCGGGCCTACCGGCCCTTCACCGAGAAGGCCTGCGGCTTCGTACCCGCCGAGGGCGGCGCGATGTTCCTGGTGGAGGAGGAGGAAGCGGCCCGGCGCCGCGGCGCGTCCGTACGGGCCCTCCTCGCCGGGCACGCGGCCACCTTCACCGGCCCGCACCGTCCAGAACGGGCCGGCGAATCCGGCGAGGGCCTGGCTCACGCGATCACCGGTGCCCTGCGGGAAGCGGGCTGCGCCCCCGAAGAGGTCGACGTGGTCTTCGCCGACGCACTCGGCACCCCGGAGGCCGACCGGGCCGAGGCGGCCGCGATCGTCTCCGCCCTCGGGGCGCACGGGCGCAAGGTGCCGGTCACGGCTCCCAAGACCGGCACGGGCCGGGCCTATTGCGCGGCCCCCGCCCTCGACACCGCTGCCGCGGTCCTCGCCCTGGAGCACGGCATCGTCCCGCCCACGCCGAACGTGTTCGACGTGTGCCACGACCTCGACGTGGTGACCGGCAGCGCCCGCCCGGCGGAGCTGCGCACCGCGCTCGTGCTGAGCCGGGGCCTCATGGGCTCCAACGCCGCGCTCGTCATCCGAATCCCCTCCTAGAGACAGAAGGAGCCGCTCATGTCCGAACGACTGACCGTCGAGGAACTGGCCGCGCTGATGAAGTCCGGGGCCGGCATCACCGTCGACCCGGCCGACATGAAGAACCGCCCGGACTCCCTGTTCGACGACTACGGCCTCGACTCGCTGGGCCTGCTCGGCATCGTCGGACTGCTGGAGAACCAGCGCGGCCGGGCGCTCCCCACCGACGCGGACCGCTGCAAGACCCCCAAAGAATTCCTCGACCTCGTCAACACCAGCCTGATGACAGGAGCTTGAGATGGCAGGGCACACGCAGAACGAGATCACCGTCGGCGCGCCGATGGAGCTGGTCTGGGAGATGACCAATGATCTCTCCAGCTGGCCCGGGCTCTTCAGCGAGTACGCCTCGCTGGAGGTCCTGGAGGAGGACGGGCCCACCACCCGCTTCCGCCTGACGATGCACCCCGACGAGAACGGCACCGTGTGGAGCTGGGTCTCCGAACGCACACCCGACCCCGTCAGCCGCACCGTGCGCGCCCGCCGGGTCGAGACCGGCCCGTTCGAGCACATGGACATCCACTGGCAGTACTTCGAGGTGCCCGGTGGCACCCGGATGGTGTGGACCCAGGACTTCGCGATGAAGCCGCAGGCGCCCGTCGACGACGCCGGGATGACCACGCGGATCAACCACAACTCCAAGATCCAGCTGGAGCTGATCCGGGACAAGATCGAACAGCATGAACGCGAGACCCGCACGCCCGCGGTCAGCCGCGTCTGAGAAGAAGGGCAGCACCGGATGCACCGCGCTCTCATCGTGGCCCGCATGGCGCCGCAGTCCGCCCCCGACATCGCCGAGCTGTTCGCGGCCTCGGACGCGGGCGAACTGCCGCACCTCGTCGGGGTCACCCGCCGCAGCCTCTTCCAGTTCGGTGATGTGTACATGCACTTCATCGAGTCCGACCGGCCACCCGGCCCGGCGATCGCCGACGTGACCGGCCACCCGGAGTTCCGGGAGCTCAGCGACCGGCTCACCGCCTACGTCAGCCCCCACAACCCTGAGACCTGGCGGAGCCCGAAGGACGCCATGGCCCAGGAGTTCTACCGCTGGGAGCGCCCGGCCGGCTCCCGTACGGCCTAGCCGTACGGAGCGACCCGCGCGACCGGCAGGCCTCGGGCCCCGCACCCACCTGGTGCGGGGCCCGCCACCGTGTCCGGCGCTCACGGCGCCCGCGGCCCCCGGGGACCCCGCGCGGACCCGGGCCTCAGAGTGCCAGGCCGCCCCGGGCGATGACGTCCGCGTACCAGTGCGCGCTGTCCTTCGGAGTACGTAGCCGCGTGGCGAAATCCACGTGGACCAGCCCGAACCGCTTGCTGTAGCCGAACGACCACTCGAAATTGTCCAGCAGCGACCACACGAAGTAGCCGCGCACGTCCGCCCCGTCCGAGATCGCCCGGTGCACCGCCTCCAGATGGCCCCGCAGATAGGCGATCCGCTCCGGATCGTGGACGGCCCCGTCCGGGCCGACCCGGTCCGCGTACGCCGCGCCGTTCTCCGTGATCACCAGCGGAACCCCGGGCAGCTCATCGCGCAGCCGCGCCAGCAGCTCGTACAGCCCGTCCGGATCCACCGGCCAGTCCATCTCCGTCCGAGGACCGGGCGCCGGCAGGAACCGTACGTGCTCCTCCGCCCCGGGCCAGGGCGACGGCTCCCGTTCCCCGTCGGACGCAGCCGGCTCCACGGCCGCGACCACCGTGGGGGAGTAGTAGTTCACCCCCAGCCAGTCGAGCGGTTCGGACGCCGCCGCCAGATCGCCGTCCCGGACGAACGACCAGTCCGTGAGCGCGGCGGTATCGCGGACGAGGTCCGGCGCGAGCCGTCCCCGGAACACCGGGTCGAGGAAGATCCGGTTCCCCACCGCGTCGATGCGCCGCGCCGCGTCCAGATCGGCCGCCGAGTCCGTCAGCGGCCGCACCGCGTGCAGATTCAGCGTCAACGACACCTCCGCCGACCGGGGCAGCGCCGCGCGCAGCGCCCGTACGCCCAGCCCGTGGGCCAGATTGAGATGGTGGGCGGCGCGCAGGGCGGCGGCGGGCTCCGTGCGGCCGGGCGCGTGCACCCCCGAGGCGTAGCCCAGGAAGGCAGCGCACCACGGCTCGTTGAGGGTGGTCCAGCCGGCCACCCGGTCCCCGAGCGCCTCCGCCACGAGGCCGGCGTACTCGGCGAACCGCTCCGCCGTATCGCGGTGCGGCCAGCCGCCGAGGTCCTCCAGCTCCTGCGGCAGATCCCAGTGGTAGAGCGTGGCCACGGGCCGGATCCCCGCCTCCAGCAGCGCGTCCACCAGCCGCCGGTAGAAGTCGAGCCCCCGCTGCGCGGCGGGACCCCGCCCGGTGGGCTGCACCCTCGGCCAGGCCACCGAGAACCGGTAGTCGCTCACGCCGAGCCGGCTCATCAGGCCCACGTCCTCGGCCATCCGGTGGTAGTGGTCGGTGGCCGTGTCCCCGGTGTCACCGCCCAGCACCTTGCCCGGGGTCCGGCTGAAGGTGTCCCAGATCGAGGGCGTACGTCCGTCCAGCGCGGCCGCTCCCTCGATCTGGTAGGCGGCCGTCGCCGTACCCCACCGGAACCCGGTGGGAAAGCGGAGCGCGGCCCCCGGGGCGGGGGAGGCGTCGACAGTGGTCATCAATGGACTCCTGGGGGGAAGGTGGGAGAGGAAGGCGCCGGGGAGGGGCCCCGGGTCAGCCCTTGACCGCGCCCTGCATGACGCCGCCCACGATCTGCCGCCCGAGCAGACCGAAGACCAGCAGTACGGGCAGGGTTCCGAGCAAGGTGCCCGCCATGATCACGGACTGGTCGTGCACGTACCCGCCGCCCAGCTGACGCAGCGCCACCTGCACGGTCGGCTCCTGCGAGGACAGCGCGACCACGGGCCAGAAGAAGTCGTTCCAGGCCGTCATGAAGGTCAGCAGCCCGAGCACGGCCATGGCCGGCCGGGCCACCGGCACCACGATCGACCAGAAGACCCGGCCGTACGAGGCCCCGTCGACCCGGGCCGCCTCGATCAGCTCGTCGGGCAGCGACTGCGCGAGGAACTGCCGCATGAAGAACACGCCGAAGGCGGAGACCAGTCCGGGCAGGATCACGGCCTGCAGCTCGTTCACCCAGTGCAGCTTGACGATCAGCATGAACAACGGGATCACCCCCAGTTGCGGCGGGATCATCATCGACGCGACCACGGCGCCGAGCAGCGCGCCGCGCCCCCGGAACCGCAGTTTGGCGAAGGCGAAGCCGGCGAGGGTGGAACAGAGCACCGTGCCGACGGTGATCGCGCTCGACACGATCAGCGAGTTGAGGAGCGCCTTGCCGATGTCCGCCTCGTCCAGGACCGCCTGGAGGTTGACCGCGAGCCTGGGACCGGGCAGCAGCGAGGGCATCGGCCGGGCCATGTCGGCGTTGGACCGGCTCGCCGCGACCAGGGTCCAGTAGAGGGGGAACGCGGACACCAGCACCGCGCAGACCAGTACCGCGTAGGTCAGCCGGCCGCCGCGCCGGGCGACGGGAGAAGAGCTCACCGGCGGGCCTCCTTGAGGGAACGGCGGCGCACGAGAAGGGCGTTGGCGCCCACCAGTGCCACGATCAGCAGGAACATCACCCAGGCGATGGCCGCGGCCCGGCCCAGGTGGAAGAAGCCCCAGCCCTGCTCGTACATGTACAGGCCGAGGGTCTGGTACTGGTGCGAGATGCCCCCCGACATGGAACCCTCGAAGAGCAGCGGCTCCCCGAAGAGCTGGGTGGCGCCGATGGTGGACACCACCACCGTGAAGACGATGGTGGGACGCAGCCCGGGCAGGGTCACGTGCAGGAACTGCCGCCACCTGGAGGCCCCGTCGACCTCGGCGGCCTCGTACAGCTCGACGGGGATGGACTGCATCCCCGCCAGGTAGATGAGCGTGTTGTAGCCGGTCCAGCGCCACACCACGATGGACGAGACGGCGATCTGCGAGGCCGCCGTGCCGGTCTGCCAGTCCACCGGGCCGAATCCGACCGCATCCAGCACGGTGTTGACCAGCCCGAAGTCCCGACCGAAGAGCTGCGCGAAGATTAGCGAGGCCGCGGCCACGGAGGTGGCGTACGGCAGCAGCAGCGCGGTGCGGAAGAAGGTCCTGGCCCGCAGCCGGTAGTTGAGGAGGTGGGCCAGTCCCAGCGCGATCAGCAGCTGCGGCACGGTGGACAGCGCGCCGATGGTGAAGGTGTTGCGCAGGGCCGTCCAGAAGAACGGATCGGTGAACAGGGCCGTGTAGTTGTCCAGGCCCCGCCACTCCATCTCGCCGGGGTTCTGCAGCTCGACGCGGTAGACGGAGACGTAGGCCGTATAGAGGAGCGGGAACACCCCGAAGGCGGCGAAGAGGGTGAAGAAGGGGGCGAGGAAGGCGTACGGGGCGATGGCCCTTCGGGAGGTGCGGGTCACGGCGGGTCAGCCCAGGGCGTTCTTGACGGCCTTCTTCGCGTTCGACCAGGCCGTCTCCGGCGGCGTGCCCTTGCGCTCCACCTCGCTCAGCGCGTTGGTGATCTGGTCGGCGATGTCCTTGTCGTGCACACCGAGCACCTGGACGGGGGCCTGCTCGGCCGCGGCACCGAAGATCTGCCCGATCGGGGCGTCCGAGAAGTACGGATCGCGGGCGTCCGCGATCTGCCCGATGGCCTTGACGGCCGAGGGGAAGTTGCCCTGCTTGCGGAAGAGCGCGGTCTGCTGCTCGGGTGCGGTCAGCCACTTCACCAGTTCGTAGGCCTCCTTCTTGTGCTGGGCGGCCCGGGGGACGGCGAGGTAGGAGCCGCCCCAGTTGCCCGCGCCGCCGGGCAGCTTCGCGACGTCCCACTTGCCCTTGCCGGCGTCACCGGCCTGTCCCTTGATGTAGCCGAGCATCCAGGCGGGGCAGGGCATCGTGGCGAAGGAGCCCGAGGAGAAGGCCTGGTTCCACGGCGGCGACCACTGGTCCAGCTTGGCGCTGAGACCGTCCGCCGCGGCCCTGACCGAGGCGTCCCAGGCGGACTTCACCGCCGGGCCGTTCTCGTAGATCAGCGCGCCCGAGGCGTCGTAGTACCGCTCCTTCGCCTGGCCGATCATGACGGAGTTCAGGCTGGCGATGCTGTCCAGCCAGGAGCTGCCGGCCGGGCCCTTGGCCTTGTACTGCCGGCCGAGCACCAGATAGCCGTCCCAGGTGGCCCACTTGGTGGCCAGTTCCGCACGGTCGGTGGGCAGTCCGGCCGCTTTGAACAGGTCGCTGCGGTAGCACATGGCCTCGGGGCCGACATCGGTGCCGAGACCGAGCACCTTGCCGTCCTTGGTCGTCGCCGCCGCCCACTTGGCGGCGGCGAACTCTCCCTGGAGCGAGCCCGCTCCGTACTCTTTGAGGTCCGCGAACTTGTCCGCCTGCTTCTGGGTCACCGAGGCTATGCGCCCCACCTCGAGGGCCTGGACGTCCGCCAGCCCGCCCCCGCCGGCCAGCCTGGTCTGGAGCGACTTCCAGTAGTCCTGCTCGTCCTCGGTGTCCGTCTGTTTGATCTTGACATTCGGGTGGAGCCGCTCGTACTCGGCGTAGAGCCCCGCCTCCTGGTAGCCGAACGCGCCGAACAGGTCGACGGTGACCGTGACTTGACCACCACCGGCCTTCGAGTCCCCGGAATCGCCGGAGTCGGAACCGGAACCGCAGGCGGTGAGCATTACCCCGGCGAGGGCGAAGGCGCCCAGGCGCAGTGGTGCTCTTCGGACGGCTCGGGTAACGGACATGGCGCGGCCTCCTGCGGTGGGGCGGATTCGACCTTGTATTGAGAGCGCTCTCAGAACGCGACTGGAGCGTGCACCCCGCACCGGCGTCCAGTCAAGAGCCGTGCGCCGGGCGGTCCGAAATCCCGCCATTCACCTATGGAGGAAGAGGGAGTTGCGCCCTCAGGCGGAGCCGCGCAGCACGAGTGAGGTCGGGGTGATCACGGATCCCGGCACCCGCTGCGAGCCGTGCACGGGGTCCAGGGTCCGCAGCAGCAGCCGGGCCATCAGGCGCCCCATGCCCTCGATGTCCTGGCGTACGGTCGTCAGCGGCGGATCGGCGTTCTCCGCCACCTGCTCGGCATCGTCGAAGCCGACCAGCGCCACGTCCTCGGGCACGGACCGGCCCCGCTGGCGCAGTACGCCCAGAGCACCCGTCGCCATCAGGTCGTTCGCGGCGAACACCGCGTCGAGATCCGGGCAGCGGTCCAGCAGTTCGGCCATCGCCCGGGCGCCGCCCGGCGCGGTGAAGTCCCCCTCGGCGATCAGCGCGGGATCGGCGTCGAGCAGTACGTCCCGGTACCCGTCGAGCCGGTCGGTCGCCGAGGTCTGGTCCATCGGCCCGGCGATGTGCGCGATCTGCCGCCGCCCCCGGGACAGCAGGTACCGTACGGCCTCGCGCGCGCCACCGCGGTTGTCGGCGTCGACGTACGACACCGGGCCGTACTGGTCGCCGGCCCCGTCGGCCCGTCCGGTCCAGCCGGGCCGGCCGCCGTAGACGGTGGGCATGGCGATGCGGCGCGTGATCGCGGGCAGCGGGTCGTCGGTGTGCAGGGAGAAGGCGAGCGCGCCGTCCACGTGGCCGCCCGCCAGATACCGCTCGATCCGGTCGTAGTCCCCGCGGTGCTCGACCAGGAGCAGCACCAACTGGGTGTCGTGCGCGGTCAGTTCCTTGCTGATGCCGCGGAGCTGGCGGGAGAAGAAGGGATCGGAGAAGATCCGGATCTCTGGCTCGGCGATGATCACGGCGACCGCGCCGGTGCGCCGGGTGACCAGCGTGCGGGCCGCGTGGTTGGGCACGTAGCCGAGGTCCAGGATGGCCGCGCGGACCTTGTCCACCAGATGCGGGCGGACTCCGTCGCCGCCGTTGACGACCCTGGACGCGGTGGCCCGGGACACCCCGGCGCGCGCCGCCACGGCCTCCAGCGTGGGCCGGCCGGTGGAAACCTGTTCGGCCACGGGCGCTCCTCGTGCGTGTCCGGGGGCGGCGGCCCGGGCCCTGCGGGCCCCGGCCCTGTCGGACAGCAGGGTAACCCGTACCGCCGGGAACGCTGAGAGCGTTTCCGGCGGTACGGGTGCCCTCACCAGCCGATTCCGGGTGCCGTCGCTCGGGGCCGGGACGATCGGCGCGGTCGGGAGCAGGCCCGGGAGGGGCGGGCGCCGAGTGGCGGTGGTCTGTTCACGGGCCGGGTTCCCGGTCCCTTCAGTGCCCGAAGTGGAACCAGTTGAGGTTCACGTAGTCGGCCGGCTGGCCGCTGGTGAAGGTCAGGTACACATCGTGCGTGCCGGTGACCCCCGTGATGTTCGCCGGCACGGTCCGCCAGCTCTGCCAGCCTCCGGTTCCGGCCACGGCGAAGCTGCCGACCGGCGTGCTCGTCCGGCTGTCGAGCCGGACCTCGACGAGCCCGCTCACCCCGCCGGCCGCGCCGCCGGCCACGCGCCCGTAGAACTGTGTCGCGGCCGTGGGGCCGAAGTCGACGCCCTTGTACTGGGCCCAGTCGCCGTTGCCGATCGTGGTGAGGTCCTGGCCGCCGCCGGTGTCCGAGGTGGTCTCCTTGGCCGTGCCGGCCTGGCCGTCGTGGGACTCGGCCTGGATGGCGGCGTACGCGCCCCGGTTCCCGGGCGGGGGCGTGGTGGGCGGGGTCGTCGGAGGAGTTGTGGGCGGGGTGGTGGGCGGGGTGGTCGGGGGAGTGCTCGGCGGGGCCGTGCCGCCGGTGGACCGCAGTACGGAGACGTAGTCGACCACCATCGAGTAGCCGGGCTGGGTTCCGGCGTCGGGACCGCCGCCGAAGGCCTCCGGGAACTCGCCGCCCATGGCGACGTTCAGGATGATGAAGTAGCCGTGGTTCGTCGCGTTGGTCCAGGTGGCGGGGTCCACCTGGCTGGCGCGCACGGTGTGGAAGTTGACCCCGTCGAGGTAGAAGCGCATCTCTTCCACGGCGGTGGAGCGGTCCCACTCCACCGCATAGGTGTGGAAGCCGCCCTGGCAGGTGGCGCCGGTGCAGACGGTCTGGCCGCCGATGCCCGACTTCTCGTTGCACGGGCCGCCGGGGCTCGTGCCGCAGTGCATCGTGGCCCAGAGGTTGTTGATGCCCTGGACGTTCTCCATGATGTCGAGCTCACCGACGCCCGGCCAGTTCCACCAGTTGCCGCGGTAGGGCGCCCCCAGCATCCAGAACGCCGGCCAGTAGCCCTTGGCCGCGGCACCCGTGACGTCGGGCATCCGGATACGGGCCTCCGTGCGCAGCTTCCCGCCCGCAGGGGGCTGGAAGTCGGAGCGTTTGGTCTCGATCCGCCCGGAGGTCCAGTTGCCGGCGGAGTCCCGCCTCGGGGTGATGCGGAGGTTCCCCGCGCCGTCGAGGGAGACGTTGGCGGTGTCCGCCGTCATCGTCTCGACCTCGCCGGTGCCGAAACCGTCGGGGCCGCCGGGGTAGCTCCTGCCGGTGGTGTACTGCCAGTCGGCGGTGTCGACCCCGGAGCCGGCGGCCCCGTCGAACTCGTCCAGGAAGACCTGGGACCAGCCCGTCGGGACCGGTGGGGCGGCGGCGTTGGCGGGGAGGGTGACGACCGCGGCGGCCGCGGCCGCCACCGCCATGGTGCTCAGCGCGGCGATGACGGCCCGCCGGGCGGACCGGCGTCTTCTTCCGGATGTCAGGCGCATGGGTGCCCTCTCTGAGGCGGTGTGGGGGGAGGAGTGCCAGGACGAGAGAGCCTTGAGAGCGCTCTCAAGCCCTGCCGATGGCCACTGTGCTCCCCGCCTCCGGGGCCGTCAAGGGATGGCGTCGGGAAAGCCTCCGCGCCCCGGCTCCTCGCTTATCGGCCCCCGGGGCGGTGCCGCAAGCTTGATTACGGCCGTTCCCCTGGAGCCCCGAACTGGTATGGCGCTCTTGTGAGTTGGGCTCGCGCCTCTAACAATGCGCATGACAACCGAAAGATCTTCGGTCGCATTGTCACCCAGAGGGGAACCCCCACATGAACAAGCCTCTCGCCGGCGCCGCGTTCGCTCTGCTCCTCACCGGAGCGGCGGCCTCGCCCGCCGTGGCCCAGGCACCCCGGGACACGGTCGCGCAGGCCGTCGCGGTCAACTTCGCCGGCACGGTCGCGCTCAGCAACTGCTCCGGCTCGGTCGTTCGCGTACCGAACTCGCTGCCGTCCGACCCCGCGCTCGTCCTGTCCAACGGCCACTGTCTGGAGTCCGGCATGCCGGCCGCCGGACAGGTCGTCAAGGACAAGGCGTCCAGCCGCTCCTTCTCGCTGCTGAACGCTTCGGGCTCGAAGGTCGCGACGCTGCGCGCGAGCAAGATCTCGTACGCCACGATGACCGACACCGACATCTCGATCTACCAGCTGACCAAGACCTACGCGCAGATCAGCAGCCAGTACGGCATCAACGCACTCACCCTGAACGACGCCCACCCGGTACAGGGAACCGCGATCAAGGTGGTGTCCGGGTACTGGAAGCGAACGTACAGCTGCAACGTCGACGGGTTCGCCTACCGCCTCAAGGAGGGCGAGTGGACCTGGAAGGACTCCCTGCGCTACACCTCGTCCTGCAACACCATCGGCGGCACCTCCGGCTCGCCGGTGATCGACACGACGACGGGCAAGGTCGTCGCCGTGAACAACACGGGCAACGAGGACGGCGAGAGCTGCACGATGAACAACCCGTGCGAGGTGAACGAGAGCGGCGCGGTGACGGTCCGGCAGGGCATCAACTACGCGCAGCAGACGTACATCATCGTCCCCTGCGTGGGCCCCGGTAACACGATCGACCTCACCCGGCCCGGCTGCACGCTCCCGAAGCCGTAGCGAACGCGTCGGGGCCCGCCCGGAATCCGGACGGGCCCCGACGTCGGGTCAGGTCAGCCCTTGGGCACGACGATGACGACGGTGTTGCACACCTTGTCGGCGAAGGTCTGCTTCTTCTCGTCCCACAGCGGCCACAGGAAGCCGATGTAGCAGGCGATGCCGTCCAGGAAGTGCGCCAGCCTGCGCACGAAGGCCATGCCGAAGCCGAGGGTGCTTCCGTCGGCCTCGCGGCGCACGCTGATCCCGACGACCTTCTTGCCGATCGTCTGGCCGGTCGAGCCTTCCTTGTAGAGCTGGAAGATGGCCATGCCGAAGGCGTAGAGCACGCCGATCAGGAAGAAGAAGCCGGGCCCGGAGGCTCCGGCGTCGTCGCTCATGGCGAGGTCGATGAAGCCCAGGGCGTACATCGGGACCACGTTGATCAGGCCGTCCAGGAGGGTCGCACCGAAGCGCAGACCCCAGTGCGCCAGCGGCGGCATTCCGGCGCCAGGCATGCCCGGCATCCCGGCCGGCGGGTACGCGCCGTACGGCTGCTGCTGGGGAACGCCCATCGGCGGCTGCTGCGGGTAGCCGTACTGCGGGGGGACGCCCTGCGGCGCCTGCTGCGGGTAGCCGGGCTGACCCTGCGGGGGCTGCTGCTGGCCGTAGGGGTTGTTCGGGTCGCCGAAGCTCATGGCGAAGTCTCTCCAGGGGTGTGGCGGGGACGAACGGTCCGCGCGGAGGGACGTCGTGAAAAGAGCGGTTTGCCCCCTGCGCAGCCGCGAACTTGCGGGGCCATCGTGTTAGTAACATCGGCCACTTGTCCAATCCGTGGTCACATGAGCCGACCAAGTGACGGACCGGGGAACACAGCATGGAGTCCCGGACCCTGAGGACGGGTCCGGGACTCCCGGGGCCACTTCGCTGACCGCTTCTACAACGACCGGCGCCCCTGGGGGTCACCGGTAGGGCGGCAGTGCTACTTCGGCATCAGGACGGTGTCCACGATGTAGACGGTGGCGTTCGCGGTCGGGACGTTGCCACAGACCACGTTGGACGTGCCGTTGACCTTGTAGGACTCGCCCGAGCCGGCGGTGGTCACCTTTCCGGTCTCCAGCGTGGCGAAGGAGCCGTTCTCCAGCTGCTTCGGCGTCAGCTTCTCGCCGACCACGTGGTACGTGAGGATCTTGGTCAGCGTGGCCTTGTCGGCGAGGACCTTGTCGAGGTCGGCCTTCGGGATCTTGGCGAAGGCGTCGTTGGTCGGCGCGAACACCGTGATGTCCTTGGCGTTGTTGAGCGTGTCGACGAGTCCGGCCTGCTTGACGGCCGCCACCAGGGTGGACAGAGCCGGGTTGTTGGACGCGGCGGTCGCGACCGGGTCCTTGGCCATGCCGTCGAAGCTGCCCGCGCCCTCCTTCGGCACACCGGAGCAGGCCGGGCCGAAGGGGCTGTCCATCGTCATCGCCCCCGAGGCGTCCGATGCGGGGGAGGAGGCGGCCGTACTCGCGTCGGCGGAAGGACCGGCTGCGGTGTCCTTGGCGGAGTCGGAGTCGGAGCAGGCGGTCAGCGCGAAGGGCAGTACGGCGGCCGTGGCGAGGGCGAGGGCGGTACGACGGAAACGAAGGTTGTTCATTGTGTTCTCCAGAGAATGCTTGGGTGGAAATAGGAAGGAAGGAAGGAAGAAAGTTTGTGAAATGTAATGAACCGGCTGAATTGGTGTGAATCAGCTGTCGGTTCGGTCAGGTTCGGTCAGCCGGCGGTGACGAAGACGCTGTGCCGGCCGCTCGCACCGTCCGGGATGGTGCGGGCCCGCAGTTCGGTCTGGACCTCACCCCGGCCGTCCGTGGCACGGACGGTCAGCCGGTGACCGCCGGGCGTGGCCTTCCAGTCGAAGGACCACTGGCGCCAGGTGTCGGTGGTGGCCTGCGCCGCGAGCGAGGCCTCCTGCCACGGCCCGTCGTCGACCTGGATCTCGACCCGCTCGATGCCGCGGTGCTGGGCCCACGCCACCCCTGCCACCATCACGGTCCCGGCCGAGGTCCGGGCGAAGGGCTTGGGGGTGTCGATCCGGGCCTGCGTCTTGATCGGAGCCCGGCGCGCCCAGCCGCGCTTGACCCAGTACGGGTCGTAGGCGTCGAAGGTCGTGAGCTCGATCTCCCGGATCCACTTGCAGGCGGAGACGTAGCCGTAGAGACCGGGTACGAGCATCCGGACCGGGAAACCGTGCTCGAAGGGGAGCGGCTCGCCGTTCATGGCGACGGCCAGCATCGCGTCCCGGCCGTCCATGACCTCCTCCACCGGGGTGCCCAGCGTCATCGCGTCCACGGAACGCGCGATCAGCTGGTCGGCCCGGCCGCCGCGCGACGGCGGTTGGACACCCGCCTCCCGCAACAGGTCCGACAGGCGTACGCCGAGCCAGCGCGCGGAGCCCGCGTACGGGCCACCGACCTCGTTGGACACACAGGTCAGCGTGATGTCCCGTTCGATCAGCGGGCGTTGGAGGAGTTCGGCGAAGGAGTAGGAGCGCGGGCGGGAGACGCCCTTGCCGTGGATGCGCAGGCTCCAGGTGTCCGCGTCCACCTTGGGGACCACGAGAGCGGTGTCGACGCGGTAGAACTCCTTGTTCGGTGTGGTGAAGGCGCTGACCCCGGGGATCCGCAGGCTCGCTCCGGCCGGGATCGGCGGGGCCGGAGAGTCGGGCGTGGGCAGTCGTACGGCGGCTCGGGACGCCGCGGCGCCCTGGGCGCGCCGGCCGGTCAGGGCCCGGCCGAGGGCGCCCGCGCCGGTGGAGACGAGGGCTGTGACGCCTGCCGCGAGGAGGAAGCCCCGCCGGTTCCAGGCGGCGGGCGGGCTGTGGTCCGGGGCTCCCGCGCCGGTTCCAGTACCGGTACCGGCGCGGCTTTCGATGCCGATCGGGGAACCCTCCGCGGTGCTCGCAGCGGTGTCGTCCCCGCTCGAGGGCCGGGCAACCGGGCCGCCCAACTTCCCCACCAGCAGGTACAGCACCATCGCCCCGGCCGCTGCCCCCACGAGCGAGGGCAGCACGTCCGCCGGACCGGCCGCGTCGGGCCGCCCGAGGGCCGCCGCAGCGCCGAGGGCGCCGAAGACCAGTACGCCCGCCGCACCCGTACGGCGGTGGCGCAGGGCGAACATCCCCAGCAGAGCCGCCAGGAGGCCGACGGTCGCGAGGATGCCGAGCTGGAGGACCAGCTTGTCGTTCTCGCCGAAGGTCCGGATGGCGAAGTCCTTGAGGGCCGCCGGAGTGCGGTCGATGGCCGCCCCGCCGATCACCGTGACCGGTCCGGCCTGAGGCCGGACCAGGGACGCGGTCAGCTCGGCGGCGGCCAGTGCCGCGAATCCCGCCAGCAGGCCGCTCGCCGCGGCGAGAGCGCCGCGCTCGACTGTCCTTCGGTTGATGCTCACGACCCTCATTCGGCGCGGGATGCCTGCCGGATGGGTCGGTCATCCGATCAAGTGAAGATCCGTCGGTGTGTTGACCCCTGTGCGCCGACCTTTGCGGGTCGGCCTTCGCGTACGGGCCTTCGCGTACGGGCCTTTGTGCGGGCCGTACGGCTTGCCCGTACGCGGGCGGCGGCGCCGACAGCTGCCGCCCGCGCGGGGCCTGCGGGACCCGGCGGCGCTCAGGAGCGGTGTCACACTCCCCGCCGGCCCGGAGGACCACCGGCCCGCCGCCGCCCGGTGACCGGCGGCGGGCCGGAGACCATGGCCCGGGTGGACCGTCAGGCGTTGACGCAGGTGTTGCCGAAGGCGGGGTTGAGCAGCCCGATCACGCTGATCGAGTTGCCGCACGCGTTGATCGGGATGTGGATGGGGATCTGGATCAGGTTGCCCGAGCCGACCCCCGGGGAGTAGGCGGCGACGCCCTGGGCTCCGGCGTCGGCCGAGGCCGCAGAGGCCCCGCCTACGAGAAGGGCGCCCGAGGCGAGGGCGAGTACGGCACTCTTGAGGACACGCGACACGACAGATCTCCTTGCTGGCTGTGCGGCGGCGTGCTCCGGGACACCATCGGCCCCGCGGCCCGCCGTGCGGCCCTGCGATGGGCCCGCAGCCCTCCTTCGCCCCGGACCCCCGCCGCGGTTTGGTCCCGGGGTGCCGATTCCCCCGAACGAGTGTCTTTTCGCGTGTACGTCGGCCAATCCGGTCTCGGACCCGCTCCGAAGAGAGGGTGAGACAGCAAGGAACCGGCGCGCACCGCAACCTCGCCGGACGAGCACGGGTGCGCCTGCCACGAAGGATCGTTCATGCGATGGATGGACCGGCGAGAACCCCTCTCGGCTCCGGCGTGCCCGCCCGGGCCCGGCCGTACACGGGGGCCGCTCAGGTGAACCCCGAGGAGCTGCGCTTCCCCGGACCGGGCCCCGGCGGCGGCCCCGCCCGCGGTCCCGGATCGGCCGCGGCCGAACTCGCGGAGCTGATGGCGCGCGTCGCGCAGGGAGACCAGGACGCCTTCTCCGCGCTGTACGACGCCGTGGCCGGAACCGTCTTCGGCATCGCGGTCAAGGTCGTGCGCGACCGCGCGCAGTCGGAGGAGGTCGCCCAGGAGGTGATGATCGACGTGTGGCGCCAGGCCGCCCGCTTCCGCCCCGACCAGGGGAGCGTCATGGCCTGGGTGGGCACGATCGCCCATCGCCGGGCGGTCGACCGGGTCCGCTCCGCCCAGGCCTCGGCCACCCGTGAGCACGACGTGGGTGTACGCGGCCAGGAGCGGCCCTTCGACGAGGTGAGCGAACAGGTGGAGAACCGCCTGGAGCGCGACCAGGTCAAACGCTGCCTGCGCCGGCTGACCGAGCTCCAGCGCCAGGCCGTCACCCTCGCTTACTACCAGGGGCTGACCTACCGTGAGGTGGCCGAGACCCTCCAGACCCCTCTTCCCACGATCAAGACCCGGATGCGCGACGGACTGATCCGCCTGCGTGACTGCATGGGGGTGACCACGTGAAGCACGACGAAGAACTGCACACCCTCACCGCGGCCTACGTACTCGACGCGCTCGAACCGGGCGAACAGGAGGCGTTCTCGCGGCACTTGACCCGGTGCGCGCCGTGCTCCGGGGACGTCGCGGAGTTCTCCGCCGCGGCCGGCCGGCTGGCAGCCGCCGTAGCCGTAGTGCCCCCGCCGCACCTGAAGACGGCGGTCCTCGCCCGCATCGAGACCGTCCGCCAGGAGCCCCCGCGGGTCGGCGTCCGGCGGGCGGCCGGATTCCTGGACCGGCTCCCGCGCAGGACCGGCGCCTTCGTCGTCGCCGCTTCCCTCGTCGGGGCGGCCCTCTTCGGCGGCGCCGCGCTCTACGAGACCCGGCAGGCGGAGCAGGCCCGGCAAGAGGCCCGGCAGGCCGAGGCGCGGAGCCAGGAGGTGCGGGCCGTGGTCACGGCCCCGGACGCCCGTACCGTCCACGGCCGCACCAGCAGCGGAGCCGGCGCTACCGTGATCACCTCCCAGGCCCGGGACAAGGCGGTGTTCCTCACCGACCGGCTGCCGGCCCCCGGGGCGGGCCACACGTACCAGCTCTGGCTCGCCCACGGCGACACGATGCGCCCGGCCGGTTTCCTCACCGGTGACGGGGCGGCCGTCCTGGACGGAGACCTCGGCACGGCCACGGCGGTCGGCCTGACCCTGGAGCCCGCCGGGGGATCGGCGCAGCCGACGACCAGCCCCCTGCTCCTGCTCGCCCTCCCGGCGTAGCACGTACGGCAGACCCGGGCGGGTGACCGGAGCTCTCGCTCCCGGTCACCCGCCCCGCCGGCGTCACGGAAAGGCCGAGAAGCGCGATCGCGTTCGTGTCGAGGATCGCGGCGGCGTCCAGCGAGGGCAGCCCCGATCCGCTGACGTAGGAGGCCTCCCGTACGAACACCTCCCCGTCCTCGAAGGGGGAGCCGAGGACCAGCCGCGCCCCCACCATCCCGAGCTCGTCGAAGGCGTACGCGAGCTCGCGCACATGCCGCGTCCATGTGCGGCAGCGGCATCGGCAGCGGCAGCGCCGCGAAGGCCAGGAAGCGGCCGGGCCACCGGGCGACCAGCTCGGCGTACGCCTCGTTGGCCGCGCGCGCCAGCAGCACCGCGTCGGCCTCCCGGGGCAGGTGCGGGGACTGCGGCGGGACGGACAGCACTTGGCGGGAGATCCCCATCCGGTCCATGAGGGCGAACCGGTGCTCGAGGTCGGCCGCGGTGGCCGGGCTCGGCTCTGGCCCTGATCTCCGCCGGATCTAGTCGCCGGTCGTGCCGTCGAGCATCTCGCGCAGGATGTCCAGGTGGCCGTTGTGGCGGGCCGTCTCCTCGGTGAGGTGGAGGAGGATCCAGCGCAGGTCGACGTGGAGGCCGTTGCGGACGGCTCGCTGGGCCTGGCTGTCCAGGCCGTTCCCGGCAACCAGTTCGCGGTAGCGGGCGCTCTGCTCGGCGTATTCGTCTAGCAACTGCGTGAGTGGGAAGCCGACGGCTATACGCATCTCGCGGTCGGGGTCCTCATCGGTCCAGGGGCCCTGGTCTTCCTCCCCGAGGAAGACCACCTGGAACCAGTAGTACTCGACCCAGCGGAGGTGGTTGATCACTCCGCTCATGGTCATCAGCGGTGAGCCGGGCAGGAGCGCCTTGCGTGCGTTCTCTGCGGAGACGCCCTGGCACTTGGCGCGGGCGGTGTCACGTGTGTAGTCGAGGAAGGTTGCGAGCTGGGTGCGCTCGTCCCAAGCGGGGGGCGTGTCGTCGATTCTGGTCATCGGGGGAAGGGTCTCCGATCACCGCGACCGATGTCGAGGCATTTATCGAGGGCCCAACCTACCCAGCCCTCTGTCCGGCGGATCGCCACAGCGATTCAGCGCCGGTGGGCTTCCCAGCATGATCCGCCGGACAGGCCCTGAACCTAGCCCTGGCCGAGGCACTGGCTCCGGCCCTCGGCCCTTGGTCCCGGCTCCCGGCCCCGGCCGCGGACCGAGGGGCCATGCGGGAGGCGCCGGTGTGAAGCGACCCCGGTGTCCGCCGCTGAGCACGGGCGCTTCGTGCATCGTCCTTTGAGCCGAGCTACGAGTCCGCGGCTTGTGAGGTGCCGCTGCCGGGCGACGGCACCGGCGAGAACCCGGACCGCACCGTCCGCGGTTCCCCGGCCGGGAGGCCCTCGTCGACATGGCCTCCGGGCACCGGGTCCGCAGGCGGACGGCCGGTCTTGCGGGCCCGCCCTGGGCCGGTCCGGTGTCCCCTACCGTTCTGGGCTGGGTGTCCCCTTACGCTCCGGGCCGGCGTCCCCTACCGCTCCGGGCCGGCCCGGTGTCCCGTACCGCTCCGGTCCGGTGTCCCGTACCGCTCCCGACCGGTCTGCTGTCCCGTACCGAAGCGGCGTTACGGGACACCGGACACGCACCCGCACCCGCTCAGCGGGACGCCCCGGCGCCCTTCCCCGCGACCGTGTTGCCGGTGACCGTGCCGTCGGTGCCGGACAGGGTCACGACGTGCCGGACCCCGTCGGAGCCGAGGACCACCACGCGCCAGGCGCTCCCGCCGCCCTCCTGGGCGATCACGCGCAGTGCTTCGGCCTTGCCGCCGGGCACGGCGGCCTCCGCCTTCTCCAGGGCCTGGGCCGCCGGCAGTGCGGGCAGCGGGACGGGGGCCCGGTCGGGGCGGTCCACGACGGTCCCCTCCTCGCCGTCGGGCGCCTCGGGGCGCTCGGATCCGCCGGGCGGGAAGACGCCCCGCTCACCCTTCTGACCTCTCGTGCCGGGCTCGCCGGCCTTCCCGGGGCGCGCGGGCAGCGGAGCCGTCATCATGCCCTCGCCGTGCCGCTCGACGTCGAACCGGTCCCACACCCGCTCCGCGCGCGTACGGCGCACGTCGTGCTCGTGGTCGGCCACGGCTCCCACCACGGCTCCCGCGCCCGCGCTCGCCACCACCACGAGCCCGAGCGCCACCCAGCGCCCCCGGCCCTCACGGGCGAACCGCGTGACGCGGGTGAAGCGGGCCCGGCCGGAGCCGCGTCCCGTCGCCTTGACGGTGGAGTCGCCCTCGTCGGAGGAGGGAACGGCCGGGGGGTACTCGGGCGGCTGCGGACTGGACTGAGTCATCTGGATGCTCCTCGCGTTCTCCGGGCGACGCACCCGGCTCGGCCGATCCTGCGAGCAGGATGCTGAAGCTCCGCTGAAGCGAGCTGAAGAACCCTTCAGCAAGCCGGCGACGCGACCTGAGAACCTTGCCCCATGCGCGTACTGGTGGTCGAGGACGAGCGGCGGCTTGCCGCCGCCCTGCAACGCGGTCTGCGGGCCGAGGGCTTCACGGTGGACACGGCACACGACGGCCCGCAAGGCCTGTGGATGGCCGGCGAGCACGACTACGACGCCATCGTGCTCGACATCATGCTGCCCGGCCTCAACGGCTACCGGGTGTGCGCCCGGCTGCGCGCGGCCGGCTGCGAGTCCGGCATCCTCATGCTCACCGCCAAGGACGGCGAGTACGACGAGGCCGAGGCCCTGGACACCGGAGCCGACGACTTCCTCTCCAAGCCCTTCTCCTACGTGGTCCTCGTGGCCCGCCTGCGCGCCCTGATCCGGCGCACCGGCCGCCGCAGCCCGCAGGTCATGGAGTTCGGCGACCTCCTCGTCGACCCGGCCCGGCAGCGTTGTACGCGCGGCGGCGTCGAAGCCCGGCTGACCGCACGCGAGTTCGCCGTCCTGGTGCACCTGGCGCGCCGGGCCGGAGAAGTCGTACCCAAGCGGGACATCCTCGACCACGTCTGGGACGCCGCCTACGAGGGCGACCTCAACGTCGTCGAGGTCCATGTCAGCGCCCTGCGCCGGAAGATAGACGCCCCCTTCGGCCGGGCCGCGGTGGAGACCGTCCGGGGCGCCGGCTACCGGCTGGCGGCCGACGGTGGCTGAGCCTTACGAGAACCCGGACCGCCCCTACGAGAACCCGGACCGCCCTCGCGGGGCTCCGGCCGGTTCCGCCCTGCCGCGCGAGTTCGCGTACCGGCTGCGCCGGGCCGCCGCCCGGCTCCGTCCGAGGTCCGTCCGGGCCCAGGCCACCCTCGGCGCGTCCGCGGTGGTGGCCCTGGCCCTCGGCGTGGCCTCCTTCGCCCTGCTCGGGGCCCTGGAGACCAACCTGACCATGAGCGCCCAGGCCGATGCCGAACGGCAGGCCGTCCAGGTCGCCGCGCTCGCGGCCACGGGCCGGCTGGGCCCCGTACCGCCCCCGGGTCGCGGGACGGACTTCATCCAGGTCGTCGACGCGCAGGGCCGCGTCCTCGCGGCCAGCCCCAACCTCAGCGGCCGCCCCGCCCTCGTCCCCGAGCCTCCCGTCGCACCCGGCACGGTCCGCGACACCTGGAAGGGCGGGAGGGTCCGCCAGGAACACCGTCAGCGCGTGGTCCAGGTCACCACCGTCACCGCGAGCGGCCTGGTCACCGTCTACGCCGGGACCTCGCTCAGGGACGCGGACACCGCCGACGAGACCATCATGGCCGTGCTGGCCGTCGTGGTCCCCCTGCTCGTCCTGGTCGTCGCCATGATCACCTGGCGGGTCACCGGCTGGGCCCTGCGCCCCGTCGAGGCGATCCGCGCCGAGGTCGCCGAGATCGGCGACCGCGAACTGCACCGCCGGGTGCCCGTGCCGCCC
The DNA here is from genome assembly GCF_026627445.1 of Streptomyces sp. H27-H1. Lineage (GTDB taxonomy): Bacteria > Actinomycetota > Actinomycetes > Streptomycetales > Streptomycetaceae > Streptomyces. The sequence continues at coordinate 276,230 of NZ_JAPNLJ010000003.1, forward strand.
ACCCGCGACGAGGTGGCCCGCCTCGCCGTCACCATGAACGCCACCCTGGACCGGCTGGAGGCCGCCGGCATCCGCCAGCGCCGCTTCATCGCGGACGCCTCGCACGAACTGCGCAGCCCGATCACGGTCCTCCGCACGCAGTTGGAGGTCGCGCAGGCCCACCCGGATCCCGAGCTGTGGGGCGAGCTGGTCAGCGGGGCGCTGGAGGACACCGTACGGCTCCAGGACCTCGCGGCCGACCTGCTCCTGCTGGCCCGCCTCGACACCTCGGAGCCGCCGCCGGCCACCGCCGTCGACCTCACGGAGCTGGTCCGGGAAGCGGCCCGTACGCGCCGGGGCGCACGCGTCCCCGTACACGCGGACATCGCACCCGGGATCGCGGTCCGCGGCAGCACCAGCTGGCTGACACGGCTGGTCACCAACCTGCTGGACAACGCCGGCCGCCACGCGGAGCAGCGGGTCACCCTCGTCCTTCGCGTGGACGGGGACCGGGGAGAGGCCGTCCTGGAGGTGGCCGACGACGGAGCGGGCATCGCGCCCGCCGACCGCGAACGGGTCTTCGAGCGCTTCACCCGGCTCGACGACGCCCGCGCCCGCGACGAGGGCGGCACCGGACTGGGCCTGGCCATCGCCCGCGACATCGCCCTGCGCCTCGGCGGCACGCTCGCCGTCCGGGACTCCCCGAAGGGCGCCCGGCTGGTCGCCACGCTCCCGCTCGCCCCCTGACGCCGCCGGGTCAGCAGACCGGCCGGCGCCCCGCGTCCCGGGCGGCCTCCTCCTCGGCCGCGACGGGCGCCGGCAGCCCCGGTACCGGATCGGGCGGGGTCACCAGCACCCCCTCCCGGCCCGGGTCCAGGAACAGCGCGGCCTTGACGCCGACCCGGCCCGTGGAGACGGCCTCCAGGGTGCCGAGGGCCGATACGTACGCCGGGAAGCTGTCCGTGTCCCGCCGGTGGCGGGCCGGCTCCCGGTAGTCGCCGAGGGCCGGGTAGCCGTCCTGCCCGGTGAGCGTGTACGAGGTGGTCACCACCCGGTACACGCCCTCCGGCCGCAGCGGGGCGCCGTCGATGAGCACGTCGCCCGGCGCCACCCGGTCCCCGACGGGCCGCGCCGCGTCGAAGGAGTACCGGACGTTGTCCGACACCGCGAGCGGCGCGTACGTCAGCACGCCGGAGGCGTCCAGCGCCCACTGCTGCTCCAGTGCCTCGTGGAGCCGGCGCCCGCTCACCTCGGCGCTGACCAGCGGGCATCCGTAGCCGACGGCCCGCCAGGCCCGCTCGAAGGTGACCGGGTCGTCCAGGGCGGGACCGGCGAGGAGGTCGGTGTTGACCACGCTGCGGCCGAAGCGCGGGGCGATCGCGATGAGCGCCAGATCCGCACCGGACCGGCCGGGGCGGGGGCTGGTGTCGAAGGAATCGGGCGGCTGCCCCGCGGCCCACAGTGCCCAGTCGGCGACGAGGTTGCCCATGGTGGACTCCCCGGCCGGGGAGAGCCGGCGGCGGAAGGAGGCGCGCTGGCGTCCGATGACGCCCGCCCCGTGCCGCTGCGCGTAGCCGGTCCAGTGGTCGACGACCTCCTTGAGTACCGGGTCGGCTTCGACGTCACGGGTGTTGGGGTGGTTGACGGAGCTGGTGAGCGCGCGGACGACCGTACCGGTGTCGGGGTCGAGCCGCAGGGTGATCTCGCCGATGATCTGCCCGTGGCAGCCGGCCTCGACGAAGGGCCTCGGCCGCCCGCGGGGATCCGGGAGCATCATGTTGAACGCGCAGTGCCAGTGGCCGGTCACGATCGCGTCGATGTCCGGGGACACGCGCAGCGCCAGCTCGTACGCCGGACCGCTCGGTTCGCTGCCGGAGTCGAAGTCGCTGCCCGCCACGGCCCCGTCGTGCATGCTGAGGACGATGGCGCCCACCCCGAGCGCCTTGAGCCGGGCGGCGCAGAGGTTGGCGCGGGCCAGCTGGTCGAGGGTGGCGAGGCCGGGCTGGTAGGAGTTCCCGAAGGACTCGGTGCCGACGACGGTCAGATGGATGAACCCGATGGGCAGCCGCCGCCCGCCGGGCGCGTCCACCCACTCGATGTTGTACGGGGGGAGAACCGTCTCCCCGCTCGTCGTGGACACGGCGTTGGCGCTGTAGTAGCGGAAGTCGGCGCCGTGGAAGAGGGCGCCGCCCGAGTCCGGGAACGCGTTGGTCAGCCCTGCCCCCTCGTAGGGGGTCCCCTGCTCCATGTGCCCGCGCAGGAAGCCGGGCGTGCGGTCGAACTCGTGGTTTCCGGCGGTCGCGAAGTCCAGACCGAGCCGGTTCAGGGCCTCGATGGTCGGCTCGTCGGCGAGGGTGAAGGCGGGGAACTCCCAGCCGGAGAAGAGGTCACCTGGTGCGAAGAAGAAGGAGTTGGCCCGGCCGGCCCGCAGCCGTGCCAGATGGGTCGCCATGAAGGCGACCCCGCCGACGGCGTACGTACGGCCGCCCGCGCCCGTGAGGAGGGAGTCCCGGGCAGGGGGAGCGGAGAGGTAGCCGTGCAGGTCGGTGATGTGCAGCAGCTGTACGTCCACGTAACCGGCGGCGCTCGCGGCGTCGCCCGCCGCGCCGGTGGCAGCCGTCGCGGTACCGGTGAGCGCCTTGACCCCGAACGCCCCGGCGGCCCCCGCAGCCCCCGCAGCCCCCGCGGCCCGTGCCAGGAACCGGCGCCGCCCGAACTCCTCCATCAGCGCTCCCGCTTCCCCGGGCGGCCGGGCTCCTGCCCGCCGCCAGCAGTCTGCAGGCGCACGGTGACGGCCCACCGCGCGGCGGACGCCCGCGGGAAGAAATCCCCACGAACTTCACCCTGTTGGCGAACGGCCCCCTCCGGCGGCGGCCTGCGGAGCCACCCAGGGCCCCGCGAGGCGCGCTGCCCTTCGGGGCCTCCCGGCGCCCTGGCGACCTCGCTCCGAGCCACCCGCGCCCCTGCCTGCGGAGCCCCGTCCGCGCGCCCTCCCGACGCCCCTCCCGCCCCGCCTCCCGAACCCCCTCCCGCCCCACCTGCCGGCCCCTCCGCGGCCCCGCCGATGAGCTGTCAGTGCCCCCACCAGGCGGGCCTCCCGGCGTGAGCCGGGGGAGTGCAAGGCTTTGCCCCCGCGCTCCGGCGGGATCAGGCCGTTCTGACCTCCGGGCCGGCTCCGGAGCCCCGGGCCCCGGTGTCTCGCGCGCCCGTTCCCGGCGCTCCGTCACGAAGGCCGGTTCTCGTTACTCCGGGCTCCGCGCTCGGATGTACTCCCTCACTCAACGGTTCCCCGGGGCGCATCGCGGCCCCGCTCCGCCATGCCGCGGAGCGGGGCCGCCCGGCGGGAACCGCCTCTGTTCGACGACGACGTGAAGGAGCCGCACGTGGCTGAGAAGACGGCACGCACACAGGCGAAACCGGCTGCACCACGCGATCCGGAGTCCGCCGGCCCACCCGAGTTCACGTTCACCGGGGGCGCGCACAACGAGGCCATGGAGCACCTGTCGCTCCGCGAGATGGCCGCGCGGCTGCCCGCCGCGCTCGCGCAGACCGCCCGGATGGCCTGGCGGATCGACCCCGTCTCCGCGACCTGGCTGCTGGCGGGCCAGGTCCTCGCCGGGGTCTGTACGGCCGTCTCCCTCGGGGCCGTCGCCGAAGCGATGGGCCCACTCCTGACCGGCGGTGGCGCGAACGAGCGCCTCGCGGCCGCCGCCTGGCCGCTGGCCGTCGCCGCCGTCGCGGCCGGAGCCGGAACGACGGCCGAGATCGCCGCCGGGAGCGCGGCCCGGCGCCTCACCCCGCGGCTGGCCACCACGGCCGACCTGGAGATGGTCGACGCCCACATGGACGTGGAGGTCTCCGCCTACGACGAGCCCGGGTTCTCCGACCGCTCGGAGGCCGCGGAGATCGGCGCGGCCCGCTCCTCCATGCTCGTCAGGGACGCGATGGCCTTCACCAACGGCCTGGTCAACCTCGTGGCGGTGGCCGGGGTCCTCGCCGTCGTCCATCCCGTGCTGATGCCGCTGCTCCTGCTCTCCGTGGTGCCGCGCGGCGTGGGGGCCGTCATCACCGCCCGCCTCGACTACGCCCTCCACAACGAGACGGTCGCCTCCCGCAACATCCGCGGGATGATGCGCTGGTTCCTCACCACCCACAAGCTCGGCGACGAGCTGCGCTGCAATTCCATGCGCCCCCACGCGCACGCCTGGTACGCGGCGGTCTGTTCCCGCATCGACACCAAACTCGTCGGATCCGCCCCCCGCCACCTGCGGGTCTCGCTCCTCGCCGCGGCCCTCGGCGGCCTCTTCCAGCTCGGGACCTGGGCCGCGCTCGGCGCGCTGGTCCTCGCCGGCTCCATGGCCCTGGCGGCGGCGGGGACCGCGATCGTCGCCATGCGGACCTCGGCCTCCGCCCTGTCCAGCCTGGTGGTCTACGGCGCCGCGATGTTCCAGCACGCCCTCTACCTGGAGGACTACCGCATCTTCCTGGACCGCGCCCGCGAACTGGCCGTCACCCGGGGCGGAGTCGACGCCGAGCCGCCGGAGAAGGTCAGCCTGGAGAACGCCTCGTACACCTACCCGGGCAAGGACACCCCGGCCCTCGGCCCGGTCAGCCTGTCCCTCTCCCGCGGCGAGATCGTCGCCGTCGTCGGCGAGAACGGCGCCGGGAAGTCCACCCTCATCCGCCTGTTGACCGGCCTCACGGTCCCGAGCGACGGAGAGGCGTACTGGGACGGCACCCCGACCCGTGACCACGACCAGCGGACCCTGTGGACCCACGTCGGGCTGGTCGCCCAGTCCTACGCCCACTGGCCGTTCACGACCCGCGACAACATCACCCTCGGCCAGCCCGACCCGCGCGGTGAGGACGCGGTGTGGGAGGCGCTCGACGCGGTCGGCATGCGCGAGGTGGTCCAGGACTACCCGCGCGCCCTCGACACGCTCCTGGCCCGCTCCCTTTGGGGCGGCCACGAACCCTCCGGGGGCCAGTGGCAGCGCCTGGCGTGCGCCCGCGCCTTCCACCGCAAGCCCCGACTGCTGATCATGGACGAGCCCACCTCGGCGATGGACGCCCGCGGCGAGCACCAGATCTTCACCGGCCTCCGGGAGATGAAGGAGGACCGGATCACCATGATCGTCACCCACCGGATGGAGAACTGCCGGCTGGCCGACCGGATCATCGTCCTGGACAAGGGCCGGGTCATCGAGACCGGCACCTTCGCCGAGCTGTACGGACTCTCACAGGACTGGTGACCCGCGCGCCCCGCGGCGACTCGGCTACGGAGCGGCATAGCGGGCCAGGAAGAGGTCGACGCCCGAGGTGACGACGCGGGTCAGCTCCGCCGGGTCGACCTCCGTGCCGGGTGCGAAGGTGTGCTCCAGCAGCGGAACGCCGACGGTGACGGCGACGAGCTGCAGGCCGGCGAGCACGGGGTCCGGGACGACGAGCTTCCCGAGCCGGCCGAGTTCGGTGAGGGTCTCGACGAGGGGACCGTCGGTCATGCCGTACGTGGCCTCGTACCAGAGCCGGCCGAGCTGCGGGAAACGCTCGCTCTCGCCGATCACCAGACGGCGCAGCGCCATGACGTCGGGGCGCAGCATGAACTCGGCCCGGCCCCTGGTGAGGAGGATCAGGGAGGCGCGCGGATCGGAGGCTTCCGCGAAGGCGCCGGCCACGGTGGAGTCGTACGGTCCGAGGTCGGCGCAGGTCTGGCGCACGATGCCGCCGATCACGGCGAGGAACAGCCGCTGCTTGGTCCCGAAATGCTTGTAGACCGTCGCCTTGGAGACGCCGGAGCGGCTGGTGATCGCGTCCATCGACACGGCCGAGTACCCCTCGGCGAGGAACTCCACGGCGGCCGCGTCGGAGATCTCCCGGAGCTTTCGCCGGGCGGCGTCGGTGGGGCCGGAGACGACCGGGATGCCGTAATCGTCGGTGGCGTCGGCCGTCTCGGCATCCATGGGTCGCCCTTCGTTTCTGCGCGGTGGCGCGTGGGGGAGGTGCGTGCGGAGCCCAGCGTATGAACCGGGCGGACCGCCGCGCGCGTCAGCTCCGCACCACGCCGCCGTTCTTGATGAACTCGGTGAGGTCGGCCGTATCGGCGGCCGGCGGGGCGGCGATGTCCTTCGCGACGCCGAAGGACAGGAAGTCCACGTCGACGCCGACATCCCCGTAGGTCTGGTCGAGCCGCGAGGGCATCCCCTTGTCGTCGACCCAGATGTCCGAGACGAGTTCGGTCGCGCCGCCGTCGCCCACCGCGCCGAACACCCCCCTGGAATCACCCAGTTTGTCCAGCGGAATCGTGGCGCGGTAGTGGACCGAGCTCTTGCCGTTGACGTCTTCCCGGCCGACCTCGGTGACGTTGCCGGCCCACTTGAGCGACTTCAGCCCGGCTGTCGGATCGCTGTTGCCCGCGTTCATCCCGGCGGCGCCCTGCTCGCCGAGCACGGCCGAGGCCTCGACCTTCAGCCAGCTCTTGCCCGCGAAGGGGCCGCTCGGCGCCGGATCGATGCCGTAGTAGTACGCCCCCTGGACGAGCCGGTACGTGATCGTGCCGTCGGCGGCCAGGTCCTCCATCCGCAGGTCCGCGGCCGGCGTCTCGGCCTCCATCGCGAGGCCTTTGCCCCAGGAGTAGACGCCGTTCATCCGGACCGGCTTGCCACCCGTGCCGGGCATCGTCACGCGCATCCTGACCTCGGCCGAGCCCGCCTCGGAGGCCTTGTCGGAGGCCTTCGTGAGGGTCTCGACCAGCGTCTGCGCCGAGTCCGCCGGGTTCTTACCCACGGAGGCGCCGGTCGTACAGCCGCACAGGCCCGCCGTCACGATCACGGCCGCAGTGATGCCCTCGGTGACTGTTCCTGCCTTCATTCCGCGCCCCCTTGCCCGTGCCGCCCCGGACAGGACCTGGCCGTCACACGCTCGCACATCTCCTCCACCGGCCGAGGCACCCGGAGCCACAGCACTAGGTCCCCGGCAGCTGCCCAGAAAACTCACGGGCGCCCGTCCGAGCAGCCCGTATATCCTGCCCGGCATGCTGCGACTCGAACGCCTGCGGGCCGATCACGGAGATGCCCTGCTGGCCTTCGAGCGGGAGAACCGGTCGTACTTCGCCCGCTCCGTGCCGGACCGCGGTGACGCGTACTTCGCGGATTTCGCCGACCGCCACCGCGCACTGCTCGCCGAACAGGACACGGGCGCGATCCACTTCCACCTCGTGATGGACACCGCCGGAGAGCTCATCGGACGCGTCAACCTGGTGGATGTGGCGGACGGCGCCGCCGACCTCGGATACCGGATCGGCGAACGGGCAGCGGGCCGCGGCGCGGCCACGGGCGCCGTCCGTGAAGTCTGCCGGCTCGCCGCCACGGACTACGGGCTCAGCGTCCTCACCGCATCCGTCGCCCTGGACAACCCGGCATCGGCGGCAGTGCTGGAGCGGACCGGGTTCACGGTGGTGGGGGAGACCGTCCTGGACGGCTGCCCCGGTGTGACCTACCGGCGGGCGCTGCTCCCCGAGGGCTGACCGGGCCGCCCGGACGGGGCACCAGACCCGGTTCTGGTGCGTACGGGTGACGGCCCGACAGCGCCGCTCACCCCATCGGGGGCCCCGGCGCGCGCGCACGGCGTTGATCACCGAGTGTGTTGATCACCGGCAGCGTGTGCTGCCAGTCGGCCCCCGCACGGAGGAGTACCCGGCCCCATGGCTGTCGCCGCCGTTCTCTCCGTCTTGTGCGCCGCCCTCATCCGTGCCGAATCCGGGGCGCTGATATACCGCTGCCTCGCCGCCGACCGGATGTGGATGCGGATGCGGATGCCGATGCCGGAGTCGGCCAAGGACGAGGTGCGCGGCCGCTGCGGGAAGTACGCGCACAGGGTCATCGACCGTGAGTGGCCCAGGATGCCGCGGATGCCGAGGCCGGGGCCTTCGGTATCGCCGCTGTCGGTGGCATCTGCGGTGTCTGCGGTTAGGGCGTCCGGCTGGTCCTCCAGTTCATCCACATCCACAGCCACAGCCACATCCACAGCCGCAGCCGCAGCCGCAGCCGCAGCTACGCCTACACCTACGCCTCACGCATGCAGGTCGGGACCGCCGCTGTCCGCGAGGCGTTGCGCCAGATGGCGTTCGTGACCGCACACGGCACCTGACCGGACCGGCATCCAGGACGGCCACGCGAGCGGTCGACACCAGCCGGCGCCACGTCGAACTGCGTGTCAAGCAGAACGAGGGCCGGGCCATACTCTGCGGGCCCCGCCGACCGCGGCCGCTGCGACGCCCGGCCCCCCATGCGCTTCCTCCTCCTTCTTCTCCAAGGGCGTGCCCGGCACCGCCCAGCGGATCAAGTTCGACGCCGGAATGCCCGCCGCGCCGCTGCGCTGAACCCGGCCGTTCCCCGCCCCCCGTTCCCCTCCGCCACTTGGAGCAAGCCGATGGCCCTCGCCCCGTCGCAACCCCCGGGCTGCCCCCGCACCGGACCCGCCCGCAGGACCGTGGTCCAGGCAGCGGCCCTCGCCGCCGCCGGTGTCACCGCAGGCCTCGTACCCACGGCCTGGGCCGCCGAGGCCCCGGCCGGCCCGGCAGCACGCCCGGGGACGGAACCCGTGCGGCGGGACGCCGACCCAGATCCCCTCCCGCTGCGCACCGACCGCCAGTCGCAGGGCGACATCCTCGCCGGGTTCCGCAAGGACCACGTCTGCTTCCTCTTCCTCCACTTCAGCAACGCCGAGAAGGCCCGCGGCTGGCTGACCCGGCTGCTGCCCTCGATCTCCACGACCGAGGAAGTGGCCCGCTTCAACCGGGCCTTCAGCAGGGCCCGCCGCCGCAGCGGCGGCATCGACCCCGACTCCATGGCCACCCTGTGGACCGGGCTCGGCCTGACCCATCCGGGGCTGCGCCTGTTCGCCGGCAAGGAGCCCTTCCCCGCCGCCCCGCCCGGCTCCAGCGCCGAGGCCTTCACCCAGGGCTGCGCCGCCCGCGCGCAGCAGCTCGGTGACACCGGCACCAGCGCCCCGCCGTCCTGGCTGTTCGGCGCCGAAGAGCCCGGGCGCGCGGTGCACGCGGTCCTCACGCTCGCCGCCGACCAGCCCGAGCGCCTCGCCACCGCCGTCGCCGAACACGGCGCGGGCGCGGGCAAGGCCGGTATGACGGTCCTGTTCCGTCAGGACGGGGCCACGCTTCCCGGCGAGCTGCGCGGGCATGAGCACTTCGGATTCCTCGACTGCATCAGCCAGCCCGGCGTACGCGGCTTCGACGAGCCCGACCCGGCCGATGCCACCAGCGTGCTCGGCAAGCCCGGAAACCGGCTGATCCCCGCCGGGGAGTTCGTCATCGGCGCCGAGCGGGCGGGCCGGCGCCCCACGGGGCTGCCCGCCTGGGCCACCGGCGGCGCCTTCCAGGTGGTACGCCGCCTCGCACAGGACGTGCCCGGCTGGTGGACGCAGGTCGCCCTGCGCCTCGCCGAACTCCAGCGCGCCGGCGCCGCGCCCGCCGACGCCGGCCGGGAGTGGCTCGGAGCCCGCCTGATGGGCCGTTGGCCGGGCGGCATGCCGGTCTCGCTCTGCCCCGCGGCGGAACGACTGCCGGAGCCGGGCGAGCACCCCGACGCCGAGCTCGACTACAGCCAGGACCCGCAGGGCTGGCAGATGCCGCTGTTCGCCCACATCCGCAAGGGGAACCCGCGCGGCGGCCTCGTCCTCACCCCGGGTCGTCCCCCCGTGGCCCAGGGGGACCTCGACACGCGGCGCCTGATGCGGCGCGGAATCCCCTACGGCCCGGTCTACAAGCCAGAACTGGGCGGGGACCACGGTCCGGAGGCCTCGCGCGGACTGGTCTTCGTCTGCCACCAGTCGGACCTGGTAGGGCAGTTCGAGCTCGTGATGCGCAAATGGCTGAACGAACCGGACTTCCCGGCCGGCCGCAACCCCCGCACCGGCTCCGACCCGGTAGTCGGCCCCGATTCGCCCATCGCCTTCGAAACCCCCTCGGCGGACGGCACCGGCAGCCGGGCCAACACCCTCCACTTCGGCCGGTTCGTGCGCACCGAGGGCTCCGTGTACGCCTTCAGCCTCTCCCTCCCCGTCCTGCGCGCCCTGGTCAAGGGGCAACTCGACGACTCCATCGAGTTCCACACCGGTTCCGTACTGCGCCCCGGCGACGTCCTCGACGCGGGAAAGTTCCGGCTGTCCCTCGACGGCACCGGCGACCTCGCACTGCTCGACGCCGAGGGACGCCGTCCGTGGCACACCGACACGGGCGGCTCCGGCCACGACGCCGTCCTCACCCAGGACGGCGAACTGCTCGTGCGCACATCCGACGGCCGCCCCGCCTGGTCGAGCGGAACCACCGGCCACCCCGGCGCGCGCCTGCTGCTGCGGCCCGCCGGAGAACTGGTGATCCTGGCCGGTGACCAGGTGCTGTGGAAGGCCTCCGCCTCATAGGGTGACCGCCATGGCTATCACCCCACAAGTAACAGCCGACACCCGGCTGATCTACGGCTGTATGGCTCTCGGCGGCAGCTGGGAGCCAGGTCCGTACCGGGCCGAGGACATCGACGAGGCCGAAGCGGCGATCGAGGCCGCCCTCGACAGCGGCATCACGATGTTCGACCACGCCGACATCTACCGGCACGGAAAGGCGGAAGCCGTCTTCGGCGAGGTGCTCGCCCGCACCCCTGGCCTGCGCGAGCGCGTCACGCTGCAGACCAAGTGCGGCATCCGGCTCGCCGAAGGCGACCGCCCCGGCATCTACGACCTGCGGGGCGCGACCATCATCCGCCACGTCGAGGAGAGCCTCACGCGGCTGCGCACCGACTCCATCGACGTCCTGCTCCTGCACCGGCCCGACCCCCTCGCCGACCCCGCGGACATCGCCGAGGCGCTGACCTCACTGCACCGCCAGGGCCTGGTAAAGGAGTTCGGCGTCTCCAACATGAACGCCGCCCAATGCGCCAACCTGCAACGCCACCTCGAAGTCCCGCTCGTCGCCAACCAGCTGGAAATGAGCCTGGACCGCCGGGACTGGCTCGAGGACGGAGTCCTCGTGAACACGCCGGCCGCGGCCGGCGTCGGATTCCCGGCCGGCACCGTCGAGTACTGCACGGTGAACGGAGTCCGCCTCCAGGCCTACGGCGCGCTGGCCCAAGGCCGCTTCACCGGACGGGAGTCGAGCGCGGCCGAACACGCGACCGCCGAGCACCTGCGCGCCCTGGCCAAGGCGAAGGACACGACACCGGAAACGATCCTGCTGTGGTGGCTGCAACGCCACCCGGCCCGGATCGCACCCGTCATCGGCACCGGCCGTCCCGAGCGCATCCGGGCCTGCCGCGACGCCGCGCTGCGCACCCCGGACCTCAGCCACGAGGAGTGGTACTCCCTGTGGCTCACGGCCCGCGGCGCGCCGCTGCCCTAACTCCCCGCAAGCGCCGGAGGCAGTGCGGGTCTCCGGTCGCGGTGGTGAGTCCCCGAGTCCCTTCTCGCGGAAGTCCCTCCTGGAGGGTGCGCGGTGGATACCGTGAGCCCTGCTCAAGATCAATTTCCGTAGGAGGGCTCCATGACTGCCGAGCCGGGTCCGATGAACCAGGCTCCTGCGGCCGGCCCGCACCCGAAGAGCGGGGCGGAGTCCGGGGCCGGTCCGGCGGCGCATCCCGTCCTGGACCTCCAACACTTCAAGGAGTCGGCCGAGCGGGTCCTGTACGAGTTCCTGGCCGCAAAGGCGATTTCCTCTACGGGCGGGGGCCGTCTGCCGAACCTGGCCCAGCCGCTCCAGGAGTTCATGGCGGCCGGCGGGAAACGCATCCGCCCGGTCCTGTCCTTGGTCGGGTGGCACGCAGCCGGAGCCGCCGGCAACCCTGCCACCGCATACTGCCTTGCCGCTTCGCTGGAACTCTTCCACGCCTTCGCGCTCATACACGACGACGTGATGGACCGCTCCGAGACCCGCCGCGGACAGCCGACCGTGCACCGGGCCCAGGCCCGCGACTACGAGCGGCGACGGCCCGCAGCCCTGGCCGGACACCCCGACGCCGCGGTCGGCGCAGAACGTTTCGGGGAGGGCGCCGCCATCCTCATAGGCGACCTCGCGCTTGTCTGGTCCGATGAACTGCTGCGCACCGGCCGGCCGTCCCCCGAGCAAATGGCGAGAGGTACCGGCCGAGGAGCTGGGCGAGTTCAACGCTCACATCGTCGGCGAGATCCAGGTGGTCCACGAGTTTCGCTGAGGCGGGGCGGCTCGCTGACGGAGCGGGCCGCCCCGGCCCGACGACCTCTGAGTGACTGGTGCGATCCTCCGCGGCTGCCCTGCCCACAGCAGCCCGGAGATCATTTACCGGGACACCCCTCAGCCGGGAGATCCGACCGCGCACACCAGGATCGGGGTGGCGCGGCTCGGGTCGAGGGCGTTGCGGACCATGTGCCAGACGTTGAGGTCGTAGGCCTCGCCGATGTGACCCACCGGGTCGAAGGGGCAATAGTCCTGCACGTACTGGTTCTTGACCCCCGGTTCGCGGACGAACGCCGTCTCGGTGGGGGTCACGAGCTCGTCGTAGCGCGAGGTGATGATGGTGTATGAGATCCCCGGCTGGGCCACCGGACCGTCGTTCAGCGCCTGGATCGCAGGCCCACCGGGAACCTCGTCGGCGAGCACGGGGATGCCGATGGTGGTCACGATCTTCTCCATGGTCTCCCGCCCGAGCAGCTTGTCGCCCAGGTCCAGGAGGCCGGCTGCGTTCGTCCCGTGGGTCGGCGGAGCGATGGCCACGACCGCCTTGATGTGCGGCTGGATGCCCTGCATCTTGGCGAGGTAGAGGGCCTGGAGCCCGCCCTCGGAGTGGCCGACGACCGAGACCTGGGCGGCGCCGGTCGCGCCGCGCACCTTGGCCACGTACTCCTTGATCTCCAGGTTGGAGACGGCCACCGGCTTGAGGCCGCCGGCCAGTGGGAAGCCGTCGTAGGCGCCGTAGGTCAGGGCGAAGGTGCAGTAGCCGCGGGCGGCGAGGTCGGCCTGGAGGAAGTTGAGGTCCTCGTACCAGGTCGCGAAAGTGCCGTGCAGCAGCACCACGGGCTCGGGGTGCGCGGCGCTCGGCCGGCAGGAGAAGTCGTTGATCCCCCCTCTCGCGAGGCCGTCGGCGCCGGCGTGGGCAGGGACGGCCGCGCCGAGGACGAGGGCCAGCGGGAGAGCGGCCCTGGCGAGCAGGGTGCGCGCGCGGATTCGGGTGCGGATTCGGGTGCGGGGCGAACGGGTACTGCGCGCCATACGACGTCTCCTGACGGGAGGTCATGTACTGGTCGGACTGCACAGAATCCTCCGGCGCGCCGCCCCTGTCCCCTGGCGGTACGCGCAGAATGCTTCCTCTCGCGTTTGTGCGCGGTGACAATGCGGGGATGGACGACGCGGGCGGGGCGGCGAAGCCGGATGCGGTGCCGGACGGGTCCGCGGCAGGGGGTGGGGCCGGGCCAGGAGGCGGGGCCGGCGGACCCGGGGCCGCCGAGCGTGCCGCGCCGGGGCTCGTCGCCGCGCTGCTGCCCCGGATACCGGAGATGGCGGCCGAGGCCGTCTCCCGGCTCACCGCCGACATCCCCGCCTACCGGCTGTTGCCCGACAGCGTCCTCGGCGGAGACCTCCTCGCGAACACCGAAGCCGTGCTGAAGCTGTTCTTCACCACCGTCGCCGAGGGACGCCCGCCGACCGAGGCCGAATTGGCCGCGCCCGTGGCCTGGGGCGCGGAGCGGGCCCGCGACGGGGTCCCTTTGGAGGCGGTGCTACGCGTCTACCCGCTCGGCGCGAGCCGGGCCTGGGAGCTGGCGGCGGCCGGCCCCGACCCCGCCGTCGACCCGTACGACCTGGTCACGGGGCTGCTGGCATTCCTCGGCGAGGTCATGCCCAAGGTTGCCGAGGCCTACCTGCGCGAACAGGCCGACCTCGACTGGGAGCAGCGCGAACACGGCCGCAACCTCGCCGGGGTCCTGCTCGCCGGGCGGCCGGCCCGCCGCGCGGCCGAACGCTACGGGCGCACCCTCGCCGAACGGTACGAGGTGGTCGTCCTGCGGCTCCCCGAAGCACCCGGCGGCGCGACGAACCGCATCCTGCGCGCCGTGCGTTCCGAACTGGACGGCAATCCCGAGGTACTGGCCACCTTCAAGGGCGAAGGGGGAGTCCTGCTCGTCCCGTGCGGGCCGGACGGGACCACCCGGCGGCTGCTCGCCCGGCTCGACGCGGCGGCCGCACTGCGGTGCACGGCGGCGGCCGCCGTCGCCGAGGACCACGGATCGATCCCGCAAGCCCAGGCGGAGGCGTCCGAAGTGCTCTCCCTGGCCGAGGACACGGGGCGTCCGCCGGGCCTCTACCGGCTGGCCGACCTGGCCGTCGAGTACCAGCTCGTGCGGCCCGGACCCGCCCGCGACGCCCTGGCCCGCGTCCTGGCACCCCTCGATGACCAGCCCCATCTGATCGCCACGCTCCGGGAGTTCATCGCGGCCGGCTATCGGCGTGCCGAGGCCGCCACAGCCCTCACCGTGCACCGCAACACCCTGACCTACCGCCTGGGCCGGATCCGCCTGCTCACCGGCCACGACGCCACCGACCCCACCGGCGCCCGCCACCTCGCGGCCTCCCTCACGGCGTACGACGCGGCCCGCCGCACCGGCCCCTGACGCGCGCCGCAGCACGGGCGGGCCGGTGGCTCAGAGCACCGGCGGCCGCCCGGCGGCCGTGAGGCGCACCACGGTGCGCCAGCGCATGGGCCGCCGCACCTGCTCGTGCCGGGCCGCCCACCCTTCGCGAAGCCCCTGGAGCGAGTCCCGCATTCCACCGCCCCGCAGTCCGCGCAGCGCCGTGACGGCCGTCCAGATGCCCAGGTACGCCGGGATGAGGGGCCCGGGGAGGTTGCGGTAGGCGAGCCAGACGCGGTTGCGGGCGGCCAGCCGGTGGAAGAGCGCGTGCCGGGTGGGGCTGGTGACGGGGTGGTGCATCCGGACCTGCGCCGCGTACCAGCCGGCGCCGCCCCGGTCCCACAGCCGGTACGCGAGGTCGATTCCCTCGTGGTAGAGGAAGAAGTCGGCCCAGCCCCCGGCCGCGTCGAAGGCGTCCCGGCGGACCAGGACCACGCCCTCGGTCATGGTGGCGATGGTGCCGGGCCGGCCCGGATCACCGGCGCGCAGGCGGGGCACCCAACGGCGCGGCGTCGTGGTGTCGTCGGGCCCGGTCAGCCGCGGCTGGACGTACGCGGCCTCCGGGCGCCGGCGGGCTTCGGCCACCAGTCGGGACAGGACGTCGGGCCGCGGGAAGGACGCGTCGTTGTCGAGGAAGAACAGGAACTCGCTGCCCGTGTCCCGCAGGGCGAGTGCGCCGCGGTTGCGGCCCTCGGGGATGCCGAGGTTCTCCGGGAGGGTGACGACGGTGGCCCCGGGCACGGAGAGCGAGGGGTGGCAGCCGTTGCCGACGATGACGAGGTGGAGTTCGACGTCCTCCTGCGCGAGGAGCGTCCGGACGGCCGCCGCCTCCTCGTCGGGGCGGTCGTTCATGGTCAGCAGGACGACGTCGATCCCGTTGGCTGCGGGGGAGTGGGAGGTGGGCACGGACCGGATGCTACCGAAGCCGGCGTGCCCGCCCGGCCGGAGGACCCGCCCCGCTCAGGTGAGGGGGTGGAGCCGGGACTGTCCGTGGGCCGACGGGCGGAGGGAGGCGGGCGCGAGCGGGGAATCGGGATCGCCGCCCAGGGCGCTGCCGGCCAGCCAGGCCGCCCAGTCCAGATTCCAGTCCCCGAACCCGTTGGCGAAAGGCGCCATCGGCTCACCACCGCTGTTCACCACCGACACCACGTCCCCCTCCCGCACCGTGTCGAAGAACCAGGCCGCGTCGGCCGTGCTCATGCCCGTGCAGCCGTGGCTGACGTTCTCCTCGCCCTGCGCGTCGACCGACCAGGGCGCGGCGTGCACGTACTCGCCGCTCCACGTCACCCGGGTCGCGTAGAAGACGGGCAGGTCGTAGAACTCGCTCGTACCGCGCTTGATGCCGACCGTGTCCCCGCGCATCCGCACCTTGCGCTCCTTGCCCAGTACGACCTTGATGCCGCTGCGCGTCAGGAAGCCCGCCTTGCCGGTGGTCACCGGGATGGTCCGCACGGTCCGGCCGTTGCGCCGTACGGTCATCTCGTGCGCGGCGGCGTCGGTGATCGCCTCGATCCGTTCCCCGATGGTCAACCGCAGGGACTCCGAGGGGCCGCCGTACTCCCGTTCCCCGACCTCCACCCCGTCGAGACCGCTGACCACGCTCACCACGGCGTGGGCGGGCCAGTAGGTGCGGGGCCGGTAGTGCAGTGTCGATTCGTCGACCCAGTGCCAGGCCCCCTCGACGGCCGGCTCCGAGGTGACCTGCAAGGCCCGCTCCAGCCGGACCCGCGCGGCCCGGTCGGCGGCGGGGACGGGGCGGCTCAGGGAGGCCGTCACGATCTGCCCGGCCCCGTACGTGCCGGGGCGGGGCCCGAACTCGGCGGTGAGCCGGTCGTCCTGGGCCGCGGCCGCGGTCCGGAACTGCATGGTGACGCCGACCGGGGTGCCGGCCACGTCCTGCGCCCCGACCCGGACGGTGTAGGTCTCACCGGCCCGCAACGGCTCGGTGTTGACCCAGCGGTGCCCCCGGGCGCCCAGGGCGCCGGCCACGTAGCGGCCGTGGCCGTCGTGCACGGTCACATAGGTGAGCAGTCCCGGTCCGGCGAGGGCGATCTCGAGTGGGCTGGCGGCGTCGGTGGGCAGGACGACCGTGTGCGCCGCCGCCCGGGCCGCGCCGCGGGAGGAGGGGTCGCGCACCACGGAACCGGCTCCGCTGGAGGTGGCCCGGACGAGCTGCCGCTCCAGCCCGCCGCACAGCCCGGCCCGGAAGTCGTCCATCGCGCACCGCCGGCCTCCGTCGTCGAGGAGCCGGCCGACCAGCAGCTCGACGGAGGCGGCCTGTTCGCCCGCGGAGCGCCGCCCGGCATCGGCCTGCCGTCCCGCATCGGCCTGCGGCGCGGCGGCGACGACGAACAGCGCCCCGGCGACCACCCCGGCCACGCTCCACGTCTTGCCTCGTCGCTGAACTCGTCCACGGTGTGTCGATGGCATCGTCGTCACGCAGCCCTCCCAGATCGCCTACGGCCGGATGGCAGCATCAAAACGATTTCCGGGCAGCCTGATGATCATGAACTCGGCTTGTGGAGCCGAATGGGCAGCGAAGAGGGCTCGTACGGAGTATCAGGCGGTGACGTTGGAGAAGAACACCGCGAGGTTCGCGGCCGTCCGCTGGATCTGCTCCTCCAGCGTGAGCGACTCGTGGAGCCGCGCGCCGGGGCCCGCGTCCTTCCTGCCGCGCAGGTAGAGCGAGCAGGCGAGGTCGGCGCAGACGTAGGCGCCCACGGAGTTGCCCTGCTGCCCGGCCTTGCCGGCTTTCGGCGCCACCATCAGCGAGACGCCCCCGGTGTGGGTGGTCAGACACAGGGAGCACATGCTGCGGCGCGCCTGCGAGGAGGAGCCGGCGCCGGAGGTGCGCAGCGCGAGCGCGACCGGGCGGCCGTCCTGCCAGGTGGCGAGGTAGGCGCGTTCGGGGGCCCGGGGGTCCCGCCAGCCGAGGAAGTCCAGGTCCTCCCAGGGCTGTTCGGCCAGATCGCGGGGGACGGTCAGGCGCTTCGCCTCGCCCTTGGTGCAGTTCACGAACGCGGTGCGGATCTCTTGCTCGGTCAGCGGCTTCATAACGGCAGGCTAATTTGCCTAAAAGCTTTAGGCAAATGCATAATGCTTATCGCCAGATAGGAGGTGCATGATGGTTCGAGTGGGACTGACCGCGGAGCGGCTGACCCGGGCGGGCGCCGAGCTCGCCGACGAGGTCGGCTTCGGACAGGTGACCGTCTCGGCGCTCGCCCGGCGGTTCGACGTCAAGGTCGCGAGTCTGTACTCGCACCTGAAGAACTCGCAGGACCTCAAGACCCGGATCGCCCTGTTCGCCCTGGAGGAACTGGCCGACCGGGTCGCGGCGGCCCTGGCAGGCCGCGCCGGCAAGGACGCGCTGGCCGCCTTCGCCGATGCCTACCGTGACTACGCCCGCCGGCACCCCGGCCGCTACGACGCGGCCCGGCTCCGGCTCGACCCGCAGACCGCGGCCGCCAGCGCGGGCGTCCGGCACGCCCAGATGACGCGGGCGATCCTGCGCGGCTACGACCTCGCGGAACCCGACCAGACCCACGCGGTACGGATGCTGGGCAGTGTCTTCCACGGCTACGTCAGCCTGGAGCTGGGCGGAGGCTTCAGCCACACCGCCGTCGACCCGCAGGAGTCCTGGGACTGGATCGTGGACTCGCTCGACGTGATGCTGCGCAACCGGACCACCGAAACCCGATGACCACGAGGCTGAGGCGATGAACCCCGAACACGACTGGATCACCACGCCCGTCACGGCGGACCTCCTGCGCGGCGCCGTCGACGTGGAACGCACGGAACACGGCCTGCTGCCCCACCGGCTGCCCGCCCGGGCCCGCAAGCAGATCCCCGATGACCAGCTGGCCACGGCAGAGGCCCGCCCGTCCGGCGTCCGCCTGGCCTTCCGCACCCGGGCCACCGTCATCGAGCTGGAGGCCCTGCCCACCAAGAGGGCCTACCGGGGCTTCCCGGCCCCGCCGGACGGCGCGTACGACTTGGTGATCGACGGAGTTCTCACGGCCCTGGCCACCGTGCCCGGCGGCAGGGTACGCACCCTGGACCTGGCCACCCAGGCCGCCGAACTCGAAGAAGGCCCGCCCGGCACCGCCCGCTTCACCGGTCTGCCCGCACGGGACAAGAGCGTCGAGATCTGGCTCCCCCACACCGAGATCACCGAGCTGATCGCCCTGCGCACCGACGCCCCTGTCACACCGGCTCCGGACAGCGGGCGCAGGGTGTGGCTGCACCACGGCAGCTCCATCAGCCACGGTTCGAACGCGGACCGCCCGACCGGCACCTGGCCGGCCCTGGCCGCGGCCCGGGGTGCGGTGGACCTGGTCAACATGGGGTTCTCCGGCAGCGCGCTGCTGGACCCCTTCACCGCCCGCGCGGTGCGCGACACCCCCGCCGACCTGATCAGCGTCAAGATCGGCATCAACATCGTCAACTTCGATCTGATGCGGCTGCGTGCCTTCGCCCCCGCGGTCCACGGCTTCCTCGACACCATCCGCGAAGGTCATCCGGACACGCCGCTGCTGGTCGTCTCGCCCATCCTGTGCCCGATCCAGGAGGACACCCCGGGCCCCCTCGCCACCGACTTCAGCGACGGGACGCTGCGGTTCAAGGCCCTGGGGGACCCGGCCGAACGGGCCGCAGGGCGCCTGACGCTCAACGTCGTCCGCGAGGCGCTCGCCGGGGTTGTCGGACAGCGGGCGGCCGACGACCCCCACCTGCACTACCTCGACGGCCGCGAGCTCTACGGCGCCGCCGACCACGCCGAGCTGCCGCTGCCGGACGACCTCCACCCCGACCCCGCGGGTCACGCGCGCATCGCCGAGAACTTCGCCCGCCACGCCTTCGCGGCCGCAGGCCCCTTCGCCACCAGGACCGGCTGAACCGCCGCGCGCCGAGGCGGGGGCGGGGGCGGGCGGGCTCGCGAAAATTTCAACGGCCCGTCATTTTGCATGAACATGCATCATCGCGCATACTCATCCCATGTCAAAGGTTCTCACCTCCCTGCCCACCGGCGAGCGCGTCGGTATCGCCTTCTCCGGCGGCCTCGACACCTCCGTCGCCGTCGCCTGGATGCGCGACAAGGGTGCCGTCCCCTGCACCTACACCGCCGACATCGGCCAGTACGACGAGCCCGACATCGCGTCGGTGCCCGTACGGGCCACGGCGTACGGCGCCGAGATCGCGCGCCTGGTCGACTGCCGTGCGGCGCTCGTGGAGGAGGGCCTGGCCGCTCTCGCCTGCGGCGCGTTCCACATCCGCTCGGGCGGTCGCGCCTACTTCAACACGACGCCGCTCGGGCGCGCAGTCACCGGCACCCTGCTGGTCCGCGCGATGCTCGAGGACGACGTACAGATCTGGGGCGACGGGTCGACCTTCAAGGGCAATGACATCGAGCGGTTCTACCGCTACGGCCTGCTCGCCAACCCGCACCTGCGCATCTACAAGCCGTGGCTCGACGCCGACTTCGTCACCGAGCTCGGTGGCCGCAAGGAGATGTCGGAGTGGCTGCTCGCCCACGAGCTGCCCTACCGCGACAGCACCGAGAAGGCCTACTCCACCGACGCCAACATCTGGGGCGCCACCCACGAGGCCAAGACCCTCGAGCACCTCGACACCGGTGTCGAGACCGTGGACCCGATCATGGGCGTCCGGTTCTGGGACCCCGAGGTCGAGATCGCCACCGAAGACGTGACCATCGGCTTCGAGCAGGGCCGCCCGGTCACCATCAACGGCAAGGAGTTCGCCTCCGCCGTCGACCTGGTCATGGAGGCGAACGCCATCGGCGGCCGCCACGGGCTGGGCATGTCGGACCAGATCGAGAACCGGATCATCGAGGCCAAGAGCCGCGGCATCTACGAGGCTCCGGGCCTGGCCCTGCTGCACGCCGTGTACGAGCGCCTCGTCAACGCGATCCACAACGAGGACACCGTCGCCCAGTACCACAACGAGGGACGGCGCCTCGGCCGCCTCATGTACGAGGGCCGCTGGCTCGACCCGCAGGCGCTGATGATCCGGGAGTCGCTGCAGCGCTGGGTGGGTACGGCGATCACCGGAGAGGTGACGCTGCGGCTGCGGCGCGGCGAGGACTACTCGATCCTGAACACCACGGGCCCGGCGTTCAGCTACCACCCGGACAAGCTGTCCATGGAGCGCACCGAGGACTCGGCCTTCGGTCCCGTGGACCGCATCGGCCAGCTCACCATGCGCAACCTCGACATCGCCGACTCCCGCGCGAAGCTCGAGCAGTACGCCGGCCTCGGCATCGTCGGTACGACCCACCCCGCGCTGATCGGCGCCGTCGAGGCACCGGGCTCCGGCCTGATCGGCGCCATGCCCGAGGGTGGCGCCGAGGCCATCGCCTCCCGTGGCGAGGTCTCCGGCGACGACGAGCTGCTGGACCGCGCCGCGATGGAGTTCGGCACCGACTAGCAGGTACCGGCGGCAGGACGTGACGCGCCGCCCGCGGCCCCTCGGGGCCGCGGGCGGCGTTCTTGCCGTCCCGGGGTCTCCGGGCGGCGATCACGTGGCGATCGTCATGTGGCCTCGGTCATCCAGGGGGCGACCGCGCCACCGCGGACCCGGCGCACCTCGCCCCGGAGGCGCTCCCGTGCTGCGCATCGAGCAGCTCAGCTTCGACCAGCACGACCGCCCCTGCGAGTTCACCCGCGTCGTCTACCGCGCCGACCGCTACCGCTACCGCTACCGCTACCGCTTCCACGCCAACCTGGCGACCGGTTCCCGGCGGGACTGGGCCGAACTGGCCACCGGCCGTGCGGCGGCCGATGGCGTGGTGACACCACGCCCGATCGCCGTCCTGGCAGGATCGCGGCATGGAACGTGTGCTGGGGATCGGTGGATACTTCATGCGGGCCGCCGATCCGGCGGCCCTGGGCGCGTGGTACCGCGACTGCCTGGGCCTGGACTCGGACGAACACGGTCTGTGGCGCCAGGCGGCCGGGCCGACGGTCTTCGCGACGTTCGAGTCCGGTACCGACTACTTCGGATCCCGTGCCCAGCAGTCCATGCTCAACTTCCGGGTCCGTGACCTGGACGCGATGCTCGCGCAGCTGCGCGCCGGGGGAGCGGACGTGGCCCCGGAGACCCAGGACATGCAGGGTGTCGGCCGGTTCGGCTGGGTCACCGATCCCGAGGGCAACCGGATCGAGCTGTGGCAGCCCGCCTGATCAGGCTTTTGCGCGCAAGGCGGTACTCGGGCGGCCGCGGTCGTCCCGGCGGGGCAGGGCGGCTCAGGAAGCGGTGACCGGCTCGCGGGGAGCCGCTTCCGCCGCGGCCGGCGGGGCCGGAGCCGGGGACGGACGGGTGGCGTACACCGCCTCCGCCGGGAGGTGGCGCTCCAGCCGGGTCAGGGCGAACGCGGCGCCGAGCGCGGCGACGGTCAGGAAGGCCCAGGGCAGGCGCCCGTCGAGCGCGAGCAGTCCGGTGAAGAGGGACGGGGCCAGGGCGGAGGCCAGGGAGTACGACAGCTGGTACGTGGCGAGGTAGCGGCCGCGTACTCCCTCGGGCGCGGCCGAGACCGACAGGGCGCCGCCCGAGGGGCTGTGCACCAGCTCGCCGACCGTGTAGACCACCACGATGACCAGCAGGGCGATCAGCGTCGCGGTCTGCCCGGGGCGGACCGTGCCGAGCGCGATCTGCCCCACGAAGGCCGCGGCGAAGAGCAGCGCCCCGAGGGCCGCGGAGCGGGTCCGGCGAGCTCCGGAACGGCGGACCCGGCCCGCGATCAGGACGCCGATCCCGGCGCAGAGCGCGGTGTTGACCGTGAAGGCCGCGCCGGTGAGGGAGTCGGGTCCGTGCAGCCAGGTGCTGATGTAGAGCGGGAAGAGCACCGACAGGGCCGAGTACCCGAGCGCGGTCAGGAAGTTGGCGGCGGTCAGGCCCAGGAAGGGCCGGTCGGCGAGCACCATCCGGTAGCCCGCAGGCGGACGCTTGGCCGATCCGGCCGATCCGGCCGATCCGGGCTCGCCGTTCGCGCGGCCCTCTACCCGCTTCACGCGGCTGACCAGCAGTCCGGCGAGCGCGAAGGCGACCGCGTTGCCCCAGGCGGTGTAGGTGAACCCGTCCGTGCCCCACAGGGCCAGCACCCCGGACACGACGAGCGCGCCGGCGCCCATGCCCGCGTTCTGCAGGGCCCGGATGGAGGCCTGGAGCCGGTCGCGGGCGCCGCCCCGGGCCACTTCCCCGATGAGTGACTGCTGCACGACGGGGAAGGACCGGTCGGCGAGGGCGGTGACCAGCGCGACGGCGGCGAAGGCGGGGAGCGACCCGGCGAGCGGGTAGAGGGCGAAGCCGAGGGACCGGACCGCGTAGAGCAGCAGGTTGACCTTCTTGGCACCGAACCGGTCGACCGCCGAGCCGGCGAGCGGCATGACGGCGAGTCCGGCCAGGCCGGTCGCCGTCAGCACGACGCCGACGAGGGTGAAGGAGAGGCCGGTGACGTGGTGGAAGAAGACGAGTGAGAAGGGGATGTACATCCCGATCCCGATCGCGCTGATTCCCACCCCGACGAGCAGCGACCGTTCGCCCGCCACCCGTTCCTCGCGCATGCCCTTGACGACGTGGATCTCTCCCCCGATTAGATTCCCGGGAAGTAGCTTAGCGGTAAGCTGCTTTTCGTCAAGGCATTTCTTTGCCGCCGCGAACGGAGGTCGGCGGGCGGCAGTACTCCCCGCCGCCGAGGTCCCAGGCCTCGATGTCGCGGTAGTGGATCGGCCCCGGGCCGCGGCCGATGTTGCTGCCCACCAGGTGGAGACGCTCCGTCCGCCAGCGGTGACCGGTGAACGCCGTGAGTCCGGCGGCGGCCTCCACCGCCGAGGACGGATCGTTCCGGCGGGCGCGGGCCAAGGTCAGATGCGGGCGCAACGGCCGGTCTTCGAAGGGGATGCCGCACTCCTTGACCACTGCGCGGACATCGGAGGCGAGCCGGTGCAGCCCGTCGAGGTCCCCGTCGATCCCGCTCCAGAGCACCCGCTCGCCGAAGTGACCGCCCCCGCGCAGGGCCAGTCGTACGGGACTGCGCGCCGCCGCGAGCTCCGCGAGGGGAGGCCGCAGCAGCGGAACGGTCGCGACCGGCAGTTCGCCGAGGAACGCGAGGGTGATGTGCCAGTCCTCGATGCGGTTCCACCGCATGTGCGGGTAAGCGGTGTAGGCGGGGCCCAGCTCGCGCGCGAGTTCCTCCTTCGCTTCGTCGGGCGGAGCGAGGGCGATGAACACGCGAACGGTCGCGGGCCGGGTCTGTTCTTCGTTCACAGGAGACTTCGTACAGTGCTTCGGGTGGTCCAGTCATCTTCGGGCGTACGCGGCACGGGGTGGGGGACCCGGATCCCCGGTGCGTGCGCCCGCCTCGGCTGCTCGATCAGAGGTAGTACGCCGTGTCGTGCACGTCGCCGAACCGGGGAAAGATCCGCTCCACGGTGAACCGGTGCTCTTCGGCGGCGAAACCGGACATGGCGTCGGCGACGAACTCCAGCTCGTAGCCGTGGTCGCTCGCGGCCCGCGCCGTGGACTCCACCCCCATCGTGGTGACGAGCCCGGCGAGCACCAGCGTGTCCACGCCCAAGCCGCGCAACCGGTCGTCGAGGCCGGTGCCGTGGAAGGCCCCGACGGTGTGCTTGACGATCAGGACGTCGCCGGGCCGCACCAGCCCGCCGGCGAAGCCGCTGCCCGGCGGCTGCTCCGCTACGCCGGGCCTGTCCACCCGGACGAGCACCACGGGACGCCCGTTCGCCCGGAACGCCTCGGCCAGCCGGAGGCAGCGTGCCAGTACCTCGTCACCCGAGTGGGGGGCGACCGGCATGTCGATGATGCGGGGCATCAGGTCGATGAGGATCAGTGCGGAGGTCACGGGAATGATCATAGGACAGGGCCGTATCCGCCCCGGGGCCCGTGCCAAGTCAATACAGCTGGGGCGTGCCGGTGAAGGTGCGGCGGTAGGAGCGCGGCGGAACTCCCCTGCGCCGCACGAACTGCTCGCGCAGGACCGCCGCGCTTCCGTAGCCGACCCTGCGGGCGATCTCCTCGACGGGCAGGTCCGTGCTCTCCAGGAGTTCCTCGGCGCTGCTCAGGCGCAGGTTCCGCAGCCAGGCGTGCGGGGTGGTCCCGGTCGCCGCGGTGAAGCGGCGGGCGAAGGAGCGCTTGCTCATCAGGGCGCGGCGCGCCAGTTCCGTGACGGGAAGCGGCTCGTGGAGGTTGTCGCGGGCCCAGGCGAGCACCTCGGAGAGCCGCTCGTCCTGGCAGTCCTCGGGGACGGGCGCGGCGAGGTACTGGGCCTGCCCGCCGTCGCGGTGCGAGGGCAGCACCATGTCCCGGGCGACGGCATTGGCCCTCGCGGCCCCGTACTCCCGCCTCAGCAGGTGCAGGCACAGGTCGAAGCCGGCGGCGGCTCCCGCACCCGTGACGATCCTGCCCTCGTCGATGTAGAGGGCGTCGGGTTCGACGACGACGTCAGGATGACGCTGGGCCAGCAGTTCGGCGAACCGCCAGTGGGTGGTGGCCCGTAGCCCGTCGAGCAGCCCGGCCTCGGCGAGCGCGAACGTACCGACGCAGTGGGCCGCGAGCACCGAGCCGCCCTCGTGCGCGGACACCAGCGCCTCAAGTACGGCCGGACCGGGCGGTGTACGGAAATCGGCCCCCGGCAAGGCGATCACGAGATCGGCCGAGGCCAGCCGGTCGAGACCGTGCCCGATCGCGAGCGGCACGCCGATGTCGGTGCGGACCGGCCCGGGACGGTCCGCGCACAGGGCGAATTCGAAGCCGGGCAGCCCCGGCCCGTGCGGCCCGAAGACCTCGGTGACGATCCCGACGGCGAGTATGCCGACGCCGGGCGGAACGTAGGCGGCGACGGTCGTGAAAGGCGGCACGGGGGCAGTCTGCCACGGGTGGCACAAAACCTGCGATCGCTGGCATGTGTGCCACTCGTTCACCGCATGCGGGTGCGGAAGGATCACAGCCATGACGAACACGGCGCTGAACACGACGGCAGAATCCACGACGGCCACTGTGACGGCCACTGCGACGGCCACTACGACTACGACGCCCACTGCGACGGACGTCGCGACGGAGCTCCGCGCCGACGCGCCCCTCGGCCGCAGCGCCGTCTACAAGGTCCTGACCACCGGCTACGTCGGCTCCACCGGCCCCGGGGTCGCCGCCACCGTCTCGTACGTATCGGACGGCGGCCGGCACTTCATCTTCGGCCCGGGCATGGTGGCAAGCCACGAGGACATCCTCGGCCCGCTCGCGGAACTGGGGCTCGGCCCCGAGGACATCACCGACGTGGTGCTCAGCCACCACCACCCGGACAACACCATGAACGTGGGCCTGTTCGGCCGGGCCCGGGTGCACGACCACAAGGTGGAGTACCAGGGCGACCAGTGGAAGAACAGGGACGCGGAGGGCTATGAACTCACCCCCTCCCTCAGGCTGATCCGTACACCGGGACACAGCCACGAGGACATCACCCTGCTGGCCGGAACCGACTCGGGTGTGGTGGCCTTCGCCGGCGACCTGTGGTGGCACGCCGCCGGACCGGCCGACGACCCGGTGGCCCCGGACCGCGAGGTACTGCGCGCTTCCCCGGCTGCGGGTGCTCGCCGCGGCGGACGTGATCGTGCCCGGCCACGGCGGCCCGTTCGCCGCCGACGACACCGTGCCGCGCTAGGCCGTGAGGGTCCAGGGGGCCACAGCATCGAGCGGTGTCCTCCGGATCGCGCCGGCTGATGCGGTTTTGCGTCAACTCTTTGCTGATTCAGGTGAGTTGCTGCCACGTCGACCTATCTTCCATGGGGCATACCGGTTCGCCCCAGGAGGTCAGATTGCAGTCCAGGTCCAGGCGCTTCCTCGCCCTGCCCCGCGCGCTACGCCGATCCCGCTCGCTCATCGCCTTCGGCCTCGGCGCGCTGCTGATCGGCTTCACGCCGTGGCTCGGGGTCGTGAGCCAGGCCGGGGCCGGCCGCGCCCCGGCGCCCGGACCCACGCCCACGCCCTTCGGTGAGCAGGCGGCGGTGCAGTCGCCGCACCACGGCATCGTGCCGGCCAACGCCATGGAGCCGACCGCTCCCGTCCTCGACCGGACCGGCTGGACGGCCGCGGCGAGCGACGAGGAGACGACCAAGGAGAACGGCCGCGCGGCCAACGTCCTCGACGGGGACACCGGCACCCTCTGGCACAGCAGGTGGTCTGCCATTCCGGCGCCCCTCCCGCACACCCTCACCATCGACATGCACCGTACGGCGGTCGTCTCGGCGCTCGTCTACACCCCCCGTACCAACGGGGCCAACGGGCGCGTCGGCGAGTACTCCATCAGCGTCAGCGTCGACGGACAGAATTGGCCGGCCCCGGTCGCCACCGGCACGCTCGCGGACGACGGCAGCGCCAAAACGCTCGGGTTCGCCCCACAAGGGGCCCGGTTCGTAAAGCTGACGGCGCTCACCGAGGCAGGCGGCCGCGGCCCGTGGACATCCGCCGCCGAGGTCGGCCTGCTGGGCGACCCCGGCACCCCGCAGGCCACGGTGGACCTTTCCCGGACCGGCTGGACGGCCGCGGCGAGCGACGAGGAGACGACCAAGGAGAACGGCCGCGCGGCCAACGTCCTGGACGGGGACACCGGCACGCTCTGGCACAGCAGGTGGTCCGCGACCCCGGCCCCCCTCCCGCACAGCATCACCATCGACATGCACCGCACCGCCGCCGTCTCCGCACTCGTCTACCACCCCCGCACGAACGGCTTCAACGGCCGGGCGGGCGCGTACACGGTCACCACCAGCACCGACGGAACCGCCTTCGCCGCACCGGTGGCCGCGGGCACCTGGCGCGACGACGACACCGTCAAGACCGCCACCTTCACCCGCAGCGAGACCACCCGGTTCGTACGGCTGACCGTGACCACCGAGGCCGGCGCCCGCGGCCCGTGGACCTCGGCCGCCGAGATCCGCCTGAGCGGGCCGGCCGACCCGGCCGTCCACGGGTCCTGGGGCCGGATCACCGGCTTCCCCCTGGTGCCCGTGGCCACCGCGGTCCTGCCAGGGGACAAGCTGTTGGCCTGGTCCGCGTACGCGGTGGACCGCTTCGGCGGCAGCAACGGCTACACCCAGACGGCGATCCTCGACCTGAAGACGGGCAAGGTCACCCAGCGCCGCATCGACAACACCGGGCACGACATGTTCTGCCCCGGCATAGCCATGCTGGCCGACGGCCGCGTCCTGGTCACCGGGGGCAGCAACGCGGAGAAGGCCGGCATCTACGATCCCGTCACCGACGACTGGTCCGCCACCAGCAGCATGAACATCCCCCGCGGCTACCAGGCCATGACGCTCCTCTCGACCGGTGAGGCCTTCGTCCTCGGCGGATCCTGGAGCGGTCCGGCGGGAGACAAGGCCGGTGAGGCCTGGTCGCCGGCCACCGGGACCTGGCGCCAACTCCCCGGCGTACCCGCCCTCCAGGCGTCCACGGCCGACCCGGCCGGACCGTACCGAGCCGACAACCACATGTGGCTGCACGCCACTTCGGGCGGCAAGGTGCTGCAACTGGGCCCGAGCAAGCAGATGAACTGGATCTCGACCACCGGCACGGGCAGCATCAGCGCCGCGGGCACCCGGGCCGACAGCGCCGACGCCATGACAGGCAACGCCGTCGCCTACGACATCGGCAAACTGCTCACCCTGGGTGGCTCGCCCGCCTACCAGGACACCGCCGCCACCCGCCGCGCCTACACCGTGAGCATCTCGGGCAGCCAGGTCGAAACCGCTCGCACCGGAGACATGGAGTACGCCCGGGCCTTCGCCAACAGCGTGGTCCTGCCCGACGGCAAGGTGATCGCCTTCGGCGGCCAGGCCCATCCGGTGCCCTTCAGCGACGCGACCTCGGTCCTGACCCCCGAACTGTGGGACCCCTCGACCGGCGTCTTCACTCCGCTCGCCACCATGGCCGTTCCGCGCAACTACCACAGCGTGGCCAACCTGTTGCCCGACGGGCGGATATTCTCCGGCGGCGGGGGCCTGTGCGGCGACTGCGCCACGAACCACGCCGACGGGGCCGTCTTCACCCCGCCCCACCTGCTCAACCCGGACGGATCGCCGAAGCCCCGCCCGGAGATCACCGGAGAGGTCCCCTCCAGGACGGCCCCCGGCTCCACGCTGACGGTCTCCACCCGCGACCCGGTGGCGTCCTTCGTCCTCATGCGGGCCGCGGCCGCGACCCACTCCACCGACAACGACCAGCGGCGGGTCCCCCTGGCGTCCACATCCACGGGACCGGGCGCCTACACGGTGTCCATACCCGCCGACACCGGGGTGGTCCTGCCGGGCACCTACATGCTCTTCGCCCTCGACTTCCAGGGAGTACCGGGCACCGCGCGCTTCATCACCATCTCCTGACCCCGCGCCCGGATCCCCGCCGGCGGGAGACCCCCACCGGCCGGCGGAACTCCGTCCGTGGTGATGTTCACGTTCTCCGGGAGCAAGCTCCAGGGTCGGGTGGACGAACTGTACGCACGGGCCCTGGGACGGGGGCACACGCGGGGGCCCAAGCCGCGGGCCGCGTGGACGGACGCCCCGCACCTCGGTGAGCGGCTCGGCCTGTTCGTGCTGATTGTGCTGGGCGAGGGCATCGCCCAGGTGGTGGCGGAGGCCTCGCAGGCGGAGTGGAACGAGGACCCGTACGCGGTCGGTACGGGCTCCTTCCTGCTGCTGGTGCTGTGTGGTGGCTGTCCTTGCGGTGCGGCTCGGACGGGGTGCCCCTTCTGGCCCCGGACACCCTGCCGGTACGGGTGATCCTGCCGTGCACTGCTTCGTCGCCGGGTCGGTGGCCGCGTCGGCGGCCTCGCTCGGGGACTCCGTCGAGTGCACGGGGGAGCGGGTCCCGGATCCTGTGCGGTGGCTGATGTGCGGGCGCCTGGTGCGGCTGCTGGTCCTCGCGGCGTTCAAAAGGAAGCAAGGCGCGCGGTCGTACCAGGGAGCGCTTTCCAAGTTCGTTGCCGTCGGGCCGTGGAAGCGGAAGGGGAGCCCACCGCAACCCAGTAGGAAGAGACACCCATGACCGGCCTGACCCTCGGCAACGACACCGCCCTGGTCGTCATCGACCTCCAGAACGGCCTCATGGGGCTGCCCGTTTTCGCCGAGGACGCCACCGCCGACACCGACCCCGAATCCCACGCCTTCGGCAAGATCTTCCCCCGCATCGGCAAGGTCAGTACCACCGAGGAGATCGTCGCCGCCCTCGGCGAGGCCTGAGAGGCAGCCCCTCACAGCCCCGCACAGCCCCTCATCCCAGCGGCGCGCGCCGCTTCGGTTCCGGCGCTGGTCGTCATGATCGGCGCAGCCCCGCTCTCTCATGCACACAGTCGCACGGACAAGCGTACGAACCGCTTCGAGTCGAACGGGGCAGTCAAAGCGAGCGGACCAGCGCCGGGTCAAACGCGGCCTGCGCACCCGCCCTGAAACCGGCCCGGCCCGGCCCCCCGGGGGGGGGGGGGGGCCGGGCCGGGCCACCGGGTTCGACGGCGCCATGCGACGGTCAACGCGCCACGGTCACCGCGGCGCGGCCACCGCCGTGCGGTCGGCTCAGGGTGCGAGCAGGTAGGCGTTCGTGATCGTCTCCCGCACGGTGTTTCCGGCCTTGTCCCGCAGGTCCACCCGGAACGACACGGCCTTGGCCGACGCCGGGTGCTTCACGGTCACCGAACGGGCCCCCTTCGCGTCCTTCGCCACGGCGAGGAGCTGCCAGGTCGCGCCCCCGTCGAAGGAGACCCGGACCGCCAGCGCGGCGCACTGCCCGTCAGCGGCTGCCGCCCCGGCCAGCCACAGCGGTACCTTCAGCGTGCCGCCCGCCGGCGCCCTCCCGCTCAGGCTCAGGTTCGGCGAGAGCCGGACCGTCGACAGGGGCAGTGACACGGGCCGGTCCGTGGCCGGGCGGGCCGAGGTGAAGGTCCAGCTCGCACTCACCTTCGTGCTGGTGGAGGTGTCCGCGGCGGAGCGGCTCGCCTCCTTGGTCAGACGGTAGACCGCGGAGGCGGCTGGAACCTCGGCGCTCAGCCAGCCGTTGGGCGAGCCCTCGGCGATGACCCGGCCCCCGGACTCCAGCCGGGCGAAGCCGTCGGCGTAGAAGGAGTTGCCCTCGTGGCCGCTGCCGTCGTTGAACAACCCGACGTTGGTATCGAGGTAGTCGCCGGTCCTCGTCGCGCCTTGCTCCTTACCGGCCTTCAGATCGGGACCGACCACGCCGGTGTTGAACTTCAGCGCGTAGCTCTTGCCCGGCGTGTACGACACCTCGTTCTGCGTGAGGTCGATGCGCTGCTCGCCTTCGGAGTTGAGCTGTACGGCGGCCCAGGACCAGCGCACCCCCTCCGTATTGACGTAGTGCGTCCTCACCACCGGCAGGCCCATCGGTTCAGGGTCCTGCACCCCGGTGGTGAAGCCCTGCTCGTCCACGGGCGTCACGTAGATCTGACCCTTGGCCCCGGTGACCGAAGCGCCGAAGCCGAGCTTGACCTCGGCGACGTCGGCCCGGGTGAGCTTGCGGTCGAGCCCGTTGAACCAGGTGCCCGTGCGGTGGAAGGCCAGCCGGTAGTCGACGTTCCTTCCCGCCGCCCCGGGTGTCTTCCACACGCCGTTGTACTGCGCCCGCAGCTTGGGGGCCGCCGGGCCCAGGTGCTGGGTGAGGATCCGCGTCACGCCGTCCGTGGCCCACATGTCGGACACACCCGCGGTTTCGTCGCTGTACCCGGCGAACGCGCTCACCAGCTGTGCGCGCGGATCCGGCGGGGTGACGGCGAACGGCTTGGCCTTGCGGGAGTCGAAGGTGACGGTGGTCTTCCCGGTGAGCTTCAGTACCGGCTGGACGAAGAAGCCCACGGTGGCGGCCGGGCCGAAGACGACGCCCTGCACCTGGTACTCGCCCTTGGGCAGCCGCTGGACGACGGTGCCGCTCGAGTCGTACGGAACCTCGAAGCGGTCCCCCTCACCGATCTTGCTGATCATCGTGTAGTACGTCAACGGGTTCGCACCGTTCACGTCCAGGTGCCGCAGGGTGACGTCGTACGACTCCACCTCACGGACGGCCACGAGACCGGTGCGCACTTCCTGGCCGCCTCCGGCGGCCAGCACTGTACCGCCGAAGGCGCCGTCGACCGTGCCCTTGCGGGTGTCGGCGGTGACGGTGGTCGTCGCGCTGCCGCCGGCGGGGACGGTGAGCTGGGCGTCCTTGACGGTGAACATCCCGGCCGGAGCCGGACTGCCCGACGGGCCGGTACCGGCCGTGCTCAGCCGGAGCGTGACGGGCCGGGTGCCGTAGTTGCGGTAGGTGAGGGACTTGGCGAGCGGCTTGTCGTCGGCGTGCGGCCAGGACTGCGTGCCGAAGCCGAGAGAGGCGGGCTCGGCGACGACGACGGCCTTGGCGGCCCGCGCCAGGTCGGTGCGGCCCGCCCCCTGCTGGTAGCCGTTGAGCGCCGGGTTGGGCTTCGCCGAACCGGTCAGCAGCGCTTTGATCCGGGCGCCGCTCCAGCTCGGGTGCTGCTGGCGGACCAGCGCCGCGGCGCCCGCGACGTGCGGGGTGGCCATCGAGGTGCCCGACATGCTGGTGTAGAGGCCGGGCGAGGGGTCCGGACCGTGCGTGGCCCGGGCGGCGGTGATGTCGACGCCAGGGGCGGTGATGTCCGGCTTGGCGACTCCGGCGCGGGTCGGGCCGCGGCTGGAGAAGTCCGCGAGCTGGTCCTCCTTGTCCACCGCGCCCACGGTGAGCGCCTCGGGGGCGCTGCCGGGAGAGGTGACCGTGCCGGGCTTGTCGCCCTCGTTGCCCGCGGCCACCACGAACAGCGCCTTGTCGGAGAGCCAGGCGACCGCCTCCTCCAGCGGGTCGACGCCCGGGTCGTCGCCGAAGGCCAGGCTCATGCTGACGACCGTCGCGCCCTGGTCCACGGCCCACTGCATGGCGCTGATGACGTCGGAGGCGGAGCCGCTGCCGTCGTCGTCGAGGACCTTGGCGTCCAGGAGCCGCACGCCGGGCGCCACGCCCTTGTAGCGGCCACCCGATGCCGCGCCCGTCCCGGCGAGAGTGGAGGCCACGTGCGTGCCGTGCCCGTACCGGTCGACGGTGTCCGGTGAGTTGCTGAAGTTCTTCTGCGCCGTCTCGATGCCCTTGAGGTCCGGGTGGGTCTCGTCGACCCCCGTGTCCAGGACCGCCACCTTGACACCCTTGCCGGTGTAGCCCGCCTTCCACATGGCGGGCGCGCCTATCTGCGGCACGCTCTTGTCGAGGGCGGCCTTCCCCCTGGCATCCAGCCAGAGGTGGGCGACGGGCGGCACGGGGGCGGAGCGCATCGTGCGGGCGTCCGTACCTCCGGTGACCGCCGTCCAGAGGGCCGCCGCGTCGGCCTTCGGCGCGTGGAACGCCTCTCCCGCCACCGCGGGCAGCGGCCGGCGGTCGCGCGCGACCCCGGCGAGCGTGTCGCCGGCGGCGCCGAAGGTCTTGGCCCCGGCGGCGTCCCGCCGGTAGCCGGCGATCAGCGGCAGTGCCGTGCTGTGTGCGTCGTCGTACCCGTCCCTGACCAACTGGGCCACGTCGAACAGCCGTCGGTCCAGGACCCCGTCGCCGACCAGGCGCAGGGCGTCCTGCGGGATGACGTAGGTGTGCTCGGCCTCGCGGCGCACCGAGAAGCCGGTCCCCGCACGGCCGGCGCCGCGAAGGATCTGCTCGACGCCGCCGTCGCCCTTCACGACGACCCGGTCACCGGTGATCAGGGTGACGGTGGCCGACGGCTTCACGTCCGCCTTCGCCTTGCCCGCGGCCTTCGTGCCGTCGTTCTGCGCGGTGGTGCCCGCGGCCCGCGCCGGCTGAACGCCGGCCGACACCGTTCCCGTGATGAGCGCCCCGGTCACCGCTGCGGCGAGCGCCGCCGTTCTGGCCTTCCCTGCGAATCCCACGCGTGTTCCCCCGTGTCCGTGTTCATGCCAACGCATGTTCCGTACCACGCGATGGAGATCCGTTCGGTTCTGCACGGGGGCAGACAAAATGCGGGGTCCGGGATGACGCTGTCCGGATCGTGTCCGTCCATCCGCGGCCGGCACGGCGGGAATCCGGCTGCGGACCCGTGGACTCCGCTCCGTCCACGGGGCGGTGACGGTCAGGGTGCGGTGGAGGTCAGGGGGCGGTAAGGACAAGGACCACGTTGTGGCCGCCGAAGCCGAAGGAGTGGCTGACGGCCACGGAGACCCGCTGCTCACGCACCGTGCCGGTCACGCAGTCGATGTCGAACGGCGAACCGGAACCACAACCGGAGTCGCCTGCCGCGAGGTTGGCGATCGGCGCCACCCGGGAGTCCCGGATGGCGAGCGCGGTGAGCGCGGCCTCCACGGCCCCGGAGGCGCCGAGGCTGTGGCCCAGTACCCCCTTGGGGGCGGTCACGCTGGGACCGTGCGGCAGTACGCGGGCGATGAGTTCGGCCTCGGTGCGGTCGTTGAGCGGAGTGGAGGTTCCGTGGGCGTTGACGTGGTCGACGTCCGCCGGGGACAGCCCGGCCTGCGCGAGCGCCGCCCGCAGGGCCGCCTCCGCGTACTCCCCGCCGGGGGACGGCGCCGTCGGATGGTGGGCGTCCGAGGTGAGGCCGGCTCCGGCGAGGTGCGCGTATCCGCGCCGCCCGCGGGCCGCCGCGTCCGCCGTCCGCTCCAGTACGAGGACTGCGGCCCCCTCGGCGATGACGAACCCGTCCCGGTCCGCCGCGAACGGCCTCGAGGCCGCTGCCGGCTGCTCCACCCGCCCGGACAGGGCTCCCATCCGGGCGAACCCGGTGGCGACCACCGGGGTCACGGCGGCCTCCGCACCACCGGCGAGGGCGATGTCGCAGGCGCCGGAGAGCAGGAGGTCGCGAGCCACGGCCAGGGCGGTGGCCCCGGAGGCGCAGGCCGTCTCGGTGGCAAGGGAGGGGCCGTGGGCGCCGAGGTCCGCCGACACCTCGCCGGCGGCCATGTTGGGGATGAACATCGGGATGAGTGAGGGCGAGACCAGGTCGGGTCCGCTCTGGTGGTGGCGGAGCGTCTGGGTCTCCAGATGGGCGGCCCCGGCCAGCCCCGAGCCGATCACCACGGCCACGCGCGCCCCGTCCCAGGAGGTGGGATCGAGTCCCGCGTCGGCCACGGCCTCGCGGGCCGCCAGCACCGCGAGCTGGGTGAAACGGCCCATCCGCCAGGCCTTGCCGCCGCCGATGCGGCCCTGCTCGGGGGTCATGGCGGGGATCCGGCAGGCGAAGTCGACCGGACAGTCCTTCAACTCCGGATCGGTGGCGGCCGTCGAGCGGGCCCGGAGCACTCCGGCCCAGGTGTCCTCGCGGCCGATCCCGGCCGGGGTGATCATCCCGAGGCCTGTGACGGCGACGGCGCGCGGGTGCGGGTGCGGGGAATTCTTCACAGGGCATCCTGTCCGGACCGCTCGGAGCGGAGTGTGGCCGCGAGTTCACTCTCGGGGGAGACCGTGAACTTCTCGGTGAGCACGGTGGCGACGACGGTCTGGACCGGGGCCATGGCGGTGCGTCCTTCCGGGACGGGTGGTGATCGGCGAGCGGGCAGCCGGGATCCGGAGCGGACCTCAGGGCGCCGATTCGATGGCGGGCACGGCGCGGTCGAGCCGCGGCCAGAGCACGGCCGCCGAGCCCCAGGTGAGCCCGGCACCGAAGGCGGTGAGCAACACCCTTTCCCCGGCGTGCAGTTCGCCGCGTGACGCGGCATCGGCCAGGGCGAGCGGGATCGACGCGGCGCCGGTGTTGCCGACCCGCTCGATATTGGCCACCCGGCGCGGTCCGGGGACGGGGACGCGTTCCCCGACGGCCTTCATGATGCGGGCGTTGGCCTGGTGGGCACAGAACCGGTCCACGTCCTCGGGCGCCCAGCCCGCGTGTTTCAGCACGGTCCGCGAGGACTCGGTCATCCGGGTCACCGCATGCTGGAACACCTCCCGCCCCCGCATGCGGAAGTGCCGGTCACCGGGGTCGTAGGCGTCCGGGGCCGACCGTTCCCGGGCGCCGCCGCCGCGCACTTCGATCAGCTCGTCGCCCGAGCCGTCGCTGCCGAGGTCGAAGGCGAGGATGCTCCCCGGTTCCCCGGACCGGCCCCGGCGCAGCACGACGGCGCCGGCTCCGTCGCCGAAGACGATGCCGGCCGAGTGGTCCTCGGGATCCAGGAGGGTCGAGTACACGTCGGCCGCCACGAGCAGGACCCGGTCCGCGCAACCGGACAGCAGGGCGCCGGCGGCCGCGGCGAGCCCGTACAGGAAACCGCTGCAGGCGGCGTTCACGTCCCAGGCCGCCGCGCCGCCCAGACCGAGACGGGTGGCCAGCTGCGGGGCCATGGCGGGCATGGGCCGGTCCGGGGTGGAGGTGGCCACGAGCACGGTGTCCACGGGAGCGCCGCCCGCCACGGCCAGGGCGCGGCGCCCGGCTTCGAGGGCGAGCTCGCCGGTGGACACCCCCGGACCGGCCCGGCGTCGCTCGCGGATCCCGGTGCGGCGGTGCACCCAGGCGTCGTCGATGCCCCAGGCCGGGGGGAGGTCGGCGTTGGCGACCACACGGGGCGGAATGTATCCGGCGATGCCTTCCAGCACTGCTGCGGGCTGGGCATGCCGGGCGGCCGAGGGTGTCAACTGGTCTTCTGGGCAGGGCGAGGGAGAAGTCACGCACGTCTCTCAGGAGGGATCTCGGGGGAGCGGCACGACTGTAGGGCGCGTCAAGATCGCTGCGGACGCGGAGGCAGGGGGGAACGGATGTGCTGGACAGCCGGGTCGACAGCGTCACCGCAGCTCAAGGGCGCGCGGGAAGAATCGCTACGGCCACTGGGCCGTCGGGGTGTCGCCCCAAAGGTTGAATTGGGTACGGCTGTCAGTCGACCTGGAGCTCACCCATCCGGCTCCAGCCGGTCGCGCCCTCGATGGTGGTGCTGACGATCTCCGGGGTCCGGGTGACAAGGGGGCGCATGGTCTCCAGGGCCGCACGGAAGTGCGCGGAGGTGACGTGCGCCTCCGCGGCGTCGTCCTGGAATGCCTCGACCAGGACGTAGGTGTCGGGCTCCTCCACACTGCGGGACCACTCGAACCACAGGTTGCCCGGTTCCGCGCGGGTGGCTCGGGTGAACTCCGCGACGAGCTCGGGCCACTGGCCGACGTACTCGGACTTGACGGGGAATTTGACCACGATGAAGATCATTCGAGCATTGTAGGCGGCGAGACCGGAGCGGGCGCGGGCTCCTGCGCGGGGAAGGCGGCCGCCACGAGCGTCGGCGCGAGGTCCTCCTTGCGCATCCGCTGGTCGACGTAGAGCAGGGCGATGACCAGTTGCGGGAAGCTGAACTGGAACAGCGAGCTGACGACGACGCCGACCAGCACGGTGACCGCGTAGACGGTGATTCCGAAGATCAGCGTGCCGATGTCCGAGAAGTCCCCGTCCGGCTCGGGCAGGCTCGGCAAGAGCGCGAACATGCCGACGAAGCCGAACGGCGTCTGGATGGCGTACCCCACGGCCATCGCCACGATGTACCCGAGAAGCGAAATGCCGAACACCCTCCACCAGCCGTCGCGGACGAGCCGGGAAGAGCGCCGCAGGGCCGCGACCGGGCCGAGCCCCTCGCACACCGCGGCGGCGGGCGCCAGGCTGAACCGGACCATGATCCAGACCGAGAAGGGTATGCACAGGAGCGAACCCAGGAGGAGCAGGAGGAAGACCGCCGGCGGGCCGGAACCGTCCAGGTCCGCGGAGACGACGATCAGCGGGACGCAGATCGCGTACAGCAGGAGCGCCGGCCCGCCCGCGATCAGCCCGGCGAGCATCACGGTGCCCAGCACCGACGGCAGCCGGGACCATCCGCGGCGCCACATCGCGCCCACGGTCGTGGCGCGGCCGAGCACCGCCTCCTGGACCAGCGCGGGGCACAGGGCGCTGAACATCGCGGCGCCCACCGTCGTCGCGAGGATCAGCACCACGCCGAGCGGTACGAAGGCCAGCAGCAGGGCCGCCACGTCCGAGCCCTCGGGACTTTCTCCCGGCGCGAGGTCGAATACGGCGGAGAACCGGGCGTACGCGGCCGCGACGGAGATCACGGCCGCGGCGGCCACGAGCAGGATTCCGATGCCCTGTACGGCAGCCATGACGCCGATCAGGGGCTTCCAGTACCGCCGGAGAGTCGCGAAGGCCCCGCCGAGCATCTCGCCCGTAGTGAGCGGGCGCAGGGGTATGACACCCGGCTGCGGCGCGGGCGGCGGCATCCAGCCACCTCCCCACTGCGGCGGCATGGGCTGTCCCGGGTGTTGTCCCCACCCCGTGTCGTGCGACATCGCTTTTCCCCCTCGAATGAAGGAACACGGTAACCCGTTCGCGAAAACCCCACGTCAAGGCCCCTCAGCCGGCGTCCCCGGCCAGGGGGACCACGAGCCCGATGCCCTCGGCCGACACCGCTACGGCATAGTCGAAGAACGCGGCTTCGTCCCGGACGCTGTCGTGGGTACGGCTGAAGACCTGGAACCCCAGGAGTCCGATCAGACTGCTCCACAGCACGCGTCCCGGTGTGGGAAGAGGGACTCCACGTCGAGGGCGGCAAGACCGCAGTCCCGTGCGGCG
Organism: Streptomyces sp. H27-H1; assembly: GCF_026627445.1. GTDB lineage: Bacteria > Actinomycetota > Actinomycetes > Streptomycetales > Streptomycetaceae > Streptomyces. Next base: position 314,487 of record NZ_JAPNLJ010000003.1, read on the forward strand.
GAGTCCAGGGACAGCCCTGAGCCGCCCACCTTCACCAGATGCTGATGTGCGGTGTCCTTGGTCAGCTCTGACAGGGTCACGTCGCCGGATGTCGAGTTCGTTGCGTAATCGGCCATGACGAAACCGTGCCGGTCATCGACAACTGCCTTACGTGCGGCCTCCGTAGGGGTCGGGCAAGATCGCGCAGGCTTCCCGCGCGTGACCCCGGATCCGCTCCCCCCGATCACGGCTCGAGGGTCCAGGCCGGTCCAGTCCAACTTCCTCGACACGGTCGGCGACCTCCTCCAGCCGACCGTCGTCCTGCTGGGCCCCAGCACGGCCGTCTCCGCGACCGACATCCTGCTGCGCGGCTGCCGCTACGACGGCCTGGCGCTCACCGACGCGAGCCCCGGCAGCCCTTTCTGGTCCACCGGGGGCGTCAACTGGCCGGGCGTACTGGCTCTCACGGCGGGCACCGGGGCGGCCGCCCTCCGCGTGGGCACCTTGTACACCGGCCCGCTCGCCCGGGCCCTGGACGGAGTGGACCTCTCCCTGCCCGTCGGCATTACCGTGGCATCGGCCGTCTACGCGATCTGATGCGGCGATCCCTCCGAGGCCGGGCAGCCGCGCCGCCGGCCTGACCCCGGCGCAGGCCGGCCGGTGGTTCGCTCCCGCTCCTACGGGGCGTGCAGCTCACCCGTCCGCGCCACGGAGGCGTACCAGTACGCGCTCGACTTGGGCGTGCGCTTCAGGGTCTCGTAGTCGACGTGGACCGCACCGAACCGCTTGGCGTAGCCGTAGGACCACTCGAAATTGTCGAGCAGCGACCAGAGGAAGTAGCCGCGTACGTCCACCCCGTCGGTGATCGCCCGGTGCACCGAGTCGAGGTGGGCGTGGATGTAGGCGGCGCGGCGCGGGTCGTGCACCGTGCCGTCCGGACCGACCTCGTCCTCGTACGCCGCCCCGTTCTCGCTGACCACGAGCGGCAGGCCGGGGTACTGGGCCGCGATCCGGGTCAGCAGGTCGTACAGGGAGTCCGGGTCGACGGCCCAGCCCATCGCCGTACGGTCGCCCGGCGCCTGATGGAACGCCACGTCCTCGGCGCCCGGCCAGGGCGAGTACTCGCTGAGGCCGTGCCCGTCGTCCTGCGACCCCCGTACGCCGTTCCCTCCGTGCGAGACGACCGTCGGGGTGTAGTAGTTGACGGCGAGGAGGTCCAGGGGCTGGTGCGCCGTGGCGGTGTCGCCGTCCTTGACGAAGGACCAGTCGGTCAGGTGCGCGGTGTCCGCGAGCAGGTCCTCGGGGTAGGCCCCCTCCAGCATCGGGCCCAGCCAGATCCGGTTGCCGACGGCGTCGATGCGCCGGGCCGCCTCCCGGTCCTCGGCCGACGGGGTCAGCGGGCGCACCTCGTGGAGGTTGAGCGAGACCGCGAGCTGGCTGTCGCCGGGCAGCGCCGCCCGCAGGGCCTGGATGGCGAGGCCGTGGCCGACGTTGAGGTGGTGGGCCGCGCGCAGGGCGGCGACCGGGTCCGTCCGGCCAGGAGCGTGCACGCCGGAGCCGTAACCGAGGAAGGCGCTGCACCAGGGCTCGTTGAGCGTGATCCAGCGCTTCACCCGGTCCCCGAGGGCGTCGGCCACGAGGCCCGCGTACTCGGCGAAGCGCTCGGCGGTCGAGCGCTCCGGCCAGCCCCCGGCGTCCTCCAGGTCCTGTGGGAGGTCCCAGTGGTAGAGGGTGAGGGCGGGCTCGATGCCGGCGGCGAGCAGCTCGTCGACCAGCCGACGGTAGAAGTCGAGGCCCTTCTGCACGGCCGGTCCCCGGCCGGTCGGCTGGACGCGCGACCAGGACACGGAGAACCGGTAGGCGCCCAGGCCGAGTTCGGACATCAGTCGGACGTCCTCGGGGAAACGGTGGTAATGGTCCACCGCGACGTCACCGGTGTGGCCCTCGAAGACCTTGCCCGGGGTGTGCGCGAAGGTGTCCCAGATGGAGGGTGTCCGTCCGTCCTCTCGGGCGGCGCCCTCGATCTGGTACGCGGCGGTGGCCGTGCCCCACAGAAAGTCGGACGGGAAGGAACGGACGGCGTTGAGCGGCCGGGTCTCGGACGCGGTCATAGGAGGGGGCTCCCCACTCGGTTGCGGATGATTCGAATGATTCAGGTCAGACAGGTCAGGCAGGTAAGGCAGGTGAGGCGCGTAGAGCTGCGCGGGCCACGGAGCCGTCGGCCGGCCGGTCAGTTCTTGACGGCGCCGGCGGTGATACCGCCCACGATGTGCTTGCCGAGCACCGCGAAGACCAGGAGCAGCGGCAGTGTGGAGATGAGGGCGCCGGTCAGCACGACGGCCTGGTCGACGGTGTGGTTGCCCGCGCCGAGGCCGGCCAGCGCCACCTGCAGGGTCGGGTTCCCGTCGGGGGTCAGTGCGATGAACGGCCAGAAGAAGTCGTTCCAGGCCTGGACGAAGACCAGCATTCCGAGGACCGCCATCGCGGGGCGCGCTACCGGGAACACCACGTGCCAGACGATGCGCAGGCTGTGCGCGCCGTCCATCCTGGCCGCCTCCACCAGCTCCACCGGCAGTGCTTCGATGAGGTACTGGCGCATGAAGAACACGCCGAAGGCGGCGACCAGCGAGGGCAGGACGACCGACTGGAGCTGGTCGACCCAGCCGAGGTCGGTGATGATCTGATAGAGCGGGATCACGCTGAGCTGCGGTGGAATCGTCATGGTTGCCACGACCAGGCTCAGCAGGGCGCCCCGGCCCTTGAAGGGCAGCTTGGCGAAGGCGAAGCCGGCCAGGGTGGAGAACAGGACGGTGGACAGGGCCACGAGGCCGGCCACGACGGTCGTGTTGACCAGTGCCTCGCCCATGTCGACCTGGTTCCAGGCGAAGGAGATGTTGTCGAAGAGCCGGGGGCCGGGCAGCAGCGGGGCCGGGGCCTCGACCACGCGTTCGCCCGAGTGGGAGGCGGCGACGAGGTTCCAGTACAGCGGGAAGAGGGAGACCAGCGCGGCCAGCCCCAGCATGACGTAGGTCAGCGGTCCCGCGTGGTGCTGACGGCCCGCCGACGGGCGAAGCCGCCTCGAGCGGCGCGGAGCTGCGGAAGGGGTCGCCGCGGGGGTCGCCGGGGCGGGGGACTTGTCGAGTGTGCGGACCATGAGCTCAGCTCCCCGGCTTCTTGCGCTGGCGATGCGTGCGGGTGATCAGGGCCTGGACGCCCCCGATGAGCAGGAGGAGCAGCAGCATGACCCAGGCGATGGCGGAGGCCTGGCCCAGCGAGCCGGTCACCCACCCCTTCTCGTACATGAGCAGGCTCAGGGTCTGGAACTGGTTCCCACTGCCGCCGCTGATGCCGACGCTGCCGCCGAAGAGCATCGGCTCGCCGAAGAGCTGGGTGGCTCCGATGGTGGAGACGATGACGGTGAACAGGATCGTCGGCCGGATGGAGGGGATGGTGACGCTGAGGAACTGGCGCCACCGAGAGGCCCCGTCCAGCGCCGCGGCTTCGTAGAGGTCCTGCGGTACGGACTGCATCGCCGCCAGGTAGATGAGGGCGTTGTAGCCCGTCCAGCGCCAGGTCACGATCACCGAAATCGCTATCTGGGCCGGCCACTTGGAGGACTCCCAGGAGACCGGGTCGAAGCCGACCCACCCCAGGGCCGTGTTGATCAGGCCGTAGTCGGTGTTGAAGAGCTGGGCGAAGACGAGCGTCGCCGCCGCGATCGAGGTGGCGTACGGGGCGAGGACCGCCACGCGGAAGAAGCCCCGCCCGCGGAGCTGGTAGTTGAGCAGATGGGCCAGTCCGAGGGCCATCAGCAGCTGGGGAACGGTCGAGAGCACACCGATGGTGAAGGTGTTGGCGAGCGCGTTCCAGAAGAACTCGCTGGTCGCCAGCGAGCTGTAGTTCTCCAGCCCCTTCCACTGCGCGCTGCCGCCGAGCTCGACCCGGTGGAGCGAGAGCCAGCCCGTGTAGATCAGGGGGAAGAGCCCGAAGGCGGCGAAGGTGAGGAAGAAGGGGGTGACGAAGACGTAGGGGATCGCCTTCAGGTCCAGGCGGTAGAGCGTGCTGCGCAGGCCGTCCCGGCCGGAGGGGCGTCCGTGGGAGCCGGAGCCGGAGGATAGGTCGGTGGTGGAGGCGGAGGGCGGTGCGGAGCCGCCGCTCGTCGCCCGTACGGAGGTGGCCACGGGGGCGTCCTTCCAGATCGGTGCGTGCGGGTCGTACGGACGGTCGCGGGCCCCCCCCCGCCGGGGGGGGGGCGCCCACGACCGCGCTTGCGGTCCCACCGGGTTAGTCCGTGCAGGTGGAGGCGGCTGACCGGCAATGAGAGGACGAAGCCCGCGCCCAGCGGCCCAGCGCCTC
>NZ_JAPNLJ010000003.1:318831-321765 GCF_026627445.1 Streptomyces sp. H27-H1
CCGCCCGGGGGGGGCGGCCCGCGACACGGTCCCCGCTACTGATCGATCTTGTCGTCGACCAACTTCTTGACGTTGTCCCAGGCCTTCACCGGGTCGGTGCCGCGCTGCTCGATGTCGAGGATCCCGTTGTCGGTGAGGAAGGTCTTCACCTGTCCGTCCCAGCGGCTGATCGGGGCGGGCGTGATGCCGGCCGCGGCCTCCGAGTAGATCTTGCCGACCGGGGTGTCACCGAAGTACGGCAGCTTGGCGTCCTGCACCGCGGAGGACGCGAGAGTGTCCTTCGAGGACGGGATGTTGCCGTTCACGCCGAAGACCTTGGCGTGCTGGGCCGGGGCGGTGAGCCAGGCGGCCAGTTCGGCGGCCTCCTTGGCGTGCTTGCCCGACTTGGGTACGGCCAGGAACGAGCCGCCCCAGTTGCCGGCCACGGGCGGCGCGGCGATGTCCCACTTCCCCTGGTTCTCGGGGCCCGCCTGCTCCTTGATGATGCCGGTCATCCAGCTGGGGCAGGCGACGGTGGCGAACTTCGCGTTCTTGAAGGCCGCGTTCCACGTGCCCTTCTCGTCGAACTGGCGCAGTTTCGCGGTGAGTCCACCCTTCGCCGCGGACACGGCGGTGTCCCACGCCTTCTTCACGCCCGGGCTGTTCGCGTAGTCCAGTTCGCCCTTGGTGTTCGCGTACTGGACCGGCTGGCTGGAGATCACCGCGTTGAACAGGCCGCTCGCGGAATCGTGGAAGGAGGTCCCCTCGGGGGCGCTCTTCTTGTACGTCTCGCCGGTCTGGATGAACTTCGCCCAGTCGCCCGCCCAGAGCTTGGCGACCTCGGCGCGATCGGTCGGGAGCTTGGCCTTGGCGAAGAGGTCCTTGTTGTAGCAGATCGCCATCGGGCCGATGTCCGTGCCGAGGCCGATCACCTTGCCGTCACCCGTGGTGGCCTGCTTGACCTTCCAGTCGAGGAAGGCGCCGACGTCCGCGCCGCCCGTCTTGCCGAGGTCGGTCCACTTGTCCGCCATGGCGGTGCCCGTCGCCTCCGCGATGTATCCCACCTCCAGGGCCTGGATGTCGGCGAGACCGCTGTCGCGGGAGAGGCGCAGCTTCAGGGTGTCCCAGTACTTCTGGCCGTCGGCTACGTTCGATTCCTCGATCTTGATGTTCGGGTGGGCCTTCTCGTACTCGGCGTAGAGCTTGGCCCCGGTGGTGTTGTCGTAGCCGAAGGAACCGAAGGTCCCGATCCGCAGCGTGATCGTCTCTCCGCCGGCCGCGCCGTCGTCGCCGCTTGCGTCATCGTCGCCGCAGCCGGTGAGCAGGGCCGTGCCGGTCGCGATGAAGGCGACCGCGGTGATCGCGGTACGGCGTCCACGTCCGCGTCTGCTGCTGGAAGTGTGCATTCCACTCTCCTCGTCCAAGGTGGTGCTCGTTGTGCGCCAGGGGGTCCGGGGGCTGTTCGCGGCTCGGCGAGGGGCCTGCCCGGACGGGCTGTGAAGGTGCGTTGTCGCCTACTGAGTGGGAGCGCTCCCACGTCGTTGCCGGAAGGTTGCTGCCTGGCGGGTACGGGTGTCAAGAGATGAACGCGGATTCGTCGTCTCGAGGGGTGCGGCGAAGATCGCGCCCGCTGCCCCTGAAGGTGTCGTCAGGTTCTGAACGCGGCCATGGCATCGGGTGGAGATTATGAGTAGTGTGGGAGCGCTCCCATAAGCCCTGCTGGCGTACGGTGTTCCGCGTGGGACGGAGGGGAGGGAGTTTCCGCCCCACGCTGCCTTGCCGATGTATTACCTGATCAGTCGCGATCCGACCGGTGCGGAGCGCCGTGTCGTACGAGGGGAGTTCGAGAGGCGTGAACGGACGGCGAAACGGCAGGCCCACCCTGGAGGAGGTCGCGGCCCTGGCGGGCGTCGGCCGGGGCACGGTCTCCCGGGTGATCAACGGCTCGCCCCGAGTGAGCGAGCAGGCCAGGGAGGCCGTCGCGCGCGCCGTCGCCGAGCTCGGGTACGTACCCAATCAGGCCGCCAGGGCGCTGGCCGGCAGCCGGACCGACGCGGTCGCCCTCGTCATCCCCGAGACCGAGGCCAGGCTGTTCGCGGAGCCGTACTTCCTCGACCTCATCCGCGGGGTGAGCGCCGAGCTCGCGGAGGCGGACAAGCAGTTGCTGCTCACCCTGGTGCGGACCGACCGGGAGCGGCAGCGGTTCGAGCAGTACCTGGCCACCCAGCGGGTCGACGGCGTGCTGCTGGCATCCGTCCACGCGGACGATCCACTGCCCGACCGGATCGCGGAACTGGGGCTGCCGGTCGTCATGAACGGCCGGCGTTCGGAGGCCGAACCCGTGGCCTACGTGGACTCCGACAACATCGGCGCGGGACGGGCCGCCGTCGCCCACCTCGTGGGGCGGGGCCGGGTCGGGATCGCGACCATCAGCGGGCCGCTCGACATGTACGTGGCCCGCGCGCGGCTGGGGGGCTACCGCGCAGGTCTCGCCGAGGCCGGAATCGCCCCCGACGAGTCGCTCGTGGCGACCGCGGACTTCACCGAGGAGGGCGGCAGGCTGGCGATGCGCGAGCTCCTGAAGCGCGCCCCCGAGCTGGACGCGGTCTTCGCCGCCTCCGACGTGATGGCGGCCGGCGCGCGCGGGGCGCTGCGGGAGGCCGGCCGGCGGGTCCCCGACGACGTGGCCCTCGTGGGGGTCGACGACTCCGCGGTGGCGCGTCTGATGGATCCGCCCCTGACCAGCGTGCGCCAGCCCATCGAGGAGATGGGCCGCACGATGACCAGGCTGCTGCTCCAGAAGATCACCGAGAACCTCACGGACGGTACGGCGGCGGAGCGGGAGCCGCGGCGGGTCCTTCCGACGGAACTCATCGTGCGGGATTCCTCCTGACGGCGGTTTCGCCTGAGCGGGGCAGGGCCGGCGCCGTACGGAACCCGCGGGTTCCGTACGGC
>NZ_JAPNLJ010000040.1 GCF_026627445.1 Streptomyces sp. H27-H1
CCCGGTACAGCGCGACGGCATCGGCCCGGAACTCAAGGCTGTACTTCGACGTCCCCAACGGGAACTCCTGTTCCTCGGATCTTCACGATCCAATGATCAGGGTGTCCACGAGCAAGGGTCAGGCCCCGAGGCCCTGGACCAGCACGCAGAGCAGACCGCAGGCGAGGCCACAGATCAGGCCGCAGATCAGGCCGCAGACAAGAACGCAGGCCAGGCCGCAGACAAGAACGCAGGCCAGGCCGCAGACAAGAACGCAGGCCAGGCCGCAGCCCAGTACACGGACCAGGCCCCCGCCGTAGTCCTCGGCCGTTTCCGGAACCGCCTGGTCCGCGCCCTCGGCATCCCCGGCATACCGGGATTCCGCGCCGACACCTGTGCCTTCGCCCTCTTCGACGGCGACCGCGCCCGCGCCGCCTTCGGTGCCTCCACCCTCGACGGCCCGGCCGTCGACGCCGAGGTGCTGCGCTGGGTCCGCCGGCAGGGCTGGCAGGTGGCCGAGGTCCCGGTACGCCGTCGCGACGACGGCCCGCGCGCCCCGGCGCCCCGCCCCGACCGCCGCCACGCCCTCGGCGACCTGCTGCGCCTCAACGCCGGCGGCCTCGCCGTGGCCGCCGCGTTCCTCGCGCTCTCCCTCTACGTCTTCCAAGGCCTGTGGGCGGACCTCGACGGCAGCTACCTCGCGGACGCGCTCCAGGACCAGAACCAGTGGGAGTGGTTCGTCGGCGTCACCACCGACAACATCACCCACCTCCGCAACCCGTTCTTCACCCTCTCCCAGGGCATGCCCGACGGCGTGAACCTGATGGCCAACGCCACGATGCTCGGCCTGAACGTGCCGCTGATCCCGGTCACACTGCTCTTCGGCGAGACCGTCACCTTCGCGCTGGTCCTCACGCTCGGCATGGCCGCCAGTGCCTGGACCTGGTACTGGCTGATCCGCCGCAGGTTCGTGCACAGCCGCTGGGCGGCCGCCGTAGGCGGGGCGCTCGCCGCCTTCGCGCCGCCGATGGTCTCCCACGCCAACGGCCACCCGAACTTCGTCGTCCTCTTCATGATCCCGCTGATCATCGACCGGGCGCTGCGCCTGTGCGAAGGCCGCGACGTGGTCCGCGACGGGGTCCTGCTCGGCCTGTTCGCGACGTACCAGATCTTCATCGGCGAGGAGCCGCTGCTCATCGCCGCGCTCGGCATGCTGGTCTTCTGCCTCGCCTACCTCCTCGTGGACCGCCGCCGGGCCCTCGCGGCCGCGCGGCCGCTGGGGTCCGGTCTGGCCGTCGCGCTCGCGGTGTGCCTGCCGCTGGTGGCAGTCCCGCTGTACTGGCAGTTCTCCGGCCCGCAGAGCTACCACTCGGTGCTGCACGGGGACAACGCCGGGAACAGCCCGCGCGCCCTGATCGAGTACGCCGCCCGCTCCCTCTTCGGCGACCCCGAGACGGCCGGCCGCCTCTCCCTGAACACCACCGAGCAGAACGCCTTCTACGGCTGGCCCCTGCTCGCCTTCGGCGTCGCGGTGTGCGTGTGGCTGTGGCGCGCCAAGGCGGTACGGGCCCTCGCGATCACCGGATTCACCGCGCTCCTGCTGTCCCTCGGGCCGTGGGTGCCCGTACCCCGTACGGAGATCGTGCTGCCGGGCCCCTGGCGCCTGATGATCAAGCTGCCGCTCTTCGAGTCGGTGATCGAGGGGCGCGTGGCGATGGTGTGCGCCCCCGTCCTGGGCATCCTGCTCGCCCTCGCGCTCGACCGGATCGTCCGGCTGCGCCCGCGCGAGCTGCGCACGCTGGGCCTGCTCGGGGCGGCGGCCGCGCTGATCCCGGTCCTGCCGCTGCCGCTGACCGTACGGGACCGCGCGCCGGTGCCCGCGTTCATCACCTCGGGGGACTGGAAGGGCTACGTCAAGGACGGGGAGGCACTCGTTCCGGTACCGCTGCCGGACCCGGGCCAGGCGGACGCGCTGCACTGGCAGGTCGAGGCGGACTTCGGCTTCAGGCTGGCCGGCGGCTACTTCAACGGCCCGTGGGGACCCGACCGGATCGGCATCTACGGAGCCACTCCGCGGCACCTCTCCAACCTCCTGCGCGACGTCCGCTACGGCGGCCAGCCCCCCGAGGTCACCGAGTCCTGGAAGGCACAGGCCCGCCAGGACCTGGAGTACTGGAAGGCGGGCGCGGTCGTCCTGCCGTCCCAGGACCGGGACACGGAGCTGCGCGAGCTGATCACCGGGCTGCTGGGCCGGCCGCCGGAGCGGGTGAGCGACGTCTGGGTCTGGAGGGTGGGCCCGGGGGAGGCGTAGACGTCACCGGGGCCGTCCGCGGTCCGGATCGCGACGCGGATCGCGGTGCGGTGCGCGTCCAAGGTTCTGCTCACCCCTTCGCTGAGCGTGTCCGGCGCACTACGCTGGCACGATCGGCGGCAACGACTGATCGGAGGCCGAGTGGCCTGTGACCTGTGGCTGGTCCCCCTTGTCGACGTGCTGTGCCACAGCCCCGACAATCCCTTCGCGGAAGAGATCGCCTCGTACGACAAGGCGCTGGGCGAGGCCGGACTGCCGTCCGTGCCGGTGTTCGCGTACATGCCGGGGCTGTCCGGGGACGTCGCCCCGGTGGCCGGTTTCGACTACGACGCCCTGCACTTCCTGCGGCGGGCCTACCTGCTCCAGATCTGCGGACTGCCGGTGACCCCGGTGGACGAGCTGGGCGGGGACTACGAGCAACTGCTGGAGATGTTCGAGCCGACGGCCCAGCAGTCGCACCTGGTGTGGCACTACGACCACGCGGGGGCGTACGTTCCCGTCGACTTCGCGTATCCGCTGGCCAATGAGGAGCTGCTGGCCGGGGGCGGGCCGCTGGGCTCCGCCCAGGGGCTGCTGCGCGAGCTGGCGCTGGTGGCTCCGGCGATCGGGATAGACCCCGGGAACCCCCCGCTGGCGCCCGCGCCACCGGGGCGGCCGACCACGCTGGAGGAACCGGCCGGGCCGATCCCGTACGACGACAGCCCCTTCGCGCGGGAGCGGCACGTATGGCTGGGACTGCACGCGGCGGCGACGCGGAGCCTTGGCCAGGGCTCGATGATCATCTTCAGCTGAGACGCCTGTGAGCGGGGTCGGGGGCGGGGAGGCGGGTTCTCTCCGCCCCGCCCTTCCTCCGGTTCCCGCGGCCGGTCCGCCGGCTCAGCGCGGCTGCTCCGGCGGTCTTTGGCGGGGCATGTTCGGGCGGGTGCCCGGGGGGAGCGGGAAACGGGCCGGCGGGACGTAGGCGTCCGAGCGGGACCCGCCCGCGCCCAGGGACTGCATGACCAGCGGGGCGGGGCCGGAGCTGAACTCCACCATCCACTCCGCCGTCTCGGACCGTACGAGCTCGGTCACGTCCTCCGAGAAGCGCCGCAGCACGGTCAGACATCGCTCCGCCGCCTCGCTCGCGGTGCCTTCAGTCGGGCCCAGGACCTCCCGCACGTTCTCGGAGGCCCAGTCGAACTGCAGGCTCTGCAGGCGCCGCTGCACGGCCTGGGCGGTCGCCACGTCCCGCATCCAGCCCGAGGTCAGGCCGAAGAACCGGTCGCAGGCCAGGCAGGCCGCGCCGAGGAGCAGCGCGAGATAGCCGTACGAGGCCGCCCCGGGCACCGAGCCGGTCAGCTCCAGCAGCGGCATGGCGGCTCCCGTGACCGCGCCCGCGGCGGCCCCGATCCGCAGGATCCGGGCCCCCCGGCGCTTCCACGCCCGGTCCGACAGGTACCACTCGGCGGTGCGCAGCGCGTCGGCCTCGACCCGCCGGTAGAGCTCGTCGAGCCGCTCGGCGGGCTCTCCCCAGTCCCCGAGAGGGAACGGCCGGCCGGTAAGGTCGCCGTCCTCTGCGGGGTCCCGGGGTGGCCCCTCGGGCTGCATCTCCGGCTGACTCACCCGGGCACTCCCTCTGCCTGCGCTGAACGTGTGGTGGTGCGCGTGTGCGCAATGGTGCGCATGCTCTTCCTACCTTCGAATGAGCCGCGGTGGGCAACGATTCCGGGGATTTCCGCCCGCAAGGAGGGCTCCAGCAGGTACGCGTACGCCTCGACCTTCACTCGAAAGAGTTGGTCCTCACGGCGTAGGGCGCGGCGCCCGGGGAGCACGTAGGCTCGGATTGACCAAGCCGCCGGCGCTTGGCCCGACGCTACGGAGTGAGTGACCTGTGATTCCCGGTGGTGGTCAGCCCGACATGCAGCAGCTGCTCCAGCAGGCCCAGAAGATGCAGCAGGACCTCGCCGTGGCGCAGGAGGAGCTGGCCCTGGCCGAGGTCGAGGGCCAGGCCGGCGGCGGTCTGGTCAAGGCGACCGTGACCGGCTCCGGTGAACTGCGCGCTCTGGTGATCGACCCGAAGGCCGTGGACCCCGAGGACACGGAGACGCTCGCGGACCTGGTGGTCGCGGCGGTCCAGGCGGCCAACGACAATGCGCAGGCGCTCCAGCAGCAGAAGCTGGGGCCCCTCGCCCAGGGGCTGGGCGGCGGCAGCGGTATCCCCGGCCTCCCGTTCTAGTCCTTTCCTCCTCCCGAACCGAAAGAAGGCAGTCCGTTGTACGAAGGCGTGGTCCAGGACCTGATCGACGAACTGGGCAGGCTGCCCGGCGTCGGGCCCAAGAGCGCGCAGCGGATCGCCTTCCACATCCTGCAGGCCGAGCCCACCGATGTCCGACGTCTCGCGCACACGCTGCTCGAGGTCAAGGACAAGGTCCGGTTCTGCGCGGTGTGCGGGAACGTGGCGCAGGAGGAGCGGTGCAACATCTGCCGCGATCCGCGCCGCGATCTGACGGTCATCTGTGTGGTCGAGGAGTCGAAGGACGTGGTCGCCGTCGAGCGGACCCGCGAGTTCCGGGGCCGGTACCACGTCCTCGGCGGCGCGATCAGCCCGATCGAGGGCGTCGGCCCGGACGATCTCCGCATCCGGGAGCTGCTGGCGCGGCTCGCCGACGGCGCGGTCACCGAGCTGATCCTCGCGACCGACCCCAACCTGGAGGGCGAGGCGACCGCCACCTACCTCGCCCGCATGATCAAGCCCATGGGCCTGAAGGTCACCCGCCTGGCCAGCGGGCTCCCCGTCGGGGGAGATCTGGAGTACGCGGACGAGGTCACGCTCGGGCGGGCCTTTGAAGGAAGGCGACTTCTCGATGTCTGACGCAACACTGCACGCCCTGGGACTGGATCCGGACGATTTCGCGGCGTCGATCGCGGACCAGATCGGTTCCTTCATCGTCGCGGTCACCGAGGTGGCCAAGGGCGAGGACCCGGACAGCGCGGTGCCCTTCCTCCTCCTGGAGGTGTCCCAGCTGCTCCTGGCTGGTGGCCGGCTCGGCGCCTACCAGGACGTCCTGCCCGAGGAGCGCTACGAGCCCGACCTGGGCCCGGAGCCGGACGTGGACGATCTGCGCGAGCGGTTCGCGGTGATGCTGGAGCCGGTCGACATCTACTCGGAGGTCTTCGACCCCTACGAGCCGCGCAAGCCTCCGGTCCCGCACCGGATCTCCGACGATCTGGCCGACGTGGTCGCGGATCTGCGGCACGGGCTCATCCACCACCAGGAGGGCCGTATCACCGAGGCGCTGTGGTGGTGGCAGTTCTCGTACTTCACGAACTGGGGCCCGACGGCCTCGGCCACCCTGCGCGCGCTCCAGTCGCTGATCGCGCACGTACGCCTCGACCAGCCGCTGGCGGCCCTGGACGGCCTGGACACGGACGAGGACCTGACGGAGGAAGAGCTCGCGGAGCAGGCCGGACAGGTGATGGTCCAGGAACTCGGAGGTCTGGGCCGCGCGTAGGGAACGAATCCTTTGATCTTTTCGTCTCATGATGTGGTACGAGGCGGTCGGATCCCGGTCGCTAGTTAGACTGCACCAGCAATGAGACGGACTGAGCGAGGAGCGCACGTGAGCCTTGTCGTGCAGAAGTACGGAGGCTCCTCCGTAGCGGATGCCGAGGGCATCAAGCGCGTCGCCAAGCGAATTGTGGATGCCAAGAAGAACGGCCACCAGGTGGTCGTCGTGGTTTCCGCGATGGGCGACACGACGGATGAGCTGATCGATCTCGCCGAGCAGGTGTCCCCGATGCCTGCCGGGCGTGAATTCGACATGCTGCTGACCGCGGGAGAGCGGATCTCCATGGCCTTGCTGGCGATGGCGATCAGAAACCTGGGCCACGAGGCCCAGTCGTTCACCGGTAGCCAGGCAGGCGTCATCACCGACTCGGTGCACAACAAAGCACGCATCATCGATGTCACACCGGGCCGCATCCGCACCGCGCTGGACGAGGGCAACATCGCCATCGTCGCCGGTTTCCAGGGTGTGTCGGCCGACAGCAAGGACATCACCACCCTCGGGCGGGGTGGCTCGGACACGACCGCCGTCGCGCTCGCCGCGGCGCTGGACGCCGAGGTCTGCGAGATCTACACCGACGTCGACGGCGTCTTCACCGCGGACCCCCGCGTCGTGAAGAAGGCCAAGAAGATCGACTGGATCTCTTCCGAGGACATGCTGGAGCTCGCGGCCTCCGGTTCCAAGGTGCTGCTGCACCGCTGCGTCGAGTACGCGCGCCGCTACAACATTCCGATCCACGTCCGCTCGTCCTTCTCGGGACTGCGGGGCACCTGGGTCAGCAACGAGAATCCGCAAGGGGACGAGCCGGTGGAGCACGCCATCATCTCCGGAGTCGCTCACGACGTCTCCGAAGCCAAGATCACGGTCGTCGGTGTCCCGGACAAGCCGGGCGAGGCCGCGGCGATCTTCCGCGCCATCGCGGACGCCGAGATCAACATCGACATGATCGTGCAGAACGTGTCCGCAGCCTCCACGGGTCTGACGGACATCTCCTTCACCCTCCCCAAGGCCGAGGGCCACAAGGCCATCGAGGCCCTGGAGAAGGCGAAGGGGACCATCGGCTTCGAGTCCCTGCGCTACGACGACCAGATCGGCAAGATCTCCCTGGTCGGCGCGGGCATGAAGACCAACCCGGGCGTCACCGCCTCGTTCTTCCAGGCGCTGTCCGACGCGGGTGTCAACATCGAGCTGATCTCCACCTCGGAGATCCGCATCTCGGTCGTGACCCGCCAGGACGATGTCAACGAGGCCGTCCGCGCCGTGCACACGGCCTTCGGACTCGACTCCGACAGCGGCGACGAAGCAGTCGTCTACGGAGGCACCGGACGATGACCGAGGCCCGGTCGGGCCCGGCTCCGGCACTCGCCGTGGTCGGGGCGACCGGAGCCGTCGGCTCCGTCCTGCTCCAGATGCTGTCCCAGCGGGCCGACGTCTGGGGCGACGTACGCCTGATCGCCTCCTCGCGGTCGGCCGGCCGCAGGCTGACCGTGCGCGGTACGGAGACCGAGGTGCTCGCCCTCACCGAAGACGCCTTCGACGGCCTCGGGGCGGGCGACATCGCGATCTTCCTGACCCCGGCCGAGGTCTCGGCCCGGTGGGCTCCCGTCGTCACCACGCGCGGAACCGTCGTGGTGGACCAGTCCGCGGCCTTCCGCGAGGACCCCGAGGTGCCGCTCGTGGTGCCCGAGGTGAACGGGCACGCGGCCCGGATCCGGCCGCGCGGGATCGTCGCCGGCCCCGACTGCGTGACCGCCGCGATGATCGCCGCGCTGGGCGCGCTGCACGCCGAGTACGCGCTGGCCGAGCTGACCGTCTCCTCCTACCAGGCCGCGAGCGGTGCCGGGCGCGTCGGCTCGCAGGCGCTGCGCCGCCAGCTGTCGCTCGTCGCCGGCAGCTCCCTGGGTGAGCAGCCCGGGGACGTACGCCGGGCCGTGGGCGAGGACACCGGCCCCTTCGCGGGTCCCCTCGCGCTCAACGTGGTGCCGTGGTCCGGTGAGTTGCGCGAGGACGGCTGGTCCTCGCACGAGCTGGCCGTACGGGCGCAGACCCGCCGGATCCTGGACCTGGCGGAGCTGCCGGTGTCGGTGACCTGCGTACAAGTACCCGTACTGACCGGGCACTCATTGACCGTACGGGCCCGGTTCGAGGGTGTGGTCGAGGCGGTGCACGCCCGGGAGATCCTGGAATCGGCGCCCGGGGTGGTCCTCGTGGACGACCCGGCGGCCGGCGAGTTTCCGACCCCCGCGGACGCAGCGGGGACGGATCCGGCCTGGGTGGGACGCGTGCGCGGCTCGCTCGACGACCCGCGTTCCCTGGAGTTCTTCGTCTGCGCCGACAACCTCCGCCAGGGTGCCGCGCTGAACGCCGTCCAAACTGCCGAGCTCGTCGCGGCTGATTTTGGTTATTTCACTTTGTAGGATCATGGGTGATCCCTTGAACCAGGTGATGGCCTGACGGCCGCCGTCGCAAGACGGCGGCCGTCAGGGTGAGCGGCTAAGCAAGAAGGCCATGGAAACCCGCCGATGAATCTTCCCCCCGCGTACAACCCTGACGGGGGGATACGTGTCCAACTGGCGTGGAAGCATTGCTGGAATTCCCCGTCATTTCGGTGCGCACCGGGACGATCCCGTCGCGCCTGCGGTCCCGCGTGCCCGGTGGCCTCCCAGTGATCGTTCCCGTTCCGCCGACCGCGGCGGCGTCCGGAGCTCCCGTGCTCCCCGGTGTGCCCGGTGCGCCCGGTGTGCCCGGCGCCCGCGCGTCCGCGTCGACCAAGGAAGGCCGGGTGCCCGGGCCGCGCGACAGCGCCGAGGGCCCCGGGAGTACGCAGCCGGCCACGGTGGCCGAGGTGCCGGAAGTGGTGGAGGTGGTCGCGGGGACCACCGTCGACCACCTCACCGAGACCTACCAGGCCCACTACCGCTCGCTCCTCGGTCTCGCCGCGCTGCTCCTCGACGACACCGCCTCCTGTGAGGACGTCGTCCAGGAGGCCTTCATCCGCGTCCACTCGGCCCGGAAAAAGGTCCGGGACCGGGAAAAGACCCTGGCCTACCTGCGTCAGACCGTAGTCAACCTCTCGCGCTCCGCCCTGCGCCGCCGCATCCTCGGCCTGAAGCTTCTGTCGAAGCCGATGCCGGACATGGCGAGCGCTGAGGAGGGCGCGTACGACCTGCTGGAACGGGACGATCTCATCAAGGCGATGCGAGGGATCCAGCGACGCCAGCGCGAGGTACTGGTGCTGCGCTATTTCGCGGACATGACGGAAGTCCAGGTCGCCGAAACCCTCGGCCTGTCGCTCGGCTCGGTCAAGGCGTACGGATCGCGGGGCATTGCAGCGCTGCGGGTGGCGATGGAGGCTGCGCAGTCATGAACGAGGACCGGGAGAAGAACGAGGGCGAGGAGCAGGTGCTCCGAAGCCTGCGCGCCGGAGCCTCCGGCACCGAGCCCGAGGACACTGAATCCGCCGCCATTGAGTCGGCCACCACCGAGGCCGCTGGTACCAAGCCCGCCGCCACCGATCCCGCCGCCACCGAGTCCGCCCCCGCCGAGCCCGCCACCTCGCTCTCCGCGGGCGACGAGGAGGCGCTGCGGGATCTGCTGCGTGGTGTCGTCGGCGGGATCGAACCCTCCGGCAACGCCCTGGAGCGGCTGCGGTACGCGGTTCCCGCGCGCCGGGTCCGCAAGCGGCGGATCCTCGTGGCGGCGGGGGTCGCGCTGCTGGTGGGCACCTCGGTGCCGACGACCCTGCACCTGGTCTCCGGGACGGGCGGGAACAGCGACCGCTCCACCATGGCGGGCCACGGTCTGCAGGACGGGAACTCGAAGGGCTCCGACGCGCACCAGAACGGCTCCGGTTCCAAGCCGAAGCCCAAGCGGTCCGCCAAGGACAAGGACAAGGACACCGGGAGCGGCGGCACCAGCGCCTCGCCGTCTCCGCAGGACAACGGCTTCCCGGACCTCGACGGGCCCGGCATCACCCCGCCCGGCGTCGCCGCCTCCCCGGGCATCGGCACCTCCGGCACGGTCGGGGGCGGCGCGCTACCCCCGCAGCCGGCTCCGGGAGCGGTGCCCTTCTGCACGATCAGCCAGGTCGGGGTGCAGAGCAGTACCCGGTCCCCGTCGGCCGACGGCAAGGTCTACGGCAGTTTCAGGGTCACCAACGTGTCGTCGCAGGCCTGTACGGTCCGCGGCCCGGAGACCTTGACGGCGGCCCCGGCGACGGGTCCCGCGTCCGCAGACGGAGGAGCCGCGGTGGCCGTCGTCAACCATGTCACGGGCGATCCGGCGACCGGCCTGCTGCCCGACCCGTCGGTGGAGGTCTCACGGTTGGTGCTCGCGCCGGGAGCGGAGTACGAGGTCCGCTTCGCATGGGTGCCGTCGGAGCAGGGCTGTCCTGCCGCGAACGGCTCCGGGGGAGCCGGGGCGCCGGAGTCCGGCTCCACGGATACCGGGTCCACCGACGGGGGCCAGAACCCCCCGCCGCAGGCGGATGTCCCCGGTGTCGCGGTGTCCCACACGCCCAACACCCTGGGCCCGGACGGCCCGACGACGCGGATGGTCATCTCGGAGGCGTGCGCCGGAACGGTCTACCGGACCGGCGTCATCCCGATGCGGTAGGAAGCAGGGGCGCCAAGGAACCCCTGCAAGCCCAGCGAGCTACGCCGAGCCGGCGCCGGCAGGGGTCGGCTCCGCCGTTTCCGGCGTTTCCGCGGTTTCCGCGGCTTCCGGGGTCTCGGTGAGGAGGCCCGCCTCCGTATCGCGCAGGGTCTCCACCTCCCGCCGGTAGAGCCGGAACCACATGAAGAGCACGAACGCGGCGAAGACGAACCACTCGCCGGTGTAGCCGAGGTTCTGGAAGGCCTTGAGGTCGAGCCCGGTGTTGACCGGGGCCTGCGCCGGCACGGGAGTCATCCCGTCGGTGGCCGTCTGCACGGTCAGCCAGGCGTCGTAGAGGCCGTACGGCACGATGTTGACGAGCGAGGCGGCCCCGATGACGCCGAGCTGCCCGGCAGGCAGCCCGCCCGCGGAGTGGACGCCCTTGCTGGTGGAGTTCTCCGAGGCCTGGAGAGCGCCCGTCACCTCGACCCGCCCGGCCGGCGGGGCCGGGGCGCGGCCCGCGTCGGCGCCGCCGGGCAGCCAGCCCCGGACCACGGGTACGGCCTTGCCGGTGTCGGTCCGCAGCAGGGTCAGGACGTAGAAGCCGGACTTCCCGTCGAGCCGCCGTTCGGGGACGAGCAGTTGGTCGGCGTACTCCCCGGAGACCGAGGCGAGCAGTCCGGAGGTCCGCTTGTCCACCGGGAGCAGCGAGTCCAGCGGCGCGGCCACCTGCTCGGAGGGGCGTGCGCTGGTCGCCTCCTTGTGGGTGTCGACGCGGTCCTCGAACCGGCCGAGCTGCCAGGTCCCCATGAACAGGCAGAAGGGAACGCCGAGGGCGACGAAGACGTTGATCCCCCACCAGCGCGGGGTCAGGAGAAACCGGTGCACCCCACCACCGTACGGGGGGTGCACCGGATCGCCGGTGCCGGGGCCCGGCACCGGTCATGGCGCCGGTCGCGGGCCCGGTCGCGGTATCAGCGCGGCAGGTGCTTCAGCGCGAAGTCGATTTCCATCCGGACCTGCTTGATCCGCTCCTCCACGACGAGCGAGCCGTGCCCGGCGTCGTAGCGGTACACCTCGTGCTCCGCCCCGCGCGCCGCGAGGCGGTCCACGTAGTTCTCGATCTGCCGGATCGGGCAGCGCGGGTCGTTGAGGCCCGCCGCGATGTGGACGGGCGCCCGCACCGCGTCCACGTACGTCAGGGGCGAGGAGGCCTCGAAGCGCTCCGGGACCTCCTCCGGCGTACCGCCGAAGAGGGTGCGGTCCAGGGACTTCAGCGCCTCCATCTCGTCGTGGTACGCCGCCACGTAGTCGGCGACCGGTACGGCCGCCAGCCCCACCGCCCAGGCTTCCGGCCGGGTGCCGAGGCCCAGCAGCGTCAGGTAGCCGCCCCAGGACCCGCCGGACAGCACCAGGCGCGCCGGGTCCGCGAGGCCGGAGGCCACCGCCCACTCCCGTACGGCGTCGACGTCCTCCAGCTCGATCAGGCCGACCCGGTGCTTGAGGGCGTCGGTCCACTCGCGTCCGTAGCCGGTCGAGCCGCGGTAGTTGACCCGCACGACCGCGAAACCGTGGTCGAGCCAGGCCGCCGGGGTCGCGGCGAAGGCGTCGCTGTCGTGCCAGGTGGGCCCGCCGTGGATCTCGAAGACGGTCGGGAAGGGGCCGTCGCCGTGGCCGGTGGGCCGCTGGGCGAGGGCGTGGATCCGCCCGCCGGGTCCCTCGACCCACACGTCCTCGACCGGTACGGAGCCGGGCGGCCGGAAACCGGGAGGGTCGAGGACGACCCCGCCCGAGGTCGATCGCAGGACCGAGGGCTCGGCCGCGGAGGACCACTGGTACTCCACCGATCCGTCGGGCCGCGCCGTCGCACCCGACACCGTCCCGGGGGGCGTGTCCAGGCGTACGAGGTCCCGGGCGGCCAGGTCGTAGCGGAAGAGCTCGCTGCGCGCCTCGAAGCCGTGCTCGATCAGCAGCGCGGACCCGTCGGGGTACCACTCGGCGCCCACGTCGCCGGGCAGGTCGACGGCCAGCTCCTCCTCGGTGCCCGCGGCCACGTCCCACACCATCGGCTCCCAGCGGCCGCGCCGCTGGTGGCCGACCAGCAGCCGGGTGTCTCCCGCGACGGGCGCGAAGCCGAGCACCATGAGGCCCAGCTCCTCGGTGCCGCCCTTGGAGTCGTCCAGCTCGGCGACGGCCCCGCCGTCCAAAGTGATCACGCGCAGGGCGGAGTGCATGGCGTCGCCGTGCTCGGTGTGCTCGACGGCGAGCAGGGTCCCGTCCCGGGACAGGTCGCCGACTCCGGCCGACTCGCGGTGCCGGTAGACGACGGCCGGCTCCGTCCCGTCGGGCCGCACCACGTGGATCGTGGTGCCGTCCTCGTCGGTGGAGCGCCCCACGACGGCCGTCCCGTCGCGGCCGATGGCCAGTCCGGCGGGGTAGGAGGCCTCCAGCCCGGGGGTGGCCGGTTCGTCGGGGCCGCCCGCGAAGGGCTGGCGGACCCAGGTGCCGAACTCGTCGCCGTCGGTGTCGGAGAACCACCAGACCCACTCGCCGTCGGGGGAGAGGGTGCCGTCGGTGGTCCCGTTGGGGCGGTCCGTGGCCTGCCGTTGCGTGCCGGTGGCGCGGTCCCAGGCGTAGAGCTCGTAGGTCCCGGTCGCGTTGGAGACGAAGAGCGAGCGGTCGGGCGCGTCCTCGGCCCAGTCGGGCAGTCCTACGCGCGGGGCCCGGAAGCGCTTCTCCCAGTCGGGCATGGCGGCTTCGGTTGCGGCGGTGGCATCAGTCATGCACCCCATGTAACCCGATCGCCCGCACCCCGTCCCCCGAGATGCCGACAGGGCCGAACGGGCGGAAGGTGGTCTGCGTACGGAGGCGCGAGGTCGCGTCCCGTTCCCGGTCCCGTGGCAGGAGCAGAGGAGCAGCGGTCATGGCGAAGAAGGCGCGTACCGGTAAGCCCGCCCACCAGGACTCCGAGCGTGCGATGGCGAAGAACACGGCGGCCGAGGCGCGCGCCAAGGCGGCCGTCCGCGATGTGCAGTCGGTCTCCGCGAAGACCCGGGGCATGCAGCAGAAGGCCCAGGCGAAGAGGGGCTGAGCCGTAGGCTGACGAGATGCGGATGATCGTCCGGGGTGCCCGGCTGCTGCACAGCGAAGGCCTGCACGACGTCGAGGTCGCGCCGGACGGGCGGATCGCGCGCGTGCTTCCGTACGACGACCAGAAGGAGCCGCCGGCGACGGGGGTGCTGATCGAGGCGCACGGCGGGCTGCTCAGCGCGCCCTTCGTCGAGCCCCACATTCATCTGGACACGGCCCTGACGGCCGGTGATCCGCGCCCCAACGCCTCCGGGACCCTCTGGGAGGGCATCGCCTGCTGGAGCGAGCGCAAGAAGACCCTGACCCGCGAGGACGTGGTCGCGCGGGCCACCGAGGTGCTGCGCTGGCAGGCGGCGCAGGGAATCCTGCACGTGCGAACCCACTGTGATGTCACCGATCCGGCGCTGACCGCGCTCGACGCGCTGCTGGAGGTGCGCGACCGGGTCCGGGACGTCATGACCCTGCAGATCGTCGCCTTCCCGCAGGAGGGCATCGTCTCCTTCCCCGGCGGTGAGGCGCTGCTGCGCGAGGCGGTCCGGCGCGGGGCCGACGTGGTCGGCGCGATCCCGCACTTCGAGGACACCCGCGAGGACGGGCTGGCCTCGCTGGCCATCGCCTTCGCGCTGGCCGAGGAGCAGGGACTGCGGGTGGACGCGCACTGCGACGAGATCGACGACGAGCAGTCCCGTTTCGTGGAGGTGCTCGCCACCCGTGCGCTGCGCTCGGGCCTGCGCGGGCACGTGACGGCCTCGCACACGACGGCGATGGGCTCCTACGGCGGTGCGTACAGCTTCAAACTCCAGCGTCTGCTGTCGCGTTCCGGGATCAACCTCGTCTCGAACCCCTTCGCCAACCTGGGCCTCCAGGGCCGTTTCGACGCCTACCCCAAGCGGCGCGGCCTCACCCAGGTCAAGGAGATGCTGGCGGCGGGGGTCAACGTGGCCTTCGGCCACGACGACGTGATGGACCCCTGGAACCCGCTCGGCACCGGCAACCCGCTGCAGACCGCCCTCGTCGGGATCTACGCCGCCCAGCTCACGGGAGCGGACGAGATCCCGGTGGCCTTCGAGATGGTGACGGAGCGCGCCGCGCGCGTCCTGGGCCTCTCGCCCTCGGAGTACGGAGTCCGCCAGGGCGCCCCGGCCTCCTTCGTCCTGCTGCCGGCCGAATCGCCCACCGAGGCCGTCCGCCGCCAGGTCCGCCCCCGCTACGTCGTCTCGCGCGGCACCGTCCTCGCGGAGACCCCCGCGGCTCCGCCCCGGCTGCTGGCCTGGCCGGGGGAGGAGGGCCCCTCCGAGGTGGACTTCCGCCCCCGCCTACGCTGACCGGCCATGACCTCTGTGACATGGACTCTTGACACTCCGTCGGCCCGGGCCGCGCTGGAAATCGCCACCGAATACACCGAGGGGGCGCTGCTGAACCACTCGGTCCGGTCGTACGCCTTCGGGGCCGAGTACGCGGACCGGCACGGGCTCAGTTACGACCGGGAACTCTTCTACGTCAGCGCGCTGGTGCACGATCTCGGGCTGACCGCGCCCTTCGACAGCCACACCCTGCCCTTCGAGGAGGCGGGCGGCCACGTCGCGCGCGTGCTGACGGCGGGGCTGGGCTGGCCCGCGGAGCGGCGGGCGCGCGCCGAGGAGGTCATCGTGCGGCACATGCGCGAGGACGTCACGGCCGCCGAGGACGTGGAGAGTCACCTGCTCCAGATCGGTACGACCGCGGACGTCTCCGGGGTCGGCGTCGGTGACGCCGACCCCGTCTTCACGGCCGCTCTGCTCACGGAGTACCCGCGCCTCGGCTTCGGCGAAGCCTTCTTCGCGCTGGTCGCGGACCAGGCCGTGCGCAAGCCGCAGTGCGCGGCGGCGGCCTATGTGGCGAGCGGCGCCAAGGAGCGCATCGCGGCGAACCCGCTCGACGGGCGGGGCTGACGGGGCTGACGGGGCGGGACCGGGGGTACCGGCGGCACCGTGGGGATCGGGGGGCCGCCGGGGCTCAGAAGAGCCCCAGGGCGTTGTCCAGGGACCAGACCTGCCAGCCCATGGCGAAGAAGGCGACCCCGGAGATCAGGGCCATCATCAGGTTCTGCCCCTGCTCGCCCCAGTCGTGGATCATCAGGATCAGGTAGACGAGATTGAGCAGCAGCCCGGCGAGCAGGGCTATCGGGGTCAGGAATCCGACGACGAGGCCGAGGCCCAGGGCCAGTTCGGCATAGGCGACGAGGTAGGCCATGAAGCGCGGGTAGGGCTTCACGACGACGTCGAACCCGCGCGTGACGAACCCCCAGCGGTGCTTCTCGGCCACGCCGGCCGCCCAGCGGATGCCGCCTCCGCCGAACCAGTCCTTCTTGTCCTTGTGCCGCCAGCTCTCCAGCCACCACAGCCCGAGCCCGATCCGCAGAACGGCGACCCATTCGGGTCCGCCGAGCCAGATGGTCTGCATCCTCGGTTCCTTCCCTCGTTCCCTCGCAATGATCTGACGATGTGTCAGTTTCGAGGCAAGGGGAGGCGTGTGGCAAGGGGTTGGCCGAGGGGAGGGGCCGGTTGCGGCTCAGCGGCACACGACGGTGACGGCCTGGACCAGGTTGTTGCCGAAGCCTCCGCGGTTCCACGGCTGTCGCAGCGGTTGCGTCCGCCCCGAGGAGTCGGTGGCGCGGACCAGGAGGGTGTGGCAGCCCGGGACCGCCGTCCAGTCGGCGTGCCAGCCCTGCCAGGCGTACGGGTGGCCGCCCCGCGGCAGCACCTCGGCGTCGGCCCAGCCCCCGCCCCCGTCGGTGCTCAACTCCACGCGCACGACCGCCCCGTGGCCCGACCACGCACGCCCGGCCAGTCGCAGGGGGCCGGGGTCCACCACCCGGGTGCGCGACATGAAGTCGGGGAATCCGGGCGGGATCAGCAGGGCGCGCGGTGCGATGCGGGTGACGGGTTCGCCGGACTCCTCGGCGCTCTGCTTGTACCGGTAGGCCGCGGACTGCTGGAAACCGTCGAAGGCCGTGTCGACGAGCTCGATGTCGCGCAGCCATTTCACGTGGGCCATTCCGTACCAGCCCGGCACGACCAGCCGCAGCGGATACCCGTGCTGCGGCGGCAGGGGTCCGCCGTTCATCGTGTGGGCGAGCAGGACGTCCTCGTCCTCGTCGATGGGCAGCGGCAGGCTGCGCCGGTAGTCCTGCTCGACGCCCCGCTCCACCCCGTGGTCGGCGCCCGTGAACACCGCCTCCACGGCGTCCGGAGCCACCCCGGCCTCCGCGAGGACCACGTGCAGCGGCACCCCGGTCCACTCGGCGGTCCCCACCGCCTCCACCAGCCAGGGCTGGCTGACCGGCCGCGGGGACAGCCGGGCCCGGCCGTTGCCGGCGCACTCCATGGTGACCCGGCGGGTCACGGCGGGCAGGGCCCGCAGCTCGGGCAAACCCAGCTCCAGGGGGGTCCGCAGGCAGCCGCGGACGGTGAGGCGCCAGGTATCGGGGTCCGCGTCGGGGATGTCGTAGTGCACGAGTACGTAGTGCAGCCCGGCGGGCGTGACCTCGTACCGCAGGGCCTCCAGCGGGAGCCCGTGGTTGCGCGCGGCGAGTGCCAGCTCGTCCTGGCCGATGCCCTCCCCGGCGGCGGCGATCCGGCCCGGGGGGCTGATCCCTTCGAGGGGACGCTCCTCCATGGGTTCATCGTCCCGCGCCGGCGATGGACCGGCTACTCCGCGTGCGAGTCACCCAATCGGGCGGTATGAATGGATCTGTCCCTTATCTGATCGGAGTGACGCGTGGACGACTATCCACTGCTCAACCTGTTCTGGACCATGCTGTGGCTCTTCCTGTGGGTCATGTGGTTTTTCCTGCTGTTCAAGGTGATCACCGACATCTTCAGGGACCACGAGCTGCACGGTTGGGGCAAGGCCGGCTGGCTGATCCTGGTGCTCCTGCTGCCCTACATCGGCGTGTTCGTCTACCTGATCGTCCGAGGCCGGGGCATGGGCAAGAGGGACGTGAAGGTGGCGCAGGAACGCGAACAGGCCTTCCAGGACTACGTCCAGAAGGCCGCGGGCCCCCGCAGCAGCCCGGCGGAGGAACTCGCCAAGCTGTCCTCCCTCAAGGAGAAGGGCCACCTGACGCAGGAGGAGTTCGACAAGGCCAAGGACAAGCTCCTGGCCTGAGCGACCCCCGCACTGCCCCGCCGAACGGGGACCGGACCGATCGCGGACCGGTCCCCGTTCAGGCGGTTTTCGGCGCGGGCCGGCCTGCCGGCCGTCCGTCAGGCCGCGGCCCCGGCCCCGGCGGTCGTGGAGTCGGATTCGGTGTCCTTCAGCAGGTCGATCAGGGACGAGCGGGCCCGGGCCACGCGGGAGCGGACGGTGCCTATCGGGCAGCCGAGCATGAGGGCCGCCTCCGCGTACGGCAGGCCCATGAGCTGGGTGAGGACGAAGACCTCGCGGCGTTCGGCGGGGATCGCCGCCAGGAGCTCCGCGAGCACGACGCCGTCCTCGAAGCCGGGCAGGTCGCGGGACTGGTTCTGCTCGGCCGCGGTCTGCCAGTCGTCTCTGTCGGCGATCTTGGGGGGCAGCCTTGTGGCGCAGGCTGTCCACCACGGTGCGCCGGGCGATGGAGAGCAGCCAGGTGCGGGCGGAGGAGCGGCCCTCGAAGCGGTGGAGACTGCCGAGGGCGCGCAGGAAGGTCTCCTGGGTCAGGTCTTCGGCGGACTGCGGGTCGGCGCTGAGGTAGGCGATGTACCGGCGCACGTCGCGGTGCAGGGCGCGCACACGGGCGCCGCCGCCCACCGGGCCGCCGCCTCCGCGTGCACCGCACGGCTGGCTGGGTGGACGCCGACACCTCCACGCGCGGGCTGATCCTCTGGTACGGGACCGCCCTGGCCGGCGCGGACACCGGTGCGCGGGAGCTGCGTACGCGGGCGGCCGTAGCCTGCCTGGCGGCGATGGACACGGAACTCGGCCTGCTGCCCTGGGGATCGGCGTTCGGCGGCCCCCGCCTGCTGGCCCGGGTGGACGGCCTGCCGGGCACGGTCCCCCTGCTCGCCGCCGCCGGGCTCCGGGGCGAGGCGGCCGCCGCCGCCCACCTCCACCGACACCTGACCCTGTGCCTCCCCCATTCGTACCGGCCTGGTCCCACGGGGAGGAGACGGGCTGGCGGCCTTGCGCGGAGCCGGCGCCCGGCTGGAGCCGCGGACCGGCTTGGCTGCTGCTCGCGCTGGCCGACGTACTGCACCGGCCCGCCGTCGCTCCTGAAACTCGCCCGTCTTCCCGGCCCCGGGGCCGCGCGGTACGCGCACCGCGCCGCCGAGATCCTGCAGTGCCTGGTCGACGCTCACCTCGTAGGGGGCCGGCTGCTGGACGGCTGCTACGACGCGGACAAGGGGATCGCCGTCCGCCACGAACTGGTGTGGGGGGACTTCTTTCTGGCACTCCGGCTGGCCGAACTGACCGGGCTGGCGGACGTCCGCACCATCTGACCCCAAGGCCCCAAGGCCCCAAGGCCCCAAGGCCCCAAGGCCCCAAGACCCCGAGGCCCCAACACCGGCTCCCGTAGGCCTTTACGGCTTGATGTTCTGGTTCAGATGGAAGAGGTTCCCCGCGTCGTACTTCCGCTTGACCTCGACGAGGCGGTCGTAGTTGCTCTTGTAGTTGGCCTTGATCCGGCTCTGGTCGTCGTCGGCCATGAAGTTGATGTATCCGCCCTCCTCCGAGTGCGGGGCGGTCGCCTCGTAATAGTCGCGGACCCACGCGATGCCGGCCTCGTTGGCGGACGGGTCGGGCCACATCCCGGCGATGACCGTGGCGAACGAGGCGTCCCGGTAGGCGAAGGCCGTCGCCTCCGGTGCGACGCGGTGGCAGGCACCGTTGATCGGGTAGATGTGGCACGTCGAGTTCACGGCCGGCAGCCGTGGCCCGTGCTGCACGTGCGCGGCGATCGCGGGCTCGCTGAGCTCGGTCACGAAGTTGGCCTTCCAGTAGTGCTGGAGGCCGGGCGGCACCAGCGCGTCGAAGGCGCTGTTGAGCGCGGGGTACGGCATGGGCCCGACGTGCTCGGCGACCACCGGTGCGAAGTCGTGGAAGGCTTGGAGGGCGCGCTCCCCCTCCTCCAGCGGCCCCGACCAGCACGACACGATCAGGGCGAAGGGGTCGCCGTGCCGGTCCTCGGGGATGAACGGGAGCGGCGGGGCCAGCTGGAAGGCGGGAAGGCGCCGAGTTCCTCCGGCGCGTCGGCGATGTACTCGCCGAAGGAGCGCAGCACGGTGGCGGCGTCGTCCAGTTCGAAGAGCATCGGCCCGCCGTAGATGTCCTTGACGGGGCTGAGCCGGAACTCGAAGGAGGTCACCGCGCCGAAGTTGCCACCGCCGCCGCGAAGGGCCCAGAAGAGGTCGTCGTTCTCCTCCTCGCTCGCGACGAGCAGCCGGCCGTCCGCGGTCACCACGTCTGCGGAGATCAGGTTGTCGCAGCTCAGCCCCAGTCCGCGGGCCAGGTAGCCGATGCCGCCGCCGAGGGTGAGCCCGCCGACACCCGTGGTCGAGATGATCCCGCCGGTCGTCGCCAGACCGAAGGCGTACGTCGCCGCGTTGAAGTCGCCCCAGGTCGCGCCGCCTTCGGCGCGTGCTGTCCGATGTCGGGGGTCGACCCGTACGCCGCGCATCCCGGACAGGTCCGCCACGACACCGCCGTCGCAGGTACCGAATCCGGGCACGCTGTGCCCGCCGCCCCGCACCGCCAGGTCGACCTCGTTCTCCCGTGCGAAGTCGACGGTGGCCATGACGTCGCCCGCGTTGACGCAGCGCACGACGGCGGCCGGCCTCCTGTCGATCATGGCGTTGTTGACCGTGCGCGCTTCGTCGTAGGCGGCGTCGTCCGGGGTGGTGACCGTCCCGCGGACACGTTCGCGCAACTGCTCGATCGAGAGCTTGCTCATGGCAATCGCTCCTCGCGGCTGTACCCCGCCACTCGCCCTGTCGCCCGAGTACGGTGCCTCTTCCACGCTACGCCGATGGGGCGAGGCCTCAACTCGAGACCGGTGGAGCCCCGGCTCCAGCCGGACCCGCGGGGGAAGCGATGCGTGCGCAGGGCGTCGCGGACGTCCCGCCCCGCACGCTGCCAGGTACTACACCAACGTCACACGGCCCGGCCGCGTCCCCGGCGCGCTCGATTTCTCGACGCCGGTGGAGCGCTCAGCCCCGCGCGGTCAGACGATCCACACCGCGCAGGCCGCGAGGACCGCGCCGGACACCACCATGGCGATGACCAGGCCGCGCGTGCTCTTGGGGAGGCGCTCCGGAAGGCTCACCTCCTGCGGGCGCTTCGGGTCGTAGATGACGTCCATGCGGCCCCCGACCCGTACCGGCGGGAAGACGAACGGTCCGACGGTGTGCTGCCGGGCCGGAGCGCCCACCGGGGTGTACTCCAGCAGGAGCATCGAACCCGCCGCGACCTGGCCCACGTTCACGCACACCGCCGAGGTGCGTATGCCCCGCCTGAGCAGCGGGCTCGAATGAAGGTAGATCCCCAGCGAGATCCCGAACACCAAGAGCCCGACCAGTACGCACAGCATGATCAACATTGCCACCGACAACGCCCCCCGACCGACGGAAAGCCCAGATCGTCGCCGACCGGTGGCGGCGCCGCAAGGCCCCCGGGGACCGGGCGTGCCGCCCGGATCCCCGCTCCTGGCCCCCGTACGTCCGCCGGGCTACGCCCCGTACTCCCGCAGGACCCGCCGTGCCACCCCCGTGATGTGGAGTTCGTCCGGGCCGTCCAGGATCCGGGCCGTGCGCCCGGAGCGGTAGAGGGCGGGCAGGGGGGTGTCGGGGCCGAGGCCGGCCGCGCCGTGGATCTGGACGGCCGAGTCCGTCACCTGCTGGAGCATGCGGGCGGTGGCCACCTTGGCCAGCCCCACCTCCACGTGCGCGTCCCGTCCGGCGGCGATCCCGGCCACGGCCTCGTGGACGAGCGACCGGGTGCTGCGCAGCGCCAGGAGCGATTCGAAGACGTGCTGCTGCACCAGCTGGTGCCCATGGAGCGGACCGCGGGCCCCGGTAGGGGAGTTCACGCGCTCACACATGAGGTCGAAGGCGCGCTGTGCCTGGCCGAGCCAGCGCAGGCAGCGCAGGGTGCGGCCCAGCTGGAGCCGTTCCCCGGCGACGGCCAGGGCCCCGCCGCGTTCGCCGAGGAGGTGGTCGGCGTCCACGGGTACCCGGTCGAACTCGATCCCCCACTGGCCGGACGCGCCCAGCACCGGCAGCTCCCGCACCACCCGGAAGCCGGGCGCCGAAGTGGGGACGACGAGCAGCGACAGCCCCGTACGGTTCCCCGGCTGCCCGTCGGTGCGGACCAGGACGGTGACCACATCGGCCTCGGCGGCGTGCGAGGTGAACCACTTGCGGCCGCTCACGGTCCAGCTCCCGTCGGCCTGTTCGACCGCGCGCGTGGAGGTGAGGAACGGGTCGGTGCCCGGGGAGTCCGGGTCGGTCATGGCGTAGCAGGCGCGCAGCTCGCCGGCCGTCAGCCGCTTCGGGTACAGCGCGCGCACCCGGTCGCCGCCGTGGCGCCACAGCATCGTCGCGTCCAGCAGCGGGGCCGACCCCAGTGCGGCCGGGCCGTGGTCGCTGGCCTCCTCGGCCTGGCGATGCCCAGCAGCGCGACGTGCATCATCGCGAAGCGCACCGGCATGATGACCACCCCGACGATGACCACCCCGATCACGGGCAGCCCGACGGCGGCCAGCAGCAGGGCGAAGCCCGCCCTTTGTACGGGGGCCAGTTGCAGCAGGGTTCCGAGGTCGGCGCCGACGGCCAGCGCGGCGCTCACCGGACCTCCCGCAGGCGGCCCGCGGCCATCTCCAGCACGCGGTCGCAGCGTTCCGAGAGCGCCCGGTCGTGAGTGACGACGACGAGCGTCACGGGCAGCGCGGTCAGTACGTCGGCGGCCTCGTACTGTCCGGCGAAGTCCAGGGCGGCGGTCGGCTCGTCGGCGAGCAGCACCCCGGCGCCGGCGGCGACGCAGCCGATCGCCCGGGCCAGGTAGATCCGCTGGAGCTGTCCGCCGGACAGGGTGTGCAGCGCCCGCCCGGTCAGTGCTCCCACGCCCAGCCGGTCCGCGGCCTCGTCGGCCGCCCGGGGGTCCCCACTGCTGGCGAGGAGTTCGCCGCCCAGGAGCGGGAAGCGTCCGGCGGCCGGCTTCTGCGGAATCCACGCGCACGCCCGCCGCCGCCAGGCCGGGTCGCCGCCGCGCCCCCCGACCAGGATGGTTCCGCTGACCTGGGGGTGCAGTCCGAGCACGGCGCGCAGCAGTGTGGTCTTGCCCGATCCGTTGGTGCCGGTCAGCGCGACGCGCTCACCGGCGGCGATCTCCAGATCGACCCCGACGACGGCTTCGACCCGCCCGTGCCGGCACCCCACCCCCTCCATCCGTACGTCCAGCCCGCCCATCGCTCGCCCCTCCGCTGACACCGGCCGTCTCTCCGCCCGCAGTTAGTCGGCGGACGAGGGCGCGCAGTTCCGGCGATCCACGATCTGGCGCGGCGGGTGGGTGCGGGGTCGGGGGAGAGAGAGGGGAGCAGAGCCTGTCGGGTTCGCGCCGTCCAGCCGGGCGGGACCAGCCATTCCGCACGGGCGTTCCATTTTCTACAAGCGGCCCGGCCCACCTCGCGCCATGATCACGGCGCCCCGTTCGGAGGCGATCAACACACCTGTGATCAAAGGGAGTCGAGCCATGCCCGAAACCGTCCGAACCCCACGTCGCACCACTCTCTGGCGCCGTGCCATGGCGAGCGCCGTCGTCCTGGCCGCGACCGGATCCATCCTCGCCGCCGCCCCGCAGCCCGCCCATGCCGCACTGCCGGCGCAGTCGATAGCCGACCCCGTGCACTACTGGAACGACGTGCTGCAGAACGTCTTCCGGCGGACGGGTGGCGGACCCGTCCCGATGGCCCGCGCCGCCGCGATGATGAACGCCGCGATCTACGACGCGGAGTCCTCGTACCAGCTGAAGTGGAAGGGCAAGATCACCTCGGAGCCGTACATCCACGCGGAGAACTACGCGGGCTGGGCCGAGGGCCCGGACGAGGAGGAGCGCGTCATCGGGCGTACGGCCTACAACATCCTTCTCGGCCTCTACGGCAACAAGCAGAGCCGGTACGCCGACCAGACGCAGTACCTGGACTCGCGCTTCCGCGAGCGGTTCGGCACCGAGCCCACCGCAGGCGACTTCCTCGACCTCTCCGTGGTCGGCACCATGGTCAGGCAGATGACGGACGCCCGCACGGGCGACGGCTCCGAGAACCCCCAGGTATACGTGGGGGACAACAAGCCGGGCGCCTGGCGGCCGACGAGCTACCCCGACATGCCCGATGCCTCCTGTGACGAGGACAGCGACGCGATCGACCCGCTCTGGGGCCAGGTCAAGCCGTTCTCGCTGGCTTCCGGTTCCCAGTTCCGCCCCACGACCCTGGCCCAGTACGGCTCGTACGAGAACCTGGTGGCGAGCGACGAGTACAAACGCCAGGTCGAGGTGGTCCGGACGGCCGGCGCCGACAAGCCGACGGCGGCCACCCCCGTGATCAACCGGACCCCGGACCAGCTCGCAGCCGCCTGGTTCTGGGCCAACGACAACAACGGCACCTACAAGCCGCCCGGCCAGATGCTCCAGGCCACCCGCGAGGTCTCCAGGGCCCGCAGCCTCGGGGTCTACGCCAACGCCCGCCTCTTCGCCCTCGTCTCCATCGCCCTCGCCGACACCGGAATCGCGGTCCGCGACGCCAAGTTCGCCACCCCCATCGACCTGTGGCGGCCCGTCTCGGCAATCCGCGAGGGCGGCTTCGACCCCCAGTGGAAGCCCCTGCTGAAGAGCCCGTCGGGGGTCAACGTCAGCCCCTGCTTCCCCGCGTACGTCTCCGGCCACGCCTCTTTCGGCGGTGCCTGGGCCGGGGTCATGAAGCGCTACTTCGGCAGTGACAACATCTCCTTCGACCTCACCACCGACGAACCGCTGGCCCCGGTCAAGACCCGCCACTTCACCAGCTTCAGCGCGGCCGGCAAGGAGGACGCCGACAGCCGCATCTGGCTCGGCGTCCACTACCCGTGGGACGCCACGGACGGCCTCGCCATGGGAGACAAGATCGCGAACCAGGTCTTCACCACGAAGCTCCGCACCCTCTGACCCGCCTCCCGGCGCACGGGTCCCGCCCCGCGGCGGGATCCGTAGCCACCCGCCGGCTCAGCTGCCGCCGGCGAGTTCGCCGCTGAGCTTCCCGTGCAGGTGGGCGCTGGGTCCGTTCAGGCCGGTGATCTCCACGCTCTTGCCGCGCCCGGCGTACCGGTGCTCGATCGCGTCGAGGGCGGCCACGGAGGAGGCGTCCCAGATGTGGGCGGCGGAGAGGTCGATGACCACCTTGTCCGGGTCGCCGGCGTAGTCGAACTGCTCGACCAGGTCGTTCGAGGAGGCGAAGAACAGCTCGCCGGTCACGCAGTAGACGACCTGGCCGCCGTCCGGATCGAGGACCGAGGTGACGTTGGCGAGATGCGCGACGCGCCGGGCGAAGAGGACCATCGCGGTGACGGAGCCCACCACGACGCCCACGGCCAGGTTGCGGCTGGCGACCACGCACACGACGGTGACGACCATGACGGTGATCTCACCGGCGGGCATCCTCTTGAGGGTCTTCGGCGCGATGGAGTGCCAGTCGAAGGTCGCGAAGCAGACCATGACCATGACCGCGACGAGCGCGGCCATCGGAATCTCGGACACCACCGGCCCGAAGGCGATGCACAGCACCATCAGGAAGGCCCCGGCGAGGAAGGTCGACAGCCGCGTACGGGCGCCCGACACCTTCACGTTGATCATCGTCTGGCCGATCATCGCGCAGCCGCCCATGCCGCCGAAGAACCCGGTGACGATGTTCGCGACGCCCTGACCGATGGACTCCCGCGTCTTCGAGGACCGGGTGTCGGTGATCTCGTCGACCAGCTTCGCCGTCATCAGCGACTCCATCAGCCCGACGAGCGCCATGGCCAGCGCGTACGGCGCGATGAGGGTCAGCGTGTCCAGGGTGAACGGCACGTCCGGAAGGCCCGGCACCGGCAGCGCGGAGGGCAGCGCGCCCTTGTCGCCGACCGTGGGGACCGCGATGCCCGCGGCCACGGTGATCGAAGTGAGGATGACGATGGACACGAGCGGCGCCGGGACCACCTTCGTGACCTTCGGGAAGAACACCATGAGTGCGAGCCCGGCGGCCATCAGCGGGTAGACGGCCCAGGGAACGCCGAGGAGTTCGGGGACCTGGGCCATGAAGACCAGGATGGCGAGGGAGTTGACGAAACCGACCATCACCGAGCGCGGGATGAACCGCATCAGCTTCGCCACACCGAGCGCGCCGAGCACGATCTGGAAGACGCCGGCCAGGATCACCGCGGCGATCAGATACCCCAGCCCGTGCTCCCTGTTCAGCGGAGCGATCACCAGGGCCACGGCGCCCGTCGCGGCGGAGATCATCGCCGGCCGCCCGCCGACGACCGAGATCACGACGGCCATCGTGAACGAGGCGAACAGCCCGATCGCCGGATCCACCCCCGCGATGATCGAGAACGAGATCGCCTCGGGAATCAGCGCCAGCGCGACGACCAGACCGGCGAGGACCTCGGTCCGGAACACCTTCGGCGAGAGCCAGACGGGCCGCCCCGGACGGCGGACGTCGCGCAGTCGCGCGGATATGGACGTGGGGGAGAAAGACAAGGGGCACGGACCTCGGGCTCGGGCACACCCAGACAGACAGGCGGGCGCGCGATCTCCGGAGACGCAGGAAAGGGCCTGATCCATTGACTGGATCAGACCCTTGACCTGGTCTTGCGAAGTCGGGGTGGCGGGATTTGAACCCACGACCTCTTCGTCCCGAACGAAGCGCGCTGCCAAGCTGCGCTACACCCCGATGTCCACCGTTGCAGCGCTGCTGCCCTGGCGACATCGATTACTTTAGCGGACCCTCGGCCGGAGACGAAATCCGGTTTTCACGCGGCGGACGGCAGCGGTCCGCCGCGACCAGGGCGAGACCGAGGGCGTAGAAGGCGAGGCCCAGGATCACCGCGTTCACCGCGACCCTGCCGTAGCCGTACTGGGCGGCGTCGATGAAGGGGTACGTGTACCGCGTCGGCGTGTCGGGGGACAGGAGGGCGCCGCGGGCCAGCGCGAAGGCCACGTAGAGAAGCGGGTAAGCCAGCCACTGCGCGGCGTAGCGCGGGCGCAGGGTGCGGGGGGCGGTCAGGAAGAGGAAGTCCAGGGCCGCGCCGATGGGGGTGACCGTGTGGAGGAGCTGGTTGGCTACGGACTTCGCGCCGGACAACTTGTCCAGGTCCTCGACCACGTTGAAGGGGCTCGACGGGTTGGCGAGGACCAGGTGGAAGACCAGCCCGGTGATCAGGATGAAGAGGAGGACTCCGCCCCGCCAGAAGGGGGGGGGCCACGTCCGGCTCGCGCCGGTGGACGCGGACGGCCGAGACCCCGAAGACGACCGCGACCAGGATGTTCGTCCAGATCGTGAAGAAACTGAGGACGACGGGCACGCTGCCGTAAGCGCACTCGATGACCAGGCCGGTGAGGGCCGCGGCCGCGATCAGCGCACGGAAGGCGGCGGTCGTGAGGCGGAGGGCGGCAGGTGCGATCATCCGGTCAACGTACCCGGCGGACCGGCCCGCGTTAGGCCTTCGGGGTCAGTGTCAGCAGGGTCGCCTCGGGCGGACACGCGAAGCGCACCGGGGTGAAGCGGTTGGTCCCGCAGCCCGCCGATACGTGCAGGTAGGCGCGTTGCCCCTGCGCCTCGTGCGTCGAGAGGCCCTTCACCCGCTTCGTGTCCAGGTCGCAGTTGGTGACGAGGGCCCCGTAGAAGGGGATGCACAGCTGCCCGCCGTGCGTGTGCCCGGCCAGGATCAGCGGGTACCGGTCGGCGGTGAAGGCTTCGAGGACGCGCAGGTACGGGGCGTGGACGACCGCCATCGAGAAGTCCGCGTCCGCCTCCGGCCCGCCCGCGACCTTCTCGTACCGGTCGCGCTTGATGTGCGGGTCGTCCAGGCCGGTGAAAGCCAGCTCCAGCCCGTCGAGCTTGAGCCGGCCCCGGGTGTTGGTGAGGTTCAGCCAGCCGGCCGCGTCGAAGGCGTCCCGCATGCCCTCCCACGGGTTGTGCACGGCGCCCACGACCGGGGCGTTGCCGTTGAGCCCGTGCTTGCCCTGGGTCTTCTCGATCAGGTAGCGCCCGGGGTTGCGCATCCGGGGGCCGTAGTAGTCGTTCGACCCGAAGACGTACACGCCGGGGAAGGACATCAGCGGGCCGAGCGCGTCGAGCACCTCCGGCACGCCCTCGGTGTCGGAGAGGTTGTCGCCCGTGTTCACCACGAAGTCGGGGCGCAGCCCCGCCAGCGAATGCAGCCAGGCGCGTTTCTTGCGCTGCCCGCCGACCATGTGGATGTCCGAGACCTGCAGGACCCGAAGGGGACGCATCCCCCGCGGGAGCACGGGCACGGTGACCCGGCGCAGGCGGAAGGACCGGGCTTCGAAACCGGCGGCATAGGCCAGACCGGCGGCCCCCGCCGCGGCGATCCCGGCGGTGACCTTCAGAGGTACTCCGTAACGCGCACGCATGGCCTCATGTTCGCAGACCCGGCGGGCACACCAGGAAACGGACGGGCGCCAAAGCCCCCGTACCTGGCAGACTCGGGCCATGACCACGCTCAAGGCCAAGCTCCAGGAAGACCTCACCACCGCCATCCGCGCGCGCAACGAGCTGCACTCGTCCACGCTGCGCCTGACCCTTTCCGCCATCACCAACCAGGAGGTCGCGGGCAAGGAAGCCCGTGTGCTCTCCGACGAGGAAGTCCTCAAGGTGATCGCCAAGGAGGCGAAGAAGCGCCGCGAGGCCGCGGACGCCTTCGCGCAGGGTTGCCGTCCCGAGCAGGCCGCGCGGGAGACCGCCGAGGGCGAGTTCCTCGACGGCTACCTCCCCAAGCAGCTCGGTGACGAGGAGCTCGGCGCGATCGTGGCGCAGGCCGTCGAGGAGGCCAAGGCGGCGGGAGCCGAGGGGCCGCGGGCCATGGGCGCCGTGATGAAGATCGTGAACCCGAAGGTCGCGGGGCTGGCGGACGGCGGGCGCGTCGCCGCCGCCGTCAAGAAGCACCTGTCGTAGTACTCGGGGGGCCCGGGGTACCCGAGGTACTCGGGGCAAACGACGAAGGGGCTCTCCACCGGATCCGGTGGAGAGCCCCTTCGTCGTTCTGCTACGGGTCCTAGTCGCGCCCGCCGATGATGCCCGGCGGGATGGTGATCCCGGCGAGGGGGTCGTCCCCGCCCTCACCGTCGCCGCCCGTACCGCCCGGGGTCCCGCCGGTGGCTCCGGCCGCGGCCTGCCCGCCGGGCCGCCCGTCGCCGGGCTTGCCGTCGCGGCCCGGCTTGCCGGGCTTCGTGGGCTTGCCGGTGGGCTTGCCGCCGGCGGCCGGGCTCGGGGTGTCGGGGATGTTCACCGTGGTGAAGCCCGGAGCCTCGCGGCCGGAGAGTGCGCCCGAGACCGCCTGCTTCCAGATCGGGCCGGGCAGCCCGCCGCCGAAGACCTTGTCGTAGTACTGGCCGCCGATGGTGATGTTCTCCATCGACACCTGCTTGGCGCCGCCGGAGCCGACCCAGGTCGCGCCGGACATGTTCGGCGTGTAGCCGACGAACCAGGCGTTGTAGCGGCTGTCGGTGGTACCGGTCTTGCCCGCGCTCTGCCGGTCGGACAGTCCCGACTGCTGGCCCGTACCCGAGTCGACCACGCCGAGCAGCAGCGTGTTGATGGTGTCGGCGGTCCGCTCGGTCATCGCGCGGCCGCACTTGGACTTCGGGACCGTCAGCGCCTTGCCGTGCGAGTCGGTGATCGACTCGATGGCGACCGGGGTGCAGTACACGCCGCGGTTGGCGAAGGTGGCGTAGGCGTTGGCCATGGTCAGCGGGGACATGCCCTCACTGCCGAGCGCGATGGCGGGGACCTCGGGGAGCTTGGTGCCGTTGGCCGGGATCACGCCGAGCTTGGTGGTCATCTCGGTGACGGGGCACAGGCCCATCTCGGAGATCATCTCCACGAAGTAGGTGTTGACCGACTTGGCCATCGCGTCCTTCATGCCGTACGGACCGACCTCGGACTCGGTCTCGTTCTCCACCTTGTACTTGCCGTCGTTGATCCAGGGCTTGTCGCCGCAGGTCTGCACCGGGCTCGGATAGTCCATGTCGTACGGGGCCGGGTACATCTTGGTCGGCGGCAGACCGCGCTCGATGGCGGCGGCCGCGACGAACGCCTTGAAGGTGGAGCCGGTCGGGAAGCCGAAGTTCGAGCCGCCCATCTTCTTGTCCACCGAGAAGTTGATCTGGGTCTCGTCCTTGCCGAAGCCGTAGGGCTTGGACTGGCCCATCGCGAGGACCCGCCCGGAGCCGGGCTGTACGAGGGTGACGGCCGTCGCGACCTTGTCGTCCTGGTCCACGTGGTCCTTGATGGACTCGTTGACGGAGTCCTGGGACTGCGGGTCCAGGGTCGTGCGGACCGTCAGGCCGCCCTGGTTCCAGACCTTCGCCCGCTCCTCGCGCGTCTTGCCGAAGGCGGTGTCGTCGAGGAACGAGTTGCGCACGTAGTCACAGAAGAAGCCCGCGCCCTTGACGGCGGTGATGCAGCCGTTCTTCGGCTTGGTCACCTTCAGCTTCACCGGCTTCGCCTTCGCCGCGTCCGCCTCCGCCTGCGAAACGTTCTTCACGTCGGCCATGCGCTGAAGGACGATGTTGCGGCGCTTCGTCGCCTCCTGCGAGTCGTTCACCGGGTCGAACCGGCTCGGCGACTGCACCACGCCCGCCAGCAGCGCCGACTCGTCCAGGGTCAGGTCCTTGGCCGGCTTGCTGAAGTACCGCTGGGCGGCGGATTCGATTCCGTACGCCTGCTGCCCGAAGTACGTGATGTTGAGGTAGTTCTCGAGGATCTTCTGCTTTCCGAGCTCTTCCTCGACCTGGATCGAGTACTTCAGCTCGCGGATCTTGCGCCCGAGGCTCTTCTCCTGGGCCTCGCGCACCTTCGTCTCGTCGTTGCCGGCCTCTTCGACGAAGACGTTCTTCACGTACTGCTGCGTCAGCGTCGAGGCGCCCTGCGCCGCGCCGCCCTCCTGGGCGTTGCGGTTGACCGCGCGCAGGATGCCCTTGAGGTCGACCGCACCGTGTTCGTAGAAACGGGAGTCCTCGATCGCGACGATCGCCTTCTGCATGTACGGGGAGATGGCCGTGATCGGGACCACCTGCCGGTCACGCGAATAGACCGTGGCGATCAGGCCACCCTCTGCGTCCAGAATCGTGGTCCGCTGGCTCAACGGCGGTGTCTTGAGATTGGCCGGGATCTCATCGAACCCCTCGACCGTCCCCTTGGCCGCGAGCCCCAGGGCGCCGGCACCCGGGATCGCGATGCCCGCGAGCACAACTCCGGAGAGAACGGACACACCGAGGAACTTGGCGGCCTGCTGTGGCCCCGTGAGCCCGCCGCCCGAGCGCTTCTTTCCCATGGAGGGCAGCCTACGTTCTCATTCGCCGGACACATGCGAATGCCTTGGCCTAAGCTGTTCCCAACTGTCACAGCAGCGCGGCGGGACATCAACCCCACGGCTTGTTTTTCACCCTTCCCGAATGGGGTGGACGCATGTCCGAATCTCGCCCCCTGTGACCAGGTCGCCCCGCCGATTTCACCCAAATCGCCGGAATGGTCGGGCATGTCGCAGGATCACTCCGTCGGGTGATCTGCCGCTTACCCATAGTCCGTTCGGACCATTCAAGATTGGGCCCGTCGGGGGTGTTGCACTGTGCCCACCTTCCGTAACGTCCTCAACTGGCAGCGGTGAATATGCCGCTACCGCCGTGGGGGAGCCTCGATTCGGGAGAGGACGGCGCCGGGATGGGCTGGGTTACCGACTGGAGTGCGCAGGCAGCCTGCCGCACTACCGATCCGGATGAACTGTTCGTTCAAGGAGCGGCACAGAACAGGGCCAAGGCGGTGTGCACCGGATGTCCGGTGCGGACCGAATGCCTGGCAGACGCGCTCGACAACCGTGTCGAGTTCGGAGTGTGGGGCGGAATGACCGAGCGGGAACGACGTGCGCTGTTGCGCCGGCGTCCCACCGTCACCTCGTGGCGGCGACTGCTCGAAACCGCCCGCACGGAGTACGAGCGCAGTACGGGCATCCTCACCATGGATGCCGATGAGGAGATCGACGTTCCGTACGAGACGTACGCGGCAGCCGGGTAGACCGCCAGGGCACCACGTCGTAGGAACGCCTACGCTCCGGCCGGAACCCCGGCCGCGAGTCGCTCTCCGATGGCCCGCAGCCCGGCGAGGTCGTGTACGTCGCCGGGCAGGGCAGCCACTTCGGTCACCGCCACCTCGGGGTGCAGCGAGGTGAACCTGTCGCGCGTGCGCTTTTCGCGCGCGATGACCTGCATGCGCTCCGCATGCAGGCGCAGCAGTCCTGCGGTGATCCCGTCCACGTCGGCGTCTACGGCGTCGGCGGCGGTCTCTCGCTCGGTGCGGGTCTCGGTGCGGGTCTCGGCATCCGTGTCGGTCTCGGTGTCCGAGTCGGGGTCCGTGGAGTCACGAAGACCAGCTTTCCCGGACTCCTGATCCACAATGCGGCCCTCTTCAAGATTCTCCGCGGCGGCCAACGCCCGCTCCGCCGAGAGCTGTTCGGCGTCACTGCCGTGCACCCGGTTCAGTACCAGCCCGGCCAGCGGCATCCGCTCCGCGGCCAGCCGCTCGACGAAGTACGCGGCCTCGCGCAGCGCGTCCGGTTCGGGCGCGGAGACCACGAGGAACGCGGTGCCGGGCGCCTGGAGGAGCTGGAAGGTGGCGTCCGCGCGGGTGCGGAAGCCGCCGAACATGGTGTCCATGGCGGCCACGAAGGTCTGTACGTCCTTCAGCAGCGAGGCGCCCATCAGCTTGCTGAGCGTGCCCGTCATCATCGACATGCCGACATTCAGGAACTTCATCCCCGCCCGGCCGCCGACCTTGGCCGGAGCCATCAGCACCCGGATGAACTTCCCGTCCAGGAAGGACCCCAGGCGCCCCGGCGCGTCCAGGAAGTCCAGGGCGGACCGGCTCGGCGGCGTGTCCACCACGATCAGGTCCCAGTCGTCCCGGGCCCGCAGCTGCCCCAGCTTCTCCATCGCCATGTACTCCTGCGTGCCCGCGAAGCCGGCCGACAGGGACTGGTAGAAGGGGTTGGCGAGGATCGCCTGTGCGCGCTCGGGATCGGAGTGGCCCTCGACGATCTCGTCGAAGGTCCGCTTCATGTCGAGCATCATGGCGTGCAGTTCGCCGCCGTCCGCGCCCTGCACCCCCCGTACCTTGCGGGGGGTGTTGTCGAGCGAGTCGATCCCCATCGACTGGGCCAGCCTGCGCGCCGGGTCGATGGTCAGGACGACCACCTTGCGCCCGCGCTCGGCCGCCCGGACCCCGAGCGCCGCGGCGGTCGTGGTCTTGCCGACCCCGCCCGCCCCGCAGCACACGATGATCCGGGTCTGCGGATCGTCCAGCAGCCGGTCGACGGCCAGCCGCGGGGGAACGTCCATGGTCCCGGCCTCGCTCATTCCTCGCCCACCTGCTTTCGCAGCTCCGCGGCGAGCCCGTAGAGGCCGGCCAGGTCGATCCCCGCGCCGAGCATGGGGAGTTCGTACGTCGGTACGCGCAGCCCCGCCAGGACGGTGCGCTGGGCGCGCTCCAGCTCCACCCTGCTGGCGTGCTCCGAGGCCTGCACGAGCAGCGGGTCCACCAGCCGCTCTGCCAGCCCGCCGCGCCGGGCGCTGCCGAGGCCGGCCCGGGACAGCGCCCTGGAGACGCCGGAGCGGTGCTCGCCCGCGGCGGCGCGCAGGGCGGCCTCGTCGAGGTGGTGCGGCCGGACCATGTTGACGATGACCCGTCCCACCGGCAGGCCCGCCTGCTGGAGTTCGGCGATCCCGTCGGCGGTCTCCTGCACGGGCATCTCCTCCAGGAGGGTGACCAGGTGCACGGCCGTCTCGGGGGACTTGAGCACCTTCATGACGGCCTGCGCCTGGTTGTGGATCGGCCCGAACTTGGCCAGGCCCGCCACCTCGTCGTTGACGTTGAGGAAGCGGGTGATCCGCCCGGTCGGCGGAGCGTCCATGATCACGTGGTCGTAGACGAACCGGCCGGACTTGTCCTTGCGCCGCACGGCCTCGCACGCCTTGCCCGTCAGGAGCACGTCCCGCAGCCCCGGCGCGATGGTCGTCGCGAAGTCGATGGCACCGAGCTTCTTGAGGGCGCGGCCGGCCGAGCCGAGCTTGTAGAACATCTGGAGGTAGTCCAGGAGTGCCCGCTCCGCGTCGATGGCGAGCGCGTACACCTCGCCGCCGCCCGCGGCGACGGCGATCTTGCGGTCCTCGTAGGGGAGCGCCTCCGCCCCGAAGACCTGGGCGAGGCCCTGCCTGCCCTCGACCTCCACCAGAAGAATCCGCTTGCCCTCGCGTGCGAGGGCGAGCGCGAGTGCGGCGGCGACCGTGGTCTTGCCGGTGCCGCCCTTGCCGCTGACCACCTGGAGCCTGCTCACAGGGCCCGAGCCTAATTCCTCCCGGGCGGCGGCGGTGGTGGCGGGGGCCCGTACGGCAGGCACTACGCTCGCTCCCATGACCAAGAAGTTCGAATACGCGACCGTCCCGCTGCTGGTCCACGCCACCAAGCAGATCCTGGACACCTGGGGCGAGGACGGCTGGGAGCTCGTCCAGGTCGTACCCGGGCCGAACAACCCCGAGCAGCTGGTGGCCTACCTGAAGCGGGAGAAGGCGGCATGAGCGGAGTCGTCGAGGCGCGGCTGGCCGAACTCGGGCTGACCCTGCCCGAGGTCGTCCCGCCGCTGGCCACGTACCAGCCGGCCGTGCGGTCGGGTGCCTACGTGTACACCGCCGGCCAGCTCCCGATGATCAAGGGCAATCTGCCGGTCACCGGCAAGGTCGGCGCCGAGGTCTCGGCGGAGCAGGCCAAGGAACTGGCCGCGACCTGCGCGCTCAACGCGCTGGCCGCGGTGAAGTCCGTCGTCGGCGACCTCGACAAGATCGCGCGCGTCGTGAAGGTCGTCGGCTTCATCGCCTCGGCCCCCGACTTCACGGCCCAGCCGGGCGTGTTGAACGGCGCGAGCGAGCTGCTGGGCGCCGTCCTCGGCGAGAAGGGCGTCCACGCCCGCAGCGCGGTCGGCGTGGCGGTCCTCCCGCTGGACGCCCCGGTCGAGATCGAGATCCAGGTCGAGCTGGTTCCGGGAGCCTGACCTCCGGCACGGCCCAGGCGGGGCCGGATCACCCTCAGGGGGATCCGGCCCCGCCGGCGTTCGCGGCGCGGGTCCGGCGGGCCGGCGCGGGCGCGCCGGCCCGCCTCCGTGGCCGCCGCCGGCGCGGCCCGCCGACAGGTGGCCCTCGAACATCGGCCCGGATGGCCGTAGCATCCCGCCATGCCGAATGGTCAGTACGGTCAGCAAGAGACCTCAGCGGGAGGTCAGTGGTACCCCCCGGAGTGGCCCGACCGCATCCGCGCGCTCGCGGACGGCTCGCTCACCCCGGTGGAACCGAGGCGGGCGGCCACCGTGATGCTGCTGCGCGACACCCCCGACGGCCCCGCCGTGCACATGCTGCGCCGCCGGGTCGAGATGGCCTTCGCCGGAGGCGCCTACGCGTACCCCGGCGGCGGCGTGGACCCCCGCGACGAGGACCACCTCATCGGCTGGGCGGGCCCGAGCCGCGCCGAGTGGGCCGAGCGGATGGGCACCGACCCCGCCACCGCCCAGGCGATCGTCTGCGGAGCCGTCCGCGAGACCTTCGAGGAGGCCGGGGTCCTGCTCGCGGGCGAGTCCGCGGACACCGTCGTCGGCGACACCACCGGCGAGGACTGGGAGGCCGCCCGTGCGGCCCTGGTCGCCCGGGAGCTGTCCTTCGCCGAGTTCCTCGACCGGCGGGGCCTGGTCCTGCGCTCCGACCTGCTCGGCGCGTGGGCCCGCTGGATCACCCCGGAGTTCGAGCCGCGCCGGTACGACACCTGGTTCTTCGTCGCGGCCCTCCCCGAAGGCCAGCGCACCCGCAACGCCTCCACCGAGGCCGACCGCACGGTCTGGATCCGCCCCGCCGACGCAGCCGCCGGCTACGACAAGGGCGAGCTGCTGATGATGCCGCCCACCATCACCACCCTGCGGTCCCTGGAGCCCTACGGGAGCCCCTCCGAGGCCCTCGCCGCGGCCGGCGGCCAGGACCTGGCCCCGGTCCTCGCCCGGGCCACACTCACGGACGGCGAGCTCGTGCTCAGCTGGCCGGGCCACGACGAGTTCACCAAACGCGTCCGCCTCGCGAACCGGGGCCCCGCGAACGGCCCCGTGGACCCCGGCCCCGCGAACCCCGGAGGAGCGCCCGCATGACCGATGCCGCCGCCCTGCCCGGCCAGCCCCGCGGAGTCGTCACCTCCGGACCCGCCACCGCCCGCGCGGTGAACGTCCTGGCCCCGAACGCCTCCGCGATGACCCTCGACGGCACCAACACCTGGCTCGTCTCCGAGCCCGGCTCCGACCTGGCCGTGGTGATCGACCCCGGCCCGCTGGACGACGTACACCTGCGCGCGGTCGTCGCCGCCGCCGAGGGGGCGGGCAAGCGGGTCGCGCTCACCCTCC
Organism: Streptomyces sp. H27-H1; assembly: GCF_026627445.1. GTDB lineage: Bacteria > Actinomycetota > Actinomycetes > Streptomycetales > Streptomycetaceae > Streptomyces. The sequence continues at coordinate 36,204 of NZ_JAPNLJ010000040.1, forward strand.
TCACCCACGGACATCCCGATCACGCGGAGGGCGCGGCCCGCTTCGCCGAGCTGACCCGGACGAAGGTCCGCGCCCTGGACCCGGCTCTGCGCCTGGGCGACGAGGGTCTGGCCGCCGGGGACGTCATCCGCACGGGCGGTCTGGAGCTGCGCGTGGTCCCGACGCCCGGCCACACCGCGGACTCGCTCTGCTTCCACCTGCCGGCCGACCGCGCGGTCCTGACCGGTGACACGATCCTGGGGCGCGGCACCACCGTGGTCGCGCACCCCGACGGGCGGCTCGGCGACTACCTGGACTCCCTGCGCCGGCTGCGCTCGCTGACGGTCGACGACGGCGTCCACACGGTGCTCCCGGGACACGGGCCGGTCCTGGACGACGCGCAGGGCGCGGTCGAGTTCTACCTCGCCCACCGGGCGCACCGCCTCGCGCAGATCGAGACGGCGGTCGAGAACGGTCTGAGCACCCCCGAGGCGGTCGTCGCCCACGTCTACGCGGATGTGGACCGGTCGCTGTGGCCGGCCGCGGAGTGGTCCGTACGCGCGCAGCTGGAGTACCTGCGGGAGCACGGCCTGATCCCGGGGGGTCCCGAGTGAGCGGGCCGCAGCCGAACTATCCCGCCGGACGGGGAGTTTTCGTCCCGTGCCGGGCGGTGTACTCGTCCGCGAGCCACGGGCCGAGGTCCTCGACGTAGGACCGCAGCACGGCCGGGTCCGCCACCGGGTCCAGCGCGGCGGCGGCCGCGGCGCACATCTGGTCGGCGCGCTCGGGGTAGTACTGCCCGAACACCTCCGCCGACTCGGTGAGGTCGCTGGTCCAGCCGCCCCACCGGGGCATGACGAGGGTGAATCCGGTCCGCACGAGGTGCCGCGAGACGCCCCGGCACAGCCTGCGGTACTCCTCCGGCGTGGCCGCCGCCCGGATCCGGTCCCGGACCTGCGGCAGCAGCTCGGCCAGGTCGCCGTTGGTCTCGCGGGCGAGCAGGCCGTCCGGGCGGTAGCGGGGCAGGTGCTCGGCCAGGTCCGCGCCGAGCAGCGGGGTGCACAGGCAGGCGAGGAACCAGCCGAGGTCGTAACGTTCCTGCTCGCTCAGCAGCCGGTCCTTGCCGTACAGCAGGATCCCGGCCCCGTCGATCTCCGCGAAGTCCTCGTCGAGGCCGCGTGCCAGTACCTCGGTGGTGTCGCGGTCCTCGTCGCAGGGCGCGTGGTGCAGGGCGATCAGCAGGTCGAGGTCGGACCGCCCGTACCGGGCGCTCCCGCGCGGCACGGACCCGTACAGGTAGGCGCTGTGCAGCCGTTGCCCGTACGCCTCACCGATCCGCGCCCGCGCGGCGGCGACGAGCCCGCGGAACTCGGCCGGCACCTGCCCGAGTGAGCCTTCGCGCTCGAAGTACCCGTACGCGTCGAGGCCTCTGTGCTCCATGGGTCCACTGTGCCCCCACTCCGGCCGCGTGCGTCCGGCCGAAACGCCGGGCATGAAATGGGCCCCGACGAAAAGGGGCCTTGACGAAAAGGGGCCCCGCCCACCGGGCGGGACCCCTCTACGAAGACTGCGGACGTCAGCGCGAGCGCTTCGCCAGCCGCTCCACGTCCAGCAGGATCACGGCACGCGCCTCGAGGCGGAGCCATCCGCGCCCCGCGAAGTCGGCCAGAGCCTTGTTCACGGTCTCGCGCGACGCGCCGACGAGCTGGGCCAGCTCCTCCTGCGTGAGGTCGTGCACGACGTGGATGCCCTCTTCCGACTGCACGCCGAAGCGGCGCGACAGGTCGAGGAGCGCACGGGCCACCCGGCCCGGAACGTCGGAGAAGACCAGGTCGGACATCTGGTCGTTGGTCTTGCGCAGGCGCCGCGCGACGGCGCGCAGCAGCGCGGTCGCCACCTCGGGCCGGGCGTTCAGCCACGGCTGGAGGTCTCCGTGACCCAGGCCGAGCAGCTTGACCTCGGTCAGGGCGGTGGCGGTGGCGGTGCGCGGGCCCGGGTCGAACAGCGACAGCTCGCCGATCAGCTCTCCGGGGCCGAGGACGGCCAGCATGTTCTCGCGCCCGTCGGGGGAAGTGCGGTGCAGCTTCACCTTGCCCTCGGTGACCACGTAGAGCCGGTCACCGGGGTCGCCCTCGTGGAACAGGGCGTCACCGCGCGCGAGGGTCACCTCGCCCATGGAGGCGCGGAGCTCCGCGGCCTGCTCGTCATCGAGCGCCGCGAAGAGCGGGGCACGCCGCAGTACGTCGTCCACGAGTCTCTCTCCTATGTCGACCAGCCAGGGGATCGGTCCCCCATTTTGCCGGACGGCTCAAACAGTGCGATCAATCACGTTCATCACAAGGATGCCGGACGTACGGGTGTGCTGTGCGGCGAGAGGCCTATCGGGGTGGTGTTACCTGAGGTCCGGGGCGGGTCTGGCCGCCGTGCCCCGGACCGGCCGGGCGTCCAACAGGCCGGTGAGAGCACAGGCCAAGGGGTCCGGGGGAGTGACCGCGGCAGTGAATTCAGCCGTGGGCGAACACGGCTCGTCGGGGGCCCTCCCGGAGCAGTCACCCCGGCTCCAGGGCAAAACTTCGGCCAAGAAACCCCGGCCGGGCCGGAGGTCACGTCCGGCCACGGGCGGAGGGCTGTCCGGCGTAGCCTTCGGGGATGGCAGAGAGCAAGGTCAAGAAGGACGGGGCGAAGCCGGAGAGCCACCTGGCGATGGTGCGGCGGGCGCGCAGGATCAACCGGGAGCTGGCCGAGGTCTACCCGTACGCGCATCCGGAGCTCGACTTCCGCAACTCCTTCGAGCTGCTGGTCGCCACCGTCCTGTCCGCGCAGACCACCGACCTGCGCGTGAACCAGACGACCCCGGCCCTCTTCGCCGCCTATCCGACCCCCGAAGACATGGCCGGAGCCGATCCCGAGGCGCTGGAGGAGATCATCCGGCCGACCGGGTTCTTCCGGGCGAAGGCCAAGTCCCTCCTCGGTCTCTCGCAGGCGCTGCGCGACAACTTCGGCGGCGAGGTGCCGGGCCGGATCGAGGACCTGGTGACGCTCCCCGGGGTGGGCCGCAAGACGGCGAACGTGGTCCTCGGCAACGCCTTCGGCGTCCCCGGGATCACGGTTGACACCCACTTCGGCCGACTGGTGCGGCGCTGGAAGTGGACCGAGCAGGAGGACCCGGAGAAGGTCGAGGCGGAGATCTGCGCGATCTTCCCGAAGAGCGAGTGGACGATGCTGTCGCACCGCGTCGTCTTCCACGGCCGCCGGATCTGCCACTCCCGCAAGCCCGCCTGCGGGGCCTGCCCGATCGCTCCGCTCTGCCCGGCCTACGGGGAGGGCGAGACCGATCCGGAGAAGGCGGCGATGCTCCTGAAGTACGAGAAGGGCGGCCAGCCCGGCCAGCGCCTGAGCCCGCCGCCGGACTACCCGGGCCTGCCCGCGCCGGCCCGATCCGCCCCGGCAGGCGCCTGAGTCCCCTGCGGGGCCTCCCGGACGCCCTGGGGGCGTTCGAGGGGTCCGGGTGCGGAGCCCGGCAGCAGAGCCGCACCCGTAAGGAACGAATCACTACCCGCGCCGCGTTTGCCGGTGTGTGGGGGAACACGGACAGGGGTGCCCATGACCGAGGCCACGCAGAACCGCCGGGCGGACGCCGCCGGGCCCGGCGCGGGCGCCGCGCCCGAGGATCCGTACGAAGCTCGCTACGGGGCCCTGCACGAGGCCACGCACGACGCGCCGAGGGGTCGGCGCGGCAGCACGGCCCTGCTCACCCGCGGCCTGCCCGGCTGGCTGGACCCCGTCGTCGAGGCGGCCCGGACGGTGCGGCCCACCCAGCTCAGCCGGTTCCTGCCGCCGGAGGACGGGCGAGGCCGCCAGTCCGCCGTGCTGATCCTCTTCGGCGAGGGCCCCCGCGGTCCCGAGCTGCTGCTGATGGAGCGGGCCGGCACCCTGCGCTCGCACCCCGGCCAGCCCTCCTTCCCCGGGGGCGCCCTGGACCCCGAGGACGGCGACCCGCACACCACCGGCCCGCTGCGCGCCGCCCTGCGCGAGGCCGAGGAGGAGACCGGCCTGGACCCCGCCGGGGTCCAGCTCTTCGGAGTGCTGCCCCGGCTCTACATCCCGGTCAGCGAGTTCGTCGTGACCCCGGTGCTCGGCTGGTGGCGCGCCCCCAGCCCGGTCGGCGTGGTCGACCCGGCCGAGACCGCCCGGGTCTTCACGGTGCCCGTGGCCGATCTCACGGACCCGGAGCACCGGGTCACCGTCGTCCACCCAGGCGGCTTCCACGGCCCGGCCTTCACCGTGGAATCGGCTCTGGTCTGGGGTTTCACCGCCGGGGTGATCGACCGGATCCTGCACTTCGCCGGCTGGGAGCGTCCCTGGGACCGGGCCCGGGAAGTCCCGCTCGACTGGACCGCATGAGACGGTGGCCCCTGTGAACGTGCTGGACATCTTGTTGCTGCTCGCCGCCGTATGGTTCGCGATCGTCGGCTACCGCCAGGGGTTCGTCGTCGGCATCCTGTCGGTGATCGGCTTCCTCGGCGGTGGTCTCATCGCCGTGTCCCTGCTGCCCCTGATCTGGGACCGGGTCACCGACAACGGCACCCAGGTGTCCACCACGGTCGTCGTCATCGCCGTGGTGGTGATCATCATCTGTGCCTCGATCGGCCAGGCGCTCACCACCCACCTGGGCAGCAAGCTCCGGCGCCACATCACGTGGTCCCCGGCCCGCGCGCTCGACGCGACGGGCGGCGCCCTGGTGAACGTGGTCGCGATGCTGCTGGTGGCCTGGCTGATCGGCTCCGCGCTCGCCGGTACGTCACTTCCCACGCTGGGCAAGGAAGTCCGCAACTCCAAGGTGCTCCTCGGCGTCTCCAGGGTGCTCCCGGCGCAGGCGAACACCTGGTTCTCGGACTTCAGCTCCACCCTGGCCCGCAACGGCTTCCCACAGGTCTTCAGCCCGTTCTCCAACGAGCCGATCACCGAGGTCAATCCCCCCGATCCGGCGCTCGCGAACAGCCCCGTCGCCGAGCAGGCCAAGCGGTCGATCGTGAAGGTCGTCGGCACGGCGCCCGCGTGCAGCAAGGTGCTGGAGGGCACCGGCTTCGTCTTCGCACCGGGCAAGGTGATGACCAACGCACACGTCGTCGGCGGGGTCACCGAGCCGACCGTGCAGATCGGCGGCGAGGGCAAGCTCTACGACGCCAAGGTCGTGCTCTACGACTGGGAGCGCGACATCGCCGTGCTGGACGTGCCCAGGCTGAAGGCGCCCGCACTGGAGTTCACCGACAAGGACGCGGCGAGCGGCAGCGACGCCATCGTCGCGGGCTTCCCGGAGAACGGTTCGTACGACGTCCGCTCGGCGCGGGTCCGCGGCCGGATCAACGCCAACGGCCCGGACATCTACCACCGCGGAACCGTGCGAAGGGACGTCTACTCCCTGTTCGCGACGGTCCGCCAGGGCAACTCCGGCGGCCCGCTGCTGACGCCCGAGGGCAAGGTCTACGGGGTCGTCTTCGCGAAATCCCTCGACGATCCCAACACCGGTTACGCCCTGACCGCGGACGAGGTCCGCGACGACATCCAGACCGGGAAGGCCGCGGACCGGCGGGTCGGCAGCCAGGGTTGCGCCCTCTGAGTCCCCGGGGGGCCCTACGGAGCCCTGCAGGGCTTCCCGGGCCCTGTCGGTCCTCGTGACCGCCCGGGCGCCCCGGAAGCCCTGCGGGGTCAGTGCCTACGTGCGCTGGTGCCTGAGCCGGGCGGAGACCCAGCGGGCCCGCCGGCGCAGAATGCGTGGAATCCCTAGTCGGGGGTCGTCGTGGCCTTCGCGGCCCTGCCCCCTGTGCGTGCCCGGCGTGACCGTCGAGCGGCGTTCGTGTGCGGTGTCACCGTAGTCGTGCGTCCAGCTCATACTCCGAGCTGTGCCCGGGCCCCAAGGTCGGTAATCGCGTTGGGGGCGGCCAATTGGCCTATGCGTCAGGCAATTGAACGGTTGTCATATAAACGGCGTGTGAGGATCGGTCAGCTCAGCGGTCCGGCTCGGGATCCTTCAGCCAGTTGACCAGCTCGGTCGAGAAGGCCGCCGGGTCCTCCTCGTGAGGGAAGTGCCCGAGCCCGTCGAAGAGCCGCCAGCGGTACGGGGCTTCGACGTACTGCCCGGACCCCGCCGAACTACGCGTACGCATCACCGGATCGAGCGAGCCGTGCAGGTGCAGGGTCGGTACCCGTACCGGCCGCTTCATGCGCCGGTTGAACTGCAGACCGTCGGGCCGGGCCATGGACCGCATCATCCAGCGGTACGGCTCGACCGAGCAGTGCGCCGTGGAAGGGATGCACATCGCGCGCTGGTACACCGCAACGTCGTCCTCCTCGGGGAGCCGCGGGCCCGACCAGTCCCGGATCAGTTCGCCGACGAGCGCCCCGCCGTCGGCGACGAGCTGACGCTCGGGCACGAACGGCCGCTGGAAGCCCCAGATGTGCGAACTGGCCCGGGTCTGACCGAAGTCCGACAGCATCGCGGAGCGCCAGCGGCGCGGGTGCGGCATCGAGGACACCACCAGCCGGCGCACCAGCTTCGGCCGCATCACCGCCGCCGTCCAGGCGAGGTAGCCGCCCAGGTCGTGCCCGACGAGGGCGGCGTCGGGCTCGCCGAGGGACCGTACGACCCCGGTGATGTCGAGCGCCAGGTTCGCCGGGTCGTAGCCGCGCGGGGTGCGGTCGCTGCCGCCCACCCCGCGCAGGTCCATCGCGACGGCCCGGTAGCCCGCGTCGGCGAGGGCGGTCATCTGGTGCCGCCACGTCCACCAGAACTGCGGGAACCCGTGCAGGAGCAGCACCAGGGGTCCGTCACCCAGTTCGGCGACGTGGAACCGCGCCCCGTTCGCCGCGACGTCCCGGTGGGTCACCGCTCGCCCGCCCGGGATGTCGATCCGTACCGCCGTGGCGGCGGTGGGAGGCGTACCGGATGTGCCGGAATCGGACGAGGGCGCTGTCATGAGGACGAGCGTGCCACACCCACGGCGTTGTCACTGACCGAGCGGGCGTGGGGCTTGACGGTGCCGACGAGGGCCGCCGTCTCCTTGACCGAGGCGATGGTCTTCACCGGCGGCTTGATCTTCTTGAACTTCGCCAGGGCGATCAGACCGATCACTCCCGCCAGCAGCCAGAACGCCACACCGACGATCAGGAAGGACCAGGCCAGCCCGAGCCCGAGGTTGTGGATCCCGTACGCCGCCGCGAAGCTCAGCACCGGCAGCGAGAAGAGGAGGAGCACGCCCGCGACGACGGCGGCGCCGCTGCCGATGCCCGCGCGCTTGACGTCCTGCTTGATCTCCACCTTGGCGAGGGCGATCTCGTCGTGCACCAGGGCGGACATCTCGGCGGTGGCCGAGGCGACCAGCTGGCCGAGTGTGCGCTCGGCTCCCGGGGCCCCGTGGTCCACTGCGCTCATCGATCTCTCCCTCTGTCGTCCGACTGCGACGGCTGTCCTGTCGTCAGTTCAGATCATGCCGGACGGCCGCCGTCGGCGCTGGACCCGCCCGCAGCTTCTGCCGCGGCGTGTGGCGCATCGGCCGCGGCCGCTTCGGCCCTGCGCAGGTGCTCCGCCGCCTTGGCCTCGTAGATCTTGGCCATCCGCAGGTGGTAGTCCGGCTTGTCCTGCTCGTAGATGTCGGGGATGCCGTCGAGGTCCTCGTCGCGCTCCTCGTCCTCGGTGAGCGCCTTGTACCTGCGGTTGCGCATCTTCAGGAGGATGCACGCCAGGATCGCGGCGATGAGCGAGCCGATCAGCACGGCGGCCTTGACCTCGTCGGTGAGGACGGGGTCGTCGGTGAAGGCGAGTTCGCCGATCAGGAGCGAGACGGTGAAGCCGATGCCGGCGAGCGAGGCGACGGCGAACACGTCCGGCCAGGCCAGACCGTCGTTGAGCTCCGCCTTGGTGAAGCGGGCGGCGAGCCAGGTTCCGCCGAAGATGCCCAGCGTCTTGCCGATGACGAGGCCGAGCACCACGCCGAGGGTCTCGGGCCGGGTGAAGACCTGGCCGATGGCCTCGTCGGAGAGGGAGACGCCGGCCGAGAACAGGGCGAAGAGCGGGACGGCGAGGCCGGCCGACAGGGGCCGGACGAGGTGTTCGATGTGCTCGCCGGGAGAGTGCTGCTCGCCCTCCTCTCGGTGGCAGCGCAGCATCAGGCCCATGGACACACCGGCGATGGTGGCGTGCACGCCGCTGTTGTACATCAGGCCCCAGATCGCCAGGGCGAGCGGGACGTAGATGTACCAGCCGCGCACCTTCGCACGCAGCAGGAACCAGAAGAGGGCCAGGCCCACGGCCGCGCCGCCGAGCGCCAGGAAGTCGATCTCGCTGGTGAAGAACACCGCGATGATCATGATGGCGAACAGGTCGTCGACGACGGCGAGGGTCAGCAGGAACGCGCGCAGGGCCGACGGCAGCGACGTGCCGATGACGGCGAGGACGGCGAGCGCGAAGGCGATGTCGGTGGCGGTCGGGACCGCCCAGCCGTCCGTCGAGCCGTTGCCGAGCACATTGGTCAGTACGTAGACCAGCGCGGGCACGGCCATGCCGCAGATCGCGGCGATCACCGGGAGCGCGGCCGCCTTGGCGTCGCGCAGGTCGCCCGCGACGAGCTCGCGCTTGAGCTCGATGCCGGCGACGAAGAAGAAGACGGCGAGCAGGCCGTCGGCCGCCCAGTGCTGGAGCGAGAGGTCCAGGCCGAGGGAGGCGGGGCCGATGTGGAAGGAGCGGACGTTCTCGTAGCTCGCCGAGATGGCGGGCACGTTAGCCCAGACGAGTGCGGCGATCGCGGCCACGAGGAGGAGGACGCCGCCGACCGTCTCGGCGCGCAGGGCGTCGGCCACGAAGCGGCGCTCGGGCAGCGAAAGGCGGCCGAGGAGCTTGCGGCTCTGGTTGTCGGTGGGGTGGGGCGCGACCACGGGTGGTACCTCCGGGGTGGGTTGGACGGCATGGCGAAGCATGTTGCCGACCAGACTTCCCGGCGCACCCTGTGGAGTAGTTCTTTAACCGTCTAATACGTTACAGGGTGCACGCGTAGGCGTATCCGGTGATCTTCACTTTATGTGCGAAAGGGGCATCCGGCGCGACGCGCCGAATGCCCCTTCCCACCGTGTCGCACAGGTGGGTGGTGCCGGGTGGGACCTCAGTCCTCGCTGCCGGCCGCCGGCAGCTTGCTCTGGATCAGGTCCATGACCGAGGAGTCCGCGAGCGTGGTGACGTCACCGACCGCGCGGTTCTCGGCCACGTCGCGCAGCAGGCGGCGCATGATCTTGCCCGAGCGGGTCTTCGGCAGCTCCTGCACCGGCAGGATCCGCTTCGGCTTGGCGATCGGCCCGAGCGTGGCACCCACGTGGTTGCGCAGCTCACCTACCAGCGTGTCCGTCTCGGTGGCGCTGCCGCGCAGGATGACGAAGGCCACGATGGCCTGGCCGGTGGTCTCGTCGTTCGCGCCGACGACCGCCGCCTCGGCGACCGAGGGGTGCGAGACGAGCGCCGACTCCACCTCGGTGGTCGAGATGTTGTGGCCGGACACCAGCATCACGTCGTCCACCCGGCCGAGCAGCCAGATGTCGCCGTCATCGTCCTTCTTGGCGCCGTCGCCCGCGAAGTACTTGCCCGGGAAGCGGGACCAGTAGGTGTCGATGAACCGCTGGTCGTCGCCCCAGATGGTGCGCAGCATCGACGGCCACGGCTCGGTGAGGACCAGGTAGCCGCCCCCGCCGTTCGGGACCTCGTTCGCCTCGTCGTCCACGACGGTGGCGGCGATGCCGGGCAGCGCGCGCTGCGCCGAACCGGGCTTGGTCTGGGTGACTCCGGGCAGCGGGGAGATCATCATCGCGCCGGTCTCGGTCTGCCACCAGGTGTCCACGATCGGGCAGCGGTCACCGCCGATGTGCTTGCGGTACCAGATCCAGGCCTCGGGGTTGATCGGCTCGCCGACCGAGCCCAGTACGCGCAGGCTCGACAGGTCGAACTTCGCGGGGATGTCGTCTCCCCACTTCATGAACGTCCGGATCGCCGTGGGCGCGGTGTAGAGGATGGTGACGCCGTACTTCTGCACGACCTCCCAGAACCGGCCCTGGTGCGGGGTGTCCGGCGTGCCCTCGTACATCACCTGGGTGGCGCCGTTGGCGAGCGGCCCGTAGACGATGTACGAGTGCCCGGTCACCCAGCCGATGTCGGCGGTGCACCAGTAGACGTCGCTCTCCGGCTTCAGGTCGAACACCGCGTGGTGGGTGTACGCGGTCTGCGTGAGGTAGCCGCCAGAAGTGTGCAGGATGCCCTTGGGCTTACCCGTCGTCCCCGAGGTGTAGAGGATGAAGAGCGGGTGCTCGGCGTCGAAGGCGCGGGGCGCGTGCTCGGCGCTCTGGCGGTCGACGATCTCGTGCCACCAGACGTCGCGGCCCTCGGTGAAGGCGGTGTCCTGGCCGGTGCGGCGCACCACGAGGACGTGTTCGACCTGCGGGCACTTGGCGACGGCCTCGTCGATGGCGGGCTTCAGCGCCGAAGGCTTGCCGCGGCGGTAGCCGCCGTCCGCGGTGATGACCAGCTTGGCGTCGGCGTCCTGGATGCGGGAGGCGACGGCGTCGGCGGAGAAACCGCCGAAGACCACGGAGTGCGCGGCGCCGACGCGGGCGCACGCGAGCATCGCGACGACCGCCTCGGGAATCATCGGCAGGTAGACGGCGATCCGGTCGCCGGCCTGTACGCCCAGCTCGGTCAGGGCGTTCGCGGCCTTGGAGACCTCGTCCTTGAGCTCGGCGTAGGTGATCGAGCGGCTGTCGCCGGGCTCGCCCTCGAAATGGATGGCCACACGGTCGCCGTTGCCGGCCTCGACGTGGCGGTCCACGCAGTTGTACGCGACGTTCAGCTTGCCGTCCGCGAACCACTTCGCGAAGGGCGGGTTGGTCCAGTCGAGCGTCTGCGTGGGCTCGGTGTCCCAGCTCAGCCGCCGCGCCTGCTCGGCCCAGAAGCCCAGCCGGTCCGCGTCGGCCTGTGCGTACGCGGCCTCTGTCACGTTGGCGGCGGCGGCCAGATCGGCAGGCGGTACGAACCGCCGCTCCTCCTTGAGCAGATTGGCCAGGCTCTCGTTGCTCACGACATATCCCTTTCCCAGGGTGTCCGTTGTGTCCCCGGCATAGCTCATCAGTCAATGGCCCAGGTGACAAGGGGTAGCCGGGAATTGGTGTAGACCTATTACTCGCCTGGGCCCACGCGCGAGTGGCCCCCGCCCGCCGAAGGGGGCGGGAAGGGGCCACTCAGTGGCACGGATACGGGAGGCTATCGGTTCAAAGCTCCCGCTCGAACGGGAATCGCTGGTGGGAGCCCCAGCGGGGAGATCCGGCGGGCGGATCCGACGGCGGCTCCTGACCGGGGGCGGGCGGTCAGCCGCGCAGCGCACCCGCTCCGACGGTGTCGAAGACCCGGCAGTCGAAGAAGTCCTCCCCCTCCGACAGCAGGTACGCCTGGGCCTCGCCGACGTGGAAGTACATCCCGTGCAGCTCCAGCGTGCCCTCGGCGAGCCGCCGGGCCACCGATTCATGGGCCCGCAGGTGCTCCAGCTGCTGCACGACATTGGTCAGGCACAGCTGCTCCACGGCGTCCGCCGGCAGCCTCCCGGAGATCCGCGCCCAGGCGTGGTGGCGGCTGGCCATCCGCTCCAGGCTCGGCAGTCCGTGCCGAAGCCACCGCCGCAACGGGGTCATGGGCACCCCGGGCGCGGAATTGAGCAGCGCCTGCATGGCCCCGCACCCCGAGTGCCCGCACACGGTGATGCTGTCCACCTGCAGGACGTCCACGGCGTACTCGATGGCCGCCGCGACGGAATCGTCCGTGGACTCGGCCCCCGGGAGCGGGACGAGATTGCCGACGTTGCGGACCGTGAACAGGTCTCCCGGTCCACTGGCCGTGATCATGCTGGTCACCAGTCGGGAGTCCGCACAGGTCAGGAAGAGCTGCGAGGGCCGCTGCCCCTCCCGGGCCAGCCGGGCCAGCTCCTCACGGACGTGCGGGGCGGTGTCCCGCTGGAATGCGCTGATTCCGTTGGCCAGTTGACCGGCGCCGCGCCTGCGGGGGCCGGCCGGTACGGCGGGGACGGGGGGCGCGGCCGCGGCCACGGCCACCGTCTGGGGTGTACGGGCAACCGTGCCGCGGTGGTCGCAGTGGTTCTGCCACGGGGTCCAGGGCCGGCAGCACTGGTGGTCCCCGCGCTGCTCGGCCCGCTCACCCCGCTCGGCCCGCTGGGCCCGCTGGGCCTGCTCGGCTTCGGCGATCCTGGCCCCTGACCGGCCGGTGACCTCCAGCGAGCCGCCGTGGGCCAGATGGGAGTCCTGCCAGTCCTGGAGGGTCTCGTAGGCGGCGTGGTCCATGAACGAGCCGTCCAGTTCGACGACGGCGTGCGCGGTGTGCGGGATCTGGTTCAGCACCCGGCTCAGCCGCGGGACCGCGAGGAAGGTCAACTGCCCTCGGGCCCACACCCGGTGGACCCCGCTGTCGAGTTGTTCGACGGTGATCCGGGTCCGGGCGAGGCGGTGCAGGGCCAGGGCGACGGCCATCGCGATGCCGATGGCGACGCCCTCCAGGACCCCGCCGAGCACCACGGCCACGATGGTCGTCGCGTAGACCAGGAACTCGCGGTGCCGGGTGACGGTGCGCAGGTGCGTGGCGTTCACCATCTGCACGCCCACCGCCATCACCAGGGCGGCGAGCGCGGCGAGCGGGATCAGGTCGAGGGCGGGTACCAGCAGCCCGGCGGCGATCAGCACCCACAGCCCGTGCAGCATGACCGACCGGCGGCTGACGGCCCCGGCCTTGACGTTCGCCATGCTGCGGACGGCGCCTCCCGCGACGGGCAGTCCGCCCAGTGCCCCGGAGACGATGTTCGCCGCGCCCTGTCCGCGCAGTTCGCGGTTGAGGTCGGACCGTGCGGGGCGACCCTCCGGGGCCCGCTGGGTGGCGATGAGCTTGTCGGTCGCCACTGCCGAGAGCAGTGATTCCACGCTGCCGACCAGGGTGATGGTCAGCACGGCGGCGAGGATGCCGAGGACCGGGCCCTCGGGCAGCCCGGCCAGCGCGTGGCTGCGCCAGGACGGCAGGTCCACGCGGGGCAGGGTGAGCCCGGCGAAGGCGGCGCAGGCCGTGGCGACGGCGACGGCGGCCAGCGCGGCGGGGATCTTGCGCAGGTACCGCCCGGTGCGGCCCGGCAGCCGTGGCCAGCAGAACAGGACGGCCAGGGTGAGCACGCTGACACCGAGCGCGGCGGGATGCAGATCGGCCAACTGGTTGGGCAGGCCGCGGACATTGGCCAGGGCGGAGCTCTGCGGGGTGCCGCCGAGCACGATGTGCAGCTGCGCCAGCGCGATCGTGACTCCGACGCCGGCGAGCATCCCGTGGACGATGGCCGGGCTGACCATCAGCGCGGACCGGGCGGTCCGCAGCGCGGCCAGGCCCAGCTGGCACAGCCCGGCGAGCACCGTGATGGCGCAGGTGGTGCGCCATCCGTAGTGCTGGATCAACTCGGCGGTGACGACGGTGAGTCCGGTCGCCGGGCCGCTCACCTGGAGGGGCGTTCCGCCGAGCCGTCCGGCCACGATCCCGCCGACGGCCGCGGCGACGAGACCCGCCTGGAGCGGTGCGCCGGTGGCCAGGGCGATGCCGAGGGAGAGCGGCAGGGCGATCAGGAAGACGGCGACGGAGGCGGAGAGATCGGCGTGCAGACCGGACGGGCGCCCGGTCGGCAAGCAGGCCGACGGGCCGGCCGGCAGGCCTTTGGAGGGGGGAGGGGGAGTGGGTGCGGGGCTGGCGGTCATCAGGTCCCGTCTCCTCGGGGGAGGGGTGAAGCGGCGGGATTCTCAACACTCGGTAAATGAAAGGTAATGGAGAGTAAAGGCCAGTGGGGGGCAATGCGGGCAAACGGCCTAGGAATTAACGCTCACGAGTGATTAGGCATTTAGTCCGGCTTGTCACACCTTCCTTAAAACGGACCGCGTGGGACGTTGCGGCACGGAAGTCCTGCGAGGGAACTGCGAGGGAAGAGGTGCGGCGGATGACTGCCACCAAGAAGAAGGCCGCCGGCGGCACGAAGAGGATCGCCGGCGGTCTGGTCGCCACGGCGCTGGTCCTGGGAGTGGCCGGGTGCAGCACCTCGGAGCCCACCAGTCGCCCGGCCCCCGGAGGCCAGGCGGCCAAGAAGGGCGCGGCCGTCCCACAGGCCCCGGCGCCGGGCAGCGTCAACCGGCCCATCGGTGACGGCTCGACCGCGTACACGGGCCTGCAGCCGAACGTGAAGAAGTCGGAGAAGCTGAAGCCCGGCGAAAAGCCGCCGCAGTTCGTCGTGTATTCGTGGGACGGAGCGGGAGAGGACAGCCAGAAGCTCTTCTCGCATTTCCGTGAGGTCGGCAAGAAGTACAACGCGCGCATGACGTACTTCCTCAGCGGCGTGTACATGCTCCCGGAGGAGAAGCGTTCCCTCTACACCGCGCCCCAGCACTCCTCGGGCCGGTCCGACATCGGCTTCGGTGACCCCCAGGGCATCAAGGACACCGCCACCCAGGTGCGCGAGGCCTGGCTGGAGGGCAACGAGGTCGGCACCCACTTCAACGGCCACTTCTGCGGACCCGAGGGCGGTGTCGGGACCTGGTCCGTGGAGGAGTGGAAGAGCGAGATCAACCAGGCGAAGTCGTTCGTCAAGAACTGGAAGACGAACTCGCCGGCCCTCAAGGGCATGGAGGCGCTCCCGTTCGACTACGACAAGGAGATGATCGGGGCCCGCACCCCCTGCCTCGAAGGCCAGAAGAACTTCATGCTGGCGGCCAAGGAGATGGGCGGCTTCCGCTACGACTCCAGCGGCATCAGCAAGCAGATCTGGCCGAAGAAGACGGACGGCCTCTGGGACATCCCGCTGCAGCTGGTCCCCATGCCGGGCCGCGCCTTCGAAACGCTCAGCATGGACTACAACTACCTGGTCAACCAGTCCGGTACGACCACGCAGGGCGATCCCTCCCAGCACGAGTACTGGGGCGAGCAGATGCGCGACGGCCTGGTCAAGGCCTTCGAGCGGACCTACCAGGGCAACCGGGCGCCGCTGATCATCGGCAACCACTTCGAGTCCTGGAACGGCGGCACCTACATGCGTGCCGTCGAGGACTCCATCAAGACCATGTGCACGCAGAAGGAAGTCCGCTGCGTGCCCTTCCGTGAGCTGGTGGACTGGCTGGACGCCCAGGACCCGAAGGCCCTGGAGTGGATGCGCACCCTCGGCGTCGGCGAGACGCCGAAGGAGGGCTGGAACAAATTCCTGACGGCGGGGCCGCCGGCCAAGCCGGCCGCCCCCGCCGGGGTCAAGCCGGCTGCGGAGCCGGCTGAAGCGAGTCAGAACGAGGAGTGAGCAGCTCCCGTAGGACGAAACCGGGATCGACCTGCTCCGCCAGGTCGATCCCGGTCTTCGTGTTGCCCCAGCTCTCCGCGTTGCGCAGGTGGAAGTGGACCATCTGCTCCGTGTACCGCTCCCAGTCGCGGAGCGCGTAGGAGTCGTCGGCCGCGTCCTGCAGTGCCTGCAGGGCCAGCCGGTTGGTGGCCTCCAGCAGCTCGAAGGCGGCCGGGCGGCCCTTCTCCATCGCCCGCACCCAGTCCGAGTGCCCGACCGTCACCAGCAGGTCGTCGCCGGCCTCGTCCTGGAGGAACTCGATGTCCTCCGGTCCCTGCACCTTGTTGCCCACGACCTTCAACGTGATCCCGAAGTCCCGCGCGTACTCCTTGTACTGGCGGTAGACGGAGATGCCCTTGCGAGTCGGCTCGGCGACCAGGAAGGTCACGTCGAAGCGGGTGAACATGCCGGAGGCGAAGGAGTCCGAACCGGCCGTCATGTCGACGACGACGTACTCGTCCGGGCCGTCGGCGAGGTGGTTGAGGCAGAGCTCCACCGCGCCGACCTTCGAGTGGTAGCAGGCCACGCCCAGGTCGGACTCGGTGAACGGCCCCGTCGCCATCAGCCGCACGGACTCGCCGTCGAGCGTCAGGGTGCGCGCGCAGGCGTCGTAGACGGGGTTGTCCTCGTCGACGCGCAGCAGTCGGGAGCCGGTGCCGGGCGGAGTGGTCTTGATCATCGTGTCGGCGGAGGCGATGCGCGGGTTGGAGCCCCGCAGGTACTCCTTGATGAGGGGCAGGTGCGCGCCCAGCGCGGGCAGCGAGGCCGCCTCGTCCTCGCTGAGTCCGAGCGCGGCGCCCAGGTGCTGGTTGATGTCGGCGTCCACCGCGACGACACGGGCTTCATTGGCGGCGAGGTGGCGGATGAAAAGGGAGGACAGCGTGGTCTTGCCGCTGCCGCCCTTCCCCACGAAAGCGATCTTCATGTTCACAAAGCGTAGTGGGTCGGTGGCTGTGTGTTGTGTGCCTGAGTGAAGAAGACCACTCCAAGGAGGGGTCGGTGCTATGGGGAAGCAGTGCGTAGGCTCCCTACTTATGAGTAGCGCTTCTGCTTCCGCCGCCGGTTCCGCCTCTTCCTCCGCTGCCGCCGCTTCGGCCTCCTCCGGGGCCGCCGCCGACCCGCTCGCACCGCTGGCCGGTCTGCCGGGTGTCGCCGAGTCCGTGGATTCCGTGCGCAAGGCCGTGGACCGGGTCTACGGCCACCGCGTCATGCGGCGCCGCGCCGGGGAGATCACCTCGGAGGCGGCACTGCGCGCCGCGCGCGGGAGTGCGGCGCTGTCCGGCGCCGACTGGGCGCTGGAGGAGGTCCGCCGCCGGACCGACTTCGGCTCGGAACCGCAGGCGCGCACGGTGGGCGCCGCCCTGCGGCTGACGGCGGAGGCCGGCCAGCTGCTGAGCATCTGGCGCCAGTCGCCGCTACGGGTCCTGGCGCGGCTCCACCTGGTGGCCTCGGGCTCCACGGCCGACGGCGATGTGGTCGGCCGGCCCCGCCTGGCCGGTGAGCCGGTGGACGAGCCGTTGATCGACCTGCCGCTGCCCGACGCCCAGGAGGTGGCGGGCCGGCTGGACGGGCTCTCCCGCCTGATCATCGCGGGCGGCTCCGCTCCGGCGCTGATCACGGCGGCGGTGGTGCACGGCGAGCTGCTCGCGCTGCGTCCGTTCGGTTCGTACAACGGCCTGGTCGCGCGGACTGCGGAGCGGATCGTGCTGATCAACAGCGGCCTGGACCCGAAGGCGATCTGCCCGGCGGAGGCCGGCCATGCGGAACAGGGCCGGGAGGCCTATGTGGAGGCCTTCGGGGGCTACGTCTCCGGGACCGCGGAGGGGATGTCCGCCTGGATCGCGCACTGCGGCCGCGCGGTCGAGCTCGGCGTTCGCGAGTCGACGGCGGTCTGCGAGGCGCTCCAGCGCGGCGCGGCCTGACGCGGGTCCGGCGGCGGACCGGGGCGCCCGCCGGGGCCGGACATGGGTTGCGGCGACACCGTGCTGCTGGTGTCGCCGCTGGCATTTGCGCCCAGTTACCAAGCGTCCTCGATGTATGCCCATCAGGTCGGGAACTCTGCCCGTTACCTGGTGCGGCTGGCCCGTAATCGACGGGTCGACGTCGCGTGGGTGCTCGGCGCTCATGCTTCGGTCCGTGGGCCTTACTGCGTTTTAAAGATGATCCTCTCGGATGTTCTTTGGTCTCGCGGGCCGTTGATTCCTTTGTACTCCGCTTCGGAGTGGAGCGAAACCCCTGGCCGCATTTCTTTGCTTTACCGGCCTTTACGGGCCTATTGCGGAGGTACCGGACATTCGGCGTTCTCGCAGGTCAGCTGGATGCAGCGGCGGCCAGCGCACGCCGGCGGCTCGCGTACCAGACCAGTCCGGCGGTGGCAGCGGCGGCGCCCACCGCGGCGGCGGCGACCAGGGCGGGCCGCGCGGGCATCGACAGTCCCGGCAGCCGCTGCTTGAGCCGTACGGGCTTGTTGAACACCAGCACCGGCCACTCCCGCGCCACTGCCTCCCGCCGCAGTGCCCGGTCGGGGTTGACCGCGTGCGGGTGTCCGACCGCCTCGAGCATCGGGATGTCGGTGACCGAGTCGCTGTACGCGTAGCAGCGCGCGAGGTCGTACCCCTCGGACTCCGCGAGTTCCCGTACGGCCTCGGCCTTCGTGGGTCCGTAGGCGTAGTACTCGATCTCGCCGGTGAAGCAGCCGTCCTCGCCCACCACCATCCGGGTGGCGACGACGCGGTCGGCGCCCAGCATCTCGCCGATGGGCTCGACGACTTCGGCGCCGGAGGTGGACACGATCACCACGTCGCGGCCCGCGGTGTGGTGGGCCTCGATGAGGGAGGCGGCCTCGTCGTAGATCAGCGGGTCGATGAGGTCGTGCAGGGTCTCGGCGACGATCTCCCGGACCTGCTGCACGTTCCACCCCTTGCAGAGGGCGGACAGGTACTCCCGCATCCGTTCCATCTGATCGTGGTCGGCGCCGCCGGCCAGATAGATGAACTGCGTGTAGGCGGTGCGCAGCACAGCCCTTCGGTTGATCAGGCCGCCCTGGTAGAAGGACTTGCTGAACGTCAGAGTGCTCGACTTCGCAATGACCGTCTTGTCCAGGTCGAAGAAGGCTGCGGTGCGAGGCAAGGAGTGCGGCAAGGGCTGGTTTTCCACGCCCCGAGCATAGGCGCCCACCATTCGGCGTAAAGTCCGGCGCGTGGGTTTGCTTGAGAAGCCTCTCGGGTACACCATGGAAGTCACGGATCGTTCGCGACCGTGCTAACCCGGTCTGGCTCCTCCCCCCCCGAGTCGGACCGTGGGGACGACCCCCGCTCTCCCCCCCGGCGGGGGTCGTCGCATGTCCGGACGCGGTTTGCGTCCCCGCTTTCGACCCTGAGTGATCATTCCTCGGGTCTCCTCCCCTTCCGGGGGCCCGCACGGCGAAGGCCCTCACCCTCCCGAACTCGTCACGGTGTGTAGTCGTTCCGGCGCGCACCGGAACTCACCTGTTGGGGTGAGCGAGTTATTCACAACGGGCAGGCTGTCCACGGTTTTCGAGCAAGATCCACTTCTTTTTCCCGATCCCGTCACGGTGATTCCGGCCGCGAAGTCCGCGGCGCTGGATTTGCGGTGAGAAGGAGGCGGAGATCGTGGCTGGATCGAAGTCGTGTGAAGTCCGGGATCTCGTGGTGGCGGGCGGGGACGGGCTGAATCCCGGTGCCGGTAGGCCTGTTGCCGCCGGCGGGCGACCACTGATCATCACCGAGGACCCCCTGCTGCTCGACGACCTGCTGCGGCTGTGCGCCGCCGCCGGGGCCGAGCCGCATGTGCACCATGCGGTGCCCGAGCAAAGCGTCGCCGGTGGTGACGGCAGCGGTGACGGCAGCGGCGCGGGCGCCGGGCGTGGCGCGGATGTCGCGGGTGTCGCGGGTGTCGGCTGGGAGTCGGCTCCCCTCGTCCTGGTCGGCGACGACGCCGCCCGGCGGGTGCGCGGCGCACCCCGGCGGGACGGGGTCTTCCTCGTCGGCCGGGATCTGGACGACCCCCGGGTATGGCAGCGGGCGGTGGAGATCGGCGCCGAGGAGGTGCTGACCCTCCCCGACGCCGAGGGCCGGCTCGTCGACCGGATCGCCGACGTGGTGGAGGGGGCAGGGCGGCCCGCCCTCACCGTCGGGGTCATCGGGGGCAGTGGCGGAGCCGGAGCCTCCACCCTCGCCTGCGCCCTGGCCCTGCGGGCCGCCCGGGCCGGAGAGCGGACCATCCTCATCGACGGCGACCCCCTCGGCGGCGGAATCGACGTCCTCCTCGGAGGCGAAGGCGCCGATGGGCTGCGCTGGCCCGACTTCGCCGGCTCGCGCGGCCGGGTCGGCGCCGGAGCCCTGGCGGAATCCCTGCCCGAGCTGCACGCCCTGCGGGTGCTCAGCTGGGACCGCGGGGACCGGGTGGTGGTGCCGCCCGCCGCGATGCGCTCGGTGCTGGCGGCAGCGCGACGCCGGGGCGGGGTCGTCGTGGTCGACCTCCCGCGCCGGGTCGACGAAGCCGTGGCCGAGGTGCTCGCGCAGCTGGACCTGGTGCTGATGGTGGTGCGGGGAGAGCTGCGGGCGGTGGCCGCGGCAGGCCGGGTGGCCGCCGGAGTCCGCATGGTGGCCCGCGACGTCCGCGTGGTCGTACGGGGCCGGGTACCCGGCGGACTCGACGCGGAAGCGGTCGCAGGGCTGCTGGGGGTGCCGCTGGCCGGCGAAGTGCCGGTCGAGGTGGGGCTTCCGGGACGGGTGGCCGAGGGCGAGCCCCCGGGATCGCACGGCCGGGGCGCCCTCGCGCGCTTCTGCGACGGCTTCTGGCAGCGCGCGCTCGGCTCCGCCCAGGGGGTGGCGGTATGAGCGCCGTACTCCTCGACGCGGTGCGCCAGCGGCTCGCCGAGAGCGGGGCGGAGCCCACCCCGGCACGGGTGGCGGCGGCCCTGCGGGCCCAGGGCCGACTGCTGGGCGACGCGGAAGTGCTCGGTGTCGCCGCCGAATTGAGGTCCGAACTGGTCGGCGCGGGCCCGCTGGAGGCACTGCTCGCCGACCCCGAGGTCACCGACGTCCTGGTGGCCGCCCCCGACCGGGTGTGGGTGGACCGCGGCGGCGGGCTGGAGCTGACCGGGGTGACCTTCGCGGACGCCGCCGCCGTGCGCAGGCTCGCCCAGCGGCTCGCCGCCGTCGCCGGACGCCGTCTCGACGACGCCCGGCCCTGGGTGGACGCCCGGATGCCCGACGGCGCCCGGTTGCACGCCGTACTGCCTCCGGTGGCCGTCGGATCG
This sequence comes from Streptomyces sp. H27-H1, assembly GCF_026627445.1. Classification (GTDB taxonomy): domain Bacteria; phylum Actinomycetota; class Actinomycetes; order Streptomycetales; family Streptomycetaceae; genus Streptomyces. The sequence continues at coordinate 56,904 of NZ_JAPNLJ010000040.1, forward strand.
GCGTGCCTGTCCCTGCGGGTGGTGCGGCCGCGCGCCTTCACGCTGGAGGAGCTGGTGGCCGCGGGGACGCTGCCGCCCGGCGGGCAGCGGCTGCTGCGGGACATGGTCGAGGCCCGGCTGTCCTTCCTGGTCTCGGGCGGGACGGGTACCGGAAACCCGAAACTCATACTATGACGCCTCAAGCTAGGAGTTGCGGAGCGTAGTCAGGGAAGAGCCCGGGCGGATGGGATTCCGCCCGGGCTCTTTGCTCCGCTTAGCGATCGGCGTACCGCTCTCGGACCTGGTCAGGGAGTAGCCCCGGCCAGCGGGGGGATTGCTGGCCGGGGCGGTCTTGCGTCAGCTCTCGTCAGGCTCCGCCACGATGAACCCGCGAACGGGCCGCGGAGGACCTTGCCGGTCCGGGGTCTGCCCGGCCTGGATAGCGCGCAGGTCCTCGACGACGTCGGCGTACCGGGGGTCTGTCCATTCGGTCATGGCGGAAGCCTACTCAGCCCTTGGGCTTGGGGATGATGACGATCGGGCCGTCGGGCTGGGAGTGCTGGCAGGACGCGGCGACGGTGACGAGGGAGTCCTCCGGCCCGCGCCACAGATCCGCGTCCACGGTGTAGCCCGCGGCCTCGATCGCTGCGACGGTCCGCTCGACTGAGCCGTGGTCGCGGTTGCCGGGGTCGGGCCGCTCCGGCACGTGGTGGATGAAGCCGCCGAGACGAGCGCACAGAGCCTGGTACAGGGCCGTGTGGAGGACGAGCGCATGCCAGCCCTCATCCACTACGCGCGAGGGCACCAGGCCCCGCTGTGTCCCGGCGGCGGTGGCGAGGAACGCCAGCGCGTCGACGACGATCCGGGCCGAGAGGCTCGCTTCCATGCCGGGGTTGTTGTCGAGGACCGTGTGCATCACGCCGTTGAACTCGGCGTCACTGAGCAGGGCGCGGGGGCTGCGCACTGCGGTCGCCGTGCTGCCGGTGGGCTGGTACGGCTCGGCCGGCTTGGAGAGGCAGGGCGGCGGCGGCTTCTGCGAGGAACAGCTCATGGAGTGTCTCCTTGAAGTTGCGGATCAGCGGGTGCCGAGCACGATCAGGACGTAGGCGAGTTGGCGGGCGTACTCGTTCACCGGACGCCAGCCGGACGCTGCTCGGCGCGTGCCTCCGCCATCGTCCGGATGATGCGGGCGAGCCCGCGGGCGTGGTTCCAGTTCGCGTGATCGCTGTGGCCGAGGGGTCCCTTATCGAGGAAGTACGACCACTCGGCCAGAGCTGCGGTCGCGCGCTCGGTCCGTCGACCCTCGGCGTTCGCGGACACCAAAGCGTGCAGTTCCTGCCCCGCGGTGATGAGGTCATCAACGAGGTGCGCCACCCCCTCGGCGTCAGGTCGCTGGTCGTAGGGCCTCAGGGCCCGCTGTACGAGCTCGTCGATCCGGTGCGCCTCGGGCCTCATGCCGTTGCTCCCTACCATCGTCAGCGGGTGGTGAGATGAGCCTAGGTATCCAGTTAGCGGGAGCGAAGTGACCCCGAGTACCGGTAGTTTGGGCCCGCATGCAGGCTGAGGAGGCTCTATGGGCAACGCCGGCCGGACCGCCCTGACCAGCAGTCAGGGAAACTCACAGCGCAGCCGAACCGGCATAGTGTCCGGCTACGTATTGCGCGTGATCCGCGAGCAGCTCGACCACACTCAGGACTCATTGGCTGAGGCCTTCAAGGTGTCCACGGACACGGTCGCGGGCTGGGAATCTGGGCGCCGACCACTAACGTCGCTAGCCGTGGGGCAGATGCTGGTGCACCGGCACCGCCTCATGCGCATGGGCGTGAGCCCGGCCCTGCTCCTCGCCCTCGACAAGGCGTTAGAGGCGGACGTCCTCCTCGCCAGCGTCCTCAATGACGACGGGCCCTCGAGTGACAGCCCACTGGGTGCGTGGGTCATGCAGCGCGACCTTGTCGAGGTACTGGCCTGGCCACTGAACGGGGTCACTCCGGAGCCGATGCGTGGGCTGGACGTTCCGGCTCGGCCCCGTCGCGGTCCCGCGCCAACGAGGCCCGAGCTCACGCCAGATGACCGGCGTCGGTTCTTCCGGCGGATGCGGCGTACAGCCGAGGAGGCGCACGGCGGCGACTTCCTCCTCCGACGCCAGGCCTTGTACCTCGCTGGGTACGACGATGCGCCCGACACCCCTGGATGGCTGAGCCAGCAGCAGCGCGCGGAGCGGCCGGGGGACTGGCTGACCCAGTGGCTCACAGCGCGCTCAGTCGCCGCTGTGGCGGCCCGGCAAGGTGACCGCGACCGCATGCAGCACTTCATCACCACCACCCTGAACGATGACGACGCAGGCGAGGCAGCGAACCTGAACTACTGGGCGTACTGGATCGGCGAGAGCTCGCATCTCCAGCTCTCGGACGACTTCATCGCAACCGCCGGCACATCAACCTGGCACGGGCACAAGCTGCTCAAGCACCTCGTCACCGGCCTCGCGCCGGATCGTGGTTTCTTCGAACTCAACATCCACACGCTCTGGGCCCTTCTCGCTGTACGTCCTGGACTCCTGCGCACCTCGTCTGCCGGACGCACCCTGCGAGACCGGTTACCAGTGCTGTTGGATGTCGCAGAGCCCTCGACGCGAGCGCGTCGAGAACTCGAAGGCATCCGATACGCGATCCGCCTCGCCGAGGCGTGAAGGAGAGACATAGTGGCTGATGACCTGTCCGCGGTCGCCCGATTCCTCTACGAGGCGGGCACGCTCAAGCAGGCCCGCCGCACGGGGTGGTGGATGGCGGGCGTCACGCAGCCGGAGAGCGTTGCCGAGCACTCCTGGCGGACCTCTCTCATTGCGTCGATCATCGCGAAGCTCGAGGGTGCCGACCCCGCGCGGGCGGCGTTCCTTGCTGTGTGGCATGACACCCAGGAGACCCGTACAGGGGACGTCAACTACCTCGGCAAGAAGTACTCGACCAGCGCGGATCCAGAGGCGGTGACTGCCGACCAGACTGCGGGCATGCCCGAGCTGCTGGCCTCGACGATCCGGGAGCTGGTCGCCGAGTACGAGGGTAAGGAGTCGGCGGAGGCTATCTGTGCGCGCGATGCGGACAAGCTGGAGTGCATGCTCCAAGGCATTGAGTACAAGGCTCAGGGCTATGAGGCAGCGCAGCGCTGGATCGAAAACAGCCGGGCCCGACTCACTACCGAGACCGGGCAGCGGCTCGCGGAGGAGCTGCTCGGGCAGGGCACGCTCGACTGGCTGCGGGCAGCTCTCGGCGAGAAGGGCTGAGCTCGGACGCACGAAAGCGCCCCCTCCCGCGGCCCGAAGGCTGCGAGAGGGGGCGCGGTGTGTGCCGGGTCAGATGATGAGCCAGTTGCCGCCGGACGGGATGACGGTGACCGTGTTCCACTGGGCGGCGAGGACTTTCGTGGCGGCGCCGTCGATGGTCTGGCCGCCGGCTGGGGTCACGGTGACGGTGTTGGCCGTGCCGTCGGTCTTCTTGATTGTGTAGCTGTTCGGTGTGGCCACGGCGGAGATGAGGGTGACGACCCGGTTGCCAGCGGTGGCGTCGACGAGGAGGACGTCGTCGATGACGCGGACGGTTGCGTCGGCAGACACAGCGCGGACCGGGAAAGGGGCCTGCCCATTGATCAACTTGATGCCGCACGGATCGCTGACCGTGACACCAGACTCCGTGAACAAACCCGTGAGACGGACCACGCCGCGCGCTGCGGCCATCGCACCCGCACTGCTGCCCGTGATGTTCGGGGTCCCGGACTCGGTGCTGAGCTGGTCGATGTCGATGATCGGCCCGATGCCCGCGGAGCCGGCGCCCATGATGTACAGCTCGTTGGTGCAGGCCTCGATGGACGCGCTCAGGATCTTGATTGCGTGGACGGAGCCGACCGAGCCGGCGTAGGTGCCGACCACGACGAGACCAGCCCAGCAGTAGAGGGCCATGTAGCGATCCACCATGGCGTGTTCGGTGACGAACATCGCGTAGGTGTAGCCGCCGCCGATGCTCACGTTCTTCGCGACCACGTTGTCGTTGTTGCCCGGCGCCGGCAACAGCAGGCCGACGCTGAGGCCGGTACCGAACACGCCGGGCGAGGTGTAGTCGGTGCTCGGGCTGGCCACCGTCCCGAGCGTGCCGATGCCGAGGTTCTCGACGTGCGCGTTGGCGCAGCCGTAGAAGTTGGCAGCACCGTAGGTCAGGCCGAAGCTGCTGTGCGTGGTCAGGATCGCCATGTTCCGAAGTACCGGCATGACGTTGCTGTACAGCGCCGCCGCCCCGTACCCGAAGCCCTCGTTCGGCCCGCACAGCACGCCCGGGTTGCCGTCCGCGTTGATGCTGCTGATCTGCGCGGCGGTCGAGGCGTAGACCCCCGCAGAGACCCAGCAGCTACCGGCCATCTGTGGCACGGTCTGTTGCCAGTGCCGGACCGCGGCGGCGCCGTCGGTCTCGCCCCGGAACTCGATGATCTTCTTCTGCGCGGCGACGGGGTAGACGCCGAAGACGATCTGACCGCTCCCGCTCTTGGTGTTGTTGAGCGGGCCCGCGATGAGGTGCGGGCGGGGCGGCGTGTACACCTGTGCGTAACTGGCGCCCGCGGCGAGGTACGCCTCGGCCGCATCGACCGCGGCCTGGATCGCGGTGGTGTTGTCGGTGCCCCATACGACCTGCGCGCCGGTCACGGTCGTGGCAGCGTTCGCGGACAGGGTGACTTGGGTGTCGCTCTGCCTACTCAAGATGGTGGTGACCAGGCTCGTGACGCCGGTCGCCGCAGCACCCTTGACGATCACTGATTTGCCGACCGGGCTCGAGGCCGCAGTGAACGGGGCGCTGGCGCTGGTGAGGATCGCGCTGCCGGAAGTGATCGCGCCGTCGGTCACGACCCGCACATCGCCGACGGCCCCGTAGGCGCTGACGTCGAACACCCACGGCGCGGCCGCCGAGAACCGCGCGTCGTCGCCCGCAGCCACGGTGCCGGCCGTCGTGCCCACGGCGCGGGTCGCGCTGTTGCCGAGACCCAGGTTGGTGCGCGCGGTCGCCGGGTTGGCCACGTCGGACAGGTTGGCGGACTTGGTCAGGTACTTGGCCGCGGTGCTCGCCGGGGTTTCGTAGGCGGCGTTGGCCCGGACGACTTCGGCTGTGATCGCGGCGTCGGTGTACGCCTCCGCGTTCGCGTTCGACCCCGGAGGGCCCTGCGCGCCCGGGGGACCAGCCGGGCCCTCCGGGCCTCGGACGTAGCCGACGTCCCCGGGGTCTGCGTCGATGAGGTCGGTCACGTCGATGCTGCCGACGCCCGCGGCCAGGGCGAACGGCCGCCGCCGGTAGGGGCGTCCGTCGATCCGCTCCTCCAGGATCCACAGCCTGCCCGTCGCGGGCTCGACTCCGGCGGCGTCAGTGGTCACCAGCGCCTGCGAGAACGCTCCGGCGACAAGGGTGAGCGTGGTCCCGCCGGTGAGTACCTGGTTGCCGGTCTCGTCGGTCCACACCCCGGGGTACGGGGACAGGACGACCCGGCCGGCCGCGTTGGCGCCGGTCGCCGGGTTGACGTAGTGGCCAGTCACGACGCGCGTCGTGGGCAGCGGCATGACGGCCTCCTATCGGGCGAGCAGGGCGAGCGCCCCGGTCACGGCCCCGCCGACGCCGGCGAGAACGCCGATCGTCGGCAGGGGCCAGCGGGCGCGCTCTAGGTTGCGTATCCGCGCCTCGTGGTCTTGAAGATCTGTGCGGATGTCCTTGGTTTCGTCGAGGATTCCGTCGATCTTCGATTCGATCCGGCCCACTGCTACGGCCAGCCCCCTCACCTCCTGGTACATCTGGGCCGGGCTGATGTACACGCCAGGGTCAGGGGACGTCATCACACGCCCTTGACGGTGGACGCGCTGTTCGGGTCGCCGAACATCCGCGCCGCGAGCCCCTTCAGGAGGGTGCCCGCAGCGATGATCCCGGCTACGCCGACCGACTTCCAGAACGAGACATGCAGCATGTCGGCCGGGCCGGCGGCGATGAGTACGCCGCCGACGGCGGTTGCGCCGGTCCAGAGCACGCGCTCAGTGAGGTCCTTGGCATAGGTCTTGCCGGTCCTGACGATGACCTCGGAGGACGGGAAGGGACTGGTCATGTGAGTCTCCTAGTTGGCGAGGCGGCGGGCCTGGACGTCCGCCACAGCGTTGGCGATGGCGGTGATCTGCTCGGGCGTGAGACCGGTGGTCTCCAGCGAGGCGACCTTCGTGGTGAGCGCGGACACCTGCTCGGCGAGAGCGGCCACCCGCTTGTTGGTGGTGACCAGGTAGGCGTAGGCGTCGATCGGCTCGCCCTTGCCCTTGTAGGCCCAGAGCTCCATCGGGGTCGGCATGTCGTCCTCCTCGGACGTCGGGGGATTGGTGTCGCCAGCGACGATCTGGCGGGTGTACTGGAGGACCAAGTCCATGCGGGTGTTGCCGGGGTCGCCGTGGTTGTTGCCGTCCGGGACGTGCATGTGCCCGCAGTGGCCTTCGAAGTCGGCCCATTCATCGAGGGCCATGCGGGCCGCGCTGTTGCCGTAGCTGCCCGGGTACGCGAGGAACGGCCGTGGCGTCAGCGTGAGCGGGACGCCATGCTCGGTGTGCAGCCAGGCGAGGTAGCCGGCGTAGGCACGGAGCAGCCAGTCCGGGGCGTCGGGCCAGTAGATGTAGTCGACGCCGGCGCGGAGCTTGCCCCAGGACACTCGCCGCGCCGGGTCGCAGGAACCGACGAGCTCGACCTGGTGGCAGTTGTTGCGGTTGGTGCGGACCGTGGTGTCCGGGTTGTCGACGAGCGCGCGGGCGGACATGTCGGCGGGGAAGTGGCAGTAGACCTTGATCCGCTTGTTCGGGATGTCCGGCAGGAGCGTGCTGTTGGGGGCGCTGACGCCGCCGTCGTAGTCGGGCAGGCTCGTGCCCTCGGTGGTGTGGGTGACGCAGCAGTTGATCTCCTGCATCAGGCCCGGGTAGCGGCCGTCGTACCGGTAGGCGGTGGATGACCCGGGGTAGAACTGGGCGCCGGTGGACATGCGACCTCCAGGGCATGAGAAGAGCCCCGGCCGCCAGACGCGGGCCGGGGCTGCGGGTGAGTCAGGTGGTGGCGTAGGAGATCCGGGTCATGCCGAAAGCTGCGGTGATGACAACCGACACGCCTGAGTTCTGGTTGACGTACAGCTCGATGTACTGCGCGGCCGCGGTGAATATCACCGTGCCGGACATGGTGGCGCCCATTCCGCCAGTGCTTCCACGCTGCGTCTGCACCCGAGCCGTAGTGACCGCAGTCCCGGAGCCGTTGAAGCGGATCTCGCCGCGTGCGTCCGCAGTGGACAGGGTGCCCGGCCACGTGATGCCGCCATGCACCACATAGGTTCCTTCGGTCGGGGCGACCAGGCGAGTGGGGGCGCCGATGAGCCACATCGTGCTCGGATAAATCGGGGCCGCCGCCGTGAAGGGCACCGCCGTGTAGGCACTGGGTGCGGTCGGGACACTGAAACTGGCGGTGGTGGCCTGGACGCTGCTCGGCCACATGTCGTTCAGGGCATCCGCGGTGAGGCGCTGCCCGGCGTACCAAGTTGTGTTAGCCACAGCAGGCTCCTCTCAGAGAGCGACGATGGTGGGGTGGGCGAGGCCGATCGGCGTGCCTGCTGTCTGGGCTTTGACGATGCCGTTCTGGGAGCGGAGCCCACTGCCCGTCTGGGGGCTGCTCGCACCGGAGCAGGTGCGGAGCAGGACGTGCTCGCCGGCCATGCCCAGCAGGATCGGGAACTCGGTCGCGAGGGACGTCGGCGTCGCCAGCATCATGACGTCCGCGAGGAGGACGTCAGAGGTGGGCGGGGTGCTGGCCATCAGCGCGAGCACGGTGGCCGTTACCGTGCTCGCCGGCGCAACGGCCGTGCCGGAGAACTGCGTCCACTCACCGGCGTTCACGTCGATCTGGGTCGTCGACACCGACAGCAGGACGCCGCCACTGTCCCTCCAGCCGATGCGTAGCTGCACGCTCCGGCTGGTTGCGCACCGCAGCCAGGCGTGGGCCCGGTACGTCGTGCCGACCGACACAGCGACCGCATCCGACTCGGCGTAGGCCACCGAGGACACGCCGCTCGGTATCAGCTGCAGCGACCACGAGCCGCCGAATGGTGCCGCGGACGGCGTCGCTACCTGAGAGATCGTCCCGCCAATCCCCGTCCAGTTCCCGACCGACACCTCCATGTCCGGGTTCGCCGTCAGTCGGCCCGTCGACGTCACCCACCGGGTCCCCGTACTGACCAGGGACCACGCCGAGGTCGCCGTCGACGTGATGTCCGACCCGAGGGTGCAGCCAGCCGTGTCCGCGCGCGCCTCCTCGGATGCCGCGACCGTCCACGCGCCCGCCGGCGAGCAGTTGAGGACGATGTCCCAGCTGTTCGGATGGCCGATGGTCTCGGTGTATCCCTCGACGATCAGGTCGATCGGGCCGGGCGGCAGCCACGTCGGGGGGTTGATGATCTGGATCCGGTCCCCGATGTCCAGAGCGAGGACGGCGGGGATGAGGGAGGGCGCTGCGGCCAGGTTGATGTGGACGCTCGGGTAGCGGGCTTCGTCCCATGTCCCCATGTGCAGCAGCCAGCCAGCGATGTCCGCCGGCTGCGTGTCGTATGCCAGGCTCAGCGTCCGCGAGTCGTCGTACATGCCGACCCCGGCGGGCGGGGCTTGCGTCGACAGTGGGCTGGTGGTGTCCACCGCGCGCGCCGACGAGCCGCCGTCCCGGACCACGGTGCGGTCGTTGCGCAGCCGCTGGTCGTCGTCGATCGGCTCGAGGGGTGGGGCCACGTGACCGGCCGTCGCATAGTTCAGGGTCAGTGTGACGGGCTGGTTGTAGTACTCGGTCCGGGCCCGGTAGCGCAGGCCGAGTGTCTCCCGGTCCTCGAGGAGCACACCGAGGTCGGCGGCCTCGGCCTTGCCGAGGAGCGCGAGGAGTGTGTCAGGGCGCTGCGGGCCGAGCGTGGTGTCCGCTCGCGCGGCCGCAGCCGGGACCCCTTCCTCGGTACACAGGCGGGCGATACGCGCGGATGCACGCTCGCCGAGGTAGCCGTCGTCGGCCCCGTCGTAGACGTCGGTGTTGCTGCTGGCGAACACGCCGAGGTGGCCCAGGCTGACGCCCTTGGCGAGCGCTCCGAACGTGGTGGCGATCCCGGTGACGGTGCCAGCGGTCGCGGCCACTGTCGATGTGGAGCCGAACCCGGCGCCGGAGACGTTGGCCCATCCGACGCGGTAATCGACGTTCCCGCCGGAGGTGACCGCGTTGAGTTCGAGCCGGTTCCAGACCCCGTAGAAGTCGGCCCCGGCGATGATGCCGGAGGAGAACAGGGTGGCGCCGGTGGAGGTCAGTCCCTCGAAGAAGACGCCGCCGGGCTGCGCCGTCAGCCGGATGCGGGCAGCCGACCCGCTCGTCGTGAAATCGAGCAGCACGGCGTCCGATGCCGGCGCCGTCGGCCAGTAGAACACCATGGACACCAGCCACGATCCGGTGGCCGTGTGCGCGGGTACGACACCGGCCATCGAGGCGGCCGCTGAGAGTTGAGGCAGCGGGTCCGAGCCGAGCAGGGTGTCGTCTGCCGCGTAGTCGAGGCCGCCGGTAACCAGCGGCGCGACTCCGGTCACGGGCGAGTAGGCCTGCGTGGCTGAGCGTCCCTCCTCCATCGGCCAGTAGGCGACCGGGTTTCCCACTCGGGGGATGCGCCGTCGCAGTGTCGAGGCGAGCGGCTTTGCCCCCTGCCCGAGGCGGCGCATGATGCCGGCTGCCTCGGCCGGTACGTACAGGTCGCGGCCGGACTCGTCCCAGCGAGGCGGCCATGCCGACACCTCGGCGTGCGCCCGGTACTCGCGCTGACTGATCGCGGCCTGGCTGGACAGGGTCCACGTCCGGCCAGCCGAGTCCGCCCACGTGGTGGCGCCCGGACTCTGCGCCGTGAAAACCGGGTTGGCGACGACGGTTCCGCCGATGCTGCTGCGGACCTGCGCCGCGTAGTAGCGGCGGCCGGCCTGCGACAGGTTCAGGGTGCTGATGTCGCCGACCTCAAGCGGCGCCGTCGAGCTGAAGATGGAGGTGACGCCCGCGCCGATGACCGGATCCCCGAGCTGCACCCAGGGACCGGCGAGGGTGGGCGCGGTGTAGAACGTGGCGGTCCAGCCACCGCCTCCGTTGTTCACGTCGAGGGTGGCCCGGACCGCGCCACGCTGGCGGGCGCGGAAGGGGACCGGGACGGTGGACTCGGAGAGCAGCAGCGCCGTTCCGTCCGCGCTCCACCTGAACTGGATAGAACCTGACGGGCGGATGAGCAGACCCCACGAGCGCTGGTTGCCGGTGGTCTGGTACTTGCCCATCACCTCCATGCCGTTGGCGCCCAGCTCGGATGCCCACACGTCGGGTCGCATGTCGGCCTGGACGTCGATGTCACCCACGATGTCCAGGGCCGCGACGTCGGGGGTCGACGCCGACGCGGCGACGGCCGGGATGGACATGTACGCCTCGGTGGCCGGGAGGCTGAAACGTACCGGAGTGTTCCGTCCGATGAGCCCGTAGTTCGGACTGCTCGGGTTCCGGGGGCTGTACTCGTTGTCCCGGTTGTTGAGCTGGAAGGACACCCGGGCGGGATCCACCCGGGCCGCCTCGTCCGGCCGGCCCCGCTCGATGGTGAGCGGGGCCCGGGCGTACAGGTCTGCGGTGATGTCCGTCCAGATGCCGCCGATCTGCATCTCGGCAAGGAGTTCAATCGGGGTCTGGGGGAAGGCCACCGCGGGCCCCCTTTCTAGTTGCTCTGTCCGAACGCGGTTTGAACGCTGCCCTGGCCGACGAGGCGGACGGACTTACGGACCGCAGTGGCGAACGCCGACTCGACGGCCGCGTCGATGACGAGGCGCACGGTGAGGGCCTGCGATCCGAACCCGGGCCGGGTCAGCGGTGCGCCACCGGCCCCGCCTGCGAGCTGCTGGCCGGCGAGCACGGACTGACCTTGCGATGGGGTGGGGACGAGCGTTGCCATGGCTGCGGCGACGTCGTCTTGCCGGGCCTCGATGCCGACGACGACACCGGCCGGGATCCACTGCCCGAGCTCGGCCATGACCTTGGACGGTGAGGCGATGCCGAGGGCTTTCGCGATCGGGCCGGGGATCAGGTTGCGGGCCCAGCCCATGAGGGTGGAGCGGAGCCAGCCGCCCATGGATTGGATGCCGCGCCACAATCCGTAGACGACGTCGTGGCCGTGGCCGAAGAGGAGACCGCCGAGGTCGCCGATCGCCGAGGCGATCATGCCCGGTAGTCCGTGCATCCAGTTGACGACTGCGGTACCCCCGGCCACGGCGCCGTTCTTGATCGCCGCCCAGTGCTTGATCATCAGGCCGATCGGGGTGAAGTTGAGGAACGCCTGATAGATCATGCCCGGTACTCCGGACAGCCAGCCGATGATCGCGTTCCACGTGGTCGTCGCACCCTGCTGGATTTCTGCCCAGTGCTGCCAGATGATCCCGCCCAGCATCCACGTCACGAAGAAATTCCAGATCTGATCGGCGGCCCACTTGATGCCGCCCCAGACCGCGCCCCACGCGGCGACGGTGTACGCCTTGATCTGATCCCAGTACGTGTAGATCAGCGCAGCCAGCGCGATCACGCCGAGGATGATCCAGCCGATGGGGCCCATGGCGATCAGCCACTGCGCGGCCATGACCGCAGCCCACACCACAGCCCGGGCCGCCATCATCACGAACTGCCCGATGGCTACCGCGCCCGCACGCATCACGGCCAGGACCCACGTGCCGATCGAGGTGAGAGCCGACCCGACCCACGCCGCACCGGTCGTCGCGGCGGACACGACTGCGGCGCCGGCGATCCGCGCGTACACGCCGATCCCGATCAGGTTCATCCGCAGCCAGTTCCCGATGACCGTCCAGCACGACGCGGAGATGATCGCGTGCGCACCGGCCACCACAGCGGAGACAGCGGAGTACACCATCATCGCGCCCTTGACGACGAGCACCGTCGCGGCCAGCGCGAGGAACGTCATCACCAATGGCTTGACCACGGTCTGGTGTTTCATGGCCCAGCTGACGACGACCCCGCCGACCTCGGTCAGTTCGCCGATCGCCTTCCGCTTGAACGTCTCCAACTGGGATGCGGCCGAGCCGCCGACGGTGTCGACCATCCGGTCCGCGGCGCCGCTCGCTTTGTCCATACCGGAAGCGGCCGCCGCAGAGGCAGGGTCGAGCGCGAACAGCGCGGCACCGAGCACGTTACCCGGGTCGCCGAACAGGGCGGCCGCGGTGTTGAGTTTGACCTGCTCGTCCTTCGTGCCACGCATCTTGTCCATGGTCATTTGCAGGGCCTTCTCGGCCTGGTCGCCGCCGGCCCCGATCATCTTCGCCATCGTCGTGGCGTTCAGGCCGATGGCTTTGAACGCTTCCTCGACGGGCTTGCCGCCGGCGAGGGCACGCTCACCGAACTGCCCGAGGGCGTCGGCTACCTGGTCGGCGTCGCGGGCGCCGGCCTTCAGCCCCTGCGACAGGAGACCGGTCGCGGTCCCCGCGTCGAGGCCGATACGCCGCCACTGGGTGGAGTACTCGTTGAGGGTTTCGAGGTAGTCACCGCTCTTGTCGGCCGATGACTGGAGTCCTGCGGTGATGATGTCGAACGCCTCGTCGGCGTCCTTCGCCAGGCCGGTCCGCAGGAGCTGACCGACGGCGGCCGTGGACATCGTGAGGTCTTGGTCGAAAGTCTCCGCGAGCGCGAGCGCCTTCGTCGTGATTCCCTCTAGTCCGCCCTTCGCGTTCGAGACATCACCGATGTTCTGGTAGACACCCTTGATCGCCATGTTCACGGTCTCGGTGCTGTCGCCCCACGCGTTCTGGTAGACGCTGGCCGAGACCTTCGCCATGTCGGCCGCCTGCGCCGGACCGAGAGCGAGCTGCGCCGCGAGCTTGGCGTTCGCGGCGCCCACGTCCAGTGCGCCCGTGATGCCGACGGCGAGTGCAGCGCCGACGCCGGCACCGATCCCCGCCGACGCGGTGGTGATCCGCTCGCCGAACTTGCTGATCTCTCCGGACGCCCGGTCGCGGGCGATCAGGTTGAAGACGAGTGAGGTGTCCGAGGCCACGGGGTCACCTCCTGCTCATCTGCTCATTCGCTTCACGTTGGGCCTTCTCGTATGCGTCGAGCCAGTCGAGGAGTGCGTCCTCCTGATCGACGGTCATCAGGTCCCACTCCCAGGGCCGGACGCCGAGCAGGTGTGCCGCGTCGCCGACGCGCCTCAGGCGACGACTGGCAGCTGGGCTTTTCCCTCGGTGGCCGAGTCGTCTTCCGCCTCGGCGATGTCCTGGTCGAGGTTGGCGAGGATCGCCTCGCGCTGGTCGGCTGGCGCCGTGTCGACGACCTGCTCCCGGATGAGGAGGAGCTCGCCGCGGGTGTGCTCCAGGCGGAGTTCCTCCCACGCGAAGTCGACGTCCTCGAAGCGGGTGGGAGGGTGCTCACGCTTGAGGAACACGAACAGCAGCGCACGGCGGCAGAGGCTGTTCCCCTTCACGACGGCCTGGGTGAAGTCGGACCAGTCACGCCCGGTGATCTTCTCGATTCGTTCCCGCTCGGCTGACATGATCTTGCGTGGGTTGTAGTTCCACCGCTTCGGCTCGTCGCTGCCGTCCGGCTGGTAGACCAGGTACATGCTCGTCCCCTTACTCGACCCGGTCGGCGATCCGCCGGGCCATCGCTTCCATCGCTTCATGCACGGCGCGCGTGTAGCGGTTGGTGTCGCCCTCCATGGCCCTGTCGAACCAGAGGGTCTTGCCGTGCTGCTGAACCCACGGCTCGTGGCCATAGGTGAGGTGGCGCCAACCACGCGCGCGATTGGTGCGCTTGGGCGCGTTGGCGAACCCGCGAATGTTGCGGGTCTTGAACGCCTTGATCCGGGCGCCCGACCAGTTGCCGCCGAGCTTCACCTCGGGGCGGATCTTCTTGGCGATCGCGGAGCGCAGCGCGGGCGCGGTGCCCGGACCGGCCGACGACATCGCCATGATCCCGGACTTGGCTTGTACGGCCGCGGGCTTGAGGGCCTCGCGCATGTTCTTGGCGAGTTCCTTGCGGAGTTGCTTCCCGTCGGTCTCCGCACGTAGAGCGCGGGCCAGCGTGTCCAGCCCGTCGTGTGTGACGGTGACCTCGAAGGGCGGGCCGCCAGACATCAGACCGTGGCGCGAGTCACGGCGCCAGACGTCGGGAAGGACAGGCCCACCGAAGCTTCGTCGCCGACCGAGCCTTCGATCGGGTTCCACCCCTTGATCAGGATGGATCCGGTGTACTTCGGGTTGGACGTGCCGACCGCTGCGGAGTCGGCCCGGACCTCGAAGGTCACGACGGTGCCGAGCAGCGGCCACATGATGCTGTCGATCTTCGTCGCGGCCACGTCCTGAAGGAACTCGATCGAGAGCTCGCCGGACTTGAGCCCACCGAGCACGGCCTTCCAGCCGAGCGACCCGTAGGTCGTGACGTCCTTGTCCTCAACCTCGATCGACAGCTCCGCCTTACGCGTGTAGTCGGACAGGTCGACGCTGTTGATCGCGAGGTACTGGGAGAGCAAGACCATCTTGGCCATGGGAGATCACCTGATTCCGATCGAGGTGGCGAACATGAAGCTGGGGGCAGTGCCAGTGATCGTCCACGCGACGCGGAACCAGTCGTCCGTGATGGCGCCACCCGTGGTGCGGAGCGCCTCGCCGCCGGCGGCCGTGGCCGCAGTGAACGTCAGCTGCGTCGTGGCGCTGGGAAAGCCCACCGCGTTGTCGGACTCGATGCGCGCGGTGATGCTCGGCGTGGTCCCGGCCACGGACAGCACATGCAGCGCGGCGTACAGCCGTTTGCCCGCCGTGACCGCGCCAAGCTGGACCGCCGTTCCGACACCAGTCGATGTGCGCGCGGTACCGGCCGGATGGGCGATCTGCCCACGCACGAGCGGCCACGCGGAAGCGCCCTTCCCGGACCAGGGCGCCACGTCGCCGACGGCGCCGCCGAGCGCGTAGCTGGAGCGCAGACACTGCGTGATGTACGCGAGGTCGCCGACAGCCGCGTTGTCCGGGCAGGTTGTCCACGGGCCGACGCCGCCGAGCTGTGTCCAGCTCGCGTTGTCGACCTTGGTAGCGTCGGCCGCTTCCCACTGTCCCTCGGCTGTGACCTCGGCGGAGCCGAGCCCGCCGATCACTTCCTTGTACCCGTTGCTGTAGTAGTTGGTGGTGTCCTTGTCCTCGACCTCGGCGGTCAGCTCGATCTTGTTCGAGGCGCCAGTCAGATCCGCGCCGACGGCGAACAGTCGGGCGTTGAGCAGGACGAACTTGCTCACGGGGTCAGCTCCTTCCGTCGCCGAAGATCTTGATGAGCAGCTCGGCCCCGACGTACTGAGTGCCCTGGTGCTCGTACCAGCGGTAGCCCTGCACGCGGGTCACGTGCAGGTCGTCAGCCAAGCCGCCGAGTGCGTCCTCGCCGGGCGCCCCGCGGGCCACCTCAATCGCGGCCTTCAGGGACGCGGGCCCGGACCCGGACAGCAGCGCGTCGAGGGTGCGCTGCGCGGACACGTCATCGGCCCGGCCGACCAGCACACGGCACGTCAGCTCGGCCTCGTCGAGCGCGCGCCCCATCGCCTTGTCGAACTCCAGCGAGTACTCGCCCGCGAAGAAGTGCGGCGCGAGTACCGAGTCCGGGGTGTAACCGGAGCACGTCAGCTTCCCGGCGCCGGCGGGCAGGACTACGGCGCGGGCCGCGTCCGCGATTGCCTCACGGATCGCCGCCATCTGCACCGCCATCCACCCCCTTCGCCGTCGCCTTGCGGCGCCCGCTCTTCGGGCTGGACTCGCCGACCTCCTCGGCCACCCCAGCGGCGACGAGGTGCGCGCCGTCGGCGGTCGGTACGTCGGCCTCCTCGCCCAGGGCTGGCCACGGCTCGCCGTTGCGGGTGGCACCCTCGGGCATCTCGGCGGTCATACGGATACGCATGGGGACTCCTCACCCAAAGCCGGGCAGTACGTAGGGTTCGATCAGGTTCCAGACGTCCGGATCCCGGCGGGACAGGCGGACCACGCCCCACTCGGCGGATCCGGTCACGCCCTCCGGGGAGTCCTTGCGCTTGAACAGGCGGTTCGCCTGGATCAGGCAGGCCTGCACGATTTCGTCGGGGACGGCCGGCCAGCCGAAGAGCGCGGTCACCCGGACTCGGCCGGTGCCGGTACCCCAGCTGCCGGACCTGAGGAGGCCGGTGATGGGACGGCCGACGGCGAGCGCGTTGTCGGGCAGGGCCTCCCAGCCGGTCAGCGTGGACCACGCCGCAGCCGAGCCGGTCTCGACGAGCAGACCGGACGTGCTGCCGATGTCATCGATCAGGAGCGCGGTCCCGTCGTTCTCGACGACAGTGCGGCCCTGCGGCCGGTACACGCGCTGCACGGCGGTGCCGTCCAGCCAGAACCGGCGGCCGGTCGCCCGGTCGATGGAGCGGGACGCCGCGGTGAGCGCCTGTTCCAGTAGGGCATCGCGGCTGTCGTCGTTATCGTCCACGCCGAGCTGCCGTTTTAGCGTGCCGAGGTCGGCGTACTCGTTCGCCACGGCGGACCCTCCTAGTCGCGGACGATGTTGCCCGCGTCGTCGCGGGGCTTGCGGGGTCGGCCGCGTCCACGTCGCTCCTCGGCCGCGGCGTCGCCGTCTGCAGTCGAGGCAGGTGCGGCCCCCCGCCCTGCGGGTTCCGTCTCGTCGGCCTGCTCCGGCTCGTGGCCGTAGTGGGCGAGCTGTTCGTCGACCTGCCGCACACGGTCCGTTTCGCCACGCCGCACGTAGCTCTCGCGCTCACGCAGCAGGGCGGCGATCATCTTCCGGTCTTCCTTCTGTGTCATCGGACCGTCTCCAATTCAGACGAAGAGGATGGACGCGCTGCACGTGAACGACGGCGTGGTGCCGCCGATCGTCAGCGTGGCGCGGACGTAGTTAGCGGTGACCGCGCCCGCCGACAGGCGGTTGCCGACGGCGGTGAGCTGGGTGATGCCGGAGCCAGTGACGGTGCTCCAGCTGGAGCCGTCGACGGACTGCTCCAGTACCGCGTCGAGGGTGGGTGTGGTGCCGGACGCCGCAGACACGTGCACGGCGAGCAAGGCAATCGAGGCAGCGCCCGCAGCAGCGACAGGGCCACTGCTCGCGGTGGCGGTGCGGGCGGCCGGCGCCAGGGCGACGTCGCCCTGAACGGGACGGACAGGCATAGCAGTTCTCCAGTCGGCGCAGAAGGGGACGGCCGGCCCCGGGGACGTGGGGCCGACCGTCCGTCAAGGGGGTCAGAAGGTGGGCGTGACCAGGCCAGTGCCGCCGATCTTCTGCATGGCGTTCGGGTAACGGCCGAACGTGTACGCGAAGTACTTGTAGGCGACGAGGAGAACGCCGAGGGTGGCGGCCGTGGGCTGCTCGGCGCGGATCATCAGCGGTGCGTCCTGGTCCTCCCAGAGGTGGCACTCGCTGTTCGGGACGACGAAGACCTCGTCCTCGTTGGTGCCCGCGCCAAGGCCGGTGCCGATGTTGTTGTCGACGATGACCTCCAGCCCGCACGGCAGCAGGCCGCGGACGCCGGAGCCGTAGGAGCTGGAGGAGTTGGCCTGTCCGGCGGACTGCGGCGGGATGCCCGTCCAGTTGATCATGGGCCAGGTCGAGGACATTTGGCTGGACAGCCAGTACCAGCGCCGCGAGTGCATGACCGCGTGCGTCGGCCGGCCCATCGCCAGCATCGCGGCCTCGACCCCGGCCGCTGCGGACAGGACCTTCGGGTACAGCTCGGCGCCGGACGGCGACGCGTCGGTGTACGCGTTGGCCTGCGCCATCGCCGAGAGCCCCGTCGAAGCCTGGTTGATGAGGGTGTTGTCGAGCACGGTGTGAACCCGGTTGAACAGGTCCTGCATCGTGACGTCCTCGATGCCCTGCCCGCGGTCGATGGCCTGCCGGGACACGGTCTGCTGGCCGGCCGCGGTCTGCACCGGGATGGTCAGCAGCGTGTCGTCCATGTTCGTCTCGGACACCGCTGCGTTCTCCGAGGCCTGCAGCGCGGCCGACGACGCGGTCGTGATCCGGGAGATGTTCACGGACATGCCGTCCGCTGGCAGCTGGTGCCGGTTGCAGATGTCGGCGAAGGGCCGCAGCGCGGCAGTGGCCGGCGCATACAGGTCGGTCAGGTACTGCGGCACGACCAGGCCCGTGAACGCGCCCGTGTTGGTGGCACGCTGCATGAACTGGGCGCGCTCGACACGCTCCTCCTGCATGTGCCGCGACAGCCGAGACACCGCCTCGACGTCCCCGTACAGGAACTGCCGGGAGACGTCGAGGAGGAAGTTCTTTCCGTGCGGGTCCTCGTCCTTGCGGTAGGTCCGCTCTTCGCGGCCCACGCGGGCGACCTGGTCGTAGGACGGGCGACGGACCTCGGTGGCCGTGACCTTCTTCTGTTCGGCCTGCCGCTCCATCTCATCCGACTTGATCTTGTTCGCGTTGGACAGCTTGTTCTCGATGCCGCCGACATCGTTCTTCGCCTGGTCGCGTGCGGCGAACAGCTCGGTGATCCGGCTGTCCTCCTCGGGCTCCAGGTTCGAGCGGCCGTCCTGCTGCGCCTTGTCGAGGATGAGCTGGATCTCGGCGCCGCACTTCTTGCTGCGCTTGTGGGCCGCTTCGAGTTCGACCTCGATCGAGGCGATCAGGTCGTCGATGGTTCCGGGCATGGTGCTGCCTTCCGGTAGATCGGGATGGTGGTGGGGTCAGCGCGACTGCGCGGCGGGCCCGGGTCGTCTGCCGGGCGTGGCGAGTCCCGCCTCCGGGCGATCTGCCGGATGGCGTGCTGGAAGGTGGATCAGAGGACGGTCAGTCCTCGTCGCCAAGCTGGGCGAGGAGCCGGGCCCGGACCATGGAGATGGACCGGCCCTCGGCGGGCGGTGCGACCGCGGGCGCCGTCGCGGGCGCGCTGGGCTGCGGGGCCCGGAGGTCGGCGCGCTCGGAAAGCCGGGCGAGCGCCTCGCGGGCGACGAGGGGGGAGAGGTGATCGATGGAGGCGAGGAACTCGCCGGAGCGCGCCGACACCGAGGTGTGCGGGTTCGCGCCGTAGGTGACCGGGCCCACGTCGCCGCGCTCCAGATCGAAGCTGTTGATGCGGTACTCGGTGTAGTCCGGGGACCACGTGCCGTCGGTGATGCGGAACATGAACGACTGCTCGCGCACGTCGCTGTCCTCGATGGCCTGCACGAGCAGCTGAACGTCGGACCGCTTGGGGTTGAGCCACGCCCGTTGGCCCAGGCCGGCGTCGTCGGCCCACAGCTGGAGCCGGCTGTTCCTTGTCGAGGCCATCGGGGTCCCGCCGTGGTTGAAGCGGAACACCACCTCGGGGTCAGCCGCGAGCGTCTTGTCCGCGGCGCCCTTGGTGACCACCTCGGTGTAAGGGCCGAACGCATCCCACATCTCGTAGCCGCGTTCGAACGAGGACGCGTAGCCCTCGACTTCGTACCACTCCATCTCGTCGCGCAGCACCTTCTTGGCGCGGAGCTGCGAGGTGAAGCGGACGGCCTGCTCGAGGGGTCGGTCGCGGGGTACGCGCATCTCGGCGGAACCCGCAGCAGAACGGCGGGCGGCTGCGGCCTGCGCCCGCAGGCTGGCCGGATCTGTCATGACGGGACTCCTGTCGTGGCGGTAGCTCCGGGGACCGGGGCGGGGTTCTTGGTGCCGAACAGCCGGTCGAACTCGGCGAGCTGCAGGTCGGTGAACGGCTGCCGGTCCTCCAGCTCGCGGGCCTCGGACGGTGCGAGCTGCCGGGACTCGATCTGCGTGCGCAACATCGCCGCCCGGGTCTGCGGGTCCATGCGCAGCAGCGCATCCGTGTTGAGCTTCACGAACCGGGGCCGGCTGGTGAGGGACGACAGAGCGTCCTCACGGCGGACGATCGCCGGGCCCAGGTTCATGACCAGGAACTGGAGGTTGCGCTGCGTGATGTTGGCGTATGTCATCCCGCCGGCGGCCGCATCGATCAGGTCGCCGGGGCAGTCGAAGAAGCGGGCGATGTCGCCGATGCCGTACCGCTTGGCCTCGATCCAGTCGGCGCCGGCGGCGTCGGCCTGGATCATCTTGTACTCCCAGTCGTTGCCCGTGACGAACAAGTCCTGGCTGGACGTCGCGGCCTTGAACCTGCGCTTCGTCTCCTCGGCCTGGTCGGGGCTAATCGTCTTAGAGGTCGCGCAGATAGGCGCGGTGGGGAGCCTTGGGCGAAACAGGCACAGGCCCTGGGCGATCACGTAGTTGTCACGTTCTGTGATTTCTCGGGGTCTGCCGCGAACGGAGTGGCTGTACGCC
>NZ_JAPNLJ010000041.1:0-53825 GCF_026627445.1 Streptomyces sp. H27-H1
TCGCCGGTGGTTGCCGATGTGCTGGGGCCGTTTGTGGCTCCGGTTGCCTCCACGCCGCGGCCGTCGGTGTTGGGGGATCCCGATCCCCTTCGGGCCGGTTCTTCTCCGGCCGCTTCCGCGGTGCCCGCCCCGGTGGTCGCCGACTCGCTCCGGCCACCTTCGGGTTCGGCTGCCTCGACCCCGCCGCCGCTGGTGCCCGGTGATCCACTGCCGCCGCCGGCTTCTCCGCCTGCCGCCGCCCTGGCGCTGTCGGTGTCTCCTGATCGGCTCCGGTCCCCGCTTCCTCCGGCCGCCTCCGGGCCGTCCCCGTCGGTGCCCGCTGATGCACTCCGGTCCCCGCTTCCTCCGGCCGCCTCCGGGCCGTCCCCGTCGGTGCCCGCTGATGCACCCCGGTCCCCGCTTCCCCCGGCCGCCTCCGCGCAGCCGGATCCGATGCCCGCCACTGCCCCGGCGATGCAGCCACCGGAGCTGGGCGTGCCAACCGGCGCGGGGTCCGGTCCGGTCCCGCATCCCGACGCCCTGCGCTCTCCGTCCGTCCTTGGGCACAGAGACGGGCTCAGGTTTCCCGTGCCTCCCTCCGTCGGCGCTTCCCGGCCGGCTGCTGCCGAGGAGGCCGGGCTCCGCTCAGCGGAGTCTGTCCCTCCTCCCGGCGTCTCGCCCACCCCCCGGACCGCCCCGGGTCCGGCTGCCGGAGCCGGTTACGGGCTCTCGGTACCTCCGACCGGCTCTGCAGGACTCCAGCAGCCGTCGCCGGCACCCGGCCTCGGGGCCCTGCCCGTTGCCGAGAGCGTGCCAGCGTCAGCTCCCGTCAGCCCGGCCGGGCCGACGGCGCTGGCGGCCCCCACTCCCGGAGGCGCGCCGATGCCGCCTCCGGACGGCTGTCCTTCACCGTCCCTGGTGGCCTCCGCCGGACCCCTGGCGACCCGGCTCGGGAGCCCTTCCGGCACCGCGTTCGAGCCCACGGCTCCCGGTCGGAGCCCGGCCCCGCCCGTCCCAGGGGGCCCGCACGGGCCGTCTCCGGTCAGCGGTGCCTCGACCGTGATGGCTGCGCCGTTGCAGCCCACCCCCTCCCTCTCCCCGGTCGGCGGGCCGACGCCGTCGCCTTCCGGCGGCGCGGCCCAACCTCCGCCGCCCGCTTCTCCTGCGGCCCCAGGCAGCGGGTCCGCTCCCGCTCCCACCGCGTGGCAGCCGCCGCTCGCCACGGAGGGCCGCTCCCCCGGGCCCGCCGTCGATCCGGTCGTCCTCGACGGTGCCTCGACGACCCCCGCTGCATGGCCGTCGTCGCCTGTGGCGGAGGGTCGTTCCCTCCTGCCCGGTGTCGATCCGGCCGTACCCGCCGGGCCCCTGCCCGCTCCGACCGCGTGGCCGCCGCCTGAGGCGGCGGGTCGATTCCCCCGGTCCGCCGGCGATCCGGTCGTACCTGCAGGGTCCTTGCCTGCTCCGACTGAGTGGCAGCCGTCGCCTGTGGCGGAGGATCGTTCCCCCCGGTCCGCCGGCGATCCGTCGGTACCTGCCGGGTCCTTGCCTGCTCCGACTGCGTGGCAGCCGTCGCCCGCGGGGGAGGGTCGTTCCCTCCTGCCTGGTGTCGAGCCGGCCGTACCCGCTGGGTCCCTGCCCGCTCCGACCGCGTGGCAGCCGTCGCCTGTGGCGGAGAGTCGTTCCCCCCGGTCCGTCGGCGATCCGGCCGGGCCCGCCGGGTCCCTTCCCACTCCCACCGTGGGGCAGCCATTGCCCGCTTCTCAGGGGTGTTCCCTCCCGCCCGTCTTCGATTCCACCGTGCCTGGCGGGTCGTCACCGACTCCCACTGCGGGGCCGCCGCTGCCCGTTCTGGAGGACCGTTCCCTTCGGCCCGCCGTCGATTCGGCTGTGTCTGCCGGGTCCTTGCCTGCTCCCACCGGGTGGCCACCGCCGGCCGGCGCGGTGGTACGCCCCGTGACACCGGCCCCCAGCGAGGGGTCGGGCCGTGCGTCTTCGACCGCGCCCGCAGCTCCGCAGTCGGCTCCCACTGCCGCGGTCGACGCTGGTCCGGCAAGCCCGGCGGGGGGCCTGCCAGCCGGGGGCTCCCCGGACGATCTCGCCGGCCGGCCTGCGACGGAGGTCAGGGGAGCGTCGCCCAGCCCCGGCCCGTCGGCCGAGCCGGAACCGCCCGCCGCGGGGCGTTCGGGCGAGCTGCCCTCAACGGGCCAGGGCTGGGCCGCGCGGGCGTGGCCCGCGCCCGGTGCCCCTTCCGCGGCGCTCACTGCGGCCTCCGGTGCCACCGGCGCGCCCATCGAGGCGGAGGCGGCGTTCCCACGCCGCGGCGAAGCCGAACCGGCGGAGCGGGCCCCCGCGCCTCCGGCGCCGTCCCAGGGCCGGGCCGCACCGCCGGAGAACGGTTTCACCGGTCCCGCCGGTGCGTTCCCCGGCATGCCGACCGCAGGCATGCCCTGGACAGGGGCCGAGCCGCGGCCGTCCGCCTCGGTGCCACGGCAGAAGGACGGCACCGTCCGACCCCGCGCGGGCGCGGCCGACCCGTTGGACCATCCCGACCCGAGGGTCGCCGCCGAGGCCGCCTCGGTGGAGAACCTGCTGCGCTGCTGGGTCCGCGAGACCGGACTCGGACAGCCCGCCGGTCCCGTCCTGCGTATCCCCCTCCCCGCATCGGGTACCGCCCTTCTCGTCGCCGTCCGCTACTGGTCCGCCGCCGGCTGGCACCGCTTCGGCCCGGCCCGAATCGAAGGCGTACCCGCCGCCGCCCCTGCCGTGGACGCCGTCACCCTCGCGGCACTGATGTCCCGGGAAGCCACCGGCTCCCCTAGCGCCGGCGCCTCCGCAGACGCCGCCCACGGAGACGGCTCCGACAACGCCGGCGCCCACACGGACCACGCCCACACGGACCACGCCCACACAGACCACGCACACACGGGCCGCGCCCCCAGCGGCGGCGCCCACGCCGATGCCCTCCATGGAGGCGCCGACCTGGTCGGCCGGGTCGCCGATTCGGTGCGCCGGACCGCCGAGTTCATCACCGATCGCCGCCAGCGCCCGGCCCCACCGGCCCGCGTCGCCGCGGACCGGTTCCTCACCGCCGAACAGTCCCTCCTCCTCGGCCACCCCTTGCACCCGACACCGAAGAGCCGTGAAGGGCTCTCCGAAGCCGAAGTGCGCAGCTTTTCACCCGAACTCCACGGCTCCTTCCCCCTGCACTGGGTGGCGGTCGCACCCACCGCCCTCGCCGCCGATTCCGCCTGGACCGAACGCGGCCGCCCGGTCTCCGCCGCCCGGCTGCTGGGCCGCCTCGCCCCCGGGCTCCCGATGCCCGACGACGCCACCCCCCTACCCCTTCACCCCTGGCAGGCCCGTGACCTGCTCCAGCGCCCCGAGGTCGCCGCCCTCCGCGACGCGGGACTCCTGCACGACCTGGGCCCGTACGGCGCCCCCTGGTATCCGACCTCCTCCATCCGCACCGTCCACCAGCCCGGCGCCCCCGCGATGCTCAAGCTCTCCCTGGGCCTGCACATCACCAACTCCCGCCGCGAGAACCTCCGCAAGGAACTCCACCGCGGCGTCGAGGTGCACCGGCTGCTCCGCACCGGACTCGCCGAGCGCTGGCAGGCCGCCCACCCCGGCTTCGACATCGTCCGCGATCCCGCCTGGGTCGCCGTCGACGCCCCGGACGGTGCCCCCGTTCCCGGACTTGACGTCCTGCTCCGTCACAACCCCTTCCGATCGGGCGACGACGCCCTCTGTATCGCCGCACTCACCGCACCCCGGCCGTGGCCCGGGCGTACCACGATGACCTCCCGGCTCGCCGAGACCGTCTCGCGCCTCGCTGCCACCACCGGGCGGACGACCTCCGCCGTCGCCGCCGAGTGGTTCCTGCGCTACCTCGAACACGTGGTCCTACCGGTCCTCGCCTTCGATGCGCTCGCCGGCATCGCTCTCGAAGCGCACCAGCAGAACACGCTGGTCCTCCTCGACCCGGCCGGCTGGCCGGTCGGCGGCCGCTACCGCGACAACCAGGGCTACTACTTCCGCGCCTCCCGCCGCGAGGAACTGGAGCGCCGCCTCCCCGGTATCGGCGCCACGAGCGACACCTTCGTCTCCGACGCCGTCACCGACGAACGCTTCGCCTACTACCTCGGCATCAACAACGTGCTCGGCCTCATCGGGGCCTTCGGATCCCAGAGGCTCGCAGACGAACGCGTCCTGCTGGCCGCCTTCCGACGCTTCCTCGGCAAGGCCAGGGGCCTCGGCCCGCTCCCCGAGCGACTGCTCGACTCGCCCACCCTGCGGTGCAAGGCGAATCTGCTCACCCGCCTAGGGGGTCTGGACGAGCTCGTCGGCCCCGTAGACACCCAGTCCGTCTACGTCACCATCGCCAACCCCCTGCACGATTGACGCGTCAGCGCGGAAACGGAGACGAGCCCCGATGGCCTCCACCGACTTCCACACCGGTGTGCTCCGCACCGTCGCGCCGCGTCTCAGCGCCGAGTCGCTGCCCCAGCTCGCCGAAGCCGATCTGCTCGACTCCCCGGCGGCCTGGGGCGGCGTCACGACGCGGTCCGGGGTCTTCCACCTCGAACCCGTACGGCTCGACCGCGACCTGGAGCTGCTCACCGGCTGGATGAACGACCCACAGGTGGATGCCTATTGGGAACTGGCCGGCCCCGCTGCCGTCACCGCCGCCCACGTGCGGACACAGCTGGACGGGGGCGACCGCAGCATCCCGTGCCTCGGCCTCCTCGACGGCACCCCGATGAGTTACTGGGAGATCTACCGGGCCGACCTCGACCCGCTCTCCGCGCACTACCCGGCGCGCCCCCACGACACGGGTATCCACCTGCTCATCGGAGACGGCACGAACCGCGGCCGAGGTCTGGGAACCGCGCTCCTGCGCGCCGTCGCCGACCTGGTGCTCGACAACCGCCCCCGCTGCATGCGGGTCATCGCCGAACCGGACATCCGCAACACCCCCTCCGTCTCAGCCTTCCTGAACTCCGGCTTCCGCTGCCCCACCCACATCGAACTGCCCGGCAAGCGAGCCGCCCTGATGATCCGCGAGCGCGTGCTGCGCAATCTCCTCTGAGTACCGCCCCCGCACGCCGCGCATGCCCCGCACATCCCGCACATCCCGCACCTCTCAATTCGAAAACTCTGCGTCACGCAGCAAAGTTCCCGATCCCCCGAGGAGTCGCGTGCGCCTCCGGGCCGCCGACCGCTTTCGGGAACCCGTACGCCTTCCTCATCCGCGCGCGTGCCCCCCTCGGTCTCGACGACGGGACCCTCGGCCACCTGGCCCGCGAGCTCAGCGCCACCTTCGCCCCCGGCGAGCGGGCCCGCACCCTCGCCTCGCTCCTGCACACCGATCCCCGCGGCCGCTCCTTCACCGCCGAGCTCGTCGCCCGCTTCGGCCTGGCCCCCGCCGTCTGGCTCCAGCACCTCTTTTCCGCCCTGCTGCCCCCGTTGCCCCGCTTCCTCTACCGGTACGGCACCGTCTTCTCCCCGCACGGCGAGAACGCCATCGTGATCTTCGACGAGCACGACGTCCCGGTCCGGCTCGCGGTCAAGGACTTCGTGGACGACGTCAACATCAGCGCCGAGCCGCTGCCGGAGCTGGCCGCCGTGCCGGACGAGGTTCGTGCGGTACTGCTCGCCGAGCCCGCGGACCACCTGCCCCAGTTCATCCACTCCGGGCTCTTCGTCGGCGTCCTCCGCTACCTCTCCGCCCTCTGCGAGGACCGGCTCGGGGTTCCGGAGGACACCTTCTGGTCCCTCGTACGGGCGGAAATCCTGCGCCACCAGGCCCGCTTCCCGGAGCTCAATGAGCGCTGCGCGCTCTTCGACCTCCTCGGCGAACGCATCGTGAGGCTCTGCCTCAACAGGAACCGTCTCTACGAGAACGGCTACCGCGACCGGCCCGAGCGCCCGCACGCCGTGCGGTACGGCACCGCGGCGAACCCCCTGTACCGGTTATGAGCGCTCGCCGGTGCGGTCACTGTCGGTGGAGCCCCGTAGGCTTGGCAGCGCTATGACGAAGCCCTCTCTCCCCGACCTGCTGCACGCCGCCGTCTCCGCCGTCGGCGGCACGGAGCGCCCCGGCCAGGTGGCCATGGCCGAAGCCGTCGCCGAAGCGATCGACGACAACTCCCACCGCCTCATCCAGGCCGGTACCGGTACTGGCAAGTCCCTGGGCTACCTGGTGCCGGCGCTCGCGCACGGCGAGCGCGTGGTCGTGGCCACGGCGACGCTGGCCCTCCAGCGCCAGCTCGTGGAGCGCGACCTCCCCCGGACGGTGGAGGCGCTGCATCCGCAGCTCCGCCGCCGCCCGCAGTTCGCCATGCTCAAGGGCCGCTCCAACTACCTGTGTCTGCACCGTCTGCACGAGGGCGCCCCGCAGGACGAGGAGGAAGGCCTCTTCGATCAGTTCGAAGCGGCCACCCCGACCAGCAAGCTGGGGCAGGACCTGCTGCGGTTGCGCGACTGGGCGGACGAGACTGAGACGGGCGACCGCGACGACCTCACCCCGGGAGTCTCCGACAAGGCCTGGTCGCAGATCTCCGTCTCCTCCCGCGAATGCCTGGGCGCGACGAAGTGCGCGTACGGCGCCGAGTGTTTCGCGGAGGCCGCCCGCGAGCGGGCCAAGCTCGCGGACGTGGTCGTCACCAACCACGCGCTGCTCGCCATCGACGCCATCGAGGGCGCCCCGGTACTCCCGTCGCACGAGGTGCTGATCGTCGACGAGGCCCACGAGCTGGTCTCCCGGGTGACGGGGGTGGCCACGGGAGAGCTCACCCCGGGCCAGGTGAACCGTGCCGTGAAGCGTGCGGCGAAGCTGGTCGACGAGAAGACCGCCGACTCCCTGCAGACCGCGTCCGAGACCTTCGAGCGGGTCATGGAGCTGGCCCTCCCCGGCCGGCTGGAGGAGATCCCCGAGGACCTCGGCTACGCGCTGATGGCTCTGCGGGACTCCGCGCGCAATGTGATCTCGGCCATCGGCAGCACGCGTGACAAGTCCGTCCACGACGAGGACGCCGTCCGCAAGCAGGCGCTCGCCGCGGTGGAGAGTGTGCACGGGGTGGCGGAGCGGATCACGGCCGGCTCCGAGTACGACGTCGTCTGGTACGAACGCCACGACCGCTTCGGTGCCACCCTCCGGGTGGCACCGCTGTCGGTGTCCGGTCTGCTGCGCGACAAGCTGTTCTCGGACCGCTCGGTGGTTCTGACCTCAGCGACCCTCAAGCTGGGCGGCGACTTCAACGGTGTCGCGGCGTCCGTGGGCCTGTCCCCGGAAGGCGTCGAGGGCGAGGACGTGCCGCAGTGGAAGGGCCTCGATGTCGGCTCGCCGTTCGACTATCCCAAGCAGGGCATCCTCTACGTCGCCAAGCACCTGGCGACCCCCGGCCGCGAGGGCACCCGCGGCGACATGATGGACGAGCTCGCCGAGCTGATCGAGTCGGCCGGCGGCCGCACGCTCGGACTGTTCTCCTCCATGCGCGGTGCGAAGGCCGCTGCCGAGGAGCTGCGCGGCCGGATCGAGAACCCGATCCTGCTGCAGGGCGAGGAGACGCTCGGCGAGCTGATCAAGAACTTCGCCGCCGATCCGAAGACCTGCCTGTTCGGCACGCTGTCGCTGTGGCAGGGCGTGGACGTGCCGGGGGCCAGCTGTCAGCTGGTGGTCATGGACAGGATTCCGTTCCCGCGTCCCGACGACCCGCTGATGAGCGCCCGGCAGAAGTCGGTCGAGGAGCGCGGCGGCAACGGCTTCATGGCCGTCGCGGCCACGCACGCGGCGCTGCTCATGGCCCAGGGCGCGGGCCGGCTGGTGCGGGCCACCGGTGACAAGGGCGTTGTCGCGGTCCTGGACCCCCGGCTGGCCACGGCCCGGTACGGGAGCTTCCTGCGGGCCACGCTGCCGGACTTCTGGTACACCACGGACCGCAATCAGGTCCGCCGCTCGCTCGCCGCGATCGACGCCGCCGCCCAGGCGGAAGGCCTGTAGGCCGAAGCCCTGGGGCGCAGGAGACACAAAGCAGCTCCGGGACCGGCGCAGTAGGTCCCGGAGCTGGATGAGGGCGCGGGGGGTCAGACCCGGCGCAGTACCGCCACGACCTTGCCGAGGATGGTGGCCTCGTCGCCGGGGATCGGCTGGTAGGCGGCGTTGTGCGGGAGCAGCCAGACGTGGCCGTCCTCGCGCTTGAAACGCTTGACCGTGGCTTCGCCGTCGAGCATGGCGGCGACGATGTCCCCGTTCTCGGCGACCGGCTGGCGCCGGACGGTGACCCAGTCGCCGTCGCAGATCGCGGCCTCGATCATCGAGTCGCCGACGACCTTGAGGCAGAACAGCTCTCCGTCACCGACGAGCTGTCGGGGGAGGGGGAACACGTCCTCCACCGACTCCTCGGCGAGGATCGGGCCACCGGCCGCGATCCGGCCGACCAGGGGTACGTACGAGGCCGCGGGCTTGCCCGTGGTGTCCGTGGGCTGCGAGCTGGGCTGGTCGGAGCCGCGCACCTCGTACGCCCGGGGGCGATGGGGGTCACGGCGCAGGAATCCCTTGCGCTCCAGGGCCATCAGCTGGTGTGCGACCGAAGACGTGCTGGACAGGCCGACCGCCTGGCCGATCTCCCGCATCGACGGCGGGTAACCGCGCCGCTGCACCGAGTCGCGAATGACCTCGATGACCCTCCGCTGCCGGTCCGTGAGCCCGGAGCTGTCGGCGCGGATGCCTGGAGGTCGCCCTGGCAGCGAGCGTGCGGGGCGTACGGGCTCCGCCTCCGGGTTCGGGCTTGCGTCATTCATGGCATGCACCGGCTCAAGTCGGCTCTGGGAGCGGTTCTGGGCAGTGATGGTGGCACTGTCTGCGGTGGTGGTCACGTCGGCCCCTCTCGAAATGTTCTCCCTAGCTGGACAACGGTAGTTGCTTTCGAAAGGTTGCGCCAAACACACGTTCGAGTGAAAAATCAGAAATGACTCACCGTGGTCACTTCGCGAGGTGTATAGACGACCGGCGGGCCCTCTGGGCCGAACGCGGGTTCGGCTCCGGAGCCATTGCTTACGGTACCCTTCCGGGTCGGGTCGCCACCGTCCGGGTCCGCGCCCAGTGTGGCATCGCGAGGCCTGTTATCCGGCCATCGGACGCCGCGACACGCGGAGCGGTGTAAATCCACCACAACCCAAGATCTAGTGGTTGGATGAGCGCTGCCACCCAGAAGTTGTGGTCCTCGGTCTGCCGAGGCCCCCGGCATCGCATATGCTTGTGGCTGCTTCAAGAGCCCCCGGTAGAGCCTCGAACTCTTCCGTTCAGGGGTCTCGCGGGGTGATTCAGTCGCGCCAAGAGGAGGGTGAGGGAACCATGCACTGCCCCTTCTGCAGGCACCCCGACAGCCGTGTCGTCGACAGTCGGACCACCGACGACGGCACGTCGATCCGCAGGCGCCGCCAGTGCCCCGACTGCTCCCGTCGCTTCACGACGGTGGAGACGGCCTCGCTGATGGTGATCAAGCGCAGCGGGGTGACCGAACCCTTCAGCCGTACCAAGGTCATCTCCGGCGTGCGCGAGGCGTGCCAGGGGCGGCCGGTCACCGAGGACGCCCTCGCCAAGCTCGGCCAGCGGGTCGAGGAGGCGTTGCGCGCCACCGGGAGTGCCGAGCTCACCACCCACGACGTGGGTCTGGCCATACTCGGCCCGTTGCAGGACCTCGACCTGGTCGCGTATCTCCGGTTCGCGTCCGTTTACAAGGCGTTCGACACACTCGAAGACTTCGAGACCGCCATCGCGGAACTCCGCGTGCCGCGGCCTCACCCCCAAGAGTGCGAGCCCGGTCGGACCGCTCCGGTCCCCGTGCCCGCCTCCGCCGCCGACTGACCGGACGGCCCGTTCCGCGCCGCACGAGCGCCGTGGAACGGCCGGTGGGTCTGGCGAAGAAGACGTAGATACAAGACACACAGCACCGTGCCGCGGAATAGCGATGGCACTTTAGGGCGTTTTGCCCGCATTGGGAGGAGCGGCATGACAGAGACGGCGAGCAGCTCGGCACGAGGTTCCCGCTCCAAGGGAATCAAGACTGCCAAGAGCGGCCTGCGTATCGAGCGCATCCACACCACCCCCGGCGTGCACCCGTACGACGAGGTGACCTGGGCGCGCCGCGACGTCGTCATGACCAACTGGCGCGACGGCTCGGTGAACTTCGAGCAGCGTGGCGTCGAGTTCCCCGACTTCTGGTCGGTGAACGCGGTCAACATCGTGACCAGCAAGTATTTCCGGGGCGCGGTCGGCACCCCGCAGCGCGAGACCGGTCTGAAGCAGCTCATCGACCGGATCGTGAAGACCTACACGAAGGCCGGCGAGGACTTCGACTACTTCACGTCGCCCGCCGACGCGGAGATCTTCGAGCACGAGCTGACCTACGCGCTCCTGCACCAGATCTTCAGCTTCAACTCGCCGGTGTGGTTCAACGTCGGCACGCCCCAGCCGCAGCAGGTCTCCGCCTGCTTCATCCTGGCCGTCGACGACTCCATGGAGTCGATCCTCGACTGGTACAAGGAAGAGGGCATGATCTTCAAGGGCGGCTCCGGCGCCGGCCTGAACCTCTCCCGCATCCGCTCCTCCAAGGAGCTCCTCTCCTCCGGCGGCAACGCCTCCGGCCCGGTCTCCTTCATGCGTGGCGCCGACGCGTCCGCCGGAACGATCAAGTCGGGTGGCGCCACCCGCCGCGCGGCCAAGATGGTCGTCCTGGACGTGGACCACCCGGACGTCGAGGACTTCATCGCGACCAAGGTGAAGGAAGAGGAGAAGATCCGCGCCCTGCGCGACGCGGGCTTCGACATGGACCTGGGCGGCGACGACATCACGTCCGTCCAGTACCAGAACGCCAACAACTCCATCCGCGTGAACGACGAGTTCATGACGGCGGTCGAGAACGGCACCGACTTCGGCCTGCGGGCCCGTATGACCGGCGAGGTCATCGAGACGGTCGACGCCAAGGCGCTCTTCCGCAAGCTCGCCGAGGCCGCGTGGGCCTGCGCCGACCCGGGCATCCAGTACGACGGTGTGATCAACAACTGGCACACCTGCCCCGAGTCCGGCCGCATCACCGCGTCCAACCCGTGCAGCGAGTACATGCACCTGGACAACACGTCCTGCAACCTCGCTTCGCTGAACCTGATGAAGTTCCTCAACGACGACGGCAAGGGCAACCAGTCCTTCGACTCCGAGCGCTTCTCCAAGGTCGTCGAGCTGGTCATCACCGCGATGGACATCTCGATCTGCTTCGCGGACTTCCCGACGCAGAAGATCGGCGACAACACCCGCGCCTTCCGTCAGCTGGGCATCGGCTACGCCAACCTCGGCGCCTTGCTGATGGCGACCGGCCACGCGTACGACTCGGACGGCGGCCGTACCCTCGCCGCCTCCATCACCTCGCTGATGACCGGCACCGCGTACAAGCGCTCCGCCGAGCTGGCCGCGATCGTCGGCCCGTACGACGGCTACGCCCGCAACGCCGAGTCGCACAAGCGCGTCATGAAGCAGCACGCCGACGCCAACGCCGTCGCGCCGCGCACCGAGGACCTGGACAACATCATCTGGGCCGCGGCCACCGAGGCCTGGCAGGACGTGATCCGCCTCGGCGAGAGGAACGGCTTCCGCAACTCGCAGGCCTCCGTCCTCGCGCCGACCGGCACCATCGGTCTCGCGATGTCGTGTGACACCACGGGCGTCGAGCCGGACCTGGCCCTGGTCAAGTTCAAGAAGCTCGTCGGCGGCGGCTCGATGCAGATCGTCAACGGCACCGTTCCGCAGGCCCTGCGCCGCATGGGCTACCAGGAAGAGCAGATCGAGGCGATCGTCGCCCACATCGCCGAGCACGGCGTGGTCGTCGACGCCCCGGGCCTGAAGCAGGAGCACTACTCGGTCTTCGACTGCGCGATGGGTGAGCGTTCCATCTCCGCGATGGGCCACGTCCGCATGATGGCCGCGATCCAGCCCTGGATCTCCGGCGCGATCTCCAAGACGGTCAACATGCCGGAGACGGCGACCGTCGAAGAGATCGAGGAGATCTACTTCGAGGCGTGGAAGCTGGGCGTCAAGGCGCTCGCGATCTACCGCGACAACTGCAAGGTCGGCCAGCCCCTCTCCGCGAAGAAGAAGGAAGAGGAGAAGGTGGAGGTCACCGCCAAGGCGGAGGACACCATCCGGACGGCCGTCGAGAAGGTCATCGAGTACCGCCCCGTCCGCAAGCGCCTCCCGAAGGGCCGCCCGGGGATCACCACCTCCTTCACGGTCGGTGGCGCCGAGGGCTACATGACCGCGAACTCCTACCCGGACGACGGTCTCGGCGAGGTCTTCCTGAAGATGTCCAAGCAGGGTTCGACCCTCGCGGGCATGATGGACGCCTTCTCGATCGCCGTCTCGGTCGGTCTGCAGTACGGCGTCCCGCTGGAGACGTACGTCGCGAAGTTCACGAACATGCGCTTCGAGCCGGCCGGCATGACGGACGACCCGGACGTGCGGATGGCGCAGTCGATCGTCGACTACATCTTCCGTCGCGTGGCGCTCGACTTCCTGCCCTTCGAGACCCGCTCGGCCCTCGGCATCCACTCCGCCGAGGAGCGTCAGCGCCACCTGGACACCGGTTCCTACGAGCCCCTCGACGAGGAGCTCGACACGGAGTCCCTGACCCCGGCGGCCCCGCTCGCCGCGGTCCAGACCGTCCCGGCCCTCAAGCCGGTCGCGGTCGCCCCGGTCCCGGCCCCCAAGACGGCGCACTCGAGCGCCGAACTGGTCGAGATGCAGCTCGGCGTCTCCGCCGACGCCCCGCTGTGCTTCTCCTGCGGTACGAAGATGCAGCGCGCCGGCTCCTGCTACATCTGCGAGGGCTGCGGCTCCACCAGCGGCTGCAGCTGACGAGCCCGAAGGCTACTGCTGAGTAGCTGAGTAGCTGAGGAAGCGGGGACCGGCCCAGTGCCGGTCCCCGCTTTCGCGTGCGCCCTCAGTGGGGGAAGGACCGGGCCGGGCGGGTGATCACTTCATCGCGGAAGACCGCGATCGCGGAGCTGACCTGGCGCATGAGGTGGGTGTTCTCGATCCGGTCCAGGTAGAGGCAGCGGGCGGCCAGGCCGGTCAGGTCGAAGGCGAAGCACAGGGACATCAGCGGGTTCACGAAGAGCTCGCCGCCCTGGGTGCGGCTGGTGAACCGCACGTCGCCGAAGGAGCCGCGGACGGCCGCCGCGACCGAGCCGTTCACGATGCTCGGGCGGTCCGGCGTGTGGTCCTGGGCATGGGCCACGGCGTCCAGGTACAGGGCGCCCTCCCGCGTGGCGCGGGGTATCGAGAACGCCCCGAGGTACGCCCCGTCCCGCTCCAGCGCCGCGATGTTCTCGAGTACCAGCGCGTGGCTCACCCCGTGGTACGCGTCCACGCCGAAGCCGACCGAGACGACGAGCCGTTCGGGTACGTCGTCCAGCGCGGCCAGCGCCGCCACGCTGGTCAGGTCCTCCTCCGGGGTGCCGAGCCCGGCTTCGTCCCCCCGCATCAGGATGTCCGTGCCGCCGTCGACCAGGACCACCGCGTCGATGCGGTGCAGGTCGATCAACGCCCGGTAGGCGGCGCGCAGCGGCTGCACCCCGACCTGGGGGAACGCGTACACCGTGGCCGGATAGCCGTGCAGCTTCAGCCACTGGGCCAGCGTCCGCTCCGGGAAGTACGCCTGGTGCGGCGCGGAGTGCGGGGTGACGGCGGCGAGGTCCGGGGCCACCCAGTCCTCGATCGGGAGCCCGGCGAGCGCGCTGAACGAGAGGTTCGCCAGGTGGACCTCCTTGCCCTGGTGCATGAGGGACAGGGCGATGGGGAGGCCGGAGTAGATGTCGAAGCCGCCTCCCGCGCCTGCGACGAGGATCCGCTCGGCCGAGGCCAGGCGGGCGAAGAGCGGGTTGGTGTGCAGGGCGGTCATGCTGATCATTGTGCGGGGCCGGTCCGTCGGTGCCCCGGGATATTCGCGGCGCGGAGAGTTGGGGGAGTCATGTGGAGCGGTGACGGGCTGGACCTGGACGCCTATCTGGACAGGATCGGCTGGGAGGGCGGGGAACTCCGGGCGGATCTTCGGACGTTGAAGTCGGTACACCGGGCCCACACCGGTGCGATCGCCTTCGAGAGCCTGGACGTGCTGTTCGGCCGCACCGTCGGGCTGGACGTCAAGACGGTCGAGGACAAGCTCGTGCGCGAGAGCCGGGGCGGCTACTGCTACGAGCAGAACACCCTGCTGGCAGCCGCCCTGGAGCGGATCGGCTTCGAGGTCTCCGGACGCGGCGCCCGCAACCGCACCCGGGGGGACGCCCTGCTCGCGGTGACGCACGCCGTCCTCGTCGTCACCGTCGAGGGGGAACCGTGGCTCTGCGACGCCGGGTTCGGCTGGCAGGGACCGCGCGAGCCCGTGCCGCTGGCGCGCCCCGGCGTCGAAGTGCGGCAGGGGGAATGGGTGTTCCGCGTCCAGGAGGAAGCGGACGGGGTCCTCGTGCTGTGCGCCTCGCGCGAGGGCGCCTGGCGGGACCTCTACGCCTTCTCCCCCCAGCCCTACCACCCCGTCGACTACGAGGTGCTGAACCACTACAGCTCCTCCCACCGCAGCTCCGCCTTCGTCGGGCGGGTCATCGTCCAGTACCCGGGCGACTCAGGCCGGCTGGCCCTCGTGGGGCGGCAGCTGTCGCGGCTGAGCCCCGACGGGCGGGTCGAGCGGCGGGAGGTGCCGGAGGAGGAGCTGCTCGCCCTGCTCGCACGGGAGTTCGGGCTTCGACTGTCCGATCGGGACGCGGCCGAACTCCTTCGGATGTACCGCGCCGAGGACTGACCCGGGCCTCGCCGGGACCGTACGATGGCGCAGTGCTGGTCAAGTGGATTCGCTGCACGGTGACGGACCGACGCGGGTTCGAGCGCGGGCAGCGCAAATGGGCGGGGCTGCCCGGCGAACCGGGATTCCGGGGGCAGGGCGGCGGCTGGAGCCGGGGCCGGCAGGGGGTGGCGCACGTCTTCACCTTCTGGGAGAGCCGTTCTTTCTACGACTCCTTCATGGCCCGCTCGTACGACCGGCTGGCCGCTGCGCAGAACGGCACCTACATCGACGCGCGGGCCACGCTCTTCGACCACCGCTTCGACGTGAAGACCGGTTTCGAACCCCGCTTCACCGACGCCGACGTCGTCCGGGTCGCCCACACCCGGGTGCGGGAGGGCCGGGTCGACCACTTCGCCCTCATGCAGGAGAAGGTCTGGAACCCGGCCATGGCGGGCTCGCCCGGCATGATCCGGGGGCTGTTCGGCGAGGCTCCCGGCCGGGAGTTCCTGGTGCTGTCGATGTGGCACGCGGCGGCCGAGCACGGCAAGTACCGGCAGGAGCGCGTCGAACGGCTCTCGCTGCGCGCCCAGATCCAGGCCGACGTGGAGGCCCTCACCGGGGACGTCGTCGACCTCGAACCGTCCTGGACGGTGTGACGGCGGGAGCCGCGCCGCCCCGGACGACGGACCTTCGGACGAACTGCCTGCGGAGCTGACCGCGGAGCTGACCGTACGGCTGCCGCCGGGACCGACCGGCGAGCCCGGTCGATGTGCCCGGCGGTGGCCGAATAGGGTCATGGGATGGTCAGACCACGGCGCATCGTCCTTGTCCGGCACGGGGAATCGGAGGGCAATGCCGACGACACGGTGTACGAGCGTGAGCCCGACCACGCCCTTCGGCTGACCCACAGCGGGCGGGAGCAGGCCGAGGAGGCCGGCGTGCGCCTGCGCGAGCTCTTCGGGGACGAGCACGTCAGCGCGTACGTCTCCCCGTACCGCCGGACCCTGCAGACCTTCCGGGAGCTGCGCCTGGACCCGACGCGCGTGCGGATGCGCGAGGAGCCGAGGCTGCGCGAGCAGGACTGGGGGAACTGGCAGGAGCGGGACGAGGTGCGGCTGCAGAAGGCGTACCGGGACGCCTACGGGCACTTCTTCTACCGCTTCGCG
This sequence comes from Streptomyces sp. H27-H1, assembly GCF_026627445.1. Classification (GTDB taxonomy): domain Bacteria; phylum Actinomycetota; class Actinomycetes; order Streptomycetales; family Streptomycetaceae; genus Streptomyces. Next base: position 15,974 of record NZ_JAPNLJ010000041.1, read on the forward strand.
CAGGGGGAGTCGGGCGCGGACGTGTACGACCGCGTCGGGGCCTTCCTGGAGAGCCTCTACCGCAGCTTCGAGGCCCCGGACCATCCGGAGAACGTGCTGCTCGTGACGCACGGGCTGACGATGAGGCTGTTCTGCATGCGCTGGTTCCACTGGTCCGTGGCCGAGTTCGAGGCCCTCTCCAATCCGGGCAACGGCGAGTACAGGGTGCTCCTGCTGGGTTCCGACGGCCGGTACCGGATGGACCGCCCGTTTGAGCGGTGGACCACACCCGAACCCTACGACCTGGACGGCTAGAGTGACGCGCGATGACCGCTGACTTCTCTCCCGAAGGGCGCTACGCACGCGCCATGGCCAGCCTCCGCGGGCTGGCCCTGGGCGACGCACTGGGTTCCCAGTACTTCGTCCCCGTGAACTACCCGCTGCTCAAGCGGCGTGAGCTGCCCGCCGGCAGTGATCCCTGGCAGTGGACCGACGACACCGAGATGGCCTGCTCGGTGGTGGCCGTACTCGCCGGGCACGGCCGGGTGGACCAGGACGCGCTGGCCGCCTCCTTCGCCCGCCACCACGACTTCGACCGCGGTTACGGGCCCGCCGTGAACCGGATGCTGCGCCTGATCCGCGAGGGCGCGGACTGGCGCACGCTCGCCGCGGAACTGTTCAACGGACAGGGCTCCTGGGGCAACGGCGCTGCCATGCGGGTCGCCCCGCTGGGTGCCTGGTACGCCGACGACCCGGAGCAGGCCACCCACCAGGCGGAGATCTCCGCCTACACCACCCACCAGCACCGCGAAGCGGTGTGCGGCGCGATGGCCGTGGCCGCCGCGGCCGCGCTGGCGGCCGATCCTGCAGGGCCGCCGAAGGCGGCCGACCTGCTGGACGGCGTGATCGCGCTGGTACCGCGCAGCGCGGTGGGCGCCGGGGTGCGGCGGGCGCGCGACATGCTCGACTACGGCGACGCGACCACCGTCGCCGCCGTACTGGGCTGCGGGCGACGCACCAGCGCGCACGACACCGTGCCGTTCGCCCTGTGGTCGGCGGCGCGCGGCCTGGACGACTACGAGCGGGCCTTCTGGACCACCGCCCAGGTGGGCGGGGACGTGGACACCACCTGCGCGATCGTCGGCGGAGTGCTGGGGGCGCGCGGGGACGCGGTACTGCCGGCGGCTTGGCTGGCCCGGACCGAGGCGCTGCCCGCCTGGCTGCCGGAGGCGACGGGGTAGTAGCGGCGGTCCGCGCCGGTTCGTACCCCTCCGTTTGTCACGGTCCTGCCACAGGGCTCTTTTGAGCCTGTTCAAAACCTCACGTGACCGGCCTACCCTGTCGGCTTCGCCACCCCTCCACATGATGGCCGGGGCCGGCCGACAGGGGAGGGGAACCCGATGTCAGCAGGGAACGCCAGTACCGAGAGCACCAGTACCGCGAACACCAGTACCGAGAGCACCAGTACCGCGAACACCGGAGCCGGCACGGGGGCCGCTCCGCCCACGCCACCCGCGCCGCCCGGCTGGGATCCCAGAGCCTGGCAGGCCCATCAGCTCCGCAAGCAGCGCACCGCCTCCGGCGCCTGGTCGATGGCCCCCCTCGCCTGGGCCGAGGCCGCGCGGCCCGCCGCCGTCGGACCGGTACCCACCGCCGTGCTGGGCGCCGTACTCGCCTCCGGCATCGCCGTCTCCCTGCTCCTCGGCGAGGGGCTGGGCCCGGGTCTGCTCCTCGCGGTACTGCCGGCTCTCGCCGCGGCGTACGTGGCCGCCCGCGCGGCCGGACGCACACTGCGCCCGTGGACCGCGCTGTGGGCGCTCGGCTGTCTCGCCCTGCTCGCCGTGCCCGCCCTGCGCGACTCCGCCTGGCCGTCCGTACTGGCCCTGCTCGGCGCCCTCCTGACGGGAGCGCTTGCCCTGCACGGCAGCCGCAGCTGGCCCGGCATCCTGCTCGGCCCGGTCGGCCTCCTCGACTCCGCCGTCCTCGGGGTGCGCTGGGTGTGGAGCGGCCTGCGCTCGCGCGGCGAGGGGAGCCGGGGCCGCTGGCTTCCGGTGGCGAAGGCCGTCCTGGTGGCAGTGGTGCTGCTGGCACTCTTCGGCACGCTGTTCGCCTCCGCCGACGCCGCCTTCGCGGACCTGCTGGGCGAACTGACCCCGGATCTCGGGGGATTCGACGGCCCGGTCCGCGTCCTGCTCTTCCCCCTCGGCGTCCTCATCGCGATCGCGGTCGCCCGCGCCGCCGCCGCGCCCTCCCGCTGGGACCGCATCCGGGTGCGTCCGGGGAAGGCGCGTTCCCGGGTGGAGTGGGCCCTTCCGCTCATCGTGCTGAATCTGCTCTTCGCCGGATTCAACGCCGTCCAGCTCACCGTCCTGTTCGGCGGCTATCGCAAGGTCCTGGACGCCACGGGCCTCAGCTACTCCGAGTACGCCCGCCAGGGCTTCTGGCAGCTGCTCTGGGCCACCCTGCTCACCCTCGCCGTCATCGCGCTGGCCCTGCGCTGGGCCCCGCGCGAGGGAGCCGGCGACCGGCGGCTGGTGCGCGTCGTGCTCGGCACCCTCTGCGCACTGACCCTGATCGTCGTCGCCTCCGCGCTCCGGCGCATGGACCTGTACGTGGACGCGTACGGGCTGACCAGGCTGCGCCTGTCGGTCGCGGGCATGGAGCTGTGGCTCGGGCTGGTGATCGTCCTGATCATGGCGGGCGGGCTGTTCGGCGCGCGCCGGCTGCCGCGCGCGGTCGTGGGGAGCGCCGTGGCCGCCGTACTGGCCTTCGGCCTGTTGTCCCCGGACGGGATGATCGCGGAAGGCAACGTCACGCGGTACGAGCGGGACGCCAAGATCGACCTGGCCTACTTCCAGTCCCTGTCGGCCGATGCGGTGCCCGGCCTGGACCGGCTGCCCGAGCCCCAGCGCTCCTGCGCCCTGCGCGGGATCGGTGACGATCTGGCGAAGGCGGGCAGGAGCCCCTGGTACGCCATGAGCCTGGGGGAGCGCCGGGCCCGGAAGATCCTGGCGGAGCGTCCGGCCAAGGCCTCGCGCGAGGAGTGCGCGCGCCTGGGGACCTTCGGGACCCGGAAGGAGTACTAGCCGATCCGTGGAGCCCCTACGAGGGGGCATGCGGCCGGGGGCCGGGCAGGTGCCGAGCGGAGGGGCTTCACGAGTGCGATCAGGTCGGTGCGGAGCGGTTCCGCCGGCTGCTCCGGGCGGACGGTGCGAAGCGGCGTAGGACTGATCGGCGAGCTGCTGTGCCCGGAGTCCACTGGGCGGACGTCCGGTTGGGCGTCAGCGGGTCCCCTGCCTGCGGCGCCCCGTCCCGGCGGTGACAGGGCGCCGCACGATGCTGTGCGGGAGCGAACGGGCGGCCATGGGAATCGCCGAAATGGCGGATGGGGTGACGGTGCCGCTGCCCAGGGTGTGAGACGGACCGGAGCGGGCGGGGCGGAGCGGGCGGGGCGGCGCGGACTCCCTGGAGAGGGGGCGGGGTGTGCACGCGGCTCGGGGCGGCGTAACCTTGCTGGCGCCATGCCGTACGAAGCACCCACTCACACCGTCGAACGCTCCCTCCGAGCGACCACCGGCGCCAAGGTCATCGCCGGGGTCGACGAAGTCGGACGAGGGGCCTGGGCCGGTCCCGTCACCGTATGCGCGGCGATCACCGGTCTGCGCCGGCCGCCCGCGGGACTCACCGACTCCAAACTGCTCACCCCCAAGCGCCGCGACGCGCTCATCGGCGTCCTCGAGGACTGGGTCACGGCCTACGCCCTGGGCCACTCCTCCCCTGAGGAGATCGACGAGCTCGGGATGACCGCCGCCCTGCGCCTCGCCGCCGTGCGCGCCCTGGAGGCGCTGCCCGTGCGACCCGACGCGGTGATACTCGACGGCAAGCACGACTACCTCGGTGCGCCCTGGCAGGTCCGGACGGTGATCAAGGGCGACCAGTCCTGCGTCGCCGTCGCCGCCGCCTCGGTGATCGCCAAGGTCCGGCGCGACCGGATGATGGCCGAAATCGGTGAACAGGGCGGCGGAATCGAGGATTTCGCTTTCTCCGCCAATGCCGGTTACCCCTCGCCCGTGCACCGGTCCGCGCTGGAGGAGCAGGGTCCGACCGAGTACCACCGGCTCTCCTGGTCCTACCTCGACGCGCTGCCCCGCTGGAGCCACCTCAAGAAGGTGCGCCGCAGCGAGGAATCGCTGGAGCTGGAAAACGGAGGCCAACTCGGCTTCGATTTTTGATCGCACGCACGTGCCATCGACCGGTACGTTTCGTACCGGTGTCTGATAAATATCAACTCATGCCTCTCAACCCCGCCCCCGAGGAGTCTCAGATTCACGAGAGTGCCCAGGGTCCCCGCGTCACGCCGGCCGCGAGCCGCACCGCGCAGACCCCCCGCCCCGTACCCGGTCCGCGTCCCGCCCCCGTGCCCCGGCCCGCACCGCCCGCGCAGCGGGTGCCGAAGGCCACCCCCGGACCCGTTCCCACCGCCGCCACGACCCCCTCGGTCTCGGCATCGGTCCCGCAGGTCCAGCTGATCCCGGCATCCGCCGAGGGTGCGCTGGACGCGGCCGAAGAAGCTGTGGACCTGCTGCTCGACACCGGGCGCGCGCCCGGCGACATCCTGGTGCTCACCACCGGCGACCCGCACCCGTGGGCCGCGCACGAGCTGTCCTTCGGCGAGGCCGCGTACTGGGCCCTGCACGACGCCGGGGACGACGTCTTCTACGCGGACGCCGCGCAGGTGCAGCGTGCCGCCGGTCGTCCCGTCGTGGTCCTCGCCGCCAACGGCGGACCGGTCGACGCGACTGCCGCAACGCTGCCGGTCGCCCTCGCGCGAGCCGGTGCGCTCCTCATCGTGTGCGGCGAGGAGCAGCAGATCAACTCCGTGCTGGGAGCGGGCGTCTGACGCCCCGTACCCCCGCACGGTCGAGGGGCGGGGCGGGCTGACACAGCCGGCCCTGCCGAAGTCCGAGGCCTGAACAGCCGTACGCCCACGCCCGGGTGTACGGCCGTCGGGTTTTCCGGGTACGCGGCCGTCCGGCGTTTTCGGGCGTCCAGGGCTTTCGGGCGTCCGGTGGTGCGGCCCTCCCGGGTGCGTGGCCGTCCGGCGCGCGCGTTTGGTGTGACGGGCTCAGCGCGCGGCAGTACGGCGCAAGGCCTCCGCGGAACCGCCGCCGGTGCGCAGGGCGAGCGGGGAGAACTCGGACGCCGTGTCACCGAGGCGCCCGGGCCGGGAGTCCGAACTGGGGCTCCGGCCGCCGCGGCCTTCGCCCAGCACCTGCCAGCCGCCCCGGGTCAGCGTGATGTACGCGCCGCAGCGCAGCCCGTGCAGGGTGCAGGCGTCCCGCAGTCCCCACATCCAGGCCCCGTCCTCCTCGGTCCAGCGTTCGTCGCCGTCGCGGCAGTACAACAGCACCGCCGTCCGTACCGGGGTCCGCCGCCGCAGGTCGTGCGGGATGACCCGGCGCAGCCGGGAGAGCAGGGCGTTGCGGTACTCCCAGCCGTCTGCGGCGGTGGCGCGCTGCACGAAGGAGGCGCTGGCCACGAGCCGTTCCTCGGGCCCGAGGACGGCGATCACCGCCGTGGACGGGGCGGGGCTGTGGCGTGAGTGCAGTCCGCTGACGACCTCGCGCGGATTGCGCAGCAGGGGAACGCCCGACGCCGTCCACTCGGAGGGTTCCAGCAGTCTGCCGTGCCGGCTGGCGCCGCCGGTGGCCGTTGTCAGAGACGTGGTCGAGGGCGGGGAGAATCCGAAGGTCACGGTCCTCCCTTCGGGTACGCGCCCGCGAACGGGCACAGCTGGAGTGCGGGCGCGCCGCGGCGCGGCCCAGGAGAGTGCCGTCGAGCCGAGCGGGAGCAACGCAATTCTCGCGTGGCCCGTGAGCATGCGGCAACGAGCAATTGGAGCCGCCGACCGGAATTCGCCGGTATGCCGTTCATATCCCTGCCCCGCCACGCCGAAGATGACGCATTCGGCTAAGGCTGGAGCGCCAGTACCAGGGGAAACACCTCCTTGGCTCCTGCTCGTCGCAGCAGACGCGCGGAGACCGCGAGGGTCCAGCCGGTCTCCGCGCGGTCGTCGACGAGGAGGACGGGTCCCGCCGCTTCCCGCAGCGTCGCGGAGAGCTCCGGCGGAACGACCAGTGCCTGGTGCAGGCCGCGCACCCGCTGGGCGCTGTTCGAGGAGGGCAGGCCGAACTCCGGTGCCTGATCGGTGTAGGCCAGCGTTCCGAGCAGGGGCATCCGCCCGACCTCCGCGATCCGCGCGGCCAGCGAACCGACCAGCTGCGGGCGGCCGCGCGAGGGCAGAGCGACCACGCCCACCGGCCGTGCGGGCGCGCCCGGGGCTCCGGAGGCCCAGCCGCCCGGGCCGCGCGCCCAGTCGGCCAGCACCGCCACCACCGCCTGCGCGACATCGTCCGGAATCGGCTGGTCGGGGGCTTGCGGTGCGAGCATCGGGCGCAGCCGGTTGCCCCAGCCGATGTCGGAGAGCCGGCCCAGCGCGCGGCCCGTCGAGGCCTGCTCGCCCGCGGGGATCCGGCCCTTGAGAGGCACCCCGACCGCCGCGAGACCCGTCGGCCACATCTTGCGGGGCTCCAGCTCCACCCCCGGCCGGCCCAGCTCCCCACGGGCGGTGTCCAGCGCGGTCGAGGAGACCTCCGCAGTGAACCGGGCCCCGGCGCAGTTGTCGCAGCGGCCGCAGGGCACGGCCTCCTCGTCGTCCAGCTGGCGGCGCAGGAACTCCATGCGGCAGCCGGTCCCGGCCGCGTAGTCCCGCATGGCCTGCTGTTCGGCGGCCCGCTGCCGGGCCACCCAGGCGTAGCGCTCGGCGTCGTACACCCACGGCTCGCCGGTGGACGTCCAGCCGCCCTTGACCCGGTGCACGGCGCCGTCGACGTCGAGGACCTTGAGCATGGTCTCCAGCCTGGTGCGGCGCAGATCGACCAGCGGCTCCAGCGCGGGCAGGGAGAGCGGCCGGCCGGCCTCGGCCAGGACGTCCAGGGTGCGGCGTACCTGCTGCTCCGGCGGGAAGGCGACGGATGCGAAGTACTGCCAGATGGCCTCGTCCTCACGCCCCGGCAGCAGCAGGACCTCGGCGTGCTCCACCCCGCGCCCGGCGCGGCCGACCTGCTGGTAGTAGGCGATGGGGGAGGAGGGTGAGCCTAGGTGTACGACGAAACCGAGGTCGGGCTTGTCGAAGCCCATGCCCAGGGCCGAGGTGGCCACCAGCGCCTTGACCCGGTTGGCCTGGAGGTCGTTCTCGGCCTGCTCGCGGTCGGCGTTCTCCGTCTTGCCGGTGTACGAGGAGACCGTGTGCCCGCGATGGCGCAGGTACGCGGTGACCTCCTCGGCGGCCGCCACGGTCAGGGTGTAGATGATCCCGGAACCGGGCAGCGTGCTGAGATTGTCGGCGAGCCAGGCCAGCCGGTGGGCGGCGTCGGGCAGTGTCAGCACGGCGAGACTCAGGCTCTCGCGGTCCAGGGGGCCACGCAGGACGAGGGCGTCCGTACCGGCCCCGGTGCCCAGCTGCTCGGCCACGTCGGCGGTCACGCGGGCATTGGCCGTCGCTGTCGTGGCGAGCACCGGGACGCCGGGCGGGAGGTCGGCCAGCATCGTGCGCAGACGGCGGTAGTCAGGGCGGAAATCGTGCCCCCAGTCCGAGATGCAGTGCGCCTCGTCCACCACGAGGAGCCCGGTCGCGGCGGAGAGCTTGGGCAGCACCTGGTCGCGGAAATCGGGATTGTTGAGCCGCTCCGGGCTCACGAGTAGCACGTCGATCTCGCCCGCCGCGATCTCCGCCTGGATCGACTCCCACTCCTCGGGATTGGCCGAATTGATGGTGCGGGCCTTGATCCCGGCCCGTGCGGCGGCCTCGACCTGGTTGCGCATGAGCGCGAGGAGCGGCGAAACGATCACGGTGGGACCGGCGCCGCTCGCGCGCAGCAGCGAGGTCGCGACGAAGTACACGGCGGACTTGCCCCAGCCCGTGCGCTGCACCACCAGGGCCCGCCGCTTGTCGGCGACCAGGGCCTCGATCGCTCGCCACTGGTCCTCGCGCAGCCGTGCGGTGCCCGTGGCGTCGCCCACGAGACGGGCTAGTACGGAGTCGGCCGAGGACCTCAGGTCTGCGTTCATGCCCCCATGCAACCCGATGGCTCCGACATCACGCGAATGCCGCTCTGGGACCTGTGGACGCCGAAGGGAAAATTTGTTCGTGATTCGGGCCGCTTCGGGAGTTATCCACAGGGGTTTCCGAATGCGGTCGGACACGGGACCTTCGGGACATGACGAACAGCCACGAAGCACGCACCCCGTCCGACCCGTCGTCCACCGGTCCGGCCGGAGGCGTCGACGCATCCCGGATCACCCTGCGCAGCCCGGCCGAACTGGCCGACGCGCTGCCCTACATGCTCGGCTTCCACCCGACCGACTCCCTCGTCATGGTCGCCGTCCACGGGGAGGCCGGCCGCTTCGGCGGCCGGCTCCGGGTGGGCATCCCCGCTTCCCCCGAGGAATGGGAGGACACCGTCCGGCAGGCCGCCGACTGTCTGATCCGTGGCAGTGTGCGGCGCGGAGCCAAGCCCGACGGCGTCATCGCCTTCCTCTGCCAGGACCCGCACCGCGGCGACAGCGCGCAGCGGGTGATGACCAAACTGCGCCCGCTCGCCCAGCGGATCCGGCTGGCCTGCGGGGCACTGGACGTCCCCGTGCTGGAGGCCCTGTGCCTCTCCGCCGGGCGTTACTGGTCCTACTGCTGCCCGGACGAGCGCTGCTGCCCCGCCGAAGGCAGCGCGCTGGTCGCGCCGGGCACCTCGGTCATGGCCGCCGCGGCCACTTTCGCCGGCCTCCAGGTGCGGGGCTCCCTCCGGGAGATCGAGCACAGGCTGACACCGCTGCGAGGGAAGGTGGCCGATGAGATGGAGGGCGCCCTGGACCGGGCTGCCGTCGCGCTTGTGCCGAAGATCCTCGACGGGGCCACCCGGGAGGAGGTGGGGGCAGAGACCGTCCTGCTCGCCCGCGCGCTCATTCAGCGCATGACCCTCGCCCCGCCGGCGGAAGGCGGCCCCGGAGCCGACGCCTGGGACGACGCACTGCTCGGCCACGACGAGGCCGCCTCGTTGATCCTCGGGCTCCAGGACCGCGAGATCCGCGATATCGCCGCCGAGTGGATGGAGGGAGAGGAGGCGGCTCCCGCCCTGCGGCTGTGGCGGGCCCTGTCCCGGCGCTGCGTCGGGGCCTACGGGGAGCACGCGGCGGCTCCGCTCACCCTGGCGGGCTGGGTCTCGTGGTCCACCGGAGACGAGCCGACGGCCAGGATCGCCCTGGGGATGGCGCTGCGGGCGGACGACGGGTACCGCTTCGCGCAGCTGCTGCACCACGCCTGCAACGAGGGGATCGACCCGGAGGGCCTGCGCGAGTGCCTGCGGGAGGAGGCGCGGCGCCGCGAGCCGCGCCGGGGACGCCTGCCCGGGGCACCCCGGAGGGCGGGCGCAGTCACCAGGCCGCCCGGCGGACCGGGCAGGACCAGTAGCCGCCGCGAGTCCGGCAGCACCGCGGGGAGCGAGCAGTGAAGCGCCCGGGGGGCCGGGGCAGGGACGGCGGCCGGGCCTGGGTGAGGGACAGCGGCCGGCCCCGGGGCAGGGACGCAGACGCCGGCGCGGGCCGGGGCCGGGGTGGGTCCTGCGGGTCCGTGCTCCGAGTGTGGCTGCGGGCCGGGGCGCGAGCGGTCCTGTGGCGGCGGCCCCCACGAAGGCCGATGCTCCGCCGGGCGCAGGCCCCGCCGGGGCCCGTGACCCCGGCCGGGGCGGGGGCGTTGCGCTGTGGGGTGGTGGGGACCCGGCCGCGCCGCCGCCCAGCCGATCCACCCGGAGCGCAGACAAGGCGACCCATGTCCCACCCCGTACCCCCCGCCCGCGTAGCTCCTTCCCGCAGACCCGACCTGCCGCCCGTGCACGGTGCCGTCATCTGCGTCGCCGCGCCCTGCCTGGTCATCTCGCCCGAGCACGGCCAGCTCACGGGGCGGGGGGCCGACGGGATCTACCGCGCCGGGCGCCGACTGCTGTCCCGCTGCGTGCTGCGCGTCGGCGGCCGGGACCCGGTCGCGGTCCAGGGCCGCAGTCTCGGGGCCGACCAGGCATCCTTCACCGCGACGGTACGGACCGGAGCAGAGCCCGGGCCCGATCCCGACGTCGGAGTCGAACGGGTCCGGCACGCCGACGGCACCGAGCGGATCACCCTGCGCAGCTTCACCGGCCGGACCCTGCGGATCCCCGTGGAGATCTCCCTCGGCACCGACCTTGCGGAGTTGGCCGAGGTGGCCGCCGGCCGGGCCGGTCCGGAACTGCCCGCCGCGGTGCACGCCGCCGGACTGCGCTGGACCAGCGGAGAGGCCCAGGCCGTCACCGCCGCCGAGCCGCCTCCGGACGACGCGCTGGCCTCGGCCGGGCTGCTGCGCTGGGAGCTCGAACTGCGCCCCGGCGAGTCCCGCACCATCGAGCTGCGGACCACCAGGGACCGCGGGGCCCGGGCCCCGGCCGGGCAGGTGGCCAATCCGCTGTCCGACGACGCCCGCGCGGAGGGAGACGACCCGAGGGCGGAGGCCTGGCTGCGCACGAGCGTGCAGGACCTGGGAGCGCTGCTGCTCAGGGACCCGAAGGAACCGGCCGACAGCTACGCCGCGGCCGGAGTGCCGTGGCGGCTGGGGCTGGCCCCGGCGGAATCCCTGTGGGCCGCCCGCATGGCGCTGCCACTGGGCACCGGACTGGCCGCCGCGACCCTGCGCGTCCTGGCCCGGACCCAGACCGGCGGGCGGGGCGGGGACGCGGGGAAGATCCCGGGGCCCTTGCGCGGGGCCGGGCCGCAACTGCCCCCCGGGTGCACCGGGACCGAGGCGACGCTCGCCTTCCCCGCGGTACTCGCCGAAGCCCGGCGCTGGGGGATGCCCGAGGCGGAGCTGGCCCAGCTGCTCCCCACCGCCGAGCGGTGCCTGGAGTGGATCCGGGGCGCCTTCGGGGAGGACGGCTTCCTGGCCGACCCCGATCCGGGACCGCGGCGCTGTGAAACCCAGGCCCACGCCCATCGCGCCGCGCTGCTCGGGGCCGACCTGCTCGCCGGGTGCGGGCGTCCCGGAGCCGAGGAGTGGCGGGACCGGGCGGCCGAGCTGCGGCAGCGGTTCGCAGCCCGGTTCTGGGTCGACGGGCCGGACGGCGGCCGGCCCGCGGCGGCCCTGCATCCCGATGGACGGCCGCTGCCCCGGATGACGGGGGCCGCCGCCCACTTGCTGGACACCGGGTTGCTCGGAGGCGGCCGGCTCGCGCCCGGGCTGCTCGACCGGGTCCGTACCGAACAGCTGGCCCGGCTGCTGGGTGCCCCCGCCATGGACTCCGGGTGGGGGCTGCGGAGCATGGCGGCGCGGGAGCCGGGGCACAACCCGTTCGGGTACCGCTCGGGCGCGGTGCGGCCGTACGAGAGTGCGGTCGCCGTGGCCGGCCTGGCCCAGGCGGGCTTCGAGAAGGAGGCCACCGGGCTGCTCAGGGGCCTGCTGGACGCGGCGGAGGCCTTCGGGTACCGCCTCCCGGAGATGTACGCGGCCGAGCAGCGCACCGCGGGCAGCGCTCCGCTTCCGCATCCGGCGGCCTGCCGCCCGGCGGCGGTCGCGGCGGCCGCGGGGATCCACGTACTGGCCGCCCTGGCCGGGATCCGGCCGGACGCCGCCGCGGGAACGGTCGCCCTCGTACCGCTCGCCGGCGCCCCCCTCGGCGAGCTCCGCCTCTCGGGGTTGCGCGTTTCGGGGGCACCCTTCGCCGTCCGCGTCAGCCGGCTCGGCCTGGGCATGGTGGAGGAGGCCGCCGATGCGCTGCAACTGGGCGGGTAGGCGGCACCCCGCCGATCGGCCCGGATCGGGCCACGGCGTCCGGTTCCGTGGTCGGAAGATCTCCAAAGCTCTGTTTATCGTCAGGCAGACGACTATGATCGCGGCATGTCGCCCTACGACCCGTCGGCCTTCCCGCCCTTCGCCGTCACCGTCGACCTGGTCGTGCTCACCGTGCGGCGCCATGCGCTCTGCGCGCTGGTCATCCGACGGGGTGAGCAGCCGTTCCAGGGAAGCTGGGCGCTGCCCGGCGGCTTCGTGCGCGGGGACGAGGACCTGTCGGCGGCCGCGGCCCGCGAGCTGTCCGAGGAGACCGGTCTCAGCGCCCACGACCCGGACGCTCCTGAGGTGGGCAACGGCGCGCATCTCGAACAGCTGGCGACCTACGGTGATCCGAAGCGGGACCCGCGCATGCGCGTGGTCAGCGTGGCGCATCTGGTGCTGGCTCCGGATCTGCCCGCGCCCCGGGCCGGCGGCGATGCCAACAGTGCGCGCTGGGCCCCCGTCGACGAGCTCCTGTCCGTGGACGGCCAGACGGGCGCCGGACTCGCCTTCGACCACGAGCGGATCCTCGCCGACGGGGTCGAGCGGGCCCGCTCGAAGATCGAGTACTCCTCGCTGGCCACCGCCTTCTGCCCGCCCGAGTTCACCGTCGGCGAGCTCCGCCGGGTCTACGAGGCGGTCTGGGGAGTCGCCCTCGACCCCCGTAACTTCCACCGCAAGGTCACCGGCACCCCCGGGTTTCTGGTGCCGGTCGGGGGGACGACGACACGTCAGGGCGGCCGTCCCGCCCAGCTGTTCCGGGCCGGCGGGGCAACCCTGCTCAACCCGCCGATGCTCCGCCCGGAAGTCTGACGCCCCGGGGCCGACACGGGAGCGGTTCACCACGAGGTGTGCCGCAAATCGGACATATCGAGTTATCTTCTTAGCGGTACTCGCTCTGCCGCAGAGCGGTCTCACCCCCCGCGAGAGAAGCGATGCTCCAGGCCATCGGACTCACCAGCGCCCCCCGTCGAAACCTTTCGCCCCTCGTGGACGACCTCACCTTCGAGGCCCGCCCCGGGAGCGTGACCGCCCTGCTCGGCGAGCCCGAATCGGGCAAGACCACCGCACTGCGACTCATGCTCGAGCTCGAACCGGGCCGCGGGGTCACCTATTTCCGCGGGCGCCCCCTGCACCGGATCCCGTACCCGGGCCGCGAGGTCGGCGTGCTCCTCGGCGACCTCCCCGGCAACCCGTCGCGCACGGTGCGCAGCCAGCTGCGGATGCTCTGTGCCGCCGCCGGTGTGCCGGCCGCACGGGCCGACGCCATGCTGGAGGTCGTCGGCGTCGCGGGGCTGCGCGACGAGCGGCTCGGGTCGCTCTCGCTCGGCATGGAGCGCAGGGTCGCGCTGGCTGCCGCACTGCTCGCCGACCCCTGCACGCTCCTCCTGGACGAGCCCACCGCCGGGCTCTCGCCCCGCGAGCGGAGCTGGCTGCACGGGCTGCTGCGCGGCCATGCCTCCCTGGGCGGCGCCGTGCTCTTCACCACCGATGACGCGAAGGAGGCCGCCCGCAGCGCGGACCGGGTCGTGAGCATCGAGGCGGGCCGGCTCGTCGCCGACCAGGCGGCCGCCGAGTTCGCCCGGACCCGGTTGCGGCCGCGGGTCGCCGTGCGCACCCCGCACGCCGCCCGGCTGGCCGACGTACTGGGCCGCGAGGCGCGGGCGGCCCAGCGCACGCTGGAGATCGTGGAGGAGAGCGGCAGTCGGCTCTCCGTCTACGGAAGCAACTGCGCCGAGGTCGGCGAGGCGGCCTTCCGGCACGGCGTGCTCGTCCACCAACTCGCCGACGAGACCGGCGACGCGGGAGCGCCGCCATCACTGCCGCGCGACCGTGCCGGATCCGTGGCCCGGGCCGCCGCCGACGGGAAGCGGTCCGTTCCCGGAGCCCGAGCGGCGGACCCGTCCCGCACCGCCCGCTCGGGGCGGCCGCCCTCGTCCGTGCGCCGCCTCGGCGGCCCGTTGCGGCCCCTGCGCTACGAGCTGCGACGGGTCTTCGGCACCGCCACACCCGTACTCACCGCCGCCTTCGTCGTCGCCGTCTCCGTCGTCACGGCACTGGTGCTGGCCCGGTCCGGCCACACCGCACAGAACCGGTTGCTCGCCGCCTGGCCCGAGCTGCTTCCGCTGCCGCCCGCGGCGCTAGGGGCCGGACTGCTCGGATCCCTGGCCTTCGGCGAGGAGTACCGCTACCCCGCGCTCGCGGCCGACCGGGGCACCGTCCCGCGCCGACTCGGACTGCTCACGGCGAAACTCGGCGTCAGCGCCGCCCTGGCGCTCCTGCTCGGCACCCTCGCCGTGACCGCCGACGCCGCCGCCCTGACACTGGTGTTCGGCAGCGGGCCGCTTCGTACGCCCGCGGAGTGGGTCTCCCCGGGCGCGAGTTGGGCAGGACTGCTCATCGGCTGCGCCTGGTCCGGAGTTCTGGCCTCCGGAGTCTTCAGGTCCGCCTCCGCCGGCCTGGCCGCGGTGCTCGCCGTACCGGTGATGGTCGTACCGCTGGTGCGCAAGGCCCTGGACGGACCGTCGGCGTACCCGGTCACCGGACTCGCGGAGCGGCTGCGCGGCCTGGCCTGGGCACAGTGGCCGCCGGAGGCGGACCGGGTGGTCCTGGGGGCGATCCGGGTGATGGCCCAACCGGTCGGCGCCGCACTGGTGTTGTCGCTGATGGTCCTGTTGTGCGCCTATGGGTTCACAGGACTGCGCGGCCGCGTCCGTTTGTGAGGGACCGTTGGCGATCGTTTCGAGGTCGGACCGGACGCAAAGGGACCGTTGTGGTCCAGATCAAGCCCGGCGTACCGCAACTCCCCGCAAAAAGCCCGGTTCTGTACTATAAATCGTCAATTGCGTAGGTGGTGCCGATCACCCTTTCGTGTGCTTTTCACCAAAGACCTCAAGGGTCGTGGAAGCACGGCCGACAAAGGATTCGTGAGTACCCTTGCGCACACCATGATGACCGCCGCCCGCCATGCCGATTCCGGCCTCGCCGGCCCGGGCGAACTCGACCGCTACCCCTACCCGGAGGCCTCGGGGGCCGACCGGGTGGGAGTACCCCACTGGGACGGATCCGACGTCGAGTTGAGCCGGGTCGGCCGCCGCGCCGCAGGCAGCCGCGGCCGCGGACTGCACGGCCAACTCGTCCAGCAGCTCGGACAGATGATCGTTTCCGGCGACCTCGGCGCGGACCGACCGCTGGTTCCCGAGGAGATCGGGCAGCGATTCGAGGTCTCCCGTACCGTCGTCCGCGAATCGCTGCGGGTCCTCGAGGCCAAGGGCCTCGTCAGCGCCCGCCCCAACGTCGGCACCCGGGTCCGCCCGGTCGCCGACTGGAACCTGCTCGACCCCGACATCATCGAGTGGCGCGCCTTCGGCCCGCAGCGCGACGACCAGCGCCGTGAGCTGGGGGAGCTCCGCTGGACCATCGAACCGCTCGCCGCCCGCCTCGCCGCCGGCCACGGCCGCCCGGAGATCCAGCAGCGCCTCGCCGACATGGTCGAGATCATGGGACACGCCCTCGGCCAGGGCGATTCGATCACCTTCGCGCGTGCGGACCACGAGTTCCACGCCCTGCTCATCCAGGTCGCCGCCAACCGCATGCTGGAGCACCTCTCCAGCATCGTCTCCGCGGCTCTGCAGGTGTCCGGCAGCCCCATCACCTCCTGCGACCGCCCCAGCGAGACCTGCGTCGCGCACCACGCGCGCATGGTCGAGGCCATCGCCGTCGGTGACGCGCTGGGCGCGGAGAACGCCATGCGCCAGCTCCTGACGGTGCATCCGGAGGTCGAGCGCGTGGTCCCCGCCCCGCGCGAGCACTGACGGGCCGGAGCGCATGGGCGAGGGGGTGCACCTACGTGCCGCCGGTCCCGGACGGCGCCCCCGGACAGGGTCCGGGGGAGAGCCCGGCACAGAGCCCGGCGGCAGTGGAGTCCGGCTCCCCGTCGGGGTCCTGAGCGTCCCGGTCCGGCCCCCGGCCCCGGCCCGAGGGCGCCGGGACGCCGCTTCCGGGGAGCCGTGCGGCCCGCGAAAAGGGGCATGTTCGGACACACCGGACGTTCAGAAATAACGGCATGACCGGCATGGCATCAAACGGGGTGTGACTCGGGCCACCAAGATTGGGGCGTAACGCTCCGCGAGGTCACGCGATGACCTAAGAGGTGATGGCCGACGGAGGGAAGACAGCAGCCCTTGGGGATGCTGTGCAGCTCCCCGGCCCCTGCCCGCGCCCCCGGCCCATCCCCAGTCGGTGGTCGTCGGCTCCGGTCCAGCACCACCAGGCCGGGGTCGGAAGCCGTTTCCATCGTTCCGAGAGGTTGTTCGTGTCGGCCAGCACATCCCGTACGCTCCCGCCGGAGATCGCCGATTCCGAGTCTGTGATGGCGCTCATCGAGCGGGGCAAGGCCGAGGGGCAGATCGCCGGCGATGACGTGCGTCGGGCCTTCGAGGCTGACCAGATTCCTGCGACCCAGTGGAAGAATGTTCTGCGCAGCCTCAACCAGATCCTCGAGGAAGAGGGTGTGACGCTGATGGTCAGTGCCGCGGAGTCGCCCAAGCGCATCACCCGCAAGAGCGTCGCAGCGAAGAGCCCCGTCAAGCGGACGGCCACCGAACCCGTCGCCAGGAAGACGGTGGCGAAGCCGGCGGCGGAGCCCGCCGGCCCGGCACCGGACGCGGCGACCGAGGCGGCGGAACCGGCGACCGTGGCGACCGTGGACGCACCCGCGGAGGGGACCGCGACCGAGCCCGCCGTCAAGAAGACGGCAGCGAAGAAGACGGCGGCGAAGAAGGCCGCGCCCGCCAAGAAGGCCGCTGCCAAGAAGACCGCGGCGAAGAAGACCACGGCCAAGAAGGACGCCGACGAGGCGGGCGACGAAGAGACCGCCGAGGGGACTCCCGGGGCCGCGAAGGCCGACTCCGACGACGAGGAGGAAGGCGCCGAGAGCAAGGGCTTCGTCATCTCGGACGACGAGGACGACGCCCCGGCCCAGCAGGTCGCCGTGGCCGGCGCCACCGCCGACCCCGTCAAGGACTACCTCAAGCAGATCGGCAAGGTTCCCCTCCTCAACGCCGAGCAGGAGGTCGAGCTCGCCAAGCGCATCGAGGCCGGACTCTTCGGCGAGGACAAGCTCGCCAACTCCGACAAGCTGGCGCCCAAGCTCAAGCGCGAGCTGGAGATCATCGCCGAGGACGGCCGCCGGGCCAAGAACCACCTGCTGGAGGCCAACCTCCGCCTCGTGGTCTCCCTCGCCAAGCGCTACACCGGCCGCGGCATGCTCTTCCTGGACCTGATCCAGGAGGGCAACCTGGGCCTGATCCGCGCCGTGGAGAAGTTCGACTACACCAAGGGCTACAAGTTCTCCACGTACGCCACCTGGTGGATCCGGCAGGCGATCACCCGAGCCATGGCCGACCAGGCCCGCACCATCCGCATCCCGGTGCACATGGTCGAGGTCATCAACAAGCTGGCCCGCGTCCAGCGCCAGATGCTCCAGGACCTGGGCCGCGAGCCCACCCCGGAGGAGCTGGCCAAGGAACTCGACATGACCCCCGAGAAGGTCATCGAGGTCCAGAAGTACGGCCGCGAGCCGATCTCCCTGCACACCCCGCTCGGCGAGGACGGCGACAGCGAGTTCGGTGACCTCATCGAGGACTCCGAGGCGGTCGTCCCGGCCGACGCCGTGAGCTTCACGCTCCTGCAGGAGCAGCTGCACTCGGTGCTCGACACGCTCAGCGAGCGCGAGGCGGGCGTGGTCTCGATGCGCTTCGGCCTCACGGACGGACAGCCCAAGACGCTCGACGAGATCGGCAAGGTCTACGGGGTCACCCGAGAGCGCATCCGCCAGATCGAGTCGAAGACCATGTCGAAGCTCCGCCACCCCTCCCGGTCCCAGGTGCTGCGCGACTACCTGGACTGACCCGGCCGGATCCGGACCGGCCCGGGACCGGTCGGCGACCCTCGCCGCGGATCGTCGCCGGTGGCCGCGCGGGTGCGCACGGCCACCGGGCGTCCCACTCTGAGTGGAGTCATGCACACTCGGAGTCAGGAGGCCTCATGCGTCGTCCCTTTGCCCGTGTCCTGGCGGGCGCACTGACCCTGGTGGCGGGAGCGGCGGCGGCGCCGCTGAGCCAGGCGCCGCGAGCGGCCGCGGACAGCGTGGTGATCGGCGGGAAGCCGGTGAAGGCGGCCGATGCGCCGTGGGTCGTGGCTCTCGCCAGCCGTGACCGGTTCGGGGGTACGCGCGGCGGCCAGTTCTGCGGGGGCGTCCTCGTCGCCCCGACCAAGGTGGTGACGGCGGCCCACTGCCTGGCCCGCCAGGTGCTCGGCGGCCCGGTCGATTCCCTCCGCGACTTCCGGGTGATCACCGGGCGTACGGAGCTGCGCGCGAGCGAGGGCCGCGAGATCGCGGTCCGTTCCGCCCGGGTCAACCCGGCCTACGACCCGGGCAGCAACGCCGGCGACCTGGCAGTCCTGGAGCTGGACGAAGCCGTGGCCGCGCAGAACGTGCTGCCGATGGCCGGCCTCGGGCATCCGGCGTACGGATTCGGAACCGAAGCGGCCGTATACGGCTGGGGCGATACCAGCGGCTTCGGCGACTACGCCTACGCCCTGCGCGCCGCCAGGGTGACGGTGCTGGCGGACGAGGTGTGCGGCAAGGCCTACCCGGGAGACGCCGACGGTCAGTACCGGGCCGCCTCCATGGTGTGCGCGGGGGACCGCGGGGGCGGCAAGGACGCCTGCCAGGGAGACAGCGGCGGCCCCCTGGTGGCGGAGGGAAAGCTCATCGGGCTGGTGTCCTGGGGTCGCGGCTGCGGGCGCTCGGACAGCCCGGGGGTGTACACGCGGATCGCACCGCTCATCGGCTTCGTCTCGGACGCCGCCAGCGCCCCGGAGGCGCCCCGGGGGGAGCGGGGCCGTCCTGGCGCCCGTGGGGTCCTGGGGATGGATGTACGCCCCGCTCAGGGGCCCGGGAGGGGCCTCGCGGCGGGGGACCTGCCCGCACTGAGGCGCTGAGGCTTCGCTCGGACCCGCGTTCGAACTCCTGCCCGGACGTATGTTCGGGCAGGTCCCGGGCGTCGCCGGGCGCGGGCCCGGACATGAGGACGGGCGGTCCCTCTGGGTCACAGAGGGACCGCCCGTCGACCGGCTACGCCGGTCCTGGCTCGTCGGATGCGAGGTTAGGCCTTGTGTCAGCGGTCCTCGGGGTCGGCGGGACTTGCCGCCGGAGCGGACGTAAGCCGCTCTGTCTCATCCTGTATTTCCGCGGCGATCTTCTTGAGTTCCGGCTCGAACTTGCGACCGTGGTGGGCGCAGAAGAGCAGTTCACCGCCGCTCAGCAGGACGACGCGCAGATACGCCTGGGCGCCACAACGGTCGCATCGGTCAGCGGCCGTCAGCGGGGTCGCGGGTGTCAGAACAGTAGTCACGTCGCCTCTTCTCTAGCTCGACGAGCTGTCGTACCAGGGTCAACATCCAACCAGGCCGAAAACGTTCCCGCTCGCGGCTTTTCCTCGAAACTTCCTTCCGAAGCTGGCCGGCTGTTGCCGGTTGGCGGCGAAGGAGCCGTAATGCGTTGCTTTACGGTTTCGCGTTGTCAGGTCGTTCGCTTGTCGCAGTTCTGCCCTCTCCGGCTGAGTGCCGGTTGTTGATGAGGACGTGCCCGAACACTAAATGGTTCATGCGCGGAAGGGAACGTGATGTTTCCTTCACCCCCACGGGGGATCGAACAAGCGTGCGGGTCTGCACTAGGGTGGTGACGGGCGTGGGGTGGCGTTACATCGGCTCTACCAGGCCTCGGTACCCTTCCAGCGGCAACCGAGCCACCACTGCGCCCGACCGGGCCAGAAAAGAAATTCAGCGAGGAGCGAACTGCGTGACCGCCGACACGTCCGTGCCTTCCAGCGCACTGCTGACCGGAGCAGACCGGGACGGCTCCAACTACACCGCGCGGCACCTGCTCGTCCTCGAAGGCCTCGAGGCCGTCCGCAAGCGCCCCGGCATGTATATCGGCTCCACCGACAGCCGGGGCCTCGTGCACTGCCTCTGGGAGATCATCGACAATTCCGTCGATGAGGCCCTGGGCGGGTACTGCGACCACATCGATGTGATCCTCCACGAGGACTCCTCGGTGGAGGTCCGCGACAACGGCCGCGGCATCCCCGTGGACGTCGAGCCCAAGACCGGCCTCTCCGGCGTCGAGGTCGTCATGACCAAGCTGCACGCCGGCGGCAAGTTCGGCGGCGGGTCGTACGCGGCCTCCGGCGGCCTGCACGGCGTCGGCGCCTCCGTGGTGAACGCCCTCTCCGCCCGCCTCGACGTCGAGGTCGACCGGAACGGCGCCACGCACGCCATCAGCTTCCGCCGCGGCGTGCCCGGGATGTTCACCGAGCAGGGCCCCGACAGCCCCTTCGACCCCGCCAACGGCCTGCGCAAGGGCAAGCGGGTCACCAAGGGCAAGACCGGCACCCGCGTCCGGTACTGGGCCGACCGGCAGATCTTCCTCAAGGACGCCAAGATCACGCTGGAGACGCTCTACCAGCGCGCACGCCAGACGGCCTTCCTCGTCCCCGGCCTGACCATCGTCGTCCGCGACGAGCGCGCCCTGGAAGGCGCCGGCAAGACCGAGGAGACCTTCCGCTTCGACGGGGGCATCAGCGAGTTCTGCGAGTACCTCACCCAGGACAAGGCCGCCTGCGACGTCCTGCGCCTGACCGGCACCGGCGTCTTCAAGGAGACCGTCCCGGTCCTCGACGACCGCGGCCACATGACCCCCACCGAGGTCACCCGGGAGCTGGGCGTGGACATCGCCCTGCGCTGGGGCACGGGGTACGAGACGAACGTGAAGTCGTTCGTGAACATCATCGCCACCCCCAAGGGCGGCACCCACATCTCCGGCTTCGAGCGCTCGGTCACCAAGACCGTGAACGAGGTGCTGCGCTCCGCGAAGCTGCTGCGCGTCGCCGAGGACGACGTGGTCAAGGACGACGCGATGGAGGGCATGACGGCCGTCGTCACCGTCCGCCTCGCCGAGCCGCAGTTCGAGGGCCAGACCAAGGAGGTGCTCGGCACCTCGGCAGCCACCCGGATCGTCGCGGCCGTCGTCGCCAAGGAGCTCAAGGCCTTCCTGACCTCGACCAAGCGGGACGACAAGCAGCAGGCCCGCTCCGTGATGGAGAAGATCGTCGCGGCGGCCCGGACCCGGATCGCGGCCCGTCAGCACAAGGAGGCGCAGCGTCGCAAGACCGCGCTGGAGTCCTCCTCGCTGCCCGCCAAGCTGGCCGACTGCCGCAGCGACGACGTGGAGCGCAGCGAGCTCTTCATCGTCGAGGGGGACTCGGCGCTCGGTACCGCCAAGCTCGCCCGGAACTCCGAGTTCCAGGCGCTGCTGCCCATCCGAGGCAAGATCCTCAACGTCCAGAAGTCCTCGGTCTCGGACATGCTCAAGAACGCCGAGTGCGGGGCGATCATCCAGGTCATAGGAGCCGGCTCGGGCCGGACCTTCGACATCGACGCCGCCCGGTACGGGAAGATCGTCCTGCTCGTGGACGCCGACGTGGACGGCGCGCACATCCGCTGCCTGCTGCTCACGCTCTTCCAGCGCTACATGCGGCCGATGGTCGAAGCGGGCCGGGTCTTCGCCGCCGTGCCGCCGCTGCACCGGATCGAGCTCGTCCAGCCCAAGAAGGGCCAGGACAAGTACGTCTACACGTACTCGGACAACGAGCTGCGCCAGACCCTCCTGGAGTACCAGCGCAAGAACATCCGGTACAAGGACTCGATCCAGCGCTACAAGGGCCTCGGCGAGATGGACGCGGACCAGCTGGCGGAGACCACCATGGATCCCCGCTTCCGTACCCTGCGCCGGATCAACATCGGCGACCTGGACTCGGCCGAGTCGGTCTTCGACCTGCTCATGGGCAACGAGGTGGCTCCGCGCAAGGAGTTCATCACGAGTTCCGCCGCCACTCTGGACCGGTCGCGGATCGACGCCTGAGCGGACCCGGAGCCACCGGGGACCTCCGGTGGCACTTCCGTGGCGCTGGCACACCCGCGCTCTTCACTCCATCACCTGATGGAGTGAAGAGCGCCGGGACACCAGTCCGGAAACCGTGCCTCCCGCACATCCTTGTGGGCACGCGGCCACTGCGGCTGCGGACAAGGAGAGTTCGGTGGACAAGCACGAAGGGCGTGATGCCGGAACGATCCGGCTGGACGATCCCTGGTACGACGCATTGGCCGTCGGATGGGGCGAGGGCGCCGGCGTGGGCGAGGGGCCCGACGGGGCGTCGGGCGACGGAGCGGAAACGTCTCCGCCGCGCTCCGACCCGGCCGGCCCGCACGTGCGCGCAGCGTCCGACATCTACCTCGAAGTGCAGCGCAGCGCCGCCTTCCAGGAGGTGCGCAGCCGCTACCGGAGGTTCGTCGTCCCAGCGACCCTCGGCTTCTTCCTCTGGTACGTCGCCTACGTGATCGTCGCCACCACGGCGCCCGCCATGATGGCCCGGCCGGTGTTCGGGTCCGTCAACGTGGCCCTGCTGGCGGGCCTCGGGCAGTTTCTCAGCACCTTCGTGCTGACCTGGGCCTACGCCCGCCACGCCCGGCTGCGGCGCGACCGCGCGGCGCTGGACCTGCGCTGGACGGTCTTCGAGCAGGAGCAGGTGCGCCGGGCCGATGCCGGGGAGCGCAACCGCGCACGGGGGGCAGGCCGGTGACCACCGAACACCAGACCCTGGCGCTGCTCCTGTTCAGCGTCTTCATCGCCGTCACCCTGGGCATCACCACCTGGGTAAGCCGCAACCGGCACGGTTCGGCAGAGGAGTTCTACGCGGGCGGGCGGCTGTTCTCCCCGATGGAGAACGGTTTCGCCATCGCCGGCGACTACATGTCCGCCGCTTCCTTCCTCGGCATCTCCGGCCTCATCGCCCTCTTCGGCTACGACGGCCTGCTGTACTCGGTGGGCTTCCTCGTCGCCTGGCTGGTCGTCCTGTTCCTCGTCGCCGAACTCGTCCGCAACTGCGGCCGGTTCACCCTCGCCGACGTGGTTGCCGCGCGGATGAGCGAGCGGCCGGTGCGGATCGCCGCCGGGACCTCGTCGGTGGTCGTCTCCGTGCTGTACCTCGTCGCGCAGATGGTCGGAGCCGGCAGCCTGGTCGGTCTGCTGCTCGCCGATTCGGGCCGGACCGCACGGACGTTGACCGTCATCGGGGTCGGCGCGCTCATGGTGATCTACGTGTCCTTCGGCGGGATGCGGGCCACCACCTGGATCCAGATCGTCAAGGCCGTGCTGCTGATGGGCGGGGCGGTCACCCTGACGGTGCTCGTGCTGCTGCGCTTCCACGGGAACTTCGACCAGCTGCTCAGCACCGCCGCGGAGCGCAGCGGGCACGGGGCCCGGTTCCTCGGCCCCGGGCTCAAGTACGGCGGCGACTGGACGGCCCGGGTCGACTTCATGAGCCTCGGGCTCGCGCTGGTCCTCGGCACGGCCGGGCTGCCGCACATCCTGTCGCGCTTCTACACCGTGCCCACGGCGCGGGCGGCCCGCCGGTCGGTGGTGTGGGCGATCGGTCTGATCGGCGGCTTCTACCTGATGACCATCGTGCTGGGCTTCGGCGCGGCGGCGCTGCTGGGGCCGGAGGAGGTCAAGGCCTCCAACGCCTCGGGCAACACGGCGGTTCCGCTGCTCGCGGCCTTCCTCGGCGGCGGGGCCGATTCGACCGGGGGCGCCGTGCTGTTCGCCTTCGTGGCGGCCATCGCCTTCGCGACCATCCTCGCGGTGGTCGCGGGGATCACCCTCGCCTCGTCGGCCTCCGTCGCGCACGACCTGTACGCCTCGCTCAAACGCCGCCACGCCCGCCAGCGCAGTGAGGTGGCGGTGGCCAGGGTGGCAGCGGTCGGAATCGGGGCGGTGGCCATCGCCCTGGGTCTGCTCGCCCAGGACCTGAACGTGGCCTTCCTGGTGGGCCTGGCCTTCGCGGTGGCGGCCTCGGCGAACCTGCCGGTGCTCCTGTACTCGCTGTTCTGGCGCGGGTTCACCACGCGCGGCGCCGTCTGGTCGGTTTACGGGGGGCTGTTCCCGGCCGTGCTGCTGGTGGCCCTGTCGCCGGTGGTCTCCGGCAGCCCCGAATCCCTGTTCCCGGGCGTGGACTTCCAGTACTTCCCGCTCCAGAACCCGGGCATCGTGTCCATCCCGCTGGGCTTCCTGGCAGGTTGGCTGGGCACCGTGACCTCGGCGGAGGAGCCGGACGAGCGGCGGCACGCGGAAACCGAGGTCCGCGCGCTGACGGGCGCCGGCGCGGTGTAGGTTCCCGCGCGCCGGGGCCTGTCGGCTCTCGGTCGAATCACGGTCAGGCGGGGCCGGGGCCGGGCGCGCCGTGGCCGCGGTTCATCGGAGCCGGTGAGTTCCTGTGGATGTCCGAGCCGGCGGCCGTACTGCGCGACCGGCTGGGCGACGACGAGGCTGCCAAGGTGCCCACCCGGACCCTGCCCGACACGGCCGTACGCCTGCTCGCGCGGGTCACGCCGGGCCTGCGAGCCCTGACCCCGTACCCCGGGCGCAAGCACGTGCACGTTTCGGACAAGGCCGAACGGGTGCTGGGCTGGCGGACCCGGCCCGCCGCCACCCTCGCCGACTGCTCTCGCAGCCTCGTGGAGCATCCCGTGCCGCGGGTCCGAACCGGGCGCCGTGCGTGGTGACCGGCCGGCCGGGGTCATCCCGTGGCGGGCGGACGCCAGGTGTAGCGGTGTTCCGGGCGGCCGGTTTCGCCGTACCGCAGGGCGAGGACGACACGGCCGGCGCGGTCGAGCAGCTTGAGGTAGCGCTGCGCGGTCTGGCGGCTGATGCCCGCGCGGTCGGCGATCTGCTGGGTGGAGAGCGGGCCTTCGGCCGTGAGCAGGGTCTGGCGGACCAGTTCGGCCGTGGTGGGGGAGTGGCCCTTGGGGAGGCCGCTCGGGGCGTCGGCGCCGGCCGCGGCGAGGGCGCCGAAGATCCGGTCGACCTCCGCCTGTTCGGCCTCGCCGCCCGTGTCCAGGGTGCGGCGCAGGGCCCCGTAGGCCTCCAGGCGGGCCCGCAGACCCGCGAAGGTGAAGGGTTTGACCAGGTACTGGAGGGCGCCGAGACGCATCGCTGCCTGGACGGTGGCCAGGTCGCGGGCGGCCGTCACCATGATCACGTCGGTGCGATGTCCGCGTTCGCGCAGGCGCCGGACCAGGTCGAGGCCGTTCTCGTCGGGGAGGTAGTGGTCGAGGAGGATCAAGTCCACCGGGCGGGAGTCGAGGAGTGCCAGTGCCTCAGCCGCCGAATGCGCCCGGGCCGCCACGCGGAAGCCGGGGACCTTGGCCACGTAGGCCGCGTTGATCCGGGCAACACGCATGTCGTCGTCGACGACCAGTACGTCAAATGCGCCGAACACCTCGAACGCGTTCATCGCGGGGTCTGCGTTCATCGCAGGGCCTCCGGGAGTACGACGGAAAATTCCGTCCCGCCGTCCGCCGCCTCGCCGGCCCGGACCGTGCCGCCCTGCCGCTCGGCCAGGCGCCGCACGAGGGCGAGACCGAGCCCGCGTCCGCGGTGGGCGCCGGCCCGGGGCTGCTTGGTCGACCAGCCCTCGGTGAAGATCTCCTCGCGGCGCGCCACCGGGACGCCGGGGCCGCTGTCGCGGACCAGCAGGATCGCCGTGCGTCCGTCCGCCCGGATGTCGACCTCGACCAGGGGCGCGGGTGAGCCCACCGCCGCGTCCAGGGCGTTGTCGACCAGGTTGCCGAGGATGGTGACCAGCCCTCCCGGGTCGACGAGGCGGTCGGGGAGCAGGGCCGAGTCCGCCAGGCGCAGGGGGACGCCGCGCTCCGCCGCGACGGTGGCCTTGCCCATCAGCAGGGCGGCGAGCAGCGGGTCGTGCACCTTCTCGGTGACCTGCTCGGCGGTGCTGCGGTGCACGCCGACCACCTCCGTGACGAACTCCACGGCCTCCTCGTACAGGCCCAGTTCCAGCAGGCCGAGGAGCGTGTGGAGCCGGTTGGCGTGCTCGTGGTCCTGGGCGCGCAGGGCGTCGATCAGGCCCTTGGTGGAGTCGAGCTCGCGGCCCAGGTGCTCCAGCTCCGTCCGGTCGCGCAGGGTGGCCACGGCTCCGCCGTCCTCGGTGGGCATCCGGTTGGCGACCAGTACCCGGGCGCCCTGGACGGTGACCAGGTCGCGGCCGGCGACCCGGCCGGTGAGGACATCGGTGGTGCGGCCCGCGCCGAGCACCTCGTCCAGCGCGCGCCCGGCGACGGCGTCGGCGGCCTCGGGCGCGAGGCCCAGCAGCCGCGCCGCCTCGTCGTTGACCAGCCGGATCCGGCCGGCCCGGTCGAGGGCGATCACGCCTTCGCGGATGGAGTGCAGCATCGCCTCGCGTTCGGCGAGCAGGCCCGCGATATCGGAGAAGGCCAGGTCGCGGGTCTGCCGGTGGATCCTGCGCGAAAGCAGGTAGGCGGCGAGGGCGCCCGCTGCCAGGGCGCCGCCCGCGTACGCGAGCAGGCCCGGGATGGCGCCGAGCAGGCGTCCCTGGACGCTGTCGTAGGCGATGCCGACCGAGACGGCGCCGACGATCTCGCCGTCGGCGGCGAGCAGCGGGACCTTGCCGCGCGCGGAGCGGCCGAGGGTGCCCTCGTCGATCTCCATGACCTCGCGGCCGGCCAGGGCGTCGCCGGGGTCGGTGGACACGGGCTGCCCGATGCGGTCGGGGCTCGGGTGTGAGCGGCGGATGCCTGCCAGGTCCAGGACCACCACGTATTCGGCGCCCGTGGCGGAGCGGATCCGCTCCGCCGAGGCCTGTACGGGGCTGTCCGGCGAGGCCGCCGAGCGGAGGAGGCCGACGGCCAGCGAGGGGTCGGCGGCGGCGCTCTGGGCGATGGCCAGTGCGCGCCGCATGGCCTGGTCGTCGAGCTGCGCGCCCAGCGGGGCCAGGAAGAGGCCGGTGGCCAGGGCGAGGACCCCGGCGGCGATGGCCAGCTGGGTCAGCAGGATCTGGGAGGCGGCCCGTCTGGGGAGCCAGAGGCGCCGAGCGCTCATGTGGAGGAACCGCATGAGTAGGAACCGTAGGGCGGTTTGGGCCTAAGCGGAATTTCTCTCTCTCACGCAAATGGCTTGCGCTATTTGCGCCCAGCTTGCGCAAGCGATGACGGCATAAAAGTGCGGTCAGGGATGTAGACGACTCGCCAAAGCTCTGCAACTCTCGCACCGCACACTGCAAATTCCTATCTCCCATGGTTCAGAAAGTTCATGTCGAGGGACGAGGACATATGAGAAGGCACAACTGGAGATGGCGGACCCTGGCCGCCTTGATCAGCACGGCCCTGCTGATGCTGGGCTGGCCCGCTCTGAGCGCCGTGGCCGCCGGCGGACCGAGCGTCTCGGCGGGCAGGCCCGCCACGGCGAGCAGTACCAACGGCGCCTACGCGGCCGCCAACGTCACCGACGGCAACCAGTCCTCGTACTGGGAGAGCGCCGGCAGCACCTTCCCGCAATGGGTGCAGACCGACCTCGGAGCCACCACCCGGGTCGACCAGGTGGTGCTCAAGCTCCCCGCCTCCTGGGAGAGCCGCAACCAGACCCTGTCCGTCCAGGGCAGCGCCGACGGCACCAGCTACAGCACCCTGGTGAGCCCGGCGACGTACACCTTCGGCCAGGGCAGCGGGAACACCGTCACCATCGGCTTCCCCGCCACCCAGACCCGGTACGTGCGGATCGACATCACCGCCAACACCGGCTGGCAGGCCGCCCAGCTCTCCGAGGTGGAGGTCCGCGCCCCCGGTGACTCCGGGACCAACCTGGCCCTCGGCAAGACCCTCACCGCGAGCAGCAACACCCAGGTCTACGTACCGGGCAACGCCAACGACGGCAACGCCGCCACTTACTGGGAGAGCGTCAACAACGCCATGCCCCAGTGGCTCCAGGCCGACCTCGGCTCCTCCGTCCGCGTGAACCGCGTGGTCCTCAAGCTGCCCGAGAACTGGGGCGCCCGCACCCAGACCCTCAAGATCCAGGGCAGCGCCAACGGCACGGACTACACCGACCTCACGGCGTCCAAGGCGTACGAGTTCAACGCCGCCGGCGCCAACGTGGTGACCGTCACCTTCGACGCCACCACCACCCGCTACGTGCGGGTGTGGATATCGGTCAACTCCGTGCAGCCCGGCGGCCAGCTCTCCGAGCTGGAGATCTACGGCCCGACGAGCGGCGACATCCAGGCCCCGACCGCCCCGACCGCGCTCGCCTACACCGAGCCCGCGACGGGCCAGGTCAAGCTCACCTGGAACGCCGCCACCGACAACACGGGTGTCACCGGGTACGACGTCTACGCCAACAACCAGCTGCGCACCAGCGTCGCGGGCAACGTCACCACCTACACCGACGCCCAGCCGGCCTCCGCGAGCGTGACCTACTACGTCCGGGCCAAGGACGCGGCAGGCAACCAGTCGCCGAACAGCAACAGCGTCACCCGCGCCGGCGACACCGGTGACACCCAGGCCCCGACCGCCCCGGGGGCCCTGGCCTTCACCGAGCCGGCCTCCGGCCAGATAAAGCTGGCCTGGCAGGCCTCCACCGACAACGTCGGCGTCACCGGCTACGAGGTATTCGCCAACAACGTGCTGCTCACCACGGTCGCCGGCAACGCCACCACCTACACCGACACCCAGCCGGCCACCGCCACCGTGAGCTACTTCGTCCGGGCCAAGGACGCGGCGGGCAACCGCTCCGGCGACAGCAACTCCGTGACCCGCAACGGCAGCGGTGGAGGCGGCTCAAACCTGGCCGTGGGCAAGCCCATCGAGGGCTCCTCCGTGGTCCACACCTTCGTCGCGGAGAACGCCAACGACAACAGCACCGCCACCTACTGGGAGGGAGCGGGCGGCGCCTACCCGAGCACCCTGACCGTCAAGCTCGGGTCCAACGCCGACGTGGACCGCCTGGTCCTCAAGCTCAACCCCGACAGCAGCTGGGGCTCCCGCACCCAGAACATCCAGGTGCTCGGCCGCGAGCAGGGCGCCTCGGGCGTCACCAGCCTGGTGGCCGCCAAGGACTACGTCTTCAACCCGGCTTCCGGTTCCAACACCGTCACCATCCCGGTGAACGCCCGGGTCGCGGACGTACAGCTGCGCTTCACCTCCAACACCGGCTCCTCCAACGGGCAGATCGCCGAGTTCCAGGTCATCGGTGTCGCGGCGCCGAACCCGGACCTCCAGGTGACCGCGGTGAGCGCCGGTCCTGCCGCCCCCGTCGAGTCGGACTCCGTCACCCTGTCCGCCACCGTCAAGAACACCGGACCGGCCCCGGCGGCGGCGACCGCCGTCTCCTTCCAGCTCGGCGGCTCGAAGGTCGCTTCCGCCAACGTGCCCGCACTGGCCGCCGGCGCCACGGCCACCGTCACGGCCGGCATCGGCCCGCGCGACGCGGGCAGTTACCCGCTCAGCGCGATCGTCGACGAGGCGAACGCGGTCATCGAGCAGAACGAGACCAACAACAGCCTCACCGGCTCCCCGCTGGTGGTCCGCCCGGTCGACAGCTCGGACCTGGTGGCCTCTTCCGTCGCCTGGTCGCCGAGCGCCCCGACCGCCGGCCAGTCCGTGGGCTTCTCCGTCACGGTCACGAACCAGGGCAGCGTGGCAGCCGCCGCGGGCACCCACAACGTCACCCTCACCCTGCAGGACGCGGGCGGCGCCACCGTCCGTACCCTGACGGGCTCCTTCAGCGGCGCGCTCGCGGCCGGTGCCTCCTCGGCCCCGATCGCGCTCGGCAACTGGACGGCGGCCAACGGCAAGTACACCGTCAAGGTGGTCCTGGCCGACGACGCCAACGAACTGCCGGTCAAGCGCGGCAACAACACCTCCACCAAGCCCTTCTTCGTCGGGCGCGGGGCGAACATGCCCTTCGACACCTACGAGGCGGAGGACGGCGTGGTCGGCGGCGGCGCCAATGTCGTCGGCCCCAACCGGACCGTCGGCGACATCGCCGGCGAGGCCTCGGGCCGCAAGGCCGTGAACCTGGACGCGACGGGCGAGTACGTCGAGTTCACCACCCGGGCCGCGACCAACACCCTGGTCACCCGCTTCTCGATCCCGGACGCGCCGGGCGGCGGCGGCATCGACTCCACCATCA
Organism: Streptomyces sp. H27-H1; assembly: GCF_026627445.1. Classification (GTDB taxonomy): domain Bacteria; phylum Actinomycetota; class Actinomycetes; order Streptomycetales; family Streptomycetaceae; genus Streptomyces. Next base: position 45,988 of record NZ_JAPNLJ010000041.1, read on the forward strand.
ACGTCTACGTCAACGGCGTCCTCAAGAAGGCCCTGCCGCTGACCTCGAAGTACGCCTGGCTCTACGGGGCCGAGGCCGGCCCTGGCAACGCGCCGAGCGCCGGAGCCCCGCGGCACATCTACGACGAGGCCAACATCCTCCTCGGCGAGACCGTCCCGCAGGGCAGCAAGATCCGCCTCCAGAAGGACGCGGCCAACACCACCACCTACGCGATCGACTTCGTGAGCCTGGAACAGGCCACGGTGATCGCCAACCCCGATCCGGCGACCTACACGGTGCCCGCCGGCTTCACCCACCAGGACGTGCAGAACGCCCTGGACAAGGTCCGCATGGACACCACGGGCAAGCTCGTGGGCGTCTACCTGCCGCCGGGCGACTACGACACGGCGAGCAAGTTCCAGGTGTACGGCAAGGCCGTGCAGGTCGTCGGCGCCGGACCGTGGTTCACCCGCTTCCACGCCCCGTCCTCGCAGGACAACACCGACAACGGCTGGCGCGCGGAGGGCACCGCGAAGGGATCGTCCTTCTCCGGTTTCGCCTACTTCGGCAACTACACCTCGCGCATCGACGGTCCGGGCAAGGTCTTCGACTTCTCCAACGTGACCGACATGACCATCGACAACATCTGGAACGAGCACCAGGTGTGCCTCTACTGGGGCGCCAACACCGACCGGGTCACGATCAAGAACTCGCGGATCCGCGACACCTTCGCCGACGGCATCAACATGACCAACGGCAGCACGGACAACCTCGTGTCCAACAACGAGGCGCGGTCCACGGGTGACGACAGCTTCGCGCTGTTCTCCGCCATCGACGCGGGCGGCGCGGACATGAAGAACAACGTCTACGAGAACCTGACCGCGATCCTGACCTGGCGTGCGGCCGGTATCGCCGTCTACGGCGGCTTCAACAACACCTTCCGCAACATCTACATCGCCGACATCCTCGTCTACTCGGGCATCACCATCAGCTCGCTGGACTTCGGGTATCCGATGAACGGATTCGGGACCGACCCGACGGCCTTCGAGAACATCTCGATCGTCCGGGCCGGAGGCCACTTCTGGGGGGCACAGACCTTCCCCGGAATCTGGATCTTCTCGGCGTCCAAGGTGTTCCAGGGAATCCGCATCAACAACGTGGACATCGTCGATCCGACCTACAGCGGAATCATGTTCCAGACGCAGTACGTCGGAGGCCAGCCGGTCAATCCCATCAAGGACACCATCCTGAAGGACATCACCATTACGGGGGCGAAGAAGAGCGGTGACGCCTACGACGCCAAGTCCGGGTTCGGTCTCTGGGCGAACGAGATGCCCGAGGCGGGACAAGGGCCGGCCGTGGGTGAGGTCACCATCCAGAACCTGAGGATGAGCGACAACGCCGTGGACGTGCGGAACACGACCTCGACGTTCAAGATCAACCAGCTGCCGTAGCGAGCGGCGGACACCAGGAAACACGAAGGCGGCGGGGCATCCCTCCGGGGTGCCCCGCCGCTCGCCGCCGGGATGCCCGGGGCCGATGGGACCCGGGGGGTTCCGCGCCGGTTTCCGATGGGCCAAACTGGCCGTAATCGAACTGCAAGGAACTTGCATTGCTTGCGCTACTCTTGCGCTCATGACGCGACGACTTGCTCAAGTGGCGAAGAAGGTGGGGGTCAGCGAGGCAACGGTCAGCCGGGTGCTCAACGGTAAGCCGGGCGTCTCTGATTCGACCCGCCAGTCCGTGCTCACCGCCCTGGACGTCCTCGGCTACGAGCGCCCCACCCAGCTACGGGGAGAACGGGCCCGGCTGGTCGGCCTGGTCCTGCCGGAACTCCAGAATCCGATCTTCCCGGCCTTCGCCGAGGTGATCGGCGGTGCGCTGGCCCAGCAGGGGCTGACGCCGGTGCTCTGCACCCAGACCACCGGCGGGGTCTCGGAGGCCGACTACGTCGAGCTCCTGCTCCAGCAGCAGGTGTCCGGCGTCGTCTTCGCCGGCGGGCTCTTCGCGCAGGCCGACGCCCCGCACGAGCACTACCGGCTGCTCCACGACCGCAAGGTCCCGGTGGTGCTCATCAACGCCTCGATAGAGGACCTCGGCTTCCCCTGTGTCTCCTGCGACGACGCCGTCGCGGTCGAACAGGCCTGGCGCCACTTGGCCTCCCTCGGCCACGAGCGCATCGGCCTGGTGCTGGGCCCGCCCGACCACATCCCCTCCCTGCGCAAGCTGGTGGCCGCCCAGGCGGTCTGCGCGGCGGCCGGCACCGAACTGCCCGCCGCGCACGTGGAGCGGGCGCTGTTCTCCCTGGAGGGCGGCCACGCGGCCACCTCAAGGTTGCTGGACCGGGGGGTGACCGGCATCATCTGCGCGAGCGACCCGCTGGCCCTGGGGGCCATCAGGGCGGCCCGCAGGCGGGGTCTGGACGTACCCGGGGAGGTCTCCGTCGTCGGGTACGACGACTCCGCCTTCATGAACTGCACCGAGCCCCCTCTGACCACGGTCCGGCAGCCCATCGAGGCCATGGGCCGGGCCGCCGTCGAGCTGCTCACGGCGCAGATCCAGGGTGCCGCCGTGCAGCCCGGAGAGCTGCTCTTCGAGCCCGAGCTCGTCGTGCGGGGCTCCACCGGGCAGGTCCCGCGCCCCCGTCCGGCGTAACGCCCACCGCGCTCAGCCCCCGGCCACAGGGCCCCGAAACGTCTCGCTGACGTTTTGGGGCCCTGTTTTGCGTTCCCTATCCGGGCTGTCCGGCGTCTGGCTGCCAATCTCTTGCGAAATCTGCGCGAGATATTGCGTTCATCTGTAGGTGGTGGTTGAGTGTGCCGCGCTCGCCCCACAACACGCCCCACGCCTCCTGCTCGATGCTCGAAGGGGACCACCGATGAGAACCAACATCCGCCGCACCACCGCGACCGCCCTCGTCTCGGCGCTCGCCGTCAGCGCCCTCGCGGCCTGCGGCACGAGCAGCAGCGGAGACGACACCAAGAACCAGCCGGCCGGCGGTTCCACGGACGCCTCCGCTCCGCTCGACCCGAAGACCAAGGTCACCATCTCCATGGACTGCATGCCGCCGGCGGCGAAGGCCGCCGAGCTCAAGCAGTGGAAGGAGGACGTGGCGGAGTTCAACAAGACCTACCCGAACGTCACGATCGAAGGCCGCTCCACCCCCGGCCAGTGCCTGGAGCCCCCGCGGTTCACGGCGATGCTCAAGGCCAAGTCGCAGCCGGACGTCTTCTACGCCTACTTCACCGACCTCAAGCAGGTGCTGGACAACGACGGCGCCGAGGACATCTCGGCCTACGTCACGGCCAAGACGGTCCCGGGCATCGACGACATCGACAAGAACGTCGTCAACACCCTGAAGCAGGACGGCAAGCTCTACGGGCTGCCCACCAGCAACTACACGATGGGCCTGCTGATCAACCGCAAGCTCTTCCAGCAGGCGGGCCTCAACCCCGACCAGCCCCCGCGCACCTGGGACGAGGTCCGTGCGGCGGCCAAGAAGATCGCGGCGCTCGGCAACGGCACCGCGGGCTACGGCGAGTACAGCGTCGAGAACACCGGCGGCTGGCACTTCACGGCCGCCATGTACGGCCTGGGTGGCGATGTCGTCGGAGCCGACGGCAAGGCGGCCTTCAACAACGCCACCGGCAAGCAGGTCGTGGACAACCTCCACGCCATGCGCTGGGACGACGACAGCATGGGCAAGACCCAGCTGCTCAAGTGGGGTGACCTGCAGAAGCAGATGGCGTCCGACAAGCTCGGCATGTTCCTCGCCGCGCCCGACGACATCACCTACATGGTCCAGCAGCTTGCCGGCAAGTACGAGAACTTCGGCATGGGGCCCATCCCCGGCGGCGCCGCGACGCTGGCGGGCGGCAACGGTTACATGATCAAGAAGGGCAGCTCGCCCGACAAGGTCAAGGCCGCCATCGCCTGGCTGAACTTCAAGACGCTCGCGGTCGGCAAGGGCCAGTTCCAGTACGACCGTTCCAAGGCCGACGGCCTGCCGGTCGGTCTTCCGCAGCCCGCCTTCTTCACCGGCGCGAGCAAGGCCAAGGACGACGAGCTGAAGGCAGCCAGCGCCACCATGCCGGTCGTCAACTTCAAGTCATTCCTCGACAACCCGGTGGCCGGCAAGGCCGAGCCGGCGAAGGCCCAAGAGGTCTACAAGGTCCTCGACAAGGTGATGTCGGGAGTCCTGACCAACAAGGACGCCGACTCGGCCAAGCTCCTCGCCGAGGCCGAGAAGGCCGTCAACCAGGTGCTGGCCAACCAGTAGCGGCCCTGGCCGGGAGAGGTCCGGGCGGCCTCCCCGGCCCGGACCCGCCCGCAGGTCCCGTACCCCGCAAACCGATGGCGACGACCCACCAAGGAGCGAGCGGCGATGTCGGCTCCCACCCTGCCCGGTACCTCTCGCGAGGAATTCGCCCGGGCGTTCAAGCGGAACCTCTCGGCCCACGGTTTTCTGATCGGCGCCGTCCTCTGCTTCTCCTTCTTCTCCTGGTACCCGATGGTCCGGGAGTTCCTGCTGGCCTTCCAGAAGACCGAGGGCGGAGCCGTCCACTGGGTCGGCTGGGACAATTTCCGCTACGTCTTCAACGACCCGACGTTCTGGCAGGCCTGGCGCAACACCCTGCTGTTCAGCGGCCTCGCACTGGTCCTCGGCTTCGCGGTCCCGTTCGTGGTCTCGATCGTGCTCAATGAATTCCGCCACGCACAGGGATACCTGAGGCTGCTGGTCTACCTCCCGGTGATGATGCCGCCGGTGGCCTCGGTCCTGCTCTTCAAGTACTTCTACGACCCCGGTTACGGCGTCTTCAACAGAATCCTGGAATTCCTGCACCTGCCGGCGCAAGACTGGTTGCAATCCACTGATACCGCGATGCTCTCGGTGGTGATCGCTTCCACCTGGATGAACATGGGTGGCGCGACCCTGATCTACCTGGCGGCCCTCCAGGGCATACCCGGGGAGCTCTACGAAGCGGCCGAGCTCGACGGAGCCGGGGTGCTGCGCAAGATCTGGCACGTCACGATCCCGCAGACCAAGCTCATCCTCTCGCTGATGCTGCTCATGCAGGTCATCGCGACGATGCAGGTGTTCGTCGAACCGTTCATGCTGACGGGCGGAGCGGGCCCGGAGGGGTCGACGACCACCGTCGTCGTCCTCATCTACCAGTACGCCTTCAGTTTCAACCAGTACGGCGGCGCCGCGGCCCTGGGCCTGTGCCTGCTCGTCCTGCTCGCAGGTTTCTCCGCCGTGTACGTCCGGCTGAGCCGCGACAACGAGAACTGACGGGAGCACCCCCATGGCAGACCGCACGCTGATATCGCCGGCCCAACTCGGCCGCACCCGAGGCAAGGCCGTCTACTGGGCCGTCCTGGCCGTGGTCGTCATCGGCTTCACGGTCGTCTTCCTCGGTCCCCTCTACTGGATGGTCGTCAACGGCCTCAAGACCACCCAGGAGTTCACCCAGGTCCCGCCGACCCTGGTGCCGGACTCGCTGCACCCCGAGAACTACTCGGCCGCCTGGAAGGTCATGGACCTCGCCAAGCTGCTGTTCAACACCCTCTACTACGCGTTCGGCGCCCTGGCCTTCCAGCTCGTCTTCGACGTGGCCGCCGCCTACTCGCTGTCCAAGCTCCGGCCGGTCTTCGGCAAGGCCGTCCTCGGCATGATGCTGGCGACCTTGATGATCCCGGCCACGGTCCTCGTCGTACCGCAGTACCTCACGGTCCTGGACATGCCGCTCATCCAGCGGAACCTGCTCAACACGCCCTGGGTGATCTGGCTGCCCTCGGTGACGAACGCCTTCAACATCTTCCTTCTGAAACGATTCTTCGACTCCATCCCCCACGAGATCCTCGACGCCGCCGCAATCGACGGAGCCTCCGCCCTGCGGACCCTGCGCTCCGTGGTCCTGCCGATGTCCCGGCCCATCCTCGGCGTCGTGTCGATCTTCGCCGTCGTCGGGGTGTGGAAAGACTTCCGCTGGCCCATGCTCACCCTCCCCGACCCGGCTCTGCAGACGCTCAACGTCGGCATCTACTCACTCGCCAGGGGAGTACCCGAGAACCATCTCGTCGCCGCACTCGCGATGGCCTCGGCGCCCACGCTCATCATTTTCCTGATCTTCCAGCGCAACATCATGAGCGGCCTGACGGCAGGCTCCCTCAAGGGGTGATCACCACCCCGCACCGCCGCCGTGCCCGGTCGCCCCCTGTGAAAGGACCCCTCCGTGGCTGACTTTCCCCTGCCCGAAAACGCCGCCGACTGGTGGCGCTCGGCCGCCATCTACCAGGTGTACGTACGGAGCTTCGCCGACGGCGACGGGGACGGCACCGGTGACCTCGTGGGCGTCCGCGCCCGCCTTCCCTACCTCGCCGAACTGGGCGTAGACGCCCTGTGGTTCACCCCTTGGTACCTCTCCCCACTCGCCGACGGCGGCTACGACGTCGCCGACTACCGCACCATCGACCCCGCCTTCGGCACCCTCGCCGAGGCCGAGAAGCTCATCGCCGAGGCCCGTGAGCTGGGCATCCGCACGATTGTCGACATCGTTCCCAATCACGTCTCCGACCAGCACGCCTGGTTCAAGGCCGCCCTCGCCGCCGGCCCCGGCAGCCCCGAGCGGGAGCTCTTCCACTTCCGCCCCGGCCGCGGAGAGAACGGCGAACTGCCCCCGGGGGACTGGCCCTCGCAGTTCAACGGCGCCGCCACCTGGACGCAGGTACCGGACGGGGAGTGGTACCTCCACCTCTTCACCCCGCAGCAACCCGACCTCAACTGGGACCACCCCGCCGTCCGCAGGGAGCACGAAGAAGTCCTGCGGTTCTGGTTCGAGCGCGGAGTGTCCGGCGTGCGGATCGACTCCGCGGCCCTGCTCGCCAAGGACCCGGCCCTGCCCGACCTGGCCGGCCGCTCGCCCGAACCCTGGCCCGGCGAGGTCCACCCGTACATCGACCGGGACGACCTGCACACCATCTACCGCTCCTGGCGGGCCATCGCCGACGAGTACGGGGCCATCTTCGTCGGGGAGGTGTGGTTGCCGGACTCCGAACGGTTCGCCCGCTACCTGCGCCCCGACGAGATGCACACCGCCTTCAACTTCTCCTTCCTCAGCTGTCCGTGGGACGCGGGGCGGCTGCGCACCTCCATCGAGGAGACCCTCGCCGAGCACGCGCCCGTCGGAGCCCCGGCGACCTGGGTGCTGTGCAACCACGACGTGACCCGTACGGTCACCCGCTACGGGCGCGCCGACACCGGTTTCGATTTCGCCACCAAGGCCTTCGGGACCCCGGCCGACCTGGCCCTCGGCACCCGGCGGGCCCGCGCCGCCGCGCTGCTGACCCTTGCCCTGCCCGGCGCCGTCTACGTGTACCAGGGCGAGGAACTGGGGCTTCCCGAGGCCGATATCCCGCTCGACCGGATCCAGGACCCCATGCACTTCCGGTCCGGTGGCACCGATCCGGGACGGGACGGTTGCCGGGTCCCGCTGCCGTGGACCGCCGAGCCCTGGAACGAGGCCTGGCTGCCCCAGCCCGAGAACTGGGCGCAGTACGCCGCGGACCGGCAGGACGGGGACCCGGCCTCGATGCTCTCCCTCTACCGGACGGCCCTCCGACTGCGGCGGGCGGCGGCCGGCTTCGGCGGCGGATCGCTGGAGTGGCTGCACGCGCTGCCCGGGGTGCTGGCCTTCAGCCGCCCCGACGGGCTGGTCTGTGTGGCCAACCTGTCGCCGGAGCCCATCGCGCTGCCGGCCCATACGAACCTCCTGCTGAGCAGTTCCGCGCTGGATGCGGACGGGCTGCTCCCGCAGGACGCGGCGGTCTGGCTGCGGACCTGACGCCGCAGCCAGACC
>NZ_JAPNLJ010000041.1:53835-70206 GCF_026627445.1 Streptomyces sp. H27-H1
CCCCCCCCCCCCCCCCCCCCCCCGCCGGCACCGCCTCCCCGCGCCACACTCCGCAGAACCGGCCGTGCACCTACCCCGCACCGCGGGGAGTCCGAGGCCCACTCCAACTGAGCCCCGACTCCGCCCCCGAGTACACCCCGCCCGTCACGGCAACGGCTGTGGCGGGCGGGGCCCGTGGTACTGCCCGCTCGGCCGCATCCGCAGCGGGCGCTCCTGGTACTCCTCCAGCGCGTGCGCGATCCACCCGGCCGTGCGGGCCACCGCGAACACGGTCTCCCCGGCCTCCGGGGCCATCCCGCAGGAGACCGTCAGCACCGCCAGTGCGAGGTCCACATTGGGATACAGGCCACCGCCGTGCCGGGCCATCACCCCGGCCACCTCGCGCGCCGCGCCCAGCGCCGGACCGGCCTGCGCCAGCGCCTCCAGTCGCGCGAACAGCGCCGTCGCCCGGGGGTCCTCGGCCTCGTACAGCCGGTGCCCGAGCCCGGGCACCCGGCGCCCGGCCCGCAGGTACTCCGCGACCACGGGCGCCGCGCCGCCCCGCTCCAGCACCTCCACCAGCATCCGGTGCGCGAGCCGACCGGCCGCCCCGTGCAGGGGTCCCTCGAGTGCGCCGAGCCCGGCCGAAACCACCGCGTACGGATGCGCGCGCGCCGACGCGGCCACCCGTACGGCCAGGGTCGAGGCGGCCAGATCGTGGTCCGTCAGCAAGGCCAGGGCCAGGTCCAGTACGGCCAGCGCGTCCGGATCGGGGTCCAGGACGGAGAGCCGGGGCCACAGCTGCCGGGCGAGCCGGCCGTCCCCGCCCCATTGCGGGGGGCCGACCTCGGGCAGGGCGCCGACCAGGGTGGGGATCAGGGCGCGCGCGGAGCCCAGCACGGACGCCTCGGAGAGGTCGAAGCGCAGCGGATCGGCGACCGCCGCGGCGGCGACGGCCACCCGCAGCCGGTCGACCGGACCGCTGTGCTCGGGCAGCGCGGCGACCGCCCGCCGGGCCGCGGCGAGGGACTCGGGGGGCGCGGTGAACCGGGCCCCGCGCACCAGGGTCCCCGTCCAGAGCCACTCGGCGACTTCCTCGTAGCGGTAGTGCGAGGCGAGCTCCACGGCGTCCACGCCGCGGAAGTAGTACCGGTCGGGCTCGATGAGGGTGAGCGCGGTGCGTACGGAGAGCTCTCCTGCGGAAGCGGCGGAACCGGAGGGACCTGCCGCCTCGCGCCGGCTGCGCCGGGCCAGGGCCTCCACCTCGCGGGCGTCGAAACTGCTGGCGCGTCCGACCGGGTCGCGGCGGCTCGTGAGCTGGCCGCGGCTGACGTATGCGTAGACCGTCGCCGGCTTCACCCCCAGCAGCCGGGCCGCCTCCTGGGTGCCGATCCGCCGCTCACCGGGGTCGTCGTTCATGACGCACACCCTACATATATTGATTGGATCAATATTGACAGTGATTCATTCCATCATGGATGGTCGATCCATGAACACCACCGTCGCAACCGCCGAAAGCCCCCGCGGACTCGCGGGAGTCGTGGTCACCGAGACCCAGCTCGGTGACGTCCGAGGCCGTGAGGGCTTCTACCACTACCGCCAGTACTCGGCCGTCGAGCTCGCCGAGAGCCGCACCTTCGAGGACGTGTGGCACCTGATGTTCCGCGGCGCACTGCCGGCCGACGCCGCCGAACGGGCCGCCTTCACCGCCGAGATCGCCCCGCTGCGCAGCCTCCCCGCCGAGGTGCGGGACGCCCTGCCTGCCCTGGCCCGCGCCACCGCCCTGTCCGGTCCGCTGGCCGGGCTGCGCACGGCGCTCTCGCTGCTCGGTGCCTCCGCCGGCTTCCGCCCGGTCTACGACCTGACCCCCGAAAGCCGGGCCGCCGACGCGCTGGCCGCCTGCGCCGCCGTACCCACCCTGCTCACGGCGCTGTACCGGCTGGGCCAGGGCCTGGATCCGGTGGAACCGCGCGAGGACCTCCCGTACGCGGCGAACTACCTCTACATGCTGACCGGTCGGGAACCCGAGCCGGTCAGGACCCGTGCGGTCGAGCAGTACCTGATCTCCACGATCGACCACGGTTTCAACGCCTCCACCTTCACGGCCCGGGTGATCGCCTCCACCGGAGCCGACGTCGCGGCCTGCCTCACCGGGGCGATCGGCGCGCTTTCCGGCCCGCTGCACGGCGGCGCCCCCAGCCGGGCCCTGGACACTCTCGACGCCATCGGCACGGCGGACCGGATCGACCCGTGGATCCGCGAGCGGGTCAGGGCCGGCGACCGGATCATGGGCTTCGGGCACCCCGTCTACCGCACGGAGGACCCGCGCTCGCGGATGCTGCGCGGGATCGCCCGGCAGTTCGGCGGGCCGCTCGTGGACTTCGCCGTGGAGGTCGAGCGGCACGTCGAGGAGATCCTCGCCGAGCTCAAGCCGGGCCGGGAACTGCACACCAACGTGGAGTTCTACGCGGGCGTGGTCATGGAGCTGTGCGGGCTGCCGCGCGAGATGTTCACGCCGACCTTCTGCGCGGCCCGGGTGGTCGGCTGGAGCGCGAACGTCCTGGAACAGGCCGCCGACTCGAAGATCATCCGCCCGGCCGCCCGCTACGTCGGCCCGACCCCGCCCCGGCCCGTCCCCGCCCTCGGCTGACGCTGACTACGATCGACCGGGTGAACAGCATCCCCGTCATCGTCCTCGCCGGATTCCTCGGATCCGGCAAGACGACCGTCCTCAACCACCTCCTCGGCAACCGGGGAGGCACCCGGATCGGGGTCGTGGTCAACGACTTCGGGTCCATCGAGGTCGACGCGATGTCGGTCGCCGGCCAGGTCGGCGACTCGATGGTCTCCCTCGGCGGCGGCTGCCTGTGCTGCGCGGTGGACGGCAGTGAGCTGGACGCGTACCTGGAGAAGCTCGCCGACCCCGTCCACCGCATCGACGTGATCGTCATCGAGGCGAGCGGACTGGCGGAGCCGCAGGAGATGGTCCGGATGCTCGTCGCCAACGAGAATCCGGCCGTCCGATACGGCGGCATGGTCCAGATCGTCGACGCGGCGGAGTTCGACGCGACCCGGGTCCGCCACCCCGAGACCGACCGCCACCTGGCCGTCGCCGACCTGGTGGTGCTCAACAAGACCGACCGGGTCGACGCGGGCGAACCGACCCGGATCCAGGGCATGCTCGCCGAGCTCTGCGCACCGGGGATCCCGGTCGTCCGCGCGGACCACGGGCGGATCGACCCGGAGCTGCTCTTCGACCGCCGCCCGTGGACCGAGACGCGTGGGCAGCTGTCCTTCGAAGACCTGCTGGCCCAGGCACACGACCACGGCCACGAGCACGACGACGGCCATGGCCACGGCCACGAAGAGGGCCACGCGGGCGACGGCGACCACGCGGACCACATCCACACGGTCTACGAGAGCACGGAGTTCGTATCCGAGCAGGCCCTCGGCCCGCGCCGGTTCATCGAGTTCCTCGACCGCCGCCCGGCCGGCCTCTACCGGATCAAGGGCTTCGTCTACTTCGGTGTCCCCGGCCACGAGGAACGCTACGAGGTCCAGGCGGTCGGCCGATTCCTCCGCTTCGACCCACAGCCCTGGGGCCGGGACGAGCCGCGCCTGACGCAGCTCGTCCTGATCGGCTCGGGCACCGACGGCCCCGCCCTGCTCCGCGAGCTGGAGGCCTGCCGCGAACCCGAGCCGTGGCGCGCGGGCCCGGAGACCATGTGGGGCGTACTGCGCTACGTACACCGCCCGGCGGCGCGGGAAGCGGAGCCGGAGCCTGCCGATCCCGAGACCGCGTTCGACCCCGCCCCCGCGTTCGACCCCGCCCCCGAGTACGACCCCGCCCCCGGGTTCGACCCGGACACCGAGGACCTCTGAGCGACCCCGCGACGCTCAGGCGACCTCGATGCCGAAGTCGCCGAGCAGGGGTTCCAGGCCGCCCGGGTAGCCCTTGCCGCCGAGGACGAAGTCCCAGTCGCCGCCCTCGCGGCGCCGGAAGGAGCCCAGGACCAGGGCCGTCTCGCCGGCGCGGCCGTCCGAGACCTCCAGGCGGCCCAGTTCCTCGCCGCCGGGACCCAGCAGCCGGATCCGGGCATCCGTGAAACCGGCCAGGTCGGCGTGCGGATCGGCCTCCGGGTCGATGGCGGCGACCAGTACCAGGCGGTCGGCCCGCTCGGGCAGCTCGTCGAAGGAGACCAGCAGCGCGGCCTTGTCGGGCGCCGCGTGAGCGTGCGTGCGTACCGAACCGTCCGGGGTGCGGGGGTTGTTGAAGAACACGAAGTGGTCCTCGCTCAGCACCCGGCCGCCTTCGCAGACCAGCGCGCACACGTCCAGCGAGACCCGCCCCGCCCAGGACATGCCGAGCACGTTGTGGTCCCCGGAAGGCTCCGCCGCCCGCTGGGCCGGGACCGTGGCCGCCGCGTCCGCGCCGAGCCGTCCGCGCAGTCCGTGCTGGTGCAGCAGTTCCACGAGCGCGGCCCCGGGAACCAACTCCAGCGGCTTGCCGTTGGCAAAGGTGTACGACCCGGGCCCGAAGGTCGCGGTGGTGACCAGCACCCCCTTGTTCGCCCCCCGGTCCTGGACCGTGCCGTACAGGTCCCGCACGGCTGTCGGCGGGACCGTGTTCCGGTAGCGCTTGACCTGCACCACGATCCGCCCGCCCCGGATCGGAGCCGGGTCCAGCGCCTCCACGTCCACGCCGCCGTCACCCGACCGCTGTGTGGTCACCGCCTCCATGCCCATGGCCCGGAACAGCTCCGCGACCAGGTTCTCGAAGGCGATCGGGTCCATCGCGAAGAGATCCGGCTCCTCGTCGCGGCCGTCCGCGTGCCCGCCGTGGCTGACGACCGCGCCGACCTCCTCGGGCCTGCGCCCCGCCCGCACCGCCGTCAGCTGGTCGGGCCGCGCCGACAGTTGCCCGCGCAATCCCTCGACCAGGCAGTCGATCGCACTGACCTGCTCCAGCCGCAGCCCGGTGAAGGCGGACCGGGCGGCCGACACCGTGGCGAGCACGAGCTGTGCCTCCTGGCCGGTCACCGGATCGTGGGCGTCCACGAAGCCGTTGACCACCACGGAGTCCAGTACGCCGAACTCGTCCGCCGCGTACAGCTCGCGCAACACCAGCAGCACACACTGCGCCAGCAGGTCCCGGTACAGGGCCCGCCGTTGGGTGACCGGGCGGGCCGTCTCCTTGTCCAGGCCCGTACTGGGCACGTACCGCACGGACTTGGCCTCCGGTACCACCGGGTAGCCCGGCAGTTCCCAGTCCAGCACCAGTTGGCGCGCCCCCGGGTCGTACGCGGCCGCCACCTGCCTCGGCAGGGACTCGGGCCAGGCGGCCGAGGCGTACAGGGCGGCCGAGAAGTACTCCACCACCGCTTCCGCGTCACCCGTGCGCAGCGCACCGGCCAGCTCGGTGAGCCCGCTGTTGTGCGCCCTCACCCCGGCGAGCTGTTCCGCGGCCCACCCGTCGTACTGCTGCCGGTACGCCGTCAACTGCTGCTGCCGTTGGGCCTCCGCGGCGTGCGCGGCCTGCCAGGCCCGGGTGTACCGGGCGTGGGCCTCGCGCTCCGCCTGTGCGCGCCGGTTCGAGCCGAGCGTCCAGCCCGTGCTCTGCTGCTGGAACTGCTGCAGGTGCGGCATCGGTACGGGGTGCGCCAGCGTGCCCGGATCGAAGGGTTCCAGCCGCTCGGGCCGGACCAGCCCGGCCATCCGGAACGCCGGTGCCCGGCATCCCGCGGCCAGCAGGCCCTGCAGGGCGGCGACTTCCGCCTCGATGTGCTCCGTGCGCCGCCGGGCCTCGGCCTCGCGCTGCTGCCGGTCGGCGGCCTGCTGGTCCCGTCGGCGGCGTTCCGCCTGGCGCTGCTGGACCAGCTGTGTCTGCTGCATCCGGCGCTGGGTCTCGGCCCAGTCCCCGATCACTCCGCCCGAGCGACGACTCATCAGCTCTGTTCTCCCCAACCCACCAGTGCCAAGAGGGAAAACACTAGTCGCCATTCGGGTGGTACGTCCCCGGGACGTACCACCCGAATGGCGTCGTACCGCCTGCGGCCCTCCTACAGCGACCCCGCCAGCGCCGCGACCACGGCCGGCAGGGCGATGCCCGAGCCGTCCCGTCGCGGGTCGACGACGGGCAGCAGGGCCGGAGTGCCGTTCGCCCCGGCCGCGCGGACCGGAGAACCGCCCGCCCAGGCCAGCAGCAGCACGTCCTCGCCCTTCAGGAAACGCTGGCAGCGCACGCCGCCGGTCGCCCGGCCCTTGCGCGGGTACTGGTCGAACGGGGTCAGCTTCCCGGACTGCAGGGAGTCGTCCAGCGTCCCGTGCGAGCCCGCGACCGTGAACACCATGCCGTCGCGCGCCGGGTCCACCGCCGAGAAGTGGATCACCTTGGCGCCGTCCGAGAGCTTGATGCCCGCCATACCGCCCGCCGGGCGGCCCTGCGGGCGGACCTGGCCCGCCTGGTAGCGCAGCAGCTGGGCGTCGTCGGTGATGAAGACCAGGTCCTCCTCGCCCGTGCGCAGCTCGACCGCGCCGACGATCCGGTCTCCCTCCTTGAGGGTGATGACCTCCAGCTCGTCCTTGTTGGCCGGGTAGTCCGGCACGACCCGTTTGACCACGCCCTGCTCGGTGCCGAGTGCCAGACCCTGCCCGGCCTCGTCCAGCGAGGTCAGGCAGACGACCTTCTCGTCGGCCTCCAGTCCGGAGAGGAACTCCGAGACCGGGGCGCCGCCCGCCAGGTTCGGCGCGGCGTGGGTGTCGGGCAGCTGCGGCAGGTCGATCACCGACAGCCGCAGGAGCCGGCCGTACGAGGTGACCGCGCCGATGTCCGCCCGCGCGGTGGCCGCGACCTGCGAGACGATCAGGTCGTGCTTGGTGCGGGCGCCGCCCTCCTCCTCGGGAAGCGGTTCGGCGTTCGGCGTGCGGGCGAGCAGCCCGGTGGAGGAGAGCAGCACCCGGCACGGGGTGTCCTCGACTTCGAGGGGGACCGCCGCGACGGCCGTCCCCGCCGACTCCAGCAGCACCGTACGGCGCTGCGTGCTGAACTTCTTCGAGACCGCGGCCAGTTCCGCGGAGACCAGCTTGCGCAGCTCGGCGTCGGAGTCCAGGATGCCGCTCAGCTCGTCGATCTCGCCGGCCAGCCGGTCGCGCTCGGACTCCAGCTCGATGCGGTCGAAGCGGGTGAGCCGGCGCAGCGGCGTGTCCAGGATGTACTGGGTCTGGATCTCGCTCAGCGAGAAGCGCTCCATCAGGCGCTCCTTGGCCTGCGCGGAGTTGTCGCTGTCCCGGATGATCCGGATGACCTCGTCGATGTCGAGCAGCGCCACCAGCAGGCCCTCGACCAGATGCAGCCGGTCCCGCCGCTTGCCCCGGCGGAACTCGCTGCGTCGGCGCACGACCTCGAAGCGGTGGTCGAGGTAGACCTCCAGCAGCTCCTTGAGGCCCAGCGTCAGCGGCTGCCCGTCGACCAGCGCGACGTTGTTGATGCCGAAGGTCTCCTCCATCGGCGTCAGCTTGTACAGCTGCTCCAGTACGGCTTCGGGGTGGAAGCCGTTCTTGATCTCGATGACCAGGCGCAGGCCGTGCGAGCGGTCCGTGAGGTCCTTGACGTCCGCGATGCCCTGGAGCTTCTTCGAGCCGACCAGGTCCTTGATCTTCGCGATGACCTTCTCGGGGCCGACAGCGAAGGGCAGTTCGGTGACGACCAGCCCCTTGCGGCGCGGGGTCACGTCCTCCAGGGCCACCGTGGAGCGGATTCTGAAGGTGCCGCGGCCGTTCTCGTAGGCGTCCTTGATGCCGGAGAGGCCCACGATCCGGCCGCCGGTGGGCAGGTCGGGACCCGGTACGAAGCGCATCAGCGCTTCCAGGTCCGCCTCCGGGTAGCGGATCAGGTGGCGGGCGGCCGCGATGACCTCGCCGAGGTTGTGCGGGGCCATGTTGGTGGCCATGCCCACCGCGATCCCGGACGCGCCGTTGACCAGCAGGTTCGGGTACGCGGCCGGCAGTGCGACCGGCTCCCGCTCCTGGCCGTCGTAGTTCGCGACGAAGTCGACGGTGTCCTCGTCGATCGACTCCGTCATCAGTGACGCGGCGTCGGCCATCTTGGACTCGGTGTAACGCATCGCGGCCGGCGGGTCGTCGTTGCCGAGCGAGCCGAAGTTGCCGTGGCCGTCGACCAGCGGGAGCCGCATGGAGAAGGGCTGTGCCATGCGCACGAGGGCGTCGTAGATCGACGAGTCGCCGTGCGGGTGCAGCTTGCCCATGACCTCGCCGACGACACGGGCGCACTTCACGTAGCCGCGGTCGGGGCGCAGGCCCATCTCGCTCATCTGGTAGACGATGCGCCGGTGCACCGGCTTCATGCCGTCGCGGGCGTCGGGCAGGGCGCGGGAGTAGATCACCGAGTACGCGTACTCGAGGAAGGAGCCCTGCATTTCGTCGACGACGTCGATGTCGAGGATCTTCTCCTCGAAATCCTCCGGCGGCGGGGTCTTCGTGCTGCGGCGGGCCATCGCTGCGCGGCTCCTTAACCAAGAATCGGGATGAGCTGAGCTCTCACGGGGTGGGGGCGGTACTGGGCTGGGACGGGGGCGGGCCGGTTTCGGACAGGGGTGACGCGGACCATTGTGGCCCGAGGCACCGACAACGCCGACTCCGACCCAGGACTGGGCCGGGAACTTCTCCGGTCGCCGACACGCTTGCATACAGTGGCAGGTCTGACAGGAATCTCTGCATCGCGATCGAAGGGACCACATGCCCATGGGTCACACGGCCACAGCTCACGCCGGCTCCGGCGGCCTCACAGCGACCGAGCACCGGCTGGCCAACGGCCTGCGCGTGGTGCTGTCCGAGGACCACCTGACCCCGGTCGCCGCGGTCTGTCTCTGGTACGACGTCGGTTCGCGCCACGAAGTCAAGGGACGTACGGGCCTGGCTCACCTCTTCGAGCACCTGATGTTCCAGGGCTCGAAGAACGTCTCCGGCAACGGCCACTTCGAACTGGTCCAGGGAGCCGGCGGTTCCCTCAACGGCACCACCAGCTTCGAGCGGACCAACTACTTCGAGACGATGCCGACCCACCAGCTGGAACTCGCGCTGTGGCTGGAGGCGGACCGGATGGGCTCGCTGCTGGCCGCCCTGGACGACGAGTCCATGGAGAACCAGCGCGACGTCGTCAAGAACGAGCGCCGCCAGCGGTACGACAACGTCCCGTACGGCACGGCCTTCGAGAAGCTGACGGCCCTCGCCTATCCGGAGGGCCACCCGTACCACCACACCCCGATCGGCTCCATGGCCGATCTGGACGCCGCGTCCCTCGAGGACGCGCGTGCGTTCTTCCGTACCTACTACGCGCCCAACAACGCGGTGCTCTCGGTCGTCGGCGACATCGACCCCGAGGCGACGCTCGCCTGGGTCGAGAAGTACTTCGGCACCATCCCCGGGCACGACGGCAAGCAGCCGCCGCGCGACGGCTCGCTGCCCGAGATCATGGGGGCGCAGCTGCGCGAGGAGATCGTCGAGGAGGTTCCGGCCCGCGCGCTGATGGCGGCCTACCGGCTCCCGCACGACGGCACCCGCGAGTGCGACGCCGCCGACGTGGCGCTGACCGTCCTCGGCAGCGGCGAGTCCTCCAGGCTGCACAACCGCCTGGTGCGACGCGACCAGAGCGCCGTGGCGGCCGGTTTCGGCATGCTGCGCCTCGCCGGCGCGCCCTCGCTGGGCTGGCTGGACGTCAAGACCTCCAGCGGGGTCGAGGTGCCCGCCATCGAGGCGGCCGTCGACGAGGAGCTCGCGCGGTTCGCCGCCGAGGGCCCGACGGCCGAGGAGATGGAGCGCGCTCAGGCCCAGCTGGAGCGCGAGTGGCTGGACCGGCTGAGCACGGTGGCCGGCCGCGCCGACGAACTGTGCCGCTTCGCGGTGCTGTTCGGCGACCCGCAGCTGGCGCTGACCGCCGTCCAGCGGGTTCTCGACGTCACCGCCGAGGAGGTGCAGGCCGTGGCCGCGGCCCGACTGCGCCCCGACAACCGCGCGGTGCTCGTCTACGAGCCGCTCGCGGCCGACGACACCGATGAGTCCGGCGACGACGACGCCGCCGGCGCGAGCGACGAGAACGAGGGGGCGGAGCAGTGAGCGACACCGCAGCCGTCACGATGTCCTTCCACCCGCGCCCCGAGGCCGGCGTGCCGCAGCCGTGGGCCTTCCCGGCCCCCGAGCGCGGGGTACTGGCCAACGGCCTGACCCTGCTGCGCTGCCACCGCCCGGGCCAGCAGGTGGTCGCGGTCGAGATCAACCTCACCGCGCCGCTCGACGCGGAGCCCGAGGGCCTCGACGGCGTGGCCACCATCATGGTCCGCGCGCTGTCCGAGGGCACCGACAAGCGCTCCGCCGAGGATTTCGCCGCCGAGCTCGAGCGCTGCGGCGCCACCCTCGACGCGCACGCCGACCACCCGGGCCTGCGGGTCTCCCTGGAGGTCCCGGCTTCCCGCCTGCACAAGGCACTGGGCCTGGTGGCCGAAGCACTGCGCGCGCCGGCCTTCGCCGACGCCGAGATCGACCGCCTGGTGCGCAACCGGCTCGACGAGATCCCGCACGAGAGCGCCAACCCGCAGCGCCGCGCCGCCAAGCAGCTCTCGAAGGAGCTCTTCCCGGCCTCCCTGCGGATGTCCCGCCCCCGCCAGGGCACCGAGGAGACGGTCGCCCGCATCGACTCCGCAGCCGTACGCGCCTTCTACGAGGCCCACGTGCGCCCCGCGACCGCCACCGCGGTGGTCGTCGGCGACCTGACCGGCATCGACCTGGACGCCGTCCTGGCCGACACCCTGGGCGCGTGGACCGGTGACACCACCGCCCCGCGCCCGGTCCCGCCGATCACCGCCGACGACACGGGCCGCGTGGTCATCGTGGACCGGCCCGGCGCGGTCCAGACGCAGCTGCTGATCGGCCGCATCGGGCCGGACCGGCACGACCGGGTCTGGGCGCCCCAGGTGCTCGGCACGTACTGCCTGGGCGGCACCCTCACCTCCCGGCTCGACAAGGTGCTGCGCGAGGAGAAGGGGTACACCTACGGAGTGCGCGCCTTCGGCCAGGTGCTGCGCTCCACCGCCGACGGCAAGGGCGCCTCGATGCTCGCCATCAGCGGCTCGGTGGACACCCCGAACACCGGCCCGGCCCTGGACGACCTCTGGACGGTGCTGCGCACCCTCGCGGAGGGCGGCCTGACCGACGCCGAACGGGACGTGGCCGTGCAGAACTTGGTGGGCGTGGCCCCGCTGAAGTTCGAGACGGCCGCCTCCGTCGCGGGCACCCTCGCCGACCAGGTCGAGCAGGAGCTCCCGGACGACTACCAGGCGCAGTTGTACGCGCGGCTCGCCGAAACCGGGACGGTGGAGGCCACTTCGGCGGTCGTCAGCGCCTTCCCGGTGGACCGTCTGGTCACGGTCCTGGTCGGCGACGCCTCGCAGATCGAGGAGCCGGTGCGGGCCCTGGGGATCGGCGCGGTAACCGTGGTCACCAACTGACCACCTGTTGACCCTCGGCGGGCCGCCAACTGGTCCGCCACCCAAGGGACTCCGGCGGCTTGTCCGCCGGAGTCCCTTTTGTCTTTATTATTCCTTTAGTGGTGTGGTTGCTTGTATGTGGTGTGGCGTACGCAACAAAAAGGCGTGTCTGTTTGGCGATTGGCTGATGATCCGCCTAGCGTCGGCCGTGCTGTTCGTCAGTTGTAACCGCCGCGTCCGCGGCACCGGACAGCAATCGCCGAGTCCCCGTCAGGCGCGAGCCTGGGGAGCCGGGGACCCACTTGTGTCCCTGGGGTGAATCGGACCGCCTCGCAAGAGGGGGCCCGTAGGAGACCTTCCTGCTCCGAACCCGTCAGCTAACCCGGTAGGCGAGAGGGAAGGAAAGGATCAGCCCCTTCATGGCGTTTGGCAGTCGTGTCGCCGGTAAGCACCGTGGTTCGAGCCGTTTGAGCCGCAAGACCGCCGGTTACGCCGGTATAGCCGCCCTCGCCACCACTGGTGTCGTCGGCTCCCTGGCCGGTCCCGCGTTCGCCGCGGACCACGCCCCCTCCATCGAGGACACCGGCAGCCTCAACACCATCGTGGTGGCCGACGAACTGGCCGGCGACGTCGAGGCCCAGGCCCAGTCCCAGCAGCGGGCCGCCGAGGCCGCCGCCGCCAAGGCGCAGGCCGAGGCCGACGCCAAGCAGCGGGCCGCCGAGGCGAAGGCCAGGGCGGAAGTCCAGGCCAAGGCCGAGCGTGAGGCCGCCGAGCGTGCCGCCCGCGAAGAGGAACGCAAGCGCCTCAACACCTTCGTCGCCCCGGTCTCGGGCTCCTACGTCAGCACCCAGTACCACGCGGGCGGCGCCATGTGGTCCTCCGGCAGCCACACCGGCATCGACTTCCACGCCAGCTCCGGCACCTCCGTGCACGCGGTCGGCCTGGGCACCGTCATCGAGGCGGGCTGGGGCGGCGCGTACGGCAACAACGTCGTCATCAAGCACGCCGACGGCACGTACACGCAGTACGGCCACATGCTCTCGCTGAACGTCTCCGTGGGCCAGCAGGTCACCCCGGGCCAGCAGATCGGCCTGTCGGGCAACAGCGGCAACTCCAGCGGTGCGCACCTGCACTTCGAGGCCCGTACCGGCGCCGACTACGGCTCGGACATCAACCCGCTCACGTACCTGCGCTCGCACGGCGTCGACGTCTGACCAGGACGCCTCACCGCACGTCTTCCACGAAGGCCCCGGCTCTCTTCGAGCCGGGGCCTTCGTGTTTCGCGTTGTGTGAATGTTTCGTATTTCCGGCCGCCCTCGGAAATTATCGTGTGTTGCAATAGAGTCGCAACGCGCACACCCATACGAAAAAGGCGGAGGTCCGGTCTTGCGTATTCCCGCGCACACGGTATGCACAGCGATCCGCGACGACATCGTCTCCGGGGTGTTCGGGCCCGGCGCCCGGCTGACCGAGGAAGTGCTGGCCCGCCGGTACGGAGTCTCGCGCGTCCCGGTGCGCGAGGCACTGCGCACGCTGGAGTCGGAGGGGTTCGTGACCACCCGCCGGCACGCGGGCGCCTGTGTGGCCGAGCCGACCGAGCAGGAGGGTGCCGACCTCCTGGAGCTGCGGATGCTGCTGGAGCCCCTCGCGGCCGCCCGGGCCGCCCGCAGGCGCAGCGAGGCCCACCTCAAGGTGCTGCGCGGCCTGGTCAGACTGGGTCAGGAGCGGGCCAGGAGGGGCCAGGGGGAGGATCTGCGCTCCCTGGGCGGCTGGTTCCACGAGACGCTCTCCCAGGCCTCGGGCAGCCCCGGGCTGATCGCGCTGCTCACACAGATGCGCCACAAGGTGGCCTGGATGTACGTGGTGGAGGCCCCGGCGCGGCCCGTGGAGTCCTGGGCGGAGCACGGCGCGATCGTGGACGCGGTGGCCCGGGGCGACGCCGAGCGGGCCCGGGCGCTGACCGCGCTGCACGTGGACCGGGCGGCGGGGGCGCACCGCAGGCGCGTGAGGACTTTGCAACCTGCCGTAAACACGGCAAGCGCCCCGCATTAACAAACGCCGTATACAAAGGGGGGATATTCGGGCCGGGAATTCTTTCCCGCGTGCCGTTCCGCCGGAATTCGGTCCGCCGGAACCGCTCCGCCGGAATCCTGCCTACCGGAATTCGGTCCACCGGAATTAGATCCACCTGGAATCGAGTGTGCCGGACAGTGCGCCGGACCGGGTCCACCGGAACCAGGCCCACCGGACTCGAGGCGCCCACGTCCGCGCCCGGGCCGGCCGGCTCCCGGGAACCGGCGGACTCCCGCGCGGAAACCGGCGAAGCCGTTGCCCCCGACCTCGGTCGGGGGCAACGGCTTCGCCGTGCGGGTCCTGCGAGTCGAACCCGAAGGGTCAGACGGTCTCGGGGAGCTCGTCGAGGCCCTCGGCGACCAGCTTCGCGAGGCGGTCCAGCGCGGCCTCGGCACCCTCGGCCTCGGACGAGAGGACGATCTCCTCGCCGCCCTGGGCGCCCAGGCCCAGAACCGCCAGCATGGAGGCGGCGTTGACGGGGTCGCCGCCGGCCTTCGCGATGGTCACCGGGACGCCGGAAGCGGTCGTCGCGCGGACGAAGATCGAGGCGGGACGAGCGTGCAGGCCCTCGGCCCACCCGACGTTGACGCGGCGCTCTGCCATGGTGATGCCCTTCAGGTTCTTACGGTTGTCTAGACCAGTCTCTCACGGCGTCCGGAATGGTCGAACCGACCTTCGGCCCAGGTTTCCCGCCATTCGACCTACCCCAGCTTGCACTGATTCGAGCCAGCTTGCCCGAAGCGCCGCGCCCAGGCCACCCGAGCCGTTCGAGCCTTAAGGTGGCCCCATGACCACCGAGTCCGACCCCTCGTATCCGGACCACTGGGAAGCCGACGTCGTCCTTCGCGACGGTGGGACGGCCGGGATCCGGCCCATCACCACCGATGACGCGGGCCGGCTGGTCAGCTTCTACGAGCAGGTCTCGGACGAGTCCAAGTACTACCGGTTCTTCGCCCCCTACCCCCGGCTCTCCGACCGCGACGTGCACCGCTTCACGCACCACGACTACGTGGACCGGGTCGGCCTCGCCGCGACGATCGGCGGCGAGTTCATCGCCACCGTCCGCTACGACCGGATCGGTGCCGACGGCCGCTCGGCCACCGGACCCTCCGACGAGGCCGAGGTCGCCTTCCTCGTCCAGGACGCCCACCAGGGACGCGGGGTCGCCTCCGCCCTGCTCGAACACATCGGTGCGGTGGCCCGCGAACGCGGGATCCGCCGCTTCGCGGCAGAGGTGCTGCCCGCCAACGGCAAGATGATCAAGGTGTTCACCGACGCCGGCTACCAGCAGAAGCGCAGCTTCGAAGACGGCTCCGTCCACCTCACGCTCGACCTCGAACCGACCGCCGAGTCCCTCGCCGTCCAGCGCGCCCGCGAACAGCGCGCCGAGGCCCGCTCCGTAAAGCGGCTGCTGGCACCCGGCTCGGTGGCGGTGATCGGAGTCAGCCGCTCCCTCGCGGGCGTGGGCGCGGCGGCCCTGCGCAACCTGCGCGACAGCGGCTTCCACGGCCACCTCTACGCGGTCAACGAGGCGGTCACCCGGGATCTGCTCGACGGCGTACGGGCCTACCCCACGCTCGGCGCGGTCGGCGCCCCGGTCGACCTCGCGGTCATCGCGGTCCCGGCGGACCGGGTCCCGGACGCGGTGGCGGCCTGCGGCGAACACGGGGTGCAGGGGCTCGTCGTCCTGTCCGCCGGATACGGCGAGACCGGGGCCGAGGGAATGGCCCGCCAGCGCGAACTGGTGCGGCAAGTGCGCTCGTACGGGATGCGGCTGATCGGGCCGAACGCCTTCGGGGTGATCAACACGGCCCCCGAGGTGGAACTGAACGCCTCGCTGGCGCCCGCTCCGGCCCCCGCGCGGGGACGGGTCGGCCTCTTCACCCAGTCCGGAGCGATCGGCATCGCGCTGCTCTCGGGGCTGCTGCGGCGCGGGGAGGGGCTCTCCTCCTTCATCTCCGCCGGGAACCGGGCCGACGTCTCCGGCAACGACATCCTCCAGTACTGGTACGACGACGAGGCCACCGACGTCGCACTCATGTACCTGGAGACCCTGGGCAACCCGAGGAAGTTCACCCGGCTCGCCCGGCGCACCGCGGCCGTCAAGCCGGTGGTCGTCGCCAAGGGAGGCCGGCACACCCCCGCCGGACACGTGGTCCCCGGCACCCGGCTGCCCGAGGCGACGGTCTCCGAGCTGCTGCGGCAGGCGGGCGTCATCAGGGTCGACACGGTGACCGAGCTGGTGGACGTCGGCCTGCTGCTGGCCTCGCAGCCCGTACCGGCCGGGCCGCGGGTGGCCATCCTCGGCAACTCCGAATCGCTCGGCGTGCTCACCTACGACGCCTGCCTGACCGAGGGACTGCGGCCGCTGGCGCCGCTCGATCTGACCACCGCCGCCTCGCCCGAGGACTTCCGTACGGCCGTCGCCGCGGCGCTGGCCTCGCCGGACAACGACGCCGTGGTCGTCACCGCGATCCCCTGGGTGAGCGAGCACGCGCTGGCCGACGATCTGGCGGAGGCACTGCGCGCGGCGGTCGCCGAGCACCCCGGCAAGCCGGTGGCAGTGGTCCACGTGGAGCTGGGCGCCCTGGCGGAGGCGCTCTCGGCGGCTACGGCGCCGGCCGCCGCGACCGCCCTGGCGGACGCCCTGCCCGCGACGCTGCCGACGCCCGCGACGGCGCTGGCGGCATTGGCCTCCGCGCCCCCGGCCGGCATCGGGTCCGCCACCGGCCCCGCCCCCGGCTCAGCCTCGGGGCCCGCCTCCGGCTCCGCCGCGGCGGCGCCGGTGGCCGGCCCCGAGCCGCCCGGCGACGCCACAGGG
>NZ_JAPNLJ010000042.1 GCF_026627445.1 Streptomyces sp. H27-H1
GATGTGGTACCCGCTCCGCGGGTACCACATCGCTGCGCGATGTGCAAGGGGCGCGGTCGCTGCGCTCCCTTCGCCCACGCGGAGCGTGGGCGCCTCCCTCCGCTGCGCTCCTGGAGGCAGTGGGGCCGGCCGCTGCGCGCCCGGCTGGCCGTGCGGTGCACGGCCGGGGCTGACGGGGTGCCAGGTGCGGCTAGTGGGGCCTCCAGTAAGGGAGTTGGGGGAGCGCGGGGCGCTCCCGGCGGGTCCGCTGCGCTTCCCCGCCTGACGGTCCTTCCGGCTGCGCCTCCAGAACCTTGGGGCCCGCTGCGCGGGCGGGCTGGTTGTGAGGGGGTGGGTGTCACTCGTTGGTGTGGGTTCCAGTATAGCGTGTGCCTCGGGTAGATGCAGCATGTACCGTTGGCGGAAACACGGGACACCCCCCAACCATCCGGGAACTCCCCGGAATTCCGAGAGGAACGACCGCCGATGACCGGTCACCACGAATCTGCCGGACCTGATCCCGCGTTGAGCGGGGATTCTCTGCGCCGGGTGACGCAGTACCAGACGGCAGGCGTCAACGCCCGGCTCCGGCTGTTCGCGCTCCTGGAGGCGCAGGGCGTGCCCGCGAGCGAGGCGGACGACCTGGCGGCCGCGCTGGAGGCCGGGGCGGTCGCCGGGGCGCAGTGCCAGGTGGTGGAGCTGGACGGCATGGCGCCGGCCTCTCGGGGCTCGCTGTTCGCGGACGGGTGGGATGACGGTGTGACGGCCGTGAGCGAGGCCCTGGTGGGCATCGCGGACCGGGACTGGTCGCGGCGCGGCGGCCGGTCTGCCGGGTCCGCTGAGCTGGCCGTACATATCGCGGACGTGAGGCGGCGTGAGCGGGCGGACCTGGTGCGGCTGGAGAGGTTCGTCCGGGAGAGCGTGCTGCCGCGCACCCATCCGCACACCACGCAGCGGCGCCGGGCGCTGGAGGCGCTGGGTGAGGCCGGCGGTCTGTGCACCGCGCGGACGGTGAACGGCGATGGGGACCACATCGTCTGCACGCTCGATGCCGGGCACTACGACCCGGACGACAAGCCGCCCTTCAAGGACGGAAAGCCCGGCGGCTGGCATAAGGCGGGTGCGTCGATCTGGAACGACTCGGGCGCGGCCTGCATTCCGCACGCGGCCGTCTGAACAACCACAGGAATTCAGTGCTCGGGGAGGCTAGGAATGTCAGCGATTCAGCTCAAGGAACACCAGGTAGACCAGCGGTCAGCGTTTAGGAAGTGGGTGGGATTCCCTGCAAGGTCATCCGTGCCCCCGCAGGGTGCCCGTGGCACGCTCGTGTCAGCGACCGGATCGGGCAAGACGATCACGGCCGCTGCGTGCGCGCTGGAGTCGTTCGCGGACGGCCGGATCCTCGTGACCGTGCCGACCCTGGACCTGCTCGCCCAGACCGCCCAGGCGTGGCGCCTGGTGGGCCACCGGGCCCCGATGGTCGCCGTGTGCTCGCTGGAGAACGACGCGGTCCTGAACGAACTCGGGGTGCGCACCACCACCAACCCGATCCAGCTCGCCCTGTGGGCCGGGCACGGGCCGGTCATCGTGTTCGCCACGTACGCCTCACTCGTGGACCGCGAGGACATCGACGCCCCCGTGGGCCAGCGGAAGGTTCGCGGGCCGCTGGAGGCCGCTCTGGCGGGCGGAGAGCGGCTGTACGGCCAGCGCATGGCGGGCTTCGACCTCGCGCTCGTGGATGAGGCGCACGGAACCGCCGGTGATCTTGGCCGTCCGTGGGCCGCGATCCACGACAACGCCCGCATCCCCGCAGACTTCCGGCTCTACCTCACGGCCACCCCCCGCATCCTCGCCGCGGCCCGGCCGCAGAAGGGCGCGAACGGCCAGGAGGCGGAGATCGCGACCATGGCCGACGACCCGGACGGCACCTACGGCGCGTGGCTCGCGGAGCTCGGTCTGAGCGAGGCGATCGAGCGGGAGATCCTTGCAGGCTTCGAGATCGACGTGCTGGAGATCCGCGACCCCTCGCCGGTCATCGGGGAGTCGGAAGAGGCGCGGCGGGGGCGGCGCCTGGCCCTGTTGCAGACCGCGCTCCTGGAGCACGCCGCCGCGTACAACCTCCGTACGGTCATGACGTTCCACCAGAAGGTGGAGGAGGCCCGCGCGTTCGCGGACAAGCTGCCGGAGACGGCTGCCGAGCTGTACGTCAATGACGCCTCCGATGAGGACCTGGCCAAGGCGGACAAGCTCCCGGCGTCGTCGATCGACGCGGAGTTCTACGAGCTGGAGGCCGGCCGCCACGTACCCCCGGACCGCGTGTGGTCGGCGTGGCTGTGCGGCGACCACCTCGTCTCCGAGCGGCGCGAGGCGCTGCGCCAGTTCGCCAACGGCATCGACGCGGCCGGACGCCGGGTCCACCGCGCCTTCCTCGCCAGCGTTCGCGTGCTCGGTGAGGGCGTCGACATCACCGGCGAGCGGGGAGTCGAGGCGATCTGCTTCGCGGACACCCGCGGCTCCCAGGTGGAGATCGTGCAGAACATCGGCCGGGCGCTCCGCCTCAACAAGGACGGCAGCACGAAGATCGCGCGGATCATCGTGCCGGTGTTCCTGGAGCCGAACGAGGACCCGACCGACATGGTCGCCTCCGCCAGCTTCCGCCCTCTTGTAGCCGTATTGCAGGGCCTGCGCAGTCATGACGAACGACTCGTTGAGCAGCTCGCCTCTCGCGCGCTCACCAGCGGGAAGCGCAAGGTCCACGTGAAGCGGGACGACGACGGCCGGATCGTCGGGGCCGGCGGCGACGGCGAGGGTGACGGCGGGGACCAGGAGGACGACGACACCCAGGCCGCCGCCGAAGCCGCGTTGCTGCACTTCTCCAGCCCGCGCGACGCCGCCACCATCGCGGCGTTCCTCCGGACGCGGGTCTACCGGCCCGAGTCGTTGGTGTGGCTGGAGGGATACCAGGCCCTCATCCGGTGGCGGAAGGAGAACGAGATCACCGGCGTGCACGCCGTTGCCTACGACGTCGAGGTCGAGGTGGGAGTCACGAAGGCGTTTCCGCTTGGCCGCTGGGTGCACCAGCAGCGGAAGGCACTGCGGGCGGGTGAGCTGGAGGAGCGGCGCAAGACCCTGCTGGACGCGCCGGAGGCCGGGATGGTCTGGGAGCCGGGCGAGGAAGCGTGGGAGAACAAGCTCGCCGCGCTCCGGTCCTACCGGCGGGCCACCGGGCACCTCGCGCCCCGTCAGGACGCCGTGTGGGGCGAGGGCGAGGCGATGGTGCCCGTCGGGCAGCACCTCGCCAACCTCCGGCGCAAGGGCGGCCTCGGGAAGGACCCTGAGCGGGCGGCGCAGCGCGCGGCGCAGCTGACGGCGATCGACCCGGACTGGGACTGCCCGTGGCCGCTGGACTGGCAGCGGCACTACCGGGTGCTCGCCGACCTGGTCGACGCCGACGGCGTCCTGCCCTACATCGCGCCCGGCATCATCTTCGAGGGCGACGACGTGGGCAAGTGGCGCTGGAGGCACCAAGAGCCGGGTACCTGGGCGCAGCTCCTCCCCGAGCAGCAGGAGCGGCTGACCGCGCTGGGCATCAATGCCCCTGCGGCCCCGCCTCCCGCCCCGGCGGCGGTCGGTGCGGCAAAGGGGTCTGCCAAGGCGCAGCAGGCGTTCCAGCGGGGTCTGGCGGCCCTCGCGCAGTGGGTGGAGCGGGAAGGACAGCGGGCGGTGCCGCGCGGGCACAGCGAGACGATCACGGTCGACGGCGAGCCGGAGCCGGTGATCGTGAAGCTGGGCGTGTGGAATTCGAACACCAAATCGAGGCGGGACAGGCTCAGCGCCGACCAGCTGGGCAGCCTCGCGGCGCTGGGCCTGGACTGGGCAGGGCCGGTGCCAGCCATTGAGGCCGCCCCGGCTCAGCCCGCCGCTGCACAGGCCGCGCCGCCGAAGCGTGACCACCACGATGAGTGCGACAAGGCGCTGTACGAGGGCGGTACGTGTACCTGCGACCTCATCGAGCAGTACGGACCGCCCTCCGAACGCGACGACTACTGACCGCTCCCCCGCCCGACCGGACCCCGGACCTCTTGAGGCCGGGGTCTCGCGCTGTCACCGGCCAGACATCGGTGCCGACCTGCAACACGGAGTGCAACACGCGCGCCCGACTCTCGCTTTTGCAGGCATTCCAGCAGGTCAGGGTGAAACGCGGCCTCCGTTTCACCCTCGCGTTTCAGAGTGGTGTTTCAGTCGCCGTGCCGTCGGGCCCACGCGGGCTACCAGCGGCGTAGGTCCTTGGTGAGTTCGCGGTGCCACTCGGTGCGGCGCGGCACGTACGCGGCGGGCGCCGGTCCGAGCGCGACGGCCTGGTCGGTGATCTCGTAGGTGACCCGGTAGGACAGGACTTGGGTGGCGAGGTCCATCCACTCCTGCGTCTTGTGCGCCGGCGGGACGGGACCGAGCACGGTCACGAACCACATGGGCAGCAGGGCGCGGTCGCGGATCGCGTCGGCCAGAGTGCCGCGCAGCAGCCAGTTCAGCTTCCGCTCCGCCTTGTCGCCCTGCTCGATCAGCGACGCCTTCGCCTGCCGCAGAGTGTCGTCCTGGGCCAGTGCGGCCTGCGCGGTCTGGGCGGGGCTGGCCAGCTTCTGGGCCCGCTGACCGTGGCTCTCAGCAAGGGTGCGGGACATGCCGAAGTCCATGGCGGCCTGTTTGAACTCGCGGGACGTGCGCGGCTGACTGGCCAGGATGCCGGCGGCCTCCACCACCTTGTCGCGGTGCTCGTCGCGCTCTTCGACCGCTCCTTCGTAGTGGCGGATGTTGAGGCGGTGGGCCTCGCGCTGGTGCCTGGGGAGCAGGCCGGAGCGTACGTGCCAGCCGTGGTTGGCGGTCCTGGCCAGCTGCTTCCGCTCCGGGTCGGTGGTGTCGAGGTCGGCGAGTGGGGCGCCGCCCGCGGCGAGCAGGTGGGCTTCGAGGGCCTGGACGCGGCCGGTCAGCCGCTTGATGGCCTGATCGGTGTCCTGGATGTCGCCGCGTACGTCGTCGTCCAGCTCGGTGAGATCGTTGCGGACGGTGCTGAGGTCGTCCTCGATGCTGCGGATGCCGCTGCGGATGTCGCGCAGCTCGTAGTCGAGGTCTTCGACCTCCCCCAGCTTCGTACGAAGCGAGTGCAGCTCGTGCTCCATCCCGCCGGTCTGGCTCTCCAGGCGGCGGACCTTGTAGCCGTAGTCGTCGCTCACCGCCGCGCCCCCTTCGGGTCGGCGTCCGTGTTGTCCGTGGAGGACCCGGCGACAAGCATCCAGCCCAGGGCGGCGGCGATGATGAACCACCGGCTGATCACACTCAGGCTGATGAGGGCCATCAGGAGCGCGACCACGTGCAGTCCGACGGCTCCGAAGCGGCGGTCACGGTGCTGTTCGGCATCGACCTTCTGGAAGCAGCCGGCCACCGTGCCCGCGAAGTGGGGGACCAGCAGGACCAGCCACCAGGTCGAGCGGTCGAGGACGAAGACGAGCGCGATCAGCACGGCGCCGACGGCCGCCTGGCCGCGCCAGGACCACGTCACGATGCGCTCACTGCGTCTGCGCTCGGGTTCGGCCAGACGCTCGGGAATCGTCTTCTCGAACTCCACCAGCTTGCTGGTGACGTTCGCCAGGCGGGCGTACTCCACCGCGAACTGGTCGTCGTCGACGTCGTGTTTCAGCACCTCCGCATGGCGAGCGCCGACCTTCTGCTGAAGCTGCGCCAGCTGCTCCTCGATCTGCTGCTCGGTGCTGCCCACCGAACCACCCCCACCCGCAATGCGACGACACGCCGACCGGACACTTCCCCGCCGGCGGCCACCGCCAGCCGTCAAACCGATCGACCGTACCCACAGCTGTCCGGGGCCCGCCGGGTAATCGCACGCAGTGGCCGAAACCATGTCGATCTCTTCCGCGCATCGGTGCGTACCCGGGGATGTCACGTTGTCCCTGTGGGTTGGCAGAGGCAGTCGTCATGAGTTCTGCAGGGCATACACCTGGTACGGCACGGTGGTTCCGCCGTCGGCCTGCCGGTCGGACGTCCCGATGTGGGTGAACCCGGTCTTGATCAGGACGCGGCCGGAGGCGGGGTTGTCGGGGTGGTGCATGGCTTCCAGCCGGTTGAGGCCGGCAGTGAAGGCGACGGAGAGGACCTGGTGGGCAGCCTGGGTGGCGTAGCCGTGGCCCCAGGTGTCCTCGCGGAGGATGTAGCTGATGGTGCCCATGGACGGGGTGCGCCGCCGCAGGGAGATCAGGCCGATCATCTCGTCTGCGGCGAGGATGCCCCAGCTCCACTGTGCACGCGGGGTTTCGGCGGCTCGGGCGAGGGCTGCGCGGATCTTCTCGTGGGCCTGGTCGAGGGTGAGGGGCTTGCCGGTGGTGTGCCGGATGGAGGCGCCGCTGTAGACGCGGGTGAGGGCGGCGGCGTCGTCGGGGCACAGGGCGCGCAGGGTCACCATGCGGCGGTCAGCTCCTTCGCGGTGGGCCGGTCGGCGGGATCGGGGGCCAGGCACGCGGTGATGGCCTTCTCGAACTCGGGGAACGGCCACGCCCGGACGTCGCGCAGCGCGGTGGTGGTGCCCTTGGCGATGGCGGCCAGCTTCTCCAGTCGGTCGGTGGTGTCGTCGTAGGGGACGGGGCGTTGGCCGGTCCAGCACCAGAAGAGGGAGGCGCCAAGGCTCCAGATGTCGGCGGCCGGCTGTGCCTGGATGTGGGTGTCGGCGGGGGTGGTGAGGATCGCGGTGGCGAGTTCGGGGGCGGTGGTGTGGGTGAAGGCTCCCCGGTACGGAACGGGGCGGGCGTCGCCGGGGCCGCAGGCGAGGGCGTAGTCGATGACCGCTGCCTGGCCGTCGTTCGTGACGAGGGTGTTGGTGGGCTGGACGTCGGCGTGGGCCCAGTCGGCGGCGTGCATCCGGGCGAGGTGCTCCGTCCAGCTGCGGGCGATGCCTGTGAGCCAGGGGCGGACTGCGGCGCGGTCTCCTTCGGGCCCGCGGGCGAGGGCGAATGCCCGCCACAGGGGTGCGCCGTCGATCCAGTTGACGGCCAGCCACCGGCCGCCCTCATAAGTCCCGGCGCTCACCCGGTAGTCGGGGCTGAGGGCCCCGGCGGCCGTGAGGCGAAGAAGGTGGTCGTCCTCTTGGGCCATCTCTGCGGCCTTCTCGTGGGCGTTGTCGCCGTCGGGAGTGTTGGCCTTCACCGCGACTGCTCCTTTGGGGCCCTGCACCTTCCAGGCCCGGGAGCCGCGCCGGTCGCTCAGGAGCTGGATCGCTGTGGGTTCGCCGGTGTGTCCGGTGAGGAGGGCGACGGCTTCGCCGGGGGGAGGAACTGTCTGGCCCATGTGCGGATGTCCTTCCACTCGGTGGGGATGTGCTCGAACACGTCGCGGCCGTCGTCGTCGGCCGCGGCGAGCCCTGCGGCCAGGTCGGGGGTCGCACGCAGGAAGCGTGGGTCGCGGCGACGGACGGCGGCCCGCACGGGGAGGAACGAGGCGGGGGCGGCCGGGATCCGGTTGCCGGCCCCGGTGACTTCCTCTTCTCCCGCGTAGAACTTGCCGAACATCACCCCGAGGGGCCCGTAGAGGTTCTTCAGCACCCAGTGCGGCCAGGCCAGCAGGTCACGGTGCCCAGTGCCGGGCACCTCGCCCACCAGGACGATGTTCTCGCACCGCAGAAGGCCGTGGGGCCGGTTCAGCAAGGGCCGCAGCCACTCCGCGGCTTGGGCGCCCGCGTGGAAGAGCTCCGCCTGGACGGCTTCGGCGTCGCCGTCGGCGCGGTAGACCGTCCAGGTCGTCAGTCCCTGCTGGAGGGAGGGTGCCAGGTAGGGGCAGTGGGCGGTCATCTGGCGTGCGTAGTCACCGATGTCGATGGAGGTCGGCCGGGTGGTGCTGGCTTCAACGAGGCGCAGCGCCCCGGCGGTGGGCCGGGGCGCTGCGCTGCTGCTGGTGGTCACCGGTGGGCGGGCTCCGGCTGGTCGGGCACGATGTCGCCGTCGCCGCCGGCGGGGCCGCAGTCCCATTCGGCGACCACGGTGCCGCTCTCCTGGTAGCGGGCGATGGCGTCCTGGTCGACGTTGCCGTGGGCGTCGGTGAACCAGATCTCCGGCAGCGGCCCGTACGCCTCTTCGTAGGCGGTGACCCAGGCGATCGGGCCGTGGCCGTTGTTCGCGACGTGACGGATGGGCTGGCCGGCGGTCTCCTGGCACAGGGCCGCGTAGGCGGGGGTGCCGAGCTGCTCGTGCCACGCCTTGTCCACGGCCGGGGAGAACATCTCGGGTGCGGACTGGCCGTTCTTGAAGCGCTGGCCGGTGATGGTCAGGAACCGGCGCAGCTCGGTCGTTGCGGTGCTCATGGTGGTGCCCCTCTCGGTGTCGAGTGGTGCTCGCCCCGTCCGGGTCGGAACGGGTGTGGTGCCTGGTGGTGCCGTGCGCCGCGCACCCGGGGTCGTTGGTCCCGTCCGGGTGCGCGGCGGTCTCAGGGGGTCTTGGCTGGCTCGGGGGCGGCGCTGACGAGGCGGTCCAGGCGCTCGTACAGGGCGCGTACGAGCCGGGCGTGGCGCTGGGTACAGCGCGCGGTGCCCTCCGCTGGGACGGACAGGCGTCGGTCGGCTTCCTCGAGGACGACGTCGGCGAGGACGCGGGCGGCGTGGTCTTCGGGCAGCAGGTCCGCGGCGCGGCGGACGTCGGCGGCGACGGCGCGGGCGGCACCGGTGAGCAGCAGCGTCATCTGCTGGAGGTCCGCAGGCGGCAGGCCGGGGTCGCCGGTCCATCCCAGCACGGCTTTGACCAGACCCTTGTGGAGCTCCCGGTCCAGGGGGAGCTCCGCTTCGAGGCGTCCTTCGGGGTCGTGGAGGACCATATGTGTGCTGCTCATCGGTGCCTCGCCGGGTCGTGGGTCGCGGGCGGCACGGTCTCGTTCGTCGGACGTCGACCGCATCCCGACCGTACGGGCGGACCCGATGCGGTAGGACTGACCGTGAGTACGGGTTTGGGTGCGCAGGGCAACCGGGGAGCAGGCCGGTATGGGCAGGCCGCGACGAACATCAGCAGGTGTGGTGACCGGCTTCGTGCTGCGGCTGATCCGCGAGTCGGTCCCTTGCACGCAGGCCGCCCTGGCGGAGGTCCTGGGCGTGGACGTGGACACGCTGCAGGGCTGGGAGTCGGGACGGCGCCCGCTGGCGAACATGCGGGCCGGGGCGCTGCTGGAGCTGCGCCGCCGTCTGCCGGCGCTCGGTGCGGACGTGGCGCTGGTGGTGTGGCTGGACGCGGCGATGGACGCGGACCGGATCATCGCGGCCGGGCTGGACGGCGAGGCCGGGAGCCCGCACCCGCTGGCCGGGTGGGTCCATACCCGGGACACCGCGCACATGCTGGCGTGGGCGCTGAACGGCACCGTCCCGCCGGCGCTCGCCGGACGCTTACCCCGCCCGAGGCGCGGTCCGGTCGCCGTCGCGCCGCAGCTGGCGGCCTCGGACCGGACGGTGTTCTTCGACCATCTGCGGGGCACGACCGAGGCTGCGGCCCTCCAGGGCGAAGGCGGGGTGCTGCTGCACCGCCAGGCGCTCTACCTCGCCTCGTACGACCGGGGGCCGGACGCGGCCGCGTGGACCGCGCATACCCTTCACCGGCGTCGTGACGTGCTGGCCCGGCGGGGCTGGTCGCCGCACTGGGCGGAGGCCCGCTCCACCGCGACCGCGCTCGCCCGGCTGGGAGACCCGCAGCCGCTGCTGGACTTCATCGACCGCGCCCTGGCCGACGACGACACTGCGGAGGCCGCGAACCTCAACTACTGGGCGCTGTGGCTGGGTGCGTTGGCGTTGCCGCAGCCGGACGACGCGTTCATGCGGGACCGGGACCTGTCGGGCTGGGATCCGGTGACCCTGCTGCGGGGCCTGGCCCGCGGGCTGCACCTGGCGCCTGGGTACGTCGACCTGTACGCGCACTCGCTGTGGGCGCTGCTGACGGCCTTCCCATGGCTGCCGCAGGCGGCCGGACCGCTCGCGGGCCCGCTGCGCGAGCAGGCCGGTCAACTCCTGGACGGGGCGTCGCTGTCGGCGAGATCCCGGCGCGAGCTCGCCCACGTCCACTACGTTTTCGATCACAACCGCTGATATCCGGAGGACCTTATGGCCGACGACACCACCAGGGGAACCGCGAGCTTCATCTCCGAGATGGGCGTGCTCAAGCACGTCGCACGGACCGGATGGTGGTTCACCGGCAACAAGCAGCCGGAGTCCGTCGCCGAACACTCCTTCCGCGTCGGGGTGATCGGCTCCGTCCTGGCGATGATGGAGGGCGTCGACCCGGCCCGGGTCGCGTTGATGTGCCTGTTCCACGACAGCCAGGAGACCCGGATCGGGGACATCGCGCACATCGGCCGGAAGTACATCAGGGCCGCTCCGAACGGTGAGGTGACCGCCGACCAGGTCGCCAACGCCCACCCGGCCGTACGCACCGGGGTTCAGGGCGCGGTCGACGAGTACGAGGCCGGCGAAACGCCGGAGGCGATCGTCGCCCGCGATGCCGACAAGCTGGAATGCCTGGTCCAGGCGGTGGAGTATCGGGAGCAGGGCTACAGCCTCACCCAGAACTGGATCGACACCAGCCTCGCCTCGCTCAAGACCCCGTCCGCGAAGGCCCTCGCCGACGCCGCGCTGAGCATGGACTCACTCCAGTGGCAGAAGAACTTCCTGCCCTGACCGATTCCAGGCGAGCGCACTGGTGTTGAGCAGCCTGAGTACACAGAGCCGGGCCCCGGGACGTCATGGCTTCCCCCGGGGCCCGTGGTGTGCCCGCTCTACCGGTAGCAGCGGGTGGGGCCCGGTTCCTGGGGGCGGGCAGCAGCGCGTTTCTCGTCCGCGATCCGCTGCTGGTCTCGCCGCAGAGCGTCCGCTCGGGCCTCGGGGGTGACGGCTGGACCGTGTCGGACCTGCGACGGCCCCCCTTTCGCCGGGGCTGACCTGCGGAAACGCCCGGACCTTGGCGTCGGGGCGCGGAGGGGGTGATGGAGGGGTCCACGGAGGGGGGCCTTCTGGCCTGGTCAAGGGGCTGCTCAGGCTCGTGGGCGGTGCTCGCCACAGGGTGCTCCTGCAAGGTGGGGCGGGCCTATCCCGCCATTCACCTTCTACAGGTGTCGTCCGCGGCGAGTTTGTGACGCCGATCTTGGAAAACCTCTCCGCCGTAACCGCATCGTGATCAACCGAGGTGTGACAACGCAGCACAGTTGGCCAACGAGCAGGGGAGGCGTCCCTGGTCAGAGCGTTCTGACGCTTCGTAGTTGGCAAGAGCGACGCAGGCTAGTTGGCAACCCGTCGACCCAAAGCCGCAGGTCAGCGCCGTCCGGGAGGGCCCTTCCTGGGCGTTTGCCAATCACTCTGCTGAATTACCAACTGTGCTGCGTCGTCACACGAGGGGGGGAGAGTTCTCCCTCCTCAGCGGCCGGACTCTGTCCACAGGGCCGAAATTGGAGGCTCCTCTTGAGGCCGCCGCGATCAGCGGGGCGGCCCGTCGTTGAGGAGCTGTCATGCCCGAGAACACCGTCACCGCGCCGCTCGCCCCGATGGAGCCGGCCGACATCGCCGACGCCTTCGCTTACATCCAGGCGTGGTACGCCAGGGACATCGACACCGCTGGCGCGGTCGCCGACGACATCGGCCCGGAGAAGCTGTACCGGCTGCTCCTGGACGTCGCCGCGCGCGTCCTCATCCCGATCACCGCCGTGGACGACCACGACGGGGAGCCCTGCGCGCACTCCTTCCTCGCCGCCGCGCTCGGGCGGCTGCTGCTGGAGCTCGCCTGCCACGGCGTGTGCCTGGCCAGCTCGCAGGGCATCGCCGACACCATCACCCGCTTCACCGAGAACATCCTCACCGAGGACCAGGGCGACGTCGCCGACGTCCTGCGCCAGCTGGAGGCCGCCGGGATGAAGCAGGCGATGGAAGCGCACCCGGGGCGCCTCACCGTCGTGTAGCGCGCCACCCGATGTCGGTGGCGTGCATCGTGCGCGCGCCACCGGCGGGAGGTGCGGTGCGCCTCCGCGCGCCGCGCGTATCGGGCGCGCGCACCGCGTCACCATTCGCCGTCTGCAGGCGGGGGCGGACTCCTATATCACACAGCCCCTTG
Source organism: Streptomyces sp. H27-H1 (assembly GCF_026627445.1). Lineage (GTDB taxonomy): Bacteria > Actinomycetota > Actinomycetes > Streptomycetales > Streptomycetaceae > Streptomyces. The sequence goes on from NZ_JAPNLJ010000042.1 coordinate 12,108, forward strand.
ACCGCGATCTGATCGGCGGCCGGGACCGGCTCTGACAAGGGGAAATGCTCCGCTAGCGAACCTGGTCAAGGTGAAACGCGCGGCCTCCCAGAGCTGGACAAGGGGTCTCCGGCCGGCCGCTCGAAGGTGGACAAGGGGTGGGCGATCGGCGGTACGCGCGATCTGGAAGGTGCGCTTCGCGCGCGGTGCGGAACATCCGATGCCCGACATCGCGATGCGCGCTGAGTGCCGGACATCGTGATGCGCGCGGCGCGGAACATCGAGTGCCGTGCATCGACATCGGAAGGCGCGCGCCGGGTGCGGTGCAGACATCGCGGCGCGCACGGGAGTGGAGCCCACCCGGTGGACGATGCCCGGTGGAGTTCACTCTCCACTCGGTGGAGTCCACCCGATGCTCTGCATCCGATGCCAGGCATCGTCCACTGGATGCTGAACATCGTGGGTTCGGTGGACGATGCCCGGCATCGTCACCACAGCCAGGCACTGGAGTGCCGCACCTGTGGTCATGTGAGTCCTCCAGTGGGTGTCCGGCCAGGCGTCTGCTGCACGCCGGGCGGCGGGGTGTGTGACGGAGCGGGCGCCGACGGGGCAGGCTGCGGCCGGGGGCCATGGGCGACGGCGCGCTCCCGGATGCCGTCCTGGAGCTTGGCGGCCATCTTCGCGACGGCCTCGATCGTGGCGCGGGTCTGCTCCAGCGCGGCAACATCGGTCCCCTGCTCCAGGGCGTGGCCGTCTTTCCCGCCGGTGCGGGACGTACGCGGGCCGGACCTCGAGGTGTCGGGCGCGGCGCCGGTGTGCGGGGAGTCCGGGCGGTCCGCGCGGCGCATCTCGTAGACCCGGGCACTCAGCGCTCCGGCGGCCAGGCGGGCCCGCGCGTAGAGGGGAGCGGTCCGCGTGCGGATCAGCGGGCGCAGCGCGGCCTGGTGGTCGGTGTCGCGTGGGTACAGGGCGTGCAGATCAGCGGTCATCTTCCGGCCCCGGCCGACGGGGCGGGTGTAGTCGTCGACGACGGTCTGCACGATCCGTTCGTCCAGGCCCGGCTGGTGCGGTTGGCCGCGCAGGACGTAGGAGAGGTAGCGGCGCGCTTCGGCGAGCAGGTGGTGGCGTTTGAACGCCCCGCGCATCACGTACACCACGGCTACGACGTCGACGGCCGCCAGGACGACGTCGACCACCGGCCGTACCCGCGCCCACACCGCCGCGGCTGCCGCCCGCGCCCGCTCCGCGAGCCGGTCCACGACGTCGGCGCCGAACGAGGCGATGGCCGACTCCCGCCAACGCATTCGCAGCTCGGACAGCGACCGCAGCTCCTTGCGCTTCGGCGGGCGCGTGCGGTCGGCGGCCCGGCAGGCCAGCCCGTAGGCGGCCCGCTCCCCCGGCTCGTGCCCGTGCTCCTCCACGTATTCGGCGGTGAGGACGAACAGGGCCTCTTCGATCTGCTGGCGTCGGGTCGACTGCCAGCCGATGAGCCGCTGATCGATCCCCGCTATTTCCATGACGGGACGGCGGCCGGGTGTCACCTCTCGGGGCTCCCACGCCCACCCGAGCCGGGCGGAGACCTCCTCCATGAAGAACAGGAGGTAGAGAGTGTCAGCGGCAACGATGTGGGCCAGCAGCGTGTCTGCCGACAGGTTTCCCCACGTGCCTTTGGCGTCCGGCCGGCGGGCGCGGATCGACACCACCGCATGATCGTGGAGCAGCGGCTTCGACTCGGCAGCTCTGGACTCGTAGTGCCGGAACACTGCGACGATCAGAGCGCCGTCCCGGATCGGCTTGCGGTGCTTGCCGCCGCTCCCCGACCGGATCTGCGCGACCGACTCCCCCAGCCACCCCAGCGTCTTGTCCACGGAGATGTCCTGGCACTCCTCCAGCACCCGCCGTTCCTCGTCACCCATCAGCGCCCACGCGATGTGGGCCGTCGGCGGCGGCCGGAACACCAGGTCCATGCCGAGCCAGGGTCTGCGCTCCTTGGCCTTATCCGTCTTCGGTGACCGGTTGTGCTCGATGGGTCTGCCCAGCACGGTCGCCCGCCGGGCCTTCGCCGGATCGTCTCCCGCCTGAAGGCGCTCGCGCTCGATCCGGTCGGCGTCCGGGTGCCGGCCTTCCCCCAGGAGCAGTTCGGCCTGCCGCTCGCTCACCTCGTCACCCGGCGTGAGGCCAACCGCGGTTAGGCCCCGGCCCCGCCAGATCCCGGGCGGGACACCGGCCTCGTCCTGGGCGTCGCGCAGCGCCTTGCCCGCGGGGCGGTGGCCGTCGCCGACCATCACGCCGCGGAAGAGGTAACGCACCCCGTCACCCGGGCGGAGCTCTGCTTTGCTGATCACCGGCACATGAAACACCGGCGTTGACCTGCGGAAAAGCGCGATCGGGGGTCCTTCCCGCCGGGCGGGAGGCCATCACCAAGTCTTTACCGTGGGGCCCGCCAGGCGGGCCGTGACGGCCGCCCGAGACGGTAAGCCGACGGTGTGTGCACTCTTCCGCCCATGGAGATCACACGAGACGGAATCGCCTGCGCCCTCTGCCGTACGACCACCCAGGAGCGGGTGTACCTGGTCCTCAGCCACCAGTCGTCCTTTCCTCAGCGGGAGGTGATCAGGGACCGCTGGTGCCCGGCCGGCTGCCACCTGGCCCACCCCGCCCGGTGGCGGGAGGTGATGCCGCCACTCCGCAGCGACCTCTGACGACGTCGTGCGAATACTGCGCACCGACCACCCGAGCACCACCAACCCCAGAACCCGACCGCACTCAACTCCACCGCCACCGAGCACTCAGACCCCCAAAACACGCGGGACTTCCCCAATTGGGGAAGTCCCGCTCAACGCCGGGGATCAACTCTCTACGGGTTCGGCATTCCACGACGATCTGACAGCCGGTGGGGCGGCAACGTTCCAATTGGAACGGGATCGTTCGAGCCTCTCGAACGGGAGCGCTTCAATCGAAGCGCTCCCGTTCGCTTCCCGCGTGAAACCGGGCCCTCGCGTGGAGGGCCACAGACGCTCATCGCACCGTCGGGTGACCTTGCGGCGGGGTGGCTGCGTGTGATCTTGGGGGTCTGGCAAGCTGTGCCGCGTCCGAGTAGCCGCGCTGGGCGGCGAAATCAACGGACGACTGGAAGGCCACCGGATGACCACATCCACAGCCGTGCAACGCGCCACCGATACGGCAGCCCGCAACGGTCGGACGGCAAAGGTAATCGTCGTCATTCAGCAGAAGGGCGGCGCGGGCAAGTCCACGATCGCGGTGAACACGGCCGCTTGCGCGGGCCGGTCAGCGGTGATGTCCAACGCAGACGAGTCCGCCGGCTCCCCCGTCGTCGCGGCCGGGATCGACGTCCAGGGCACCCTGGAGAAATGGTGCGCAGGCGTACGCGAGGCGGCGCTGCCGTTCGACTACGTCGTCACCAAGAGCAAGCTCGGCATCATCCCGGGCATCGTCGAGGATCCGGAACGGCGCCGCGTCGTCGTCGACACCCCGGGCTTCCTTGATGTCGATCCTGATGCTGAGTGGGGCGCGGACCCCTTGGGCGAGAGCCGGACGGCCGACGCTCTTCGCGAGGTCCTGGATGTGGCGGACCTGGCGATCGTGCCGATCACCCCGTCCAAAATCACCTGGGACGAGTGTGAGTTCACGATCGAGCGCGTTCTCAAGCCGCGGGGTATCCCCTTCCTCGTCGTGATCAACATGCACGACCCGGGGAAGGACCGGCACGAAGTGCAGTTGAACAAGGTGAAGGCGTGGATCGACGAGCGGAACTACCCGCGCGTCGCCGACCCGATCCGCCGGTACACGATCCACGAGCACGCCTACGAGAACGGCACGCTCGTCACCGAGTACAAGATGAGCGGCACCGCGCTGAATGCCCGCGAGGACTTCATGCGCGTCGCCCTGACGATGGAACAGATGCTCTGATGGGACGACAGATCAACACGGGTGGGCCGCAGGGCCCCGGAAAGCCGGACACGGCGGTGGCGCTGGCCCGCGCGATCGACCACCTGCCGACGAAGCAGCTCTCCGACACTCCGGTCCTCATCGCTCAGGAGCGGGAGCTCCTGGTGCGCTGCGAGGCCGCGCTCGAGAACCTGCGGATCGCGTACTGGGCTGCGGGTAAGGCGCTCCAGGTCGTTCGGGACGGCAAGCTGTACCGGGCGACGCGCGGGACGTTCGAGGACTACTGCAACGAGCTGTGGGACATCACGCCGCAGTACGCGAACCAGCTGATCAAGACGTGGAAGATCACAGAGAAGCTGTTCGAATTGGTCCACGGGAAATCGAACGATTTGGAAACTGTAGTTTCCAAAAAGCTGGGCATCGCTCAGGCCCGGGAGTTGGTCTCGCTCGCCGAAGAGCACGGTGTCGATGCTGCCGCACTGCTCTACCTGGCACTCATCCAGGTGAAGCAGCTGAGCGTCACGTCCGACATGGTGAAGGGCGCCGTCCAGGCGCTCCCCCCGGAGGCGGCTGGCAAGAAGAAGGCCACCGAGGAAGCCGTGCTCGTCTACCTCGCGAGCATCGAAGGCAAGACCCAGCTCCCAGCCGCCCGCGACCCTTACAAGGCGCTGACCCGGGCAACGAAGAAGCTGGACGCGGGCACACTCCAGGCTGCGATGGAGCGCAACCCCGAAGGCACTCGCACGATGGTGCGGGAGCTGATCGAGGCGCTGTCCGCATCCGTCGGCATAGAGGTTGAGATCAAGCCCGAAGCGGAGCCAGCGGTCGCCTGACGGCCCGGAAACGCAAGAAGGCCCGTACCCCTCTGGCGATCGCAGGGGGTACGGGCCTTCGGGTGTTCCGGGGGTCAGGCCACCCAGGTCACGCGCTCGCTCCTGCGAGGGCGTCGGCCAAGAGCGCGGTGACATCAGCGACGTACGGGTCGGCGTAGCTCTCGTGGTCGCTGACGTCGAACAGCGCGTCCTTCGCGGTGACCGTGAATCCGGGGATGACGGTGGCCGCCCGGCTCGCGAGGTCGGTGTTGAGACGGCCGGCGTCGTGGGAGGCGACCCAGGTCTGGAAGTACGGCCCAAGGCGCAGCAGCGTGTGGCCGGTGCCGTCGGTGCGGCGGGCTTCGACGTGGACGCCGTAGTGGGCGGGGGTCATGCCGACGTCGTCGGGTAGGGGGAGGCCGGCGGAGGCGTGGGTGAGCATCGCGTAGGCCGGCTGCCAGGTCCCGAGGATTGTGGTCGTCTCGCAGCGCAGCCAGCCTCGGTTGGTGTAGCCGAGCTGGTGGCCGTGGAGGTAGGCAGCGGCGTGTGGGGTGTCGGGGTGGACCAGGGCGACGGCGATCGTCTCGGTGCCGTGGTCGTCGCCGGGGCGGGGGTGCGCGCGCTCGATGAACGGGCCGACCCGCACGGCGACGTCCCGGGCGAGGTCGGGCGTCCAGGGCTCGGGGTTGCGGACGGCGGCGAGCATCGCGCGGAACCTGTCGACGACGGCCTGGTCCTCGGGGGAGACCGCGTTGGATGTGGTGGCGCAGCTGCTGAACATGCGACGGATCATCGGGCGGTCTCCTGCTCGGGGTGGGCGGGGCGGGTGCTGGCGGGTGCCTTGAGGACGCGCGGCAGGTGTGCGTGGAGATGCTCGATTTCGACCTGTCGGCCACGGTCGCGGAGTTCGCGGGCAAGGATTTCGGTGAGGCCGCATGCCCTGTGCTTGCCGCCTGCGCACCCGATCGCAATGCGGCGGGGGCCGGCGGGCAGGTCGGCGTAGTCGGCGAGGTTGGCGATCAGTTCGCGGGCGCCGGGGGTGTTGAGGACGACGTCCTGGACGCGGGGGTGGTGGCCGTCGAGGTTGAGGATGTCGCGGGCGGCGGCGGGGTCGCGGAGCCGGTCGCGGACGTCTTCGATCCGGTCGGCGGCGGGCGGGACGGGGGAGCCGTCCGGGCCGGTGGGCAGGTGGAGGTAGCCGAAGCTGGTCAGGCGGATCGGGTGCATGAGGACGTCTCCAGGTCGTGGGTGGCGGGGCGGGGCTGGGGGAGGGCTGGCTGTGGGTCCGGGCGGAGCTCGGTCACCGGCGGGAGCCACTGGTGGGCGCAGTGCCGGCAGCGGTGGCAGTTGCTCCATCCGGTGCGGTTGGGCCTCCTGGTGAACCGTGTCGAGCGGCTGGTGCGGGTGCAGGCCGGGCACCGGGACGGGGTCGCTATGTCTTCCCGCTCCAGCCACTCGATGGCGATGAAGGTGGCGGGCTGGGCGGTGGGTGCGTCGGGGTCGGCGTCGTTGACGTACCAGGGGCAGTCGCCGTCGCTTCCCGCCCTGACGGCCTGGATGTAGGTGCGCCTGGTGCCGAAGGTGAGCAGGTCGGCGAGTTCGTTGGTGGGCACGATGAGCTCTCCGAGGACCCGCCGGTGGTAGGCGCTGGTGACGGCGAGTACGGCGCGGTCGGTGAGGTGGCCCAGGGTCAGGAGGCGGTCGCTCTCCTCGCCCAGGGCGGCGGCCGGGATGCCGTGCAGGTGGTCGAAGCCGGGCTCGGTGCCGGACAGGGTGAACGGCTCGCCGGGTGCGGCGTCGGTGAAGGCGGTCACGGGGGGGGATCTCCTCGAGTTGAGGGGTGGCGCCGGGGCGGCCGGGCTCGTGGCCGGCGGCCGCCCCGGGCCGTACATGGGTGAAGCGGCCCGCCGCTGGGGCGGGCCGCTTCGGGTGCCGTGCTGATCGCGGCGGCGGTCAGCTGCTGGCGGGGGTGTCCATGCGCAGTTCGGCCAGGGCGATCCCGACCGTGGCGCAGGACCCGGAGCAGAACGCGCGGGCGGGCATGGTGGAGCCCTGGACGTGGATGCGGACCCAGCCGCGGCGCTGCACGCTGCGGCCCGCGACTTCCTGGCCGCATCCGTCGACGGGGCAGTCGCCCGGCGCCAGGATCCGGCGTCCGGGCTGGGAGCCGGACGCGGCGGTGACGTACTGCCCGCCGTACCACTCCCGCTGCTTCTGCGAGCGCTCCGGCACCGGCTTGCTGGTGCGCTGCGCCTCACGGACAGCGGCCAGACAGCCGCACTCCTCGGTCGCGGCGACCTTGCGGTAGGTGTGCTGCCGGTAGACGCGCATACTGCCGTGGTCGATCCCGGCTTCCTGTCCGATGACGCTCACCGCGCCACCCCCTTCGAAGCGGTGAAGGCGATGGCCGCGTTCACGATGTCGGCGTGGTCGAACGCCAGCGGCGGCAGCGCGTCCAGGGGCCACCAGCGGGCGGCGCGGGCGTCGTCCCCGGCCGTGACCGGGGTGTCGGCGGGGACGACGGCCACGTAGGCAACGGTGACGTACCGGCCGCGCGGGTCGCGGTCGGGCGCGTCCCACACGCCGACCTGACGCAGGCTGTCGGCGGTCACGCGGAGGCCGGTCTCTTCCTCGAGTTCGCGGACGGCGGCATCACGGTTGGTTTCCGAGCGATCCACGTGGCCACCGGCGAGGGCCCATTCGCCCTCGTGCGGCGGCCAGCCCCGCTCGATCAGCAGGACGTCGCCGCCGGGGGTCAGGGCGACCACGTCGGCGGTGTAGCGGATGGTCTCGGGCTCGGGCTCGGTCTCGGTCATGTTCGCCTCTCGGTTGGGCGGGCTATCGGGTGGTGGTGACCACGAGGAACTGGTCGGCGTCCAGGTCCATCACGACGTGGGCGTCGTGGCCCTGGGCGCGCTGGGCAGCGGCGCATTCGTCGGCGGGCCAGGAGCCGCGGGGATGGCCGGCGGGGAATCGCTCCAGGACGGTGCGGGAGGGTGCGGCGGTGGTCATCGGTCGTCACCGCCGTGCACGCGCTCGTGGATGTCGATCAGGGTGGCGATGGCGTCCGGGTTGTCCGCGAGGCCGACCCACTTCCCGCGCGCGGTGAAGACCGGCACGGCGTCGGTGTCGGCGTCGAAGATGACGACGTAGTCGCCGAACCTGTCGAGCACCATCTCGCGCAGGGCCGGGACCAGGGCGGTGCCGAGGACCTCGAGGACGTCCACGGTGAGCCGGGCGGGCTCGCCAGGCGTCCGGGGCTGGGCCAGGGTGCCGGTGACGCGCAGCAGGTCGCTGGGCTGTACGCCGTTCAGCAGCTCGTGGACGATCCCGTCGTCCGTGGCGGTGCAGGAGACGACGGTGTCGGGGGCGTCCTCGGGGAGGGTGTCCGCGTCGACGGGACGGACGGTCAGGTCGAACATCGCGGTGCCGTGCGGGCCGGGGGCGGGGATGGCGTCGACCCAGCCGTCGACGGTGCAGTGCTTGGTGTCCATCAGCTGGCCTCCGCCAGGGTCTTGGTGGTGCGCGGCGAGCGGGGTCGGGGGGTGTACTGCGCGCGGAGCAGGAGCTCGCAGTTGCGGCGCTGCTGCTCCGGGGTGATCGGCCGGGGCTTGGGGCCCTGGCGGTGCCAGAGCGGGGAAGCGGGCGGCTCGGGGTAGGCGAGGGTGGGATCGACGTCGTCCTGCGGAGTGCTGCTCATGGGAGCCTCCGGGCGGGTGGGTCAGGCGTGGTTGTCGTCGCGCCGGCGCTTGGGCTGGGTGTCGGAGGCGAACCGACCGAGGCGGGCCTCGGTGGGGTGCTCGGAGATCCAGGACTCAGCGCACACCTTGTGAGCGGGCTCCCCGGAGTGGGAGCGCAGCGGTGTGGGCTGCTCGCACAGCGCGCAGGGGCGCATCTGCCAGCGGTCGTAGTGCCGGGCGTCGCGCCAGTCCAGCAGGCCGCCGGGAGCCGGGACGCAGCCCGGCTCGTACGGCGGCTCCTTGCCCGGCTTGCGGGTCACGGCCGCAGGTGCGGCAGCTGCTGGAGGACTTGGTCCACGAGGTCCTGCGTCGGCTTCCAGGCCGGGAGCGCCCCGGTGGCGGGCACCGGCAGCGGCAGTTCGTGGACGTCGGCGAGGACCAGGTGGTGAGCGTGGCGCTGTGCCCAGGGGCTGGTGCAGTGCGCGGGCCCCTGGTCCAGGTGGCAGTCGGTGAGCCGGGCGACACCGATGACCGCACCGAGGTGTAGCTCGCGGCCGCGGATCGCGGTGGCGACCAGCGGGTCGCGCAGCACGGCGGGTTCCGGCTTCGCCTTCCCGGCGTGGAGCAGGACCCACCCCCGCCAGGGCCAGTTGGCCGGCCTGTTCTCCGTGCGCTTCCCGGCGAGGATGCAGGCCGCCCACGGCTGGCGGACCGTGATGCCGCGGATCCAGTCGCCGCCCTCGAGTTCGGCGGCGCTCACGCGGCTCGCCCCCACACCGCTGTACCCGGGCGCCCGGAGCGGCGCCCGTTGATGGACGGCACCGTGACGTGCGCGGCGGTGGCGAGGTGGGCGCGGCCGGAGTGCTTGCCGTCGTACAGAGCTGCGTCGGCGGCCCTCTGGAGCCGGGTCAAGTCGCGGCTGCCGATCATGTCCGGTGTCGCGGCGCCGACCGACGCGGCGACGTCGACCGTGCGCCCGTCGTCCAGGACGAGGGGCGTGTGCAGCATCCGGACCAGCTGCTCCAGGCGGAGCGCGCGCCGGTCGGCGTTCAGCTCCAGGACCACGGCGAACTCATCGCCTCCGAGGCGACCGACGGCCGCGCGCGGGCCCGCCCACGCGGTGAGCCGGGCCCCGATCGACGCGAGGACGGCGTCCCCTGCCGCGTGGCCCAAGTCGTCATTGATCTGCTTGAAGTGGTCGGCATCGACGATGACCACGGTCGTGTCGTCGCCGTGGCGGGCCAGGAGCCGGCGGGCGCGGGCTGTGTAGGAGTCGCGGCGCAGCAGCCCGGTCAGCGGGTCGCGCTTCGTCGCGGCGAGCTTCTTGTGCAGGGCGACGGCGTGGACCGCCCAGCCGGTGAGCGGCATGGCGGCGGTGGTGATCAGGAGGGTGCGCGGGCCGAACCGGCCCGACGTGTGCAGGACGGAGTCCATACTGAGGTCTCCCTCTCGTCTCGTACGGGATGGGTGGCCCGGGGCAGTCGTCAGCCAGCAAGCAGGGCGGCTGTCCCGGGGCGGAGCTACAACTCGAAGGTGCTGGGCTTGGTCCAGCGGTAGGGGTTCGTCCAGCGGCCGGCGGTCGCGGCGGGCCAGTCGAGCTCCCAGCCGGGCCGGAATCCGCAGGCGCCCCAGCCGTCCGACCGTCCGTGGGGGATCTCGCGTCCGGCCTCCGTCGCGGCGCGTGCCGCGTCGTAGACCTCGTGAGCGATCCGTACGGCGGCGCTGCGGCTGTCGGCCCGGCCGGTGAAGACATGCAGACCGTGCGCGCCGGGCTGCTTGGTGCTGCGTATGGGGACTTCCACCTCGAAGTAGGGCAGCGGCACGTCCGTCTCCTCTCTGTGTTGAGGGGCCACTGCGACCGCCCCGGCCCCGGCGGGTGCGGGGTCCGGGGCGGCACAGAGTGCGCTCAACTCAGGCGAGGGGTTCAGCCCGCCGATGCGACGGCGGAGCGCAGGTGCGTGCGCGCCTGCGCCAGGAGCGCGTGCTGCTCGTCGGCCGGGCTGGTCAGCGCTTCGGTGAGGTAGTCGGCGGCGTGGTCCAGGTCGTCGCTGGCGTCCTCGTAGTGGGGGAGGCGGGAGTCGGCCAGGAGGTCGCGGACCTCTTCGACCAGGTCGATGAACCGGGTCGGGGCGAGGCCGCGCGTCGGCTGGCTGCCGCTGAGGGCGGCGAGGTCTGCGGTGAAGCAGGCGTCGAGCGCGGCAAAGGTGTCGGCCTTGGTCAGAACGGTCATGGGGTTTCCCCTTGTCAGGAATCGAGCCGGATGGTGATGGGGGTGCGGCGGTCGCCGTAGTCGCGGCGGGGGTTGTGGACGGTCCGGCGGTGCGCGGTGAGGCCGGCGCTCCCGCCCTGGATGGGCAGATGACAGTCGGGGCAACCGCTGGCCCAGTCGTCGTCCCCGGGCGGGAGGTCGGCGGGGGCGAGCGGGTGCGGGTGCGGCCCGTCCGCGGCGCGGCTCACCGGTCCTCGCCTCCCGCCGGCTGGCGGTCGGCGAGCGCCAGGAGCTCCGCGGCGAGTTCCGGCGCGGCCAGGATGATGCGCAGGACCGAGGCGAAGCCGGACCGCTCGGTGGGGTTGAGCCGGTCCCACACGGCGTGGGCGTCACCGTGTACGCCGACGGCCTTGAGGTAGTCGTCCTCGGTCGTGGTGGTGTGCTCGGTGCCGCACCGTCCGCATCGGAAAACGGCCTGGTCCCAGCCACAGGCGGGGGACTTGGTCGTCGTCCGCCGATCGCCTCCTGGACCTGCGTCTCGAGGTCGGCCGGTCACCGCGCAGTCGCCTTGGTGGTGGCGATCAGCGCGGCGGCCGTCTCCCAGCCGTGATGCCAGGCGGAGTCGAGGTGGAACGCCCCATTGATTCCGTGCGAGGCCAGTTTGTAGAAGCCGCCCTTGCCGGTCTTAATGGCGATCTTCTCCAGCAGACCCTTGCCGGGAACCCTGCGATCCGCGGCGTAGTGCGTTCCGAACGACAGGGCGAGCGCGGCCGCGGCGGCGGCCGGATGGACCCGGATGCCGAGCGCGCGGGCCCCAGCCCCGGCCACGAGCGCCTGCGTGGCCGTGTACGTCAGGCAGTGGTGGAGGCATGCCTTTCGGCCGTCGGCCGTGCCGTGGGTGGTCTCCGCCTCGGTGACCGGGTCCTGGTAGGTGACCGGGTGGTCGTCGGAGGCGCCCTTCACGCGGGCGCAGAAATCGTCCTGGATCCAAAAATCGCCGATCGCACTAGCGGCTCGGGTCAGTCCGAGCAGGGCGGCGAAGGTGGCGGGGCGATGCGTCATGCTGGTTTCTCCTGATCTCGAAGGGGTGAAGGAGGGGCGGCCGGCCTTTGCCGGTGCTGCGGCCGCCCTGTGTGCCCCGTCCCGGCCTGTGTGGCCGGGACGGGGTTCGCAGTTCAGGCGGCCAGCCGGTGAGCGGCGGGAGCCGAGGGCGCGTAGTAGCTGCTGGGGTGTACGGGGGTGCCGTCGAAGCACTCGATGCAACAGCCGAGCTTTTTGGAGAGGCAGAAGTAGAAGCGCCTCCGGCAGTCGCCGCAGGTCTGGCGAGCTGCCATCGCCTTGTCCAGGGCCCATTCCTGAGCGAGCGTCGGAACGCGCTTGGGCACGGCCAGGTCGACGCGGAGGAGGTAGCCGCGGGTGGGGTGGATGCACGCCCACTGCGGCCGGTATCCGCACCACTTGCAGCGCAGGATCGCGGCCGGCCCGTCGTTACCTCCGGGGCTGAGACGCATGTCCCTGAGTTGACGCCTGGTGACCAGGCCCTCTGGGACAGCGCCGCGATCGAACTCGGGCAGGGTCGCGTCGCTGCGCAGCACCCGCCTCACCTCGCGGCGGCGCCGCGTTCGGCGGCGCGGCATCACCGGCGCCAGGTGCCGGGCAGACGGTCGGGGCGGTGCGGGTAGCGGGGGCCGGGACGCTGCGGGCGGGGCCGGCCGATGCGGCGGCGCGGGCGGGGGATGAGCACGAGTGGTCTCCAGCAGGTAGGTGGACGACACCGCGCCCCGCTGACGTCGGCGCGTCGGCGGGGCGCGGGGAACGGCGGCCGGCCTGCCCGGGTCACCGGGACCAGCCGCCCCGGAGTGCGGGGCAGGCCGGGGCCGGTGGCCAGGCGGGGCGGTCGGAGCTGGGTCAGAGTGCGGCGGAGACGACGGTGAGGATGAGGGCGGCCGCGCTGGCGAGGATGAGGGCGGCGCCGCTGCTGGCCCACCAGTAGTGGCCCATCGTCTTGGTGTCGTGGAGGTCGCTGAGCCCGTCCGCGATGTGCGCGTGGATCGCGACCAGCGGGGACAGGGCGGCGTACCAACGCCCGCGCCGGTCGACTTGGCCGGCGGCTTCGTCGTCGGGTATGTGCCCGCCGTGGAGCGCGAGTCGGTGGGCCTCGCCCTCGGCGGCCAGGTCGTGGATCTGATGGACGACGGGGCTGGTGGTGCGGCAGACGGTGCAGCGGTAGCGGTAGCGGCGCACAGGGCTCGGGTCTCCCGGGGTGATGGCGGGCAGGGAACGGCGACGCCCCGCCCGGGGTGTTCTCCGGGCGGGGCGCGGGGTCGAGCTGGTGGTGAGTGACCACCTCCGCGGGAGCGCGGAGGGGCCGGGCCGGTCAGTTGTCGATCTGCCTGCGGACCTCCGCGACGAGGCGGAGGATCTCGCGGGCCATGTCGCTGATCACGTCCAGCTTCTGCTCAACGTCCGCGTGGGCCGTGAAGCTGAACGACCTGTCGTCGCTGCGTGGTTGGGGGTCGGTGAAGGAGAACGAGCGGTCGTCACGGTTCTGCTCGGGGTTGGTGAACGAGAACGACACGGGACGGCTCCCACAGGTCAGATGTTCATGCGGTGGGCGCGCCGGATGGCGGCCTCCCACACGCTACGCACCTGTCCTCGGGTGTGGGAGTCGTTCCAGGACGGGAGCGCCGTCCACTGCTTGCCGTGCTGGCGGCGGGCCTCGTCCAGGAGGAGGTTCCCGGCGTCCTGGTAGGCGGGGGTGCGGGCGCCGGCCGCGGCGCGCAGCGCGCCGATGGAGCAGCGGGCGCCGCCGGGGTGGATGAGGGACCGCTGGACCCAGCCGTGGGTGTCGAGAAACCGCAGGCCGTCGGCCAGGGTCCGTTCGACCGCCCCGGTCGGGAGCACCGTCTGGAGCACTGGGGCGGCGGGGGCCACCGCCGGCGGGGGAGCGGCGGCGCCCGGCGCGGGGGTGGGGGCCGGGTCCAGGAGCCGGAACGCCTGGGCGTACAGGTCGTGTTCGACGGGGGTGAACCCGCTGACGGTGGTGTTCGTGTTCATGCTGCCTTCCACAGTCCGTTCTCGTTGGTGACCTCGTCGCGCTTCTTCAGCTCGGACAGGCGCGGCTTGATGTTCTTCGCGCTGGTCCCGAGCTTGCGGGCGATGGTCTCCGCGGTCAGGGGGATGGACTCCTCTCTCAAGAGTTCGAGGATGCGGGGCTTGATCAGCTCCTGTCCGTCACCCGCCCCCGCAGCGGGTCCGGCGAAAACGCCCGGACCGGCGGGCCCGGGCTGCTGGCCGGCGGGACCGGTGCGCTGCTGCTGCTGCGGGGCGGGCCGTCCCTGCTCCGCGTAGAACAGGAGGTCTTCGAGGTTGCCGACCAGGTTTTTGCCGCGGACGTCGACCATCGGGGTCTGTGTGATCGCGTCCCGCTCACGCCAGGCGTCGCAGTCCTCGAGCCCGACGGGCGGCTCGCCTCCCGCGAGGGAGACGGGGGAGACGTCCAGGTGCAGGGACCGGAACTGAACGGCCTGCGAGCCCGGGGTCAGGAGGTACCCGAGGCCGAAGGTGCCGTCCTCGGGGGCCATGACGGCCTCGGTGTCCAGGCCGGTCATCTCCCGGTCGGCGACCGTGGCGAAGAGGCCGGGCCACGACGCGGGGATCTTCGACAGGTCGATGCCCTCGGCTCCCTCCACCGCGTTCACCCCGACCAGGGAGCCCTGCCCCTTGGCGCAGCGCAGGAAGACCGCGCCGCCGCCGATGAGGAGCTGCGAGCGGATGATCGTCGAGTTGCCGAGGTCTTCGGCCAGCGGGGTCTGGGTGGCCAGAACCACGCCGATGCCCCGCTTGAGGGAACGGCGGGTCATCTGCTCCACGATCGCCTTCGCCTCCGCGTGGTACGGGGAGGACGTCGACAGCAGCATGTGCGCCTCGTCGATGACGACCAGGACCAGGGGGTCGGTAAAGGGGAAGGCGGGGGAGCGGTAGCGGGACTCGCGGTCCAGCATCATCGCGTAGGCCAGGCGCAGGGCGCCCATCGCTTCGTTCAGGCCGTCCCCGCAGTACGCGGCCAGGTGGGCACCGGCAATGGTCCCGGCCTGCGGAGAGGCCAGGATCGTGGCGATGCCCGACCGGTGGGCGGACAGGAGGATCTGTTCCAGGATTCCCGACTTCCCCGAGCGGGAGCCGCCCACGAGGTAGAGGTGGCGGGCGCCGGAACCGGGCTGGGCCAGGGGGACCAGGGCCGGGCGGGCGTCGACGTAGGTGCCCAGGCGGACGTATCCGCGGGCGTCCATGGCCAGTTCGTCGACGACCGAGGAGAGCATCGTGCCGTGCATCAGCGCGTGCTCCTTCATCACGCGCACCCCCATCTGCGAGGGCTTGTCACCGGGCGCAAGGGTGATCTGGATCATCGACAGGTCCAGGTTCCCGGCCAGGTCCTGGAGGTTGACCGTCCCGATCGCCTTGCGTTCACGGGTAGCGATCCCTTCCCAGTCCAGGGGCCCGTCGTAGCGGGTGAGGGTCAGGGTGGTGCCGGGCATCGCCCCTTCCGGGACGCCGACGAAGGCGTCCCACTCCTCCTCAGGGGTGGTGGGGGCGCCGGCCGTGATCTCTGGTGCCGAGGCCGGGACCGTCAGGTGGACGGTGACGGGCAGGGCGTTGGGTGCGTAGTGCTTGGGGTCGCCCATCTCGACCTGGGAGACAGGGACGTTGTAGACAGAGGCGATGTCGGCGGCCTTCACCCTCACCTGCTGGCCCTGAGGCAGCGTGATGATTCCGGTGAACGACACGTGGTCGTCGCCGACCTCCAGGGCAAGGTGCGCGAGGCCGGCACCCTCCTGGATCAGCTTGCGACCCTCGGTCTGGGTGGGTCCGGAGATGAACTCCTTCCACCAGGCGGTGATGAGCTGCGCCTGTGAGGTCTGCCCGGTGGTCGCCGTGGTCGCGGCGGGGAGCGTCGGGAACTCGCCGGTGATGTTGCGGTGGTGGGCGAGGGCGGCTGCCCCGGCCGGGACCGCGAGTCCGAGGGCGAATAGTGGGTTCATGCCGGACGCGAGGACCTGGTGCGCGGCGATGCCGCACCCGGTGGCGGTGATCCCGCAGGCGATCAGGGAGCGCAGGGCCGGGGTGGAGGCGTTGATGGCCCACGCCCCCGCTCCGGCCGCTCCGGCGGCGAGGGCGGACCAGGGGCCGGCGGCGGCGGACGCCACCGCGAGAGCGGCGGGCGCGTACTGGATGAACTGGTTTCGGGTCGGCCCCATGGTCCTGCTCTCCTTACGGCTGGGTGTAGAAGGCGGCTTCGGCCATCTCGACGGGGGAGGTGTCCACCGCGTCGGCGATGCCCCCGTGGTCGGACTCGACAGTCGTCTTCGCGTCGTCGGCGGCCGCGGCCGCGCTGTCCGCCGCGGCCGTGTACTCGCCCGCCGCTTCCTTCGCGGTGGTCATCACGACGGCGGCGTCCGCGAATTCGGCGGTCGTCGCGCTGTCCACCGCGAGCGCCTTCATCGTCTCGGAGGCGTCCTGCATCTGTTCGGCGGTGTCGTCGATGGTCGAGGCGAGGGTGGTGACGGTCTCGCCGTGGACGTGGACCTGGCGGGTGAGCCAGGCGAGCTTGGTGCGCAGGGCCGCGTAGGTCGCGGCGTCCTTGAGAGATTCGGTGACAGACATGCGGGCCTCTCCTCTTCTATCGGGCGTTGTAGAAGTCGCGTTCGGCGGGCTTGGTCAGCGGGGAGTCGGCGACGGCCCGAAAGATGGCACCGTGGCGGACCTCCGCGTTCGCCGACGCCGTGCGGCACGACTCCTCGCCGCCCTGGATCTGGTCGTGGAGCTTCTTGGCTGCCGCCGCCTGAAGCCCGAGCTGCTCCTGGAGGTGCTCGCACTTGCCGATGAGGTTCGCGCCGACGCCCTTCTCCGTGATCTCGGCGATGAGCACGTCGCAGTCCCCGGCGAGCTGCCCTGACTCGTCCACGAGTTCCAGGCAAGTCTCGGAGCTGGACTGGCACAGGGTCGCGGCGCCTTCGGCGAGATCGATGACCTGGGTGAGGGTCATGACCTCGCCACCGCTGTAGGTGCGGCTCTTCCCGGAGGCAGTGGTGACGTGAACACCCTTGTCGTCGACGGTCGCGGTGTGCGGAACGGGGGGATTGGGCTGCATCGCGGGGTCCTTCCTGATGCGGTCGGGGAGCGTGATCGTGGGGGGCGGGGGGATGGTGCCGGGCGGCGGGACGGTAGGCCTGAGAGGCCCGGCGGCAGGCGGCGGAGTCGGGGGCGCGGTGGGCTTCGGCGGGGTCTGGGGCGTGGTCGGCTTCGGCGGGGTCGGCGGGGTCGGGGGCGTGGTCGGCTTCGGCGGCACGGTGGCCCCCGAAGTGGCTCCCGGGGTGGGCGCGGAGGGCCCGGTAGGAGGCGTGGCGGAAGGCGAGCCGGAAGGTGCAGTACCCGGCTTTTTCAGGTAGGCGGAACGCCATCCGTCACGAAGTCCCCCGGCCCAGTGGGCACCCGCGAGCAAACCGTGATGCGCTTTCGCTGCCGCATTGTAGGAACCGTTCCGGAAGGTATCCGGCGCCTTGGTCGGAGCCCATTTTTCTTTCGGTTTCTTCGGGGGTTTCTTGATTCCCGCCTGCTCGTATTTTCCGTGCGTGTTGTCGACGCCGACGAGGTAGGTGATGGCGAGGAGCACGAGGAGTTCCACGAGCCTCCCTTCCGTAACGTTGTGTAGTTTCCGGCGGTTACCGGTTACCGGTTACAGGGCCCGCAGACGCGGGTTCGCGGCGCTCAAGGCGGGGCGGGGCGACATCCCCGGGCCCTGTAACCGGTAACCGGTAACCGACACTCGCGTACTTAGCGTGACGATCCGATGTCGCTGACCGTCTCGTTCGCCGTGCTGAAAACCGATTCGAGCGTGCTGCGGATCTCGTTGCTGAACGGCGTATACGGAAGGAAGATCCCGGAGACAATCAGCATCAGGCAGACCAGCTGCTGCTTTCCTTTCGTCTTCTTGAAGGTGAAGAACAGGGCCCAGCAGAACAGGGCCAGAGCGAAGAACTGAAGCGTCATGTCACGCACCCTTCTCGAAGGTGAATCCCTTGTTGTTCGCGGAGGTGACCGCACCGGAACCAGAATTGGAACCGGAGGGCGCGGAAAGCTTTTTGTAGGCGATGAGACCGCCGCCGCCGACGAGAGCCACCCAAAGCCAGGGGCTGGACGTGATGCCGTCGTCGCCGGTGGGCTCCTGGGTCTTGGGGGCCGCGGTGCCGAGGGTCGGGGCGGCGCATTCGGCGATCTTCGAGACCTCGTAGGAGGCCGCCTTGGCCACCGCCGCCGCCCGGACCTTCATGCACTCCCGGTAGACGGCCATCTCCCGCCCGTACAGGGTCTTGGCCGCGGCTTCCTCGGTCTGCGCCCGCTCCTTGCCGGCCTCCGCCTCGACCAGGGCGTTCGCGGCTTTCTCCTGGGCGCGCGCACGGTCCTGGGCGGACTGCTCGCTCTGCATGCTGGTGACGGTCACGACCGTGCCGCACACGGCGATGGCGGCGATCGTGCCGCACACGGCGAGCGCGACGGTGTTGCGGCGTACCCCGCCGGCCTTGACGGAGAACTTGGACGTGGTGGGCTTCTCGGGGGTCTGGGGGTTCATGCGGGTGAACTCCTCGTCCCAGTCGATTCCGGACATGGGGGCTCTCTCCTTCCAGTGCTGTGAATGCGGCCGTTCAAGCCCGCCCCGATACCTGCCGGAGGCGAGGTTCAGCGGACGGGGGTGCGGGCGAGCGGCCTGCCGGCCGTGGCCGTCACCGGACCGCGCCCGGTGGGCGAGCGCGATCCGGTGGCGACCATGAGCGGCAGAGCGTCGTTGACGTCCGGTCAGCGGACCGTGTGCTGCCTGAGGGCGACGGCGATCTGTCCGGCGCGGTCCGTGGCGATGGATCCGCCTTCGGTCCGGACCGCGCGGGCGATGTTGTTTCGGTTGAGCGCCTCGTTCGCGGTCCGGAGCCGGTCCAGTGCGGTCCGCTCCAGGTCCGTGAGCGTGATGACCGTGCGGTCCGGACCGCCCTCGTTCTGGTCCGGACCGGCCACGTCCTCCAGGGCTTTTTCGTTGGCCGGTCCGGACGGGTTCGGCTCCTGCGGTCCGGGGGCCACGTCGGCGGTCCGGACCGTCACCCCGCGTGCGGCCGTCGCGGTCCGGGTGGCGGGCACGGCCCGTTGGTCGCGGTCCGGCCGGTCCGGACCGGGGCCGGTCGGCAGGTCAGCGCTCTGCGGTCCGGCCGGACCGGGCTCCAGGGCGAGCGCCGGTCCGCCGGTGCGGTCCATGGTTCCTGCGGTCCGGACCGGACCGTGGACCGCGTTGCGATCGTCCGGACCGGAACGGACCGCGTAGCCGCCGTGCTGGACCGGACGGACCGGGGCGGGACTTTCCAGCGGTCCGTGCCGGTCCGTGCGGGTCAGGGTGAGCACAGCGGGGATGGCGGCCGGTCCGTGATCGTCGGCCCGGACCCGGGGGATGACCACCCGGTGCAGGGTCAGTCCGGTCCGGACCGCCTTGCGGTCCGCGAGCTGCGTGCCCGCTGCGGTCCAGGCCCGGTCCAGCGTGCTCAACTTCGCGTCGGTGATCGCGAGGGACCAGGCGGTGAAACTGTGGACCGGGTAACGGACCCAGCGGACCGCCCCAATGGAAGGGCGGGCCTTGGCGACCCTGCCGTCCTCACGGAGCTTGCGGCGGTGGATCAGCGAGGCGTACAGCTCCCACAGCACCATCCCCACGATCGACATGGCGGCGAACGCCACCGCCTTCGGCGTGAAGTGCCAGTAAGTGATCTGCTCCGTCCAGATCTCCGCCTTCGCGTCCCACACCCGGCTGCCGGGTGTGGGTACACCGGAGGCGTGCCAGAAGTTCATGACGGCGGCACCGAGAGCGAAGATCCACGTGCTGACGCGGTAGAGGGTTCCGGCGTCGCCGCCCTGGCGGGACTGGTGGTACATCCAGGCGACGAACGCGGTCGAAAGCTCCCACGCTGCGGCGAACAAAACCGTGAACGGGGCGACCCAGCCGAGGATGTCCTCGGCAAACCCGGCCTGCCCCGTCCACGCCACGGCCATCGGAGCGGTGATCGGACCGATCACCATCAGGCGTTCCGCGTTGACCTTCACGAAGCGCTTGGCCCGCTCAGCCATGGTCGGCTTACCGGCACGGGACTTCGCCTTCCGTGTCTCCTTCAACTCCCGGCGCTCCTCACCGGCCTGGAGCTTGAGCCGCTTGCGCTCCAGGGACCGCTCAGTGCGGTCGGTGGCGCGCTTCATCCGGGCAGCAGCCTCAGCCACCATGCCGTCGGCCGCCTTCAGCGTGACGTCCGCATCGGCTTCCCGCAGCCGCGCCTGCGCCAGCGCCTGCCCGGCTTCCTTGAGCTCCGCCTCCCGCTTGGCACGGGCCGCGGCCAGGATCCGGTCGGCCTCCTCACGGGCAATGCGGGTCAGACGCTCCGCGTCCTCGGCCGCCGCCGCCCGCAGCCGGCCGATGTCCTCCTTCGCCAGCGCCTGTACACGAGCCGCATCCGCACGCGATGCCTCCAGCTCGCGGGCGGCATCCTCACGCAGCTCAGCGGCCACCTTCTCCGCCCCGGCCCGCACCTGCACGGCCTGACCGTCCGCGCTCGCGCGCACCTGGTCCGCCTCACCCCGCGCCCGCTCCAGAAGGTGCCCGGCGTCAGTGGTGGCGCGGGTGCGAGTCTCCGCCGCCGTGCGCTCCGCACCGGCCAGCAGCTCGGTGCGCACGGCTTCCGCGTCGGCGAGGACCTTCGCGGCCTCGGTGCGGACCTGCTCCGCCAGGGCGGCCGCCGTGGCGGTGACCTCCTGCGCCTGGCGGCGCGCGTCGGCGAGCAGCTGCTCGACAGCCGCGGTGGCGTCGGCGAGGACCTGGTCGGCCTCACCGGCCGCCGTCGCCGTGACGGTGTCGGCCTCGCGGCGGGCATCGGCGAGCAGCTGCTCCGCCGCCGCTTCGGCGGAGCAGCGGACCTGGTCGGCGTCGGCGGCCGCCGTGGTGGCGGCCTCCGTGCGAATCCGGTCGGCGTCCGTCACGGCGACGGCCAGGAGGCGGGACTGCTCCGCCGTGGCGGCCTCGGTAATGGAGGCCGCCACGGTGCGGGCGCCGTCCAGCAGCTCGGTGGCGCGCACCTCGCCGTCGGCGAGGATCCGAGTGACGTCGTCGGCGGCCAGGTCCCGGAGGTCGGCGGCGCGGTCGGCGGCGTCGGCCACGACCGGGTCGGCCTCCAGGTGCACCAGCGGCACGGTGCTCTCGGGGGCGGCGGCCTGGGCGGGCATGGAGGCCGGCGTCGCCGGTGCCTTGGCGCGCCCGTTGCGGGGCTTCGTGTTCGCCGCGGGCTGGCGCCTGCGACGCGAGGCGGACTTGGTGGCCACGGGGTGTCCTTTCTTCCGGGCGCCTCCATACAGAAGGGCACCGTGGATCTACGGCGGTGGGTAGGGCCGTTGTGTCGGTGCGGGCGGATCAGAGGCAGCCGTCAGACCGCGGCGACCGCGAGGGGCCGGTGCGGGGCGATGATCCGGCCGTCGGGGAGCAGCTCCCCGGTGTCCTCGAACACCAGGACGGAGTTACACAAAAGGTTCCAGCCCTGCTCCGGGTGGCTCGCAATGGTGCGGGCGGCCTCCCGGTCGGGGCTGTCGGCCGACGGGCACTTCGGCGTGTGGGTACACAACGCCGCCGGCAGCCGGGCGGTGCCGGTCGCGGTCGTCGCGGTGTCGGGCTGGGTGCTGCTACGCATGGGCGCTCCTGCGGGGATGCGGGCCCGAGACTCTCCCGGGCTGGAGGCGTGCGAAACGTCGGCCGCCCGTCGTGCGGGCGGCCGACCTGGTGGAACAGCGTGGTGCGGGACAGGAGTTGGGTTTCCGTCCTGTGGTGCGGGCCGCTCAGCCGTGAGCGCGGCGGCCGAAGTCGTGGTTCTCGTTGGTCCGGCGGAGCTCGTCCTCCAGGCGCTTCTGGTCGGCGTCCGTCATCCCGTCGCCGCCTTCGCCCTCTGGGCCCGATTGCGGGCGGCGCGGCGCTTCATCGCGCGCCGCTCGTTCTCGGACAAGCCGCCCCAGACGCCCTCCTCCTGTCCGGACTCCAGCGCCCACTGCAGGCAGTGCTCCATGACGGGGCAGCGGCGGCAGACGGCCTTGGCGTCCTCGATCTGCAGGAGCGCCGGGCCGGTGTTGCCGATGGGGAAGAACAACTCAGGGTCCTCTTCGCGGCAGACCGCGTTGTGTCGCCAGTCCATGCCGTTCACTTCCCCTGCCGGACGCGGCGCAGAGCCTCGTCAATGATCGGATCGGAGTCGCTGTCGTTCCGTGCGATGCTGGGCCGCATCAGGTCCTCCACGTAGGTCCTGGACAGCCCCGGAGGGTCTCAAATCACCGGGGCTGTCGTGCTGTTCAGGCTGTCCGTACGAGCAGCCACGGCCCCGGCCGCCCCCTTTGATGTGGGGCGGCCGGGGCCGTGGTCGTTCGTCGGAGTGGTTCAGCGCGCCGGGTGCTTGGGGTGCAGCGGTTCCAGCGGGACCTCGGGGCCCTCTGCGGGAACGTCACCGGCGGGCACCGCCCGGCGGTTCTTGTCGGCGGCTGCCACGCGGGGCAGCACCGCGTCCCAGTCGGCCACACGAGCAGCCGGCGTGCGCTCGGCACGAGCCCGCAGGGTTCGGTCGGTCTGCGGACTGAATGCCTTGGGCAGCACCGTGGTGGCCGTCCGGCTGGAGGCTTCCTTGATGGCGTCGGTCAGCGCCTGGCGCCACTCCGGGATCGTCATGTCCCACTCGATGCGGCGGTTGCTGCTCCGGCAGTGGAGTGCGGCGTCGACGTCGGCCTGGCCGGTGTGGTGCGGGACCAGCTTCTGAACCTTGCTGTACATGCCGGTGATGAGCACCCAGGTCTTGCAGTCCGTGCAGAGCAGGACGGCCTCGAGCGGGTTGCGGAGGTCGATGTTCGAGGGCGGGAGCTTCGAGAGCTTGAGAGCGGGGAGGGTGTTGGCCCGCTTCCGGCGGGTCCGGTGGCGTTCCTTGGCGGTGGGCATCGCGGCGGTGATGGCCATGGGGGATCTCCTCATGTGCGAAGGGGTTGGGGATGCGTCGCGGTGCTCTCTCCGCCCGCCAGGCGCACGGGAAGGTCCCGGCGTCCTGACGGACGGACAGCGCATAGCGCTGCGACGTGCAGTAGAGAGTCGAGAACCCGGGGATTTGCTCTTGCCATCAACCCGGCCCCCTCTTGCGAGGCGGACAACTTCCTACGTCTTGCGGTGGTACTGCGCTTGCTGGTCGCCCGCTCCTTGCGGTGCGGGGCCAACACACTGAACGGTAGTAGCACTTCTAGTGCGAGTCAACAGTCTAAGTGCTATCTAGCACCAGGGCTCTGGATGTGAGAATGTGTCCATGACTACGCGACATGAAGATGGAGGGGGCCCTGTGTCCACCGGATTTGCACTGACAGTGCGGTTCTCCTTGCGGGACACCGAGTCTGCTCAGCAGTTCGACGCCCTGGTGGCCAGGACCGCGGAGGGGATCCGCACGGAACCCGGCACCCTCGTCTACGTGGCGCACACGCCCGTAGATGAGCCGCTCGTGCGCGTCTTCTACGAGCTCTACGCCGATCGTGCGGCCTTCCAGGCCCATGAGGAGCAGACCCATACGCGGCATTTCCTGAAGACGCGTGAGCAGTTCCTCACCGGCACAGACGTGGTGTTCCTGAACGAGTTGGAGCAGCTCAGCAAGCGCCCTGGAACGGAGGGGCCATGAAGCCGACGGGCAAGGACGTCGATCCCCAGGATCGAGTCTTTGGCCAGCGCGTCCAGAAGCTCCGGAAGGAGCAAAGACGCACCCAGGCCGAGTTCGCGGCTGCCCTCGGAAAGACGAGTAGCTGGATGTCTCAAGTCGAGCGGGGCATCCAGCCCGTCCAGCGCATGGACCTGTTGCAGCAGATCGCCGATGAACTGGGCGTTTCTGTACAGCAGTTGCGCCCGAGCGTCGCTGAGGGGAGCGGCCCATCACAGCACCCCGCCCCGCTGTCGCTGTCCAACGACTTGGACGAGACGCGAAGGCTGATCTCCGGTCACCCGGCACTTCACACCCTGCTGGCCGGTGCCGGCCCCGAGGGCGCGAGATCCGTCGAGGCGCTGCGCAAAGACGTTGACGACCTCTGGGAGCTGACACACGCGGCACGAATGGCGCAGGTCAGCGCCCTGGCTGTCGAGCTGCTCCCTGAACTTGAACGAACCGCCCGGACAGCGACTGCCGAGATTCGATCGGCGCTGTTCCTGCTGCTCTCCAGGGCCTACCAGGCCCTTTCGGCGGCGTTCGTTCGGCAGGACGAGGCCGACGCTGCATGGGTTGCCGCAGATCGGGCGATCTTCGCCGCCGAACAGTCCGGTGATCCACTGCACGTCTGCGCCGGCGTCTTCCGGATGACGCAGGCGTTTGTGCGGTTGCGCAGCCTCGGTCAGGCCGAACACGCGGCTCAGACCGCCATCGACGCCTTGGAAGAGCAGGAGGGACGGTCGCCGGAGGCTCTGTCCGTCCTCGGTGCCCTCCATCTGGCACTTGCTCTCGTGCACGCGCGCGCCAGCGCTCGAACCGAGGCCAAGGAGGAGATCGCCAAGGCCCGCACTATCGCGGCACGGCTTGGTGAGAACCGGAACGACTTCAACCTGGAGTTCGGGCCGATCAACGTGGAGATCCAGGCCGTCAGCACTGCTGTTGACCTCGGTGACGCAGGCGAGGCCCTCGACATCGGTCTCGCCATCGACGCTGAGGGACTGTCGCCCGAACGACAAGGACGGCTCCTGATGGACCTGGGGCGAGCTCACGCGCAGAGGCGACACGGAGGTGAAGCCCTTGAGTGCCTGCTGCGTGCTGAGGCCGTTGCGCCGGAAACGATCCAGACGCACCAGGCTGCTCGGGCGGCCATCCGGGAGTTGGTACTGGTCGCCGGGGTGAACGCATCGCGTGGCCTGTTGGAGCTCGCCGAACGGGCTGATGCACTTGATTAGCCCGGCGCTGCGCCAACCTGTGCCCTGGCGATCGATAGCCACTGGTCTCTCCCTCCAACCACTTCTTCGTGTGGGGGCCATCACACCGGCGGTAGCGGCAGCGCAGAATCACAGCGGCTTGTCGAAGCTTGTGCACGGGCTCGTTCACACGTTTTCAACATCCGCCTACACACCGGATTTCGGTCTCCGGCCATAGGGTCCGGGACCATGGCGACTACGGAGGCAAGCGGCGTGGGGAAGCATTTGGGCTGGAGGCCCGAGCGGCTGCGGGAGCAGCGTGAGGCTCACGGGCTAACGCTTGAGCAGGCAGGC
The DNA here is from genome assembly GCF_026627445.1 of Streptomyces sp. H27-H1. Lineage (GTDB taxonomy): Bacteria > Actinomycetota > Actinomycetes > Streptomycetales > Streptomycetaceae > Streptomyces. The sequence goes on from NZ_JAPNLJ010000042.1 coordinate 37,023, forward strand.
GAGCGGCTACGGGCGCTCGCTGAGGAAGCCAAGCTCAAGGGGATCCCCGCGGCGAATCCGCAGACTCTGTGGCAGCACGAGCAGGGTGAGGTCTACCCGGGACCGCACTACCGCCGGGCGTACTGCCTGCTGTACCGGGCCACCGATCCCGAGCTGGGGTTCCGCAATGCCCTGCCGGGTGAGGACACCCATTTCAAGCTGACTCCGATGGACGACCAGCGCAACGGCTCGCACGTCCTGGCCGTGGAGCGCGCCCTGTTGCAGATCGGGGCGGGCAGCGCAGAGTCGGACCCACTGGGGCTGCAGCAGCGGATTCTGGACGCCTGGAAGCGTCGTCACACCGGTGGCGACCCGCACCGCCCCTCGGTCGTGCTGGTCGGCGGGTTCGCCGGCAGCGGGAAGACGGAGTTCGCGCGCTTCCTCACCCAGCTCACCGGCTGGCCGCTGTTGGACAAGGACCCGCTGACCCGGCCGCTCGTTGAGCAGTTGCTGGTCGCGCTCGGAGGCGACGCGAACGACCGGCATACCGATCTGTATCGCGATCACGTGCGGCCGGTGGAGTACGACTGCCTGATGCAGGCTGCGTACGCCAACATCAACTGCGGGATCAGCACGGTACTGACGGCGCCGTTCATCGGAGAGATGACTTCCGAGGCGTGGATGACCCGGCTGGTCAACAAGTGCAGCGCCCTGGGAGTGGACGTATCGCCGGTCTGGGTTCGGTGCGATGCGGAGTCCATGCGGGAGTACATCGGCTTCCGATCGGCCGCGCGCGATGCCTGGAAGCTCCAACGGTGGGATGAGTACATGGCGACCGTCGACCTTGAGCTGCGGCCGGTCGTGCCGCACCTGGTCGTCGACAACAGACTGGGCACAGCGATTTCGCTAGCTGACCAGGCTCGGCACGCTCTCCGGGCGGTGCACGGATGAGCCGCAAGAAGCTGGGCGTCATCCTTTACGGCCCACCGGCGTCGGGCAAGGACACCGTCACCACCGCGCTCACCGAGCTGAGCCCGCGGTACGCGCAGTTCGCGCGGCTCAAGGTCGGGACGGGCAAGGCCGCCGGCTACCGGATGGGCTCGGAGGAGCAGCTGCACAAGTTGGAGGCCGCGGGTGACGTCGTCTACGCGAACGCGCGGTACGGCAACACGTACGTGATCGACCGACCCGGCGTCGACGCGGCGTTCGCAGCCGGAGTGCCCGTGGTGCATCTCGGGCAGGTCGACGGCATCCGCGCGCTGGTCAACGGCTACCCGGCCGACTGGTCGGTGGTGCTGCTGTGGTGCCCGCGCGAGGTGACCGAGCAGCGGTCGGCGGGGCGCGGCGACAGCGACACCGCGGCGCGCCTGGCGGCATGGGACGCGACCCGCGAGGACCTGGACAAGCACCCGGGTACGACCTGGGACCTCACCGTCGACACCACGGCGGCGGGCCCGCAGGACGCGGCGCGGCTCATCGACCAGCTGCTGGCGCAGCGGGCGGGAGTGGCGACGGCATGAGCGCGGGCTACGGCTGGGCGAGTCGGTCCAGGGCGTCGGTGAGCGTGAGCTCGCTGTCGTCCTTGACGTCGTGCCACCGTGTCAGCGTGGACGCGGCCGCGCGCAGCATCTCTGGTGGAAGGCCGGCGGCCGCGAGCGCGTCGGCTGCTTCCTCCAGCTCCGGGCCCCAGCGCCAGGCGCGGGCCGCGGTCTTGGCGACGTACTGCGGCTCGGACAGGTACGAGTCGGTGCGCTTCGAGGCGATATCGATGAGCTCCTGGTCGACGCCGTGCTCGCGTGCCATCCCGACCGCGAGCGCCACCAGCACCCGCGAGGTCTTCTGGAAGGCGGCGTACGACAGCTTCAGCGCAGACGCCTTCCCCACCTCCGTGCCCAGCACCGACGTCCGGACCGCGGTGCCCGCGAACAGCGCCTCGATGCGCTCGGTCGCGCCGACCGGGCCGGACAGGTACAAGGTCGGGGTCTTGCCGCGCACCGGCGGGGAGCCGACGACGCCACCGTCTACGACGGTTGCCTCGGGTTCGAACAGCCCGGCGATCCGCTGCACGCGCTCAGGGTTGATGGCGTTCGCCTCCACGTACACCCCGGCGAAGCGGTGCCCGGCGACGTCGCGGGCCAGGTCCTCGGCTGCGGCCGGCGGGCAGAGGCTGATGACGATGTCGCTGCGGTCCAGCAGCTCGGACAGCGTGGCCACGGGCGTCAGCCCGAACTGGGTGGCGCGTTCCACGGACGCGGTGCTGCGCCCGGTGTCGCACCACAGGACCGCGGCTGCGTTGGTCGCGGCGCAGGCGGCGACGGCGGCGCCCATGCTGCCGGGGTGGAGGATGCCGACGGTCGGCTGGTCCACGGTGCTACTCCCAGGTCTCGTTGAGCAGGATGGTGATGGCGTCGGTGACGTCGTCGACGACATGGTGAGCGGCAGGGAGCCCGTCGGGCCAGGGGCGTCCGCGCAGCCAGATGGTGCACAGGCCGGCCTGGTGACCGCCGCCGATGTCCCCGGCCGGGTTGTCTCCGATCATCCAGCCGCCATCCGCAAGGCTGACGCCGCAGCGGGTGGCCGCGAGTTCGAAGAGGCGCCGGTCCGGCTTGCGGATCTCCAGGTCACCCGAGGCGGCGACGCCGTCGACCAGGGAGGCGAGGCCGGTCCCGGCAAGTTTGGCGCGCTGGATGTCACCGGCCCCGTTGGTGATGATGCCAATCGTCCAGGCAGCCGCGCGCAGGCGGGCCAAGTCCTCGAGGACCTCGGGGCGGCAGGTGACGGCGGCCACCATCAGGTCGACGTACTCCCGCCACAGCTGCCCAGCGGGCACGGCCAGGCCGAAGACGCGGCGCAGCCGGACGAAGTTGTCAGGGTTCGCGCGGTCGACCAGTTGATTGCGCAGCCACTGCTCGGTGACGGTGGCGAAATCGTGCGCGCGACACAGCGCGGTAAGGGCATCACGGACGGCGGCCTGCCGGTCGACAAGGGTTCCATCCAGATCGAAGAGAGCCAAGCGCTGCTGCACGTCGGCGACCTTATCGGTGCCGTCGCGCCGTCTTGCAGGCAACCGCGCACGGTGAGGGCGAGGGGGGTGACATTCGTCGGTGACATCCAAATGTCACCCCCGAATGTCACCAGACACCGCGTCAGAACACATGCCACACTCGCCGCGTCCGTTCCCCTTCCCGCGTGGCGGGACGGTTCACGAACTCGCTTCCCGTCAGGCGGGAAGGACGGGCTTACGAGTCGGCGAGCGCTGGAATCGCCACTTGAAATCTGTTCCGATTCAGGGGCACCAAGGGGTTCTAGCTGCGCGTTCTCACGTCAAGAACGGAACGGTTATCGGCGAGGGGAGGGCAGTCGGGTGGAGTCGGTCGGTATCTCGTACGCCAACACGCTCGTTCTCGTTAGCGAAGATCACCGAGAGCGTGTATCTTTTTGTCAATCATTCCCTATGGTGGAGGTCCCGATGTCTGATCCGCTGAGGCGAATTGACGCCCTGGTGGAGGAGGACAACACCCTCCCCACGCTCCAGGTCCGGCGGCAGCTCCGGCTCGCCGCCGGCCTCACCCAGTCCGAAGTCGCTGAGGCCATCGGCGTCAAGCGCCTTGCGATCGCTCGCTGGGAGGCCGGGGCCACCCAGCCCCACCGCGGGAACCGTCGCGCGTACGCGCACCTTCTTCGGAAGCTGGCAGAGAAGTATCCGGATGCCGCCATCGAGGGGGCGTCCGATGAGGGATGACTTCGCGGTGCTGCCCGTTTCCGGGTTCGCCGACGCCGCCTTCGGTATCGAGGGGGTCGGGATGACCTAAGTCATCGGCCGCGCGCGCCAAGAGAGTGGACGGGAATCCACTTCGGCCTCGCGCGGCCCGTCTCGCCGCCCGGTCTCATAAACCAGGTCGGCCGCCCAGTCCCGGCTTTGGCACCGGTTCCGGGCTCCAGCTCATGGAGCTGGTTCTACATCTAGCAACACAGCAATACCCCGCCTTGGTAAGCGGGTCGCTCCACCCGGTCCGTCAGGACCGCGCTTCACCGCAGTCGCCCCCTCGCAAGGGGCTTCTGCTCCTGCAACACCGTTCCGGAAGCCCCTGCAAGGGCCAACGGAACTCCGCACGACCAGCCCGAGGGCTGTCCGCACCACCCGTCCGAGTCGCCATAAGGAAGCAAGGGAGCTGCCTCTGGTTCTTCGTCCGGTGCCCGCTCCTCACGGAGGGGGCGCCCACACATCCACACGAACGGATAGGCCGGCCCCGAGGGGCTTGGTCGGTCCACGCATATGGAAGCTGGTCTCTTCATAGTGCCCGATCTGGTGTCCCCCTGTCGCCTTGACCCTGTCCGTTTCACCCAGGTTCGGTCCCGCCGATCGTCCCGCGTGACGGGATCGACGTACAGTTCGTCCCTCTTTTTCCTTTCCGTACCGGAAGTTGGATTTCCGGTAGGAAGCTACAACTGCGGCGCTTTCGGGATGGGTTTCCTGAGCGAACCTGCGGTGTCCGCCGCCCCGTCGAACGGCGTTCGCCGGTCCGCTCTGGTTGTCCACAGGGCCGCCGCCGATCCGCGGACTCTGTCCACAGGGGCAGCGCCCGACGCTGTCCGGATGATCGTTCACACCCGCCTGTCCGTGTCCGCACACCGCTCTGTCGTGGCGGTGGGCCGATGAGCGCGGGTGCGGCGGCCGCCGCTGTGCTGGACCACTCGATGTGGGACGTCGTCGACAACTCTGTCGACGAGATCCCGGCGCTTCCCGGGCAGCGGTCCGCGCTGCGGTCTGTGCCGGCCTCCGGGAAGTCGGGCAGCAACGGTCCGGGTGACCCGCTGCGCCTTGGTCGCTCGATGCGGCTGCGGTTGCTCGCTGCGGTCCAGGCGCTGCTGGCGGATCCGTCGATCGCGGGGCAGTCGGACGTGGCGAGGCTCGCGGCGGTGGTGCTGTATGCGAAGTCGCGGGCGCCCAAGGGCGACAAGGACGACAACGTGACGTCGATCTGGGTCGCGGAGCTGGGCCGGTGGCTGGGAGTGGGGGAGTCCACGGTGAACCGCCGGGCGTTGCCGCCGCTGCGGACGTCGGACGGCGTGCACACGCAGGTGGTGAGGGACGGTAAGGGTCACCCGACCGGGCTGAAATGCCTGGTCATGCCGTTGTGGAACGCCCGCAAGAGCGGGGGAGCGGCCCACCCTCTGGCGCTGACGCAGGCGGAGTTGGCAACGCTGCTGCACCTCATCGAGGCCCTGTTCGGGCAAGGCTGGACGCCGGAGAACAAGGAGCCGACGCCGCCGGGGCTGCTGGCCGGCCGTACGGGCAAGGGCGCTGCGACCGACCGGCTCGGGCTGCTGCTGATGGTGCTGAACACGAGGGCGTCGGGCTGGCTGCAGCTGTGCGGCGGCTCGGTGAAGGTGAAGGAGGGCCGGGGGGCGGCGACGCTGGCCCGGCTGCTGGGCTGCTCGCCCTCGGGGGCCCGCAAGGTCCTGGCGAGGCTGACGGAGGCCGGTGTCGTGGCGCGGCAGCGCAAGGCGACGTCGACGCGGATGAATGGCCGGGCCCGGGTCATGCTGCTCCCCGTGGCCCGCGCGTACGGCCGCACGCTGGCCTCTGTGGAGGCTGTTCAGAGCGCCGGTCCCGTGTTTTCGCAGCGTCCCGATGGTGCAGGCGGAGATCATGCTCACGCCGGTGCTGCTGGTGCCCTTGGTACGACTGGGATCGGCGGTGCTGAGGCCCCCGGGGACGCGGCGAATCAGGAGCGTCCCGGTAGTGCAGCGCTCCACGCAGACCACGCTCAGGTGGTTACTCCCGTCGTTCCTCAGCAGCTTGATTGTGGCTTTTCCGGCGAAGGCCGTGGGGCTGAAGACCGTCGGCCGGAGCGCGTGTGCGTGCGCGAGGACCAGGCCGCCGACACCGAGACCGCCGTTGCCGTGTCGACGTCTCCGGTGGCGGAGGGCGGCCCGCTGCGCGGGGAAAAGCCGAAGGAGTCCCCGGTCGATGAGCTGGGTGGGCAGCGCGCTGCCAGTGCCGGTGCCCGTGGCCGGCTGAAGGCCGTGGGTGGTGGAAAGGCGCAGCAGCAGCGGAGGGTGGGCCTCCCGGCCGGACCTGGTCTGCGGGTGGCTCTGGGGCCGGTCTCGTGGCTGTGGGAGCAGCTGTCCGGCTGGCAGCAGGACCAGGTCGAAGCGGCGGCGAAGGCGGAGCTGTCCCGGCTGGCGGGCCTGCTGAACCACCCGGAGATGGCTCCGCAGCTGCTGGCCGACCGGTTCACCGACCGGCTGGAGCAGACCGGCGGCGAGGCCCTGGTCGACGAGCCGTTCCCGTGGCTGACCCGGCGCGGTGTGGTGCAGCGCCAGGCGTGCTCGGACCGGCGGTGCGACGACGGGATCCGGCTGGACACCGGCGGCGACTGCGAGAACTGCGGCAACGTGATCCACGTCCGGCGCGCCCGCCGCGCCCGGCTCGCTGCGGCCGTGGACCAGGAGCTGCCCGGCCTGGGTGATGACGAGCGCCGGCGCGTCCTCGAGGAGCGGCTGCGCGAGCAGGCGGCCCTTGAGGCGGAAAACTTTGTGTGGCGCCGTGAGCAGGCAGCTGCGGAGCAGGTCCGGCGGGAAGCGGCCCGTGCGGCTGACCAGGAGCGGGTGGAGCGCGAAGCGGCGGCCGCGGCTGCTGTCGATGTGGTGCGCCAGGCCCTGGTGTGCGAGGACTGCGGGCAGGAGCGGGCGGCCGGGCTGTGCGAGGCGTGCGGCTACCGGCGCCGGACCGAGGCCCTGATCGCTCAGGCCGGGATGGTCGCGGCCACCTGGTCCGCGAACCTCACCGACCCGGGTGACGTCGCCGCCGTCACCGCCGACGTACGGAGGTCGATGGTGCGTCAGATCGCCGCTGCCCGCGGCGACTACCTGCGCGCCATGGACCCGGCCGACCAGGACGGCGACCCTGCGGGTACCGCGTCCGTCCTCGCGTTCGGCGCTCTCCACACCGCTGAGCAGGCCCTTGCGGAGTACCGGCGCAACGCCCTGGCGATGCTGGGGCGGACCGAGGAAGCCGAAGCCGAGGCGAAGCGGGCGTACCGGACCGAGCAGGGTCGCCGCTGGTTCCAGCACAACCCGCATGGCGCGGACGCCGTCGCGGCAGCCACGAAGGCCGCCGACACCGCCCGGGAGCGCGCTGTCGAGTACCTGATGTCCATGCGCCTGGAGCAGCTGCGCGAGCAGGCGGCGGCCCGCACCGAGACGGCCGTGCCCGCGCCGTGGACGGACCGGCTGCCCGAGCTCGCCACCCGCCAGCTGGACGGCGACACGGCGGTGATGGCATGACCACCGGGACGGAGCTGAGCGGCGTCGACCTCGCGCGCCAGGCCCTGCTCGCCGCCCGGGAAGCGGCGAAGAAGAATGGTGCCCAGACGAAGAAGCCGAGGCGGCGCACCGGCACCGTCGTACGACGGGACGGCCGCGAGCCGCTCGGGCTGGGGAGCGCGATCAGCCGGATGATGACCGAGCGCGGCATGGTCGCCCCGGCCGCTGGCGGCAGCGTCCTCGCCCAATTCGACGCCATCCTCGCCGCGGCTGCGCCCGAACTCGCCGGACGCGTGAAGGCGACCGCGTTCCACGTGGAGGACGGCCGCCTGGACGTCGTTCCCAATGCTCCGGCCGTCGGCACACAGTTGCGCTGGAGCGCGCCGAAGCTGATCGCGGCGGCCAATGCGGCGGTGTCCGGCGGATGCGTTCGCGCCCTGCACGTCCTGGCGCCCGCCGTGAAGGCTGGCCCCGCCACGGCGCCCACCGCCCCGGACAACTCGCAGTCGGCCGTGCCCGCCGTGCCGGTGGAGCGCCGGCCCCCGCCGGACGGCTACCGGCGCGCCCTCGAAGCGCACCGCGAGGCCGTGGCGCCGTCCCGGGTTGATCCGGGTATCGCGGAGGCGGTGGAGCGGCAGAACCGGGCGATGCGCGAGCTCAGCCGCAGGGCGTTCCCCGAGCCGCCCGCGGTGCCCGATGGTGCGCCGGCCCCGATCGATCAGGCCCGTGTCCAGCGCCGCCGCCAGGCCGCGGCCACCGAGGCCGCAGCCTTGCGTCGGGGCCGTGCGGAGAAGGCCGGCGACCATGTTGTATCGCAGCGCATGGACCGGACAGCGTGACTGGTGAATTCTGGCTAGGGTCTCCGGCCTGTCAGCGGCGCTCATAGGGTCGGACCATGGAGAAACCGACCGGGCACTCACGCTGCGACCACTTACAACCCCAGCCAAGCGAAGCGGCGTGGGAGGAGGCCGAGGTCACCTCCCGGTACGCCACGGAGGCCGAGTTGGAAGCACTCGGGTACAAGGGCCCCGTCCTCGTCACACAGGTCATCCGGACTGCCTTCAGGGCTGATGGCACGCCCGTAGGCAAGACCCTGACTCTTCAGGGCGGGAGCACAGCCCTCGTGGTGCACCGGGACCCCAAGAGCGTGGAGGACGAGGAGGCGTACATGGCCTCCGGTGAACCGGCGGCGCCGGTGCCCCAAGGCCCGGTAAGCCGACCTGTGCGCACGTACCTCGTCGGTGTGGAGGGCTCCCCGCAGACGAAGATCGGGCGGACCACCGGCGCTCTCAAGTCCCGGGTGTCACAGCTCCAGACCAGCCATCACGCCAGGCTCCTCCCGCTCCTGGATGTGGAGGGGGACTACGAACGGGCGCTACACGAGCGGTTCGCGCACTATCGGGTGCGGGGGGAGTGGTTCGACCTGACGCCTCTCGGGGATCCCGTCACGGTGGTCATTGCCGCCCTGGCGGAGCTGGGACTAAATATCCGATCCGGCCTCGGCCTGGGACTTCCGGAGGTTGAAAAGGGCATCGCCTATCTCGATCGTTAGGACCGGCGGCAGGCGGCTGGCCACCGTGACGAGCAGACTGGTGAGAGGAGGCGGACCGGAGGCTGGCCATGGCTGTATCGCAGTGGCGAAACAGGGATCACCTGCTTTTCCGCGCCCTCAAAACCCACCCGGCCATCAACTGGATCGCGGCGACCGCGCTCGTCATCGTCATCGTCCAACAGTGGCTGCTCACCACTCCACAGCTGTTCGCTGGGGGCGCGGCGGTCGGCGAGGTCCTGTTCGACCTGAGCCTGGCGACGCTGGCCGCGTGGGTCTTCCATCTGGTCGTGGTCGTAATCCCGCGCCTACGCGCGGAGCGACTGCTGCTCGCCCAGGAGCACGGGCACCTGCGGGGTGCTTCCGGGGCCGCTGCCGCCGTCCTGCGTGCGATGAGCGCATCGGCCGGCAACCCCCTGCCCGACCCGCTGCCCGCGCTGACCCTCGCCAAAGTGACAACGATCTGCGAAAACGTCGACCTACAGGTCTCCCCGGAAGACTTCGCACCGGGCAGCTGGCAGGACTACCTCGTGTACGAGGCCGACCGTGCGACCCGAAGACACCAGCGGATCGAAGCCGCCTACGCCTTCCTGCCGGTCGAACTCGTCGCCATACTGCGCGGACTCGCCGCCCATGCCTACGTGAAGCAGATCGAGGCGTTGAAGAACCTACCGATGTCCAACGAGCACCCGGAGTTCCTCGCCCCGTCGCTGTACGCATACCTACAGAAGTGCTCCGAACTCGGGAAATACCTCGATGAGAAGGTTGAGCCGGTCCTGCCCTGAGGGGCCGCAAAACGTCGGAGGGTCGCAGTGCTCCACTGTGGGGCGGTGAGACGTGGTTCCAGGAACCGAGTACGAGCGCAGTCCAGAACGGCGTTCTGAAAACATCAGTGTGGGGCGTCTTCGCTGAGGTACTCCCGGTCGGAGGCGCGTACGTGAGGGGGGTGTCTCCCAGGGAGACGGCTGTCGCGGACTAGCGGTCGGTGGCCTTGGGGTGGCCGGTCGATGCGTGGTCGATCCATACGGTGCGGCGCTCGGTGTCCAGCAGGTACCAGATGCGCCCGCCGGCGGTGACCTCGATCTGCCAGCGTTCTATCGGCTCGCTGTGGTGGGCGCCGTGGCCGAGCTCGCCCTTGAGCTGGTGGTGACGCTCGGTGCGGGTGGCTGGGGCGGGGTCGGTTCGCATCAGCTGCCAGGCGGCCCGGGTGTTGCCCGCGGCCTGCGTGGCGAGTTGCTCCCACCCTGTGGCGGCCTTGCCGGTGGCGAACCGGACGTCCCACTCGCCGGGCCCCGGTGGCGGAGCGGCGCGGTCTCCTCGTTTGGGGCTCACGCAGCGGTTCCGGGGTCGGGCACCGGCCCGTAGTCCTCGCCGGAGTCGGTGGTGAGCGCGGCGTGCAGCTCGGGGTCGGCGTGGACCTCGGCGGTGTGTTTCCACTCGGTGAGGAGCTGGGCGACGGCGGCGGTGCTGTCCAGGTCGGCGGCGGCGCCCAGGGCCCCGACCAGTTCGACGGAGAACTCTCGCACGTCGTGAGCGGGCAGGTAGCGCACCCAGGGGAAGGTCGCGGGCAGCACGTCCAGGAGCAGCGTGCGGCCCTGGGAGGTGCGCATCATCTCCACGAACATGCGGCTGGTCGCCCCCAGAACCGCGCTGTCCTGGTCGGCGCGCGCGGCCGTGGTCAGCACCAGGTCCTCGTCATCACGGCGCCGGAGCCTTATCCGCCGTGCGCCACGCAGGGCGGCGAGCGTCACCTTGGGCTTGTTCAGCAGGTCCGAAAGGTTCGTCTCCATCACGCTCATGAGTTGAAGCTTAGTTGACAAGTCCAGATTAGGCGCTCCCTGAGGCTCTCGGACGTGCGCACGACGCGCTCCCGTCCTCTCCGCCGCCGCTTCCGGGGCCTGGCGCGGGCTGTCCGGGCGGGCGGAAACTGCGCCGAGGCGCGAGTGCGCTTTCGTGGCGCGCGAAGGTGACGCAAATGAGATGAAAACAACCCCCGAAGGCTGCGGTCACGGGTCAGTCCGACGCTGGTCCGTGGAGCGTCAATTCGTGTCCTTCGGCTTGCGCTGGGCGTGGGCGCTGATGCCGCCGGTCACCGGGTTGGGCTGTTTCTGTGTTCCTGCGCTGCTGCGGTCCGCGTTGTCGCTGCGGCCGCCGTGGGTCTGTATGCCGCGCAGTACTCCGGTGGTGGCGCCCGCGGTGCCGGTGACGGTGCGGGCGGTCCCGCTGGCGGTGCGGGCCGTCATCCGGGCGACTTTCACTGCGTCGCCCATGCCCGGCACTTTCCAGATGAGGGAGACGGCGATGCCCAGCGCGATGACGGTGACGGCGAGTCCGGTGACGACGTTGCCGCTGGTCTTCAGGGCGGAGGAGAGCCCGAGGACGATGACGATGACCGGTTCGGCCGCGATCAGCGCGGCCATGAATCCGGCCCAGCGCCGGGTGTGGCCCCACCAGTCCCGGTTGACGAGGCCGGAGTAGACGACGACGCCGAGCAGGGCTCCGACGTACAGGCCGAGCGTGCGCAGGATCAGCAGGAGCCACAGTGCGCCGCACAGCAGCAGCGTCGCGAAGGAGGTGACGGCGAGCAGCAGCGGGCCGCCGCCGACTTTGCCGTTCTTCAGGTCGGCTCCGAGGGAGTTGAACAGTCCGCCGGGCTCGGATCCCAGCGCGGACACCAGGACGTCGGTGACCGCGCTGACCGCGCCGATCACCGTGTAGAGGATCAGGGGGGTGAAGGCGGAGGCGAGCACGGCCAGCCACAGCAGGCCGATCGCCTCGCCCATCGCGGTGGTCATCGGTACGCCGCGGACGGCGCGCTTGGCGACGGACAGGAGCCACAGCACCAGCACCAGCACGGTGGAGGCGGCGAACACGATCGCGTACTGCTTGAGGAATCCGGCATTGGTGAAGTCGACCGCGGACCGGTCGGCGACCGCCTTCCCGAGCTGGCGGGCCGTCCAGTCGGCGGCGTCGGCTATGGACTTGGCGAGCGCGGTGAGCGGGTCGAGGCTGTCGGCCGGATCGCCCGGGGCGCTGGGGCCGTCGTCTTCGCAGTACTGCTTGGCCGGGCCGCCGAGCATGTTGCACGGGTCCTCATCGGCGGGCAGCATCCGGCCCCCGCCCGTGATCGGTGATGTGCGAGCTGTGCGAGCGCACAGGTCCCCCTTCAGGTTGTGACGGTCAGTGCATGGTGCGGCGCGCTTGGCGCAGGTGTTGCGCCGCGGTGGCTTCGGCCTGGCCGGCCAGGCCGAGTGCGGCCAGGGTCTGTTGGTGCTGCGGTCCGGGCTGGTTGAGCGTGGTGAGGGCGGCGGCCATCTGCTGCAGGGTGGTGGCCATCGCGTCGGAGAGGCGGGTGAGGTCGTCGACGGCCTGGCGGACGTTGTGGGGGTGGCTCCACTGGGCGCGGCCCGTTTTCACGTCCTTAACCAGGCGGTCGAAGGCGTCGGCGGCGATTTTGGCGTGCGCAGCTGGATTCTGGGCGGTCATCGGCCCTCCGGGCGGGGGTAGCGGATTGATGTGTCCGGTGCGTCATCGCAGGTCAGCACGTGTCTGTGATGCGTCCGTGGCTGGCACATCGGCACATCGCCGGGCGGTCCGGTGCCATGTCGTGCCGCATCGCGGCACGTCGGTGACGCACCAGGACAGGACGCTGGCACATCGGCGGCGCATCACGACAGGGCGCCTTTGATGTCCGCCAGCTGGTATGCGGTGGGGCGCTTGGGGTCGATGTCGGCGCCCAGGCGGTCGGTGGGGATGTCGAGGTTCGCGGCCTTCAGCTGTGTCTTGAGGGTGCGGCCGACCATGAGGAGCCGGTTCTTCTGTCCGTCCCACTTGCCCCAGGTGGCCGGGTCGGCTGCCGCCAGGTGGTCGGCGAGCTGTTCGATGGTGAGGGCTTCGGGGTCACTGTGTGTGGCGAACGCGTCCAGCAGGAGGCGGGCGATCTCCGGCAGAGCATCGGTGTCGGCGGGCTGCGGGACGGCTGTCTCGAGGCGGGGAAGTCCCGCTGCGAGGCGTTCGCGGGTGCGGCGGTCGGCCTCGGCCGGCGGCAGCGGGGAGACGTAGCGCAGGACCGGGGTGCGGTGTCTGGGGGTGAGGCAGTAGAAGCGTCCGGCGTCCGCGGGGAAGCCCGGTTCGGGGGAGGGGACCAGGAGGTGCGGCAGCCATCCCCGGGAGATCGCATCCGCCCTGCCGACGACGATCGGGACGTCGGCGGCCCGGCAGGGCAGCATGATCCGGACGCCGAACGCGTCCGCGATGGCGTCTCCCAGGACGTCGGAGGTGGCGTCCTGGGAGACGAGCACGATGGTGATGAGGGCCTCGCGCCCGACGCGCAGCAGGGCGACCGCGAGCTCCTTGCCGCGCTTGGACAGCTGGGGATACTCATCCAGCACGGCGATGACCGCCGGCCCGCTGGGGGTCGGTATCCAGGTGTCCTGCATGGGCGGCATCGACGCGACGCGGGCCCGGGCCCGGGCGAGCAGTGCTTCGAGTACGGCCTCGGCTTCCTCAGGCGTGCGGGCGGTCATGACGGCTGCCGGGGCGAGGGCCTTCAGTCCGCGCTTGACCGGGTCGATGTCGACGATGACCGCGTCCCGGCAGGCGGTGACGTATTCGCCGATGGCCTGCACCATGCCGGTCTTGCCGCCGCCCGTGTCGGACACGATGATCACGTGCTGCCCGGCCAGGACGACGGGCGTCGTCTCTCCCTCGAGGGAGAGTCCGAGGCTGACCGGATCGACGATGGTGCACGATCCGGGCAACCGCTCCGGGTAGGGGAGCGGGGTCTCGAACGGGTCGCGGGTGAGGACCTGCAGGCTGACGAGGGCCGCGTCGTTCGGGTCGGCCGGCTGCGCCAGGACCCTCGATTCGCCCACCCGCAGCGTCGTGGCAAGGGGCTTGAGGATGCTGACGAGCTGGCCGGCCGTGCCGGACTGCAGAACGAGCGGCACCTTCCACCCGTACGCCGTCTGTTCCGGTACAAGTACCTCGGAGACCCTCGCGTTCTCCTTCTTCAACGCCAGGCGCACCGACTCCCTCGCCTGGCGCGGGTTGCTGCCCGCCTCCCTGATCGGGAACGGCTCCGGATCGGGATCCTCCAGCTCGGTGTGAGCCGGTGCGCGCGGCGGCACGAACAAAAGCCTGGGGACCGCGGGGCGCCGCCAGGCCGGGTTGCGGCCCTTGACCACGGCCACCACGAAGAAGACGAAAACGGCCAGTGCGGTGACCGTGAAGGCGGCCAGGAAGGACAGGAACCACAGCCCCACCCACAGCGCGGGTATGACGAGGAGCAGGATCCCGGCGGTGAGGTGCCGGCGGGAGCGGACCTGCCCGTAGCCGATCTGCAGCATCGACGCGGTGACCTCAAGATGCCGGAACTCCTGCTGGCCCATCCTCATCTGGAGCTGCGCCCACTGCATCATCCGGTAGCTGATGACCGGGGACGCCCCGTAGCCGCCCCCGTATCCGCCGCCGTAGCCCCGGCCCCGGTTCTGTTTCTGCAGTGCCATCTGCTGCATCTGCATGTACGTCTGCCGCTTCTGCTGGTCTCTCAGCAGGCCGATGTTCTGCTGGACCTCGGCGTTGCCCCGCTGCTTCAGCTGCCGCCACAAGCGGTACTGGTCGTTCAGCACCCGGTGGGCGATGTGCGTGTCTGTCAGGTCCTCGGCACGCCACCAGCGGCCCCACTCGGCGCGCAGATGACGCACCCCGGCGGACAACGTGCCCCCGCCTCCGCTCCCGCTACCGCTGCCGGACATGGTCACAACTGCCTTTCTGCCGTGCTCAGATGCTGCGGAGCAGGATGTCACCGACGGTGTTGCCGGAGGTCTGGATCAAGCCGAGAGCCATCCCGAGGAGCCCCGCGGACGCGCCCAGCCACACCCCTACCAGCGCCCCCCGGATCACCGGCGACTCCAGATCGGCCCGCCCGGACTTGATCAGCCCCGCGTAGAGCGCCAGCAGACACAGCCCGGCGATCGCGCCGCTCACGCCGACCTTCTCGCCGCCGGTCATCGCCGCCTTCTGCCCACCGGCGGCGACTGTTGTCCCGGTGGCGTTCTCCAGTGCGTACGTGCCGAGCCCGTTACCCAGGGCCGCGGCCGCGCCGCCCATCGTGCCCAGGATGCCGCCGCCCAGGAACAGCAGGGCGGCCAGGGCGACTCCGGCGAAGAAATGCATTTTGGGTGTCGGGTCGCCGCCGCGCCAGCGGCCGATCTGGTAGAAGAGGACGACCAGGCCGAGGGCGACCGCGCCGATTCCGCCGGCGGCGGCTCCCGTGTTGTTCATGACGATTACGCTCCTGTCAGCCAGTTGACCGCCACACGCCAGATGAGACGCGTGACGCCGAAGATGACGCCCCACACGACCACGGCCGCGACCAGGCGCAGCAGGTAGCCCGTGAAGGTGGTGGTCCAGGCCCGCGCCACCACGCGGCCCAGGCCGTAGAGCACGGTGCGGATGAGGTCGACCAGCACATGGCCGAGCGGGCCGCCGATGGGCGTCAGCATGAGCAGGCCCAACGCGAGCGCGGGCAGCAGAATCCACCCGAGCAGAGCGAACGGCCCGTTCACGGCGATGGACCGGGCCACGCTCCCCGCGAGACTCTCGCCGTTCCACGTCACGAGCAGCGCAAGGGCAATGGCTGGGACGTTGTACTTCAGGCGCAGCCAGCGGATGTCCAGACCGCGCTTTTCCGCTGCCGCCTCCGGGCTGGGCAGGTGGGAGATGACCGCCTCACCGATCGTGACGCCGATCTCGTGCGCGGCCTGCAGTCCCTCCTGGCCGTGCTCGGACCAGGTATCGCGCCACTCCTCACGTACGCCCTCGAACCGCCACCAGTCCTCACCCGGTTCACCGTCGCCGTCGTCTTCACCACCGCTGGTGTCGTTGGTCCAGCCCGTGCTCGGCTCGGGGGAGTGGCCTGGCAGGGGAGGAGCTTCGGGCGGCAGCGGCTGACTCACCACACGGGGATCCGAACGGCCGCCGCCTATTTCTCCGTCAGCGGTCACTCCGTGCCGCCGGAGCCCGCGTACGTACCGATGCCCAGGCGCCGCCACAACCAGGCCCGCGCCCGCAACTCATCCCCCCACACACCGCACGGCACCTGATGCTGCGCCTCGGACGACGTCCCCTGGGCGGGCACTGCGGGTTTCTGCCCGGTGGTTGCGGAGCGGCGTGCCACGGCGCCGACGGCTATGTCCGTCATCCTGAGCAGGTCCTTCCTCACGGGACTGTCGCGGGGCCCTCGCCTCCAGCGGTCCCGGGCGCCGCGCGTCGATCACATGTCGCAATCTAAGCTCTACACCACGTGAGGACACAGGAGTTCCACCAGGCAACTCCTGTGTCCCGTAGACGCATTGACCCCTGTAGCAACATCAACCGGCCCATACCGGGATGACCCGCTACCGGCGCGGGCGATGCCGCCGAGAAATACCCCGGCGAACTCCTTTCCTTCCGGAGCGGGCGCGGCGTTGACCCCGATCAGGGTGGAGGAGCTGGCCCGCCGCGCCCCTGTCCGCGCTTCGGAGTGATCCTTGAGTGAGGAGGCGATCAACCATGACTCAGCACTTTCGCCATGGAGATGAGTCCACGCGAGGACGGCATACGGCGTTCAACGGTTCTAACCCGCAGACGGACACCGCTGTTTCCCCCGCTTGGCTCATACCCCCGCAGTGACATGCCAGGATCGACGTCATGGTGATCCTCGGGGTACGCATTGAGTTCTACGAAAAGATCGGCGACGTGGGCGAGCCGTCCCAGAGCATGGTCGGCGCGCTCTACCGCGACCACGGATTCAGAGCCGCCGGGGTGCCCGGCGTGGGGGAACTGTTCGCTCTGACATCCCTGCGGGTCGGGCCGCGTGAGCACCATGTCGGCGTCGACTTCACAGGGCACGGCCCGTTCCTACCGGTGCGGGTGGTCGAGCACTACCCAACCCCCATGGACGATGAAGGCAACGCACCCGCGTGGTGGGACCGGTCCGCGGAATCTTCAGCGAATGTCGTGCTCCACACCACCATGACGGACGATCCGGTCTTGCGCCGCAAGGTCATGGAGCGTTTCGCCGCGCCGGATTCCGGCTGGGTGGGGATGTTCCCGCACGACACAGAGCTGGACCGGCTCTGGTGGGAGCTGCGTGGCTCGCACAGCCACGCCGTTGAGTAGCCGGTCACCAACTGCTCCACCTGGACCACACCGCTTGGCCGCCCTGTACCGGGCGGACCCGTTCTTCACCGGCTTGCGAGGTCTCCGCAGAAACAGCCCACCGGATCCGGATTCCCCCAGGAGTAAGACCCGGGCAGCGACTGCGACTCAAAGGTCTGGGCTGGCCCGGTAGAAACGGCGGGGAGGCGGGGGACCTCTTCGTCGTCGTACGGGTCGAGGGGGAGGGCCCGGCCGTACGGACTGCCCAGGCAAGGGCGTCTTCTCGGCCAATGCGGGAGGGAATCCGGGCGGGCAGTTGAGCTCTGCCCGCCCGGATTGCCGGTCCGTCACATGATCTGAGCTGGGCCACTACCGGCCCCGGACGGTGAGGAACATCGGCATGGGCGTGAGCGACAGTTATCTGTCCAAGACAGAAGTCCAGGAGATGCTGGGCGTCAACTCCTTCGGGCTGTGGCGGCTGGTGCGCAAGTACGACGACTTCCCGCAGCCGACGGAGCCGCCGCACGACCCGTTCGCAGGACTCGGCAACAGGAAAGAACCCGAGGAAGTGTGGGACGGCACCCAGCTCTACCGGTGGGCTGCCGACACCCCGGAGTTCACCCACCGCGGCGCCATCCTGCTCCGCCCGCTGCCCGAGGACCTGACGCCCGGCCGGTGGGACGGATACAAGGACACAGCCCGGGGGCCGGCACTGGACTGGCACACGGCCATCGGCACGATCCGCATCGTGCACAACGACGATCGCAAGGTCGCCACCGACGTCGCCACCGCCCTGACCGAAGCCGGGAACCCGGACGGGGTGCGCATCGTCTGCGCCCTGTACGGGGACATGAGCTTCACCGGCCCCGCCCTGGTCGCCGCCGACACCACCCATCCCCGCATCGAGTACGAAGCCGAGTGGGGCAACGTCGCCGCCCTCGCCGGCCAGGACCTGCCCTGGTGGCCCGACCTGCTGCGCGTGCCGGAACTGATCCGCGAGTGGAAGCCCGACACCCCGGCCGCCGTCGCCCAGGTGCCCTCCAACAAGAACGAGAAGATCCTGCGTCGCGTCGCGCGCAACGACAACTTCGATGTCACCTCGCACCTGGCCGTCACCGACATGGCCAACGACATCCGCAACAACCGCACCGACAGCGTCGGGAGGGAGAGCGAGATCTTCGGCAAGGAGGGATTCCGCGCCACGCCGAACCCCGTCGTCATCGCCGCGGTGCCCGACCCCGCCCACCACCCCCTGCGGTCCGGCGGCGACCGCGAGGTCCTCAAATCCGGCTGGCACAAACTGGCCCTGAGCAACCACCCGGACGCCGTCGCCGCGCTCGAGGTCGCCGTCGGCCGTGAACCGGACCTGTTGCCCTACGGGGCGTTCACCGAAGTGCCCGACCGGTCCGGCACGGTCATCGAGCAGTGGGCCCGCCGGCTCACGATGTGCGATCCGACCGCAGCCCACGCCGTCCTCGCACGCGGCGAATCCGCAGAGGCGTTCTTCATCGACCCGCTGACCGACATGCCCGTCCTGCGGGCATCGGGCGATCGCGGCAAGCCGGTCTGGCGGTTCTACGCCCCGCTGTCCCTTCCGGCCGGCGGCGCGGAGCTCGCTTCGGCGGTGCTGCACCACACCATGTGGATCACCACCAGCGACGGCCACGTCCATCCCGCTCCCTGCACACCCTCCGAGCACCTCTGGTGGGGCGACGGCTGGGGCGACCGGCCCAGCGAGGCCGCGTCCGTCGTCAACGCGCTCCTGGACGACCTCGGTGCCACAGTGAACCTGCGGGAGCACTGGAACGCCCCCAAAGGGCTGACAGCCCTGTTCAACGACCAGCACAAGCAAGGGAGCGAACTCACCCGCAGCACCCTGCTGCACGCCCGGATGACCCCGCCGCGCACGCGCTGAACGGCTCCGTCTTCCAGCCCCGGCCTGCCCTGGTCCGGTCCGGGCCGCGCAGACAGAGCGACGGGGCGGCCTCACGGGAGAGGCCGCCCCGTCGTGCGTCGTTCAGCGCAGGCGTCCGAGGTGGATGACGCTGACGCGGACCTGGCTGTCGCTGATCGCGTACATCACGCGGTAGCGGCCGACGTGGATACGCAGGACGTCGGTGCTGCCGAACGCGCCCTCGGGGCGCGGTTCGTCGGCGAGGTGGTCGACGGCGGTGAACACCTGCCGGACTCCGGCGGGGTCGTCCTTGGCGAACTGCTCCGCCTGGGCGAGCGCCTCGGGTTCCCAGATGACCTCGTAGCTCACGCCTCGACTCCGCCGAAGACGCGTCGGTACGCCTCATCGTGCGGAACGCCCGCGCTCTCGCCGCGTTCCTGGCGTGCGCGGTAGGCGGCCAGGGCCCGCAGCTCCTGGAGTTCGAGGGCGTCGGCGGGGCTGACCAGTATCGCGATGGTCTGGCCGTGGTCGGTAATGGCGGCCGGTTCCCGGGTGGCGCTGACCTCACGCGCGATGGCGCCCAGCCGGGCGCGGGCTTCCACGATCGAGTAAGTGCTCTCCGTCGTCGTCATGCACACCACCTTACGGAAGTGTGCACATTCCTGCCATCGAACAGGTTTCGTACGCGATACGTACGCTGAACGTACGCACTTGGTGCGGTTCATGGGGTAGAGTATGGATCAGGAGGTTTTCCATGTCCGAGTTGTTCGACGCGGTCGACGCGCTGGTCGCGTCCCGCGCCACGCTCCCGCCACCGGCGGAGCGCAAGCGGCTGCGTGCCGCGCACGGCCTGACGATCGATGAGGTGGCAGGCGCGCTGAAGGTGCGCCGGGCCACGGTGTCCGGCTGGGAGTCCGGCAAGACCGAGCCCCGCCCGCCGGAGCGCGACGCCTACGCCCGGCTGTTGGAGCAGCTGGCGGAGCTCTACCCGGCCGCCCCGGTCGTGCCCGCCCCTGACGCTGCGGTGCCAGCCACGTTCGCCGCCGCTCCCGCTCCGGCGGAAGCGCCGCCTCTGTCCACAGGCCCGGCGCCCGAGGCTGCGGTCATGACTTCAACCGAGAACACCACCACCACCACCACCACCGCTCCCGTCGCCGCTGCTCCGGCAGCCGCGCCGCGTCCGGCGCGCACCACCGGGCCGACGTCGACGTCACGGCCGCCGGGCGCGAAGAAGGCGGCCCCGGCCGCGACCACCGCGGGCGAGATGGACCCGCGGTTCGAGAACGGTCCGCTGGCGGTCGTCGACGTCGAGGACGGCAAGGTGCTGGCGTACTGCGTCGGCGGCTTGGTCCTGGACGTGCCCGCCAAGAGCTTGCCGTCCCTGGTGGACTGGACGCTCAAGGAGGCGAAGCTCGGTCAGCCGAAGCTGTCCGGCCCGGGACGGCCCGCCGACCCGCTGCTCGTGCTCACCCAGGCCGCGCTGGAGCGCTACGGCCTGCCCGTCGCCCTCACGGAGGAGGAGCGGATCGCCGGGCGGATCCCGGAGGGCCACAAGGTCGCCAAGCAGCTGACCCGCGCCGACTGGCAGCTGACGAAGCGCGGGTTCGGGCCGTGGGCGCGGATCTACCGCCCCGCGAAGGGCTCGGACCGGCAGTGCGTCCAGCTGTGCATCCCGTCGTGGAACGCGCTGGACGTCCGGTTCTGGGGCCCCGCCGGGCAGCTGCCGCCGCCGGAGCTCGCCCGCGTCCTGGGCGTCTATGCGTCGAGGGTGATGACGCCGCGCGGCTCCACCGCTGTCACCGGCCTTGAGCTGATGACCGCCCTGCACCCGCCGACCCACGCCGTACGCGATGAGGAGACCGGCGAACTGCGGCGGGCCGACGGCAAGACGCCCGGCTCGCTGGGCGTGGACCCGGTGGACTGCGCGCCGTGCGAGGCCCCCGACGGACACCCGCTCCTGGCAGACGTGCCGCGCTTCCACGTGCGGGGGCCAGGGGAGAAGCTGTTCGAGGAGGCATACGACTGGGCGCGGCCGATGACCGACGACGAGTGCATGCGCTCCCACCTGGTGGGCCTGGACGTGAACATGGCGTTCGCCGCCGGGGCGAACGGGTTGGTCGTCGGCCTCGGTGAGGCGACGCACGTCAAGAACCCCGTGTTCGACCCGAAGCTGCCCGGCTCGTGGCTGGTCGACCTGTCCCACGTCGATCTGTCGAGGGTGAAGGCCGGCAAGGAGTGGGCGGAGCTGGACGGCGCGCTGCTGCCCTCCCCGTTCACGCCGAAGGGCGACCGCCCGACGGGCCCGGCCTGGTACGCGACGCCGACCGTCGCCTACGCGGCGGAGCTCGGGTACGACGTGACGCCGACCGAGGCATACGTGCGGTACGAGAGCGGCCGCTACCTGGACGGCTGGTACAGCCGGCTGCGCGACGCCTACCTGACCACGATGGCCGACCTCGGCGTCGACGCCGACCTCGCCCCGCAGGACTTCCTGGCGGCGATGGACGGCTACAAGAGCCGCGACCCGGAGATGGCCATCGTCGTCGGGGCGGTCAAGGCGACCGTGAAGGGGGGCTTGGGGAAGCTGCGCGAGCGGCCCCGCGGCGAGGGCTGGACGTCCGGCGAGCCGTGGCGGGCCCTGTCCCGCCCGACGTGGCGGCCCGACATCCGCGCGGCGGTCATCTCCCGCACCCGGATCAACCTCCACCGCAAGATCGTCAAGCACGCGGCGTTCACCGGGCAGTACCCGGTCGCGATCCTCTCCGACTGCGTCGTCTACGCCGCCGACGGACCGAGCCCGCTGGACTTTCTGCCCTACCGCGAGGGCAAGCCGCTGCCGGGCGGCTTCAAGCTCGGGGTCAACCCCGGCCTGGTCAAGCACGAGGGCACGCAGACCACGCTGTGGGGAGAGGGAGCCCGGGAGCAGTTCAACGCCCCCGAGCTCAACCTCGCCCGGTACATCAAGGACGGCACCGTCACCGACAAGGACAACGGGGAGTAGGGAGCGGCATGAACAAGGAGTTCGGGGACGGCCTCAACCAGGCGGTGCAGAAGGCGTTCACCCGCCCGGCACCGAAGAACGCGGGCCCGCAGATGCGGTACCTGGTCAAGCAGCTCGGCGGCACGAAAGCGGTCGCCCAGATGCTGCGCATCTCCCAGCGCACCGTGGAGCGGTACGTGAAGGACCAGATCAAAAAGCCGCGTCCGGACCTGGCCGCGCGCCTGGAGCGCGAGGTGAAGGCCCGGTGGCAGCCCCAGATCAGGGCCAAGGCGAAGGAGAAGGCGGCGACCACCGGCGGCATCGTCATCGACGTCCACGCCCGCCTCGGCTACGCCGGAGCGTCGATGGACTCCACCGACGAGGACCGCGAACGCCACCTCACCGTCGCGCTCCCGCCCCAGTACGCGGCCCGCCTGTTCGACGCCCAGGAGCAGGGGGCCAGCGAGGACCGGCTGCGCGAGCTCACCGCCGAAGCGCTCAAGGAGGTGTACTTCCAGGACAGCGGGCGCCGCGCCGGCTCCCTCCAGGAGGTCCAGATCAACGACGTACTGAACCTGGGTTTCCAGCTGTAGAGACCGCGCCCCGAACAGCCCGTGAGCCCCGGACCCTTGGTCCGGGGCTCACGGCGTGCCGGGGCAGCCGAGGTTCGTCAACGTCAACGGCGGGCTGCAGCGCACTCGCACGATCGGGCGAAAACCCGCAGGCGCACGGAGCCGCTGCTCCTGGCCGCCGCGGAGCGCCGCCATGCTGAGCACCACCACCCGACTTCAGCGGAAGGCTCCCTGGTGAGCAGCAAGAACCGGCGCGAGCTGACGTGAGCCGAGCTGTTGCGCCGGCCGTACGGGAGAAGGCCCGCACCCGTACCTGTCCCGACTGCCAGGCCGCGCCGGGGGAGAAGTGCGCGCCGGACCGGGCCGGACGCTCTCAACTGCATCAGGGCCGGATCCAGGACGCCCGGCGCGCGATGACGCCCCTGCCGCCGTTCCGGATCCTGCCGCCGGGCACGGACCAGGACCGAAGGTTCATGGAGCTCGATCCCGACTCCGTCGACACCCTGGTGGTGTCCTGGCACCAGGACCTGCTCCCGGAGCTGCACACCTCCCCGTACGAGGCCACCGCTCTGCTGCGGCTGGCCCTGAAACAGGCGGAGCTGCACCGGCCCGGGGGGCCGCCGGAGATCAGGAACTTCCAGCTGGGCTTCCTGCTCGCGCCGTTGAACTTCCTGACGCCTGGCGAGTTCATTGAAGCGGTGGACCGGCTCGAGGCCCGCGGCTTCGTCGAGCGGGTCGGCGACAGGGGTGTGTGGATCAACCCCGTGGCGGTCCGCGTCGTTGAGCGCCGGGACCTGCCCGCCCGCCTCCTGATGAAGTGGAACGCGGACAGAGTCGACTGGGCAGGCTCAGCGGCACCCGCCTTCCCTTCCGCCTGATCGCCCGTGGCAGCGCACACAGCAACTGCCGGGGCTGGGGGGACTCATCCGTCTGGCCCACATTGCGCGTCGGCCGGGCCCGTCGGCTCGTTGGACGGCAACGGACGGGCCACTCAGGCCCGGGGAGCCAAGGAGCGCCGGCATGGCCGTGAGCCGTACCCGGAAAAAGAAGAACCAGAGCCGCAAGCCGCCGGAGTGGGTGGGCAACACGATGGTCTGCATGGGGCCGAAGCCGCCGCGGCCGGCGGCCCCTCGCGTAAGGGCCTGGCAGCGGGACACCGGGCGGCGGAAGACGACCGTGTCTGGTTCGACAAGCATCCGGGTGTCTCGGTACGGGTGCGCGAGGCACTGCCGGGCGAGCACGACGAACACCTGATCACTCACGGCCAGGAACCGCTGGGACCGGACCAGAGGTTGGCCGTGGTGGTCCTCCAGGCGGCGCCGGGACGCCGCATCAGGGTGCCCTTCGGCGTGGTCCTCCCCGACACTCCGGGCGCGCCGCTCACTCCTCAGCAACTGAAGGACGTGCAGGTCGCCTGGGAGAACAGCGATCAGACGGCTCTGGTCACCAACGCGAAGGGCCAGAGGGTCGACGCTCTCGCCGCGCTCCGCAGCGCCCTGGACACGTTGCCCCCGCAGGCCACCCCCGAGAGCAGCCTCACGGTCGCGGCCGGCCCGTAGCCGGTCCAGCGCACAACCACCGTCCCAGCTGGCAGGCAGGCCGGGGCGGTGTCAGGGGCCGTACAGGCCGCCGGGCGCGGCCAGGAGCGTGCCGTCGGCCGCGCACGGCACGAGTTCGCGTGGCGCACGGTCGGGATCCGCCTCCCCGAAGTGGAAGGAGCAGCGCTGCGCCTTCCACCTCTCGGCATCCTCGTAGGACCGGCCGTCGTACACGACGGTCAGCTGCTCGCCGATCAGGACGACGACGTCGGGCAGAGTCACGCCCCACTCCAGGGGATCCGAGCAGCGTCTTCCGCGGGTGGTGCGGGCCACGCACTCCAGCAGGTGCGGGTCGTGCTCCTGGGAGCCCCAGAGTCGGTTGTCCAGCAGGACGTAGCGCTGGTCGGGGAATTCAGGTCGCAGGATTGCGGGGTGTCGCCGGGAGGGTGTGCTCACACCGTGGTCAACGCCCGCGCCCAGCATCCGTACCGCGTGCACGGTGAACTTCTCGCCGGTGGGGCGGCGACCTACGCTGAGGCGATGGAGCTGAATACCCACGAGCGGGCCCTGCTGCACGCCGTTTCCCAGTCGCCTGCCCCGGCCGCGATGTCCACGTTCTTCCCCGACCTCACCCGGACTGTCCCGCCCGAGGTACACGCCCCCGACGACGACCCGGTCCGCATCGCCTGGACAGACGAGCAGTTCGCGCTCTACGGGGCGTCGGTCTCGCTGTGGCAGAAGAACCTGGTGCGGGTCGTCCACCCGGCGAACGGCGAGCGGCCGGACCTGGTCGAGGCCACGGACGAAGGACGCACCGCGCTGGCCTGAGCGCCCAAACGCCCGGCCTCTGTCCACAGGTTCCGCGCCCGAGCATGCGGACATGACCCAAGAACACGAGCAGCCGGCCCCCGCGCGGAGCGTCCTGGACGCCCTGGCCCGCGCGGAACGCGCCATCTTCACCCGGAAGATTCCGCAGTCCGCCAGGGCTAAAGTCGAATTCCTCCTCACGCGCACGAAGGCTTCGACCAAGGAGCTCGCCGAGCGCCTGAACACCTCCCGGCGCACGGTGGAGCGCTACCGCGCCGGGAAGCTCAAGAAGCCACAGAAGAAGCTCCAGGAAGCCCTGGTGAGAGAGACTGAATCCGAGTGGCAACCGCAGGTCAGGGCACAGGCGAGGGAGCGCGCGGCCACCTCCGGCGGGATGTGGGTGGAGTGCGAGGCGTACTTCGGGTTCACCGCGAACGGCAGCTCGGATGACGGCCGGGTGCGGTACATCAGCACACCGATCTCCCCCACGTACGTGGCCCAGATCCTCGCCGCCCGCGACGAGGGCAAGACCGAGGAAGACCTGCAACCCATTGTCGCGGAGGCCATAGCCGAGTCGTATTTCACAGACTGGGGCACGCGCGCAATCGGCTTGCGCGCCGATTTCACGTCAGTCGGATACATCAAACTGTCGTTTTAGGCGCGGCGAATACCCGCCTGCTATAAACCTGGGGTACGGCCCGCCGACGGAGCGCTCTGGCGGCGGGCCGTACCCCTTTTCCGCAATGACAGCGAGGCCCCCCAGATGGATACTCCCGCGCCCCGGCGACCGCGCAGCCCTCTCACCGGCGCCCCCGCGCCCGCACCGGTCGACTGGGCGAAGGTGGGCCGCAGCTCGGTGCGCCGCCGGGCCCGGGGCATGACGCACACGGAGGCTGCGGCCGCGCTCGAGGACGCCCGCTTCGAAGCCCGGCAGGACTCCCGGCACGAGGACCTGGCCAACGATGAGCGCGGACCGGCCGAGCTCGCGGAGTGGGCGCGCATGTGCGACATGAGGTCGCTGACGATGAGAGGGGTTGGGCAGTGAGACGCCAACTCCCTGACCTGTGACCGATGGTCGGTCCCCAGCCTCCAGGGCCGAGGAGCAATCCGAGGTCCCGAGCGGAGGTG
>NZ_JAPNLJ010000043.1 GCF_026627445.1 Streptomyces sp. H27-H1
ATAGTGTTTCGGTGGTCATAGCGTTAGGGAAACGCCCGGTTTACATTCCGAACCCGGAAGCTAAGCCTTTCAGCGCCGATGGTACTGCAGGGGGGACCCTGTGGGAGAGTAGGACGCCGCCGAACAACCCGCCCTTTTAGCTCAGTCGGTAGAGCGTCTCCATGGTAAGGAGAAGGTCAACGGTTCGATTCCGTTAAAGGGCTTTAAAATAAGAAGGCCCCCGCCAATGGCGGGGGCCTTTTTTGTTTTCGTGATTGTCTCCGGGTCGATCTTGACGTCATCGCGGCCGTTCCTTGGCTGCCCGAGTTCGTGGAACTGTCCGTCCGGGAGGTGCTCGGGATCGGACTGACGCCTCGGGACGATGTCTGACGGTCGATGACGAAGGCCCCGCCTCTGGCGGGGCCTTTTGTGTTTTCGCCCTGTCTCAGGAAGCCGGCTGGTCGCCGTCGCGCTGCTGGGGGATGCGGAAGGCGAGGATGGCCATGTCGTCGGAGGCCGGTTCGGCGGCGAAGCGTTCCACCGCGCGCAGGACGCGGGAGGCGACGGCGCCGGCGGTGAGGCCCGTACAGGTGGTGAGGACCTCGGCGAGGCCGTCGTCGCCGAGCATGCGGGTGCCCTCGCGGCGTTCGGTCACGCCGTCCGTGACGCAGAGGAGGACGTCACCAGGGTCCAGGGTGAGGGTCTGCTCGTAGAGGTCGAGGTCCTCGAGGACGCCGAGGAGCGGCTGCGGGTCGGCGGCCGAGGTGACCTCGCCGTTCGGGCGCAGGCGCAGCGGCAGCGGGTGACCGGCGCAGACGACCTTCATGTGGGCGCCGCCGTCGGGCTGGGGGTAGAGCTCGCCGTAGAGCAGGGTGAGGAAGCGGCTGCGGTCGCCCTCGTCGAGGATGGCCGCGTTGAGGCGTTCCAGTACGGCCGGGCCGCCGAGCCCCTCGCGGGCCAGGAGGCGCAGGGCGTGGCGGGCCAGGCCGGTGACGGCGGCCGCCTCCGGGCCCGTACCGCAGACGTCGCCGATGGCGAACCCGTAGACGCCGGGGCGGATCGGGAAGACGTCGTAGAAGTCTCCGCCCACCTCGTTGCCCTCGCCGGCGGCGCGGTAGATGACCTCGACCTCGATGCCCGGGATGGTGGGGGAGCTGGGCGGCAGCAGGCTGCGCTGGAGGGAGCGGCTGATGGCGGTGCGCTCGGAGTACAGGCGGGCGTTGTCCAGAGCGAGGGCGGCGCGGCGTGAGAGGTCCTCGGCGAGTTCGAGGATCTCCTGCCGGAAGTGTTCCTCGGAGGGTTTGCCGAGGGTCAGCATGCCGATGACGCGGTTGCGGGCGAGGAGGGGGAGTACCACCGTCTCGCCGCCGACCGCGATCGTGGTTTCCGGCCACGGGCGGGCGCCTGCCTCGCGGACCGGTTCCGGCGGACTCACCTGGGAGAGCAGGGCCTTGAGGCCGTCGATGCGGTCCTCGTCCTCGTGCAGGACGTAGGAGAGGAACGGGTCGGAGGACTGGTCGGCGATGGTGTAGACGGCGCACCAGGTGGCCAGCGTCGGGACGGTCATCTGGGCCATGAGGGCCAGGGTCTGGTCCCGGTCGAGGGTGCCGGCGAGCAGGTCGGAGGCCTCGACGAGGAAGGAGAGGGAGCCGCGGCGCAGTCGTTCGAGCTCGCCGAGGCGGGCCGATTCCACGGCTAGGGCGATGCGGTCCGCGGCGAACTGCAGGCGCAGGGCGTCGTCGTTGGAGTAGCGGCCGGGGATCTCGGCGGCGACGCCGAGGGAGCCGGTGAGGCGGCCTTCGACCTTGAGGGGCACGGTGATGGCGGAGCGCATGCCGGTGGCTTCCAGGAGGGGTACGGCTCCCGGGACGACGACGAGGTCCTCGTGGACGGCGGGCATACGGGCGCTGCCGTACCGGTTGGTGCCTGCTTCGACGGGGATGCGGGCGAAGCGCTGGCGGGTGGAAGGCAGCCCGGTGGTGGCGCGGACCTCGAGTTCCGTCTCGTCGTCGGTGGCGAGGAGGAGGAAGGCGGAGTCGGCGTCGAGGAGGTCGCGGGCGCGTTCCACGGTGCGCTGGAGCAGTCCGTCGAGGTCGTCGGGGGCGGGGGAGCCGATGAAGATCTCGAAGGGGTCCGTGGGACGGGACTCGGTGGGGTGGCCACCGTCGGTGGGGACCCGTACGGGGCTCTGCAGCAGGGCGCGCTCGTCGTCGTGCACGAGGAGGCAGACGATGGAGGGCTCGCCGTGGGCGTCACGGACCCGCAGGTGGGAGGCGTAGACGGGGATGACGCGGCCGTCGGCGCCGCGGATGCCGTAGCTGCCCTCCCAGCGGGACAGGCGCAGGGCCTCGGCGACGCCGGTGCCGGTGCCGGGGGTCTGGGGCCAGGCGGCGAGCTCGGCGAGCGGGCGGCCGACCGCCTTCGAGGCGAGGTGCCCGAAGATGATCTCGGCGTCGTCGTTCCAGGCGGAGACGGCGCCGGCGGAGTCGATCTGGAGGACGGCGACGCGGACCCGGCTGTCGGCCAGGGGAAGCAGCTGATCGGGGACGACGGGACCCGCGGAGCGGGTACCGACCGGCCGGTCCGGCATGTCGAGCCGGAACCACACGTGCTTGTGGGCGGCGGTGTACTCGACGCCCCAGCGGGTGGCGAGGGCGGCGCAGAGCATGAGCCCGCGGCCGTTCTCACGGTCGGGGTCGGCGTACGGGCGCTCGCCGGGAAGGTGGAGCGGGAGCTCGCGCTCCGGGTAGCGGTCGGCGACCTCGACCCGTACGCCGTCCTCGGTGCGCAGGCACAGGACTTCGGCGCGGGTGCCGGCGTGGACGACGGCGTTGGTGACGAGTTCGCTGGTGAGCACCACCGCGTCATCGATGATGTCGGCGAAACCCCAGCCCTGGAGGGTATCGCGGACGAATGCGCGGGCAGCGGCGACCGAACGCCCTTGGGGATCGAAACTGGCAGCCGCCCGTGCCGTGATCACGAGTCTCCTTCGACGCGGTGGACATCGGATGCCAGGTTACTTACCTTCGCGGTCGCCATGGTGCCGTCGTCGGGGAATCCACCCACAGGGTGTGGCCGGTGTGCGATGGTGCCGGAGTGTTATGGCCCGGTTCGGCCGAGGTGAAACACTGGGCAGGCTTGGAGTCGGGTAGTAAGCGGGTGCAGTGTGATGAACAAGATGCCCGGTGGAACAGTGGTCGACCCTTTCGGGAGGGACACGGTGGAGGCTGGCGCAGCGGTGCGGCGGACGGGAACGCGCCCGAAGGGAGGGCGCTCCCGGCGGGACGGGACGACGGAAGTCGACACCGCGGCCCTGAACAGGCTGCTCACGGGCCTGGTGTCCATGCGGGACGGAAACTTCCGCAAGCGGCTGACGGTGTCCGGCGACGGTGTGATGGCGGAGATCGCCGCCGTCTACAACGAGGTCGCCGACCGAAATCTCCACCTGACCGGGGAACTGTCCCGGGTACGGCGGATGGTGGGCCGCGAGGGCAAGCTCAGCGAACGGCTGGAAACAGGCGCCTGCGAGGGCTCCTGGGCGGCCGCGATCGATGCCTCGAACCAGCTGGTGGACGACCTGGCCAGGCCGGTGTCCGA
This sequence comes from Streptomyces sp. H27-H1, assembly GCF_026627445.1. Taxonomy (GTDB): domain Bacteria; phylum Actinomycetota; class Actinomycetes; order Streptomycetales; family Streptomycetaceae; genus Streptomyces. The sequence continues at coordinate 3,577 of NZ_JAPNLJ010000043.1, forward strand.
GGTGGGCCGGGTGCTGTCGGCGGTCGCCGAGGGTGATCTCGACCAGCGCATGGACCTGCGGACCCAGGCCGCGGAGGGTGCCGGTCACCCGCTGCGCGGGGAGTTCCTGAAGGTCGGGCGGACGGTCAACAATCTGGTCGACCAGCTCTCCGCGTTCACCGACGAGGTGACGCGGGTGGCGCTGGAGGTGGGTACCGAGGGCAAGCTCGGTGGCCAGGCGCAGGTGCGCGGAATGTCCGGATCCTGGAAGGATCTGACCGACTCCGTCAACACGATGGCGTACCGGCTCACCGCTCAGGTGCGTGATATTGCTCTCGTGACGACGGCGGTGGCCAAGGGCGATCTGTCGCGCAAGGTCACCGTGCACGTGGCCGGCGAGATGCTGCAGCTGAAGAACACCGTCAACACGATGGTGGACCAGCTGTCCTCCTTCTCCTCCGAGGTGACCCGGGTGGCCCGCGAGGTGGGCACGGAGGGTGAGCTCGGCGGCCAGGCGAGGGTGCCCGGGGTCGCGGGCGTCTGGAAGGACCTGACCGACTCCGTCAACACGATGGCGGGCAACCTGACGGCCCAGGTGCGCGGCATCGCGCAGGTGACCACGGCCGTGGCCAATGGCGATCTGTCGCAGAAGGTCCGGGTCAGCGCGCGCGGCGAGGTCGCGCAGCTGGCTGAAACGATCAATCAGATGACCGAGACGCTGCGGACCTTCGCGGACGAGGTCACGCGCGTGGCGAGCGAGGTCGGGGCCAAGGGCCTCCTCGGCGGGCAGGCGCAGGTGCCGGGCGCGGCCGGGACGTGGAAGGACCTCACCGACTCGGTCAACACGGTCTTCCGCAACCTCACCACGCAGGTGCGCGACATCGCCCAGGTGACGACGGCGGTGGCCAACGGCGATCTGTCGCAGAAGGTCACCGTGAACGTGGCCGGCGAGATGCTGGAGCTGAAGAACACCGTCAACACGATGGTGGACCAGCTCCAGTCCTTCGGTGCCGAAGTGACGCGTGTGGCCCGTGAAGTCGGCGTCGAAGGTGAACTGGGCGGGCAGGCGCAGGTGCCGGGCGCGGCCGGGACGTGGAAGGACCTCACCGACTCGGTGAACACCGCCTTCCGCAACCTCACCGGGCAGGTCCGCAACATCGCCCAGGTGACGACGGCGGTGGCCAACGGCGATCTGTCGCAGAAGGTCACGGTCGACGTCTCCGGCGAGATGCTGCAGCTGAAGAACACCGTGAACACGATGGTGGACCAGCTGTCCTCCTTCGCCGACCAGGTCACGCGGATGGCGCGGGACGTGGGCACGGAGGGACGCCTCGGCGGCCAGGCACGGGTCGAGGGGGTGTCCGGCACCTGGAAGGAGCTCACCGACTCCGTCAACTTCATGGCCGGGAACCTGACCTCCCAGGTGCGCCAGATCGCCCAGGTCACCACGGCGGTGGCACGCGGCGACCTGTCCCAGAAGATCGACGTGGACGCGCGCGGCGAGATCCTGGAGCTGAAGAACACCATCAACACGATGGTCGACCAGCTCTCGGCCTTCGCCGAGCAGGTGACCCGGGTGGCGCGGGACGTGGGTACGGAGGGCCGGCTCGGCGGTCAGGCGCAAGTGCCCGGTGTGGCCGGCGTGTGGCGGGACCTGACGGACTCGGTGAACGGCATGGCCGGGAACCTGACCTCCCAGGTGCGCAACATCGCCCAGGTCGCCACCGCGGTGGCGCGCGGCGACCTGTCGCAGAAGATCGAGGTGGACGCCCGGGGCGAGATCCTGGAGCTGAAGAACACCCTCAACACGATGGTGGACCAGCTCTCGAACTTCGCGGAGCAGGTGACCCGGGTGGCCCGGGAGGTGGGTACCGAGGGCATCCTGGGCGGCCAGGCGGAGGTCAAGGGTGTCTCCGGCACCTGGAAGGACCTCACCCAGTCCGTCAACTTCATGGCCAACAACCTGACCTCGCAGGTGCGCAACATCGCCGAAGTGACCACGGCGGTCGCCATGGGCGACCTCTCCAAGAAGATCACGGTCGACGCGAAGGGCGAGATCCTCGAACTGGTCACCACCGTGAACACGATGGTGGACCAGCTGTCGTCCTTCGCCGAGCAGGTGACGAGGGTGGCCCGCGAGGTGGGTACCGAGGGGATCCTCGGCGGCCAGGCCCGGGTGCGCGGGGTCACCGGCATCTGGAAGGACCTCAGCGACAACGTCAACACCATGGCCGGCAACCTGACCGCCCAGGTGCGCGGGATCGCCCAGGTCTCGACCGCGGTGGCCAACGGCGATCTGACGAAGAAGGTCACCGTCGAGGCCCGAGGCGAGGTCGCGCAGCTCGCCGACACCGTCAACACCATGGTCAACACCCTGTCGTCCTTCGCCGACGAGGTCACGCGCGTGGCCCGCGAGGTGGGTACGGAAGGCCGCCTGGGCGGCCAGGCGCACGTACCCGGGGTCTCCGGGACGTGGAAGGACCTCACCGACTCGGTGAACTTCATGGCCTCCAACCTCACCGGCCAGGTGCGGCAGATCGCCATGGTCACGACCGCCATCGCCAAGGGCGATATGACCAAGAAGATCGACATCGACGCGCGCGGGGAGATCCTGGAGCTCAAGACCACGATCAACACGATGGTCGACCAGCTGTCCTCCTTCGCCGACCAGGTCACCCGCGTGGCCCGCGAGGTGGGTACGGAAGGCATCCTCGGCGGCCAGGCCCGGGTCCGGGACGTGGACGGCACCTGGCGGGACCTGACCGAGTCCGTGAACGAGATGGCCGGCAACCTCACCCGGCAGGTGCGCGCCATCGCGGCCGTCGCCACCGCGGTGACGCGCGGCGATCTCAACCTGAAGATCGACGTGGACGCGGCCGGCGAGATCCAGGTCCTGCAGGACAACATCAACACGATGATCGCCAACCTGCGCGACACCACCTTGGCCAACAAGGAGCAGGACTGGCTCAAGGGCAACCTGGCCCGTATCTCCGCCCTGATGCAGGGCCGCCGCGAACTGGACGACGTGGCCTCGCTGATCATGAGCGAGCTGACCCCGGTGGTCTCGGCGCAGCACGGCGCGTTCTTCCTGGCGCTTCCGGCCGGCGGCACCACCGAGATCGGGACGGACGGGGGCGCGGACGGTTCGTACGAGCTGCGGATGCGCGGCAGTTACGCGTACGCGGGCGGTCAGATGCCCATTTCCTTCCGGCCGGGCGAGGGGCTGATCGGGACGGTCGCCGATCAGAAGCGGATGATCCTGATCGAGAACACCCCGCCCGGATACCTGAAGATCTCCTCCGGGCTGGGCGAGGCCCCGCCCGCGCATGTGATCGTGCTGCCGGTGCTCTTCGAGGGGAAGGTGCTCGGCGTCATCGAGCTGGCCTCCTTCCAGCCCTTCACGCAGATCCAGAAGGACTTCCTCAGCCAGATCGCCGAGATGATCGGTACGAGCGTCAACACCATCTCCGTCAACTCCAAGACGGAGATGCTGCTCAAGCAGTCGCAGGAGATGACCGAGCAGCTGCGCGAGCGCTCCGACGAGCTGGAGAACCGGCAGAAGGCCCTCCAGGCCGCCAACGCGGAGCTGGAGGAGAAGGCCGAGCTGCTGGCCCAGCAGAACCGGGACATCGAGGTGAAGAACACCGAGATCGAGGAGGCCCGGCAGGTCCTGGAGGAGCGCGCCGAGCAACTGGCGGTCTCGATGCGGTACAAGAGCGAGTTCCTGGCGAACATGTCCCACGAGCTGCGGACCCCGCTCAACTCCCTGCTGATCCTGGCCAAGCTGCTCGCCGACAACGCGGACGAGAACCTCTCGCCCAAGCAGGTCGAGTTCGCCGAGACCATCCACGGGGCCGGCTCCGACCTGCTCCAGCTGATCAACGACATCCTCGACCTGTCGAAGGTCGAGGCCGGCAAGATGGACGTCTCCCCGACCCGGATCGCGCTGGTCCAGCTCGTCGACTACGTGGAGGCCACCTTCAGGCCGCTGACCGCGGAGAAGGGGCTCGACTTCTCGGTAAGGGTCTCCCCGGAGCTCCCGGCGACCCTGCACACCGACGAGCAGCGCCTCCTCCAGGTGCTGCGCAACCTGCTGTCGAACGCGGTGAAGTTCACCGACACCGGGGCGGTGGAGCTGGTGATCCGGCCCGCCGGGGCCGATGTGCCCATCGCGATCCGCGAGCAGCTGCTGGAAGCCGGCTCGCTGCGGGAGGCCGACGCCGACCTGATCGCCTTCTCGGTGACCGACACCGGGATCGGCATCGCCGCGAGCAAGATGCTGGTGATCTTCGAAGCGTTCAAGCAGGCCGACGGCACCACCAGCCGCAAATACGGAGGCACCGGCCTCGGACTGTCCATCAGCCGGGAGATCGCCCGGCTGCTGGGCGGAGAGATCCACGCGGCGAGCGAGCCCGGCCGCGGGTCGACCTTCACGCTGTACCTGCCGCTGCACCCGAGCGAGCTGCCCCCGCAGGGGTACGCGCCGCCGACGCCCGGCGGAGCGCGCGGCGAGCTGTACCGCCGCCCGGCGGCCGAGGGGGCGCGGCCCGAACTGCCGGCGGCGCCGGTGGAGCAGGGCCCCGTAGGGCCTCCGGCGCCGATGGCACTGCCGCGGGCCGGGGAACAGACCGGGCAGGGGTCGTCGGCGCTGTTCCGGCGGCGCCGCAAGACGATGGCCGAGCCCCAGCTGAGGGCGGAGGTGCCCGGACAGGGCGACGCGGAGGCGTGGGCCGTCGACGAGCCGCTGCCCACGGCGCCGCGGAAGTACGACTTCCACGGCGAGCGGGTGCTGATCGTGGACGACGACGTGCGCAACGTCTTCGCGCTGACCAGCGTGCTGGAACAGCACGGGCTGGCGGTGCTGTACGCGGAGAACGGCCGGGAGGGCATCGAGGTCCTGGAGCAGCACGACGACGTGGCGCTCGTGCTGATGGACATCATGATGCCGGAGATGGACGGGTACGCGACGACCTCGGCGATCCGGCGGATGCCGCAGTTCGAGGGGCTGCCGATCATCGCGCTGACGGCGAAGGCCATGAAGGGGGACCGGGAGAAGGCGATCGAGTCCGGTGCCTCGGACTACGTGACCAAGCCGGTCGAACCCGACTACCTACTGTCGGTCATGGAAGGGCACATGCGCGGGGCCGGGGCGTGACCGGGCGGGCAGAGGGGGGCTCCCGAGGGAACCTTCTGCCCGCCCACCACGTTTCAGGTACGTGCGCTGTGACATCTTGGTGACAGGGTGTGGCGATCTCGGGACTGGGGCTACGATGACCGGCACAAGGACGGACGGCGCAAGGATGCCGTCCTCTGGGGCGGGGCCCGGCGCACAGGCCGGAGCCAGGAGCCGGGGAGGCCCCATGCCGGGGCGAGGAGGACAGGGCATGGTGCAGAAGGCCAAGATCCTCCTGGTCGACGACCGGCCGGAGAATCTGCTGGCGCTGGAGGCCATCCTCTCCGCGCTCGATCAGACACTGGTCCGGGCGTCGTCGGGGGAGGAAGCGCTCAAGGCGCTGCTGACGGACGATTTCGCGGTCATCCTGCTCGACGTGCAGATGCCGGGCATGGACGGGTTCGAGACCGCCGCGCACATCAAGCGGCGGGAGCGGACCAGGGACATCCCGATCATCTTCCTGACCGCGATCAACCACGGTCCGCACCACACCTTCCGCGGGTACGCGGCGGGCGCGGTGGACTACATTTCGAAGCCCTTCGACCCGTGGGTGCTGCGGGCCAAGGTCTCGGTGTTCGTCGAGCTGTATACGAAGAACTGCCAACTGCGCGAGCAGGCGGCTCTGCTCAGGCTCCAGCTGGAGGGCGGCAGCTCCAACGGCGCGGTCGACGGCTCCAAGGAGACGGCCGGCCTGCTGGCCGAGCTCTCCGCGCGGCTCGCCGCCGTCGAGGAGCAGGCGGAAGCGCTGACCAAGCAGCTCGGCGAGGAGGCGGCCGATCCTTCGGTGGTGGCGACCGCCGCCCATCTGGAGCGCAAGCTCACCGGGCTGCGGCGGGCGCTCGACGCGTTGGAGCCGGGGACCGGCGGCGCGAGCGCCGTGCTGCCCGCGCAGGGCTGACGCCGGCGCGGCCTGCCCGTGAGCCCGAGAGGGCCTCGCGCGGGCTTGCCTGGCGGCCCGTCAGGTCTGGCGGGGCGCATGGCGGGCCGCCGGTACGGGGCGAGGCCGCAGGCGTCTGTCACCCGATCCCCGGAGCGACACGAACGGGTGAAGGGGTGGGCACGCGTGTCCACCGGCGTGCGCACCGGTAACCTCGGGCGCATGGCCTCAAGTACGTCCGGTAAGGGTTCCCAGAGCACTGCGGGCAGCGCGAAGGGCCGCACCGGCCGTACGACGGCGCCGGCGAAGAAAGCTGCCCCAGCCCGCAAGCCGCCCGCCAGGAAGGCGGCGCCCGCCACCAAGCGCGGCCCCGTCAAAAAGGTCGCGGCCAAGCCCGTGCCGTCCCCCACCGGGGGCGTTCTGCGGCTGGTGCGCGCCTTCTGGCTCGGCATCGCGCACGCGGTCGGCGCGATCTTCCGCGGTATCGGCCAGGGCGCGAAGAACCTGGACCCGGCCCACCGCAAGGACGGCCTCGCGCTGCTGCTGCTCGCGCTCGCGCTGATCGTCGCCGCCGGGACCTGGTCGAACCTGAACGGGCCGGTCGGGGACCTGGTGAGCATGCTGGTCACCGGCGCCTTCGGGCGGCTCGACCTGCTCGTGCCGGTCCTGCTCGGTGTCATGGCGGTACGTTTCATCCGCCATCCCGAACAGGCCGACGCCAACGGCCGCATCGGCATCGGGCTCTCCGCGCTCGTCATCGGAGCCCTGGGGCTCGTGCACATCGCCTGCGGAGCCCCCGGGCGCGACGAGGGCACCACCGCCATGCAGAACGCCGGCGGGCTGATCGGCTGGGGCGCCTCGAAGCCGCTGATCTTCACGATGGGCGCACCGCTGGCCGTGCCGATGCTGGTGCTGCTCACGCTCTTCGGGCTGCTGGTCGTCACCGCCACCCCCGTCAACGCGATCCCGCAGCGACTGCGGAGCGCCGGGATCCGCCTGGGGATCATCGCGCCGAACGAGTACGACGAGGAGTACGGGGAGAGCGCGGGCGCGGCCTCGGCCTCGGCCGCCGCGGACCGGCACGACGCCGAGCAGTGGCGCGCCCGCTCCGTGAGCGCCGGGCCCGAGGATCCGTCGGAGGCCGCCGAGGAAGAGGCGCTCGCCCGGCGGCGGCGCCCCCGGCGGGCCGCCGGCCGGCCGTCCATGGACCGCGGGATGGACGCCGTCGACGTGGCGGCGGCGGCCGCCGCCGCGCTGGACGGGGTGGTGTACGGCGGGATGCCGCCCTCCCCGCTGGTCGCCGACCTCACCCAGGGCATCTCGGCGGAGCGCGAGGGCGCGGAGCTCACCGCTGCGGTGCCGGCGTCCCGCGAGGAGGGGCCCGCCCGCGAGGAGAAGCCCGTACCCGCGGAGAAGCCCGCTGCGGAGAAGCCCGCCGCGGCCGCGGCCGCGCCGAACGACACCACCGCGGCGGCCTCCGGGACGCTGTCCGTTCCCGACCTGACCAAGACCGCGCCGCAGACCCAGGCGCTGCCGCCGCGCGCCGAGCAGCTCCAGCTGCGCGGGGACATCACGTACTCCCTGCCCTCGCTGGACCTGCTGGAGAAGGGCGGCCCGGGCAAGACCCGTAGCGCCGCGAACGACGCGGTGGTGGCCTCGCTGTCGAACGTGTTCATGGAGTTCAAGGTCGACGCGAAGGTCACCGGCTTCACCCGGGGTCCGACGGTGACCCGCTACGAGGTGGAGCTGGGCCCGGCCGTGAAGGTCGAGCGGATCACGGCGCTGGCGAAGAACATCGCCTACGCCGTGGCCTCGCCCGACGTGCGCATCATCAGTCCGATCCCGGGCAAGTCGGCGGTCGGCATCGAGATCCCGAACACCGACCGCGAGATGGTCAACCTGGGGGACGTGCTCAGGCTGGCGGACGCGGCCGAGGACGACCATCCGATGCTGGTGGCGCTCGGCAAGGACGTCGAGGGCGGCTACGTCATGGCCAACCTGGCGAAGATGCCGCACGTACTGGTCGCCGGAGCCACCGGCTCCGGAAAGTCCTCCTGCATCAACTGCCTGATCACCTCGGTGATGGTGCGGGCCACCCCGGAGGACGTCCGGATGGTGCTCGTGGACCCCAAGCGGGTGGAGCTGACGGCGTACGAGGGCATCCCGCACCTGATCACGCCGATCATCACCAACCCCAAGCGGGCCGCCGAGGCGCTCCAGTGGGTCGTGCGCGAGATGGACCTGCGCTACGACGACCTGGCGGCTTTCGGGTACCGGCACATCGACGACTTCAACAAGGCGATCCGCGACGGCAAGATCAAACTGCCGCCGGGCAGCGAGCGGGAGCTCAGCCCGTACCCGTACCTGCTGGTGATCGTCGACGAGCTCGCCGACCTGATGATGGTGGCCCCGCGCGACGTGGAGGACTCGATCGTCCGCATCACCCAGCTGGCCCGCGCGGCCGGCATCCACCTGGTGCTCGCGACCCAGCGGCCCTCGGTGGACGTGGTCACCGGTCTGATCAAGGCGAACGTGCCCTCGCGCCTCGCCTTCGCCACCTCCTCGCTCGCCGACAGCCGGGTCATCCTGGACCAGCCGGGGGCGGAGAAGCTCATCGGCAAGGGCGACGGACTGTTCCTGCCGATGGGCGCGAACAAGCCGGTACGCCTCCAGGGCGCTTTTGTCACCGAGGACGAGATCGCCGGGATCGTGCAGCACTGCAAGGACCAGATGGCTCCCGTCTTCCGCAACGACGTGACCGTCGGGCAGAAGCAGAAGAAGGAGATCGACGAGGAGATCGGCGACGACCTGGACCTGCTGTGCCAGGCGGCCGAGCTGGTCGTCTCGACACAGTTCGGGTCCACCTCGATGCTCCAGCGCAAGCTGCGGGTCGGGTTCGCGAAGGCCGGGCGGCTGATGGACCTGATGGAGTCACGGGGCATCGTCGGACCGAGCGAGGGATCGAAGGCGCGCGACGTGATGCTGAAGGCCGACGAGCTGGACGGCGTGCTCGCGCTGATCCGGGGGGAGACCCCCGAATAGCGGGTAAAGGACTGAGGCAACCGTTTCCCCCGGGCGTGCGTCCAGTTGAGAGAGGTGGCGGCGTGTTCCGGGTCGCCGCACCGGGCGGGAGCCTCTTGGCCATTCGTATGGCGTAGGGAGCCCCCCCTCCGGTTGCTCCACCCTTTCGTCACCCCCCTAGACTGGACTTTCCGCAGGTGGCTACACGCTCGAAAGGCGCCCTCGTGTCCATCGGCAACGCCAACTCCCCCGAAGAAGAGCGGCCTTCGACCGACGACCGGTCCGAGGACCGCATCGTCGAACCTTCCGTCGAAGAGCCGTCGATCGGGACGGCCCTCAAGAAGGCCCGGATCGCCGCCGGGCTGACCGTCGACGAGGTCAGTTCCACCACCCGCGTGCGCATTCCGATCGTGCACGCCATCGAATCCGACGATTTCACTCGCTGCGGCGGCGATGTCTACGCCCGCGGCCATATCCGTACGCTCGCCCGTGCCGTACGACTCGATCCGGAACCCCTGATCGACAGCTACGACGCGGCCCACGGCGGCCGGCCGGCACCCACCTCCGCCGCGCCCAGGTTCGAAGCCGAGCGAATCCGCCCCGAACGGCAGCGGCCCAACTGGACCGCCGCCATGGTCGCCGCCATCGTCGCCGTGATCGGCTTCGTCGGCTTCACGGCCTTCGGAGGCGCCGACGAGAAGACCAAGCGGCCGGTGGCGGAAGGTTCCGCCGCACCCAAACCCGCCCCCACTCCGAACGCGGGCAAGCCCTCGGTCCAGGCGCCGCCGGCGCCGACGTCACCCAAGCCCGAGCCCTCTGACAGTGCCATCGCCGCCGCGCCCAAGGACCTCGTCACGGTCGTCCTGACGGCCCACGACGGCGAGAGCTGGATCTCGGCCAAGGATCACAGCGGCCGGCTCCTCTTCGACGGCACCCTTCAGTCGGGGCAGTCGAAGACGTTCACGGACAAGGAGTCCATCGACCTGGTGCTCGGCGATGCCGGGGTCGTGAAGCTCTTCGTGAACGGCAAGGAGATCAAGGACGAATTCCAGCCCGGACAGGTGGAACGTCTCACATACACCAAGGACGACCCCCGTCAGGGCCAGGCCCAGGCGGGCTGACCAGCAGGGAATAAATCGTTCCGGATCCCCGGGGTGCCGCGCCGCACTCCGGGGATCTTGTCGTACCGGGACGGGAGGCGGGGGCCGGTGCCGGGACGAAGTAGTCTTGAGCCCATGCCCGAACGCCGTACCGTCGCCCTTGTCACTCTTGGCTGCGCCCGTAACGAGGTGGACTCGGAGGAGCTCGCAGGCCGCTTGGCGGCGGATGGCTGGGAGCTCGTCGAGGACGCCGCCGATGCGGACGTAGCCGTCGTCAACACCTGCGGCTTCGTCGAAGCCGCCAAAAAAGACTCCGTGGACGCCCTGCTGGAGGCCAACGATCTCAAGGATCACGGCCGCACGCAGGCCGTCGTAGCCGTCGGCTGTATGGCCGAGCGCTACGGCAAGGAACTTGCCGAAGCGCTCCCCGAGGCCGACGGAGTACTCGGCTTCGACGACTACGCCGATATCTCCGACCGTCTCCAGACCATCCTCAACGGCGGCGTCCACGCCTCCCACACCCCGCGCGACCGGCGCAAGCTGCTGCCGATCAGCCCGGCCGAGCGCCAGAGCGCCGACGTGGCCCTGCCCGGCCACGCCCAGGAGCCCGAGGCGGCCCCCGCGGACCTTCCCGAGGGCCTCGCACCCGCCTCCGGTCCCCGTGCGCCGCTGCGCCGCCGCCTGGACAAGAGCCCGGTGGCCTCGGTCAAGCTGGCCTCCGGCTGCGACCGGCGCTGCTCCTTCTGTGCCATCCCGTCCTTCCGCGGCTCCTTCATCTCCCGCCGCCCCAGCGACGTGCTGGGCGAGACGCGCTGGCTCGCCGAGCAGGGCGTCAAGGAGATCATGCTGGTCTCCGAGAACAACACCTCGTACGGCAAGGACCTGGGCGACATCCGCCTGCTGGAGACCCTGCTGCCCGAACTGGCCGAGGTGGACGGCATCGAGCGCGTCCGCGTCAGCTACCTCCAGCCCGCCGAGATGCGGCCCGGCCTGATCGACGTACTGACCTCGACCCCCAAGGTCGTCCCGTACTTCGACCTCTCCTTCCAGCACTCGGCCCCCGACGTGCTGCGCGCCATGCGCCGCTTCGGTGACACCGACCGGTTCCTGGAACTGCTGGACACCATCCGCAGCAAGGCCCCGCAGGCCGGTGTCCGGTCCAACTTCATCGTCGGCTTCCCCGGCGAGAAGGAGTCGGACTTCGCCGAGCTGGAGCGCTTCCTCACCCACGCGCGGCTCGACGCCATCGGCGTCTTCGGCTACTCGGACGAGGACGGCACGGAGGCCGTCACCTACGACGGCAAGCTGGACGCGGACACCATCGCCGAGCGCCTCGCCCACATGCAGCGCCTCGCCGAGGAGCTCACCTCGCAGCGCGCGGAGGAGCGGATCGGGGAGACGCTGGAAGTGCTCGTCGAGACCGTCGTGCCGATCGACGAGGCGGAGGACGGCGAGGGAGCCTACGGGCGCGCCGCCCACCAGGCTCCCGAGACCGACGGCCAGGTCGTATTCACGGACGGCGCGGGCCTGGTCCCGGGGCGTATCGTCACGGCGAAGGTGGTCGGCACCCTGGGTGTGGACCTCGTGGCGGAGCCCCTGGGCCTGGATCTTGAGGAGGCGGCCGGATGACCGGAGCCCCGGCATCTGCGGCGGGCGGGACCGGCCGCCGGCCCGCGCCCGGCGCGAAGCTGGGCGCGGCGGCGGTCAACCAGGCCAGCCTGTGGAACATCGCCAACATCCTGACGATGATCCGGCTGGTCCTGGTGCCGGGATTCGTGATGCTGCTGCTCGCCGACGGAGGGTACGACCCCGTCTGGCGGGCGCTGGCGTGGGCGGCGTTCGCCGTCGCCATGATCACCGACATCTTCGACGGGCATCTGGCCCGTACGTACAACCTGGTCACGGACTTCGGGAAGATCGCCGACCCCATCGCCGACAAGGCGATCATGGGGTCGGCGTTGGTGTGTCTGTCGTGGCTCGGCGACCTGCCCTGGTGGGTGACCGGAGTGATCCTCGGCCGGGAACTCGGGATCACCCTCCTGCGTTTCTGGGTCATCAGGTACGGAGTGATTCCGGCGAGCCGGGGCGGGAAGCTGAAGACCCTGGCCCAGGGCACCGCCGTGGGCATGTACGTGCTCGCCCTGACCGGGCCGCTGGCGATGCTGCGGTTCTGGGTGATGGCGGTCGCCGTCGTCCTGACCGTTGTCACCGGTTTGGATTACATCCGGGAGGCGGTCGTACTCCGGCGCAAGGGGCTCGCCGCGGAGCGTGCCGCGCGGTGAGCACGCCGGGGGATGGCGCGGGCCCGCAAGACGCGGGTGATTCTCCTGTGACCGGCGAAGCGGCATGCAAGACCAACGGGGCTGCCGGGGACAGTGGGGCGATTGCGGCTGATGTGCTGCGGCTCCTTGCGGAGAGTGACGCCACGGTCGCTGTGGCGGAGTCGCTGACCGGCGGCATGGTCGCCGCGGAGCTCACGGCCGTCCCGGGTGCCTCCCGGTCCTTCCGCGGCTCCGTCACGGCGTACGCGACCGAGCTGAAGCACCAGGTGCTGGGCGTGGACGCCGGGCTGCTGGAAGCTGAAGGCGCGGTGAACCCGCAGGTCGCGGAAGAGATGGCGGCCGGAGTACGGCGTCTGCTCGGCGCCTCCTGGGGCATAGCCACCACCGGGGTGGCCGGCCCCGACCCGCAGGACGGACAGCCGGTGGGCACCGTTTTCGTCGCCGTGGCGGGTCCTGGGAGCAGGAAAACTGCCGCCCTGAGGTTGAAAGGCTCCCGTGCGGAAATTCGTAGAGAGAGTGCACGGACAGTGCTCGAGCTGCTCGCGAGCGAACTCCGCGACAATCGGCGGGGGCAGGAAACGGAACAGGACGGGGGGATTTGATGTTTGCAGCCCTGAGTGAACACGACATCGCTCCCCGCACGGCCGCCGCGCGAGGCGGTACGGTGGGGCGTGAAGGTTACGGCTACACGGTCAGAGGAGGGAGCCACCGATGATTCTGCTCCGTCGCCTGCTGGGTGACGTGCTGCGTCGGCAGCGCCAGCGCCAGGGCCGTACTCTGCGCGAAGTCTCCTCATCCGCCCGAGTTTCGCTCGGCTATCTCTCCGAGGTGGAGCGGGGGCAGAAGGAGGCATCCTCCGAGCTGCTCTCCGCGATCTGCGACGCGCTTGACGTACGGATGTCAGAGCTGATGCGGGAAGTCAGCGACGAGCTCTCGCTCGCCGAGCTGGCTCAGTCCGCCGCGGCGAGCGAACCGGTGTCCGCACCGGTCCGCCCGATGCTCAATTCGGTATCCGTGGCCTCGGTCACGGGTGGCCCGGAACGGGTGACCATCAAGGCGCCCGTGGAAGCGGTGAACGTCGTAGCCGCGTGAATGTGTGCGTGACGTAGGCCCGTGCGCGTGAGCGCGTGTGCCGAGCGTATGAGTGTGGCCGGAGCCCCGGCCGGTGCCTTCGGGTACCGGCCGGGGCTCCTGGGCGTTCCGGGGGCGGTGGGCCGGTCCGGCTCCGGGGCGGTGCGCGTGCGGGCGCCGAGGGGGTGCGGGTGCGGGCGGGGTACGGGAGGATGGGCCCGTTCGGGTCTCCGGCCCCTGGAGGTGGCCGTGCGGCGGTTGCTGGGTATACCCGTGGGCCTGGCCCTCGCGCTGTCGGTGGGCGTCCTGTGGTGGTGGGCCGTGCTGCGCCTCGTGCTGGCGCCGGCCGAGGCCGGGCCGGTGGAGGGTGCGGTCGCCGTCGGAGGATGGGGGCTGGGCCTGCTGCCGGTGCACTGCGTGCCGGGGCCGGTGGGTGGCCGTCGACGTAGGGCGGGCGTACGCGAGGGCGCGGGGGGCGGCGGGGACGGGTTCCCCGCCGGGCCGGTGGCCGCCGGGGAGTGGGAGGCCGGGGCTTCGGGGGCGTGGGAGCCCGGGGCAGGGGAATCGTCTACCAGGGCATCGAAACTCCACCGTTCGGGCGAAGAATCTGGCCCGTCATGAAGGACGAGGCGTCCGAGGCGAGGTAGAGCACCGCCTGGGCTATGTCCTCGGGCTCGCCCACGCGCCGCAGCGGGGACATCCGCGTCATCATCGCCTCGGTCTGCTCCTGGACCTCGGGGCTGTGCCGGCCGGTCATCGGGGTGCGGATCCAGCCGGGCGCGACCGCATTGACGCGGATGCCGTGCGGGCCGGCCTCGGTGGCGAGGGTCTTGGTCAACTGGACGACGGCGGCCTTGGCGGCGCTGTAGCAGAGCAGGCCGGGCTGGGCGGCGTCCACGGCGCCGGAGGCCATGGTGATGATCGAACCCGGCCGGCCGGCCGCGATCATGGCGCGGGCGGCCTCCTGGCAGGTGCGCAGCACCCCCTTGAAGTTGATGTCCAGGACCCGGTCCAGGTCCTCGTCGGACGTGTCCAGGACGCTGCTGCTGTGCATGATCCCGGCGATCGCGGCGGTGATGTCGAGGGGGCCGGCCTGCGAGATCGCCGCCTTGATCGAGGCGCGGTCGGTCACGTCGAGGACGTGGGCGGTGGCTCGGCCGCCGGCCTTGGCGATCAGCTCGACGGTTTCCTGGAGGCCCTGGGCGTCGCGGTCCGCGCAGTGCACGGCCGCTCCCGCCTCTGCGAGGAGAACGGCGGTGGCCCGGCCTATGCCGCTGGCGGCGCCGGTGATCAGGGCGGTGCGGCCGGTGAGTTCGTACGCGCTGGGTGAGGGCATGCGGGGACGGTACGACCAGATCTGACGGGGCGTCAACTACGGTGTCGGGCCGGATTGGCAGCGGGGACACCAGTACGTGGGGCGGCCGTCCTGGGGGGCCTCCCGGACGAAGGTGCCGCAGCGCAGGCAGGGGCGGTGGCGGCGGCCGTAGACGAACAGGTCCTGCCCGGGGCGGCGGCTGCCGGTGGTGTTGCGGTGGCGGGCCTTGTTCGCTTCGAGGAGCCGGCGTGCGGCGCCGGCCAGCCGGGGGAGGGTGCTCGCCGGCAGATCGCCGACCGGGGTCCAGGGGGTGACCTGGGCGAGGAAGCAGAGCTCGGCCTTGTAGATGTTGCCGATGCCGGCCAGGTTGCGCTGGTCGAGGAGGGCCTCGCCGAGGGGGCGGGCGGGGGCGGCGAGAAGGTTCGCGGCGGCGGTGGCCTCGTCCCAGTCGGGGCCGAGGAGGTCGGGGCCCAGGTGGCCGACGGCGTGGTGCTCATCGGCGGTGCGGAGCAGTTCGACGACGGGGAGGCGGTATCCGACGGCGGTGTGGTCGGCGGTGCCGAGGATCACCCGGATCTCGTGGGCGGGGCCTGGCAGGCGGGGTTGTCCGGTGGGAGTGGTTCGCAGGATGCGCCAGGCTCCGTCCATTCGGAGGTGGGTGTGGAGGGTGAGGAGGTGGCTGGGGGCCGGCCTGGGTCCGGTGGCTGCGGCTTCGCCGGTGCCTGGTTCGGGATCGGCTGCTGCCGGCGGGCCGAAGCGGATGAGGAGGTGCTTGCCCCGGGGGACGACGGCGAGGGTGGTGAGGCCGGTGAGGTCGGCGGTGGCGAAGCGGGGGACGCGGAGGTCGGAGCGGGTGAGTTCCCTGCCCGCGAGGGCTTCGCGGAGCCGGGCCGCGGCGCGGTAGACGCTGTCTCCTTCGGGCATGCGTCCATTCTCCTGCGGAGTGGGGCTGGTGGGGCGGAGGCTGCGGGCGCCGCTGCGCGGGGCTTGCTCCCCGCCCCGCCCTTCCCCCGTTCCCCGGGGCTGCGCCCCGGACCCGGTTCTTGGGCTTCGCCCCGTCCCCGGATGGGCTGAGTCCGCGGGGTGCGGAGCGTCGGGCTGGGCCCGGAGCCCTGGAGCTGTGCTGCGCTGCGCTGCACTGCGCCCTGTCCCGGGTCCGGGGCTGGGGCTGGCGCTGGGGCTGCCTACGCGGGTGCGGGGCGCCGGGGCTGCGTCCCCCGGCCGGGGTGGTGGCTGGGTCCCGGACCTGGTTGCTGGGCTGCGGCCTGTCCTCAGTTGGGCCGCGCCCTGGGGTGCGCTTGGCCGGGCCGGGCGCGGAACCCGTTGGCTGGGCTGCGCCCAGTGACCGGATCCCCGGGGCTGCAATCCGGGCCAGAGCGGTGGGCGATGTCCCGGGCCCGGTTGGTGGGCTGAGCCCCCGGTTCGGTTCCCTTGGGCTGAGCCCCGGGTCCCGCCTCTGAGCTGCGCGCCGGAACCCATCCGGCGGGCTGGCGCACTGGGGCCCGCCCCGGGGGCGGCTCCGGGCATGGCTTGTGGAGCCGTGCTGGGACGGGTCCGGGTCCGGTTCGTGGGCTGGGCCCGGGTTCCGATTCCGGGTGGTTTCGGGCCGGGGTTGGGCTGCGCCCGGGTCCCGAATCCGGCCGGTTCCGGGCCGGGTCGCGCTGGGCCCGAGCTCGTTCCCGGGCTGCTCCCGGCCCGGGCCCTGGGCTGCGCTCCGGGTTCGAAGCGGCGTTCCCGGGTGTCCGGGCTGCTGGGCGCTGGATTCGGGGTTGCCGGGGCGGCCGGGGGTGTCGGAGTGCCCCGGTTGCCGGGCCGGCCGGGCTGGGGGGCCGGTAGGAGGGGATGGGTGGCGGAGGCCGGTCGGCGGGGGTCAGTGGCGGAGGCGGAGGCCTTGGGGGGT
The DNA here is from genome assembly GCF_026627445.1 of Streptomyces sp. H27-H1. Taxonomy (GTDB): domain Bacteria; phylum Actinomycetota; class Actinomycetes; order Streptomycetales; family Streptomycetaceae; genus Streptomyces. Next base: position 20,295 of record NZ_JAPNLJ010000043.1, read on the forward strand.
GGCGTGGAAGCCGGTGGCTTCGATGGGTGGGGCGTAGGGGGAGGTGAGGGAGGGGGCGGCGTTGACGCGTTCCACGGTGAGGGCGGGGAGGGTGCCCTTGAGGGAGGCCGCCGTCAGGGCGGACAGGGCGGCTGTGAGGCGGGGGTCGTCCGGCGGGGGCCAGGCCAGGAGGGTTTTGCCGCCGCGCTCCAGGTAGAGGGTGAGTTCACCGTCGACCAGGACCACCAGGGAGCCCGCCTTGCGGCCCGGCTTGTGGGTGGCGCCGGACGGGGGCTCCGGCCAGGGCAGGGCGGCGCCGTAGGCGTTCGCCGGGTCGGCGGCGGCGAGGACCACCGCGGCGAGAGGGGGCGGGGTCCGCTCGGCGGCGCGGAGGCGGTCGACCGCGCCGTCCATGGCGAACTGGGCCGCGCCCAGGCCTTCGACCACATAGCCCCTGCGGGCCTGGCCGCTGTCCTCGAAGGCGGACAGGACGCGGTAGACGGCGCTGAAGCCGCCCTGCACCCCTTCCGCGGCCACCGCGCCGCGGGTCACCACCCCGTGGCGGTCCAGCAGGGTGCGGGCCAGGGCGTGCGCGCGGTGGGTCGGATCCGGGGCGTGGGCCGGGAGGAGGGACCAGCGGCCCGACACCGTGGGCGGGCCCGTACGGGAGGTGGGGGTGGTGAGCGTGCCGTAGCGGCCGCGGGGGATCGTGCGGCGTGCGCGGTGGGCGGTGGCGCCCGCCGTGCGGCCAGAGCCGAGGAGGGAGCGCAGGGGGGCGAGGGTGTCATTGGTCAGCCGCCCCGACCACGCCAGGTCCCAGACGGCGGCGGAGAGGTCCCCGTCCGAGGCGTCCGGGTGCAGTGTGCGGACCCGGTCCGCGAGCTGGCGGAAGAACAGCCCGTATCCGGCGGCCAGCACGTCGAGGACCGCCGCGTGCAGCGGGCTGAGCTCCAGGGGATGCGGCGGGGGGAGGAGAAGCGGGGCCGCGTCCGCGAGGTAGAGGGAGACCCAGCCGTCCTTGCCCGCAAGGGCTCCCGCGCCCGCCCAGAGGACCTCGCCCGTGGTGGTGAGCTCGTCCAGGAGCGTGGGGGAGTAGTCCGCCACCCGGGAGGGGAGGATCAGGCGTTCCAGCGCGGAGGCGGGCACGGCCGCGCCCTGGAGCTGTTCGATCGCGCGGGCCAGGCCGTCGACGCCGCGCAGGGCTCCGCCCAGGTGCTGCCACTGGGGGAGGAAGGTGGCGAGGGAGGCCGGCGGGACCGGCTCCAGTTCCTGGCGCAGCGCCGCGAGCGAGCGGCGGCGCAGCCGGCGCAGTACCGTGGCGTCGCACCACTCCTGGCCGATGCCCGCCGGGTGGAACTCGCCCTGGACCACCCGCCCGGCCGCCGCGAGCCGGTGCAGTGCGCCGTCCGTCACGGCCGTGCCCAGCCCGAAGCGGGCGGCGGCGGTGACCGTGGTGAAGGGGCCGTGGGTGCGGGCGTGCCGGGCCAGGAGGTCGCCGAGCGGGTCCTTCACCGGCTCGGTGAACGCCTCCGGAACGCCCACCGGGAGCGCCGTGCCCAGCGCGTCGCGCAGCCGGCCCGCGTCCTCGATGGCCGCCCAGTGGTCCTCGCCGCCGATCCGGACCCGGATCGCCCGGCGGGCGGCGGAGAGCGACTGCGCCCACTGCGGCTGCGCGCCGCGGGCGGCCAGCTCGGCCGGGGTGAGGGGCCCCAGCAGGCGCAGCAGGTCGGCCACCGACTCGGCGTCCTTGGCCCGCCGGTCCTCCGTCAGCCACTGCAGCTCCCGCTCCAGTTCCGTCAGGACCTCCGCGTCGAGCAGCTCGCGCAGCTCCGCCTGGCCCAGCAGCTCGGCCAGCAGCCGCGAGTCCAGCGACAGTGCGGCCGCCCTGCGCTCGGCGAGGGGCGAGTCGCCCTCGTAGAGGAACTGCGCGACGTACCCGAAGAGCAGGGAGCGGGCGAAGGGGGAGGGCTCGACGGTGGTGACCTCGACCAGGCGGACCCGGCGGGCCTCGATGTCCCCCATCAGCTCGGTCAGTCCCGGCACGTCGAAGACGTCCTGCAGGCATTCCCGTACGGCTTCCAGCACGATCGGGAACGAACCGAACTCGGAGGCCACCTGGAGGAGCTGTGAGGCGCGCTGGCGCTGCTGCCACAGGGGGGTGCGCTTGCCGGGATTGCGGCGCGGCAGCAGCAGGGCGCGCGCCGCGCACTCGCGGAAGCGGGAGGCGAACAGCGCGGAGCCGCCCACCTGGTCGGTGACGATCTGCTGGATGTCGCCGTGGTCGAAGGCGATGTCGGCCGCGCCCAGCGGGGGCTTCTCGTCGTCGAAGTCGAAGGACCGGTTCGGCGCCGGGTCGTGGTCCAGCAGGTCCAGGTCCATGCTCAGCAGGTCCGCGTCCGGCAGGCGGAGCACGATGCCGTCGTCGGCGTGCATGACCTGCGCGTCCATCCCGTACCGCTCGGAGAGGCGGGCGCCGAGTGCCAGCGCCCAGGGGGCGTGCACCTGGGCGCCGAAGGGGGAGTGGACGACGACCCGCCAGTCGCCGAGCTCGTCGCGAAACCGCTCGACGACGATGGTCCGGTCGTCCGGTACGTGGCCGCAGGCCTCGCGCTGTTCGGCGAGGTAGGACAGGACGTTCTCGGCGGCCCAGGTGTCCAGCCCCGCCGCCAGCAGGCGCAGGCGGGCGTCCTCGGCGGTGAGGCCGCCGAGCTCGCGCAGGAACGCGCCGACCGCCCGGCCCAGTTCCAGCGGGCGGCCCAGCTGGTCGCCCTTCCAGAACGGGAGGCGGCCCGGGACCCCGGGGGCGGGGGTGACCAGGACGCGGTCGCGGGTGATGTCCACGATCCGCCAGGAGGTGGTGCCGAGGGTGAAGACGTCGCCGACGCGGGACTCGTAGACCATCTCCTCGTCGAGCTCGCCGACCCGGCCGCCGCCCTTCTTCGGGTCCGCCCCGGCCAGGAAGACGCCGAAGAGGCCGCGGTCCGGGATGGTCCCGCCCGAGGTGACCGCGAGCCGCTGTGCGCCGGGCCGGCCGGTGATCGTCCCGGCGACGCGGTCCCACACCACCCGGGGCCGGAGCTCCGCGAAGGCGTCCGACGGGTAGCGGCCGGCCAGCATGTCCAGCACCGCCGTGAACGCCGAGTCCGGCAGCGCCGCGAAGGGGGCCGCCCGCCGCACCAGGGCGAGCAGGTCGTCCAGTTGCCATGTGTCCATCGCGGTCATCGCGACGAGCTGCTGGGCGAGCACGTCCAGTGGGTTCGAGGGGATCCGCAGGGACTCGATCGAGCCCGTGCGCATCCGCTCGGTGACCACGGCGGCCTGCACGAGGTCGCCCCGGTACTTGGGGAAGACGACCCCGGTGGACACCGCGCCCACCTGGTGCCCGGCCCGGCCCACGCGCTGGAGCCCGGAGGCCACCGAGGGCGGGGACTCCACCTGGATGACGAGGTCCACCGCGCCCATGTCGATGCCGAGCTCCAGGCTGGAGGTGGCGACCACGGCGGGCAGCCGGCCCGCCTTCAGGTCCTCCTCCACCAGCGCCCGCTGCTCCTTGGACACCGAGCCGTGGTGGGCGCGGGCCAGCAGCGGCGGAGCGCCCTGGGCGGCGCCCGACTGGGCCATGATCTCGGCCGGCGGCGGACCCTCGGGGAGCGGGCCGCCCGTGGCCCGCTCGTACGCGATCTCGTTGAGCCGGTTGCACAGGCGCTCGGCGAGGCGCCGGGAGTTGGCGAACACGATGGTGGACCGGTGGGCCTGGACCAGATCCGCGATCCGCTCCTCCACATGCGGCCAGATGGAGGGCTTGTCGCCACCCTCCTTGCCCTCGGTGGCGGGGGAGCCGCCCAACTCGCCCATGTCCTCGACCGGAACGACCACCGACAGGTCGAACTCCTTGGTGGAGGGCGGCTGGACGATCTCCACCTTGCCGCGCGGTGCGAGGTACCGGGCCACCTCGTCCACCGGGCGGACCGTCGCCGAGAGCCCGATCCGGCGCGCGGGGCGGGGCAGCAGCTCGTCCAACCGCTCCAGGGACAGTGCGAGATGGGCGCCGCGCTTGGTCCCGGCGACCGCGTGCACCTCGTCCAGGATCACCGTCTCGATCCCCGCCAGGGCGTCGCGGGCCGCCGAGGTCAGCATCAGGAACAGCGACTCGGGCGTGGTGATCAGGATGTCCGGCGGCCGGGTCACCAGTGCGCGCCGCTCGGCCGGCGGGGTGTCACCGGAACGGATCCCGACCCGGATCTCCGGCTCGGGCAGCCCCAGGCGCACCGATTCCTGCCGGATACCGGTCAGCGGGCTGCGGAGATTGCGCTCCACGTCCACCGCCAGTGCCTTCAGGGGCGATACGTACAGCACCCGGCAGCGCTTCTTCGGGTCCGCCGGGGGAGGGGTCGAGGCGAGCTGGTCGAGGGCGGCGAGGAAGGCGGCCAGGGTCTTGCCGGAGCCGGTGGGGGCCACCACCAGCACGTCCGAGCCCGCCCCGATGGCCCGCCAGGCGCCCTCCTGGGCGGGGGTGGGCGCGACGAAGGCCCCCGTGAACCAGGAACGGGTCGCGGGGGAGAACGAGTCGAGCGCGGCTGCGGACATGCCCCCATCGTGCACCCGCCCACTGACAAGCGGGCGGACCTGCGCAAACGCCCCGGCGGGGCGGGGCGCAGAATGGGGGGATGGGCACGGGCACCGGAGCGGACGAGGGCCGCCGGGAGTGGGCGCGGCACTGGCAGTACGCGGAACTGCCCGGGCTGGACCTGCTGCGCGCCCACTACGTACGCCACACCTTCCCGCGCCACGCCCACGACGGGTACGTCATCGCGGCCGTCACCGGCGGCGTCGAGGAGATCGGCCTGCCGGGAGACACCCTGCGCGCCGGGCCCGGCAGCGTGGTCCTGATCAACCCCGAGGTCCCGCACACCGCCCGCGCCGGGGCCCCCGAGGGCTGGGCCTACGCCACCCTCTACCCCTCCCGGGCGCTGATCACCGAGGTCGCCACCGAGATCGGGACCCTGCGCGGAACCCCCGGTTTCACCGCCGCCATGGTCGCCGACCCGCAGGCCTCGCTGGCCATCACCGAGGTCCACCGGGCCGCCGAGGCCGGCAACGCGCTGGCCGCCGACACCCTGCTGCGCGGGGTGGTGGCCCGGATGCTGACCCGGCACGCCGGACCGCTGCCCGCCCGCAGCGCAGGCCGCGCGGGCGCCGCCGACGCGGAGCGGGCCCGGGCCGTACTGGAGGAGCGGATGGGGGAGCCCCCGTCGCTGGAGCAGCTCGCGGCGGAGCTGGGCACGAGCCCCTTCGCCCTGCTGCGGGCCTTCCGGGACCGGTACGGCATGCCTCCGCACACCTGGCTGACCGACGCCCGGGTCCGGCGGGCGCGCCGGCTGCTCGACGCGGGAATCCCGCCGGCGGAGGCGGCCGTCACCGTCGGCTTCACCGACCAGCCACACCTGAACCGGCACTTCACCCGCATCGTGGGGGTCCCGCCGGGGGCTTACCGGCGGGGTCGGGCGGCTGGCTAGCATCTGGATCATGGACGGGCTGGAGCGGGCGGTGTACGGGGCGGACCCCCCGGTCCTGGCCGAGGAGTTGGAGGCGGCCGGGTTCACCGCGGATCCGGAGCGGTCGCTGCTGGCGGGGGAGTTCGCGGTGATCTCGCGGGTGCGGCGGGACCCAGGTGCGCTCCGACCTCTCGGACGCACAGGTACGCGAGCTGGCCGCCGCGAGCGGCCCGCACGCGACGCCGCTGGCCGAGGTGGAGGCCGACGGCTGGGCCGCGTACGGCCGAGGCGGCCGGGGGGACACCGTGGTTCTGCTCGACGGCGGCCGGGTGACCGTGGCGGGGTGGGCCGGACGATTCGCGGACTCGGGCTTCGTCGTCATCGGCGGGGTGACCGGACCGCACACCGAACTCGTGGCGGCCTTCGCCCCGCTTGCGGCGAAGGCCTGTCTCATGGGCCGCGCGGCGCCGTACTGCGTTGCGGAGGCGGAGGGAGAGCTGCGCACCGCACTGTCCACGGCCGGGTTCGCGGAGATCACGACGGTACGCACGTACCGGTGGGCCCCGGACGGCAGCCCCGTCCGGACCCGGCCGGTCCGGGAGCACCGACCCGGCGGGGGTCGAAGACGTAGCCGGCGTGCTGCCAGTCGAGCCAGTGCAGCAGCTCCGCCGGGCGGGTGAGGTCGGGCGGAACTCACCGCCCTGCTCGGTGAGCCGCCGAGACGCCTAGAGCGCCAGCGCCGCCCGGGTCTCCTCGACCAGGGTGCGGGCCTCGGCCACCGTCGCCGTCAGGGAGGACGCCGTCGTGCCCTGCACGCCCAGCAGGGTCCGTACGCGCTCGCCGAAGCCGGCCGGAGCGGACGGCAGGGCCTCGGCGGCGGCCAGGGCACCCTTCTCGTTCAGGCACCAGCGCCGGTCCGCCGCGAAGAGCGCCTGGACGAGGATGCCGAAGGCCTTGGACAGGCACAGCGAGACGTACAGGCCGTCCGCGCGGGCCGCGCCCTTCGCGGCGCCCGCTGCGAGGAACTCCGCCTCCCAGGCCCCCGCGATCAAGGCGTCCCGCAGCGGCTCCGGGTAGGCCGAGACCGAGGTGCGCAGGGCGGCCAGCCCGCCCGTCGGGTCCGCCAGGACCTGGCCGAGGGCCACCTCGCCCGGGTAGCAGGGGGACCAGAAGCCGAGCGGGTGCCCCGGCTGCACGCCCACCTCGTAGCGGCCCTCGCGGCAGTCCTCCCAGACCCGCTCGACCCGGTCCAGGTCCCGCAGGATCCAGTCCACCGCCACGCCGTCGACCTTCAGCCACGCACCGCCGTCGACCCAGGGCCCCCAGCCGCCCGGGCCGGCCACGTCCACGCCCGGTCCGGCCAGCGCGCGCAGCGCGCCGAGGTCGAGTGCGTCGCCGCGGTAGTAGACGCCGAGGTCCCAGTCCGATTCCGGCCGGTGCTCGCCGCGGGCCCGGCTGCCGCCGAGCATGACTCCGCTCACGCCGGGCACCTGGGCCAGCCGGTCCGCCATTTCCTTGATCACCTCACGCATGGTGCAAGAACGTACAAGACCCGGATGCCGCTCCCTGCGTAATTTCGGGGCGTGGGAGAACATCAGATGGTGATACCAGAAGTCCCCGACGAGGCCACCGGGCCTGTGGTTGGGGCCGTGCCCGTGGTCGGGGCGGGGGCCGAGGTCACGGACAAGCCGCGCGCTGCCGTGGTCCGGGACGCGCTCGGCGTCGGAGTGGCGGTCGGGCTGTCCGGGTTCGCCTTCGGGGTGACCGCGGCCGGGGCGGGGGTCAGCACCCTCCAGGCCTGCGTGCTGAGTCTGCTGGTGTTCACCGGGGCCTCGCAGTTCGCGCTGGTCGGGGCACTGGCCGCCGGCGGGAACCCCTTCACGGCCGCTGCCGGGGCCTTCTTCCTCGGCACCCGCAACGCCTTCTACGGGCTGAGGCTGTCCCAGCTGCTCGCGCTGCCCAAGGCCGTGCGGCCGCTCGCCGCGCACTGGGTGATCGACGAGACCACCGCCGTGGCCCTGGCCCAGCCCGACCGCAAATCGGCCCGGCTCGGCTTCACCGTGACCGGGCTGAGCCTCTACGTCCTGTGGAACCTCACCACCCTGCTCGGCGCGCTCGGCGCCGAGGCCATCGGGGACACCAGGACGTGGGGGCTGGACGCCGCCGGGCCCGCCGTGTTCCTCGCACTGCTCGCGCCGATGCTGAAGACCTCCACCGAGCGGGCCGTCGCCGGGCTCGCCCTCGTGCTGGGGCTGGGCCTGCTGCCCGTGCTCCCCGCCGGGGTGCCCGTGCTGATCGCGGCGCTGGCCGCGCCGATCGTGCTGTGGATGAAGGGACGACGCTCGTGAACGTCTGGATCGCCATCGGACTCACCGTGGTCGGCTGCTACGCCGTGAAGCTCGCCGGACTGCTCGTCCCCGCCGGAGCCCTGGAACGGCCCGCGGTGCGCAAGCTCGCCGCGCTCCTGCCGGTCGCACTGCTCGCCGCGCTCACCGCGCAGCAGACCTTCGCCACCGGCCAGGAGCTGGTGCTCGACGCCCGCGCCGCCGGGCTCGCCGCCGCCGCGGTCGCGTTGCTGATGCGGGCTCCCTTCCTCGTCGTGGTCGCGGCCGCCGTCCTCGTCACCGCGGGGCTGCGGGCCCTGGGAGGCTAGCGGCGGCCGGGAGCCGGCCGTACGCGCGCAGGGTCAGCAGCGCCTCCACCGTGGCGATCGGGCGCCGCTCCAGCGAGCTGCCCGGCGCCCACTCCCCTCGGTCCACCGGCCAGCCGCCGTCCGGCTGCTGCCGGCCGGCCAGGAAGTGCAGCGCGCCGCCCAGCTCCGCGTCCGTGAACCAGCCGCGGGCGAGGGACTCCGGGCGGCGGGCGAGGTCGTACGGGTACAGGTGCTCGCCCGGCGCGTGCCCGGGCACCGGCGGGTACGCGTCCTGCCGCGCGGGGTCCAGTACGACGAGCCGGTGCTCGCGCACCAGCCGTCCCAGCCGGTCGGCGGCCGCCGCGGCCCGGGACCGGTCGGGTACCCCGTCCAGGAAGGCCACCGCGCCCTGGATCTCGTACGGGTGCCAGTGGCGCAGGTTCTCCACCCGGTCCCAGCAGAAGTCCGTCGCCCGGAACAGCCATGCGTGCCACACCCGGTTGCGGTGCAGGAGCCCGACGACGGGGCCGGTGGCCAGCAGGTCGCCCGGCGGATCGTCGCGCAGTGGGTGGAAGGGGGCCGCCGGGTAGCCGCCGGGGGCCGGAGCGGTCACCGCGAGCGCCCCGTCCGGGGTGGAGATCCGGGCCAGGTGGGCACAGAGCCGCTCGATGCGCTGTCCGGCGCAGCGGCCCAGGCCGTCCAGGACGCGCAGGGCGTGGGCGGTGTGCAGCGGGTGGCTCAGCGGGCCGCGCAGATCCGGGTCGAGGGCGTGGCCGTAGCCGCCGTCGCCGCCGAGGTAGGCGCCGAGGGCGGCATCCACCGGGTCGGCGTCCCCGCCGAGGAAATGGAACGCGAACCTCCGCTGCTCCAGCACGCGTGCCGTGAGCCAGATGAACTGCTCGGCGCGGGCCAGTGCGCTCATCGCCGCCGGCGCCGCCGGGGCGCGAGTCTCGTCTCCAGGCATGCCGGAAACCGTAGGGGCCCGCGCTGCGCCGAGGTGGCCCGAACGGGGCGGGTGCACTCTCCGGGGCGGGATACTGGAGGCATGCGGTTGACGATTTTCTGGGAGCGGATGGCCGAGCACTTCGGCGCGGGCTACGCGGACTCCTTCGCGCGGGACCACGTCATGACGGAGCTCGGAGGACGCACGGTCCACCAGGCGCTGGACGCGGGCTGGGAGACCAAGGACGTGTGGCGCGCCGTGTGTTCGGCGGTCGACGTGCCCGCCTCGCTGCGGTAGCGCCGGGCGGGAGGGCCGGCGGTCGGGCCGCCGGGCGGCCGGTGTGGGGCGCGGTGCGCGCGACGCCTTCGCGGTACGCGGCGCCGGTGGGCCAGACTGGGCGCCGTGGCAGCCAGCGAAGAGACGACCGACCAGCCCGCAGACCCCCCGGGCACGCCCCCGCCCGGCCCGGCGGGGGCGTCAGACGCCTCGGCGGCAGGGCCCCGTAGGAGCGGGAGCGGGACCGGTGCGGGAGACGCGCAGGTGCCGGGCCCCGGGGCGGGCGGTCCCGCGGGGCCGGGCGGTCCCGGCGCGGGGGCTGCGGCGGAGGCCCGGATGCCACGCTGGCTACCGCGCGCCGTGGTCCTCGTACTGGCCCTCGTGGCCTGTTTCCAACTCGGCAGCTGGGCCTTCCACCAGCTGATCGGGCTGCTCATCAACATCCTGATCGCGTTCTTCCTCGCGCTCGCGATCGAACCGGCCGTGGCCCGGATGGCGGCCCGCGGCATGCGCCGCGGACTCGCCACCTTCCTGGTGTCCCTCGGGGTATTCGTCGCCGGCGCGGGATTCGTCGTCCTGCTCGGCTCGGTACTCGCCGCGCAGATCGTCGACCTGGTGGAAGGCTTTCCGGGTTACCTCGACTCGCTGATCGGCTCGATCAACGACACCTTCCACACGGACCTGTCCCGGCTGGACATCCAGGACAGCCTGCTGCACTCGGACTGGCTCCAGAAGTACGTGCAGAACAGCGCGAGCGGCGTGCTCGACGTGTCCGCCACCGTGCTCGGCGGACTCTTCAAGCTGCTGACGATCGGTCTGTTCTCCTTCTACTTCGCCGCCGACGGGCCGCGGCTGCGCCGCGCCCTGTGCTCCGTACTGCCGCCCGCGAAGCAGGCGGAGGTGCTGCGGGCGTGGGAGATCGCCGTCACCAAGACGGGCGGGTACCTCTACTCGCGCGGGCTGATGGCGCTGATCTCCGGGATCGCGCACTACATCTGCTTCGCGGTGCTGGGCGTGCCGTACGCGCCCGCGCTCGCGGTGTGGGTGGGGCTGGTGTCCCAGTTCATCCCCACCATCGGCACCTACCTGGCGGGCGCGCTGCCGATGCTGCTCGCCTTCACGGTCAGCCCCTGGTACGCGCTGTACGTGCTCGGATTCGTGGTGGTGTACCAGCAGTTCGAGAACTACGTGCTCCAGCCGAAGCTGACCTCGAAGACGGTGGACATCCACCCGGCGGTGGCCTTCGGATCGGTCATCGCGGGTACCGCCCTGCTGGGCGCGGTCGGGGCGCTCATCGCGATCCCGGCCGTGGCCACGATGCAGGCCTTCCTCGGCGCGTACGTGAAGCGGTACGCGCTGACAGCCGAGGCGGACGCCTCTACTTCGCCGCCTCGTCCGAGGAGGCGAGTACGGCTGCCAGGGCGTCGGTGACCCAGTTCTCCACGGCGTCCTTGTCCACGCCGAGGCCGCTGAGCGGACCCGTTCCGTTCTCCAGCTCCAAGAGCGCGAGCAGGATGTGTTCGGTGCCCACGTAGTTGTGGCCGAGGCGCAGGGCCTCGCGGAAGGTGAGTTCCAGGGCCTTCTTCGACGGGGCGTCGAAGGGGATCAGGTCGGGGACGTCCGCCACGGCCGGGGGCAGGGAGGCGGTCACGGCGGCGCGTACGTCGCCTGCGGCGATCCCCTGGGCGGCGACGGCGTGGGCCGCGAGGCCGTCGGGCTCGGCCAGTAGCCCGAGGACGAGGTGCTCGGTGCGGATCTCGGTGTTGCCGGCGGCGCGGGCCTCGTTCTGCGCGGTCACCACCACGTTGCGGGCGCGCGGGGTGAAGCGGCCGAAGCCCTGGCTGGGATCGAGCCCCGCGTCGCCCTCCTTGTCCGGCTTGGGGACGAAGCGCTTCTGCGCGGCCTGACGGGTGACGCCCATGCTGCGGCCGATGTCGGTCCAGGAGGCGCCGGAGCGGCGGGCCTGGTCGACGAAGTGGCCGATGAGGTGGTCGGCGACGTCCCCGAGGGCCTCGGCGGCGACGACGGCGCCGCTGAGCTGCTCCAGGGTGTCGGTGTGGACCTTCTTGATGGCCTCGATGAGGTCGTCGAGGCGTACCGGATTGGTCATGCGAACGGGTTCCACCGAAGGGTTCGTCATGAGTGCAACCCTAGGTTGACAGTCGGAAGGGTGTCAACCCGCGGTTGTCACTTTCCGGGTTCCCGGAGGGGGAACCTCGCGCGCTCGCGCCAGGCCGTGCCGTCGTGGGCCACCAGGTCCACCGAGGAGACGCGGGCGGCGAGCGGGAGCCGGCCGGCGAGGTCCGCCTCTGCGGCGTCCAGCTCCGCCTCCCCGGCGCCCTGGGCCACGGTGAGGTGCGGGACCGTGTCGGGGTGGCGGCCACCGTACGGCGGGGCCTCCGGCCAGCGCTCGGCGACCGAACGGGTCAGCCGGCGCAGCGGGGCGTCCGGCTCGGGGGCGAGGTAGAGCATCCCCGGGAACCGGCCGGTCCGCTCGAAGCGCAGGTCGAAGGCATGGTGGGGGTGCAGGACCGCGGCGATCGAGGCGTGGACCGAGGCGTCGATCAAGCCCTCCTCCAGGAACGGATAGAGCACGCTCACATGTGCCGGGACCCCGGCCCGGGCCGCGGGGTCGAGCCGGCCGCGCCAGTCGCCCACGACGGGTTCCGCTTCGGGCATCCGCACGATGAGCGCGGTGCGGCCGGCAGGGAACATGCTGGAGGTGTCGTCCGTCATGGCGGTCGATCATGCCACCCGCGGGTGCGTGTGACCGAGCGCCGTGCGATCCATCGACGAAGCGAAGGAGGCGCGCGATGCCGCTCTATCTGTCGAGGTTCAGCTACACCCCGGAGACCTGGGCGCGGCTGATGGGCCACCCCGAGGACCGCGCGGAGGCCGCCCGGTCGTACATCGAATCCGCCGGCGGAAAACTCCACGGCTTCTGGTACGCCTTCGGCACGCACGACGGCTACAACCTCTGGGAAGCCCCGGACAACGTGTCCATGGCCTCCGTGGCCCTGGCGATCAGCGGCGGTGGCGCGCTGAGCTCGTTCGAGACGACCGTTCTCCTGAGCGTCGACGAAACACTGGAGGCCCTGCGCAAAGCCCAGCAGATCCGCTACCGGGCTCCTGGCAAGTAGCGCGGTACGCCGGCGATCCCGGAGGACGCACGTCGGGGGCCCGGCCGGATTCGACCGGCAAGTGGGTGACGAGCGGCAATGGGCGAGCACGCCCTGATGGCCCTCGAAGCCGGAACGGTCCGCGACCTGGCGTCGCCGGCCGCACTGCCCGACCGCAGCGGCGGCGTACTGACCAGCGGCGGCTCCATGGCCAGCCTGCCGGCACTGGCCTGCGCCCGCACCTGGTTCCTCACCGGCCGGGACGCCGCGTCTGCCTCACCGCCGACGACCACACCCCCTAGCCGCGGCTCTCCCGCGCCACCGTGGAATTCACCCGCCCCGGCACCCGCGCCGCGTTCGTGTCCCCACTGACGGGCATCGGCGGCATCGGCGGGCGGGTCCGGCGTGGTGCGCTTGACACGGAAATCGAACACGCATTCTTATTGGTTATCCACAGCCAAACCGGACGCGGGACCGCGTTGTCAGTGGCAGGCGTTAGCGTCAATGGCGTGAAGCGATCGACTCAAGCAAATCGGGTGGAACCCATGGCAGGCAACGACCGTGAGAAGGCTCTCGACGCCGCTCTCGCACAGATTGAACGGCAGTTCGGCAAGGGCGCCGTGATGCGTCTCGGCGACAAGCCGAACGACCCCATCGAGGTCATCCCGACCGGATCGACCGCACTGGACATCGCGCTCGGCGTCGGTGGACTGCCGCGCGGCCGCGTTGTCGAGGTGTACGGACCGGAATCCTCCGGTAAGACGACCCTGACCCTGCACGCCGTGGCCAACGCGCAGAAGGCCGGCGGCACCGTCGCCTTCGTGGACGCCGAGCACGCGCTCGACCCCGAGTACGCCAAGGCCCTCGGTGTCGACACCGACAACCTCATCCTGTCCCAGCCGGACACCGGCGAGCAGGCGCTGGAGATCGTGGACATGCTGGTCCGCTCCGGCGCGATCGACCTGATCGTCATCGACTCCGTCGCGGCGCTCGTGCCGCGCGCGGAGATCGAGGGTGAGATGGGCGACTCGCACGTGGGTCTCCAGGCCCGTCTGATGAGTCAGGCCCTCCGGAAGATCACCGGTGCGCTCAGCCAGACCAAGACCACCGCGATCTTCATCAACCAGCTCCGCGAGAAGATCGGTGTGATGTTCGGCTCGCCGGAGACCACCACCGGTGGCCGCGCGCTGAAGTTCTACGCCTCCGTGCGCCTCGACATCCGGCGTATCGAGACCCTCAAGGACGGCACCGACGCGGTCGGCAACCGCACCCGGGTCAAGGTCGTCAAGAACAAGGTCGCGCCGCCGTTCAAGCAGGCCGAGTTCGACATCCTCTACGGCCACGGCATCAGCCGCGAGGGCGGCCTGATCGACATGGGCGTGGAGCACGGCTTCGTCCGCAAGGCCGGTGCCTGGTACACGTACGAGGGCGACCAGCTCGGCCAGGGCAAGGAGAACGCGCGGAAGTTCCTCTGCGACAACCCCGCCCTGTCCGACGAGATCGAGCGGAAGATCAAGGAAAAGCTGGGCGTCGGTATCCGCAAGGACACCTCGGCCGCCGCCACGGCCGAGGCCGGCGCGGACGCGTCCGCCGACACGGCGGCCGTGCCCGCCCCCGCGTCGAAGGCCAAGACCGCGGTCAAGGCCGCCGTCGCCAAGAGCTGACCCGTGTGGGAGCAGGAAGGGGACGGCGCCGCCGGCCGCCGGGAAAGCCGTCGCAACGGCCGTCGTGCGCAGGGCCCCCGTGAAGAAGGCCGTCGTACGGAAGGCCGCGACGGCGGCCAGGAGCTGCCGCCCCAGAGTCCCGAGGAGCAGGCGCGGGCCATCTGCCTGCGCCTGCTCACCGGGATGCCGCGCACCCGGCGGCAGCTCGCGGAGGCCCTGGCCAAGCGGGAGATCCCCGAGGAGGTGTCGGAGCAGGTCCTCTCCCGGTTCGAGGAGGTGGGCCTGATCGACGACGCCGCGTTCGCCGGGGCCTGGGTCGAGTCCCGCCACCGGAGCCGGGGGCTGGCCCGCCGGGCGCTCGCGCAGGAGCTCCGTACCAAGGGGGTGGCCCCCACCCTCGTGCAAGAGGCCCTGGAACAGCTGGACTCCGACCAGGAGGAGGAGACCGCCCGGGAGCTGGTGGAGCGCAAGCTCCGCTCGACCCGGGGCCTGGAGCGGGACAAGCGGATCCGGCGCCTCGCGGGAATGCTCGCCCGCAAGGGATACCCCGAGGGCATGGCCCTGCGGGTGGTCCGCCGAGCGCTGGAGGCGGAAGGCGAAGACGCCGACGATCTGATGGCGTGACCCGGGGCCGAGGCGTGCGTCGAGGCCGGGCGGAGTGGGGCCGGCCCAGGCCCGGCCCCCGGGCCCCCGCGCCTCAGACCCCGGCCGAGGGGGCGGTGGGGAGCCCTGCCGCTTTCCAGGACTGGAAGCCGCCCGTGAGGTCCGTCGCGTTCGGCAGGGACAGCGCGTGGAGCGAGGCCGCCGCGAGGGTGGACGCGTAGCCCTCGTTGCAGATGACGATGACGCGGATGCCGTGGTCCACCGCCTCCGGGAGGCGGTGGGAGCCTTCGGGGTCGAGGCGCCATTCCAGTTCGTTGCGCTCGATGACCAGCGCGCCCGGAATCAGCCCGTCCCGCTCGCGCAGGGCCTGGTACCTGATGTCGACCAGGAGCGCCCCGGTCAGGGACTCCGCGTGTGCCTGGGCCGCGTCCACCCGCGTGTACGTGGTCCGCAGCCGCTCCACGAGGGCGTCGATGCCGCTCACTGCCAGTCCGCCGGACGCTCGACCTGCTCCAGCGTGAGCACCGGGCCGGTGCGGCTGTAGCGGCGGATCAGGGGCAGCGGCGGGTAGTACGCGTGGACGGAGATCGCGTGCTCGGTCGTGGATTCGTTGAGCACCTCGTGCACGTGGTGCTCTGCGAAGGCCCGCCCGGATCCCGCCTCCAGTCCGCGCGTCCGGTCCACGTCGGGGGCCAGCGAGAGCGACTGCCAGCCCTCCGAGGGGAGGCGGACCGCCAGGGAGTGTTCCGTGAGCCGTCCGCTCGCGGTGGTGAAGGCGCCCCGAGACTCGGCGTGGTCGTGCCAGCCGGTGCCGGTGCCGGGCGGCCAGCCGATCAGCCAGGCCTCACTGCCGCCCGGGCCGTCGAGCCGGATCCACGTCCGGCCCTCGGGGTCGAGGGGCAGGGAGGCGATCAGCTCGGGGTCGGAGGCGGTGCGCAGGGTGAAGGCGAGGAGATCCGCAGCCGAGATGGCCGGAGCGGCGCCGGCGGAGGCCGGAGCAGGGGCCGGGGCGTGCGTGGTCACAGACATGGAGGATGACCGTCCTGGGGGTTCGCGAGGGTGCGCGGCACACGAAGGGCGCGCGAAGAAGGGCGAATCGGCGAATCAGCAGGAAGGGCGACATACGCAGCCCGCGTAGCGGAGCAGGTCCATATGGACCCTCCGCCACAGGCGTACGTCGTTGCCGGTCATGTCCGCGAGTGAAGCACGACTCGGCCGGAGGGTCAATCGATCACGGGAGCGATGGCGGGCAAGCCGGTGGCGGCCGGGGCCGGGGCCGGCGCGTCGTGGCGTACCGCGTCCGCGGCCTCGTACAGCTCGGCGGGGTGGACCCCGGCGAACGTCGCCGCGAGATGCCCGTCCGGCCGTACGAGGAGCACGGTGTGCGCCGCTGCCCCGGGGTAGCCGTCCGCGACGAGCAGCGCCGCCCGGACCGGCAGCGCGGCGACCGCCGCCGCGAGGCGGGGCATCAGGCCGGCGCCCAGCCAGTGGCGCCGGTCCCAGACGCCGGTGCCCGGGGCGACGAGGACGACGAGCAGCCGGCCCCGCCCCACCTGGTCGCGCAGCGGCACCGTCGAGCCGTCGGGTGCGGTCACCGGGACGTTCTCGACGGGCCCGCCCGGCTCGGTGGCGGTGGGGACCTCGTGGACGGCCACGGGCGGGGCGTACACCGGCTCGGCGCCCAGCGGGCCGCGCCCCAAGTGGCCGTCGGCGAGGAGGGATTCGGCGGTCCGTGAGGCTCCGGGGAGGTAGGCGCGCAGCCCGCCCCCGGAGCGCAGTGCGGGCATGGCCTGGTCGGCGGCGCGCAGCCGGGCGGCCACGGCCCTGCGGCGCTCGGCCTCGTAACTGTCGAGGAGCGCTTCGGAAGCCCCCTGGTGCCAGTCGAGGGAGAGCTTCCAGGCGAGGTTCTCGGCGTCCCGCAGCCCTTCTTCGACGCCCTGGGTGCCGAGTGCGCCGAGCAGGTGCGCCGCGTCCCCGGCGAGGAAGGCGCGGCCGTCGCGCCAGCGCCGGGCGAGCCGGTGGTGCAGTGTGTGGACCCCGGTGTCGAGAAGCTCGTACGGGGGCGTCGTGCCCCCGCACCACAGCGCGAGGCTGTCGCGGATGAGGGTGACCAGGGCGTCGGGGGTGACGAGGTCCCCGCGCGCCGGGAGCAGCCAGTCCAGCCGGTACACCCCGTCGGCCAGCGGCCGGGCGGTGACCTCGTCGGGCGGGCTGCGGTGCAGCAAGGCTTCGCCCGGCCAGGGGAGTTCGGTGCGCAGGGCGGCAACGGCGTGCCGTTCGACGGCGGTTCGGCCGGGGAATCGGATGCCGAGGAGTTTGCGCACGGTGGAGCGGGCCCCGTCGCAGCCGACCAGATGGCTACCGCGCCACCACGTGGTCTCCGCGCCCCGGGTGTGGGCGGTGACCCCGCGGCCGTCCTGCTCCAGGGCGTCGAGCCTGCTCTCGGTGACCAGCTGGACCAGGGGGTGCGCGGTGGCGGCGTCGCGCAGTCCGCGGGTCAGGGCGTGCTGGGGCAGGTGGATCGGGGCCGGGCCGTCCTCGAAGGTGATCCGCTGGGAGTCGCGGCCGCGCCGCATGGTGCGCCAGGCGGTGAAGTGGGCGCCCTCGTCGCGCAGGGTCGTACAGCCCAGCCGGTGCACCATGGCGGCGGTGTCGGCGTGCAGGACGACGGTGCGGGCGGGGCGGGGCGCGTCCTTGCCGGATCCCTCGTCGAGCACGACGCAGGGCACGCCCTGGCCGGCCAGGGCGAGGGACAGGGACAGTCCGACGGGCCCCGCGCCGACGACGATCACCGGGTCCATGATGTGGCTCCCGGTGTCCGGTATGTGATCACAGAACGTATGCAACTCACTGGAGATGCCTGCGTCAAGTGACGCCGGTCCGGACAATGCCGAGTGGTGCGGCGGATGAGTTCCGCCGCACCACACGTGTCCCGCCAGTGTACTGACCGGCTGTCAGCCCGGAGGCCGGACAGCGGTCCGACGCTCCGTCAGGTCTCTGTCAGCGGTTCCGTGTCACCGGGTTCCCTGTCACGCCCCGGGGGCCGTACCGCCGTCGCCGGCGTCGAACTGGGTGATCGGAACCATCGCGTCCGTGGTCTTCGTCGACTTCCGAAGCCGGCCCTCCAGCCAGGAGGCGAAGGTGGTGAGGGCGAAGTTCACCGCGACGTAGATCACCGCGATGATCAGGAGGGTCGGGATGGTGTTGCTGAAGTTAGCCGAGATCTGCCGGTACGTAGACATGAGTTCGGCGAGGCCCAGCACCGCACCGCCGATCGCGGTGTCCTTCAGGATCACCACGAGCTGGCTGACCAGCGCCGGCAGCATGGCGGTGACCGCCTGCGGGAGCAGGACGTAGGTCATGGCCTGGCCCTTGCGCATGCCGATCGCCTTCGCGGCGTCGGTCTGGCCGTTCGGGAGGGACTGGACGCCGGCCCGGACGATCTCGGCGATGACCGCGGAGTTGTACAGGACCAGGCCCGTGATCACGGCGTAGAGCGGCCGGATCGCGGAGTCGATGCCCGTGTACTTCACGTAGAAGGCGGACCCGAACAGCATCAGCATCAGGACCGGTACGGCCCGGAAGAACTCGACCCAGGTACCGACGGCGGCACGTACCCACGCGTGGTCGGAGAGCCGGCCGATGCCGAGCAGCGCGCCCATCGGCAGTGCGATCACCATGGCGATGGCGCCGGCCTGCAGGGTTTCGCCGAGGCCGGGCAGGAGGAAGGTCGTCCAGACCTGGCCGTCGGTGAAGAACGGGCTCCATTTGTCGGCGTCGAGCTGGCCGTTGTCCGACAGGATGGACAGCACGTACCACAGGGCCGCGACGGCCACGACGAGGAAGATGACGGTGTAGATCCAGTTGCGCACCTTGGCCTTGGGGCCCGGGGTGTCGTACAGCACCGAGGTCATCGCTTCACCGCCACTCGCTTGGCCACCCAGCCCAGGAGCAGGCCGGTGGGCAGGGTCAGAAGGACGAAGCCCAGGGCGAAGATGCCGAAGACGAGGAAGAGCGCCTGCGCCTCGTTCTCGGTCATCTCCTTCATCAGCAGGGCCGCTTCGGCCACGCCGATGGCCGCTGCCACCGTGGTGTTCTTGGTAAGGGCGATCAGTACGTTGGCGAGCGGCGCGACGACCGCCCTGAAGGCCTGGGGGAGCACGATCAGGGTGAGCGTCTGGACGAAGCTCAGGCCCAGTGCGCGGGAGGCCTCGGCCTGCCCGACCGGGACCGTGTTGATGCCCGAGCGCAGCGCCTCGCAGACGAAGGTACCGGTGTAGGCGGTGAGTCCGAGGACCGCGAGCCGGAAGCCGATGTCCTTGAAGGTGCCGCCGCCGAGCGTGACGCCGAGCGTCTGGTTGAGCCCCAGCGAG
Organism: Streptomyces sp. H27-H1; assembly: GCF_026627445.1. Classification (GTDB taxonomy): domain Bacteria; phylum Actinomycetota; class Actinomycetes; order Streptomycetales; family Streptomycetaceae; genus Streptomyces. The sequence continues at coordinate 39,379 of NZ_JAPNLJ010000043.1, forward strand.
CAGGCGATCAGCAGCACGGTCAGCGGGATGTTGCGCACCACGTTGACGTACGTGGTGCCGAAGGCCCGCATCAGCGGAACGGGGCTGACCCGCATCCCGGCCAGGACGGTGCCCCAGACCAGGGACCCGAGGGCCGAGTAGAGGGTGAGCTGAACCGTCACCCAGAAGGCTCCGAGCAGGTCGTACTGCCCGGAATCAAGAAAATCGAACACGATGGCCTGCGCTCTCCCCAGGATGGCCAGGTTGGCCGGCGAGGCACGCCGCCGCCCGTGACGGACGGGCGGCGGCGCCCCTCACCGGTGAATCAGCTGCCTTCGGTGATCTGCGGAGCCGGCTCGTTCTTGTAGCCGGACGGACCGAAGTTCGCCTTCACGGCCGCTTCCCAGGCGCCGTCCGCCTGCATCTTCTTGATGGCGGCGTTGACCTTGGTCTGAAGGTCCTTGTCGCCCTTCTTCAGACCGATGCCGTAGTTCTCGTTGCTCAGGCTCAGCCCGACCAGCTTGAACTTGCCCTTGTTCTTGTCCTGCGCGGCGTAACCGGCGAGGATCGAGTTGTCCGTGGTGAGGGCGTCGACCTTCTTGTTCTCCAGGCCGGTCAGGCACTCGGAGTAGCCGCCCAGCTCCAGGAGGTCGGCCTCGGGGGCCAGCTTGGTCTTGACGTTCTGCGCCGACGTGGAGCCGGTGACCGAGCAGAGCTTCTTCTTGTTGAGGTCCTCGGCCTTGGTGATCGAGGTGTCGTCGGCACGGACCAGCAGGTCCTGGTGCGCGAGGAAGTACGGGCCGGCGAAGTCGACTTTCGCCTTGCGCTTGTCGTTGATCGAGTAGCTCGCGACGACCAGCTTCACGTCGCCGTTGGAGATCAGGTTCTCGCGCTCGGCGCTGACGGCCTGCTTGAACTCGATCTGGTTCGGCTCGTAGCCGAGCTCCTTGGCCACGTACGTCGCCACGTCCACGTCGAAGCCCGTGAACTTGCCGTCGGGGGTCTTCAGGCCCACACCCGGCTGGTCGAACTTGATGCCGATGACGATCTTGTCCTTCTTGGCGCCGGCGGTCGAACCGCCGTCACCGGACGCCTTGTCGCTGCTGCCGCCACAGGCGGTCGCGGTCAGGGCGAGAGCTACGGCGACAGCGGCGGCCGCGCCGACCTTGGAGAGCTTCATGGTGGACTTCCCTCGAAGTGAGACGTGTGACGTGAGTCGTGTGACGTGGAACGTGCGACAGACGTGAAGCTTTGCTGGGCGACGATCCGTCACCGGATCACTACCAGATGCGAAGGTCAGTGGTGCAGGATCTTCGAGAGGAAGTCCTTGGCGCGGTCACTCCGCGGATTGCTGAAGAACTGCTCGGGCGTCGCCTCTTCGACGATCTTCCCGTCGGCCATGAAGACAACCCGGTTGGCGGCAGAGCGGGCGAAGCCCATCTCGTGCGTGACGACCACCATGGTCATCCCTTCCCGGGCGAGCTGCTGCATGACTTCCAGCACCTCGTTGATCATCTCCGGGTCGAGGGCCGAGGTCGGCTCGTCGAACAACATCACCTTCGGATCCATCGCCAGGGCACGAGCGATCGCGACACGCTGCTGCTGGCCGCCCGAGAGCTGCGCCGGGTACTTGTCGGCCTGCGAGCCGACGCCCACCCGGTCGAGGAGGGACTTCGCCTTCTCCAGGGCCGCCGTCTGGTCCGTCTTGCGGACCTTGAGCTGGCCCAGCATCACGTTCTGCAGCACCGTCTTGTGCGCGAAGAGGTTGAACGACTGGAAGACCATGCCCACGTCGGCGCGCAGCCGGGCCAGTTCCCGCCCCTCGGAGGGAAGTACCTTCCCGTCGACCGTGATGCTGCCCGAATCGATCGTCTCCAGGCGGTTGATGGTCCGGCACAGCGTGGACTTGCCCGACCCCGAAGGGCCGATCACCACGACGACCTCACCGCGGGCAATGCTCAGATCGATGTCCTGAAGCACGTGCAGCGCGCCGAAGTGCTTGTTTACGTTGTTCAGCACGACCAGGTCGTCCGCGGCACCGGCCGCGTCCCGCACGTCCTTGGTCACTGATACTCCGCTCATCGGCTTGTGGCTCCGTCCACCTCGGTTGGGAGGACAGTAGTGATGTGGCGCGCACAGCGTCAGTACATCTGAGGGAGAATTGAGCATAACGATCCGGCCTCGCACCGATACGCTCCGTACTCGAGGCCGTCAGGCACCGGCCGTGGCCGTACCGGGTGCGTAACGGAAGGCCCGTCGGACCGGAACCGCCTTGACGTGGGAGTCCGCATCGGCGTGGATGCTTGGTGGCCGCCAAACGAACGCGAAGAGATGGAGAGGGGGACGACATGAGACTGCTGCTCGTCGAGGACGACGACCACGTCGCCGCCGCCCTGTCCGCGATCCTCGCCCGGCACGGCTTCAAGGTCACCCATGCCCGCAGCGGCGAGGAGGCCCTGCAGGCCCTGCTGACGGCGGGCACCCCGTCCCAGGCCTCCGCCTACGGGGTGATCCTGCTCGACCTCGGCCTGCCCGACCAGGACGGGTACGAGGTGTGCGGCAAGATCCGCAAGCGCACCACCACGCCCGTCATCATGGTCACCGCGCGGGCCGACGTGCGCTCCCGCATCCACGGACTCAACATGGGCGCCGACGACTACGTCACCAAGCCCTACGACACCGGCGAACTCCTCGCCCGGATCCACGCGGTGGCCCGCCGTACCGGCGTCTCCGAGGAGACCGCCGCCGGCCCCGCGAGCACGTCCGGCCTGGTCCGCCTCGGGACCGTGGGCCTCGAGGCGTCCACTCGCCGGGTCAGCGTGGACGGGGTCGACGTACCGCTCACCCGCAAGGAGTTCGACCTGCTGGCCCTGCTCGCGCAGCGCCCCGGAGTCGTCTTCCGCCGCGAGCAGATCATCAGCGAGGTGTGGCGCACCAGCTGGGAAGGGACCGGCCGGACCCTCGAAGTGCACGTGGCCTCGCTGCGTTCCAAGCTGCGCATGCCGGCGCTCATCGAGACCGTCCGCGGCGTGGGATACCGGCTCGTCGTGCCGCCCGCCCCGCCGGTCCCGCCCGCCCCCGCCCCGCCCGCGGCCTCCGCCCCGCCCGCCGTCTAGCGGCGACCCGTCGTGCGCGCCCGTCTGCTCCCGCTGCTCGTCGTCCTGATGGCGGGCGTCCTGCTCGCCCTCGGCTTCCCGCTCGCGGTGGCCCTCGCGGCCGGGCAGCAGCAGCGGGTGGTCGTCGACCGGATCGACGACAGCGCCCGCTTCGCCGCACTCGCCCAGTTCGTCATCGACGCCGAGGGCTCCAACGCCAGCGGAGCCGACGAGCGCCGCGCGACCCTCCAGCAGGAACTGGCCCGCTACCAGGAGCTGTACGGGATCCGCGTCGGCATCTTCCGGCGGGACGACAACGCCATGGCCCGGTCCCCCGGCTGGTGGGAAATCCCGAAATCGGGAGACGGCACCAAGGCGGTCGAAGACGCGGTCGCCGGGCGGCGCAGCCACGACCCCGGCCAGGTGTGGCCCTGGCAGACCCGCGGCAGACTCCTCGTCATCTCCCCGGTCATCCTCGACGGTGACGTGGTCGCCGTCGTCGCCACCGATTCACCCACCGACCAGATGCGAGCCCGGATCCTGCGGGGCTGGCTGCTCATCGCCGCCGGGCTCGGCGCGGCCATGCTGCTGGCCTTCGGCGCCGCCCTGCGGCTGACCAGCTGGGTACTCAAGCCCGTGCAGACCCTGGACGCGGCCGCTCACGGCATCGCCACGGGGCGGATGAACTCCCGGGTCGCGGCGAGCGGCGGCCCCCCGGAACTCAGGCGCCTGTCCCGCTCGTTCAACGAGATGGCCGACAACGTCGAAGAGGTGCTGGAGCAGCAGCGGGCCTTTGTCGCGGACGCCTCCCACCAGCTGCGCAATCCGCTGGCCGCACTGCTCCTGCGGATCGAGCTGCTCGCCCTCGAACTGCCCGAGGGCAATGCGGAGATCGCCTCCGTACGGACCGAGGGAAAGCGGCTGACCCAGGTCCTGGACGACCTGCTGGACCTTGCCCTGGCCGAGCACGCCACCGCCGAGATCAGGCTCATCGACATCGCGGGGCTTGCCGCCGAGCGGGTGACCGCCTGGCGCCCGTTCGCCGAGGAGAAGGGCGTCCGGCTCACCGCGACGGGGCGCAGCGCCGCCACCGGCTGGGCCGACCCGATCGCGCTCTCCAGCGCGCTCGACGCCGTCATCGACAACGCCCTCAAGTTCACTCCCGAGGGTGAGGCCGTCGAAGTCGCGCTCTCCGTGGAGGGCGACCGGGTGCGGATCGTGGTCGCCGACCGGGGCCCCGGACTCACCGCGGAGGAGATGCTCCGGATCGGGGACCGGTTCTGGCGCAGCGGCCGCCACCAGAACGTCAAGGGCTCCGGGCTCGGCCTCTCCATCTCCCGCACCCTGCTCGCCGCGGGCGGCGGGTCCCTCTCCTACGAGAAGAACCCGCCGCACGGGCTGCGCGTGACGGTGGCCGTCCCGCGCGCCGACCCCACCGCCTGCCCCGAGTGAACCGCAGGGTCACCAGCTCGAACGGACCGAGCCGTACGTGGGCCGGCGCGCCCGAGGACGCCACCAGCGCGGGGGCTTCGGCCGGCGGGCGCGCCAGCAGGTCCGTGGCGCGCACGCCGGCGTGGTCGAAGTCCAGGGTCAGCCGGGCGTCGGCCCGGCCGCCCGTGGTCTCGTACAGCCGGACCGCTGTGCGTATGGCACGGCCGCTTCGGCGGCGACTGCGCGCGCCTGCAACCGGGCCGCCGATCACACCTCGCGTGTCGCTTTCGACACGAAGACGTTCCGTCGGAACGAGTCGCAGGAGGCCGTGGACGCCTATGCGGCCCTGCACGCGAAAGGCAGGGAGCCTCGGTGCGTGGAGGCGTCGGCGGGCGGCGACAGCACCTCCTTGAGTTCGGCGCCGGCGGCGGCCGCCGTCTCGTTCACCGCCTGGAGGTCGAGCGCGTCCAGGCAGCGTTCGACCGCGCGCAGCAGCTCCCAGTGCCGGGCCCCGTCCACGCGTCGTACCAGGTGATGGAGAGGCCGTGCGGTTCACCGGCGGCGCGCAGGGCGCGCAGGAACTGCCGCATCCGGGCGGCGAGTTCGCTGTCGCCGCCGTCGGTCTCGGCGTTGACGATCCAGCCGTCGAACCCGTACGCCTGCGCCACCTGCACCAGCTTCTCGGCGACGGGGAACCGGCCGAGGGCGTCCTGCCGGATCAGGTCGCGACGCCGAATGCGCCGTCTACCGCCGCTGGTGGGCGGAGCGGCGCGTCGACGGGGTCGTCGTCGTGGACCCGAGGCCCGAGGACCCGCGCCCGGCCCTGCTCGAACAGCTCGTCCTCCCGGCCGTCACGGTGGGGGAGACGGGACCGGGCTCCGGTTCCCCCACCGCCCTGTTCGCGTCCGGGCGGACCGACGCCGGTGCCATGGCGCAGGTGCTCGAGCACCTGTACGGACTCGGCCACCGCCGGATCAGCTCGCTGCGCGCGGAGGCGCAGCGTCTGGGCCTCGGCCCCGGACAGGTGCGCTCGGTCGCCACCGACTACTCCGACGCCGAGGGGGCGCAGGCCACCCGGCGGATCCTTGCCGAGGCCGAGGCCGAGCCGCCGACCGCGATCGTCTACGACAACGACGTGATGGCGGTGGCCGGCGTGGGTGCCGCCTCCGAGCTGGGCATCCCCGTACAGGGCGGACTCTCCGTCGTCGCCTGGGACGACTCCGCGCTCTGCCGGGCCACCCGCCCCCGGCTCACGGCCCTGGTCCGCGATACCGCCGGGTTCGGCCGGCTCGCCGCCGAGGAACTCCTCGCCGTCCTCGCCGGGGGGCCGCCGAGGTCCCGTGAGAGCGAGCGGCCGAGGCTGGAGCCCCGAGAGAGTACGGCCCCGCCGTCGGCCGCATACTGATTCCGACCCCTTCCTGGAGCGCCACCGTGACCACTCCCACCCCCATTCCCGCCCCCGCCCTCCCCGCCCCCCGGGCCGGAGCGGGCAGCGACCGCGGCCCGACGGTCGCGATCGACATCGGCGGTACGAAGATCGCCGGCGCGCTCGTGGACTCCGACGGCACCATGACGGCCACCACCCGCCGCCCCACCCCGCGCGGCGCCGACGGGGACACCGTGTTCGCCGCCGTCGCCGAGGTCGTCGCGGAGCTGGCGAAGTCCCCGCTGTGGGCCTCGGCCGTCCGGTGCGGGATCGGCAGCGCGGGCCCGGTGGACACCGCGCTCGGCACGGTGAGCCCGGTCAACATCGGCGCCTGGCGGGGCTTCCCCGTCCAGGCCCGGGTGGAGGCGGAGCTCGCGGAGCACAGGATGCGGATCCCGACGGTGCTGGCCGGCGACGGGGTGGCGATGACCGCCGCGGAGCACTGGCTGGGCGCCGCCCGCGGGCACGCCAACGCGCTCTGCATGGTGGTCTCCACCGGCGTCGGCGGCGGACTCGTCCTGAACAACCAGCTACACCCCGGCCCCACCGGGAACGCGGGTCACATCGGCCACATCAGCGTCGCCTTCGACGGGGAGCCGTGCGCGTGCGGCGGCCGCGGCTGCGTGGAGTCCATCGCCTCCGGCACCGCCATCGCGGCCTGGGCACTGGCCCAGGGCTGGGTTCCGGCCGGGGACGCCACCGCGGCCGGGGTGGCGGCCGCCGCCGCTGCGGGCGATCCCGTCGCCGTGGCCGCCTTCGACCGCGCGGGCCGGGCACTGGCGGCCGCCATCGCGGCCACCGCCACCCTCGTCGAGACCGACATCGCCGTCATCGGAGGCGGCGTCGCCGCCTCCGGGGACACCCTCTTCGGGCCGGTCCGGACGCACCTGGCCTCGTACGCGACCCTGTCGTTCGTCAAGGACCTCCAGGTCGTCCCGGCGACGCTGGGCACCCACGCGGGCCTGATCGGGGCCGCGGCCGCGGCGACGATGCTGCTGTCCTCGTGAACGCGGCTACGGCTTGACGGAGCGGTAGTAGCGGCCCGCGCCCTCGTGCAGTTGCAGGGGGTCCGTGTAGATCGCCGTCCGCAGGTCCACGAGCTGGGCCGCGTGCACCTCGCGCCCGATCTCGTCCCGGCTGAGGATCACCGTCCGCGTGAACTGCTCCGTCAGCTCGGCGCCCGTGTCCTCCCGGGTCACCAGCAGGTTCGGCACCGCCACGGTGGACACCGCTGAGGTGTTGCGGGCGCGGGCGTAGGCGTCCTGGGGCATCACCGCCGCCCGGTAGTAGCGCGCGGGACTGCCACCTGCCTGGAGCGCCTCCACCAGGTCGCCGAGCTGCACGAGCCGGATCTCGAACCGCTCCGAGAGCTCGCGCACGGCATTGGTGGGCAGGCCGCCCGACCAGAAGAAGGCGTCGATCCGGCCGGCCTCCAGCTCCGCCGGCATGGTGTCGATGCCGATGGCCACCGGGGTGATGTCGCGGTCGGGGTCCAGCGAAGCCGCCGTGAGCAGCCGCTCCGAGATCAGCCGCACGCCCGAGCCGTCCTGGCCGACGGCGACCCGCTTGCCGCGCAGGTCCCGGGCGGACTGGACGGGTGACCCGGCGGGCACCACGAGCTGGACGTAGTCGTCGTAGAGGCGGGCCAGACCCCGCAGCCGCTCCGCTCCGGGCTTGCGGTCGACTCGGTACTTGGCCACCGCGTCGGCCGTCGCCACCGTGAAGTCGGCCTCGCCCGCGGCCACCCGCTGCAGGTTCTGCTGCGAGCCCTCGCTGGGCTTCAGCCGGACGCGCACCCCGGGCACGTCCTCGGCGAGCGCCTGCTCCAGCAGCTGGCCGTAGCGGTGGTAGACGCCGGTCTGGACGCCGGTGCTGATGGTGATCCCACCCGTGACCTCCGGCCGGCCGAAGGGCCGCAGCCACCAGACGAGGGCGCAGAGCACGGCCAGTACGGCCACCAGGGCCCGCAGGGCACGGCGCCTGCTGATCCGGGGCGATACGAGAGGCATGGCCGCGATCCTGCCACCGACCCGCCGTCCTGTCACGGCCCGCCCGGGCCGCCCGGGCCACTCCGGCCCGCGGCCCGGCCCTGGCCGCCACGCCCGACCCTTACCCTTGCTAGGTGAGAACCGAGGGCGAGGCGACTGTTGTGAAAACGTACGAGGTCCGGACGTACGGCTGTCAGATGAACGTGCACGACTCCGAGCGGCTGTCCGGCCTGCTGGAGGACGCCGGGTACGTCCGCGCCCCCCAGGGCTCCGACGGTGACGCCGACGTCGTCGTGTTCAACACCTGCGCCGTCCGCGAGAACGCCGACAACAAGCTCTACGGCAACCTCGGGCGGCTCGCCCCGATGAAGACCAAGCGCCCCGGCATGCAGATCGCCGTCGGCGGCTGCCTCGCCCAGAAGGACCGCGACACCATCGTGGACCGCGCCCCCTGGGTCGACGTGGTCTTCGGCACGCACAACATCGGCAAACTGCCCGTCCTGCTGGAGCGTGCGCGCATCCAGGAAGAGGCGCAGATCGAGATCGCCGAGTCGCTGGAGGCCTTCCCCTCCACGCTCCCGACCCGGCGCGAGTCCGCGTACGCCGCCTGGGTCTCGATCTCCGTGGGCTGCAACAACACCTGCACCTTCTGCATCGTCCCGGCGCTGCGCGGCAAGGAGGAGGACCGCCGTCCCGGCGACATCCTCGCCGAGGTCGAGGCCCTGGTCGCCGAGGGCGTATCCGAGATCACCCTGCTCGGCCAGAACGTCAACGCCTACGGCTCCGACCTGGGCGACCGCGAGGCCTTCTCCAAGCTGCTGCGCGCCTGCGGCGCCATCGAAGGCCTGGAGCGGGTCCGCTTCACCTCCCCGCACCCGCGCGACTTCACCGACGACGTGATCGCGGCGATGGCCGAGACCCCCAACGTCATGCCGCAGCTGCACATGCCGATGCAGTCCGGATCGGACACGATCCTGAAGGCGATGCGCCGCTCGTACCGCCAGGAGCGCTTCCTCGGCATCATCGAGAAGGTCCGCGCCGCCATCCCGCACGCGGCGATCTCCACCGACATCATCGTGGGCTTCCCCGGTGAGACGGAGGAGGACTTCCAGCAGACCATGCACGCGGTGCGCGAGGCGCGCTTCGCGAACGCCTTCACCTTCCAGTACTCCAAGCGCCCCGGAACCCCGGCCGCCGACATGGAGGGGCAGATCCCCAAGGCAGTCGTCCAGGAGCGGTACATGCGCCTGGTCGCCCTCCAGGAGGAGATCTCCTGGGAGGAGAACAAGACGCAGGTCGGCCGCACCCTGGAGGTCATGGTCGCGGAGGGCGAAGGCCGCAAGGACGGCGCCACGCACCGGCTGTCCGGGCGCGCCCCCGACAACCGCCTGGTGCACTTCACGAAGCCGGACGAAGAGGTCCGCCCGGGCGACGTCGTCACCGTGGAGATCACCTACGCCGCCCCGCACCACCTGCTGGCCGAGGGGCCGGCCCAGGCGGTACGCCGCACCCGTGCCGGCGACGCCTGGGAGAAGCGCAACGCGGCTCCGGCGCAGCCCAAGGGCGTCCTCCTCGGCATCCCGACCCTGGGCGTCCCGGCCCCCCTGCCGGTCACCACGGCGGGCTGCGCCGTTCCGTCCTGACGCGGCCCCCCGGCTCCGGCTACGCTGCGGATCATGCTCGTAGCCGCCGCCGTCTGCCCCGCCCCGCCGATGCTCCTGCCGGAGCTCGCCACGGGAGCCGCCGCCGAACTGGGTGACGCCCGGACCGCGTGTTCCGACGCGCTGTCCGTGCTCACCGCCTCCCGGCCCGATCTGCTCGTCGTGGTCGGAGCCGCCGACCCGGACCACCACGGTCCCTACCCGCAAGGCGCCCGCGGCACCTTCCGCGGATTCGGCGCCGGGGCCGACGTACGGCTGGGCGAGGGGGAAGAGGGCCCGCGCCTGCTGCCCACCGCGCTCGCCGTCGGCGCCTGGCTGCTCGGCCGGGCGGGCTGGGGCGCAGCGCCCGTAGAGGGCTTCGGGGCCGGCCCGCTGGACACCGGGCGGTGCCTCGAGGCCGGCCGGGAGCTCGCCGCGCGCGAGGCCCGGGTCGCCCTGCTCGTCATGGGTGACGGCAGTGCCTGCCGGTCCCTCAAGGCCCCCGGCTACCTGGACGAACGCGCCGCCGCCTTCGACGCCGAGGCCGCCCGCGCACTCGGCGCCGCCGACCTGCCCGCACTCGCCGCCCTCGACGCGGGACTCGCCGCCGAGCTCCAGGCGGCGGGACGGGCCCCCTGGCAGGTGCTCGCGGGCGCCGCCGAGGGCGCGGGCCTGGAAGGCCGGCTGCTGTACGAGGACGCCCCGTACGGGGTCGGGTACTTCGTCGCCGCCTGGTCGTAGCCTTCGCCCGTGGCGGCGGCGGGCCGCAGGGACTCGTACACGGAGAAGGGGCGCGGCACCGAGTGGTGCCGCGCCCCTTCCCGGGATGCCCGGGACCGCGTCAGGAAGCGGCCGGCGGTGTCGGCCCGCCGGGAGTGTCCTTGTGCGCGATCTTGCCCAGGGCGTCCTTCGCCTTGTCCGCGCCGCTAGAGATCTGGCCGCTGTACTTGCCCTTGGTCTTGGAGTCGACGGCCTTGGCCACCTTCTCCAGATTCTGGCTGATCTTGCCCTCGTGCTGCGCAGCGAGGTCGCCGACCTTGTCCTTGGCGGGCGCGAGCTTGGCCTTCAGATTGTCCAGCAGGCCCATGGGTCACCTTCCGATAGCGGTTGGCTACGTACGGGCACCCTCTGCGGCCTCGCTGTCCGCGCTGACCTCCGCCGACTGCTGCTTCGGGATCTCGACGGCTTCCACCGCGCTCTCCTCCGCCACAGCCTGCTCGGTCCCGGCCTCGTCGGCCGTCGCGGACTCCGCCGTCGGATCCGCGGAAACGGCCTCTTCGGTCGTCACCGGGGTCTTACGGCCGAGAAGCCGGTCCAAAATGCCCATGTCTACTCCTATAACGTTACTCGTGTGAGTGAAGTTCCGCCGTGGACGGGCCGCAGGCCGGGCCGTGGCCGGACCGGCTCACGCCGGTCACGGGCCGGGCGTACGACAGGCGCGCGCCGGGCCGGAACCCCGCCAAGGCAACGACCCCGATCCGGTGCCGTCACGTAGCCCGATCGGGTACATGGCAGTGCCTTGACGGGGGGCTGCGAGACTGGTGCGGTGAGGAAAGCAGCCACCGCCCCGCGCGTCATCGCCGTCGTAGGACCCACCGCGGCCGGAAAGTCCGATCTGGGCGTAGCCCTGGCCCGTCATTTCGACGGCGAAGTCGTCAACGCCGACTCGATGCAGCTGTACCGGGGGATGGACATCGGTACGGCCAAACTGACGACGCAGGAGCGCGGAGGGGTCCCGCACCGCCTCCTCGACATCTGGGACGTCACCGAGACGGCGAGCGTCGCCGAGTACCAGCGCCTCGCCCGCGCCGAGATCGACGAGCTGCTCGCCCAGGGCCGTACGCCGGTCCTCGTCGGCGGTTCCGGCCTCTACGTACGGGGCGCGCTCGACGCCATGGACTTCCCCGGCACCGACCCCGAGGTCCGGGCCCGGCTGGAGGCCGAGGCCACCCTGCGCGGCCCCGGCGCCCTGCACGCCCGCCTCGCGGCCGCCGACCCGGCCGCCGCGCAGGCGATCCTGCCCAGCAACGGTCGCCGCATTGTGCGGGCACTGGAGGTCATCGAGATCACCGGACGGCCGTTCACCGCCAACCTGCCCGGCCACGAGTCCGTCTACGACACGGTCCAGATCGGTGTGGACGTGGCCCGGCCCGAGCTCGACGAGCGGATCGCCCTGCGCGTGGACCGGATGTGGGAAGCCGGGCTGGTGGACGAGGTCCGCGCGCTGGAGGCCGCGGGCCTGCGCCACGGAATCACCGCTTCCAGGGCGCTCGGCTACCAGCAGGTGCTGGCGGTCCTCGCCGGGGAGTGCACGGAGGAGGAAGCGCGCGCCGAAACGGTCCGGGCCACCAAGCGATTCGCCCGCCGGCAGGATTCGTGGTTCCGCCGTGATCCGAGGGTGCACTGGCTCAGCGGGGGCGTCGCGGACCGGGGGGAACTCGCCGGACTCGCGCAGTCGTTGGTCGAACGAGCGGTCACAGCCTGATCACGTGATGGCATCGGGACGCCCCGCACGCCCGTCCGGGGCCTGACGGCGTGCCATCATCAAACTTCCGCCGGTGCCGTCACCGGCGGTGAACGGCGGCGTACGGAGTCCAAGTAGGGAGGGCGCGTGGCGATGGAGGCCGGCCCTCGTGACACCGGACGGGACGACGCCCGACGGGAAACGGACCCGATGCTTCACAGTGCCCTCGCCGACGGCGACGGCCTGGGACTTCCCGCCGACGTGCTCGGACTGCTCGCGGACGCCGACGGCCTCGGACTGCCCGCGGAACCCGCGCGGCTGACCACCGACGGCCCGGACGCGCCGGACTCCGCCGAGGCGGAAGCCGCCGGCGCCCCCGAGATCGAGGTGGAACTGCGCCCGCAGCGGCGCCTGAGGCTGTGGCAGATCGCCCCCATCGTCATCCTGGCCGCGGCCGGATCCCTGATGTTCGCCTTCCCGCTCGCCTTCGAGTTCGGCGACGGCGGAGCGGTCGTGGCCATGCTCGGATTCCTCATCAGCTGCTGCGCCGGCGGCTGGGGCATGATGGCCGCCCGCCGCGTGGGCTACGCCCTGCCGGGGCTCCCGGCCCGCGGTTCGGGACTGCGGCCCGACTGGCGCCTCGCCCTGCTGTACGCACTGGTCGCGCTGGGTGTCGTCGTGCTCGCGGTGTACCGGGTGGCCCGGCTCCGGTAGCGGGGCGCCCCGGCCCGGTCGGCCGCGGGCTCGGTACCATGGGCGGGTGACGCAGACCAGCCTCTCCTTCCTCAAGGGCCACGGCACCGAGAACGACTTCGTGATCGTCCCGGATCCGGACAACACCGTCGAGCTGTCGGCCTCCGCCGTCGCGCGGCTGTGCGACCGCAGGGCCGGGATCGGCGCGGACGGCGTGCTGCACGTCGTGCGCTCCGCCGCGCACCCCGAGGCGGCGCACCTGGCCGACGAGGCCGAATGGTTCATGGACTACCGCAACAGTGACGGCTCCATCGCCGAGATGTGCGGCAACGGCGTCCGCGTCTTCGCCCGCTACCTCCAGCACGCCGGGCACGTGGAGGCGGGCGACCTGGCCGTCGCCACCCGCGGCGGAGTCAAGCGCGTCCACCTCGACAAGACCGGCGACGTGACCGTCTCCATGGGCCGCGCCGAACTGCCCGAGGGCGAGGTCACCGTCTCCGTAGGGGCCCGTTCCTGGCCCGCGCGCAACGTCAACATGGGGAACCCGCACGCGGTGGCCTTCGTCGACAGCCTGGACGACGCCGGGAAGCTGCTGGACCCGCCCCCGTACAGCCCGGCGTCCGCCTACCCGACGGGTGTCAACGTCGAGTTCGTCGTCGACCGCGGCCCCCGGCACGTCGCCATGCGCGTCCACGAGCGGGGTTCCGGCGAGACCCGCTCCTGCGGCACCGGCGCCTGCGCGGTCGCCGTGGCCGCCATCCGCCGCGACGGCGCGGACCCGGCCGTCACCGGCGAGCCCGCCACGTACACCGTCGATCTGCCCGGGGGCACGCTGGTCATCACCGAGCACCCCGACGGGCGGATCGAGATGACCGGACCCGCCGTGATCGTGGCCGAGGGCGAGTTCGATCCCGCCTGGCTCGCCGAAACGGCTTTCGCTTAAAGCTTCCCTCTAATGGGTGATCCGTTTCACGCTGAGCGAGAGAGGGACTGCGCCACGTGGTGGGGTCGGTAGCATCAGGCACCGGCCCTGAGGGCTCACCCCAAGCCCACCACCGCCGGCCGGAGCCGTCGGAGGTGCCCATGAGTGCAGAGGCCACGAACCCCGAAGCACGTCCCGAAGCGCTCCCTGAACTTCGCAGACGCGGCCGCACTAGGCTTGACCTGCGACGACTCGGACGCGCCGCACTGCTCGGACCCACGCCCAGGGACCGGCTGCCCGATGCCATCGGCCATGTCGCCGAGGCGCACCGGGCACATCACCCGGCCGCGGATCTGTCCCTCCTGCGCCGCGCGTACCTGCTCGCGGAGACCTCGCACCGCGGTCAGATGCGAAAGAGCGGTGAGCCGTACATCACACATCCGCTCGCCGTGACGCTCATCCTGGCCGAACTCGGCGCCGAGACAACCACTCTGACGGCCTCGCTCCTCCACGACACCGTCGAGGACACCGACGTGACCCTCGATCAGGTCCGCGAGGAGTTCGGCGACGAGGTCTGCTTCATCGTCGACGGCGTCACCAAGGTCGAGAAGATCGACTACGGCGCCGCCGCCGAGCCCGAGACCTTCCGCAAGATGCTCGTCGCCACCGGCAACGACGTCCGCGTCATGTCCATCAAACTCGCCGACCGGCTGCACAACATGCGCACCCTCGGGGTGATGCGGCCCGAGAAACAAGCCCGCATCGCCAAGGTCACCCGCGACGTCCTGATCCCGCTCGCCGAACGGCTCGGCGTACAGGCCCTGAAGACCGAGCTGGAAGACCTCGTCTTCGCGATCCTGCACCCCGAGGAGTACGAGCACACCCGCGCCCTCATCGCGGCCCACGCGGGCGACCGCGACCCGCTGCCCGCCATCGCCGAGTCGGTACGGGCCGTCCTGCGCGACGCGGGCATCGCCGCCGAGGTGGTGGTGCGGCCCCGGCACTTCGTCTCCGTGCACCGGATCTCGCTCAAGCGCGGGGAGCTGCGCGGCTCCGACTTCGGCCGCCTGCTGGTGCTCGTCGGCGAGAACGCGGACTGCTACGCGGTACTGGGGGAGCTGCACACCTGCTTCACCCCGGTCATCTCCGAGTTCAAGGACTTCATCGCCTCCCCGAAGTTCAACCTGTACCAGTCCCTGCACACCGCCTTCGCCACGCCCGAGGGGTACGTAGCCGAGGTCATCGTGCGGACCCGGCAGATGCACCGGGTCGCCGAGGCGGGCGTGGTGGCCCTCGGTAATCCGTACACGGCTCCGCCGGCCGCCGAGGCGGCCGACTGCGAAGAGGAGCGAGTGGACCCGACGCGGCCCGGCTGGCTGTCGCGGCTGCTCGACTGGCAGCAGTCGGCGCCCGACCCCGACACCTTCTGGGACGTCCTGCGCTCGGAGCTCGCCCAGGACCGGGAGATCACCGTGTTCCGGGCCGACGGGGGCACGCTGGGCCTGCCGGCCGGCGCCAGCTGTATCGACGCCGCCTACGCGCAGCACGGCGAGGCGGCCCACAGCTGTATCGGCGCCCGGGTCAACGGGCGCCTGACCTCCCTGTCCTCCCGGCTCTCCGACGGGGACACCGTCCAGCTGCTGCTGGCGCACGACGCCTCCTCGGGGCCCGCCGCCGACTGGCTGGACCACGCCAAGACCCCGGCCGCCCGGATCGCCGTCGGCAGCTGGCTGGCTTCCCACCCCGACGGGGCCGGGCCCGCCGCCGCCGCGCCCAGGCCGCCGCTGTCGGTGATCGGCATCCGCGGTGGCGGGGGCAACGCCGTCGCCGACCTGCCGGACGCCACCGTGCGGCTCGCGGGCTGCTGCACCCCGGTGCCGCCGGACGCCGTCGAAGGGTTCGTCGTACGCGGCGGCGCCGTCACCGTGCACCGGGTCCACTGCGCGACGGTGGCCCAGATGCGTGCGGTGGGGCGGGCCCCCATCGCCGTGCACTGGCGGGCGACCGCGGACTGCCGGGTCACCCTGCTCGCCGAATCGTTCGGCCGCCCGCACCTGCTGGCCGATCTGACCGAGGCCATCGCCCGCGAGGGGGTCGAGGTGGTCTCCGCGACCGTGGAGCCGCCGGTCGAACAGCGGGTCCGGCACAGCTACACACTCCAGCTGCCCGACGCCACGGGTCTGCCGGCCCTGATGCGGGCCATGCGGGACGTGCCGGGCGTCTACGACGTCAGCCGGGCGTAGCCCGGCCGACCCCTTTCGGGTGGAGCCGTCGCGCGCCGTTCGCGGGCGCGCGGCGGGCGCTGGTAAGCGGTGGGGGATGCAGCTCACCTCTCCGCGCCTGCGCGCCGCCCTGCTGGCCGCGGCCTCCCTCACCCTCGTCGCCGCCGTCGTGCCCCCGCCCAAGGCGCTCGGCATCGGAGACCCGCTCTTCCCCGAGCTCGGGAACCCCGGTTACGACGTGCTCTCGTACGACCTGTCCTTCGCGTACAAGGACAACAAGACCCCGCTCGACGCGGTCACCGTCATCGACGCGCGCAGCCTCACGCACCTCGAAACCGTCAACCTGGACTTCACCCACGGAAAGGTGGCCTCCGCCGAGGTCAACGGGGAACCCGCCTCGTTCGCGAGCGTCGGCGAGGACCTCGTACTGACCCCCGCCCGGCCGGTCGAGCCGAACCTGCCCCTGCACATCACCGTCCGGCACACGAGCGACCCGCGCGGCCGCGGAGACGGCGGCTGGGTGGTCACCGATGACGGGCTCGCCATGGCGAACCAGGCCGACGCCGCGCACCGGGTCTTCCCGTGCAACGACCACCCCGCCGACAAGGCGTACTTCACCTTCCGGGTGAGCGCGCCGGCCGGAATGACGGCCGTGGCCAACGGGGTGCCGGGCGCACTGCCGGCCCGCAGTGCCACCGCCGCGACCACGTGGACGTACCGGACCCTGCACCCGATGGCCACCGAGCTCGCCCAGGTCTCGATCGGCGACTCGGCCGTGATCCACGGCACCGGTCCGCACGGTCTGCCGCTGCGCGACGTGGTCCCCGCGGCGGACCGGAAACGGCTGGAGCCGTGGCTGAAGAAGACCGCCGGGCACATCGAGTGGATGGAGGCACGGGTCGGCCGCTACCCCTTCGAGAACTACGGGGTGCTCATCGCGAAGGCCCGTACCGGCTTCGAGCTGGAGACGCAGACCCTGTCGCTGTTCGAGAGCGCACTGTTCGCGGGCAGCGGCGGATACCCCGAGTGGTACGTCGAGTCCGTGATGGTCCACGAGCTGGCCCACCAGTGGTTCGGCGACAGCGTGACCCCGCGCACCTGGTCGGACCTGTGGCTCAACGAGGGCCACGCCACCTGGTACGAAGCCCTGTACGCGGACGGCCTCGGCAAGTACTCCCTGGAGCGGCGGATGCGCGAGGCGTACCAGCGCTCCGACCAGTGGCGGTCGGCCGGCGGACCCCCCGCCGCGCCCAAGCCGGCCGCCCCGGGCGAGAAGATCGGGCTGTTCCGGCCGGTGGTCTACGACGGCGCCGCGCTGATCCTGTACGCGCTGCGGCAGGAGATCGGGGCCGAGGCCTTCGACCGGGTGGAGCGCCGCTGGGTGGGGGAGCACCGGGACGCGATCGCGGGTACGGCGGACTTTGTACGGCTGGCCTCGCAGGAGGCGGGACGGGACCTGGAGGCGTTCCTGGAGCCGTGGCTGTACGGGAAGAAGACGCCGGCCATGCCGGGGCACCCGGAGTGGAGCCCCGCGAAAAGCGTGTGACGCGTGCGGAACGGGCATGCCACCATCGACGAGGCCGCTGCGCGACCGCCTGACGGGACTGCTTGCCGGGACCTGCCGGGACTGCCCGGGGAATCTCCGGGGGGTGTCACACGTTGGACGTGACAGTGTTATGTCACGCGCGGGAGTAGCTTTGGCCTTGGCTCCGCTTCACCTGACGCGGACGCCTTCCAAAAACGACGTAAGGATCCAATGACCTCCTCTTCTTCCCCCTCCCAGGACGCGCGGGACGACGCACAGGATGCGCCGGACCCGCAGAGCTTCACCGAGAGCCTTCGGGCCGACGCCCTGATGGAAGAGGACGTCGCCTGGAGCCAGAAGGTCGACGGAGACCGGGACGGCGAGCAGTACGAGCGCTCCGAGCGCGCGGCCCTGCGCCGCGTGGCCGGCCTCTCCACCGAACTCGAAGACGTCACCGAGGTCGAATACCGACAGCTCCGCCTGGAGCGGGTCGTCCTCGTGGGCGTGTGGACCTCCGGCACGGCGCAGGACGCGGACAACTCCCTCGCGGAGCTCGCCGCCCTCGCCGAGACGGCGGGCGCACTCGTACTCGACGGGCTGATCCAGCGCCGCGACAAGCCCGACCCGGCCACCTTCATCGGTTCCGGCAAGGCGCGCGAGCTGCGCGACATCGTGACGGAGAGCGGCGCCGACACCGTCGTCTGCGACGGCGAGCTCAGCCCCGGCCAGCTCATCGCCCTCGAAGACGTGGTCAAGGTGAAGGTGGTCGACCGGACCGCCCTCATCCTCGACATCTTCGCCCAGCACGCCAAGTCCCGAGAGGGCAAGGCGCAGGTCGCACTCGCGCAGATGCAGTACATGCTGCCGCGACTGCGCGGCTGGGGCGCTTCGCTGTCCCGGCAGATGGGTGGCGGCGGCGGTGGTGGCATGGCCACCCGCGGCCCCGGTGAGACCAAGATCGAGACCGACCGTCGCCGGATCCGCGAGAAGATGGCGAAGATGCGCCGGGAGATCGCGGAGATGAAGACCGGCCGCGACATCAAGCGGCAGGAACGACGCCGCAACAAGGTGCCCTCGGTCGCCATCGCCGGGTACACCAACGCCGGCAAGTCCTCGCTCCTCAACCGCCTCACGGGCGCGGGCGTGCTGGTGGAGAACTCGCTGTTCGCCACCCTCGACCCGACCGTGCGCCGGGCCGAGACGCCGTCCGGCCGGGTCTACACCCTGGCCGACACGGTCGGCTTCGTCCGGCACCTGCCCCACCACCTCGTCGAGGCGTTCCGCTCCACGATGGAGGAAGTCGGCGACGCCGACCTCATCCTGCACATCGTGGACGGCTCGCACCCGGCGCCGGAGGAGCAGCTGGCGGCGGTCCGCGAGGTCATCCGCGAGGTCGGCGCCGTCAAGGTGCCCGAGATCGTGGTGATCAACAAGGCGGACGCAGCCGATCCGCTGGTGCTCCAGCGCCTGCTGCGCATCGAGCGGCGCTCCATCGCCGTCTCGGCGCGCACGGGTCAGGGCATCGAGAAACTCCTCGCGCTCATCGACGCGGAGCTGCCGCGGCCGGCGGTCGAGGTCGAGGCCGTGGTGCCCTACACGCGCGGCTCGCTGGTCGCCCGGGCGCACGCCGAGGGCGAGGTGATCTCCGAGGAGCACACGGCGGAGGGCACCCTGCTCAAGGCGCGGGTACACGCCGAACTGGCGGCGGAGTTCGCTCCGTACGTGCTCGCCAAGCACTGACGCACCGACTGAGGGCCCCCGCAACTGCGGGGGCCCTCAGTCATGCGGTGCGCGGGTGGGTCCCCGGCCGGGGCCGGGGCGCGGACCGTAATTCGGGCCGGGTCACGGACCAGGACCCGTGCCGGGTCACGGAGCGGAACCCGGCCGGGGACCGTCCGGCTACCTGAACTTGCCGCTCACGGCGTCGAAGACGCCCTTCGCCTCCGAACCGAGCCGCGGCCCGGCCAGCCAGCCCGCCTTGACGGGGCCGATCGAGGTGTTCGACACCAGCGCGGGCTTGCCGTCGGTGCCCGCCGCGACCCAGCCGCCGCCCGAGGAACCGCCGGTCATCGTGCAGCCGATGCGGTACATCGCGGGGTCGGTCGCGTTCAGCGACAGCCGGCCCGGCTTGTCGGCGCACTGGAAGGTCTTCTGGCCGTCGAACGGGGCCGCCGCCGGGTAGCCGGTGGCCGTCATCTTCGCGAGCTTGGGCGCGGCCGGGGCGTTGAACGCTACCGGGAGCGCCGTACCGACCGTCTCCTCCAGCGACTTGCCGCCGCCCTTCTCCGGGGTCACGTGCAGCACCGCGAAGTCGTACGGGGCACCCGCGCCGCCGGTCGGACCGCCGGTCGCGATCCACTGGTCGGAGGTCTGCGCCCAGTCACTCCACCACACGCCGTACGGGGCCACCTCCTCGCGGGGAGCACCCTTGAGCGCGGCCGCGGACTTGCCCGCGTTGTTGTACGACGGGACGAAGGCGATGTTGCGGTACCAGCCACCGGACTTGCCCGCGTGCACGCAATGGCCCGCAGTCCAGACCATGTTGGACTTGCCGGGGTGCGCCGGGTCCTTGACCACGGTCGCCGAGCAGACCATCGATCCCTCGGGTCCGTCGAAGAACACCTTGCCGGAGGCGGGGACGCTCTTGTGGTAGGTCGGGGCCACCGCCTTGGCGGCCACCGGAGCCGGGGTCGGGTCGGTGACACCCTGGTCCTTGCCCGCGTCCGGATCGACCGCGGGAGGCTGCGGCGTCTTGTCGGCGTCACGCATCCGGTCCGGGTCCCAGAGGTCCTCGATGATCGGGTTGATGTAGTCGCCCGCCTCGCGGAGCCAGTCCTCCTTCTTCCAGTTCTTCCACTCACCCCCCTTCCACTTCTCCAGGTCGATGCCGTGCTGCTTGAGCTTGTCCTTGAGTGCGTCCGGGATCTTGACCCCGTCCAGGCTGGCCGGAACGCTAACGGCCACGGTCGGCTTGGCGTCGGTCTCACCGTCGCCGGGCCCGCAGGCCGCGGCGGTCAGCGCGAGCGCGGCCGAGCACAGGATCGCGGTGACCGGTCGGATCGGTCGCATGTCGTGAATCCCCCTGGGTGGTTCGGGTTGGTGCCTGGGTTGGCGGGCTCCTGGGTTGCAGCACCCCACTATGCCGCTGCCGTCGGGGACGGCACAGCCCGGGGCGCTGGTTCCCCGGGACGCCGTTCTCCACGTCCCGGTTCCCGGAGCCCCGGCTCCCCCGGCCGGGCAAGGATCTTGGACCGACAAGGATCTTGGACCGGGCAAGGATCTTGGGCCCACCCGTGATCCGCCGCCGTCACCGTCGTTGGTACGTACGGGGGATGGGGGAGTAGCGCGGGTGTTCGAAGCGCACTCCGGAGGAGAACCGTGCGGGAGGAGCGACACTCGTGGCGTTGACGGGCGAGCAGGCCACGGCCGGGGCGCACGTTCCGGCGCAGGCGAACCGGGACCCGGAAGCGGGGCACTTCGCGGGTCCGGGGTCCGGGCCGGGGCAAGGGTGCGGGCCGGCTCCGGGGCTCGCTCATGGCGAGGGGATCCTGCGCAGGCAGGCACAACGGGAGTCCGCCGCGAGGACGTACGCGCGCTCCCTCCCCATCGTGCCCGTGCGCGCGCGGGGGCTGACCATCGAGGGGGCGGACGGACGCCGCTACCTCGACTGCCTCTCCGGCGCCGGAACCCTCGCCCTCGGCCACAACCACCCGGTGGTGCTCGAAGCCATCCGCGCAGTACTCGACTCGGAGGCTCCGCTGCACGTGCTGGACCTCGCGACCCCGGTCAAGGACGCTTTCACCACCGAGCTGTTCGCCAACCTGCCGGCCGAGCTGGCCGCGGACGCCCGTATCCAGTTCTGCGGACCCGCCGGGACGGACGCGGTGGAGGCCGCGCTCACACTCGTCCGCACCGCGACCGGCCGGTCCGGGCTGCTCGCCTTCACGGGGGCCTACCACGGAATGACGGCAGGGGCGCTGGCCGTCTCCGGCGGGGCCACGGACGTACGGGTGGCCCGGCTGCCGTATCCGCAGGACCACCGCTGCCCGTTCGGAGTCGGCGGGGCCGAGGGCGCGGAACTGTCGGCCCGTTGGACGTCGAACCTGCTGGACGACCCGAAGAGCGGGGTGCCCGCGCCCGCCGGAATGATCGTCGAACCGGTCCAGGGCGAAGGAGGCGTCCACCCCGCCCCCGACGCCTGGCTGCGCAGGATGCGGGAGATCACGGCGGAGCGGGGGATCCCGCTGATCGCCGACGAGGTCCAGACGGGAGTCGGGCGCACCGGAGCCTTCTGGGGGGGTCGACCACGCGGGGGTCGTGCCCGACGTGATGGTGCTCTCCAAGGCCATCGGCGGCAGCCTGCCGCTCGCGGTGATCGTGTACCGCGCGGAGCTGGACCAGTGGCCCCCCGGCGCCCACGCCGGCACCTTCCGCGGCAACCAGCTGGCCATGGCGGCGGGCACCGCGACGATGGCCTACGTCCGGGAGAACGGCCTCGCGGCGCGCGCGCAGAACCTGGGCGCGCGCATGCTCGCCGAGTTGCGCGGCTTGATCCCGGCCCACCCGTGCGTGGCGGACGTACGAGGCCGCGGGCTGATGATCGGCGTCGAACTGGCCGACCCCGACACCGGGGAAGCCGCGCCCGGCCTCGCGGTGGCCGTCCGCCAGGCCTGTCTGGACCGCGGCCTGATCGTCGAGCTCGGCGGCCGCCACTCCTGCGTCGTGCGTCTCCTGCCTCCGCTGACCCTGACCGACGAACAGGCCTCGGCCGTCCTCGACCGCCTCGCCGACGCCATCTCCGCCGCCACCCGCTAAGGACCCCGATGCCCGACCCCACCCACCC
>NZ_JAPNLJ010000044.1 GCF_026627445.1 Streptomyces sp. H27-H1
GCAACCGACTCGTCGGCATCCTCCACGGCTGCCTCAAAACCCGCACCCACTACGACGAAGCAACCGCCTGGTCCCACCACGCCCACCCCCACCCCGCTTGACACCAAACGACATGGGGTGTCTGACCTGCCGGTACGTCCTGGGCGATCGCGAGCACCTGGGTGCGCTCACCCACCGAGGTGACCGCGGCAGCGGCGCCGAGCGCACCGGCCACGGCGAGCACGGTGCACAATGCGGCGACGCCGTAGCGGCGCTGCCGCTTGACGGGCACCGCGGTGGTGATGGGGATGTCGGAGCGCGAGCCAGCGGGGCGCGGCACCGGCGGGGCGACGGGGGATTCCATACGGGTGCCTCTCGGGGAAGAGCAGGTGCGACGTGCTAGTTGAGGACCTGGACCTCGACGACGGTGATGTCCACGGAGGTGGTGCGGACCTCGGTGAGCTGGCCGGCCTGAGCGCCGCTGGTGACCTGCCAGTCGATCGCCCAGGTTGAGGTCGCGGTCACGTGGTACTTCCCGCCGGCGGTGGATGAGGGGGCCGTGTAGCGGTGCCCGCAGTCCGGGGACGGGGTCTTGCCGTACTCCGCCTTGTAGGGGGTTCCGGCCGTGGTGCAGGTGACGGACTTCCCGTCGCCCATGTTCCATACGATCTTCTTCACCCGGGCCGTGGCCGTCACCGATACCGGGCCGATGGACGCCGACGCGGTGTTCGGCCCGTACGTCTCGGGGCCCGTCGCGGTCCACATGTAGACGGGCATGCCGACCACGCCCTTGCCGCCCGGCTTCGGCGTAATGCCGACCTGGGGCGGGCGCAGCAGCATCTTGTCCACAGCCTGCTGGGCCACGACCGCCGGGTCGATCACCGGACCGCCGCCATCGGCGGGCGGCGCCGTGGTGAAGATGTTTCTGACGACGCTCATGCCGGTCTCGTTGTCGAGGCAGTCCTCGATGTACATCGAGACACCGTGCTGCCGGCCGCCAGACCCCCAAAGCCCGCTGTCATCCGACGGCTGTGGGTCCGCCAGGGTGTAGGTGCAGGTGTAGCGGCCCTTCTCTCCGCCGGTGTTCCCCCCGCCGTCTCCGCCCCCGCCGTCTCCGCCGCCCGGCGGGTGAGTTCCGCCTGGTTCCTCGGGCGTCACGATGATCGGGCAGACGTAGTAGATCTCGCACCCCTCCTCGGCGGCTGCCGTGGCGGGGTAAACAAACGGAAGGGCAAGCGGAAGAGCCAACGCGGCAAATCGACGGGCTAGCACGGCTGGTCCGCGTGCAGGTCTTCCTTGAGCACCTTCCAGGATCCGTCCCAGCGCTCCAGGTGACCCGTGACCACGTACTTGCTCACGCCGCTCGTGGCCATGGGGGCCGGCTTCCCGGACTTCTTGTCGACGATCCGCCAGTTCGAGACGTCCAGACAACTGGAAATCGTGACGTTCGGAGTCGCCTTCTCCAGTTCCGTCGCGGTCACCAAGGAGTTGGAGACGACCGGCTGGCCCGTCATGACCCGGCCGTTCGCCTTCAGATTCGCGGTCCCCTCCTGGGCACGGGTGAGCGCCTCGAAGGCGGCGTATCGCTTCAGGTCCGTACCCTCGATCGCCGGAATGGCGAAGGCCTTGGGTACTTCTGTCCAGTACGCCTGATAGGCGGAGAGCGCAGCCGCCTTCGCAGTCTCCGTCGGATCAGCGGGCGTCTTGCTGGTTGATGCTGTGGATACGGGCGGACTGCCGGGCTGGCTCGTCTTGCTGTCGGGTTCCTTGGACGAGGTGCAGGCCGAAGTGACGACTGCGCAGGCGGCGAGGAATAGGGGGATGGACCGGCTGCGATTCCTTCCGGTCCGACGGCGCATCTCAACAGGTGCCATGGGTACCGCTACCTCCCCGTAGTACCGAGCCAGAATCTACTGGCACAGGCAGCCGCAGGCCGTCGGCGCTTAAACCTCAACCGCCACATCCAGCCGGACCTTCCCATACGTTACGCAAAGTTTGGTCAACACTGAAAGCGGTTAGTGCAGTTCACGGGCGCGCGATGGGAACAAACCGGCGCGTTTTCGCACACCGACTGCGCCTCCTCGGAATTAAGTCCGAAAGGTCGGATATAGGGAGCGGGATTGCGCAGCGAGCGACGCCTGGACGGAACCTCGTCCATTCACCTGCGGACCGGCAGCCCGGCTACGAATTGGCCAAATATGGAACCTGAGAGGCTGGAAACCTGCGCAACCATCGGGGCTGATTGCCTCGCATGAGGCAGTTGATATCAAGTTCCTGACGGCTGCTGAACCGAGGCAGCCGGCTGAGGCTGGAACAGCCACTTCTGCATCCGCCCCCGGCACGTTTCTCCGGCCCAACCTCGACTATGTCCCGGCACAGGGCCTCGGTAGAGTCCTGATCTCCGGACCTGCTCGAGGGCCGAGCCCCGCTTTGCGGGAAACCCGAGTCCCGTGATCAACCCGGCGAATATGGTTGGCCGATCCAGGTGGTTAGACACGCGATCGGGGAGAAATGCCGTCTCAATGGAGTTCGAGAAGGTTCGTCGGCTTGACGCTGGGCGCCGTCGTAGCCAGCTCAGCACTGGCGGGCTGTGGAGGCGAGGACCTCAAGCAGTCCGGAAAGAACACGGGCCCGCAGGTGCACTCGCCATCGCCATCCAAGCCCGCTCGCACTGCCTTCGACCCGCCCCTGAAGTTCGACGGATCTGGGACGAGCCAGGTGGACCTGACGGACGCGCGTCAGCCCAGCACCAGCAGCGGCGATGCGAGCCGGCCCGCAGTGACGCTGACCGACGGAACGGCCTACGTCACCGCGGAGAGCGGCCTGAAGGCGCTCGACACCGGGACGGGCGCGGCGAGGTGGGAGGCAGACACGAAGAACCCTCCCGAGCTGGGCGGCTTCGGCCATGAACGAACTGCTCCCCTGGTGACAGCCGCTGAGGGAGTCACGACGGTGTTCGCGGCGTTCAACCGGACGGTCAAGGCGCAGGGGACGACGCCCTCCCGCCACGTCATCGAGGTGCTCGCCGTGGACGCGGCTACGGGCAGATCCATCTGGGCGGCTGAGTTCCAGCCGGTGTCCGGAGGTCCGGTCAGTCTAAGCGAGGTCCGTGCTCCGCAGGTCGTCGCCACCGACCAGGACAACGTCGTGGTCGTGGCGACGAACGCGACCTACATCCTGAACCGGCAGGACAGCAGCGTGCGCTGGAAGCAGCCCGGCTTCCGGGCCGTCGCCTTGGCGGATGGTGTGGTCGCAGGGTCCCAGTCCACGGATGTGATGCAAGGCCAGATCTCCGGGTTTGCGATGGACACAGGGCAGCCTCGGTGGACGGCGCTGAAGGGTAAAGGGCCTCTGCCCGCATCATCCGCCGGCCCTGGGCTGGTGGCCACGAGCAGCGGCTCGAAACTGACGATCCTCGATGTCGCAACGGGCGCCGTCCGGGCGGCAGCCGACAGCCCGGAGAAGCTGCCCGGGTCGTGGAACTGCCGCTACGACGAGCGGTCTCTCGTGCTGTGCGCTCTCGAGACCGGTGGCGGGAGGAGCAACAGCATCGTCGTCTTCAACGCCTCGAACCTACAGAAGCTGTGGCAGCTGCCGGACGGCTCCGGACGGCTGATCCCGCGGGTGACAGCGTTCTGGCACGGTGCTGTGTACGGCAGAACCTCAAACGGCTCCGTGGTCCTCGACGGACAGACGGGTCAGGACCGCTCTGCATCAGCCGAGGAGAGCGCCCCCTTCGAAGTCGATCAGTACTCGGGCCTCGCGCTTTCGAACGGAGAAGTGACCTTCCGCAAGGCGACGGGCTAACGACGTGGCCGCTGCCATCAGGCAGAGGTTGGGGAGACGCGGTATTCAGAGGGGTTGGAGCGCAGTACGGATGCGTGCGCGGCTGTCGGCCGCAACCGGCGCTTCACCCAGAACGGTTGCCAGTTCGGCATCCAGTTCCCGTAGGCGGTCACCGACGCGAGTGGAGGTGATGGTGCCCATCAGGGTCAGGGCGGCGGCGGTCGCGATGTCGGCGGCTTCGGGCTCGTCGGCGCGGACGTGGGCGCGGGCCAGGGCTATCTGGTCGAAGGCCCGGCTGCGGGCCCGGTCGGCGGGCCGGTCGGCGGTGCCCTGCTCGATCAGGGTGATGGCGTTGCCGATTCGGGTGGGGGCGTGCTCGGCGGCTTCGAACTCACACACGCCGGCGGTGACGCGGAATTCAGCGAGGTCGAACCAGGCGGCCCAGCCGGGAGTCGTTGTGGTGTCTTCGTCGGCGAGGGCCTGTTCGGCGGCGCCGGTGGCGCGGGTCATCTCCTCGATGTTGCCGAGGGCCGCGTGGGAGCGGGCTTCGAGGGAGCACAGCAGGGCTCGCAGTCGGCCCTGGGGCAGTTTGCGGGTGCCGTACTGCGCGGCCTGGACGAGCTCGAGGGCGTCGTCGGTTCGCCCGAGGTGGTTGGCCTGCCGGGCGAGGCAGTTCATCAGGTGGCCCCCGATCCCGGCGCCGTCGCGGCCGGCCTGCTTGGCGGCTTGCAGGCCGAGGAGGAGGTAGTTCTGCGCGTCGGCGTGAGCGCCCGCATCGTGGGTCATCCATCCGGCGACGGAGGCGAGTTCCGCGACGGCGACGAACAGGGCGCGGCCCGTCTCCTCGGTGTAGATGCCGGTGCGGGTCAGGTTGGTGACGTGCTGGAGCTGGCCGACGACCGCGAGGCGGGACAGGCCGCCTCCGTGCGCGTTGTCGAGTTCACGGAAAGCTTCGGTGGTCGCCTCGATCCGTGCGACGTCCGACAGGCCGAGGCGTGGTCCGGGCTGTTCCGGGGTGGGTAGGGGTTCGAGGTCGTTCAGGTGCAGCCAGGGCTGGACGGCGTTGACCAGGGCGGCGCCGGTGAGGTGGCGCGCGCGGCACGGGGTGCGGTCGTCGGTCACGGCATCGCTCCGGGTGGTGTCGAGTATGGCGGCCACGACCGTGCGAGCGGACCACGCCTCTCCTCTCCGGGCCGCTGGCACTCCGGCGGAGGTCAGGCCGAGATCGGCCGGGCTGAGTGTGTGCCCATGGCACAGGTTGCTCATCGCCTCGGCCAGGAACGCGGGGACGGGATGACGGGGCCTCTCCCCTTTGGTGATCCATCGGGAGACGCGGGAGCTGTCGGGCTGGATGTCGTGGCGTCCGTGCCCGGCCGCTACACGGCCGACTTCCGCCGCGATCTGGCCGTAACTGGCTCCGGAGATGCGCGCCCAGTGCGCGAGAGCCTCGTTGGGCTGTGCTGCCAGCTGCGCCACCGTGTCCACCTGATCCGAGTAAGGGAGAAGGGCATGGTCGTAGGTGCGTTTCCAGGCTACGCCGGGTGGTGAACTACGGCCTGGTCTACGGCTGTTCGCAGTGATTCGCAGCGCCATCGCAGCACGGGCGTTGTCTCGGAGCGCAGGCAAGCGCAACGGAGTTCGCCGTGGAGACGCAGCGGGTGGAGGGTGCCAACTGGTCTCAGCCCGGCAGCACGACGCCGAGTGCAAGGGGGAGGGGCTACAGCCGCCCTCCTGATCTGCTCCGTGGCCGACGCCTTCGTCGCGCCGGCCTTGGAGGACCTGATCCGACAGCCCTACACGAAGGAGTCCGTCATGAAGCACACCGAGATCGAGACCGTTCAGGCCATCGCCACCGCCGAGGCCATCGCCACCGTCGAGGTCTTCACCACTCCCGAGGTCTCCGACCTCGGGGCCGTCGCCGAGGTCACCCTGGGCAGCGGCGGCTTCAACAACCCCGACCACACCATGTACTACCAGGGCTGATCCTCCCGGCGCCGTCCGGCGCCACCTCGGGTGAACGCGCGCCCGGGACGGCCAGCCCTCGCCGGCTGGCCCGTTCCAGGCGCGCGTCCGCCTTGCCGGAACGTCTGACCGACAGGGAGAGCCCGCCATGAGGTACGTCGCAGGCACGGTCACCCACACGCCCCCGCTCACCACCGGGCCGCGCCCGCGCGGCGGGCACCAGATCCACGACGACGGCACCCTTCGCGCCTGGACCGTCGAGCACGGCCCCCACGAAGTACAGCGGGCGCTGTCCCGGGACGGCACCGCGGAGGTGATCCTCGTCGGGGACTGCCTGGCCACCGACGACGAGGTCCGGGACGCCGCCGACGCGGCCGCGCGCGGCCAGTGGCACACCGCCGGCCGACTGCCCGGCTCCTACCTGGGGATCGTCAGGGTCGGCCGCACCGTACGGATCGCAGGCAGCCGGGCCGCCGCCGTCCAGGTTCACTGGGTCGCCGATGCCGCCGGGATGGTGACGTGGTCGACGTCCGCCACCGCGCTCGCCGCCCTTGTCGGCGCCGTCCCGGATCCGGTCCGGCTGCTGGCCGAGGTCACCACCTGGGGCGTGGAGCCGGGCGGCGACGGCTGGTTCGACGGCATCCACCGGGTCCCGCCGGGAGCGGCGCTGACCCTCGCCCCCGACGCCCCGCCCACGATCGAGCGGCTCCCCATCCCGGCCAGAGTCTCCTTCGCCGATGCCGCCGCAACCCTGCGCCACGAACTGCCGCTCGCGGTAGGCCGCCGCGCCTTGTCCAGCCAACCGGTGTCGGCGGATCTGTCCGGCGGCGTCGACTCCAGCACGATCACCTGCATCGCCGCCGCGCACACCGACCTCACCGCCGTCACCTACGTGGATGCCGCGATGGCCGACCAGGACGACACCCGGTACGCGGCCGAGATCGCCGCCGCGTATCCGGGCATCGCCCGGCACCTGGTCGACGGTCGCCACACCGGCAGCCGTCACTTCGACCGGCTGGAGGAGCCCGCCAGCATCCCGTTCACCGACGCGCCCGCCCTGAGCGTGGGCACACTAGGCATCCTCGGGGCCCAACTCGCGCCCGCGGTCGCCGCGGGCAGCACCGGGCATCTCACCGGCTGGGGCGGTGACAACGTCCTGGACGGGATCGCGTCCCCGGCCGACCGCTACCGGTCCGGCGACCGCATCGCCGCCCTCCGTGACGCTGCCCGGCTGGCGCGGGACCGCCGCGCCGCCGCCCAGCCGGTGCTGCGCGCCGTCACCGCCTCCGGACGCGGCGACCACCCCCGGGCGCTGACCGACCTCGCCGATACGGTCCTGGCCGGCCCCGCCCTACGGGTGCTGCCCGACACCGCTGATGTGGCCCGCTGGTGCGGGCGGCTGACCGCCGCACGTTGGCTCACCCCGGCAGGCCGCACCGCGCTCGCCGACTTCATCGGGGCCCGCGCCGGCGTGGCCGACAGTGCCGTCGGTCCCGGTGAACTACGCGAGCGCCTCGCGCTGGAGGCCACGGGGACCGAGCACGCCGGTCTGGACACCCTCACACGGACGCTGTGGGGCCTGCCGACGTACGCCCCGTACCTGGACACCCGCATCGTCGACATCTGCCATGCCGTCCCCGCCTGGGAGCGGCGCCGTGCTGGCGACTTCAAGCCCCTGGCCCGCGCCGCCCTCACCGGTCTCGTGCACGCCCCAGTCCTGGCCCGTCGCACGAAGACCGCGTTCAACGGCGTCTACGACGGCCTGCGCGTCAACGCCCCCGCCCTGCGCGATCTCCTGGCCAACTCGGCGATGTCCGGCGCCGGTCTCATCGACCCGGCTGCTGTCCTGGCCTCCTTGGACCGCACGATCCACGGCTCGCCCGCGGACCTGGGGAGCGTGCACGCCCTGGTCGCCGCCGAGCTGTGGCTCACCAACCTCCCCACCGCCTTCGCGACGTGGTGGGAGCCGACGCCGACCCGGGAGACCCTCCGATGACCGAGCCCAGCCTCCACGCCGCCCGTGGCCCCGCCGGCGCGGCCCTCCTCGACCTGGCGACCGGCCGGTGGACCCTCCTGGACCCCATCGCCGCCACCCTCCTCGACCTACCTGCCGCCGGTCACGAGCGAGAGACCGCCATTGATGCCGCCACCGCACGGTGGGCAGCAACCGGCGCCGCCCCGGAGCGGATCCGGGGCGACCTGACCCGAGCCGCCGCCGACCTCGACCACCTTCGCGCCGGGCGCCCCGTCCACCACACCCCGCCCGCCCCGCCGCCGACGGTCCGCTTCGTCCCCACCACCCGGCCCACCCTGAGGAACCGCGCGGCCGCGGCCATCGGCCTGGCCGCGGCCCTGCTACTCCTACGAGCCCTGCCGATCCGGCACGTAGTCACCGCCGCCCGCGCCGCAACCCGTCTGCCCGGCCACCGGGCCAGTGTCCGTGAAGCCGAAGCCGTCCTTGCAGCCGTCCGGGCTGTCGGGACCTGGTGGCCGGGCCGCGTCGCCTGCCTGGAGGAGTCCCTGGCCTGCCACCTGGCCGCCGCCCTCACAGGCCACCGCGTCCACTGGGTCTTGGGGGCCCGCTTCACCCCGCGCGGCGCCCACGCCTGGGTCGAAGCCGACGGCCACGTTCTCGGGCAGGACGACCACGACCGCCTCTGGCCGTACCTGCCCGTCCTCACCGTCGGCAATTCGAACGGGTGATGGACCAGGGGTATAGGCGTATCCACCCGTATGGGTGACGCGTTGCGCCCGACGTGACAGACACACAGCACCGCACCCAGACCACCCCGCACCCCCGCAGCCCCCTCGGGGAGCGGCTCGGCAACCGGCTGCGCCGCCGACGGCGACCGGCCCCCGAACCGCTCCCCGCCTGGACGCTCGGCAGCGAACGCCACGAGGACCGCGCCGACGGCCTGCTCACGATGGCCCGCACCCTGCCCCACCTGATGCGAATCACCCTGTCCCTGGCCTGGCAGGCCGACCGCACCGCCCTGCTGCGCCTGGTCGGACTCCAACTCGCCGCGGGCGCGCTCACGGCCGTTGCCCTGCACCTCACCCGGACCGCACTCGCCGCCCTGTTCGCCGCCGGCGCCCCGCTGGAACGCCTGGACCGCGCCGAACTCGCCCTGCTGGCCCTGGCCGCCGTCGCCGCCGCCCGCTCCCTGGCCTCCGCCGCGACCGTCGCGACAACCGCCCGCCTAGGCCCACGGGTCGACGGCCGCGCCGAACTCGCCTATCTGGAGGCCGCCACCCGCGTCCCCCTCGCCGCGTACGACTCCACCGCCTGGTGCGACCACGGCGAAGCCGCCAACCGCGCCGCCAAGGACGCCCACACCATCGTCGAATCCCTCGTCGCCCTCACCGGCGCCGCCCTCGGCATCACCGCAGCCGCCGGAATCCTGACCGCCCTGGACCCGCTGCTGCTGCCCCTGCTGCTCTTGGCGGTCCTGCCCCGCGCCTGGGCTGCCGCCCGCGCCGCCCAGGCCGCCCACCGGGCCGACCGGCACGCTGTTGGCGACCGCCGCACCCGCCACATCCTCATGTACCTCGCCGCAGGACGCTCCACCGCCCTGGACGTCCGCGCGGGCACCATGCGGTCCTGGCTCCTCGACCAGTACCGAGCCGTCAGCCGCCGCCTGGAGGACCACACCGCCCGCATCGGCGCCGACACCGCCCGCCGCCAGCTCACCGGCGACACCCTCGCCGGCACGGCCACTCTGCTCGTCTATGGCGCCCTGCTGTGGCTGGCCATTCACGGCCGGATCCCCACCGCCGACGCCGCGACCGCCCTCATCGCCGTCCAGACCAGCCGCGCTCTGCTCACCGGCATGGCCACCGGCCTGACCACCACCTACCGCATGGGCCTCTACCTGGAGGACTGGGCCAGTTTCCTCAGCGACGCCAAGGCCCGCAACGCCCTCCCGGCCGCCCCCGCACCAGTCCCGACGAACCCCGTCGTCATCCGCGCCGACCGCGTCACCTTCGCGTACGAGGGCGCTGCCACACCCGTCCTCAGCGACGTCTCCCTGACCGTCCGCCGCGGCGAGATCCTCGCCATCGTCGGCCACAATGGCGCCGGCAAGTCCACCCTGGCCAAGCTCCTCGCCGGGCTCTACCACCCCACCAGCGGCACCGTCACCTGGGACAGCACCGACCTCACCACCGTCGACCCCGACGAGCTGTTCTCCCGTCTCGCGATGCTGCCCCAGGACATCGCCCGCTGGCAGGCCACCGTCCGCGAGAACATCACCCTCGGCCAAGGCGACCAGAGCGACGAAGCTGTCCTCGCCGCCGCCCTCGCCGGAGGCGCCACCGAAGTCATCGACTCACTCCCCGACGGCCTCGATACCAATATCCGCCCCTCCCAGTCCGGCGGCCGGGACCTCTCCGGCGGCCAGTGGCAGCGCATCGCCGCCGCCCGCGCCTACGCCCGCAGGGAAGCACCCCTGTTGATCTGCGATGAGCCGACCAGCGCTCTGGACCCCCGAGCTGAGCAGGCAGCGTACGACCGCATTCGCGAACTGGCCGCGCACCGGACCGTCATCCTCATTACGCACCGCCTCGGCTCCACCCAGCACGCCGACCGCATCGTCGTCCTCGACCACGGCCGCATTCTCGAAGAGGGCGACCACAACAGCCTCCTGGCCGCAGGCGGCGAGTACTCGGCGATGTGGACCACCCAAGCCCGCGCCTACGGCCCCACCCCCACCAAGGTCTGACCACCGCGCCGCCATCGGATGCTGCTGCCCAGGGTGTCGGGCCGACGGCGAAGGTGTCCATCGAGGTCAGAACGAGGGACGGTCACGGCGCCGGCGCGAACCAGGCCCGGGACTCGTCCTTCTCGACCATCGCGATGATCTCCCGCATCCGCGCGGTCATCGGCGGCAGTGCGTCGAGCGCGAAATAGCCGACCTCTACCGACTCGTCGTCGCAGACCCGAGGCGCCTGGTCCGGGTCTGCCGGACGGCAGGCGAAGACGATCTCCAGGTACTGCGCCCGGTCTCCGTTGTCGTGCCGCACCGGCGGGGAGGAGGTCACCGCGGCCAGACGCTCCACCACTACCCGTACTCCGGTCTCCTCCTCTACCTCCCGCGCCGCTCCGGCGGCCGGGGCCTCGCCGGGTTCCAGGATCCCGCTCAGCGGGGTCCACAGCCCGGCAGCGGAGCGCCGTTGCAGGAGGACTCGCCCGTGCTCGTCGCGGACAACGGCGACCACTCCGGGGAGCCACAGCAGACAATCGGGACCTGCAGCAGTCCGTAGATCTGACACAAAATCGGGAATCATGCGGCCAGACTAGGGCGGCGAATCGGCTGGTGGCGGGCTTCCAGGACACTCCCCGCCCGGGCGCCACCGAGCCAGTCGGCCATGTGTTCTCTGGTGCTGTGTCAGCGGCGGACAGTTCCCCTCCGTGCTGCCCGTATCCTCCGACGTGATCTTCACCTGCCTGCCCAACCCCCGAGTGAGGTACCTGTGCGTGCTCCCGCGTGGCCGCTAGCTCTCGCCCTGTCCCTGACCACTGGTCTCCTCGCCGGGTGCGGTCCGGCAGCTGATGACGCCAAGCCGAGCAGCGCGCCACCGCCGGCGGTGAGCGCTGTGGCACCGCCTGCGGAGCCGAAGCTGGTGGCGCACGACCCGCCGAGCTGGTTCGACGCCCGCGGCAAGGTGCTGTTGCCCGAGGTGGCCACGGAGGGCCGGACCAACCTGGCGGGCCAGGTCCGTGGGGGCGGAGCCGATCTGCCCGTTCTCCTTCACGACGCCTTCGCGTTCGTGGCCTCCCCCACCGGGGTGCAGGTCGTCGATCTCGCCACCGGCCGCACCGTGGGTGAGGAGAGTGCCCGGGGAGAGGCTCTGCGCGGTGGCACCGAGGGCTTCACGCTGCCGCCGGTGCTGGCCGGGGCCGAGGCGCTGACGCCGTTCCTGATGACGACGCCCGCCTCGGGCACGTACGCCGCCGGTGCGGTCGTCGAGGTCGTCGCCGTCGGTACGGCGGCCCCGTACAAGGCTGCCTGGCGGACCGCGGTCAAGCTGCCCGAGTGGGCGCTGAAGTCCACCAAGATCAGGGTTGCCGCCGTCGGCGCGCTGGACGGTACGGCCGTGGTCACCGTGGTGGGCGACGACACATCGGTGACGTACGGCATCGACACGACGTCGCACTCCCTGCGCTGGACCGCTCCCGGTGTGGAGGCCGTCGCGGTGGGCACCGGAATGGTCACCGGCCTGCTGGACGGTGAGCCTCTCACCCCCATCCCGGTCGGCGTCGACCTTGCCACCGGCTCCGAGAAGTGGCGGGGGGTGGCAACGTACGCCGCGGACATGGAGTCGGCTGGTCCCGTCACGGTCCGGGTTGCGGGCCAGCTGCCCGACGGCTCGAGGGTTGACCAGCTGCTGGACGTGACCAGCGGACGGCTCCGTGCCGCCATGCCTCCGGGCCTGGAATCGACGACCTGCACCTACGACCAGATCCGCACGCTGGTGTGCGCGAGCTCCTCCGCGGTCGCCGCGGTGGACCCAGCCACCGGACAGTTCCTGTGGTCGCTCAAGACCGGTGAGGGAGACCGCAAGGCCCCGAAGGTGACTGCGGTCTGGCATGGGCGGGTCTACGGCCAGGGTGTGGGCGGCCCCGTTGCCCTGGACGCGCGGTCCGGCGCGGACATGCCCACCAAACCCGAGGCCGCACCGCTCCTCGTCAACGCCTACGTCGGCCTGGTCCTGAATAAGGACCTGCGGCTTTCGAGTTACCCGGCCGGCGGCTGAACGGCCTCGCGGTTCAGAGGACGTTGCCCTGCTTGCGGAGGCGTCCGGTGGCCGCGAGGGCCTGATGCAGCACAGAGGAGAGAGCTGGTCGGCCTCTTCGTCGAAGAGATCGGCCTGCTTCTCTGCGCGGCAAAGCCGGTCCAGGAGCACGCCGCGCAGGACGGCGCCGACTGGTTCATGGGCCAGATCCGCGAGCTGTACGGGTGGGGTGTCGAAGGCGTCGACTACGGGCGCCCCGCGGAGACCACAGTGGCATGGCCGACGCTCATCGTGTGAGGCTGCGGCACCTGCGGCCCGGGAGCTGCCCCTCGTCTCGCTGTCACGGGACAGCTCTCGGCGGAGTTGGCCGGACGGGTCAGGGACAGGTGGTCCGGCCGTACTCTTCGCGATCATCCGGTCAGTGCCAGCCGGTATACCCGTCCTGGTTCGCGGGCCCGGTGTCCGCGCCCATGAGACCGACCAGGAAGAGAACCACCACGATCAGCGCGAGCAGCACCAGCCAGAAATGGTCCTCGAATCCTGACGGACCCGGGCTCCGCGGACGATCGTCGTCGCGGCTCTCCGTGTCGCTGTCTTCGTCGGTCATTCCGCATCCCCCTCCATCCGCCTTCATGACACTGCGCCACACGGCCTGCGTCAAGCCGATAGGCATCGAAGGCAGCGCTCTGTGGGCGGTTGTCCGGATCGTCGCCTGCGGACTGCACGCCGTCGCTGTAGGCGTTCATGCTTGTTGAGCATCCTGACCAGCTGGTTCGGGTAGCTGAGCATGGCCTCTGGGGTCGTTCAAGTCGCCTGAACCTACCCACCACCGTGCCGGGTCTGGCGCTCGTCCTCGGCTCTGGGGACGACGCAGCCTTCACGCGCAGGGCCCTCGCCACCCACCACCCCCCGGCCGGATCACCCGCCACCCCGGCCCCGGCACGACGAGTGATACCGCCCTGGCCTACGACCTGCTCCTGGCCCTGGGCAAAGCCGTCCATATCCGGGGCCGGTTCCTCCATCTGTCGAGACCGCCATGACGTTCGCGCGCCAGGAGCCGTACTCGGCCAGGCCGATAGCCAGCCAGGTCCAGGGGCGGGTCGAGCTGTCGCCTTCCGCCACTGACCAACACCGTCCGCGGCCCATGGCCGTGGCACCGCTGGGCTTCAGAAGTGGGCGGTGGCTTCCCCTGGCGGTGCCGTGAAGTAAGGGACCGTCTCGATCACGCCTCCGCACCCGTCTTCTGGACAGGTACGGGTCTCGATCGTCTGATCCTCGTTCAACGTGCCTGGAGGGAACTCTGGAAAGCGGTCGCACGAGGGACACAGCGGACCCATCAGCGGGTAGGGGATCCACTTGCCGTACTTGTTGCTCGTCATGGCTCCAAATTCGCATCCCCAGGGGCGCGGGGGCGGTGGTTTCTTCCTTCCCGACGAACTGCAGCCGCTACTTGGCTCTGGAGTCGGTGGCCGAGGCGGAGCCAGGGCCCCCAAGGCCAGGACGACCCGGCGGATGAGCCCGCGCTGCGACCCGGAACAGCAGGCCGAGTACGAGCGGCTCGCTGCCCAGATCCTGACCCCGGGCGCGATCTGGCAGGACGCCGTCGAGGCCGGCATCGTGCCAGGCCTGCTCCAGGCACCCGGCTACGCGCGGGCGCTGCTGGCCCGGTCGGTCAAGGACGTGAGACCGGACCGCATGGAGCTCCTGGTAGCGCTACGGATGGGACGTCAGCAGGTCCTGACGCGGACCGCGCCGCCGGCCACCCTGCAGCTGTGCCCGGGCAGCATGGTCCACGTGCCGCTGTCCAGCGCCGTGGGCTGGCAGGACGCCTTGCCAGATCCGGACCCGGAGCCCGGGCTCTTCGAACTGCCGTAACTACGCCGGTGGCCCCGGCTGCGGACAGCGCGCGCCCAGCCGACCAACAGCCATCTCCAGGGGAGGCTGAGTGTCTGCCCGCCGCCCTCCAAGCCGCCACGCTCCCGCACCCCTCTTCCACGCCCAGATGCCAACCACCCGATCCGCTGCCGGCCAACCCCACCCCGGGGTGTCAGCGGCGAGCGGCGGGGCCTGCTGTTCGACCTGGCGCGCGACGCCCGGGTCGGTGGGTGTGAGACGCCGGTCGCACAGGAACCCGCCGGTGCCCGTTTTGGTAGGAAACCGCCCTTCTGGGCGAGACCGTCGATGCGGAGTCGATGCCGCGGACCCGTCCAGAAGCAAGCTTGCGTGGTTTGGATTCGGACGGCCAAGAGCCTGAGGAGTGGGCAGCACCCAACCGACCCGCTCATTAAAGGATCGGCCACACGGGGGTATAGCCCGCTTCTGGCTGGGGCCACCCACAGCCCTGGCCGGCGTCACCGCATAGCGCCGCGCGACGGTGTGCGGTGACGGGCATGGTCGCAGGCTCTCGCTACCCGGAGGAGATATGTCCGTCCACCCGTGGGTGGACGGTGCCGTAGGCGGGTCGTGCTGTGGAGTTGCGGTCTCTACGATCGTCTCCATGACCTCTGGGTTGGAAGTCGGGTTCCGGTCGCTGGACGGCACTGCGCTGATGGGGACGGTGACGGTGCCGGAGCAGACGACGGCGGGTTTGGCCGTCCTGGTGCACGGTGCTGGCGTGACCCGGCACGAGGGTGGGTTCTTCACCCGGCTCGCTGCCGGGCTCGCCCATTCCGGTGTGCGGTGTCTGAGGTTCGACCTGCGCGCGCACGGCGCGAGTGGCGGCCAGGCGCAGGAGGTGACGATCGCGGGAGTCGCCAACGACATCCGGGCCGCGAGCGATCACCTGCGAGCCGAGGTGGGTATGGACCGGCCGGTCCACGTGATCGCGGCATCATTCTCCGGTGGGGCCGCCGCGCTGCATGCGGCGTACCGCCCGCAGGACGTTGACCGCCTGGTGCTCCTCAACCCGCGCTTGGACTACCGCGACCGGTACGTCACCAGCCGCCCGTACTTCGACGCCGACTACATCACCGCGTCCGCCGCCCGCGACCTCGACGAGCGCGGCTTCACCGAGAAGTCCCCGTTCGAGCTGGGCCGGGCCCTGCACAACGAGGTGTTCTACCTCGACCCGGACGTCTACCTGCGCCAGGTGCGGGCGCCGGCCCTGTTGGTTCACGGGACGAAGGACACGTTCGTGCCGGTGGAGTCCTCCCGCCGCTACCTCCCGGTGTTCGGGGGGCCGGCTGAGCTCATGGAGCTGGAGGGCGCTCAGCACGGTTTCGCCGTGCATGAGGACCCCGGGTACGCGGATCCGCAGACCCAGGTGTGGCAGGCAGCTGTGATCGAGAGGGTCTCCACCTTCCTCACCTGCTAGTTCGGCAGGGCGGTCAGGGCTTGTCGGAGTTCGCGTACGGCGGGCCTGCGTGCGTGGGGGCGGAGTTCGGCGACGGTGCGGCGGAGTTCGCCGAGGGCCTGGCCGAATCCGGGGACCGCGGCGAGGTGGAGTGCGGACAGTCCGGTGGTGGCGGCGTCGTCGGGTTGTCCGGCGGCGGCGAGGGCGCCGGCGAGGTGGGCGGTGAAGAAGGCGCGGTCGCGTGGGGCGAACGCGCCGCGGGTCAGGTGCTGGCGCAGCAGGGTGACGGCCTTGTGGGGCTGTCCGGCTTCGCGGTGGCAGATCGCGCTCTGGGCCATCAGCCTGTCCTGGCTGTATCCGGCGCACAGCGGTCCGGTGCAGGTGGCTGGCTCGGCCGGGGCCGCAGTGGCGAGGGCGTCGTGGGCCTGGCCGAGGGTGCGTGCGATGGAGCCCGTCGGGGCGCCGGTGAGCGCGAGGGCGCGGGCTTCTTGCTGGAGGGCTTCGGCGCGGGCGCGCGGGGGCAGTGTCCAGGGTCCTTGGGCGGCGGCGTGGGCGAGGCCGAGCATGCGGGCGGCGTCGCCGCGGTCGGTGGCCTGGGCTTTGCGGAGCAGCACGTAGGCGTGCATGGGTCCGTCGCCGGTGATGCTGGCCCATTCGATGGCCCGGTCGTGGAAGTACAGGGTGACGGGGGGCGGGGCGCCGGCGTCGCGGTGGAGGAAGGCGGTGAACTCGGCGGCGCGTGCGCCGACCATGAGGAGGTCGCGGCGTACGGCGGAGCGGGTGTCGCGGGCGAGCTCGTCGATGACGCCGAGGAGGTCGAGCGCGGTGGGCAGCGTCTGGCGCGGTCCGGTGCGTCCGTCGCTGCGGGCGGCTTCGTCCAGGGCAGAGCGCAGGTGGTTGACCAGGGCGTGGTCGCTGTAGCGGCGGGCGTTGGCGAGGGCGGCGGTAAGCCGGCTCTGACCAGTGGGGTTGAGGAGTGGGGCTGCGCCAAGGACGAAGCCTCCGAGGAAAGCGCGTCGGCGCATGGGGTCCTCCTCGCGGTCGGGGAAGTTCTTCCCCACCGTGGGCGGGACGAAGCCGAGTGCGGTGAGCGGGAGGCCGAACATCGCCTCCAGGACGCGTCGGGTCCGGCGCTTGGGCCAGCCGGGGTCAGCCGACTCCCACCGCCTCACCTGGCGCACCGTGATGGTGGCGGGATCGCCCAGGAGCGTGGAGTGGTGCTCGTAGGCGTCGGCGACGTCGCTCTGGCTATGCCAGCCCTGCCGGCGTCGGGCGTCGGCGAACGTGCTGATTCCCGGTCGGGACATGGGTACCCCCGGTCGCAGACCTCGCGGTGATCGGCGGCCGCGAACCGTGCGGCTGCCCGGAGTGAAACCATGACGTTACTCCCGCCAAATGTCCTGCGATACGTCCTCGTTGCCACCCCTTTGGCGAACCTACGGTCCTCAGTACGGCCCCGCAGCAGTCAGGCGCTTCCCAGGCGCAGAAGCTGCTCGGCCCGGGGCGGACCGGTGCGTGTTCACGCGCCGCCGTCCGAGAACACCGCACCTCAACGCAACGAGGAGTAGCCGTGACTGAAACCAAGCACGTCCAGATCCCGGTCGAGTGCAGCCCGCTGGACCTGTCCCGCCCTCACTTCGCCGGGATCGGCGGCGCCGGAATGTCGGCGCTGGCCCGCCTGCTCGTCGAGCAGGGTGCCCAGGTCTCCGGCTCCGACCTGAACACCACGGCCGTCACTGAGCGGCTCGCCTCCGCTGGCTGCCGGGTCCACGCCGGGCACCACCTCGCCCACCTGCAGCAGCCCAGCGTGGTGGTGTGGTCGAGTGTCATCGCCGAGGACAACGAGGAGTTGGTCGCGGCCCGTGCGGCGGGGATCACGGTCGCCCACCGCAGCCACGTGCTGGCCCAGCTGATGAACGAGGCGGGCCGCCGGTCGGTGGTCGTGGCGGGCACGCACGGAAAGTCGACGACTACGGCCATGCTCGCCGCCGCGCTGGAGCGGCGTGACCCGTCGTGGGCCGGCGGGGGAGCCCTCCTCGGCGGGACGAACGCCCACTACGGCGCGGGGCAGGTGTTCATCGCGGAGGGAGACGAGAGCGACCGCAGCATCATCAACTACCGGCCGGCCGTAGCCGTCCTGCTGAACGCGGAGGACGACCACCCGGAGAACTACACCGGCCTCGCCGAGACGGTCGGCGTGTTCCGCGACTTCGCCCTGGCGGCTGAGGTCCTGGTCGTCTCCGCAGATGACCCGGGCGCCGGGGCCGTGACCGAACTCGTCCGGGGGCGCGAGGGCCTGCGGGTCGTGACGTTCGGCCAGTCGAAGGGCGCAGACGTGCACGTCACCGGGATCGAGGCAGCCGGCCCCTGCACCTGGGTCCAGCTGGAGGACCTCGACGGGACGCCGGTGACGCTGACGGTGCGGGTTCCGGGTCGCCACAACGCGCTCAACGCCGTCGCCGCGTTCACGACCGGCCGGATCCTGGGCATCGACGCGATCGAGCTCGCCGAGGGCTTGGGTGGCTTCGAGGGGATCGAGCGGCGCATGAACATGGTCGGCACCGCCGACGAGGTCAGCGTCCGCGACTCCTTCGCCCACCATCCGACGGCGATCTCCGCCGACCTGGCCGCCGCCCGCACCCTCACCACCGGCCGGACCGTCGTGGTGTTCGAGCCGCGCGGCTGGGCCCGCACCGCCGCCCTCGGAGCGGACATGGGCAGCGCCCTGGCCGCGGCGGACGAAATCGTGCTGCTGCCCGTGCACTCCACGGTGACCCCGCCGCCCGCCCAGATCGGCACAGAGGAGATGGCCAAGGCCGCGGTCGCGGCCGGCGGCCGCGTCCACCAGGTCACCGGCCTCACCGACGCCGAGGGCGTGGTGGCCGGGCTGGTGAGGCCCGGCGACCTGGTCCTGCTGATGGGAACCGGCGAGGTGAACGCCCTCGGCGCGCGGATCCTCGCACACCGGGCCACCACCGTCCTGTCCTAGACAGGCGCTCCCGCAGCGTCGGCCTCCAGGAGCAGTGCCGCGGTGCGCTCCAGGCCGACGCTGTGGGAGCCCTTGACCAGGACGACGTCGCCCGGCCGCAGCTCCTCCTGGAGCAGAGGCAGGGCGGCTTCGCGGTCCGCAGCGCGCAGGACCCGCAGCTCGGGAGCGTGCTGCTGGGCGGAGCGGGCCAGTACGTCGGCGTGATAGCCGCCGACCGCGACCAGCACGTCGATGCCGCACTCGGCGACGAGCCGGCCCACCCCTTCATGGCCGGGCACGGCGTCCTCGCCGAGCTCCTTCATTTCACCGAGCACGGCAACCGTTCGCCGTCCATCCGCCATGGCGGCCAGGGCTTTCAGGCCTACACGCATCGAATCGGGGTTCGCGTTGAACGCGTCGTTGACGACCCGCACGCCGTCCGGACGGTCGCTGACCTGCATCCG
The DNA here is from genome assembly GCF_026627445.1 of Streptomyces sp. H27-H1. Lineage (GTDB taxonomy): Bacteria > Actinomycetota > Actinomycetes > Streptomycetales > Streptomycetaceae > Streptomyces. Next base: position 19,187 of record NZ_JAPNLJ010000044.1, read on the forward strand.
GCCCGACGTCACCTGCACCGCCCCCGACAGAGCGGCCGCGACCTTCCCGATGTCGGCGCCCAGCCCGAGCGCGACAGCGGCGGCGGCGAGCGCATTCCACACGTGGTGCTCGCCGTGGAGCGTCATCGACACCGGTGCGGACATGCCGTCGAAGGTGAGGGCGAAGGAGGGGCGGCCCACCCGGTCGAGGGCTACGTCCAGCGCGCGGACGTCAGCGCCGGTGGCGAGTCCGAAGGTCATGACGCGGGCCTTCGTCCGGGAGGCCATGGCCGCCACGAGCGGGTCGTCGGCGTTCAGGACGGCCAGCCCGTCGGCGGGGAGCGCTTCGAGGAGTTCGCCCTTCGCGGCGGCGATGGCCTCCCGGCCGCCGAACTCGCCGACGTGGGCGGTCCCGACGTTGATGACGAGCCCGACCTGGGGCGGGGTGATCTCGGTCAGGTGCTTGATGTGCCCGATCCCGCGGGCGCCCATCTCCAGCACCAGGTACCGGGTCGCCCGGTCGGCTCGAAGGACGGTCAGCGGCAGCCCGATCTCGCTGTTCAGCGACCGTGCGGTGGCCGTCGTCGACCCGAGTACCGCTGGCAGCACCTGGGCGATCAGGTCCTTCGTCGACGTCTTCCCCGACGAGCCGGTCAAGCCGATGATGACCGGCTCGGCGATCTCGGCGAGCGCGTGGCGGGCCAGCAGGGCGAGCGCCTCCAGCACATCCCCGACGACGACGGCAGGCACCCCGACGGGGTGCGTCGCGAGCACGGCAACGGCCCCGGCTTCCACCGTCTGCGCGGCGTAGTCGTGGCCGTCGACCCGCTCACCCACCAGCGCCGCGAACAGCCCGCCCGGCTCGATCTCGCGGGAATCGACCACCGCCGGCGCCGTCATCAGCACGCCCGGATCCGGAACGTCACACAGGCGCCCGCCCACGATGGCGGCAATTCGTTCGAGCGAAAGGGGGATCACAGGCACTCCGTCCACAAGCGGTTCCCGAGGGGTGCCGCATCCCGTGCGCCACCCGTTCCGGTCTCCACGACCGTAGCGCCTCCCCACCCCCGCAACCGGACACCCAGGCCCCACACCACCAGAGCGGAGTACCAAAGCGATGCTCACCCACATCCAAGAGCCCCAGCTCATCGCCGTCGTGACCGGCGGACACTCCAGCGAACGCGAACGCTCCTTCTTGTCCGGGCGAGCCGTCCACGACTCCCTGCTCCGCCAGGGCTACCAGACGGTGTTCCTCGACGCCGCTGCTCCTGACTTCGTCGACGAGGTCCGCCGCGCCGACGTCGCGTTCCTCGCCATCGCCGGCCAGGGCGCCGAGGACGGCAAACTCCAAGGACTCCTGGAATCCCTGAACATCCCGTACACCGGCTCCCCGGTGGCGGCGAGCGCGGTCGGCATGCACAAGACGCTGGCCAAGACCGTCGTCGCCGCGACCGGCGTCAAGGTGCTTCCGCACGTCGAGATCCCCCCGCTGCAGATGCCCGACGTCGTCGCCAAAACCCTGGCGGAAACTCTGGCCTTCCCCGTCATCCTCAAGCCCCGCTCGGAGGGCGGCTCGATCGGCATGAGCCTGTGCCACAACCTCACAGAACTCATCGAGGCGATCACGGCCATCGACCGTGCCCAGGCATGGTTTGTCGAGCCGTTCATCCCCGGAACCCCCGCCACCTGCGCCGTCCTGGAAACCGGCGGCAGCACCATCGCGCTCCCCGTGCTGGAGAGGGTTCCCACCGCGGCCGAGTTCTACGACTACGCCGCGAAACGCGACGACACCCTCCACCGCTACCGGTGCCCCGCCCGCCTCACCCCGGACGTCACCACGCTGGTCATCGAGTCGGCGCTCGCCGCCCACCGCGCGCTCGGCGCCAGCGGATACTCCCGCTCCGACTTCATCGTGAGCCCAGAGGGCCGGGTCACCTGGCTGGAGGTCAACACCCTCCCGGGCCTGTCCCACCCCGGGAACCTCGCCACCATGGCCGACGCCGCGGGCATCAGCTACGACCACCTCATCCGCATGATCCTCGACACCGCCCACACCAGCGGCGGGTACCGGCCGTGACCCTGCTGGACCACGCCCGCATCGAAGCCGCCGCACGCACCCTCCAAGGCATCGCGGTCCGCACCCCGGCCATCACCTCCCGCGCCCTGGACGCGGAGGCGGGCTTCCCCGTCCTGTGCAAGGCCGAGAACCTCCAGCACACGGGCTCCTTCAAGTTCCGCGGTGCCTACAACCACACCGCGAACCTCCCCGCCGGCCAACGAGTACGCGGCATCATCGGCGCCTCCTCCGGCAACCACGCCCAGGCCCTCGCCCTGACCGCCCACATCCTGGGCATCCCCGCCACCGTCGTCATCCCCGACGATGCCCCCCGCGCCAAGGTCCAGGGCTCCCGCGCCCTCGGCGCCCGCATCATCCGCCACCAACGCACCGGGCAAGACCGCGACGCGCTCGTGGCCAGGCTGGCCGAGCTCCACGGGCTGGCCATCGTCCCCTCCGCGAACTCCGCCGACGTGATGGCCGGAGCCGGCACCGCAGCCCTCGAACTCCTCACCGACCACCCCCACATCACCACCCTCCTCGTCCCCGTCGGCGGAGGCGGACTCGCCGCCGGCACCGCCGTCATCGCCAAACACCTCAACCCCCGCATCCAGGTGATCGGCGTCGAACCCTGGAGCGCCACCGACACCCTGCAGTCCCTGCGCACAGGCACCCGCGTCACCCTGCCCGCCGCGCCACGTACCATCGCCGACGGCCTCGGCCACACCACCCCCGCCGAGCTCCCCTTCGCCATCAACACCCGGCTCCTCGACGACATCGTCACCGTCACCGACCACGACATCACCACAGCCATGGCCTACGCCTTCCGCCATCTCAAGGTCGTCGTCGAACCCAGCGGCGCGTGCGCGCTGGCGGCCCTGCTCGCGCGACGGATCACCCACACTGGCGGGACGATCGGCGTGATGATCTCCGGCGGCGGCGTCGACCTCGCCGGCTTCCTCACCACCATCAGCCTGTACAAGGAGAAGGCCCGTGTCTGAACTCGCGTTCCCCACCGTCACCCAGTACGCGAGCCCCGACCTCATCGAAGCCATCGCCTACCAAGGACACGCCCCCGGCGACGACCCCCGCTGGAAGGAATCCGGCGCCCCCGACCACGCCACCTACACCCGCTGGTGCACCCAAATCTGCGGCATCGCCTGCCTGCGCATGATTCTGCTCCGCCGCGACGGCCACGCCCCCACCCTGTTCGATCTCCTCGACGGCGCCCGCAAGTACGACGCCTACACCGAGAGCCCCGACACCAGAACGATCCGGGGCCTGATCTACGCCCCCTTCGCCGGCTACGTCCACGCCGAGCTCGGGCTGACTGCCGATGTACACAGCAACCTTCCCGCAGACCAGCTCACCGACCTCCTCGACGGCGGCCAGACGGTCATGGCCTCGGTCCACAAGGAGATCCGCCGCCCTGATCAGCCGGCCCTCGGCCAAGGCGGACACCTCATCCTCGTCACCGGCCATAGGAACGGCACCGTACGATTCCGCAACCCCTCCGGGCACACAACGGAAACCCGCAACGCCGAACTCCCCATTGACATCTTCACCACGTTCTACGGACAACGCGGCATCGCTTTCGACTAGCGCCAGGCGCCCCCGAGGCCGGCGCCAAGAGGTCGGTGGAGTCGCCGAAGGGACTTATCGCCAATGGGGCTGTTCTTCCTGCTCGGCCTGCCAGATTTCCAGGTCGGCCCGGAGAGCCGCACACGCACGTTCGGCGTTCAGCTGTTCCTTCATGTAAGCGAGCCACCGCTCGTCGCCGGAATGGGTTTGCCGGCTCTGGGGCACGGTGTGCCTCTTGGCCCGAGCCTCGTAGACCTCCCGGGGCGAGACCTGCCGCCCGTAGGTCTCGTGTGGCGGCAGAGCGCTCAGGAAGGCGTCCTCGGGTTCCCGCAGCCAGGCCGGCGGAGCGTACGGAGCCGGGAAGGGCCTCTTCTGTGAGACGGCTTCCCGGATCTCAGCCAGGCGCTGGCGCAGTTGGGGACCGACCTGCGCCTTGAAGCGGTCCATGATCGGCGCCCGGTATGCCGCCAGCCCGTTGAGGAAGTCGGTGTACTGCTGCCCGGTCTCGTCGACGAGCTCGTCGCGGACGGTGGGCGCTGCCGGGTCGCCCAGGTGGCCGAGGCGTTGCTGGCGGGCAAGTTCATGGCGGACATAGGCGGCAGGGTCGCGGAGATGTCCCGGGACGCCCCAGCTTTGGAGTTCGGCGCTGAGGCTCTGCCAGCTCCAGCGCTGGACGATGAGCGGGCGTAGAGCATGGGCGAGCCGGCGGGCGCAGGCCCGGTGCAGCCACCAGACCTCGGTTCGCAGCTGCTCGGCGATGGAGATCGCCTGGGCGCACTGCGCCGCGGTGAGGCGAGAGAGGTTCTGGCTGATGGGCTTGGGGGACTTCGAGGCGCACCCGCGCTCGCGGGTGTAGTTCTTACCCCCCACTACCTGCAGGTTGCTGTGGTCCTGTGGGACCACAGAAGAAGGGGTGCACCGCCTTCCACGCTTCGGCTTCGCCACGCTGCGCCGACGGACGTCCGTGATTGCCTGCGCCCGGCCGTGGTCGGTGACTCCGATGACGCGGGCGGTGTACCCGGTTCCGGCGATCCGACGGCCCATGGCCGCATCCCACATGGGCGGGGCCACGGCGGCGAAGAGCGTGGCAGTTCCGCGGTATCCGTGCTTAGCGGTCCACGCGGAGCCGTGCCGGGTGCGCATCGAGTTGGTTTTCGACCCGTGCTCGAGGTACGCGAGGAGCCCGAGCTCGCGGAGCACCTTGGCGTGTTTGAGGACCGCCCGCCTCCCCAGGGCGAGTTCACGCTGCGTCGCTTCGACGCTGAAGGGGAAGTGGCCGTGGTGGCTGCGCCGCATCCGGGCCGCGAACGCCTCGGCCAGGCGCACCGTGGTGGGTCCCGCGTCGCAGTGGTAGCCGGCGGAGACCATGAAGCGGACCGCGGCGAGGAAGTCGCGAGCGCGACGCAGGTGCCGGGACGCGGTCGTGGCGACCTCGTGCTCGCAAGCGTCATCGATCAGCTCGAACTGGATGCCTGCGGGCCCGGGGGTCGCGGACACGTTGAGGCACGCTGCCGGGTCGATATGGCGGCAGGCCGGGACGTCGTGCATCATTACCTTCGTTGCGTCCGCTCCGTTGCGCGCAGCACGAAGCGCCCCTTGGGGGTGTTTCGGGTTCTGGGAGAACCGAATGAATGTCCGGCCTTCAGGTCGGACACTTCGCCGGACCAGGGGGTCAAGCCCTGGAGATGGCGGTGGCAGATGGCCAGCTGGCCCGACGGCAAATCGGGCACGGTGGCCGGGGCAGCTGAGCGAGGCCTGGGGAGGTTCTCGCGGCCGGGCTGCCCCTCAGATGGGTTACGTCATCCAGCCCCGCTCACGGGGGATGGGTACGGTCCCGGATGCCGGAGGGCATGGGGAAGTCCACCAGGTGGCCGGAGTGGACACGGGCTCGGCCTGGCGGTGGTTGTTGTGTCCCGGGGGACGGTTGCGGGTACGCTGCACCGCAGCGAGACCTCGATTCGGCAAGCATCGGTCTCGCACTGTGCGAGGCCTTTTTGGTCGAAGTTTTCTCGCACCGGTTCAGCCCCAGTGGCGCGATTCAGGCCGGCCAGCCTGATGCCGTTGGGGTTTTCGCCGTTTACGAGGTGGCTGCCCTCCGCATCCGGGTGAACACGGAATCCAGCGCAGGCCCACCCTATGCCCCTCGCACCACTCTGGTGCAAACCCCTGCTCGCTCCCTCCACCGTGTCGGAAGAGCCTTGCTGACGGTGTGTCGCCCGCACGTCGGGACGCCAGCGGGAGCCGGATGCGCCAGTCGGTGAGACCTCAGAGCGCACGGTGGTGCTCCCGGGTGTCGGCCTGGACGGACCACCAGGGGAAGGGCCGGACCGGCCGGGGTTCGAGGAGGAGGTCGTCGATGGTTCCCTGCCCGTCGGTCTGGCGGCTCCAGGCTTCGAGGACGGAGCCGAGGATGGAGCGCGCGACCAGGCGGAACTCCTCGGGCGAGGGTGTCTGTTCGGCGAGGGTCGGCAGGTGGCGGGTGCGTGAGTGAACGGCGAGGAGTTCGGTGATTAGGGGGTTGAACGCCAGCATCGCGCTGACGCTGCCGCAGGCGTTTTCTGAAGCGGCGGGCGCGGGGATGTGCGTGGTGGCCGGGACGGCGATGCGGGCCAAGAGTCGACGTATCACAGCGGGTTCCCTCATTCAGGTCGGGCGGGCAGAGGCGGCAGGGCTGGCTAGAGGTTGCTGTGGTGCTTGAGGATCACCGCGTCCATGCCTTCGAGTTCGGCCAGGATTTCCTTGACGGGCCGGCGCTGGAGGTTGGTGTCGATCGTCTCGTCCAGGGCGGGGATGCCGTCGGGGTTGTTGTATTTGGCGAAGATCTCTTCGACGGGCAGTCCGCGGACCCTGAAGGGGCGGGTCGGCTTGCCGTTCAGGTTGATGGACATGAGGTAGTGGTATTTGGGGAGTTCGGTGATGGTCTCCGCCGTGACGTGCCCGTTCCACCGCTTGGCGATGAACGCCGCTTCGTCGTAGTCCGCGGCGCAGGTGGCCAGCAGGCTCTGGTTCTGCAGCAGTGACTGGCGGGTCATCGCGGACAGTCGCAGCGCCATCTGTGTCATGCCGATGAACCTGATCTCATATTTTCTGAGCTGTTCGGCGATCGCGGCGAGGAAGCCCTTGCTGCTGCTGTCCAGGGCGGTGAGCTCATCCCCCCAGGCCCAGAACGTGGCGCGCTCCTCGCGGGGGGTGTCCTGGCGGGCGAGGCCGTTGCGGTAGAGGTCGTGGATGAGGAGGCAGCTGACCAGGGCGTCGGACTCGCTGCCGGAGGGGCACACGAACACGATCCGGTTGGTGTCCATTGCGGTGCGAGTGTTGTACGCGGAGCGCGGGCTGCCGAAGAACGCCTGCAGCGACTGCGAGGTGTCGAGGCGGTCGATCGCGTACGTAACAGTGGGCACCGCCTCCGGTCCCAGCTTGGTGAACGTTTTCGTCCAGTAGGCCTGCACGCTGTCCGGGAGACGGGGGAGCAGCGCCTTGCGCCATTCCTCGTCGGTGAGCCAGGTCCGGATCTGGAAGAGGGTGCACTGTGCCTCGGGCTTGCCGTCATGGGCGGCTTGGAGGTTGAGGAGGGCGAGGGCTTGGGCGGTGCGGGCGAGGATCGTTTGGGCGCGCGGCGCGCCGTCGCCCCAGGCCTGGGCCGCGGCGATGCCTTCGGTGACCGAGCGGACCACGTCCTGGACGTCGCCGGTGGTTTTGCCTTCCATGGACAGCGGGTTCCAGGAGACGACCAGGTCGTCGTCGGTGACCTTGGCCAGGTTGATCTCCCACACCCGCGACTGGATGCTCCGGTGCGCCAGGTAAGGCTTCGCGCGGGCCCAGCCCTCGCCGTGCGGATCGAGGAACCAGGTGCCGTAGCCGGCGTGGGCGAGCGCGATGCACTGCACGAGGGCGGCCTCCGTCTTGCCGTGCCCGGACTTGCCCAGCGAGAGCCCGAACAGGAGGTCCTCGACCCGGGCCGCGCCGATCCGCTCCTGCCCGTCGGGGAAGATGACGGCGCCGAGCGGGACCAGGCCCGGCTGTCCGGTGTAGACGGGCAGCCTCGCGGGAGCCGGTGGGACGAGGCCGCCTGAGCGGACGACGTTGGAAGCGTGACACCGCTTCGTGGGGGGCTTGAGGAAACCGGCAAGCTCAGGGACGGTCAGCCACTGCCTGCGGTGCGGGCGGAACTCGCCCGTGGCGAAGCGGCGGTCGAACCCCGCGATCGCACGCCGGGTGCGGGGCTTGCGGGCCTTGAAGTAGTTCTCCCCGCTCGTGGTCGCGAACACGGCGAGCAGCTGGTGCATGCGGGCAAGGGCGGCCTGCGGATGCGCGGCTTCGGTACGCAGCAGCAGCTGCACCGCGAAGACCGCGCCCGCCGCGGGCTCGAACTTCCCGATCCCCTCGCGGACATCGCCGCCCCTGGTCGGCTGTCGGCTCGCGCCGGGGGTGGAGCCAAGAGTTTTGCCGCCGGACCAGGCGGCCATGAACGCCCCCCACGCAGCCGCGCCCGTACCGCCGGTGGAGGCCGGGCCGCGGGATTCGGCGAGGAGACGCCGGCGGCGCCGGGCCAGCTGGCGGTCCCGTACGGGAACCAGGTCCAGGACGATGTCGGCCCGCTCTCCGCTCTTCGCGTGTACGGCCGCGAGGGCGGCGGCCAGCTGCTGCAGCGGATCGGGGGACAGCCCGAGTGCGGCGAGTGCCTTGTGGTCGGACCGGCCCAGGACGAGCTCGGCCCGCTCCACATGCACCGGACGCTTCCCACGGCCGGATCCGCCGTTCGGCGCGGGCTTGGTGAGAGTGGTGGGGGCGCTCACTGGGCGCCTCCCTTGCGCTGGAGGGGAGCAGAGAAGCGGACGGGCTTGATCCCCTGACTGCGGCGGGTGACGCGGACTTCGACCTCGGCGAATCCCGGCATCGACAGGACCGCGCCGGCCTGGGCGGAGCCCTCGAGGAAGCAGCGCATCATGCCGTCCGGGTCGACCGAGTACCGCAGCCGGACGGCCGCGCCGCGTGACGGCGCCTGGGCGGCGTCCACGACGCGGCCCAGGTGGTGCGCCCACCTCGAGACCTCGCTGGCCTGCGGGTCGAAGGTGCTGGTCGGCACCAGCTCCACGCAGGTGCGGTGCGCGAGTGCTTCCCGTACGCGCAGTGCGCGCTGGAACGCCTTCCAGCCCCATACGGCACCGCCCACCAGCACGGCCGTAGCGAGGAACGGTGCCGACACCGCGATGGCGTGCACGCCGGTGAAGAACATTTCGGCGCCCGGCACGGCGGCCGTCATGCCGAACTCCGAGAAGTGATGCGGGTAGTGGTGCCACGTTTCACGGGGCCTCCTTGGTCGCTTCGGGAAAAGTCCCTTCACCCGGACCAAGTACGGCCAGAAGACCGGTTGTGACATCACCCCCCCAGTCGTTATCAGTTCGTGATTATCTTGCGGCATGAACCACCATGTTCACGTTGTAATCCGGCGGACTGCGAGCACGGTGATCGTGTCGAGAGCTACTACTTCGACGTTTCGGCCTGGCCTGGGCGCGTGCACCACCAGGCCGCTCCCGATCGCCATGGCCACGTGTTCCGGGACGGTCGCGCTGCCGCGGCTGAAGACGAGGTCACCGGGCGCGATCGCGTTCGCGGGTACCGGAGTGCCTTCGTTGACCTGGGTGTAGGTGGTCCGACTGAGCTCGATTCCCGCGATCCCGTACGCGCGCTGCATGAGCGAGGAGCAGTCGCAGCGCCCTGAAGCCGCGTTGCCGTGGGGGTTGGTGCAGCTGCCACCCCATTGGTAGGGCGTGCCGAGCTGGCCCAGTGCCCAGCGGATCGCGCTCTGAACCGGAACTGGTGCGGTGGAGGGGATCTGGTAGCCGGCGGGAATGGTGCCGGGCGGGATGGTGCCCCAGTCCGTATCCCCACCAGAACCGGGGCATGCGGTGCCAGCGGGACCCGCGACGACGGGCAGACCGGGCGGGGGCGGGGCTCCGAGCGTGGGCGCGATGGCCAGTTGAAGGGCTGTGGCCAGCGGTTCGTGCTTGGCGTACGCGTCGGGGAAGGCGGATGCCTGCACCTTCTGCGCGGCGACCGTCAACGGCATCAACTCCCAGTCCTTCAACGCGGTCAGCGCCTTGTAGAACTTCGTGGAGGCGTAGACAGGGTCGAGGATCTGCTCCCGGCTGCCCCACCCCTGCGAGGGGCGCTGCTGGAACAGGCCGAGGGAGTCGAGGTCCCCGTAGTCGAGGTTGCGCAGCCCCGACTCCTGGAGCGCGGTAGCCAGAGCGATGACCTGGCCGCGCGCCGGAAGGCGCATCTGGATCCCCGTGGCGACGACGGCCCGGGCCATGGGGATCTGCTCACCCGGCGACGACAGCCCGGCCACCTCTACGCTGCCCGCGCCGCCCCCGGCGAGGGCGGCGCGGACCTGCTGCACGATGCGTGCCGTGTCTGAGTCGAGCCCAGTGCCCGCGGAGCAGCTGCCCTGGGTGCGGGCCGCGGCCTGGGCCTCGGCGTCGGCGATGCCCGAGACGTGCGCGGCGATGGCCGCCATGAGTATCAGCGCGAAGGACACGCAGGCGCTCCCGCCGGCCAGCCACGCCTTCCTCTTCTTCGTCACGCCGGCCCCCGGCCCGGCGGCGGGGTACGGCGCACGTTGCGGTCCAGACGATGACGGAGCTGGCGCTGCCGGGGCGAGGCGGCAGCCTGAGTGGGGACAGGGTGACGCGGTGCGACTGCTGGCCGGGCAGCGGCGGCAGCGGCCGTTGGGGCGGGGTGCGGTCGGCGGGCGGGATGGGCCCCGGGCCGGTGGCTCGGGCGTGGCGGCGGTACGGAAGAGGGCGTGGCTCCCGGTGCAGGTGCCGGTGCGGTCGGTGGGTTGGGCGTAGGGACAGGAGTTGGGCGAGACGAGCGCGGCGCGGGCCCCGTGGACGGGCCTGTCCCTCCGGTGGGTCGGGGGCGGCCGGCGGGCCGTGCGGCTGGACGGGCGGGACCACTGCGGCCGCCGCGGCCGGGGGAGCCGAGGCGGGTTGCCAGGACGGAGGCGCCGACGGACTGGGGCATCGCGTAGGCCATGGCTGCCAGCGGATTTCCGCTGGCGAGGGAGACACCGACGAGGCCGGCGCGCACCAGCACGCGCGCCGTGCTCTGCGCGACGCGCGGTTGCTTGGTGATGGGAGTGGAGGAGGGCGGGGTGAAGACTGATCCGTGGGTTCCGCCGATGCGGTTGGTGGAGAGCTTGGTGCGCAGGTTCTGGGAGACCTGCTTGGAGCGGGCCATGATCTTGCGGCGCTTCATGACCGCGCCGATGCAGATGAGGTCCACGATCAGGAAACGCAGGGTCAGCTCCTTGCCCCAGTCGGTCTGCGTGGGGTCCAGGACGGCTTGGACGATGACGATGAAGGTGGCCAGGGCGATGACACTGGCGATCATCTGCCCCAGCGAGCGCAGGACGGAGGCGGCCCAGTCCCACAAGTACGCGCGGCCGGCGCCGGGAATGGTGCCCAGAACGAGGGCGGGCTCGGCGCGGATCGCGTCCCACGCGATCCGGCACTGGGCGACCAGGAAGCTGCCGGTGAGGCCGGAGATCAGCACGCTGACGATGAGGGCGGCGACCAGGAGGAAGAGAGCGCTGATGGCCTTGTCGAGCGAGGCCTTTTTCGCCGTGCCGATGTCGCCCTTGACGCACTCCTTCTCGAACTCCTGCATCGGTGGGTTGCCGAAGTGGTCTACGGCCCACCGCTGAACGATGGGTGTCGTCCAGTCGGTAAGGGCGGCGCCGGTGGGGTCGATGTATGACCGCAGGTGGTTGTACTTCTTCAGCTTGGCGGTCTGCTCGGTTATCGCCCGGTCGTAAGCGAGCTGAGAGAGTTTGGTCTGGCTGTACTTGGTGGCGCACTCGCCTTCGAAGACGCGGCCGTACTGGATGAGCATCGCCGGCTTGACGATGAAAGCGTCGGTGAGGGAGTCGGTGAGCGGCCGGGCGAGGGACTCGCTGTCCGCCTCGTCCCCGTCCTTCCTCGGCGCGGGCAGTGCGGTGGGGCTGGCGTCGAGGATGATGCGGGCGACTTCCAGGGACAGCCCGCGAGCCACGGAGACGGCCCCGTCCTCGGAACCCAGCAACACCTGCGGTGGCGAGGCCAGGAGCGTGGTGGTGAGGGCGGCGATCAGCAGGGACAGCGCGGCGTCCCCCCACCCTTTGGCCCGGTCCCCGAAGAAGATCCGCGCCACGCAGACGAGTGCGCACACCGCCATGGCCAGGCTGGGCAGACCCATTTCCAGGATGACGCGGGTGTGCAGGGAGTTCGCGACGGACAGCGCCGGGGTCAGCAGCAATTTGGCCAGGGCGAAGGACAGGGCCCGGGCGATGAGCCAGCAGCAGAACGCGATGACCCACTTCGTGATCATGAAGCAGAGCTCGGCGATCAGGTTGTAGATCCCCAGGTCCCAGTCGGTCAGGCCTCCGGTGTCCGAGCGCACCGTATACGCGGAGATCGGCATGCCGCCCCGGTCGGTGACGTTGAAGACACTCAGGACGCCGCCCTCGTCGGGCAGGAGCAGGCGGATCCGTTCCTGCTCCGCCTGCATGAACGCTTCCTGCATGGCCTTCGAGACGTGCTTGTTGAACTCGTCGAGGAGGTCCTGGATCTGCTGGAGTTCTTCGGGGGTGGGGGTCTGCTGCTGGAGGCCTCCGCTTGGGGGGAGCGGGCTCAGCGGCAGGGAGGGCGGCGTCGTGGCCGTGGCCGTGGGGTCGGGGGTGGGGCTGGGCGCGGCGTGGGCGGGCAGTGAGGTCAACAGAGTGAAGGCGGTGGCCACGAAGGCCGCCACGAGCAGGGCCAGGCGCAGCCGGGCGGTACCGAGCAGGTGGAGGCGGGAGCGCCAAATTCTGACGCTGTTCATGCCGCCATCCCGTGGGCGCCGGGGGTGGTGTGGATGACCTGCCGAATCTCGTCGTCCATGGGGATGAGCACTTTCATGAGTCCGATCCGGCCGGGCAGGTCGCGGTGGAGGCACTCGCCCGCCCTGGCCGCCTTCTCCTCGTCGCGCAGGTGCAGGGGGAGAGCCGGGTGGTGACGAGGTCCAGGAGGTTGGCATCGGTGGGGTCGACGCCCAGGAACTCAAGTGCCCGTGCCGCGAGGGACGGAGCGGTCTGGCGGAACACGAACCGGAGCGGGATCAGACCACGGATGATGGCCCCCTTCTCCGAGTCCGCCGGCCCGAAGTCGTCCGCGTCATGAGAGCCCAGGTAGGCGGCGGCGTTGCGCTTGCGGCCGTCACGCAGCAGCTCCAGCAGCAGCTCCAGGCCCTCGTCGGAGGAGGTGAGCCACCAGCATTCGTCGAAGACGGTGACACAGAACTCGGCCGTACTGGCCATCGCCGTCTCGCGGGCAACCGCGGCGATCAGATACATCACCGCGCGCCCGAGCACCTTTTCGAACTCCAGGCGCTCGATGCGGTGATCGCTGGTCAGTTCGGACTTCTTGGGCAGGGCGAGCGCGTTCACCGCGAAGACCACACTGTCGGCGCCGGCAGTGTCGACGACGGGCAGGCTGTCGTCGAACACGACCCTCGAGAGGTCCTTGCGGGCTACGGCGGCCAGCTTGCGGGCCAGCGTCCGGGCCGCCGGGTCCGCGGCCCCGCGCGCCTCGAGCTCGGTGACAAGAGCCCGCATCGACGGGGCGGGCCGGTCCAGGACGGCCTCGACTGCCTCGGAGAGCGCGACACCTTCGAGTTCCATCGGACGGATCCCGAGCAGGAGGGTCAGGAACGATTCGGTGTACCGGGCGGCGGTTTTGACGCTGTGTCGGTGGAAGAGGCGCAGTGGGTCGAGGGAGACCGCAGCCGAGTGGTCGATGCGGACGACCTGGGTGGTGCCGGGGCAGGCGTCCGCGAAGCGGACCCACTCCTCATCCCTGGTCCGGTCCACGATCACGGCCCGGCCCCGCGACCCGGGCCGCCCGGTCCGGTGCCCGCGGGCCAGGACCTCGTACGTCGCATCCTTGAGGACGATGGACTTGCCCGCCCCGAGTTCACCGACCGCCGCCAGGGACCCGGAAGCGTTCTCGCGGGGGCCTCGGGTGGCGTCGAAGAGAACAGGCCGTGCGCCGCCGGAGGCGATCTGCAGGCCGAGAAGACCGCCGCGCTCGTCGCCGAGCGCGCTGCCGCACCAAGGCATCGCCATGGCAAAGTCCCGCGCGAGAAGGGTCTGCGCGTACCCGAGCATGACGCGGGGGGTGCGGCAGCCGGGCAGCATCGCGTGCCACAACTCGCACTGCTTGCCCACCGGGCTGCGGAAGGTGTAGTCCCCCACCCCGAAGTCGGAGGCCAGCGAAGCTGCGCGGGCCTGCGCCTCGGCGGGGGTGTCTCCCCAGACGGCAAGGGTGACCATGGCGCTCACCTCCACCTCGCGGGCGTTGGCGGTGATCCGCTCACGGAACTCGTCGTTGTCCTCCACGTTCTTCTCGATGGCCGTCGGCGGGCCGGCGGGATCGCCTTCGTACTCGGCAGCCTGCGCCTTCAAGTGCCGGGCCCGGCGGCGCGTCTTCGCTTCGGCTTTCGCACCGGGGGTGATGACCAGGCGGGCGGTCCAGTCCACCGGATAGGCGAGGTCGTCGAGCTGCTGCAGGTACGCCGCCCCCGGCAGAGCGAACGCTTCGGGCATCTCGGAGAGCGCCAGCAGCGTCTGGTAGGAATCACCCCACTCGCTGGAGACCTGCACAAACCGCCGCTTGAACGGATTGGCCGGCAGAACCCGCGCGGGTCCGCCGGTCAGGTCGGCGCCGCCCTCGGCGAGCAGGACGTCGCCGAGCGCTGCGACGGTACGGCCGCGACCGCGCATCGCCGGTTCCGTGCCGTCGGGCAGGAAGGGCTCGGCCAGCCCGCGACGGGCGGAGTGCCCGTAGATCCACAGGATCTCCGCCTCGCTCGCCGGCCGCATCGACACCCCGCCGGGCCACTGCGCCTGCAGGCGCTGCGCCTGCTCGACGCGCAGCCGGACCTCGTTGGTGGAGATCGGAGCGGGCAGCAGGCCAAGCTGTAGGGCGAGTTCCGCACCGGCGGCGGAGAACGCGTCCTTCACCGCACCCGTACGCGACAGCGCCGGGAGGGGGACGGCGAGCCAGTCGGTGCGCCCGGTCAACTCCATCGCCTCGAGCTGGTCCAGGACCGTGTGGCCGAGGGCTTCGTAGCGCGGGGAGGCGGGCAGGTCGACGTCGGCGACCATGGCGCGTACTACGGCGGCCGGATCGACCTGCGGGCAGAGCGACATCAGCATCGGCTCGCCGGCCAGCGCCTTGAACAGTGCTTCAAGGGACTGGAGGCGGCGCTTCTTCGCGACGGACGGGGCATGGGAGTAGTTCGCGGCGGCCACCCGCCACACCGCCCACACGGTGCCGTGGGTGGTGAAGATCAAATTCTGTTCCACGTGGCGGATGGGCAGACGCATCAGTACTCCGTAGGGGATGAGGGCTGGGCTGCACGGCGGGCGAGGAGAGCCTGGACACCAGAGGCCACCGTCGGCCCGGGCGGAGGCAGCACAGCACCGGGCCTGAAGCCGGCTGCGGTGGTCCCAGTCGCTGCCTCGGGGGCGACCGTCCTCACGTGCGCGCTCAGTTCGGCTTCGGTGCCGCCGGGGAGGGTGAGCGTGCAGCCGGTGCGGCGGGCGGGGGCCGGCCGGTAGGACTGGCCGCGGAGCCGGCCTCGTCGGGGCGCGGCCAGCATCACGAGAACGCTGGCCGCGGCTGCGGCGGGGTTGCGGCCGTCGACCTGAAGACGGCGCAGCGCGAAGGAGACACCGAAGGGCAGGGCGATCAGAGCGACGATGTCGCCGACGCCGTGCCCGCCCCACAGGGGCCGGGTGATGACGAGCAGGCCGACGGTGGCGATGATCGCGGTGAGCTGAGTCATCGTGTACGGGCCGCCCGGCAGGCGCAGCCCGCGCCCGCCCCGTACATCGCGGATGACGCCGTAGACCAGCGGGGAGCGACGGGCCTTGGTGTAACAGCGGCCGATCAGCTCGGGGTCGGCGTTGCCGCTGGCCCCGCTCACTGGTCGCCCGAGACCGTGGTGCCGTTGTAGGTGGTGATGTCCTCGGTGACCTTGCCCTGCAGGGTGCCCATGCTCGCGGACAGCCCCCACACCACAGCGCCCAGGATGCAGGCCACGATCGTCGGCCCGGGCGCCTTGGTCTTCCACCCGACCACGACCACGAACAGGCCGCACAGGCAGGGGATGAGGACGATGAAGATCAGCTTCTTGATGTCGACGCCCATGCCCCAGCCGGTGCTGATCCAGCCGGCGGCGAGAGTGACGGTGTCATTCATGACGAAAACCTCTTTCACGAGTTCAGGAGGAGGGAGCGACGGAGGGCGGAGCAGAACGGGCGGGGGCGGCGTCCAGGGAGGCGATCTCCCAGCGCCCCGCCCGTGCGGTGAGGCTCAGTGCGTAGGAGAGCGGGACCCGGATGCCGTCGTGGCCGGTACCCCGCAGTTCGACCAGGACCCGAAGCCGGGTTCCATCACCCGGCACCGCGGTGACCGCGGCCTCGCCCGCCTCGCCCTCGACCGCGATCTGGTCGACGGCCAGACCCGTGTACGGGGTCGGGACAATCGGGGTCAGGCGGGTGCCGGGGGAGAGGTAGCGGTCCAGCGGCCCGGCCTGGGTGAGATAGGCGCGCAGGAACTCGGTGGCCGCGAGCGTGCGCGGATCACTCGGCAGCGCCGGGTGCGACGGCCCGTACACCAGCTTCGGAGCCTCAATGCGCGTTGGCGCCCCGACTTCCGCCGGCAGACCCAGCGCGATGTACCCCGTCGCACCCGCCTCGGCAGGCGCGGTGGCGATGGGGATCTGGAAGTAGTGGACAACCTCAGCCGACGCTGCGCGCGCCTCCGCCTTCACATCGCGACGGGCCGCGTCGGGCGACGGAGTCGGCGCCGGGTTGGCTTCGCTGATCCGGGCGGCCACGGTCACCGACCACACGTCACGCTCGCTCTGGCGCAGCCGTACGACGGTCAGCTGCTCGCCATGGCGCCGGCCGGACTGCCCTTCGAGTCGTAGTTGGGCGGCGGCCGGGTAGTACGCGGCGAGCTTGCCCCCGTCCCCGTCCCCGGCGCGCAGGAACGCGTCGAGGTAGAGCGTGGCGAACCCGGCGGCCCCTTGCGAGCCCGCGGAGGTACCCGTGCTGGCAGCCGACTTCGGCTGTGCGGCCGGGGCGGGGGCCGCTGCCGAGACGTAGGCGACCGTGGCGATGACGGGGCCGCAGAACAGCAGGATCCAGGCCGTCCAGCGAATCAAGGTGGAGGCGTTGGCCTGGGCACCGGTCGACCAGCCACCCGCGTAGTCGGCTTCCGGCTCTCCGACGTCGGTTCGGGCGTGATCCGGCTCTCGGCGGGTCAGCAATTTCATGCCGCACCCCGCGCGTTCAGGCGGTGGCCGGCAAGCTCGTCGATCCGGGCCCGCAGCTCCGCCTCTGGCCGCTGCCGCAGTACCCGGAGCGAGTCCAGAACGGACGCGGCCTCCTCGGCCAGGAAGACGCGGAGCTTGTCGTGGGTGACGGTGTCGAACGGCTGATGGACGAGAGCGGCGCCGAGACCGATCAGCAGCCGCTGCGCACGGGTGACCTTCTCCTCGTCGGCGTCCAGCAAGGCCTTCGTCGTAGTGGCGGGCACAGGTTCCTCCTGGGTGATCGGGTACGGGGCTTGTCCGCGGGGTTCAGGCCGCGGGCTGCAGTGAGGACTTGAGGGCGGCCACGGCGCGCGACCGCCGACGGCGCCAGGCGACGACGGAGGTTCCGGCGTACGCGGCGGCCTTCGCGTCGGAGACCGAACCGGCGGCGTAGTACGAGGTGATGAGGCGACCGTCGCCGGGCGAGAGGCCACCGGACTCCATCGCCTCCAGCACGAGACCGAGGACCTCCAGACGGGAACGACTCGGCTCTCCTTCGAGCAGAGCCCCGGCAGACTCGAGGCCCGCGGCGGTCGCGGCGGCCCGCACAGCCCGGGCTCCGGCAATTTCGGCCGGTCCGGGCAGAGGGTCGGGGAGGTCTTCGGCGACGGCGAGGTCTTCGCCGAGCTCCTCACGTTCGGCGGCAAGCTGGGCCAGAAAGTGACGCAGCGTTTCCAGGGCGAGATTGGCGGCGGGGCGCCCGGGCCGGGTGTGGATGCGTCCGGAGCACGCGACCTCGTAGAGCGCGGCCACCGCTGTGTGGCCGACGTAGTCGAAGGACCGGCCGCCGAAGGGGCGGACTTGGCCGCGCGCCATCCGGACGGCGGCGGGGATCATCGCCTGCACAATGATCCGTCCAGCCAGAGTGGCCGATCGGTCACGGCCTGCCGCCCGACGCAGCAGGGCTCGCAGCACGGCATCGGCCAACGCATCGGTCAGCCGGTCACCGTGGGCGCGAAGTACGGTGAGCAACCGGGAGGGGCCGAGGGCGCGTACCGAGGAATCGGTCACGGCCGCGATGCCGGCGGCCAGCTGATCGGTCACTAGCCAGTCGGTCACGGTGGCCTGGACGGCGGTGTCGGCGCACAGCGCTGCCCATTCGGTGTCCAGCTGGTCAAAGATCCCGCCGGTGGTTCGGGCGGGGTGCAGTACGTCGGGCACGGCACGTCTCCTTTCGGATCTCGTGCCGTGAACTCTCCTCACCGAGGCATACCCAAAGGCTTACCCAAAAGGCCAAAACCGCAGGCAGGGGGCTTACCCGTTCAACGGGTAAGCCCCCTGCGGTCGATTGGGTAAGCCTCTTGGGGGGTTGGGTAAGCCTCGTGGGGCCCGGTTGGGTAAGCCCTTCCAAGGGGTGGGTAAGCCTGGCTGCGATGCTGGATCACGTGACCGATCCCGGAGGTGACCGACGGGCGGTCATCGGGCATGACCGGTGACCGATGAGGACCGGACCGGCCATCGGCCACCGGTCGCTGGGATCGGTCACACCACGGCCGGTCATCGGTCATCGCGTCGGTCATCGGTCATCCAGCGATCGGTCACGGACTCAAGGGTTGACCGTGACGGTGACCAATGGCCGACTACTGGGTGACCGGTGACCGATGCGATGACCGGTCACCGACGAGTGCGGCATGGCTGTCGGTCACGTGCGCGACGTCGACCGTCAACTGCTGACCGACCGGAGATGTGCGCGGCCCTGTTGCCGGCGCTGGTCCTCGAGGTACTGGCTTGCGGCACTCACGCGCCGCTGTCCGGTCTTCGGGGACAGCCCGAGCCGGCGGGCGACCTCCGCACCGGCGAGCTTCTGCCCGGCTTCCTCGGCCTCGGCCAACCAGCCCGCAACGGTCACGATCTGTAGCTGAACAGGGTCTAGATCCGGCTCGCTGGTCTGCTGATCGGGCAGCCTCGCGGCCACCCCTCCACCATCAGTGACCGATGCTTCCCACACAGCTGGCTCGCTCAGGTGCGCCTCGGTCGTCCTCGCCGACGAGACATCAAGTGCGCTCCGCCGTCCGACTTCCCCGCTGGCGCCCTCGGGCGCCGAGGCGGCTGTCGGCGCCAGCTCGGTTGGGTCCAGCTCAGCCTCCATCGGTTGCACCACGGTGGTCTGCACAGCGGGCGGCCCGAAGAACGGGTGGGGCTTCACGACGGCCTGGTGTTCAACGACGACCGGGGCATGGAGCCGGTCATCGGCCGTGGGCTCGACCGGATCGGCCGGTTCGGGCTCGATCAGTTGCTCCTGCGTCGGGTACTCCTCGTACAGCTGCCGCTCATCGCCCGGGAACGCGCCGTTGGCAGTGATGAACGCGCGGTACGCCTCGAAGGAACCTCCCGGCAGCAACTGGCGCTCCATCCCGTAGGGGGCGTAGTCGTCCTCGTGGACCAGCTGAGGTGTGTCAGCCGCCGCGAGGGAACCGCTGTTCTGTCCCGGCCGGCCCACCGGTTCCGCGGCGACTGGATCCGGGACAGTGGCACCCTCGGCAAGGGCGGCCTGGGGCCCGGACTGCAACTGCGGCTGAGGGAGAGCCGTCTGTTCAGCGGGCGTGGCCTCACCCACCAATAGGGCTGGAGGTGGGGTCGTCTGGGCGAAGGCAGGAGGAGCCGTGACGCCCGTAGCCGCAGGCAGGAGCAGGGGCTCGATGCCGGCTGCCGCGAGGCCTTCGGGGGCCGTCTGGGAGAGGGGGACGCCGATGCGGGCCAGACGCAGCGGCATCATGGCGCCGACGGGGGCCTTGCGGCGCCAGCCGCGGCCGTAGCGGGCCTGGAGGCGGGCCTGGTAGATCAGGCGGTCCTGCTCCATGCCGACGGCCTGCTCGTAGGAGCGCAGCTCCCACAGCTTCATCCGGCGCCACAGCTTGAAGGTGGGGACCGGGGACAGGAGCCACCGCGTGATGCGGACGCCCTCCATGTGCCGGTCGGCGGTGATGTCCGCGATCCGGCCCACCGCGTGCCGGGCGGCCTCCACGGTGACCACGAACAGGATCGGGATCACCGCGTGCATGCCGACCCCGAGCGGGTCGGGCCAGGCCGCCGCGCCGTTGAACGCGATCGTCGCCGCCGTCAGCAGCCACGCCGTCTGGCGCAGCAGCGGGAACGGGATCCGGATCCACGTCAGCAGCAGGTCCAGCGCCAGCAGGACACAGATGCCCATGTCGATGCCGATGGGGAAGAAGAGCGAGAAGTTGCCGAAGCCCTTCTGCAACGCGAGGGTACGCACGGCGGCGTACGAACCGGCGAATCCGATCCCGGCGATGATGACGGCTCCGGCGACCACGACACCGATCAATATCCGGTGCGTACGAGTCAGCATCGGTATCGTCCTCTTCCCCGCAGTCACTTCCGTGTCCACCCCTCCCCGACCAGGCCCTTCCTGAACAGGCCTCACACTCTCATGGGCTGCGGGAGGGCTGGGAGTCTCTCGGCACTCCGAGGGGGAGATCGCCGAGTACGCGTGAGCGCATTGCCTGCACGTCCGGGGTGCCGGCTGAGTAAGCCAAAGGGGGCTCCTGCGGAAGCCACTTTGATTCCTCCTTCGAATCCTCCTTGGGGTACTGATAGGGGAAGAGGAAGGAAAACCGCTGGTCACGCCCCGAATCGGCACGATTCCAGCATCGTCACAACCCTCTTCTCTCCCCGTAGTGTTTGTAGGAGAGGAGATCATCGGGTTCCAGGGGGCGGCAGGCAGGGCGAGGCCGGCGGTCGACCGACGGCTGGTCGGGCAGGCGAAGGAGCAGAGTTGATGGCGGGGAAGCGCAAGACCAATCCAGCGGGGTCGTCGAACGACTTGCGCGGTGATGTGCTGCGGGTGCTCGGGGTGCTGAAGGTGGCCACGGCCGATCAGATCCAGCGGATTGGTGCGCCGCACCTGTCCTACCGGCACACCGACAAGCCGACTCCGTCCGAGCGGAAGGCCGCGCGCACCGCTTCCCACACCGGCGCGCTCTCCGACATGCGCAAGCACGGCGTCACGGAGAACGGGGGCACCGCCCGGACGGGGGAAGCGCTGCGCAACCTGACCACCAAGGGACTCGAGGCCGCCGCGTACGAGCTGCGACGCCCGCTGACGGACATGGGCTCCACGGCCCGCGGCGCCGGCTCCAGCGGCGCCACCCATCCCATGACGGTCAACGAGACCGTCATCGCGATGCTGCGCCCAAAGCCGGACCTGGCCCGACTCATCGAGGAGCCGGCCGAAGCCCGGGCAGCCGCCCAGGCCGCCGTCGACGCACCCGCCGGGATCGGCACCCTCCGCTCGTACTGGACCGAGGTCCCGCTGCCCGCCATCGGTACCTGGAAGGCCCCGGGCAAGGGCGGCGCACAGGCCGACATCGTGCTCACCGCCCCGCAGGACCACGTGCCGTTGCTGTTCATCGAGGCCGACAACTGCCACGAGACGGCGGAGGAGCTCGCAGACAAGCTGGAGAAGTACGCCCGGTTCTTCAGGAAGAAGGCGAAGGACAGCGAAGGTCACGAGCTCCCGATGTGGCGTACCCGCTGGACGGGTGGAGAAGCCACGTACGGCGATGTGCCGCACCCGCCGGTGCTACTGGTGTTCAACCCGATCGGGGAACGCAATCCGGACCGCACCGTCCCGCGCCTGGCCGAGCTCACCCGCCATCTGTGGGCGGGGGAGCGGCAGCGCGGCGGCCATCACCACTACGAGGGGAAGATCCCGGTAGTCACAGTCACCCTGCCGAACCTCAGCCAGCACGGTCCGGCCGGCGCGGTGTTCCACCGTTTCGGCCGCGACCACATGCAGCCTCTAGTGGAGGCGATCGGCAATCCACGCCGCGAGGCCGCCGATGCCCGCGAACGGGAGGAAGACAGGGTCCAGCGCGAGGACTACCAGAAGCAGCGACGGCGCGCGGCGGAGCAGAAGGAAGCCGAACGGGAGGCCCGCCGTCCCGTCTGCGCCGCATGCGGGGCGAAGTTCACCGACGAACGGTGGAAAGCAGCCGAGGCGCACCCGAACGCGACCCCGCGGTGGCACCCGACGCTGTGCCAGCCGTGCGCGCAGCAGGCTGTTACAGCCGATCAGCAGGCCGAGCGTGAGCGCCAGGAGCAGGCCCAGGTGCCAGTACAGAAGGCCGACAGCTGGCGCTCCCGCTTCCGCCCCGGGTAAGCCCCCTGATGCCTGGGTAAGCCTCCCGCCAACGGCGCGGGTAAGCCCAAGGCAACCCTGGGTAAGCCCCTGTTGCCGGTGGCGGGACGCCTCCCACGTTGCCAGACAGCGTCTGCCATGCGCCGCTCCGATCACGCGGCCAGCGCCACGGCCCGGGCCGGGTGATCGACGAACACCAGGGGAACTCGCCGGAGAGGCGCGGCCGCTACCGGTTCCACCACTGAGGCCGGGGACGGTGCGTGCTCGGCGGCCATCGTCCACGGGTCCACCGGTCCGGCCGTCCAGACCTCGGCGGCCACCGCATCCACCTGGTCCCACAGGGCGGCCCGCCCGTCCGTCCCCGGCGCCGCCAGGGCACCGGCCCGCATGAAACCGGCGAGGGTCCGCAGGACGGCGGTACGGAACTCCCGCGCCCGCTCAGCCCGCTGGTCCGGGGTCAGGGCGTCCAGGTGGCCGCCCAAGATGGCCAGCAGGGAGCGGCGCCAGGTGCCCAGGCGGCGGGCGGCACGGGTCGCCAGAAGCTCCAGGCCGTCCAGGCCCGGGAGCAGCGCGGCCAGCATCCGCTCCACCGCCCGCGCCGGGCCCGCGACATCGACCTGGCGCCACAGCTCGGCACCACAGTGCGTACCGTCGGCCAGCAGCCGGCGCGGCGTGGAGGTCTGCAGGCCGAACAAGGCGGCCAGCTCCAGCACCACGGCGCGGTGGTCCCGCGCTCGGTGCGCCCGGGCGGCCGGGAACGTGATGCGGGCCAGGCCGCGGCCGCCTACCACGTGGTGGCGGGAGACCTCGGCCCGCACGGCCGGGCGGCGGACCGACACCTGGGCGGCGTCGCGCGCGGCATGCTCCGCGAACTCCTCGGCAACGTCGTCCAGGACCACGTCCAGGACCACGTCCTGGTCCCCGGCGGCGGGGACGTGCGGGGCTGGCGCGAACGCCGTACGGCACGTGCCGCACCGGGCGGCCAGCTCCCACGTGTTCGGGCAGGACCCGCATCCGTACATCTGCTCCGTCACCAGCTGCTCCTCGGTGGCGTCGGCGGCCGCGCTCTCCTCGGCCAGCTCCTGCTGGTGGGCGGCCTCGGCGCGGGCCTGGATGGCGACGGCCTCGGCGTGCCGGACGGCGGCCTGGCGTTCGTACTCCGCCCACTGGGCGCGGGCCGCTGCGGTACGGCGGGCGGCCTCGAGGCCATCGGGGAGGCAGGGGAGCAGATGCGCCGTCTTCCCGTGCGCCAGGGCCCGGTTCACGCGGACGGCGTGCGCCCGCCATTCCTCCGGGGTGACCAGCGGGGTGGCGGCGGCCAGGATGCGGCGCACTGCGGTGACCCCGTCGGATGTGGCAGTCACCAGGCCGTCGGCCTCGGCCAGGAAGCCGCCGCCGGCCAGGGAGGTGACCAGCTCGGCGGAGATGCGGCGGCCGCCCGGCGTGCGCCGGTAGGCGCCAGCCC
Source organism: Streptomyces sp. H27-H1 (assembly GCF_026627445.1). GTDB lineage: Bacteria > Actinomycetota > Actinomycetes > Streptomycetales > Streptomycetaceae > Streptomyces. Next base: position 42,776 of record NZ_JAPNLJ010000044.1, read on the forward strand.
CGTCCGAGTGGATGGGCTGCCGGGCGGCGTACTGGACGGCCTCCAGGTGTCGCTCCGTCCAGCCCAGGGCCTGCGCCGTCGCCTCGGTCAGCTCCCGCTCACGGTCGGCGGCCATCTCTGCTTCGACCTCGGCGCGGATGGCCGCCGCCTCGGCCTCGGCGGCCAGCTCGGCGCGGACCTCGGCCAGCACGCGGGCGGCGCCCGCCTCCAGCTCGGCCACGGTGGGGCGGGTGGCACGGTCGTCCTGGTCGGCGCGGACGATGCGACGAATCTCCGCGTGGACGCGGGCCGTGTCCCAGTCGTACCAGCCGGCGCCCCCGAGGCGCTCACCCCCCAGGCCGTAGACGACCCATGCGCCGCGCTCCCTCGCCACGTTGTAGACCTCACCGCGGGTGATGGCTTCGATCATCTCCGTCTGACGCTGCTTGATGGTGATGCGGCGGGCGGTGGTGCTGCTCATGTCGTTGTCCTTTGAGTCGAGCCGGTACAAGGGCCGGGCCCGGCCGGTGGAGTCAGCAGGGCCCGTGGCGGGTGGTGGTGGTCAGGCGGAGCGGCGGTCCAGCTCCACGCCGTAACGGTGGGTGCGGATGGCGGCGACCATCTCGGCGTACGCCGCGGTGGTGATGACGTGCTCACCGCCGAACACCCGCCGCACCACGTTAGGTCCCACCGATGTCGCGGGCGTCATAGGCGACGTCCGCGCACACGACGCGGGTGACGCGCTCCCCGGGGCGCTCGGGGTCCTCCACCCGATCAGACATCTGGACCCAGTAGGCCTGTTCGTCGGACGGGAGCGGGCGGGGCTGGCCGTGCGCGCCGAGGAGTCGTACGGGGCCGTCAACGTTGTGGGCGCACGCGGGGATCACGGGGTCAAGGCCCCCCACCAACCTCACCCGCCGCTTCCGCCGTCTCCTCCACGGCGCGGAACTCCGGACGATCCGCTTCCACGACCTCCGGCACTCGACCGCCACCCTGCTCCTTGAGCAAGATGTCGATCTCGTCGTCATCAAGGAACTCCTCGGCCACGCCCACATCGGCGTCACCGCTGGCGTCTACGCTCACCTACGCCTCCGACTCCAGCGCCAGGCCATCGACAGCCTCGGCACTGCCCTCGCTCCAACCGACGCCCCTGACGACCCACCCGCCGCAGCCGTCGTCGTCCGCTGACGCCGTCAGCGTTGCCGTCAAACACCCAGGAGCCCCGCCGGAATATTTTTCCGACGGGGCTCCTCAATGCCCTCGACGCTCACACCGGGGCACTTTACGGGCCTGTTGTTCCCTGCTCTGATGCCTCATCGCCGACTATCGAGAGAAGGGCACTCTCAATCGCATTACGAAGGTGCGTCCGCGCATCTCCCATGTCGGCCTTTTCGAGCAGGATCGCGAGGAACCCTGAATCCGGGTAGCCACTCTCCTGTTCATCGTTCATCGCCCATATCTGCGACCAAATAGCGATCATCATCTCGTTGCAGGCTTGGGCTTGCTGCAATCCGCCCGGCAGTTCCTCGGCGAAGATACCGCGTGCCGAGATCCCCAGCCGATGCCCCAGGGTCAGCAGGAATCTCTCCTTGGAGTCCGACTCTAGGACTGCAAGAACTCTATCTCGAATGCTCATTGGTCCATGTCCCAGAAATCATCGTCAGTCATTCTGCGCCCGCCGTAGGACTCGCGGGGCAGGGAGTCGACGTCATATCCGCGCGACCGCAGAACCGCGACCCTCGTATTTCCGTTCATGATGGTTCCGTCCGGCTTCGCTATCAGCGGCTCGTGGGCCCCCGGCCTCAACGAAAAGGCGATGTCCTCGGTGTCCTGCTTATGCCAGAAGTCCAGCGAACTCTTATCGAGCGAGCTGTCAGGGTGTAGCGACTTCAGCGGAGGAGTGCACGGTGTCGAATTGTGAACGAGGATCGGGGAGGTGCCCGCCAGCACATAGTACGTGTGAAGGTCGTCGATGGTGAGGTTGTAGGTGCGGGCGTTCTTGGTGTGGGGCTTGTTGGCTGTGACGATGGCGGTTGTGTTCTGGTCGGTGAGGAGGGTGGCGCCGGTTGTGAGTTCTCCTGCTTTTACCCAGGCGTTGGCTGAGGGTGACCAGAATGGGTGTTCGTGTGTGGCGGTGAGTTCTTCGATTCCGTTGTCGGTGGCGATGGATAGGGTGTTGAATTTTTTGTCGGTTTTGGTGGTGATCAGGTGGGTGACCGTGCGGTCGCCTGTTTCTCCTGTTTCGGGGTCGGTTGCCTGGACTCTGTCACCGAGTTTTATTTCTTCGATGTTTTTGGTGGTGCCGTCGGCCATGAGGACTTTGGTTCCAGGGAGGAAGCAGTTGCATCCAGGGACTTTTCCTGTCGATCCTCCTCTTCCTGGGCCGAATGGGCTTGTTCCCGGGACTCTGCCTCCGCCTTCGAATACGCCGTATTCCGCTGCGCGCTCGACGTCCGACCAGAAAACGTACTCTCTTAGTTCATTCGAGCAGTAAACTGCGTTGGGGCCGATGCACAGGTTTGCGGCTATCGCTACAACATCTTGGGGCGTATTGTAGTCAGGGTCGGCCTGGTAGGTGCTGAGGGAATTACGGAAGGCGTCGTTCCAGGTTGCGAATTCTTCTTCGTCCATAGTCGATTTGGCGACGGCGATGATGTCTGATTCGGTTGAGCTGACTGTGTTTGTGGCCAGCGCCGGCTTCTGCCCGCAGTCGGGGTCGCTTCCGCAGTTGTCTTGTTCTCCTGTGTTACGTTCGCCGTCCTCGTTGTCGCTGCCGTCTTTGTTGTAGTCGTCTTCGTAGCAGGAGTTTCCGGATGCGCCGCACATTTCGCGCATTCCGGTGGGGTCGTATGAGGTGATGGGGCTGTTGTTGGCGTAGTTGTAGCCGTTGAGGGATTGGGGTAGGTCGAGGCTGAGTAGTGGGTCGACGCTGATGAATTGGCCGGTGGTGGGATCGTATTCGCGTGCGCCGATGTGGGTGAAGCCGGTGGTGGTGTCGGTGTCTCCTCCGATGAATCCCTTCTGGCCGGGCCAGAAGGCGGGGGTTGTGCCGCGCTGGTTGCCGTAGGGGAGGGATTTGCGGCGGTTGTAGGCGAGGGTGGCTGCGCTGATGGAGAGGGTGTTGGTGCCGTGGTGGTCGGCGATGAGGAAGCGGACGCGGCCGTCGCTGCTGGAGCGGATCGCCGTACCGCCGGGGAAGGTGTAGTAGCGGTTGCCGGTGACGGTGTTGGTGGCCTTGGTCAGGATGAGTTCTTGGCCGCCGGGCAGGTAGAGCGTGGTGGTGGCCGGTTCGCGCTTGAGGATGCGGGTGCCGGTGGTGTCGTAGAGGAATGTGGTGGCGGCGCCGGAGATGGTGGAGGTGGCGAGTTTGCCTTCCTCGTTCCAGGTCATGGTCTGGGTGCCGCCGACGGCCGGGTTCTTGATGGTCATGTTGCCGGTGGCGTCATACGCGTAGGCGTCGATGCCGGCGGTGCCGCCGGTGGCGGTGACCTTCTGCAGTTCGTGGCCGGGGGTGGTGCCGGTGGGGTAGGTGTGGGTGCGCAGGGTGTCCGCGGTGACCGGGCCGGCTTTGTGCTGTTTCTCGGTGGCGCGTTGGCCGGTGTCGGTGAACGTCCAGGACGTCCAGTACGGGTCGACGCTGCCCAGGTTGGGGGTGCCGGCGCCGCCTACGGGTTTGGTGGCGCAGTTGTCGCCGGTGGTCCAGGCTTCGGTCATCCGGCGGGCCCAGTCGTAGGTGAAGCACTGGTTGTCGGTGACGGTGGCGTCGTCCTGCTGGTCGGCGATCCGGGTGATGTTGCCGGCCGGGTCGTAGGTGTAGGTGGTATCGGACAGGAGTGTCGGGCCCGGGCCGGTGAAGTCACGCTGGGTGTAGGAGTTGACTGCCCGTCGGGTCAGCGAGTCGTAGGTGACCGTGTTGCTGACCAGGCTGCTCAGGTTGCCCATGGTGGCTTTGGCGAGCTCGCCGAAGACGGTGTACTTGGCGCCTTGCATGTAGGTCTGCGCGAGGTCGCCGCTGACGAACCCGAGCATGTCCTGGTCGCCGTAGTCGTTGGTGACCGTCTCAGCGGGCAGGGCGGTGGTGGCTTTGCTGTTGCTGGTGCTGTAGGTGGTGGTTGCGGGCAGTCCGCTGACGGGGGTTGTGGTGCCGGTGAGGGTGTAGGTGCCGGCGAGTTCTTCCTCGCCCGTGACGCTGGGGACGGTGACCTTAGTGCCGGTCGGCTGGCCGCCGCTGTTGTAGCCGATGACCGTGCTGACGTAGGCGGCGGCGCCGTCGTAGCGGAAGGAGGAGGCGGGCAGGCCCTTGCCGCCGGTGGCGGTGTCGTAGGTCCAGGCGGCGAGCCTGGCACCGGTGGCGGTGTCCTTGCGCAGGCTGGTCGGGCGGCCGAGCTCGTCGTAGGTCGTGGCGAGCGTGACACCCCGCGCATCGGTAGTGCTCTCGGGCCGGCCGTCGGCGCCGTAGACGGTGGTGGACTTGCCCTTGTCCGGGTCGGTGCTCGCGGTCTGGCGTCCGGCCAGGTCGTAGTTGTAGGTCCAGGTGTTGCGCCCGGAATTATCGGCGATCTTCGCCAGCTTGCCGGCACGGTCGAAGGCGTAGGTGTGCTTCTCGTACAGGGTGGCCGCGTCGGCGATGCCGGGGGTGCGGTCCTTGTAGTCGCGCCGCTCGATGACCCGGCCGCGGGCGTCGCTCACGGCCAGGCTGGCGGTCCCGCCCAGGGGCGGAACAACGGCCTGCCAGTTCGGCCCGTAGCTGCTGGTGGTCCGCCACTTCTCGACGTTCTTGTGCAGCAGGACCGAGTCGGTCACCCGGCCTCGCCCGTCGTAGAGGGTTTCGGTGGCGCTGGGGATCGCATTGAGGACAGGCTCGTACAGTCCCGTGCTGACCGGCAGCTCGTTCCAGTAGGGGGCGTGCGTCCGCGTCGTGCGCCCGAAGGTGTCGTAGAACGTTTCGGTGACGATGCGTCCCTTGCTTCCGCCTACGGGGTCCATGCCGATGGCATCGCTCTGGGTCTGGATCACGCGCAGCAGGGAGTCGTAGAGCGTGGCCGAGGTGCCCCAGGCGCCGTCCTCGTACAGCTTCTTCGTCGCGACGACCGACGGAGCGGTCGTGGACACCCTGTACTGGTAGATGGTGTTGGGCTGCTCGCTGGTGGCACGTCCCGCGGCCCAGCCTTTGGTGAGGCGGCCGAGCGAGTCGTACTGCGAGGTGGTGGTGCGGTTGTTGGCGTCGGTGGCCGTCAGGGTCAGGCCGCGCAGTCCGTCGAAGGTGCTGTTGGCGGTGTGGCCCTTGGGGTCGGTGACGGTGATTTTGGTCGGCTGGGCGTTGGCTGCTGGGCTGTAGACCATGGTGGTGGTCTCACCGTCCTGGCCCTTGGACGTCAGCGCGCGCCCATACTGGTCATGCGTGGCCTGGCCGGTGGTCTCCCAGACAAGAAAGTTGTTCGCGTCCAGCTTGGAGGCCTTCTCGGCCTTGGTGGGCAGAGCCCTACCGGCCTTGGGCGCGGTACCGGGAGCCTGGCCGTCGTATGAGGTCCGGGCCGCGCCGGTAGCCGTCGGGGCCGAGACGGTGCCTGTGCACGGTTTGGCGGTCGTGGCAGTGACCTGACTGGGATAGGCGATCAGCCAGTTGTCCGTGTCAGGGGCCACGTATGCGGTCACCGAGCAGGTCGCCTCGGTGCTGTTGGCTCCGTCGTTGCCTTCGGTGACGAGTAGGCCGTAGGTCTCCTCGTATTTGCGCGTGGTGGTGGAGGCCTGCCAGGTGCCGTCGGTGAGCAGTTTGCTGGCGACGGTGGTGGTGGTTCCGGGGAACCGGGCGACCTTTGCGGTCAGGGTCGGGCCGTCTGCGGTCTTGTCGGGGTCGGTGATGCCCACGACGGCCTGGTAGGCGTTTGCGGGCGACGTCCATGGGGTGTGGGTGGTCTTCTCGACGACGGCGCCGGCCTCACCGTCGAAGGTGCGGGTTTCGGAGACCTTCCCGGCGAAGTCACGGCGGTCGGTGACACCGTTGATGGTGTCGCCCATGCCGAGGTAGTAGTCGCTCTCGGTCCGGAGCCGGTTGGTGGCGCCTACCAGGGTGCGGACGGTGCGGTAGCCGCGGAAGTCGTTCCAGGTGCGGTGCTTGTCGAGAGTGAACTCGCCCTCGTCGCGTGCCCAGCTCGCACCACCGAAGTAGAGGTACTTGGTGGTTTTGATCGAATGGTCGCCGGTGGTGTCCCTCTCCGCGACCGTCTGGACGAGGTACTTGTGGAAGTAGTCCTTGACGGGATCCACTGCGCCTTCACCGGTCCACCAGGACGGGTAGCAGCGTTTGATGTTGGTGGCGTCCGCGGTGGGAAGGGTGGTGGGGGTGCACTCCTGGCCGGTGTAGGTGACCAGTGTCTCGCCGCCGGTCTCGTTGATGACCTCGGCGATACGGAACTTGTTGATCGCCGGGCGGCCCTCGTCCCAGTTCACCCGGTTGGCCATGGCATCACTGAGGGTGAACCTGGTGGTGAGCGGCTCGCTGTCGCCGAGGGCGCCGGCCTTGCCGGTGTGGGTGAGCGAGTTGAGCCACAGGCCCGGCTTGCTGGTGTCGCCGGTGAGCGGGTAGGACTGGTTGAGCGTCCAGGTGTCCACGGGTACGTGGACACCCCCGGACAGGGCGACGGTGTCGATGGAGATCAGCCGCTTGGTCGACCAGAACGACGGCGCCCCCTGCAGGCAGCGGGTGTCGACCTTGCAGTCCAGGTAGACCGGGACGTCGGGCCACTCCTTGGCGTGGTCCTCATCCAGGGTGCAGGTGGCCACGTTGCAGCGGTTGGTGATGGTGAAGTTGACCTGGGCCGGAGCCAGAGCCGGGGTGTAGACCTGGCCGGCGCGCAGACCGTAGGAGATCTTCTTCAGGGTGCTGTCACGGGTGTAGATGACGGGGGCGTCGATCTTCCCGTTCTTCGCGTAGTAGGCGCCGTACTTCGTGTAGTACAGGGCCATGGCGTTGTTGTGGGGGTCGACGACGTAGTCGAGGTTCCACCGCCAGCCTTGGTTGACGGCCGAGGACGCGAAGTCCGTCTGGTGGCCGATTTCTCCGGTGTGGTTGCCGTAGACGGGGACCCAGTTGACGGAGTTGGTGACCTCATCGTCGGTGGTCCAGCCGGGCAGCTGGTTCTTGCCGAACCAGTACTGCGTGCCATCGGTGGTGGTGACCCGCCAGTACTCGGAGTCACTGTCCCCCGACCCGTTGCCGGGAGAATCGTAGATCCGCTCGACGCGGGAGCCGTCGTCGCTCGACAGCTTCCACACCTTCCTGCCGGCGTCCCAAAGCAGCTCGGAGCTGGAGCCGTTCAGCGACAGCGTCGCGTTCTCCGACTTCCAGCACAGATCACCGCTCTTGGTGGTGCTGTTGTTGCCGCCCTTTTTGTCGTTCTCACAGGGGGCGTACTTGCGTTCGATGAAACCGGGGCTGTACTCCCAGCCCTCACCGACCCACGAGGTCTGGTTGTTGCTGGTGCCGGTGCGCCCGTCCACGGAGGAGGAGCTGTAGGACAGGCCCACCTTCGGAGCCAGCCCGCCGGGCACCGGAGGCACCGAGAGGGGGGTGTTCCAGTTGAAGGAGCCGGAGTTTCCGCCCGCCGACCAGGAACCGGACGTCGCGAGGGAGGTGGCCTTGAACGAGCCCTCCGAGCTGTCGGGGCTGGGATCCGCGAGCAGGACCGCGGTTCCTCCCGCGGGCGCGGCAAGCGCGCCAGGAGACTTCAGCAGGGAAGTCGGGGCCGCGGTGGCGGGCAGGTTCACGGAGGCGCTCAGCGTGGAGGCCTTGGTGTCGTTGCGGGTGGGCAGCGGGGTGCGCTGCAGGCACTCCGGCTTCGAGGGTGTCGTCAGCGCGCAGGCAGGCACCTGACTGAGCCGCAGCGAGGAGCCCCAGGTCGCACCGTAGGCGTCCTTGAACTTCGAGTAGTCGACCTCGACCTGCGCATTGGCGGCCGCGGCCGAGCCATCGGAACGCTGCACGGACAGCAGCAGCCCCGTGATGCCGGCCTTCTGCGTTTCCTTGTGGTCGGCGACGGTGACCCTGACCCGCGACGGGCCGGCCGGGACACTCTTGCCGAAAGCGGCGGACGCGGCACCTGCGGCCTGTGCAGCCGGGATACTCGGCTGTGCGACCCGCACGGGCAGGGAGCCTGCCTGAGTCGGCGCGGCCGACTTGGTATTCGCCTTCGTTGAGGCGCCGGGCAGGGTGATCTCGGCGGAGCCGGCGACGGGCCAGCTGACGGGCGAGGGCTTCCAGTCCGGGACCTTCGCTACCGCCTTCTTCGCGCCCGGCTTGCGTTCTTTACCCGGCACGGAAGGCGTCTTCTGCACGTCCCGGGGCTTGACGGCGGTGGGACCGCCCCACGCCGGACCGGCAAGCAGCGAAACAGTCAGAGCCGCCGACGTCGCCCCCACAATTCCGATCCGGAGTGAACGTTTTCTCTGAAAACGATCACCCCCGAATAATTCGGACATCGAGGCCATTATTTTTGGCATAGCAAACCCCCCACGGGAATTAAGAGACAGATAAAACCGCAGCCAACACGGCTTCCGCCCCTGGCGCAAGACACGTTTTCAGCACGGTTGACCTGCTAAAACGCGCCGATGCGTATCGAAGTGGATCATTCCGGCCGCCTGAATCCGGCCCAGGTCTGATTCACACTCAGGTCCTGCTATGCCAATGCGAATCACTTCACCTAGTCTGCGGTGATCCATGCCCTGACGTACGCAGAAGGATTTAGCCCTCTATGACCCATCGAAGAGCCGGCGCACACGCGCCCCGCTCGATAGCAGCCCTCCTCGCCCTGCTCCTGCCGCTCACCGCCGCGACCCTGCTGGCCGAGCCCGTAGCGGCCACAGCGGCCGAACAGGCCCCCGCCGACAGCACGGGTGCCCCGAAGTCCGCGTCCGAGGTAGAGGCCTTCGACCTGGCGAAAGAGTCCGGGGAGCGGGTCGAGGTCATCGACCTGCGTACCGAGTACGTGGAGACGTACGCGAACCCGGACGGATCCCTGACGCAGAAGCAGTTCGCGCTGCCCGTCTGGACACGCTACGACGGGATCTGGCGCCGGACGGATGACACCGTCACCAAGCGCGAGGACGGCACCATCGGCCCCACGGCCACGTTCGGCATCACGTTCTCCGGGGGCGGGGACGGCCCCCTCGTCGCGATGGAACGAGGCGGCAAGAAGCTGGCGCTGAGCTGGCCCGCCAAGCTTCCCGAGCCGGTGCTGGGGGAGAACACCGCGCTCTACCCCTCCGTGCTTCCCGGAGTCGACCTCAAGCTGATCGCCAAGGTCAACGGCTTCGCACAGCACCTCACCGTCACCACCCCCGAAGCCGCAGCCAACTCTGCACTGAAGTCCATCAAACTCGGCATCACCACCGAAGGCGTCACCCTCGACGACACCGCCGGCGACCAGCTCCTGGCCAAGGACAGCACCGGCCAGGTCGTCTTCAGCGCGCCCAAGCCCAAAATGTGGGAGCAGCCCGAGCAGCCCGATGACCCCGTTGTCGAGCGGTCAGCGTCCCTCGCCAAGTCCGCCACGTCAGTGAAAAGCGTTCTCCTGGTGGATGAGCCTGAGCCGGCACCCCAGCAGGCACCGGTCGCTGCGGACGTCACCGCCAACACCCTCATACTGACCCCGGACCCCGCGCTGCTCGCCTCGGCCACACAGTTCCCGCTGGTCATCGACCCGGTCTTCACGGAGGGGTACAGGGAAAAGTGGGCGGTGGTGTACTCCGATGCACCGAACGGGGACTTCCCCAATGGGGCCGGCTGGAACTCCAGCAACCCGGCGGATGAGCCCCGCGTTGGCTACAACGGGAGCGGCGACCTCGAATCGTTCTTCGCGATGAACACCAACGGACTCCACGGCGCCACCATCCGGAGCGCCACATTCACGGCCAGGCAGACCTACTCCTGGGGCTGCAGCCCTTCGGCGGCCGGCCCCACAGAACTGTGGACCTCCAGAGACATCGCCACGACACCCACGTGGAATACACGGGGCACTTACTGGGGGTACAAGCTCGACGCGCGCAGTTTCGCCCACGGCAATCCCACCTACTGCCCCGGCACCGAGGGCGTCGACTTCCAGTCCTCAGCACTGACCGCCTACGTTCAGGACGGCGCGGACAAGGACTGGGATCCGCTTGTCTTCGGCCTGAGGGTGCCCGACTCCTACCACGGCAACGTCAACAGCTTTAAGCGGTTCGAGAACAATCCCGTACTCGAAGTCGACTACAACTTCGAACCTGTGGTCCGCCACAGTGAGGCCTTCGAAGGAAACTGGGCACCGGGCGCCGACGGCCTCAAGTCCGTCCCCTGTGGCGGCACCATCGGCAACAGCGGGCTCGCGATGACCGCCAACGTCTACGACCAAGACCTCGGCAAAGTCACCGCCTACTTCCACGTCAGAGACGCAGCTAACAACAACGTGCCCTTCCCCACCAACTGGCAGCAGGTGTCGAACGGGTCCACTGCAAAGGTGACCGTGCCGTCCGGGGTCCTCTCCAAAGCCGGCACCTACAGCTGGCAGGTCTACGCCCAGGACGAGGAGAACACGAAGAGTGACCCTCCCACCCCCTGGTGCAAGTTCACGGTCGACAACGAAGGGCCCGCCGAGCCTGTCAAAGTAACCCGCAGTGACAACAACCCCTTCACTGTTGCCACACCGGCTCGTGAACCGCTGAGCGTGAAGCTCAAGCACACGGCCACTGACCTCGCTGGATTCTGCTGGAGGATAGACCGCCCTATCTCCGTATCCAGCACCCCTTGCGAGGGAAGCAACTGGGTACCCTTGGCCGCGGGTGCGAATGAAGCCACCATCACGGTCGTCCCCATCGGCTGGCCCGAGAGCACCCTGTACGTCCTCGCCTTCGACAAGGCCGGCAACAGCTCACCGACCGACGGCGCCCTAGACGTCACCGCTCTCCATACCGTGCGCGCAGATTTCGTCTATCCGGCCGGAGAGAACCCCCTGCCGCCCTTCGCCAAGGCCACCAAGGACCTCAACGGAGACCTCAACGGCGATGGCTACACGGACATGCTCGCCGCCGAGCCCGGCGGAGGCCTTCGCGTCTACACCGGTGATGGAACCGGCAACGTACAGGGATCCATCATCGGATCCTCCGGATGGGGCGGCGCGCTGATCGCCCACGGCGGTGACTTCACCAACTTCGTCAGCCCCACCGATAGCGTCGACGGCTACGAGGACGCCATTGTCCGCCTCGCATCCGGCGGGCTCTACCTTTACGCCGGCAACGGGCAAGGAGCGTTCACCGGTCGCCGCGACCTGAAGGTGCCATCCCGTCTGGGAGCCGCAGGATGGACCGTACTCCAGCAGATCGTCGCTCCCGGAGACCTGAACAAGCGGACCGACACCGGCTACGTGAAGGGCAACGACCTGCTCGGGCTTGAGTGCACCCGTTACACCCTGGACGTGTGCACGCGCGTCAGCATGCGCCTCTACTCCGGCCAGACCAAGGCTGGCGACAGCAGCCCGAATCAGAACGAGGCCTTCAACCTTGACACCCCCACCGAGATCGCCGGTCCCGGCGGAGCGGGCTGGCTCAACCACAGCATCGTGTCAGTCGCTGACCTGAACGGGGACCAGATCAAGGACATCGTCACCCGCGACAGCAACAGCCCCAGCCTCTACCTCCACCTCGGCCGGATCACCAACGGCGTCTACAACGTCGGCGGCGCAGTCCCGGAAGACATCGTCTACGCCAGTGCCGGCTGGGGACCCAACTCCCGGATTCTGGCCACCGGCAACGGCAACGTCCAGGGCACCGTGGTGAACAAGACCGTCACCGACGACGGCACCGTGATCAAGTACAAGGTGTTCCAGCCGAAGGCGGGCGACGAGCTGGGTGACGTGTGGGCGACCACCCCGGCCGACCCGGACTACCTGGTCAACTACACGGGCAGTTCGGGAACCACCACAACCACATGCCCCAGCGGCTGCCTCCTCCTCTACCCAGGCGGCCCTACAGGCGTCAAAGTCCCCTACCTGGTCGGACTAGGCGGCTGGAGCACCAGCATCAAGAACATCTTCTGACCCTCCCCTCACCCCGCATGCGGCCCCCGGCAAAGCTCAGCCGGGGGCCGCACACGTCTGGGTCGAGACAGACCAGACCTCATACCTTCGAGCGGCCTACCACTGACGCCGAGCGCGGCCGCGATGGGCCACCTCGACGCCCGCGGCGTCGACGTCGCCCGGATCCTGATCGACGCGCACGCCGCCGGAGCAGGCGTCGACCAGGCCGTCGCCGCCGTCACCACCGCGGCCGCCGCGGCCGCCACCAAGGCGCCCGCGCCCGCCCCGGCGGCGGCCGCCGCTCCTGCTTCGGCCCCCGCTCCGGCTTCGGCTGACGCCCGTGTCCCTGCACCCGCCCCCGCTCCGGGCACCGCGCCCGCCGGGGCGGCGCCGGTGCGAGAGGCCTTCTACCCATGGGCGCCGCCCGCCCTCGCCCCGGCTCCTGTGGCTGTGGCTGTGGCTTCGGCTCCTGTTCCGGGCCCGGCGGTGAGCGACGATGCGCGTCGTTCCTGGGGACCGTTGACCGAGGGCCTGAAGGTCCCTCTGGGCATGAACCTGGGGGACAGGGCGAAGGCACTGCCGCAGATGGGTGTTGAGGCGGCCGCGCACGCGGCGATGGTGGGGATGGTCCGGGAGGTTCTGCCCGAGCATGAGGCGGGTCTCCTGATCGGTGCCCGTCACTGGCCGTTGCTGGCGGCTCGGATGCAGCAGCTCGGCGACGGCCAGGGGCAGAAGGCCGTCGGCGGGCACTTGGCCCGTCTGGGCTCGGACACGTCCTGGAAGCAGGGCGCACCCTCTGCGCTGGTGGGACGCCTCGTTGAGCAGACGCACCTTGCTCTGACTACGCCGCCGCCGGGACCGGTGTCGCGGGTGTGGGTGTCCCCGGGCGCGGCCCGTTCCCGCTCCACCACAGCGTCCAGCGGGGCGGCGCCGGGGCAGGCCGCTGCGGCCGAAGCCGCGGTGCCCGCCCACGGGCAGGTCGTCTCGCGCGTCAAGGGGACGGGACGGGCACGGTGACGGCGGTGGCGCCCGGGGAACGCCGGTATGGAGCAGGCGGACTCCGCCCTGACCGCGCTGAGCGGGATCGTCGCGCTGGCCACCATCTACCGGGCCCTGGTCTACCGGCGTCCCGGACGCCGGCCCGGCCGGGCCACTGGTGAGGCCGTCGGAGGAAGTCCAGCGCACGCGGCCCGGGAGGCGGGCACCAGGCCCGCAGCCTGACCGGAGAGAACTGCGAGGAAGGGGGAGGGCCGTGGCGTGGGGGCTGGGAATCACCGGGGCAGCGGGCATGCTCGCAGCTGGCACCTCGCCCGGTCGAGCCGGTCGTCGCCGTGTCCGCCCCGGCCCGGGCGAGCGGGGCACCGCGGGCTCCTCGGGCACCGTGTCGGCACCCTCGGCGGTGAGGCGGGCCCGACGGGCGGCCGTTGGTGGCGCAGGGGGAGTTGCAGGGCACGGGCCGGTGCCCAGGGCACGACGTTCGATCATCACCCCAGTTTCAGGCTTCCGGACCGCAGCAAGGTGATGATCTGGACGGCCCGGTACCTCAGTCTGCGCAGGTGCTGTCGCATGTCGCATGTCGCCTGAGCTGGTGCGTTTGATGTGCGTTTCGCGGTGGTAGTCGGATGCGGTGATGGGGTGACAGGTTCGTGCGGCCGGGGCGGAGTCCGGCCGCATCGGTTTTCGGCGTCAGGTTTTCAGCGGTTGCGTCACGACGTCTTCAGTTCGGCGACAGTGTGTTCACCAGCGGAACGACACAGGATTTCACCTGCGTACGGGATGACCTGCACGCTCAGAGCCCTCCGGCCTGCAGGTGTCTTGTGCAGGTCGCTGGGTGCTTTTCAGTCTCGTCGGCCGTCGGCAAGTTTCGTTGGTCAGTAAATCTGGGCAGTGGGCACGGTTCTGACCTGGGGTTGTGCAGGTTGGCTGAGCGGTTTTCTGGCCGGGTGGCTCACGGGATCTGCTCAGACTATGGGGCCTGTTGGTCGTCTGAAGTGCTGTGCTGCTTGCCCCGAGCGAGGTTGTGCAGGTTGGTTGAGTACTGCACAGTTTCGCTGGTCCGCGACATGCGTCTGACGTGATGTCAACAAGTGGCAGGAGTGATTGTTTCCTGAGTCAATCCGGAGTCTCTTTTGAGTCAATGCCTCGGAGCTTGAGGCGCCCCCTCTTGGCCAGCATCCCCGGACTGCGGACGTGGTGGCAGGCGCCACGGTAAGCTGGTGGTGGGTTACGCGGTCGTACCTGGCGGCTTGTTCGCCTAAGGGGGTTCACACCTTCGGCCGTGGGGTCCGCGGTCGGCCCCTGAGGGGCCGGTTTTACGGCTGGCACCAAGGCCGCACTCCTGCAATACCGTCCCCGGGCCGGCGGGCTCCGTTCGGTCGTCCAGCGAGACAGCTATCATTCCCCGCCCTCGCTAGCCGGGACCGCGAAGCGGGCCCTGGGACCTGGAGGCGAAGCCGGAAGGGCCGGGGTGGGAGCGAAGCCGACACCCAACAGGCCGAAGGCCTGGACCCCGTGAAACCGAGTCAGCTCCCGCGCGCAGCGCGGGAACTGACTCGGTTTCACGAAGTGGGCCCCACCCTGGTAGAGCGCAGCGGAACCAGGGCAGTCCGAAGCGAAGCGCAGGACCCCGGCCGAAGGCCGGCTCCGCTCGGCGCAGCCGAGCCCGCCCCGCGCAGCGGGGCGGCTTCAGTCCTGAGCGCGCAGCGCTCAGGTACCCGC
>NZ_JAPNLJ010000045.1 GCF_026627445.1 Streptomyces sp. H27-H1
GTCCTGCGCGGCGGATTTCCGCCGCGCAGGACCGTGCCCCCGCCCGTTGGGCCCCGGCCGCGCCCGTGCCGGGCGGCAGCGCCCGGCACTCGGGCCGTGGATCAGACCGCGACGGAGAGGGTCGCGCGGCCGGCGAGCAGGACGCGGGTCTGGTCGGCGACGCGGCGGCCGAGGTGCTCGGCGGTGGCGATGTCGGCCTTGTGGACGAACTCGGCACTCTGGTCGCCGTTGGACTGGGCGGCGGCGCCGTCGAAGAAGCCGAGGCGGTTCAGGTCGTTCTCGGAACCGGTGCTGGAGTTCCAGCCCGGCTTCAGACCCAGGTTCACCCAGTTCATGCCGTGCTGCGAGGCCAGCGTCTGGAAGTAGTCGAGGGTGTTGCCCTTGTCGCCGGACTTGGAGCCGGAGTTGGTGAAGCCCGCGGCGACCTTGTCCTGCCAGCCGGCCGTGAACCAGATCTTGGAGGTGGCCTCGGCGAAGACGTGGAAGGCGCCGGAGGCGGTGCCCATGTAGGTGGGAGCGCCGAAGACGATGGCATCGGACGCGGTGAGCAGCTCCCACTGCGCGTCGTCGATCTCGTCGACCTTGATCAGGTGCACGGTCGCGTCGGCGTCGATGGCACCGGCCTTGACCGCGTCGGCGATCACCGCGGTGTGGCCGTAGCCGGAGTGGTAGGCGATCGAGACAACGGGGGTGTACGTGATACCGGACAAGACGGGTCTCCCTCGGAAAACACCGTGGTGGGTCACGGCGTTGTGCGGCGTGGCGTAACAACAACGAGGTAACCACTAACTTTTTGAAAGCGCAACCTGAATGGCTGGCGCTGCCTAGTAGTAGGCTGAAACCATGCAGACTCCACCGTGCGGCGAAGCCGAGGGCGACGGCGCGCCCGAACAGGCCTCCGCGACCTTCGATGTGTTCGCTCGCGTGTGCCCGTCCCGCGAGGCGCTCGAACACGTCACGGGTCGCTGGGGCAGCCTCACGGTGGGCGCCCTGCACAAGGGGCCCTGCCGATTCAACGAGCTGCGCCGCCGGGTGGACGGCATCAGCGAGAAGATGCTCTCCCAGACCCTGCACGCGCTGGAGCGCGACGGCATCGTCAACCGGGAGGCCCAGCCGACCAACCCGCCCCGCGTCGACTACGAACTGACCGCGCTCGGCGTGGAGATCGCGCAGCGCGTGGACGCGCTCATCGGGCTGCTCGAGGGCAGCATGCCCGCGGTGCTCTCTTCCCGGTCCGCCTACGACGCCACGCGCGAAGACCGCTGGCAGCGCGGGCAGAAGTAGCTCGACCGGTTCATCCACGGCCGGCGCCGCATGGGAGTCCCGCAGCGCCTGCAGGGCTCGTCCTCCCGCCCGTAGGCGTCGAGGGAGCGGTCGAAGTAGCCGGATTCGCCGTTGACGTTGACGTAGAGGCTGTCGAAGCTGGTGCCGCCGACGGCCAGGGCCTCGTTCATGACGTCCCGGACATGGCCGAGGAGTTCCGTGCTCCGGGGGCGCGTGAGCGTGGCCGTGGGGCGCTCGTAGTGCAGCTTGGCGCGCCAGAGCGACTCGTCCGCGTAGATGTTGCCGACCCCGCTGATCAGCGACTGGTCGAGCAGTGCCCGCTTCACCGTGGTGCGCTTGGCCCGCAGCGCCAGATGGTAGGCCGCCTCGTCGAAGAGCGGGTCCAGGGGGTCCCGCGCGATGTGCGCGATGACGTCGGGCAGCCCCTCCGCGCTGTCGGGGGCACAAGGGTGCAGCGACAGTCCGCCGAAGGTCCGCTGGTCGACGAAGCGCAGCTCGGTCCCGGCGTCGTCCGCGAACCGCACCCGGATGCGCAGGTGCTTCTCGTCGGGGGCCCCTTCGGGCTGCACGAGGAGCTGCCCGCTCATCCCGAGGTGCCCGAGCACGGAGTGCTCCCGCTCCTCCAGCGGCAGCCACAGGTACTTGCCGCGCCGCCTCGGTACCCCGAAGGTCTCCCCCGTGAGCCGCGCGGCGAAATCGGCGCCGCCGCCCGCGTGCCGGCGTACGGCGCGCGGATGCAGCACCTCGACGGCCGTGACGGTCCGCCCGGCCACCCAGCGTTCCAGGCCGCGCCGCACCACTTCGACTTCGGGCAGCTCGGGCACGGGGACCTCCGGAAGGGTGCGGTGGTGAAGCTCCCGGCGAGCGTACCGGCCCCCCGGCCGGGGCCGGAAACGGGTCCGCCCGCCCTCGCTGTCGCGGGGGCGGGCGGGAAAAATCCGGAAGGACGCGTCAGGCTTCGGGCGTCGGATCGGCGGGAGTCGGCGCCCCGTCGTCTTCAGCCGCGGCCTCGGCCGAAGCCGGCACCGCTGCTCCGGCCGGAGCCGGATTGGCCACGCCCGCGGCTTGCGCCGCGATCCGCTCGTCCGCCGCGGTACGGATACCGCGCCACGCGGACTCGGCCGCCTGCTGTTCCGCTTCCTTCTTGCTGCGCCCGACACCGGTGCCATAGGAGACAGCACCGACGCGCGCGGCGGCGGTGAAGGTCTTCTGATGGTCCGGGCCGGTCTCGGAGACCAGGTATTCCGGCACGCCAAGACCTTCGGCGGCCGTGAGCTCCTGGAGACTGGTTTTCCAGTCCAGGCCGGCGCCGAGGTTCGAGGACTTCTCGATGAGCGGGTCAAAGAGCCGGTGAACCAGCTCCGAGGCCGCGTCGAGGCCCCGATCGAGGTAGACCGCGCCGATCACCGCTTCAAGGGTGTCGGCGAGGATGGAGGCCTTGTCCCGGCCACCCGTGCCCTCTTCGCCCCGGCCGAGCCGGATGAAGAGACCGAGTTCGAGCCCGCGGCTGACTTCGGCAAGTGCGCGCGAGTTGACTACCGCGGCCCGCAGTTTGGCCAATTGGCCTTCCGGCAGGTCGGGGTGGGTCGTGTACAGCGTGTCCGTGACCACCAGGCCCAGCACGGAGTCCCCGAGGAACTCCAGCCGTTCGTTGGTGGGCAGACCGCCGTTCTCGTACGCGTACGAGCGGTGGGTCAGCGCACGCACCAGAAGGGCGGACTCGAGTCGATACCCGAGCCGCCCTTCCAGAAGCACGTGGGACGAGGCCGCGTTCTTACTGTCTGCCTGCTTCTCAGCGTTGGACAGCTCAGACATTGCGCCTCTCACCAGCCGCTCAGACCTCGAGGACCTGACGCTTGTTGTAGGTGCCGCAGCTCGGGCACGCAATGTGCTGGAGCTTCGGCTCCTGGCAACGCTCGCACGAAACCAGGGTGGGGACCGCAGCCTTCCACTGCGACCGGCGGTGGCGCGTGTTGCTGCGCGACATCTTCCGCTTCGGAACAGCCACGGCTACTTCTCCTGCTTCTCGGCGGCGCCCTGAACTCCGTCAGAGACAGTGCCGCTCATGTTGTCCTTCTCGACGCCCTGATCGGAGACGAGTCCCTGCAATGCCGCCCAACGGATATCGACGGCGTCATGGTGGTGGTCCGGGTCGTCGTTCAGGCTGAGCCCGCAATCGGGGCACAGTCCGAGACAGTCCTCCCGGCACACCGGCTGCAGCGGCAGTGCGAGCACCACCACGTCGCGCAGCACGGATTCGAGGTCGAACAAGCCGTCCTCGATAAAGAGCGTGTCCTCGTCGTCCTCGGCGTCGTCGGCCGGCTCCGCCTTCGAGCGGTTCCGGTCGTCGGCGTCAGGGTACGAGAACATCTCCTGGAACTCCGCCTTGAGCTCACGCTCGACGGCCTCCAGACACCTTACGCACTCCCCGGTGGCCGATCCACGAGCGGTGCCTGTGACAAGCACCCCTTCCATGACCGACTCCAGGCGGAGCTTGAGGTTCAGCCGACTGCCTTCCGGCACTCCGATGACACCGGCGAGACCGAGGTCCGCCGGCGCCGCGATCTCACGGGACAGCCGCAGCATGGCACCAGGACGCCGACCCAGCTCGTGCGTATCGAACACGAGGGGGTTGCGGTGGTCGAGGTGGGTGTTCAGGGCTGTTCCCGCTTTCACAAAATCACTGGAGACTGCTGAAGATCAAGATTTCCGCCACTCAAGGGCAGCATTGATCGCGGTGCATACGCGCGACCGAAGAGCCAGGATACCCGCCGCTTCGCTCTGCGCCCAATCCGGTTCCCCAGGGAACTCAGCGGCCCTGTTCGTACTGGCGCAGCTGGTCCAGATTGATCATGCTCGTGTCGAAGAAGCTGGTCTCGTCGAGAGCGGCCTGCTGGTCCGGTACGGGCTGCTGCTGCTGGTAGCCGCCGTACGGGTCGGGCTGCTGCTCGTAGGAAGCCGCGTAGGGGTCGGGCTGCTGCACCTGCTGGTAGTTGCCGTACGGGTCCTGGTACGCGTACGCGTCCTGCTGGACGGGCTGCCCCGGATAGTGCGCGGCGTAAGCCTCTCCAGTGGAGCCGGTGCTCGCTCCGGGGTAGGCGTCGTACGCCGGCTCCGGGTGCGCCTGTGCGGGGATCAGCGGCGCCTGCGGCTCGGCCAGCCCAGCCAGGAAGTCCGCGTCGCTCTGGGAGCGCGACTGCTGGAGCCCGGCCGCGTCCTGGGCGGCCATGTGCGCGCCGAGGTCGTCGGTGGCCACGCGGCCCAGGAGCTTCTGCCGGCCGCGGCCGACGGCCTCCAGGGTTTTGGAGAGCACCGCTTCGAAGGTGGCCAGCTTGGTGTCCACGTAGGCGTCCGCCTGCTCGCGCTGCGTCTGCGGGTCGTGGCTGCGCTCGGGCGCCTCGGCGTCCGGGTAGCCCTGGTCGTCCAGCCCGGGCCCGCGGCCCAGCAGCTTCTCGCGGCCGCGGTCCACCGAGCCGATGGTCTTGCTGAGTACGACCTCGAAGTTCGCGAGCTTGCTGTCGACGTAGTCGTCGGCCTCGGCCCGGACCTCCTCCGCCTCCCGGTTGGCCTCCGCCAGGATCCGGTCCGCCTCGTTCTGGGAGCGCCGCGCGACCTCGGTGTCGGAGATCAGCGAACCGCGCTGGGCGTGCGCCGACTCGATGATCCGGTCGGCCTCCCGGCGGGCCTCCTCGACCATCTGTTCCCGGCCGCCGATGAGCTCCTGGGCCTGTGCGAGCGAGCCCGGCAAAGCCTTGCGGACTTCTTCGAGCTGCGCGAGCAGCTCGGCGCGGTTGATCACGCACGAGGCCGACATGGGCATGGACCGGGCGCTGCCGACGGCCGCGACGATCTCGTCGAGCTTCTTCTGCACGTCCATGGGTGCTCGCACTCTCTCGGCCCCGGGCGGTTCCCGAGACGGACGGGACGACTGTAAGGCCACCGGGCCGGGGGCCGACACCGGCTGACGGCAGGTCAGGGGCGTCGGCGGCCGGTGTCAGCGCTGGGCCAGGCGCTCCAGCAGCGCGGCGTGCACGTGCGCGGGCAGCAGGTGGGCGACGTCGCCGCCCCAGGTCGCCACTTCCTTGACCAGGGAGGAGGACAGGAAGCTGTAGGTCGGGTTGGTGGGGACGAAGAGCGTCTCGACGCCCGACAGGCCCATGTTCATCTGAGCCATCTGCAACTCGTAGTCGAAGTCGCTGACGGCGCGCAGACCCTTGACGATGGCCGGGATCTCCCGCTGCTTGCAGAAGTCGACGAGGAGCCCGTGGAAGGACTCGACCTCGATGTTTCCGTAGCCGGCGGTCGCCTCGCGGATCAGCTCGATCCGCTCCTCGACGGTGAAGAGTCCCTGCTTGGACTGGTTGATCATCACGGCGACGTGGACCACGTCGTAGAGCCGGGAGGCCCGGCCGATGATGTCGAGGTGTCCGTTGGTGATGGGGTCGAACGACCCCGGACAGACTGCGCGGCGCAACTGCATTCCCTCGTTCCCGGGTGCGGGCTTCATGACTCTTCGCTGACGGAGGCGGCGCGACCGTACCAAAGGGTGCCCTCGCCGTACTTCCTGGACCGCAGCGGCTCGAAGCCGTCCGGCCACGGGAAGGCCCCGCTCCGCGTCCTGCGCTCCACGGTGACGAGCGCGTCGTCGGTGAGCCAGCCATTGGACCGGAGTGTGAGGAGGATCTCGCTCAGTTCGGCGTGCTCCACCTCGTACGGCGGGTCCAGGAAGACCACGTCGTACGGGTCCCCCTGCGCGGGGACGGCCGCGAGCTGCTCGGCCCGGCCGGCCCGGAATTCGGCGCCGGGCAGGCCGATCGAGGTGATGTTGTCCCGGATGGCCTTGGCGGCCTTGGCGTCGGGCTCGACCAGCAGCGCGTGGCCGGCGCCGCGGGAGAGCGCCTCCAGGCCGACGGCGCCGGAACCGGCGTAGAGGTCGAGGACCCGGGCGCCCTCGACTCCGTGCAGCGACTCCCAGGTGGAGAAGAGGCCTTCGCGCATCCGGTCCGAGGTCGGGCGGGTGCCGGTGCCGGGCGGTACGACGAGGCGTCGCCCGCCGGCGCTTCCGGCGATCACGCGGGTCATCTGGGGTCCTTCGGTGAGCGGGGTGGAGGATGGTGCGGGCCTTCAACGATAGGCCGTACCCGTCACCCCTTCTCCAGGTACTGCTCGCGCTCGGTGTCCAGCAGGGCCTCCAGGGCGGTCCGCAGGCCCGGCAGCTCCGTGAGCTCGGGGTCTGCGGCGACCACGCGGGTGGCCTCCTCCCGGGCCTGGGTGATGACCTCCTCGTCCTCGATGACCGCGAGCATCCGCAGCGAGGAGCGGACCCCGGACTGTGCCTGGCCGAGCACGTCGCCCTCGCGGCGCTGTTCCAGGTCGATGCGGGAGAGCTCGAAGCCGTCCAGGGTGGCGGCGACGGCGGCGAGCCGGGCGCGGGCGGGGCTGGCCTCGTGCATCTCGCTGACCAGCAGGCACAGCCCGGGGGCGGAACCGCGGCCGACGCGGCCGCGCAGCTGGTGGAGCTGGGAGACGCCGAAGCGGTCGGCGTCCATGATGACCATGACGGTGGAGTTCGGGACGTTCACGCCGACCTCGATGACGGTGGTGGCCACCATCACCTTGACCTCGCCCGCGGTGAAGCGGCGCATGACGTCGTCCTTGTCGGCCGGGTCCATCCGCCCGTGCAGCACCTCCACGGACAGTCCGGCGAGGGGGCCCCGGGTGAGCTGTTCGGCGATGTCCAGCACGGCGAGCGGGGGCCGTTTGTCGCCGTCCTCCTCGGCCGTCGCCTTCTTGGCGGCCTTGGGGGTCTTGCCGCCCTTGCCGTTCTTGCCGTTCTTGGGGTCGTCGTCCCCGTCGCCGATGCGCGGGCACACCACGTACGCCTGGTGGCCGTTCTCCACTTCCTCGCGGACCCGTTCCCAGGCCCGGGCCAGGAAGTGCGGCTTGTCCTTGGCGGGCACCACGTGGGTGGCGATCGGGGAGCGGCCGGCCGGCAGCTGGTCCAGTACGGAGGTCTCCAGATCACCGAAGACGGTCATGGCGACCGTGCGCGGGATCGGGGTGGCGGTCATGACGAGCAGGTGCGGGGGCTGTTTGCCCTTGGAGCGCAGGGCGTCGCGCTGTTCCACGCCGAAGCGGTGCTGCTCGTCGACGACGACCAGGCCGAGGTCGTGGAACTGCACCTTGTCCTCGATCAGCGCGTGCGTGCCGATCACGACCCCGGCCTCGCCGGTGATCAGGTCCAGCAGTGCGCGCCGGCGGGCGGGCACTCCCATCGAGCCGGTGAGCAGGACCACCTTGGTGCCCCGGTCGGAGCCGCCGAGCATCCCGCCCTCGGCGAGCTCGCCCATCATCTCGGTGATGGAGCGGTGGTGCTGCTGTGCGAGCACCTCGGTGGGGGCGAGCATGGCGGCCTGTCCGCCGGAGTCGACGACGGCGAGCATGGCCCGCAGGGCGACCATCGTCTTCCCGCTGCCGACCTCGCCCTGGAGGAGGCGGTGCATGGGGTGGTCGGTGGCGAGGTCGTCGAAGATCTCCTTCGAGACGGACTGCTGGCCTTCGGTGAGGGTGAAGGGGAGCTTGGCGTCGAAGGATTCGAGGAGGCCGCCGGGGGTGGGGCGGCGGGGTACGGCCGGGAGCTGGGAGTCGGCGTGCCGGCGGCGGGCCAGGGCGACCTGGAGGACGAAGGCCTCGTCCCACTTGAGGCGCCCGCGGGCGTCCTCGATGTCGGCCTTGGTGACCGGTCGGTGGATCTTGAGCAGGGCCTCGGTGAGCGGGACCAGTCCGCGGCCCTCGCGCAGGGCGCCGGGCAGCGGGTCGACGACCTCCTGGGCCGTGGGGAGCACCGCGTCCACGCATTTGGCGATCTTCCAGGATTCCAGCTTCGCGCAGGCCGGGTAGATCGGGATGAGCTGGCTCGCGAAGGCGGTGGCCGCGTCCCGGTCGGAGGCGTCCGCGCCGAGAGGCTCGTAGGCGGGGTGGGCGAGCTGGAGCTTGTGGTTGAACATCCCGACCTTGCCCGCGAACATCGCGCGGCTGCCGGGCAGCAGTTCCTTGTGCGGTTTGTGGACGCCCGACCCGAAGAAGACGAGCTGGAGCCGTCCGCTGCCGTCGGTGATGGTGACTTCCAGGCGCTTTCCGCCGCCCCGGCTGCCGTGGTACGTCAGCAGGCGCGCGTCGGCGACCTGCGCGACCACCGTGACGTGTTCGTCGATCTGGTCGGCGAGTTCGGCCAGCGAGGTCAGTTCGCCCCGCTCCGCGTACCGCCGGGGGTAGTGGTGGAGCAGGTCCAGGGCCGTGTGCAGGCCGAGCTGCTCGGCCAGCACCTTGGCGGTGGCGGGGCCGAGGGTCTTCTTGAGGTCTTCGTCGAGCGCGGGCACGTGGCCCATCTTCCCCCCTGCGGGTGATGACCGGCCAAGAGTCGGCGAAGACACGCATCGGCGCACTACGATCGAGCCCTGCCTTCGGGCGGCGGTCAGGGCTTGGCCGTCACCAGGTTTGTTGGAGCCTGGTGAGAAGCCGCTCTTCGGGCGGAGGAGTCACTGCACACCATGGCGCCGGCTGCGGCCGGATGACCGGTGGTGTGAGAGCAGGACCGTGGGACGCCGGCCGGAGACACTTCTCCGGCCGGGCCCTTATTCCACCCCGATGAGCAGCGGAGCGGACCAGCGGCCGCCCTGGTAGGTCACGGTGTCGACGGCGAGGTGGCCGTGCTGGACGTACGCCTCCAGCCGTCCGGCCAGCTCCTCGGGCGCCTCGGGGCCCAGGACCAGGGTGACCAGTTCGCCGCCGGATCCGAGCATCCGGGCCAGGACCGCTTCGGCGGTCTGCGCCAGGCCCGTTCCGATGACGGCCACGTCGCCGTCGATGAGCCCGAGCACGTCGCCCGCCTGGCAGATGCCGGCCGAGGTGAAGGACTGCCGTTCGGCGATGGCGAGTTCGCCGTAGCGGGTGGCTCCGGCGGCGGCCGTCATGGCGACCACGTCCTCGTCGAAGGTGCCGTCCGGGTCGTGGACGGCGAGCGCGGCCAGGCCCTGGACCTCGGAGCGGGTGGGGATCACGGCGACCCGTACGCCGTCGGCGCGCGCCCGCTGCGCGGCGGACGCGGCGACGGCCCGCAGTTCGGCGCAGTTCGGGAGCAGGACGACCTCGCGGGCGTGCGCCTCGCGGATGGCGTCGGCGAGTTCGGCGACGGCCGGCGGTTCGCCGGGCCGGGCGAGCACGGTGGTGGCTCCCGCCTCCCCGCACAGTCCGGCCAGCCCCTCGCCCTGGACGACGGCGACGACGGCCCGCTGGGAGCGCTCGCCGCGGGCCCGGCGGCGTTCGTCGCCGAAGTGCGTGATGCGGATCCGGTACGGCCGCCCCGCGGCCACCGCGGCCTCCACGGCCGCGCCGGGGTCGTCGACGTGGACGTGGACGTTCCACAGCCCGTCGCCGCCGACCACCACCAGGGAGTCGCCGAGCGAGTCGAGCCGGGCGCGCAGCCGGTCGACCTCCGTCTCCGCGGCCTCCAGCAGGTAGATCACCTCGTAGGCGGGTCCGCCGTGCTCCTCGGCGCAGGGCTCCGGCGAGGTCGGTACGGGCACGGCCCGGCCGCGGATCGGTTCGGGGGCCGGTTCCCGCCCGGACAGCGCCTGCCACAGGGCCCCGAGTACGGCGACCAGTCCGCAGCCCCCGGCGTCGACCACTCCGGCCCGCCCCAGCGCGGCCAGCTGCCCCGGGGTTTCGGCGAGGGCCGCGCGGGCGCCGTCGTAGGCGGCCCCGGCCACGTCGGCGGCGGTCCCGGCGGCGGCCTCGGCGGCCCGCGCGGCGGCGGTGGCGACGGTGAGCATGGTGCCCTCCACCGGGTGCGCGACGGCCCGGTAGGCCTCCTCGGCGGCCCGGGTCAGCGCCTGCGCGAGGAGCCGGGCGGGATCGCGCCCGGCGGGCTCGTCGCCGAGTACGTCGGCCACTCCGCGCAGGAGCTGCGCGAGGATCGTCCCGGAGTTGCCCCGGGCGCCTATCAGGGCGCCGTGCGCGAAGGCCCGTACGGCCTGGGGGAGGGAGGTTTCCGCTGTGCCGTCCGTCACTTCGGCGAGGAGGTCCGCGAGCTCCCGGTCGGCCGATTCGGCGGTCAGGTAGAGGTTGGTGCCGGTGTCCGCGTCCGCGACGGGATAGACGTTGATGGCGTCGATGTCCTCGCGGGCCCGGCCCAGTGCGGCCAGGGCCAGCGAGCTCCAGGTGCGTACCGCTTCGGCGTTCAGGGGGTACGGCTGAGGCTCGTGCGCCACCGGGCGTTCCTCCTTGTGCGGGCCAGGGTTCACCGCAGGGTAACGAAGGACTGCCGGGGCGGCGGGACCCCGGGGCGGGGGCGGCCGTGGCCGTGGTAGTTTTCTTGGACCGAGGCAGGCGTTGTATGCTGCTCCGGTTGCCCGATGAGAGTCGGGCCATCCCCCCGGCAAACCACTTCAGATCTCTGATACCGGTGCGCCGGGATTCACTGTAAGTGCATCTGAAGTCTTTGGAGTGACCTGTGGCTGCCAACTGCGACGTTTGCGCCAAGGGGCCGAGCTTCGGCAACAGCATTTCCCACTCGCACCGCCGCACCTCGCGTCGCTGGAACCCGAACATCCAGCGCGTCCGTGCCGTGGTCAATGGGACGCCGAAGCGCCTCAACGCCTGCACCTCGTGCATCAAGGCCGGCAAGGTCTCGCGCTGACGCCTTTCGTCGTAGCGCAGCCCTTTCCGGTTGCTGAGAAGGCCGGTCCACCTGGTGGACCGGCCTCTTGCTTTACCTGATCGATCCCGCAGGGCCCGTCCCATCCCGTGAGTTCACGGGGTGGGACGGGCCCTGCGGGCGTTCGGGCGCCCTGCCTCGGCCACGGCCTCAGCGCCACCGCCACGCGTGGTCCACCGGGCCGATGCCCGCGCCCAGTGCGAAACCGGCGGCGATGGCGCCGGTGACGTACTCCTTGGCCTCGGTGACGGCTGCCGGGACGGTCCGCCCCTTGGCCAGGCCGGCCGCGATCGCGCTGGCGAGCGTGCAGCCGGTGCCGTGCGTGTGCCGGTTGTCGTACCGGGGGGCGCGCAGCCAGAGTTCGTCGGCGCCGTCGGTCAGGAGGTCCACGGCCTCGTCCCCGTGGGCGGTGAGGTGGCCGCCTTTGATCAGCGCCCAGGCGGGGCCGTACGCGAGGACCGCGTCGGCGGCACGGCGCATGTCGTCCTCGGTCTCCACGACGACTCCGGTGAGCTGGGTCACCTCGTCCAGGTTCGGCGTGGCCACGGTGGCCCGGGGCAGCAGTTCTCCCCGTACGGCGTCCAGGGCGGTGGCGGCGAGCAGCGCGTCGCCGTGCTTGGAGACGCCGACCGGGTCCACGACGGCCGGGGCGTCGGTCCAGGCGAGCAGCTCGGCCACGGTCTCCACCAGGGCGGCGGAGGACAGCATTCCCGTCTTCACGGCCTGGACGCCGATATCGTCCACCACGGCCCTGTACTGGCCCTTGACGGCCTCCGCGGGCAGTTCCCAGACGCCTTTGACGCCCAGCGAGTTCTGCGCGGTCACAGCGGTCACCACGCTCATCCCGTGGACCCCGAGCGCCAGCATCGTCTTGAGGTCGGCCTGGATGCCCGCGCCGCCGCCGGAGTCGGATCCGGCGACGGTCAGGCACAGCGGCGGGTGCTGCCGTGCCTGAGGGGGGCCGCTCATCGGGGGGTGTCCTCCGCGGCCGCGTCCCCGCCGAAGTGGTCCCAGCCGCCGGTGCTGTTCCAGGGGGCGCCGTCGACGGTCACCTGGGGCAGCGCGGAGCGGTTCTGCACCTCGCCGATGACCTTCCAGCGGGCCGGGAGCTTCACGTCGGGCGGGAAGGTGGCCACGATGGCGTGGTCCTCTCCCCCGGTGAGGACCCACTGGAGCGGGTCCACGCCGACGGCCTGCCCGATGTCGTGCATCTGCGTCGGGATGTCGACGGCCGCCGAGCGCAGGTCGATCCGTACCTTGCTGGCCTCGGCGATGTGCCCGAGGTCCGCGATCAGGCCGTCGCTGACGTCGGTCATGGCGGTGGCGCCGAGTCCGGCGGCCGCGGGACCGGCGTGGTAGGGCGGTTCGGGGCGCCGGTGGGCCTCTACGAAGGCCCGCGGCGAGCGGAAGCCGCGCGAGAGCACGGCGAACCCGGCGGCGGACCAGCCGAGCCAGCCGGTCACGGCCACGACGTCGCCGGGCTGGGCGCCGGAGCGCAGGACGGGTTCGTGGTTGCGCAGGTCGCCGAGGGCGGTGATGGCCACGGTGATGATGTCCCCGCGGACCACGTCGCCGCCGACCACGGCAGCGCCGGCGACCTGGCATTCGTCGCGGATGCCGTCCATCAGCTCGGTGGGCCAGGTCGCCGGCAGCTCGGCCGGTACGACGAGGCCGAGCAGCAGTGCGGTCGGCACCGCGCCCATGGCGGCGATGTCGGCGAGGTTCTGCGCGGCGGCCTTGCGGCCGACGTCGTAGGCGGTGGACCAGTCGCGCCGGAAGTGCCTGCCTTCCAGCAGGATGTCCGTGCTCGCCACGACCCGCCGGTCGGGGGCCGACACCACCGCGGCGTCGTCGCCCGGGCCGACCCGGACCGCCGGGGTGGTGGTGAGCCGTGAGGTGAGCTCCCGAATGAGCCCGAACTCCCCCAGCTCGCCCACAGTGCCCTTCATCGCTGTGCCCCTTCTTGCCCAGTCCGCTTGCGGTCGCGAGCCGTCACAGCTCTGGGTACCGTCAACAGATACGTCAACTTCTGCTCTTCGTACGCCCCGCTCCTCGTGGAGCCGGACCCGCGGGTCTCCCCGCGGCGGTCGGCGACGCGGTACCGTGGCGTCCCTTCTTCCCCGGGCCCACCCGTCATCCCCGGGCCCACCCGAAGGGTAGGGGAAATGATCCTCGTGGCCGCCCTGGAGGTTCCGTGGTACAGGCGTACATCCTCATTCAGACCGAGGTGGGCAAGGCGTCGTCCGTCGCCGAGTCCATCGCGCAGATCGCGGGGGTGATCCAGGCCGAGGACGTGACCGGCCCGTACGACGTGATCGTGCGCGCCCAGGCCGACACCGTGGACGAGCTCGGCCGCATGGTCGTGGCCAAGGTCCAGCAGGTGGAGGGGATCACCCGCACCTTGACCTGCCCGGTGGTCCATCTGTAGCCCCCGTCTACTCTTGGCCGGTGATGTCTCGACACCGCCGGCCCTTCTCGCTGCTCGCCGCACTGACCGCGGTGGCCGCCTCGGCGGCCCTCACGGGGTGTTCTCCGGGTGATTCCGAGGCCCGGGTGGTTCCGCCGTCCGCTCCGCCCACCGACGTCGCCGGGTTCTGTGCGGCGCTGCACGAGGAACTTCCCGGGACGGTCCAGGGTCTGGCCCGGACCAGGACCGAACCGGAGTCCGACCTGACCGCCGCGTGGGGCGGCTCGGCGATCGTACTGCGGTGCGGGATCCCCCAGCCCCCCAAGATGCTGGATCCGACGCAGGACGGCGGTGAGATCAACGGTGTGGGCTGGCTGATCGAGAGGCTCGCCAACGCCGACGGCGGCGGTTTCCGGTTCACCACCGTGATGCGGCTGGCGTACACGGAGATCCGGGTCGACAAGGAGCATGCCACGGATGCGCAGATGCTGGTCGGCCTGTCCGCGGCGATCGCCAGGACCGTGCCGGAGGGCATCTCCTCGTACTGAGCCCCACGGCCCCGTACGAGGCCGCGCTCCGCTCGCAAGGACCGCCCGCCGGGATTCCGGCGGGCGGTCCTTGTGCGTGTACGGGGCTGCGTGCCCGGGCGGTCAGCGCAGTCCGGTGGACCGGCGCAGGGCTGCCTGGATCAGGCGGTCCACCAGCTCCGGGTACTCGACGCCCGACTCCTGCCACATGCGCGGGTACATGGAGATCGGTGTGAAGCCCGGCATGGTGTTGATCTCGTTGATGACGAAGGTGCCGTCCTCGGTGAGGAAGAAGTCGGCACGCACCAGGCCCTCGCAGGACGCGGCGTCGAAGGCCTCGATCGCGAGCTTCTGGACCTCGGCGGTCTGCTCCGGGGTGAGCGGGGCGGGCACGAGTCCGGAGGCGGAGTCGATGTACTTCGCCTCGAAGTCGTAGAAGTCGTGGCTGGAGACCGGCGGGATCTCGGCGGGCACGCTCGCGCGTGGTCCGTCCTCGAACTCCAGGACCCCGCACTCGATCTCGCGGCCGCGCAGCAGCGCCTCCACGATGATCTTCGGGTCGTGGCGGCGGGCCTCGCGGATCGCGGCCTCCAGGGCGGAGGGCTCGTCGACCTTGGTGATGCCGATCGAGGATCCGGCCCGGGCGGGCTTGATGAACAGCGGCCAGCCGTGCTCGCCGGCGAAGTCCGCGATGCGGGCGAGGGCGCCCTCGCGGTCGTTCTCCCACTCGCGGGGGCGGATGGTCACGTACGGGCCCACGCGCAGCCCGAAGGACGTGAAGACCCGCTTCATGTAGTCCTTGTCCTGGCCGACGGCCGAGGCGAGGACGCCCGAGCCGACGTACGGGATGCCGGAGAGCTCCAGGAGGCCCTGCAGGGTGCCGTCCTCGCCGTACGGGCCGTGCAGGACGGGGAAGACGACGTCTACCTCGCCCAGTGCCTTGGGAACGGCGCCCGGCTCGGTGTAGACGACCTCGCGGCTGGCCGGGTCGACGGAGAGCACGACGGCGCCGTCCTCGGAGTCGGCGAGCTCCCCCACGTTGGGGAGCTTGCCGCCGGAGATGGCCATCCGGGCGGGCTCGTCGGCGGTCAGTGCCCATCGGCCGTCCGTGGTGATGCCGATGGGCAGGACCTCGTACTTGGAGCGGTCGATGGAGCGCAGGACGGCGCCCGCGGTGACGACCGAGATGGCGTGTTCCGAGCTGCGGCCGCCGAACACGACGGCCACACGGGGCTTGCGGCCCTGCTGCTCAGGGGTCTGGGGGAGGTTCTCGCTGCTCATATCGCGACGAGAATACCCGCTCGCGCGTCCGGAAAGCAGTCAGCGCCGTTCCGGTTTGGCGCTGCGCCCCATGAGTTCCTTGAGCGCGACCAGGGTCGGCTTGCCGTGGTGGACGATGTCGACGACCGTGTCGGTGATCGGCATGTCGACCCCGTGGCGGCGGGCCAGATCGGCCACGGACTGGCAGGACTTGACACCCTCGGCGGTCTGCTTGGTGACCGCGATGGTCTCCTCCAGGGTCATCCCGCGGCCGAGGTTGGTGCCGAAGGTGTGGTTCCGGGAGAGCGGCGAGGAGCAGGTGGCGACGAGGTCGCCGAGGCCCGCGAGGCCGGAGAAGGTGAGCGGGTCGGCGCCCATCGCCAGGCCCAGGCGGGTGGCTTCGGCGAGTCCGCGGGTGATGAGCGAGCCCTTGGTGTTGTCGCCGAGGCCCATGCCGTCCGCGATGCCGACGGCGAGGCCGATGACGTTCTTGACGGCGCCGCCGAGCTCGCAGCCGATGACGTCGGTGCTCGTGTACGGGCGGAAGTACGGGGTGTGGCAGGCGGCCTGGAGGCGCTGGGCGACGGCTTCGTCCACACAGGCGACCACGGAGGCGGCGGGCTGCCGGGCGGCGATCTCGCGGGCCAGGTTGGGGCCGGTGACGACGGCGACCCGGTCGGCGGGGACCTTGGCCACCTCCTCGATGACCTCGCTCATCCGCTTGGCGGTGCCCAGTTCGACGCCCTTCATCAGGGAGACGAGGACCGTGTCGGGCGCCAGCAGCGGGGCCCAGGCGGCGAGGTTGCCGCGCAGGGTCTGCGAGGGGATGGCGAGGACCGTGAAGTCGGCGCCGGCCGCGGCCTCGGCCGGGTCGGTGGTGGCGCGGATGTTCGCGGGGAGTTCGATGTCGGGGAAGTAGTCCGGGTTGGTCCGGCCGCCGTTGATGGCGTCGACGAGCTCGCGCCGGCGGCCCCACAGGACCACCTCGCAGCCCGCGTCGGCGAGCACCATGGCGAAGGCCGTGCCCCAGGAGCCCGTTCCGAATACGGCTGCCTTCACGGGACGTGTCACTTGTTGCCCTCCCCCGCGGCCTTGCGCCGCTGTTCCGCCCTGGCCTTGCGATGGTCGTACGGCTGCGGGGGCGCGCTCTCGCCCCGCAGTTCCTCCAGCAGCTCGGTGACGGCCGCCATGATGGTTTCCGTGACCTCCCTGAGCACGTCCGGAGTGGGTTCCAGGCCGTAGTAACCGGCGAGGTCCACAGGCGGCCCGGCGAGGACCTGGAGGGTTTTGCGCGGGAACAGGCTGAGCTTGTTCTCCTTGGCGTAGGGCGGCATCGCGAGATTCGCGCCCCACTGGGCCACCGGAATGACGGGGGCCCTGGTCATGAGTGCCACGCGGGCGGCGCCGGTCTTGCCGGCCATCGGCCACATGTCGGGGTCCCGGGTGAGGGTGCCTTCCGGGTAAAAGGCCACGCATTCGCCCCGCTCGATCGCGTCCACGGCGGCCCGGAATGCGTCCAGGGCGTTGGTGGACTCCCGGTAGACGGGGATCTGCCCGGAGCCCCGCAGGATCGCGCCGACAATGGGGACCTCGAAGAGGGCGGCCTTGCCGAGCAATCGGGGCACCCGGCCGGTGTTGTACTGGAAGTGCGCGTAGGACAGCGGATCCAGATACGAGTTGTGATTGACGGCGGTGATAAATCCGCCCTCGGCCGGAATGTGTTCCATTCCCCGCCAGTCCCGCTTGAAGAGCACTACCAGCGGCGGTTTCGCGATGGCTGCCGCAAGGCGGTACCAGAAGCCGATTCTGCGGCGGGACACTCGGACACCTTCCTCTAGGACCGGTGCGCGGCTTGGGCGCCCCGGAGCCGGACAAGTGTCGCCCCAGGCCCGGTCTCTGTCGAGAACACCGTACGCCCCGGACACCCCGACCAGGCCCCGGGCCGCCCGGCATGAGGTGACAATGGGGCTCCGTATGACCTGGCCATGACCCGCACATGGGCTGAGCGGCGCGCGAGCGTGCCGGAGGGAAGGGGTCCGTCACGAACGCCGTCTGGAGTCTGGTGGTCCCGCTGAAGCCCCTCGCCGTGGCCAAGAGCCGCCTCGCGGCGGCCGTGGGAGCCTCTCGTCCCGGGCTCGCCCTGGCGTTCGCGCTGGACACCGTCGCGGGGGCGCTGGCCTGCGCGGCGGTCGCGGATGTGGTGGTCGTCACGGACGATCCGGCGGCCGGGCCGGAACTGGCGCGGCTGGGCGCCCGGATCGTGCCGGACCATCCGGCCGCCGGGCTCAACGCGGCGCTGGCCCACGGGGCGCGGGAGATACGGGCGGGCAGACCGAGGGCGGCGGTGGCCGCGATGAACGCGGACCTGCCGGCGCTGCGGCCGCCCGAATTGCTACGCGTGCTCGAAACCGCTTCGGCATTTCCCAGGGCATTTCTGGCGGATGCGGCGGGAATCGGGACGACCTTGCTTTCCGCTGCTCCGGACGTGGAATTGGCGCCCTCGTTCGGCGGCCCCTCGCGGGCCCGGCATTCGGCCTCGGGCGCGGTGGAAATGACACTCGTCGGCGTAGACAGCATCCGCCGGGACGTGGACACCGCTGCGGATCTGCGTACGGCCCTCACCCTCGGTGTGGGGCGCCATACGGCCCGATACAGTGCCCACATGCAGGCGACCGCGTACACGTACGACTCCCAGACCCGCAGCGGCAGTGTGCTGCTGGACGACGGCACCCCGGTGCCCTTCGAGGCCCCGGCGTTCGACGCGGGCGGCCTGCGGCTGCTGCGCCCCGGGCAGCGGGTCCGGATCGAGACGGACGGCGAGGGTCCCGGCCTGCGGATCACTCTGGTCACGCTGCAGACCTTCTGAGACCGGGCCTTTCGGCCCCGGACATCGCAGCCCTCGGACCTCCCGGTCCCCGGGCCTGCGGACCGCCGACGGCCCGCCCCGACGCACCGCGGGCCGGTTTCCCCGCCTTGGGGAAACCGGCCCGGCGTGTGTGACTCGTGCCCTACTTGGTCTTGCGGGCGGTGGTCTTCTTCGCGGTGGCCTTGCGCGTCGCCGTCTTCTTGGCGGGCGCCTTCGTCGCAGCGGTGGCCTTCTTGGCCGCCGGGGCGGTCTTCTTCGCGGTGGCGGTGGTCTTCTTCGCCGTGGCCGCAGCCTTCTTGACCGTGGCCTTCTTGGCGGCGGGGGCCGCCTTCTTCGCCACGGCGGTCTTGGCGACCGTCTTCTTGGCGGTGGCGGTGGTCTTCTTGGCCGTGGTCTTCTTCGCGACCGTGGTCTTGGCGGCGGCAGCGGCCTTCTTGGCGGTGGTGGCCTTCTTGGCCGCGGCCTTCTTCACCGTGGCGGAGGCGGCGGAAGAGCCACCCGTGAGGCTTCCCTTGGGCGCCTTCTTCACCGATACCTCGCCGCCCTTGGGCAGCTTCTTGGTGCCACTGACCAGGTCCTTGAAGCCCTGGCCCGCACGGAAGCGGGGAACCGAGGTCTTCTTGACCCGGACGCGCTCACCCGTCTGGGGGTTGCGGGCGTAGCGGGCCGGACGGTCGACCTTCTCGAACGAGCCGAAGCCCGTGACCGAGACCCGGTCGCCCGCGACGGTCGAGCGGACGATGGCGTCCAGTACCGCGTCGACGGCGTCCGCGGCCTGCTGACGGCCGCCCAGCTTGTCGGCAATCGCTTCTACGAGCTGCGCCTTGTTCAACGTCTTCCCCTTCGGAGACTTCGCCAGAACGAATGTGTTCAAGCTTATTTCGCACGTTAGGCGGATATATACCGCAAATCAAACACGAAACGGGCTTATCACCCTAGTGCCGCAACGTTGTAGGCCGTTACGGAGTTCCTTCGCATCAGTCGCCTTCAGGGAATCGACCCTCGTCGAGGTCCTTCATCAACCTGTCCAGGCGCCTTGCCGCGTCGGCGAGATCATGCTTCGCCACGGCGGTGACGACCAACAGCTTCCGGGACAGCGCCATCCGTACGCCCTCCGGGACTTGCAGCGTGCGCACCCTTGTGTGTGCTTCTTTCAATCGGTCGGCAACAAGTCCGTAGAGCTCAAGTTGACTGTCGCGTTCCATGCACAGATTGTGCCATCTGGGGCGAGTTGTCGCCTCACGGGGCCTCAACACACGACTGTGCCCCCTGCCGGATGGCAGGGGGCACAGTGTTGCCTATCTGATCACCCTAAGGCGAATAAGCGCTGATCAGGCTGGAATCACGCCCGAATCGTGCGCGGCTTGTGGGTGGGCCGAACGCTTTCGTACGTGGTGATGTCCGCTTCGTTCTGAAGGGTGAGGGAGATGTCGTCCAGCCCCTCCAGCAGCCGCCAGCGGGCGTTGTCGTCGAGTTCGAACTCCGCTACGAGGCCTTCGGCTCGGACCTGGCGGTCGACCAGGTCGACCGTGATCTCGGCGGTGGGGTCGGCCTCGGTCAGCTGCCACAGCTTCTCGACGGTCTCCTGCGGCAGGACGACGGTCAGCAGACCGTTCTTCAGCGAGTTGCCGCGGAAGATGTCGGCGAAGCGGGAGGAGATGACCGTCTTGAAGCCGAAGTTCTGCAGGGCCCAGACGGCGTGTTCGCGCGAGGAACCGGTGCCGAAGTCGGGACCGGCGACCAGAACGCTCGCGTCCGCGCGCTCGGGGCGGTTCGTGATGAACTCCGGGTCCTTGCGCCAGGCCTCGAAGAGCCCGTCCTCGAAGCCGTCGCGGGTGATCTTCTTCAGCCAGTGGGCCGGGATGATCTGGTCGGTGTCGACGTTGCTGCGGCGCAGCGGGACGGCCCGGCCGGTGTGAGTGGTGAAGGCTTCCATGGTTCTCAGACTCCGGCGGTCTCGTTGGCGTCGGACAGGTCGGCGGGCGAGGCCAGATGGCCCAGCACCGCGGTGGCCGCGGCCACCTGCGGGGAGACCAGGTGGGTGCGCCCGCCCTTGCCCTGCCGGCCCTCGAAGTTGCGGTTGGAGGTGGACGCGGAGCGCTCGCCGGGAGCCAGTTGGTCGGGGTTCATGCCCAGACACATCGAGCAGCCCGCGTGCCGCCATTCGGCGCCGGCCTCCTTGAAGACCTTGTCCAGGCCCTCCGCCACCGCCTGCAGGGCGACACGGACCGAGCCCGGGACGACCAGCATCCGTACGCCGTCGGCGACTTTGCGGCCCTCGACGATCCCGGCGACGGCGCGCAGGTCCTCGATGCGGCCGTTGGTGCAGGAACCTACGAAGACGGTGTCGACCTTGATGTCGCGCAGCGGCTGCCCGGCGGTCAACCCCATGTACTCCAGGGCCTTTTCGGCGGCGTGGCGCTCCGAAGCGTCCTCGTACGAAGCGGGGTCGGGGACGTGTCCCGACAGGGGCGCGCCCTGGCCGGGGTTGGTGCCCCAGGTGACGAACGGCGTCAGCGCGCCGGCGTCGATGACCACCTCGGCGTCGAAGGCGGCGTCCTCGTCGGTGCGCAGGGTCTTCCAGTACGCGACCGCCCCGTCCCACTCCTCGCCCACGGGGGCGTGGTCGCGGCCCTCCAGGTAGTCGAAGGTGGTCTGGTCGGGGGCGATCATTCCCGCGCGGGCGCCGGCCTCGATCGACATGTTGCAGATGGTCATGCGGGCTTCCATCGACAGCTTCTCGACGGCCTCGCCGCGGTACTCCAGGATGTAGCCCTGGCCGCCGCCGGTGCCGATCTTGGCGATGATCGCCAGGATCAGGTCCTTGGCGGTGACGCCCTCGGCCAGCGCGCCGGTGACGGTGATCGCCATCGTCTTGGGGCGGGCCAGCGGCAGCGTCTGGGTCGCCAGCACGTGCTCGACCTGGCTGGTGCCGATGCCGAACGCCAGCGCGCCGAAAGCGCCGTGCGTGGAGGTGTGCGAGTCACCACAGACCACGGTGGTGCCCGGCTGGGTCAGGCCCAGCTGCGGTCCCACGACGTGGACGACACCCTGCTCGACGTCGCCCAGCGAGTGCAGGCGCACACCGAACTCGGCGCAGTTCTTGCGCAGCGTCTCGAGCTGGGTCCGGGAGACCGGGTCCGCGATCGGCTTGTCGATGTCGATGGTGGGGGTGTTGTGGTCCTCGGTCGCGATGGTGAGGTCCAGGCGGCGTACCTTGCGGCCGGCCTGGCGCAGGCCCTCGAAGGCCTGGGGGCTGGTCACCTCGTGCAGCAGGTGCAGATCGATGAAGAGGAGATCGGGCTCGCCCTCTACGCGCCTGACGACATGGTCGTCCCAGACCTTCTCCGCGAGTGTCCTACCCATCGCTTTCCCTCCGGCCGGCCGGTTGTGCCGGCGCTTCATAGAGATCTTGTGCGCCTGACCGTCCGTACCCCACGTCCCGGACGACGGCTCGGATCCAGTGGTTCGTGGACCCGCACATACAGACTCGCTGTTTCTTGGAAAAATTGAACTTGCGTTTCACAGTGTGAGACGCGAATATCGTTTCATGGACAACTCTAGCGGCGTCGGCGTTCTCGACAAGGCAGCTCTGGTATTGAGCGCACTGGAGTCCGGTCCGGCCACCCTCGCCGGGCTGGTCGCGGCGACAGGGCTCGCACGACCCACGGCACATCGCCTTGCCGTGGCACTGGAACACCACCGGATGGTGGCGAGGGACATGCAGGGCCGGTTCATCCTCGGACCGCGGCTGGCGGAGCTCGCCGCCGCGGCCGGCGAGGACCGCCTGCTGGCCACGGCCGGACCGGTGCTCACCCACCTCCGGGACGTTACGGGAGAGAGCGCGCAGCTCTACCGGCGTCAGGGCGACATGCGCATCTGCGTAGCGGCCGCGGAGCGGCTGTCGGGCCTGCGGGACACCGTCCCGGTGGGCTCCACGCTCCCGATGAAGGCCGGTTCGGCCGCGCAGATCCTGATGGCCTGGGAGGAGCCCGAGCGGCTCCACCGCGGCCTGCAGGGCGCGCGCTTCACGGCGACGGCGCTCTCGGGCGTACGACGCCGCAGCTGGGCGCAGTCCATCGGGGAGCGGGAGCCCGGCGTGGCCTCCGTATCGGCGCCGGTGCGCGGCCCCTCGAACCGCGTGGTGGCCTCCGTATCGGTCTCCGGGCCGATCGAGCGGCTGACCCGGCACCCGGGGCGCATGCACGCCCAGGCCGTCATCGACGCGGCCGCCCGGCTGACCGAGGCCCTGCGCCGCTCCAGCTGATCCCTTTTCCCCACTCCTACTCCCCCGGGCCCGGGGGCGCGTGAGACGCCGCACAACGTCCGCACACGCGCCGCCGGGCCCGCACTCGTCCGCCCCCGCGGGACCCCGGAAACGCCGAAGAGGCCCTCCGCGATGAACGCGGAGGGCCTCTTCGATGCGTACCCCCGACCGGATTCGAACCGGCGCTACCGCCTTGAGAGGGCGGCGTGCTAGGCCGCTACACAACGGGGGCTAGCTGTCACTGCTGTACTGCGCTGGGCTACCAGGACTCGAACCTAGAATAAGAGAACCAGAAACTCTCGTGTTGCCAATTACACTATAGCCCACAGGTCTAGACCAGCTAGACTGCGTACCCCCGACCGGATTCGAACCGGCGCTACCGCCTTGAGAGGGCGGCGTGCTAGGCCGCTACACAACGGGGGCCCTAGCGATCCTGCATCAAAACATCCGGGTGCGACCCTGGAAATCTCGCGGGAAGGATCTGTACCCCCGACCGGATTCGAACCGGCGCTACCGCCTTGAGAGGGCGGCGTGCTAGGCCGCTACACAACGGGGGCAAGCACTGCGTCACTACATGAACTGCGCTGGGCTACCAGGACTCGAACCTAGAATAAGAGAACCAGAAACTCTCGTGTTGCCAATTACACTATAGCCCACCAAAACGCAAGCCCCTGAGGTACTTTCGTTCGGTTAGCGTCTCCGGCCCGGCCTTTCGACACGAGCGGGCGGCGCAGAAAGAACATTACCGGATGCCTGACCGTGCTCCAAAACGGGTATCCCCGGCCAGCACCTGCGGGAGCCGGTCGAGTCCGGCGATCCGGTGCACTCCGTCCGGCCCCGGCCCCCGCCCGCCGTCGCGGTCGAGCCAGACCGCCGTCAGTCCGGCGTCACGGGCACCGCGCGCGTCGATCTCCGGCTGGTCTCCCACGTAGACCACTTCCCCGGGCTCCAGCCCCATCTCGGCGCACGCGGCGAGGAAGGCGCCGGCCTCGGGCTTGCTGACGCCCAGCTCCACGGCGCACACGAGCACCTCGAAGCGGTCGCGCAGGCCCAGGTGGCGCAGCTTGGGGTCCTGGTTGGCCACGGAGGAGTTGGAGAGCACCCCGTGCCGGTAGCCGCCCGCCAGGGCGTCCAGTACGGGCACCACGTCGGGGAACAGCTCCCAGGCCGCCGTGTAGTGCCCCACGTACCGGCCGAACCAGTCGTCGGCCCCTGCGTCGCTCATCAGGGGCTCCCCGAGGAACTCCCGCACCCGGTCGCGGCGCTGCCCCTGGAAGGTCCCCTCCCCGGCCGCGAACAGCGCCCAGTGCCGGTCGGTGATCCGCCGCCACAGTGCGAGCGCCTCGGGCGGGGCGCCGTAGCGCTCCGCGAGCCCCTCGGTGACCAGGTGCGCCGCGAGCCCGGCCCGGTCTGCCCCGGTGTAGTCGAACAGGGTGTCGTCGATGTCCCAGAGCACCGCGCGAATCGGCATGGGCCGACCCTACGCCGGAACGCCCCGGGGGCGGCAGCCCTTTGCGGCTGCCGCCCCCGGGGCACGTACGGGTCCTGCTTCCCTACGCGGTGGCGAGCCTGGCCAGGGTCGCGTCGATGCGGGACAGGGAGCGGTCCTTGCCCAGGATCTCGAGGGACTCGAAGAGGGGAAGGCCGACCGTGCGGCCGGTGACGGCGACACGGACCGGGGCCTGGGCCTTGCCGAGCTTGAGGCCGTGGGCCTCGCCCGCGGTCAGGACGGCCTGCTTGAGGGACTCGGGGTCCGACCAGTCCGCGGCGGCCAGGTTCTCGCGGGCCGTGGTCAGGAGGGCCGCCGGCTCGCCCTTCATCGCCTTGTCCCAGGACGCCTGGTCCGCCACCGGCTCCTTCAGGAAGAGGAAGTCGACGTTGGCCGTGATGTCGGACAGGACCGTGACGCGGGTCTGGGCGTACGGCGCGATGCGCTCCCAGGCCGCGGCGTCGAAGTCCTCGGGCGCCCAGTTGGCGTGCGGGGCCGTGAGCCACGGGGCGCAGGCGTCCGCGAAGGCCTTGGGGTCCAGCTGCCGGATGTGGTCGGCGTTGATCGCCTCGGCCTTCTTCAGGTCGAAGCGCGCCGGGTTCGCGTTGACGTCCGGGATGTCGAACTTCGCGACCATCTCCTCGATCGAGAAGATGTCCTGGTCCTTGGAGAAGGACCAGCCCAGCAGCGAGAGGTAGTTCAGCAGCCCCTCGGGGAGGAAGCCGCGCTCGCGGTAGAGGTTGAGCGAGGACTCCGGGTCGCGCTTGGAGAGCTTCTTGTTGCCCTCGCCCATCACG
The DNA here is from genome assembly GCF_026627445.1 of Streptomyces sp. H27-H1. Taxonomy (GTDB): domain Bacteria; phylum Actinomycetota; class Actinomycetes; order Streptomycetales; family Streptomycetaceae; genus Streptomyces. The sequence goes on from NZ_JAPNLJ010000045.1 coordinate 24,613, forward strand.
TACGGCAGGTGCCCGAAGGCGGGGACCGCCTTGGCGATGCCGAGCTCGATCAGGGCGCCGTAGAGCGCGATCTGGCGCGGGGTGGAGGAGAGCAGGTCCTCGCCGCGCAGGACGTGGGTGATCTCCATCAGCGCGTCGTCGACCGGGTTGACGAGGGTGTAGAGCGGGGCGCCGTTCGCCCGGACGATGCCGAAGTCCGGCAGGTTCTCGGGGGTGACGGAGATCTCGCCGCGGACCAGGTCCGTGAAGGTGATCGTCCGGTCGGGCATCCGGAAGCGGACGATCGAGGCGCGGCCCTCGGCCTCGTACGCGGCCTTCTGCCCGTCGGAGAGGTCGCGGCACTGGCCGTCGTAGCCGGAGGCCTTGCCTGCGGCGCGGGCGGCGTCGCGGCGGACGTCCAGCTCCTCGGTGGTGCAGTAGCAGTGGTAGGCGTAGCCGCCGTCCTGGAGCTTCTGCGCGACGTCCTTGTAGATGTCCATGCGCTGGGACTGGCGGTACGGGGCGTGCGGGCCGCCGACCTCGGGGCCCTCGTCCCAGGTGAAGCCGAGCCAGCGCAGCGAGTCGAGCAGCTGGTCGTAGGACTCCTCGGAGTCGCGGGCCGCGTCGGTGTCCTCGATGCGGAAGACGAACGTACCGCCGTGGTGGCGGGCGAACGCCCAGTTGAACAGGGCCGTACGGACCAGGCCCACGTGGGGGTTGCCGGTCGGGGAGGGACAGAAACGTACGCGGGGGGTCGCGTTAGCCACGCTTGATCACCTTGTTGGTGAGAGTGCCGATGCCTTCGATGGTGACGGCGACCTCGTCGCCGACGTTCAGGGGGCCGACTCCGGCCGGTGTCCCCGTGAGGATGACGTCGCCCGGGAGCAGCGTCATGGCCTCGGTGATGTGCACGATCAGGTCCTCGATGGAGCGGACCATGTCGCTGGTGCGGCCGAGCTGGCGCTGTTCGCCGTTGACGGTGCACTGGATGGTCAGGTCGCTCGGGTCCAGATCGGTCTCGATCCACGGGCCGAGGGGGCAGGAGCTGTCGAAGCCCTTGGCGCGGGCCCACTGCTTCTCGCGCTGCTGGACGTCGCGCGCGGTGACGTCATTGGCGCAGGTGTAGCCCAGGATGACTTCCTTGACGCGCTCGCGCGGGACCTCTCGGCACATGCGGCCGATGACCACGGCGAGCTCCGCCTCGTGGTGGAGGTCCTGGGAGAAGGAGGGGTAGGCGATCGGGTCGCCCGGGCCGACCACCGAGGTGGAGGGCTTGAAGAAGGTGATCGGGGCGTCCGGGACCTCGTTGCCCAGCTCCGCCGCGTGCTCCGCGTAGTTGCGGCCGATGGCCACGACCTTGTTCGGGAGCACGGGCGGCAGCAGCCGGACCTTGTTCAGCGGAACCTTCGTGCCGGAGAGCTCGAAGTCCGCGAACGGGATGCCCTTGATGATGTCGAGGACGAGCTCACCTTCGGCGCCGGGGGCAGTACTGCCCTCGACCGCGCCGAACGCGACATTGCCGTCGATCGAGAACCTGGCGATGCGCACGTGTTGCGTCTGCCCCTCTGTATTTCCGCTGGCTGGAGTCTGCGGACTCCAGGCTAACGCGGTGGGGGCCGACGCTTCGCGCGGCTTTTCGCCGGGGGCCTACAGAGCGACGGCGACGGGCGCGTCCATGAGGATGGTGCGGCGCGGGTTCGCGGTCTGGGCCGGCAGCTCGACGGTGTGCTCCGGGACCGGCACGGCCTGCAGCTCCTCGGCGTCCTTGAGGTGCGCGAGGGTGGTGCGGCGCGGGTTGGCTATGTTGCGGAACATCATCGTCGTCTTCATCGGAGTGCGAAGCCCTCGGCTCACTAGGTCGGATGGTGGCGGCGGGTGCCGCCGGGATGCCTTCGGAGTGCCGCTTGTCGCCCGCGGCAGCCGTGTAAAGCTCAAGGCTAAACATCTGAATCCCCCGCCGAACCGGGAAGTAATGGCCATGGCTATGTGAGTTTGCTCACCAGCGACCAGGCATTACGGGCATAGCGGTCAGTCAATTCGACCCGAAAAAACGGACATTGCGCCACTGAATGCGTCATTCCGCTCCCGATCATCGCGACTAGGACAGCTTGACAGGGGCGAGGTTTGGGCGGCGTAAGTCCGATTCCGTATGAATTGGCCCGCACCAGGGGTAGCGCTCTTGTCACAAGAAGTGACCGATCTTCCGGCCTGGACTCGCACCTTGTTGCAGATCCGCCTCTGTGCTGGAATTCGCGGGACCGCCGCGGGAATCAGCCGGCGCGCAGGTGGCGCGAGACAGCGCCGAGCGCGGCGGCAACGGAGAGGGAGACGCGCCGGTCACCGACGACCACCATGGGGCGCATTGCCCCACGACTCGACACCGTCCCACCGGTTGCCCGGCGGGACGCCTGGTCCAGAGGTTGCGACGCTAGTGCAGGGACGATTCAAGAGGGATGACAAGGGGTCTCCCCAGGCCCGTCAGGGCCGTGGGGACGCCGCGCCGGAGCAGGACCCGCGCGGCGGGACCGACCGTGGCTCCTCGCCCCAGCACGCCCAGAACCGCGGGCCGGCTGTCGAAGGCGGGGGCCCCGACGGCTCCGCCCCGGTGAAGTCGAAGGGCCGGGCCAAGCTCAAGGGCTCGTCCAAGGCCGACGAGGACTTGGCCGGCCGCGACGTGGCGATACCCAAGACCCACGTCGGGTCCGGGTCCCGTCTCGCCATGCAGAACTGGCGCATCAGCACGCGACTGGTGTCGCTGCTGACCCTGCCGGTCGTCGCCGCCACCGCCCTCGGTGGCTTCCGCATCAACGACTCGATGAACGACATCGCGCAGCTGGAGCACATGCAGCTGCTGACGACGCTCACCCGGCAGGCCACCAACCTGGCCGCCATGCTCCAGGCCGAGCGTGACAACTCCGCCGGTCCGTTGTCCGTCGACAAGTCGGGCAAGCCCAACAGCGCCGTGAAGGGCGCCCGCGACACGACCGACACCGCCGCCGAGGCCTTTGCCGCCGCGACGGACAAGATCGACAGCGTGGAGGGCAAAGACGAGACGGTCAAGTCGATCCGCAACAACATCCTGCAGATCGCGCACGGCCTGACCAACATCGAGGAAATCCGCAAGAAGGCGTACCAGAACGGCGCCCAGCAGACGGTCACCGAGTACAACGCGCTGATCGTCTCGCTGCTCTCGCTCTCGCAGGACATGGCCCAGGCCACCTCGAACCCCGAGATGATCAAGCGCACCCGCGCCCTGGCGGCGTTCTCCTCCGCCAAGGAGTACGCCTCGATCCAGCGCGCGATCATCGCCGCCTCGCTCCCCGCGGACATCTCCCAGCCCGGCAGCATCCCCGAGAACGACCGCCTCTACGGTCTCGCCGCGCAGCGTGGCGAGGACCAGGCGAAGACCACCTTCGAGCTGCTCTACCAGGGCAAGCCCGAGGAGCTCCTCGCGTCGCTCGGCGACGGCAACCAGGAGATCGGCACCGCCGACTCCTACGCCCGCCGCGTTCTCGGCAACAAGGACCAGTTCGCCAAGGAGAAGAACCGCTCCTGGATGGACTGGTACGACTCGGACGACCAGAAGCTCCAGGCCATGAAGGTCATCGAGCTCACGCTGCTCGAGGACATGGAAGAAAAGGCCCGCGAGCTCAAGAACGAGTCGCAGCGCGACGCCATCATCAACGGTGCGCTGATCCTCCTCGTCCTCGGTGTCTCCCTCGTCGGCGCCTTCGTCATGGCCCGCTCGATGATCCGCTCCCTGCGCCGCCTCCAGGACACCGCGACCCGCGTCGCCCAGGACCGGCTGCCCGAGCTCGTCAAGCAGCTGTCCGAGTCGGACCCGCAGGACGTGGACACGACGGTGGAGTCCGTCGGCCTGCACACCCGCGACGAGATCGGCCAGGTGGCCGCGGCCTTCGACGACGTGCACCGCGAGGCCGTCCGCCTCGCCGCCGAGCAGGCCCTCCTGCGAGGCAACGTCAACGCGATGTTCACCAACCTCTCGCGCCGTTCGCAGGGCCTCATCCAGCGCCAGCTCTCGCTCATCTCCGAGCTGGAGTCGCGCGAGGCCGACCCGGACCAGCTCTCCTCGCTCTTCAAGCTCGACCACCTCGCGACCCGCATGCGCCGTAACGGCGAAAACCTCCTCGTCCTCGCGGGCGAGGAGCCGGGCCGCCGGTGGACCCGCCCCGTCCCGCTCGTCGACGTACTCCGTGCCGCCGCGTCCGAGGTGGAGCAGTACGAGCGCATCGAACTCTCCTCGGTGCCCGGCACCGACGTGGCCGGCCGCGTGGTCAACGACCTCGTGCACCTGCTCGCCGAGCTGCTGGAGAACGCCACCTCGTTCTCCTCCCCGCAGACCAAGGTCAAGGTCACCGGGCACGCACTGCCCGACGGCCGCGTGCTCGTCGAGATCCACGACACCGGTATCGGCCTCTCCCCCGAGGACCTCGCCGCGATCAACGAGCGGCTCGCCGCGCCGCCGACCGTGGACGTCTCCGTCTCCCGCCGCATGGGCCTGTTCGTGGTCGGCCGCCTGTCCCTGCGACACGGCATCCGCATCCAGCTGCGCCCCTCCGACTCGGGCGGTACGACGGCCCTGGTCATGCTCCCGGTGGACGTCGCCCAGGGTGGCAAGAAGCCGGCCCCGATGTCCGGCCAGGGCGGCCAGGGTGCCCCCGGCGGCCCCGGCGCACCCGGCCAGGGTGGTCCCGGCGCACAGGCGCAGGGCTCGATCCCCGCTCCCGGCGCACGTCCTACGGTCGGCGCCGGCCCGCAGCGCGGCCAGGTTTCCGCCGGCAGCCAGCGCGCGGCCCTGCCGGGCCGCGACGGCGCCCCCGGCGGCCAGCCCCAGGGCCCCGGCCCACAGGGCGGACGGCCCCAGCAGCAGGGTGCCCCCGGCGGCCAGACCCAGAGCGCCTTCGGCTCGGGTGCGCCGCTGCCGGGCCGCGGTCCGGTCTCCGGTCCCGGTGCTCCCGGCGGCTTCGGCGGCCCCCAGGGCCGCCCGGCCGGCGGCCCCACGGCGTCCGGTCCCGGCGGCTTCCCCCAGGGCAACGGCTTCGAGCGCCCGCAGCAGGCACAGCAGCCCCAGCAGCAGGCTCCGCAGCAGCCGCAGGCACAGCAGCAGGCCGGACCTCCGGCCGCGCGCGGCCCCCGGCCGCAGCTTCCCCCGCGCGGTGGCGCGCCCCGTCCGGAGCTCCCGGGCGCGGGTGGCGGACCCGCCGCGATACCGCAGACCACCAGCTGGGGCACGGGCCAGCGCGGGCACGACGTACCGCGCGGCCACGACGAGCTGTCGGGCCCCGGTTCCACGTCCGAGTTCCCCCGCCCCGACTTCAACGCCCCGGCCCCCCAGGCCGGCGGCAACGGCGGCGGCTACGACAGCGGCGCCACCGGCCAGTTCCCCCGCCCCGATCTCGGTGACCCCGCCTCCACGGGCCAGTTCCCCCGCCAGGACCTCCAGACCCAGAGGCCCGGCGGCCCCGGTGTCGGCGGCTACGCCCAGCCCGGCCAGGCCCCGCAGCCCCAGGGCGGCTACGCCCCCGTACCGCCTGCGCGCTCGGAGGCTCCGCGGCTGCCGCAGGCGCCCCGTCCGGAGGCCCTGCCGCCGGCCGGTCCGAGCGCCGGTGAGGGCCGCAGCCCGATCTTCGACACGCTGGAGTCGAACTGGTTCCGCCAGGAGGGCGCCCAGCCCCCCTCGCAGGCACCGGCCGTACCCCAGCAGGCGCAGCAGTCCGCTCCGGTGGCGCCCGCTCCGGTTCCCCCCTCCCCGCAGCGCCCGCAGCAGCACCAGCTGCCGCAGCGCGGCCAGGAGCAGGCTCCGGCCGAGTCCGCGCCGACGGCGACCGGCGCCATGCCGACCGTCAGCTGGCGCTCCTCGCCGAACGACGAGCTGATGCGGCAGGCCGAGCGCGTGCGCCAGCCCGCCGCCGGCGGCATCACCACGTCGGGTCTGCCCCGCCGGGTCCCGCGGGCGAACCTCGTGGCCGGCACCGCGCAGCAGCAGGCCGAAGCACAGGCCGGTCCCCAGGTATCACGAGCCCCGGACGACGTCCGAGGCCGTCTCACCAACCTCCGACGCGGTATCCAGCAGGGTCGGCAGGCCGGCACCACCGGCCCGGCCACCGGCAGTTACCCCGTCGACCCCACATACCAGCAGGAGCGATAGTTGAGTTCGATGAGCCAGGCTGCACAGAACCTGAACTGGTTGATCACCAACTTCGTGGACAACACCCCCGGGGTGTCCCACACGGTGGTGGTATCCGCCGACGGCCTCCTTCTGGCTATGTCCGAAGGCTTCCCCCGCGACCGGGCCGACCAGCTCGCCGCGGTGGCCTCCGGCCTGACCTCCCTCACCGCGGGTGCCTCCCGCATCTTCGAGGGCGGCGCCGTCAACCAGACCGTTGTGGAGATGGACCGCGGATTCCTCTTCCTCATGTCCGTCTCCGACGGATCCTCCCTCGCGGTCCTCGCACACCCCGACTGCGACATCGGCCTCGTGGGCTACGAGATGGCCCTCCTCGTCGACCGCGCCGGCAGCGTCCTCACCCCGGACCTCCGCGCGGAACTTCAGGGAAGCCTGCTCATCTGACTGCCGCTCTCCCGGCCGGACGGTACTGCCGGTCGGGGGACCGGGGCCGCGGCCCCGGAACCCAGTACCACCGCCAGGCCGTCATACCGTCCCCCCACCGGCCGCCCCGTCAGACGGCACGCTGACCTTTGCTGTCCAGCCCGGAGGATCAATGACCCCGCCCCCCGCCTATTCCGATCATTACGGAGACTCGTACTCGGAAGGCGACCAGCCGCTGGTTCGTCCGTACGCGATGACCGGCGGCCGGACCCGACCGCGCTACCAGCTCGCCATCGAGGCACTGGTCAGCACCACGGCCGACCCGATGCACCTCTCCGGGCTGCTCCCGGAGCACCAGCGCATCTGCACCCTCTGCCGTGAGGTCAAGTCGGTCGCGGAGGTCTCCGCACTACTGAACATGCCGCTCGGCGTGGCCAGGATCCTCGTCGCCGACCTGGCGGAGGCCGGCATGGTGGCCATCCACCAGCCGGGCAATGGAGAGGCCGGCGGAACGCCGGATGTAACGCTGCTCGAGAGGGTTCTCAGTGGACTTCGCAAGCTCTAACGGTGGGGCGGCGGCTCCCGCTCGCTCCACCACCTCCGCGAAGATCGTGGTGGCGGGCGGCTTCGGCGTGGGCAAGACCACGTTCGTGGGCGCCGTCTCCGAGATCAACCCGCTGCGCACCGAAGCCGTCATGACGTCCGCGAGCGCGGGCATCGACGACCTGACCCACACCGGGGACAAGACGACCACCACGGTCGCCATGGACTTCGGCCGCATCACCCTGGACCAGGACCTGATCCTGTACCTCTTCGGTACCCCCGGTCAGGACCGCTTCTGGTTCATGTGGGACGACCTGGTGCGCGGCGCGATCGGGGCGATCGTCCTGGTCGACACGCGGCGCCTGGCCGACTGCTTCCCGGCCGTGGACTACTTCGAGAACAGCGGCCTGCCCTTCGTCGTGGCGCTCAACGGCTTCGAGGGGCACCAGCCGTACACCCCGGAGGAAGTCCGCGAGGCCCTGCAGATCGGCCCCGACGCACCCATCATCACCACCGACGCCCGCCACCGCGCGGACGCCAAGAGCGCGCTCATCACGCTCGTCGAGCACGCCCTCATGGCGCGACTCAAGTAGGGGCTCTGCGCAACAGGGGTTTCACCGGCTGGTTTTTGGGGGGCGGGCTGTGTCATGCGACACGGCCCGCCCCCTTCGTTCATAACGTTTCGACAGAGAATTGCCGGAAGTTGGCGACACGGTGCGTTCGTCCGGTGCCGCTGCGCTCACAACTGGCCCCGTTTTTGCCGCAGGAAGCTCTTTATGTCCGTTTTATGTGGGGCATAAGGCTCTAGGAATGGCTGATTTCAACTGTTTGGAACACGGCCGTTAACCGTGCTGGAATTCAACGAACTAGCTAGTAGCACCGCCGAGAGGTTGTTGGTCGAGTGAGGCGAAGCAACTCGAGCCCCGCGGATGAACCCGCGCGCGGCAACTTCACCCCGCCGCCGCGCGCGGCCGCGTCATCCTTTGACGTACCCGTGGACCCACCCGTGAGCAGCGGCAGCACCAGCAGGTTCTCGCCCCGCAACTGGCGCGTACCGACCCGTCTGAACGCCATCCTGCTCGTCCCGGTCCTCGTCGGACTGGTGATGGGCGGCTTCCAGGTGAAGGGCTCCATCGACACCTGGAACGAGGCCAAGGACGCCGAGAAGACCGCCGGCATCGTCCAGGCCGCCGCCGAGTACGGCCAGGCGCTCCTCAACGAGCGCGACCTGACGGCCGAACCCCTGCTCAAGGGCCAGCGGGAGTCCGAGCCCGTCCTGAAGGCGTACTCCGTCACCGACGCGGCCGCGGCGAAGTTCGCCGAGGCCACGAAGGACCTGCCCGCGGGCCAGGGTCTGGAACGCCGCCTGGAGCTCTTCCGCCAGGAGGAGCCGAAGCTGGAGCAGGTCCGCAAGACGGCCTACCTGCCGCAGCTGGAGACGCCGAAGAAGGCCCTCCCCAAGGCGTTGGGCCCGATCCCGACCGAAGAGGGCTATGTGCTGGTCCAGCACTACCTCATGCAGTTCTCCAACGAACTGGGTCTCGGCACCGGCAACGTGACCTCGTACGGCCGCATGGTCTACGCGCTCGAACTCTCCAAGGCCGCGAACTCGCTGCAGCGCTCCGTCGGCACGCACCTGCTGGTCCGGCCGAACGAGAACGAGGACATCCGCAAGGCCCAGCTCGTCGCCTTCTCCTCGTACGCGTACCTCGAAGAGATAGCCATCGGCGAGTACGTCGCCGCCGGCACCGACGCGGACGTCGCCCGCCTGCGCGACATCATGAGCGTGAAGTCGCAGGAGGGCGCCAACAAGCTCGTCACCGCCAAGCAGGAGGCCGAGGAGGCGGGCACCGTCTTCCGTGCCCCGCCCGTGGTCAACAACTCGGCGCTCACCGGTATGACCGAGGCGATAGCCGGCGGCGACAAGCCCGCCAAGCTCGCGCTGGGCGGTACCACCCCGCAGGCCTGGCAGGCCGCGGCCACCGCCAAGTTCGAGGGCTACAACGAGCTCGAGAAGGAACTCCTCGGCAAGGCCGTCAAGGATGCCGGTGCCGTCTCCGACGAGGCCCGCAACGACGCCTTCCTGACCGGCGCCATCGTGGTCGTGGCCCTGCTCGCCGCCTTCATCCTGGCCGGCATGATGGCCCGCCAGATGAGCAAGGCGATGCGTCGCCTGCGCGGCGCCGCCTTCGACATCGCCGAGCAGCGCCTGCCGATGCTCGTCGACCAGCTCTCGCGCACCGACCCGGGCAAGGTCGACACCCGGGTGGTGCCGATCCCGATCGACTCCCAGGACGAGATCGGCGAGGTCGCCCGCGCCTTCGACCAGGTCCACCGGGAGGCCGTCCGGCTCGCTGCCGAGCAGGCCCTCCTGCGAGGCAACGTCAACGCGATCTTCACGAACCTCTCCATGCGCAACCAGTCGCTGATCGAGGGCCAGCTGACCCTGATCACCGAGCTGGAGAACAACGAGGCCGATCCGGACCAGCTGGAGAACCTCTTCCGGCTGGACCACCTCGCCACCCGTATGCGCCGCAACGGCGAGAACCTGCTCATCCTCGCGGGTGAGGAACCGGGCCGCCGCTGGGACCAGCCGGTCCCCCTCGTCGACGTCCTGCGCGCCGCCTCCTCCGAGGTGGAGCAGTACGAGCGCGTCGAGATGTCGGGCGTCTCCGAGGCCGAGATCCACGGCCAGGCCGTGACCGACCTCGTGCACCTGCTCGCCGAGCTGCTGGAGAACGCCACCACCTTCTCCTCCCCCCAGACCAAGGTCCGGGTCAACGCGACGCGTCTGCCCGACGGCCGGGTCATGGTCGAGATCCACGACAAGGGAATCGGCCTGACGGCCGAGGACTTCGCGGACATCAACCACAAGCTGGCCAACCCGCCGACCGTGGACGCGGCCATCTCCCAGCGCATGGGTCTGTTCGTGGTCGGCCGGCTGGCCGACCGGCACGGCATCCGCGTCCAGCTCCGCCCCTCGGGCGAGGCGGCCGGCACCACCTCGCTGGTCATGCTCCCGGACGCCATCACCCGCGGTGGCGGTGGCGAGGTGGTACCCGCCGACGACTTCACGGTCTCCTCGATGATCCCGCGCCAGCAGTCGCAGCAGCCGGCTCCGCTGCGCACTGCCGCCGAGCTCGGCTTCGACGACTCCCGCTACGAGGTCCACCGGGCCGACCAGCCGGGCTACGACGAGCCCGCCGCCGACCCGGTAGTGCGGTCCCTGGGCCGCGAGGAGCGCCGGGCCGCGCTGGAGGCGCAGGTCGGCTACCCGCAGGCGCAGCCCGGGTACGACGAGCCTGCGGCGGAGTATCCGGAACCGCAGCCGGAGCACGCGTACCAGCCCTACCAGGGCTACGAGCAGCAGCCCGCGCAGAGCTACGACCCCGGTTACGAATCCGCTCAGAGCGGGCAGGGATACGACGCGTACACCCAGCAGGAGTACGCCTATCCGGAAGCCGAGTACACGGATCAGCGACAAGATCTCCCGGCTTACGACACCGGGTACGATTCCCGTTCCACAGCGGCCGAGTGGCCCCAGCAGAACACCTACACGGGCTCCTACCAGCAGGATTACGGGACCGAATCGGAATCACCGGCCGCTCCCGAACCGGCCCCGGAGCGCGTAGGCTTCGACCGTCCGGGCGCCACTGCCGACGCTGGCCACAAGGTGACCGGGGCGGGCCTGCCGCGACGCGGCAGCCAGCCGCAGCAGCGGCCGGGACAGCAGGAAACGGAGTCCACCGGATCCCTCTTCGAGCAGCGGCCGCCGCGTCAGCAGCAGCCCGCCGCAGTGGAGCAGGCCCCCGTGGAACCGGTAGGCCCTGACGACTGGCGCTCGAACAACGACGAGCGCTGGCAGCAGGCCGCCAAACTCCGCGAGCCGAAGGCGGGCGGGGTCACCACTTCCGGTCTCCCTCGGCGGGTGCCCAAGGCCAACCTGGTCGAGGGCGCCGCGGAGACGACTCCGCAGGGCGGCCCCCAGGTCTCCCGGGCTCCGGAGGACGTCCGTGGCAGGTTGAGCAACCTGCGACGCGGTGTCGAACAGGGCCGCAACGCGGGATCCGAGCAGTCAAGTAACAGCTATGACCAGGAGCGTTAGTGTGAGCGCGATGAGCCAGGCGGCGCAAAACCTGAACTGGTTGATCACCAACTTCGTGGACAACACCCCCGGGGTGTCCCACACGGTGGTGGTATCCGCCGACGGCCTCCTTCTGGCTATGTCCGAAGGCTTCCCCCGCGACCGGGCCGATCAGCTCGCCGCGGTGGCCTCCGGCCTGACCTCCCTCACCGCGGGTGCCTCCCGCATCTTCGAGGGCGGCGCCGTCAACCAGACCGTTGTGGAGATGGACCGCGGATTCCTCTTCCTCATGTCCGTCTCCGACGGATCCTCCCTCGCGGTCCTCGCACACCCCGAGTGCGACATCGGCCTCGTGGGTTACGAGATGGCCCTCCTCGTCGACCGCGCCGGCAGCGTCCTCACCCCGGACCTCCGCGCGGAACTTCAGGGCGGACTTCTCAACTAGCAGACAGGCAGTGCGTTTCGCGTCACTGCACCATAGGGTGCGGTGGCGCGGTTCCACAGGGAGTACCGCGTACTTGGAGTCGGAGGAGGAAACGTGACAACACCCGGAGGACATCCCTATGGCGGCGCGCAGCAGCCGCAGGGTGGACACGACCAGAACCGCTTCAACTTCCCTTCCACTCCCAGCAACCGGCCCTCGCCGGAGCACGACCCGGCCGGGCAGCCCTACCAGCGGCAGCCCTACCAGCAGCCGCAGCAGCCGCAGCAGCCGTACGACCGGCCGCAGCAGACCGGGCAGTCGTCCTACCGGTCCCCGCAGCAGTCCCAGCGCGGCGGGCGTCCGCCGGCTCCGCAGGCGCACAACCCGCTGGTGCGCCCGTACGCGATGACCGGCGGCCGGACCCGGCCGCGCTACCAGCTCGCCATCGAGGCACTGGTCAGCACCACGGCCGATCCCTCGCGCCTGCAAGGGCAGTTGCCCGAGCACCAGCGCATCTGCATCCTGTGCCAGGAGATCAAATCCGTCGCGGAGATCTCGGCACTTCTCTCCATTCCTCTTGGCGTCGCCCGCATCCTCGTCGCCGACCTGGCGGAGGCGGGCCTCGTAGCCATCCACCAGCCCGGCGGCGACGAGTCCGCCGGCGGCCAGCCAGATGTGACACTGCTCGAAAGGGTGCTCAGTGGACTTCGCAAGCTCTAACGGCGGAGCGGCTCCTGCTCGCTCCACCACCTCCGCGAAGATCGTGGTGGCGGGCGGCTTCGGCGTGGGCAAGACCACGTTCGTGGGCGCCGTCTCCGAGATCAACCCGCTGCGCACCGAAGCCGTCATGACGAGCGCCTCCGCCGGCATCGACGACCTCACCCACACGGGGGACAAGACGACCACCACGGTCGCCATGGACTTCGGCCGCATCACCCTGGACCAGGACCTGATCCTGTACCTCTTCGGTACCCCCGGTCAGGACCGCTTCTGGTTCATGTGGGACGACCTGGTGCGCGGCGCCATCGGCGCCGTGGTGCTCGTCGACACCCGCCGTCTCGCCGACTGCTTCCCCGCCGTCGACTACTTCGAGAACAGCGGCCTGCCCTTCGTCGTGGCGCTCAACGGCTTCGAGGGGCACCAGCCGTACACCCCGGAGGAAGTCCGCGAGGCCCTGCAGATCGGCCCCGACGCACCCATCATCACCACCGACGCCCGCCACCGCGCGGACGCCAAGAGCGCGCTCATCACGCTCGTCGAGCACGCCCTCATGGCCCGCCTGCGGTAGCCGTCCCCGTTCTGCGCGAAAAGCCCCCCGCACTCGAAGGAGTGCGGGGGGCTTTTCGCGTGGCGCCTACGGGGCTTCGGGTACTAGCCCTGCCAGCTGCGGGGGCCGCGGAAGCCGGGGGTGCGCTCGAGGCGGCGCCAGCCGGCCTGGGAGCGGACGGCGACGGCCGTGACGCCCTCGGGGGTGGCGGCGGCGCGGGCGAGGAGGATCGCGGTGATCGCGGCCAGTTCCTCGGGCTCGGCGTTGCCCTTCTCGACCTTCAGCAGGGTGGCAGTGGCATTGCTCATCGGTGGCAGTTCTCCTTCGACGTCTACTGCGGCGGGTTGCCGTGCTTGCGCGACGGCAGATCGGCGTGCTTGTTGCGGAGCATCGAGAGGGCGGCGACGAGCACCTCTCGGGTTTCGGCGGGGTCGATGACGTCGTCGACGAGACCCCGCTCGGCCGCGTAGTACGGGTGCATCAGCTCGGCCTTGTACTCCTTGACCATGCGCGCGCGCATCGCCTCGGGGTCCTCGGCGTCCGCGATCTGCTTGCGGAAGATCACGTTGGCGGCGCCCTCGGCGCCCATCACCGCGATCTCGTTGGTGGGCCAGGCGTAGGTGAGGTCGGCGCCGATGGACTGGGAGTCCATGACGATGTACGCGCCGCCGTAGGCCTTGCGCAGGATCAGCGAGATCCGCGGGACCGTGGCGTTGCAGTACGCGTACAGGAGCTTGGCGCCGTGGCGGATGATGCCGCCGTGCTCCTGGTCGACGCCCGGCAGGAAGCCGGGAACGTCCAGGAGCGTGATGATCGGAATGTTGAAGGCATCGCACAGCTGGACGAAGCGCGCCGCCTTCTCGGAGGCGTGGATGTCCAGGACCCCGGCGAGGTGCCCGGGCTGGTTGGCGACGATGCCCACGACCTGGCCGTCCATCCGCGCGAGGGCGCAGATGATGTTGCGGGCCCAACGCTCGTGGATCTCCAGGACGTCGCCTTCGTCGACGAGCTCCTCGATGACCTTGAGCATGTCGTACGGGCGGTTGCCGTCGGCCGGCACGAGGTCCAGCAGGACGTCGGAGCGGCGGTCGGCGGGGTCGCTGGTCTCGTGGACCGGCGGGTTCTCGCGGTTGTTGGAGGGGAGCATCGTGATGAGGTAGCGGACCTCGGAGATGCACGTCTCCTCGTCGTCGTACGCGAAGTGCGCGACGCCCGAGGTCTCGGCGTGCACGTCGGCGCCGCCGAGGCCGTTCTGGGTGATCTCCTCGCCCGTCACCGCGCGGACCACGTCCGGGCCGGTGATGAACATCTGCGAGGTCTCACGGACCATGAAGACGAAGTCCGTCAGCGCCGGCGAGTACGCGGCGCCGCCGGCGCAGGGGCCCAGCATCACCGAGATCTGCGGGATGACACCCGAGGCCTTGGTGTTGCGCTGGAAGATGCCGCCGTAGCCGGCGAGGGCGGAGACGCCCTCCTGGATACGGGCGCCCGCGCCGTCGTTGAGGGAGACCAGCGGGGCACCGGCCGCGATGGCCATGTCCATGATCTTGTGGATCTTCGTGGCGTGGGCCTCGCCCAGGGCACCGCCGAAGATCCGGAAGTCGTGCGCGTAGACGAAGACCGTGCGGCCCTCGACCGTGCCCCAGCCGGTGATGACACCGTCGGTGTAGGGCTTCTTGGCCTCCAGGCCGAAGCCGGTCGCACGGTGGCGCCGCAGCTGCTCGACCTCCTTGAAGGAACCTTCGTCGAGCAGCAGCGCGATGCGCTCACGGGCGGTGAGCTTGCCCTTGGCGTGCTGGGCTTCGGTCGCCCGGTCACTCGGCCCGCGCCGCGCCTGCTCGCGCAGGTCGTGCAGCTCGGCCACGCGCCCGCGGGCGTCCGTCGGCTCGCTCGGAATCTGGTCCACAACGGTCATGTAATGACCTTACGAAGCCGGACCGGAAAAACCCTCCGTCGAATCCACACAGTGTCGAGTGTGTTCCGCTGTCCGGGCCGGACAGAACCACAGGGGGCGTAGCCGGGACCACCAGCCAGGACCATGGTCCTTTGTGGGTATCCCACAAAACCCCCGCCAAGCCGCCGCCAAGGCCACGCCAAGACGGGCGCAAGAATCTCAGAGGTTGAAATTTGAACGGAATGGGTCTAGCGTCGTTCTTGTTGAAAGTTCAACGAGTGCCGGACATCGAGCGGCACCCCTACCAAGGAGAAGCCATGGGTCTCTTCACCCGCCGTGCCCAGGACACCACCGACGCCGCGACCGCCGTCGCCACGCTCGACGTGGACCCCGCCCTCGCCGCGCTCACCGGTGACTACGTCATCGACGCCTCCCACAGCAGCATCGGCTTCACCGTCCGCCACGCGATGGTCACCAACGTGCGCGGCGCCTTCGCCGACCACGAGGGCACCCTCCACCTGGACGGCGCGGACCCGTCCCGCTCCACCGCCTCCATCGACGTGAAGATCGCCTCCGTCGACACCGGCATCGGCGACCGCGACGGCCACCTGCGCTCCGGTGACTTCTTCGACACCGAGACCTTCCCGCTGATGACCTTCCGCTCCACCGAGGCGGAGCAGCTCGGCGGCGACAAGTACCGCATCACCGGCGAGCTGACCATCAAGGCCGTCACGCGCCCGCTCTCCATCGACCTGGAGTTCGGCGGTTCGGCCACCGACGTCTACGGCAACGAGCGCGTCGGGTTCGAGGGCTCGGCCGAGATCCTGCGCTCCGACTGGGGTCTGACCTGGAACGCGGCCCTGGAGACCGGCGGCGTGATGGTCAGCGACAAGGTGAAGCTGACATTCGACATCTCGGCGATCAAGCAGGCCTGACCCCGGCCGGGGCCGAGGTCGGGCTCAGGGCGAATCAGGGCCTGGGTTCTGGGACCTGGGACCTGGGACCTGACAAGGGTTCGGACGCCGGGGTCGGGTCCGGGGGCGGCTCAGAAGTCGCCCCCGCCGAACCCGCCGCCGTCGAAGCCTCCGCCACCCCCGCCGCCGAAGTCACCGCCGCCGAAGTCGGAGGGGTTGAAGTCGGCACCGGAGACGTCGCCCCCGTCGAAGCCGCCTCCGTCGAAGCCGTTGCCGCCGCCGAAGTCCGAGGCGTAGGCCGGGCTGGACATCATCGAACCGAGCATCGTGCCCATGAGCAGGCCGGGCAGGATGCCGCCGCCGAAGTAGCCGCCGGCCCAGGGACCGTACGCCGGGCCGGCGTCGTAGTAGGGGCGCGGACCGTGCTCGGTGTCGACGGTGCGGACCGCCGGGTCCTGGCCGTCGCGCAGCCGGACGGCGTCCGCCGCGCAGACCGGGACGGTACGGGCGGCCCCGCCCGCCGGGGCCCAGGCGGCGTCCTCGGTGCTCGGCCCGTGGCGCGGGTCGAAGAAGCAGGGCGAGCGGCGCTCGGGCAGCGGCCGGCCCTGCCTGCGGGCGTCCAGACTGGCCAGCGCGTAGCGGCCGTCCTCCAGCGCCTGGGTGACTCCCTTGACCTCCTCCGGATGCCGGACGGAGGCCATGATCTGCTTGGCCTTCTCGTAGGAGTCGAGGCCCTGCTCGTAGTCCGCGCGCATGGCGTCGTCGGCGCCGGGCTCACCGGGGTGGAAGTCGAGGCGCTCCAGCTCCTCGCCGAAGGCCGTGATGTCCTCGTCGACGACCACGCCCAGCCGCGCGACGGACTCCCGGCGCAGCTCTTCCTTCTTCTTGCGGTTGCGCTTGACCAGTGCGTACGCCCCGCCCCCGCCGACGGCGGCCACCACACCGAGCCCGATCAGGGCGCCCACCGGGGCGCCGCTGTCCCCGCTCGTGGTGCCCCAGGAGGCCGGTGCCTTGCCCTTGGCCTGGGCGAGGGCCTGGTCCACGAAGTTGTTGAGCTCGGTGCTCGCGTCGGCGGGGCCGCCCGCCTTGACGGCGTCGACCAGGTTGCGGACCGCGTTGTTCGGCATGACCGCCCGGTCGGCGCCGGCGTTGAAACCGTCCCCGAGCCGGATCGCGTAGAGCCCGGTGATGCCGGTCTGTGTACGGATCGTCTTGAGCACACTGGCCGCCGGGAACTCGGCGGTGGCCGGCAGCACGGCCACGAACACCGGTTTCCCGGCATCCGTGATCTTCTTCGCGAGCGCCTGCGCCTGCGCGGGTGTCAGCTGCGCCTCGGCTCGCGGATCGACGTAGACCGGGCCCTTCTTGAGGGCCTGGGCCACGATGGTGGTCCCGTCGGCCGCCGGCGCCTGCGGGGCGACCAGCAGAGCGGTCGCGGACAGGGCCAGCAGCAGAGCGGCCAGCAGCGATCCAGAACGTATGGATATAAGCCTGGTCCTCATATCCATGACGCTACCCGAACGGGTGGAATCCTGTGTGAGTGGGACATAAGGGCCAATGAGCCAATGCCCCCGCCGTCTCACCCCGCCGGAGCACGGCGAGACGGCGCCGGCGACCTACTCCGCCGGCTCCACGCCCGCGCGCAGGAGGCCGAAGGTGAAGGCGTCTTCCAGCGCCTGCCAGGAGGCCGCGATGACGTTCTGGGCGACGCCGACCGTGTTCCATTCGCGGGTGCCGTCCGTCGTGGAGATCAGCACGCGGGTCGTGGACTCCGTGCCGTGCTTGCCCTCCAGGATGCGGACCTTGTAGTCGATCAGCTCGAACTTCGCGAGCTGGGGGTAGAAGCCCTCGAGCGCGACCCGCAGGGCGCGGTCCAGTGCGTTGACCGGGCCGTTGCCCTCCGCCGTGGCGACGATCCGCTCACCCTTGGCCCACAGCTTCACCGTGGCCTCGTTGGCGTGCGTGCCGTCGGGGCGGTCCTCGACGATGGCCCGCCAGGACTCGATGCGGAAGTACTTGCGCGCCCGGCCCTCCACCTCGGCGCGCAGCAGCAGCTCGAAGGAGGCGTCGGCGGCCTCGTACGTGTAGCCCTGGAGCTCCCGCTCCTTGACCCGCTCCACCACCCGGGAGACCAGCGCGCGGTCCCCGCCGAGGTCGACCCCGAGCTCCTTGCCCTTGAGCTCGATGGAGGCCCGGCCGGCCATGTCGGAGACGAGCATCCGCATGGTGTTTCCGACCCGCTCGGGGTCGATGTGCTGGTACAGGTCCGGGTCGACCTTGATGGCCGAGGCGTGCAGGCCCGCCTTGTGCGCGAAGGCGGAGACGCCGACGTAGGGCTGGTGCGTGGAGGGGGTGAGGTTGACGACCTCCGCGATGGCGTGCGAGATCCGGGTCATCTCGGCGAGGGCGCCCACCGGGAGGACCGTGCGGCCGTACTTGATCTCCAGCGCGGCGACGACCGGGAAGAGGTTGGCGTTGCCGACCCGCTCGCCGTAGCCGTTCGCGGTGCACTGGACGTGGGTGGCGCCGGCGTCGACGGCGGCCAGCGTGTTGGCGACGGCGCAGCCGGTGTCGTCCTGGGTGTGGATGCCCAGGCGCGCACCGGTGTCGGCCAGCACGGTCGCGACGGTCGCGGTGATCTGCGCGGGCAGCATGCCGCCGTTGGTGTCGCAGAGGACCACGACGTCGGCGCCGGCCTCGTGGGCGGCGCGTACGACGGACTTCGCGTACTCGGCATTGGCCCGGTAGCCGTCGAAGAAGTGCTCGCAGTCGACGAAGACCCGGCGGCCCTGGGAGACGAGGTACGCGACGGTGTCGCGGACCATCTCCAGGTTCTCCTCGAGGGTGGTGCGCAGGGCGAGCTCGACGTGCCGGTCGTGCGACTTGGCGACCAGGGTGATCACCGGGGCGCCGGACTCCAGCAGTGCGCGGACCTGCGGGTCGGTGGCGGCCGAACCGTTCGCCCGGCGGGTGGCGCCGAAGGCCACGAGCTGGGCGTGCTTGAAGTCGATCTCCGCGCGGGCACGGGCGAAGAACTCCGTGTCGCGGGGGTTGGCGCCGGGCCAGCCGCCCTCGATGAACCCCACCCCGAAGTCGTCCAGGTGCCGGGCGATCGTCAGCTTGTCCGCCACCGTGAGGTTGATGCCCTCACGCTGCGCGCCGTCGCGCAGGGTCGTGTCGAAGACGTGGAACCCGTCATCGGGGCCGGGGCCCGAAGCCGGCGCAGTCGGCTCGGTCGCCTCTGTCGTCGTCATGCTGATCTGACTCCTGTCGGATGAATGGTTCCGGATACCCGCCCGAGGGGCAGGCCGCCGTCACTGCCCCCATCATCGCGCGCTGTCCGCTCCGGCATGATCTGGTCCGGAAAACGAAAAAACCTCTCGCGGGTGCGAGAGGTCTGCGCGCGGGTCCGAGGCACGGTGGCCGCTTCCGCGAAGTTCTTTCGCGGCTCAGCGGCCACTGGGGACCGGCGCGCTGCTGTCCATAATCATGAGCTGAGCAGGCACGTCGGCAGTCTGACACAGCGGGCCGCGGATGTGGACGCACGTCTCACGATACGAGCGCCTCGTCGAGGAATTCCGAGACGTGCCCCAGGATGTCGCCCCGCCCTATCCCGGGCAGGCCCACGGCGACCTGGATGCTGAACCCGTCGAGCAGCGCCCGCAGCCGCGCCGCGAAGCGGTCCGGATCGACCGTGCGGAACTCTCCGCGCGAGATGCCCTCGGCAAGCAGGGCCACCAGGTCACGGTGCCAGGCGCCCTCGATGGCCCCCTGCCGGTCCCGCTCCCCCTGTCCGGCGTTCTGCGAGCGGTTCCAGACCTCCAGCCACAGCGTCCAGTGCGGGTCCCGGGGGCCCTCGGGCACGTACAGGTCCACGTACGCCTGCAGCCGCTCGCGCGCCGGGCCCCGGCGGGACAGCAGGGCGCGGCGCCGGGTGCCGAGCGCCGCCTCGCTCCACTCCAGGGTCTGCAGCAGGAGCTCGTCCTTGGTGCGGAAGTAGTAGAGGAGGTGGCCGCTGCTCATGCCGACCTGGCGGCCCAGGCCCGCCATGGTCAGGCCGTCGAGGCCGCGTTCGGCGATGGTGGCCATGGCGGCGACCAGTACGTCCTCGCGCGGCGGCGCGTTCTTGCGCGCGGCGCGTACTTCACCCGCCACCATGGCCCACTCCTCGTCCCGGCCGCCCTCGCGGGCTCAGACCTTCGGCTGCTGCTGGGTGATGCAGTGGATACCGCCACCCCCGGCGAAAATCGTACGTGCGTCGACGAGCGTCACGGTCCGCTCGGGGAACAGACCGCGGAAGATCTCCGCCGCCTCCTCGTCGCGCGGGTCGTCGAAGGCGCACAGAACCACGCCGCCGTTGCACAGGTAGTGGTTGATGTAGGAGTAGTCCACCCACTCCCCGTCCTCTTCCAGCACGGTCGGCGCCGGGATCTCCACGACCTCCAGCTGCCGGCCCCGGGCATCGGTGGACGCGCGCAGGATGGCGGCGATGGTCCTGCCGCGCTCGTGGTCCGGGTGGGCCGGGTCGGGCTGGCTGTGGACCATGACCACGCCGGGCCGGGCGAAGGCGGCGACGATGTCCACGTGGCCCTGGGTGCCGTAGGTGCCGTAGTCGCCGGCCAGGCCGTACGGGAGCCAGATCGCCTTGGTGGTGCCCAGGTGGGCGTGGATCTCGGCCTCGACCTGCTCGCGCGACCAGTCGGGGTTGCGGCCCTTTCCGAGCTGCACGGTGTCGGTGAGGAGCACGGTGCCCTCGCCGTCGACGTGGAGGGCGCCGCCCTCGTTGACCAGCGGGGTGCTGTAGGTGCGGGTCCCGAGGATGCCGGAGATCTGCCGGGCGATCTGCGAGTCGTGGTCCCAGCGGGCCCAGTCCTGGGCGCCCCAGCCGTTGAAGGTCCAGTCGACGGCGGCCAGCTCGCCGGCGTCGTTGGTGACGAAGGTCGGACCGATGTCACGCATCCAGGCGTCGTCGAGCGCGCGCTCGACCAGCTCTACGTCTTCGCCGACGATCGCGCGGGCGCTGTCCCCGTCCCCGGGCGAGACCACGAGGGTCACGGGCTCGTACGCGCGGACCGCGCGGGCGACGGCGCCCCAGGCCTGGCGGGCTTCGGCGAGCTCCTGCTCGTTGGTGAAGGTGGGGTTCAGGCTGGGCCAGGCCATCCAGGTGCGCTCGTGGGGCATCCACTCGGCGGGCATCCGGAATCCGGCGTTCACGGGCTGTGCGGTCATGGCAGGAGGTCCTTACGGGCTGTGCTGACTTACAAGAAGTACAGGCGGTTGAGGGAGACCGAATCGGCGGCTTCGGAACGCAGCGGCTCCCCGTCGAGGGAGACGAGTCCGCTGCGCGCGTCCACATCGACCGCGCCCACCCGGGAGTTCAGGAGGAGGTCCCCCGGCCCGATGCCCCGGGTGCCGCGGACGGCGACCCGGCGCCTGCGGGTCGGCATCTCGTCGCTGCCGAGGGCTGCCGCGGCGGCCGATACGAAGGCGACGGAGATATCGGCTGCCGTGGCCCCGTAGGAGCCGAACTGCGGTCCGAGGACCAGCGGTTCACAGGTGTCGGTGGCGGCGTTGGGGTCGCCGGTGACCCCGTAGGCCGGGAAGCCGGACTTGAGGACCAGCTGCGGCTTGGCGCCGAAGAACTGGGGGCGCCAGAGCACGATGTCGGCGAGCTTGCCGACCTCGATGGAGCCGATCTCGTGGGCCAGGCCGTGGGCGATGGCCGGGTTGATGGTCAGCTTGGCCATGTAGCGCAGCACGCGGGCGTTGTCGTCGCCCTCGCCGTCGCCGGCCAGCGGTCCCAGCTCGCCCTTCATCTTGGCGGCCATGGCGAAGGTGCGGCGGATGGTCTCGCCGGCGCGGCCCATGCCCTGGGCGTCGGAGGAGGTGATCCCGATCGCGCCGAGGTCGTGCAGGACGTCCTCGGCCCCCATCGTGCCGGCGCGGATCCGGTCGCGGGCCATGGCCGCGTCTCCGGGCAGGTCCGGCTTGAGGTCGTGGACGGAGACGATCATGCCGTAGTGCTCGGCGACCGCGTCGCGGCCGAAGGGCAGCGTCGGGTTGGTGGAGGAGCCGATGACGTTCGGCACGCCCGCCATCTTCAGGACGTTGGGGACGTGGCCGCCACCGCAGCCCTCGATGTGGAAGGCGTGGATGGTACGGCCGTCGAGCACCCGCAGGGTGTCCTCGACCGAGAGGCATTCGTTGAGCCCGTCGCTGTGCAGGGCGACCTGTACGTCGTACTCCTCGGCCACGCGCAGGGCGGTGTCCAGGGCACGGGTGTGGGCGCCCATGTCCTCGTGGACCTTGAAGCCCGAGGCGCCGCCCTCGGCGAGGGCCTCGATCAGCGGGGCCGGGTCCGAGGAGGAACCCCGGGCCAGGAACCCGATGTTGACGGGCCAGGCGTCGAAGGCGTTGAAGGCGTGCTTCAGCGCCCACGGGGAGTTGACGCCGACGCCCCAGACCGGGCCGAACTCCTGCCCGATGATCGTGGTGACCCCGGACGCCAGCGAAGCCTCCATGATGCGCGGGGAGAGCAGGTGCACGTGGGTGTCCACGGCGCCGGCGGTGGCGATCATGCCCTCGCCGGAGACGATGCTCGTGCCCGTGCCGACCACGACGTCGACCCCGTCGAGGGTGTCCGGGTTGCCGGCCCGGCCGATCGCGTGGATGCGGCCCTCACGGATGCCGATGGAGACCTTGCGGATGCCGAGGACGGCGTCGATGACCAGCACGTTGCTGATCACCACGTCGCAGGTGTCGCGGACGGCGGCGGCTTTGAGGTGCAGTCCGTCGCGCGCCGTCTTGCCGAAACCGGCCAGGAACTCGTCCCCGGGCTTCTGCGAGTCCGACTCCACACGGACGGTCAGCCCGGAGTCGCCGAGCCGGACCCGGTCCCCGGCCCGGGGGCCGAAGACGGAGGCGTACTCGTGCGGGTCGATGTGCCGGCTGCCGGGTGCGCAGTGCGCGCTGTGGTCGGTGTGGGGGGTCTGCCGGCTCATGCGGTCGTCCCTTCCGGGCGGTCGTTGGCGTCGGTCTGGCCGGCCGGGGTCGCAGGGGTGCCCGGGGAGGCCGGGGTGACGGGGGAGGCCGAAGTGACCGGGGTCTGCCCGTCCTGGGCGGCGCCCAGGTAACCGCACGCCGCCGCCCGCTCCAGCGCGAGCGATTTGGCGCCCGGGGCGTCCAGGGGTCCGTCGACCAGCCCCGCGAACCCGATCGCGATGCGGTCCCCGCCGATGGGGACGAGGCCGACTTCCCCCTCGCCGTGCGGGTCGAACCGGACGGACGAGCCGGCCGGTACGCACAGGCGCATTCCGTACGCCGCCGCGCGGTCGAAGTCGAGGCGCGGGTTGGCCTCGAAGAAGTGGAAGTGGGAGGTGACGCTCACCGGGACCGGGGCGGTGTTGCGCACGTGCAGGTGGACCGTGGGCTCCGGCTGGGGCGCTCCGGGGCCGGGTACGACCGCGCCCGGGGCGTCCTCGCCCAGGCCGGCGGCGCCCCGGATCGGGGACGAGACCACCGCGAGGCGGGATCCGTCGTCGAAGACGGCCTCCACGTGCACCTCGGTGACCACATCACTGACGCCGGGCAGCACATCGGCGGGGCCCAGCACGGAGCTGGCCTCCTCGATGGCCTCGGCCAGTCGTTTGCCGTCGCGGGCGGCCTCGCAGACCGTGTCCGCGATGAGCGCGGTGGCCTCCGGGACGTTGAGCCTCAGTCCGCGGGCCCGCCGGGCCCTGGCCAGTTCCGCAGCGCTGCGGAGAAGCAGCCGGTCGCGCTCCGTAGGGGTCAGCCGCACGCCGATCCACCACCCTTTGAGTCGATGGGTTAGAGCATCACTCTAACTCTTCATTTCCTGGCAATGAAGCATTGACCTGAGACCAGGGCTTAGGCCACATTGAGTGTCGCTCAAACAATGCATTGCCACCCCCCGCCCTGCCAAGGGAGTCCCCCTATGCCCATCGAACAGCGCGGAGTCGACACCATCCCGGAGGAGGAGCGGACGAGCGGTCCCCGTGACCTGATCTCGATCCTCCTCGGCTCCAATCTCTGCCTCGGTGTGATCGTCTTCGGCTGGCTGCCCCCGTCCTTCGGACTGGGACTGTGGCCGTCGGTCACCGCCATCGTGACCGGCACCCTCGTCGGCATCGCCTTCACCGCGCCGCTGGCGCTCGTCTCCCTGCGCACGGGGACCAACCTGTCCACCTCCAGCGGCGCCCAGTTCGGCGTCCGCGGCCGGCTCGTCGGCTCGGTGGTCGGCCTGCTGCTCTCGCTCGGCTACACCGCGCTGACCCTGTGGATAGGCGGCGACGTGATGGTCGGCACCCTGTCCCGGCTCACCGGACTGCCGGACACCGGCCTCTCCCGGGCCGTGATGTACGGCGTACTCGCCGCGTGCACCGTCGTCGGAGCCGTCTTCGGCTACCGACTGCTGCTGCGCATGAGCAAGGTGCTCTCCATCGGCATGGTGGTGCTGCTGGCCGTCGGCATATACGCCTACGCCCCGGACTTCACCGCCGCCGCGCCCGTGGACACCTATCTGCTGGGCTCCTTCTGGCCGACCTGGCTGCTTGCCGCCGTCGCAGCCGGGCTCAGCGGGCCCGTCGCCTTCATCACCCTGCTCGGCGACTACACCCGCTACGTCTCCCCCACGAAGCACAGCTCCCGCAAGGTCTTCTGGGCCACCTGCTTCGGCCTGCTGATCGGCCTCCTGATCCCGCAGCTGTTCGGCACCTACACCGCGCTCGCCGCCAAAGCCGGCGCCGAGTACGCCGGGCCGCTGGTCGAGGCCGCGCCGTTCTGGTACCTGGTCCCGCTGCTCGCCGCCGCCGCGGCCGGTTCGGTGGGCAACGCCGGGCTGATGCTCTACTCCATGGGCCTCGACCTCGACGCCATCATCCCCAAGGCCACCCGGACCAAGGCCACCGTGATCGCCGCGGCCGTCGCCACCGCCTTCGTGTTCATCGGCTCCTTCTCGTGGGACGTGCAGTCCGCGATGACCTCGTTCGTGCTGCTGCTGACCGCGATCGGCACCCCGTGGGCCGTGGTCACCCTCATCGGCTACGTCCGCTGCCGCGGCCGGTACGACGCCGACGCCCTCCAGGTCTTCAACCGCCGCTCGGTGGGTGGGATCTACTGGTACCGCGGCGGCTGGAACGTGGCCGCCACCCTCTCCTGGGTGATCGGCGCGGGCGTCGGCCTGCTCGCCGTGACCACCCCGTTCTACGAGGGCCCCCTGCTGGCCCTGACCGGTGGCGTGGACTGCTCCTTCGTCCTGTCCGGCCTCGCCGGCGGCCTGGTCTACACGGCACTGACCGCCCGCACCGCCCCCGCCCCGGCGCCCGCCGCCGCCGAGGAGCCGGTCGCCGCGTAGGACTCCCCCGTACGCACGAAGGCCCGCGCCCCCTCCTCGCAGGGGCGCGGGCCTTCGTGCGTACGGCTTGCGGGTTCTAGCCGAGCGGGTGCATCCAGCCGTGGGTGTCGGCGTTGTGGCCGGTCTGGAGGTCCAGCAGCGCCTTGCGGAGCTTCATGGTGACCTCGCCGGGCTCGCCGTTGCCCTGGGTCCAGTTGGCGCGCTCCGACTTGACGGAGCCGACGGGGGTGATCACGGCGGCGGTACCGCAGGCGAAGACCTCGGTCAGCGTGCCGTTCTCGTTGTCGCGCTTCCAGTCCTCGGTGGTGATCCGGCCTTCCTCGGCGGTGTAGCCGAGGTCGCGGGCGATGGTGAGGAGGGAGTCGCGGGTGATGCCGGGGAGGAGCGAGCCGGTGAGCTCGGGGGTGACGATCCGCTGCGCTTCGCCTTCCTGGCCGTAGACGAAGTAGAGGTTCATCCCGCCCATCTCCTCGATCCAGCGGTGCTCGACGGCGTCGAGCCAGACCACCTGGTCGCAGCCGTGCTCGGCGGCCTGAGCCTGCGCGACGAGCGAGGCGGCGTAGTTGCCGCCGGTCTTCGCGGCGCCGGTGCCGCCCTTGACCGCGCGCACGTACTCCTCGGAGAGCCAGACGGAGACGGGCTTGACCCCGCCGGGGAAGTACGCGCCGGCGGGCGAGGCGATGACGATGAAGAGGAACTCGTTGGCCGGGCGGACGCCGAGGCCGACCTCCGAGGCGAACATGAACGGCCGCAGGTAGAGCGAGGCCTCGCCGGAGTCCGGCACCCAGGCGCGGTCCTGCTTGATGAGCGCGTCGCAGGCCTCGATGAACAGCTCGGTCGGCAGCTCCGGCATCGCCATGCGGCGGGCGGAGGCCTGGAAGCGCTCGGCGTTCGCCTGCGGACGGAAGGTCGCGACGGTGCCGTCGGGCTGCTTGTAGGCCTTGAGCCCCTCGAAGATCGTCTGCGCGTAGTGCAGGGTCATGTTCGCCGGGTCCATCGACAGGGGCGCGTAGGGGACCAGCTCGGCGTCGTGCCAACCGCGGCCCTCGGTCCACTTGACCGTGACCATGTGGTCCGTGAAGTGGCGGCCGAAACCGGGGTTCGTCAGGATCGCTTCGCGCTCCGCGGCGGACAGGGGGTTCGAGGAGGGCTTCAGCTCGATCGTGGGCGTCGTCATGAGTGCTTGTCCTTCACCGGTTGTGTATGGCGGACCGCGCTCACGGCGTACTAGGACGTCCGAGCTTCCCCGTATTCCGCGGCCTCGCGTTCGATTATCGCGCGGGAGGGGGCTTCGGTGAAACGGGGTGATTGCGGCCCAGGAGAGATGGTGACACCCGGGGCCGCACAGGAAAAGCCGCCGGGTGCGGTGATCGCGACCCGGCGGCTTCCTTGAACTGGGGCTACCGGGTCAGCCGGCTACTCGAGCGGCGAGGGCGTCGCCGATCGCGTCGGTGGAGCGGAAGGTGCCGTCGCGCTCGGCCAGGTCGGCGCAGACCGCGTCCTCGATGCGGACGGCCTGGTCCTCGTAGCCGAGGTGGCGCAGCAGGAGGGCGACCGAGAGGATCGTCGCGGTCGGGTCGGCCTTGCCGGTGCCGGCGATGTCCGGGGCCGAGCCGTGGACGGGCTCGAACATGGACGGGAAGGCGCCGGTCGGGTTGATGTTGCCCGAGGCGGCCAGACCGATTCCGCCGGTCACGGCGGCGGCCAGGTCGGTGAGGATGTCACCGAAGAGGTTGTCCGTGACGATGACGTCGAAGCGCTCGGGCTGGGTGACGAAGAAGATCGTCGCGGCATCGACGTGCAGGTAGTCGGTGGTGACCTCGGGGTACTCCTGGCCGACCTTGTCGAAGATGTTCTTCCACAGGTGACCGGCGTACACGAGGACGTTGTTCTTGTGGACCAGCGTCAGCTTCTTGCGCGGGCGGCCGTTGGCACGCTCGTACGCGTCGCGGACCACGCGCTCGACACCGTAGGCCGTGTTGATGCTGACCTCGGTGGCCACCTCGGCCGGGGTACCGGTGCGCAGGCTGCCGCCGTTGCCGGTGTACGGGCCTTCGGTGCCCTCGCGGACCACGACGAAGTCGATCTCCGGACGGCCGGCGAGCGGGGTGGCCGTGTTGGGGAAGAGCTTCGACGGGCGCAGGTTGATGAAGTGGTCGAAGGCGAAGCGGAGCTTCAGCAGCAGACCGCGCTCCAGGACGCCCGACGGGACCGAGGGGTCGCCGATGGCGCCCAGCAGGATCGCGTCGTGGTGCTTGAGGGCCTCGAGCTCCGCCTCCGGGAGGGTTTCACCGGTGCGGTGCCAGCGCTGGGCGCCGAGGTCGTATTCCTGGGTCTCCAGCTTCACATCCTGGGGCAGGACCGCGGTAAGGACCTTGAGGCCCTGAGCCACGACTTCCTGGCCGATGCCATCACCGGGGATCACTGCGAGATTGATGCTGGTCGACATGGTGGAACCGTACTCCTTGTCCCACCCCTCAGACATCTTGCGTCCATCATGTGGACGCAAGATGTCCGGGCCGGGGAGCGCTCAACTGCAGGTGGCGGCAGGTCAGTGCCCGGTGGAGCCGCCGTTGTCGCGGCGGTCCAGCGCACGCTGCAGGGCGGCGGCGGCGTTCTTCCGGTCGACGTCCGCGGCGGCGGAGCGGCGGACGCGGCGGGCGGTGGTGGAAGCGGTGTGCGTCATGGTGATCGACTCCTTGAGATCACGGCGTGGCGGGGCCACGGATGAGGGGTTCCTTCAAGGCGCCGGAAGAGGCGGGGAGCGGTGCGCGACAGGGGTTGCCTGCCATGGGGCGCGCGCTCTCGACCGCCATTCGCCGGATCGGCGAGACGTTCGGCTTCTACAACGTAAGCCAGCTCCCGCTGTATGTCTCCGCAATTACTCGGACTTCCTACTATCTGAGACGCGAAACCCCTCGGAAGGCCTCCGTTCGTGGCTCCACTTCAGGCCTTGGAGGACCGAAGCTCCCTGCTCAGAGCCCTGACGGCGAGGGTGGCAGCCGATTCCGGCGTGGTGACGTATCCCACCTGCCTCACAGGCCCCGAGGGGCCCAGATCGGTGATCTCGACGTCCGCTCGCGCCTCCCTCAGCGACAGCTCCGGGAGAATCGCCATGCCGAGCCCGCGCCCGACCATGGTCAGCACCATCCCGTCGTCCCGCGCCTCCCGCGACCCGGGCCTCGCCGACGGGCCGGTCGGCGAGCAGCTCGCACAGGCCGCGCCCGACGGGATCGACGTCTACGTGGACAGCGTCGGCGGGGACCACCTGGAGGGCGCGATCGACGTGCTGCGCGAGTACGGGCGGATCGCCTGGGTCGGCGAGATCTCGATGTACAACGGCGACCGCTTCCCCGCGGCGCCCCGCAACCTCTTCGAGGTCGTACGCAAGTCGCCGCGCCTGGAAGGGGTATTGGTTCGCAATCACACCAATATGCAGGACGAGCTGGAGGACTTCCTCGTCCCGCACCTGCGCAGCGGCCGGATTGGTACCGACACCACCGTTGTGCAGGGATTTGCTCACACGGTGGACGCCTTCCGGGGCATGCTCCGGGGGGACAACCTGGGCAAAGCGCTCGTACGAATCAACGACTGAATCCGGCCGACCGGATGTTCACCGAGTTCTTACCGCACGGATGTAGACCTTTGACGCGGCTGCCGCCACTCTTGCGGTCAATGTGCCAGCGGGGCACTTGAGTTGGAGGCGAGTAGCCAGTGACACCTCTCAGCCGCAGGGGATTCGTGGGAATCGGTGCCGGGCTGATGGCAGGTGCCGCCCTGCCCGCGATCGCGCCGGCCTCGGCGGCCGCCGCGGCCGCGTCCGGCACGATCACCGACGTGAAGCACGTGGTGATCCTGATGCAGGAGAACCGCAGCTTCGACCACTACTTCGGCAAGCTGAAGGGTGTCCGCGGCTTCGGCGACCGCGCCGCCGGTAACATCCCGGGCGGCTGGGGCATGTTCAACCAGCCCAACTGGGGCGGCCGCCAGTACCCGTGGAAGCTCAGCTCCACCCCGCCGGTGGGCGGGGTGGACGGCGAGACCCTCGCCCAGTGCAACGGCGACCTCCCGCACAGCTGGAACTCGCAGCACGCGGCCTGGAACAAGGGCCGCCTGGACAACTTCGTCACCGGCGTCGGCAACACCCGCACCCTCGGGTACCTCGACCGCGGCGACATACCGTTCCACTACGGCATCGCCGACAACTACACGGTCTGCGACGCCTACTTCTGCTCCACCCTGAGCGCGACCGGCCCCAACCGCACCTTCCTGTGGAGCGGCAAGGTCGACGCGGGCAGCAAGGACGGCGGCGACGAGTCCGGGCTGACCTGGGAGACGTACGCCGAGGCCCTCCAGCGGGCCGGCATGAGCTGGAAGGTGTACCAGAACGCCCAGGACAACTACGGGGACAACGGGCTCGCCTACTTCAAGAAGTTCACGGACGCCGCCCCCGGCAACCCGCTGCGGGACCGCGGCATGGGCTCCGTCCCCAAGGTCACCGGCTCCACCCCCGACGACATCGCCGCCGCCATCCGCGCGGACGTCGTCGCGGGCACCCTGCCCCAGGTCTCCTGGGTCGTGGCGAACGAGGCCTTCTCCGAGCACCCGTACGCCCCGCCCGGTGACGGCGCGCACTTCGTCGACCTGGTCTACCGCGCTCTCTCGGCGAACCCGGAGGTCTTCGACTCCACCGTCCTCTTCCTCAACTACGACGAGAACGACGGCTTCTTCGACCACGTCCCGCCGCCGGTCGCCCCGCCCGGCACCCCCGGCGAGTACATCGACGGCGTCCCGATCGGGCTCGGCTTCCGCGTCCCGATGATCGTGATGTCGCCGTGGACCCGCGGCGGCTGGGTGAGCTCCGAGGTCTTCGACCACACCTCGGTGCTGCGCTTCATGGAGACGTGGACGGCCTCGCTCGGCACCCCGGCCACCTGTCCGAACATCAGCGCGTGGCGCCGCAAGGTCACCGGCGACCTGACGGGCGTCTTCGACTTCGCGCACCCGGTCTACGGGGTTCCCGCCGGCCTCCCGTCCACGGCCAAGGTCATCGGCCAGGCGACCTGCGGCCCGCTCTCCAACCCGGTGCCGCAGGACAACGCGCAGCCGGTGCAGGAGCCCGGGAACCGGCCCGCGCGGGCCCTTCCGTACCAGGTCAACGGCAACCTGGACCGCTTCGAGTTCGGGGCGGCCGGCAAGATCCTCGCCTGGTTCTCGATGACGAACACGGGCACCGAGGCGAAGCGGGCGGCGCACTTCTCGATCCACCCGCACCAGTACCGGGACACGGCCGCCTGGCAGTACACGGTGGACGCCGGCGCCACCTCGGCGGACTACTTCAACATCGGCACCGGCAGCGGCTCCGGCAAGTACGACATCTCGATGTACGGGCCGAACCGCTTCCTGCGGCGCTTCATCGGGGACGCCTCGAAGGCGGGCAAGGCGATCGAGGTCGCGGCCCGCTTCGCGGTGGAGCCGGGCACCGGCAAGACGGCGCTCTACCTCAAGATGACGAACACCTCCGCCTCGCCGGTCACCTTCACGATCCGTGCGAACGCCTACCGCACGGACGGCCCGTGGACGTACACCGTGCCGGCGAACTCCTCGCGCGAGGACTACTTCAACGCCGTCGCCTACCAGAACGGCTGGTACGACTTCACGCTCCTCGCCGACTCCGACGGCAGCTGGTCGCGCCGCTACACGGGCCACATCGAGACGGGCGCGCCGAGCATCACCGGCAGCTAGTGCTGTGGCCGGGAAGGTTTGCCGGGTCGCGGTGTCCGCTGCGGTGCATCGCAAGGCGGAGGGCCGAGGCTCGTACTGGACGTACTTGCCCGGTCCGACAACGCCGCGAGGTGCCGTGCCGGGCGCCGCGACCCGGTGAACCTTTCCGGTCACCGCACTAGGTCCTGTCTGGAGTTCAGATCATGAATGTGGTGCGATGCTGCGGAGCCAGAGCATCGCACCACACAGATGCAGGCCGGCCTCGTAGCTCTCTGGCGTCTTGTCGAAGCGGAACGCGATGCCGC
>NZ_JAPNLJ010000046.1 GCF_026627445.1 Streptomyces sp. H27-H1
GGTACGGTCACGGGCACCTCAAGGGCTCAGGATTCAGCAGTCAGGAGAAGGAGAGGGACACCGAGCCGAGCCCGGTGAACTCGGCGGTGTAGGTCCGCCCGGCGGTCACGTCCACGGCGCGGGTGCAGGACCCGGGCAGGACCAGGTGGCCCTTGCGCAGCGGCACTCCGAAGCGGGCGACGGTCCGCGCCAGCCAGGCCACGGACTCGGCGGGATCCCCGAGCACGGCGTCGCTGCGTCCGCTCGCGAGGAGTTCGCCGCCGCTGGTCAGCGTGGCTTCGACGGCCTTCAGGTCCACCTCGCGCGGGTCGACGCCCGCTCCGATGACGTACCCGGCGGAGGAGGCGTTGTCGGCGATGGTGTCGGCGATGGTGATCCGCCAGTCGGCGATCCGGCTGTCGATGAGTTCCAGGGCCGGAACGACCCGCTCGGTGGCGGCCAGTACGTCGGCCACGGTGCAGCCCTCGCCCGGCAGGTCGGCGCCGAGCACGAAGCCGACCTCGACCTCGACGCGGGGCGCGCAGTAGGCGGCCGCGGGGACCGGGACGTCCTCGTGTAGCTCCATCGCGTCGAGCAGGTGCCCGTAGTCGGGTTCGTCGACGCCCATCATGGCCTGCATGACGGGGGACGAGAGCCCGACTTTGTGCCCGGTGACGCGGGCGCCGGCGCTGTGGACGCGGTGGCGGATGTTGAGGAGCTGGATCTCGTACGCGTCCTGCGCGCCGATCCCCTCGAACAGCTCGACCAGCGGCCGCACCGGCCTGCGTCGCGCCTCCGCCCCTCGCAGCACCTCGGCTGCCTCGCGCCGGAGCTGGTCGTTCAGCATGGGGTCCTCCCGGCTGCGGTGGTGTGGTGCGGCAGACGGTAGGCGGGGGCCGGGCGGCAGCGGGAGGGCGTGTTCCCGCTGAGCGGGAACGGGTGCGGGCCGGGACCCTTTGAGGTCCCGGCCCGCGTGTACGGCTGGGTGTCCGGCTGTGTCCAGGCCTACCGCGCCCCGTACACCGGCTGCGGGCGCTGCGACTCCGCGAGGAGTTTCGCCGCGGCCTCTCCCGCCTCCGACGGAGTCCACCGCGCGCCCCGGTCCGTCGTCGGGCCCGGCCGCCAGCCCTCCATCACCGTGATGCGGCCGCCCTCCGTCTCGAAGACGCGGCCGGTGACCCCGGCCGAGGCGTCGGAGCCGAGCCACACCACCAGGGGGGACACGTTTTCGGGGGCCATCGCGTCGAAGTCCCCCTCCCCCGGGGCGGCCATGGTGTCCGCGAAGGCCTGTTCCGTCATCCGGGTCCGCGCGGCCGGGGCGATCGCGTTGACCTGGACCCCGTAGCGGCCCATCTCCGCCGCCGACACCAGGGTCAAGCCGAGGATCCCGGCCTTGGCGGCGCTGTAGTTGCCCTGGCCGACCGAGCCGAGCAGGCCGGCGCCCGAGGAGGTGTTGATCACCCGGGCCGCCACCTGGCGGCCCTCCTTCGCCTGTGCCCGCCAGTACGCGGCCGCGTGCTTCAGCGGCAGGAAGTGCCCCTTCAGGTGCACCCGCATGACCGCGTCCCAGTCGTCCTCGTCCAGGTTGACGAGCATCCGGTCGCGCAGGAACCCGGCGTTGTTGACGAGGGTGTCCAGCCGTCCGAACGTCGAGACGGCCGTCTCGACCAGCGAAGCGGCCCCTTCCGAGGTGGCGATGTCACCGCCGTGCGCGACCGCTTCCCCGCCCATCGCCCGGATCTCGGCGACCACCTGCGCGGCCGGACCGTCCGGTCCCGGCAGCCCGTCCAGCCCGACGCCCAGGTCGTTGACCACGATCCGCGCCCCTTCCGCGGCGAAGGCCAGCGCGTGGGCCCGGCCCAGCCCGCGCCCGGCGCCCGTCACGATGACCACACGGCCTTCGGCAAGTCCCATGTCAGCTCTCCTTCTCGAGGTTGTTCGCATCGTTCGCATCGTTCGGACCGCCGGCCTTGTCCGGACCGTCCGCCTTGTTCGCGGTCGCCGCGTCCAGGAACGCCGGCCGCTCACCGCCCCCGTGGACGAGCAGGCTCGCCCCGCTCACGTATCCCGCCCGGTCGGAGGCCAGGAACACGGCCGCCTCGCCCACGTCCGAGGGCTCCGCCAGCCGCCCCAGCGGTACGGTCGCGCCGACCGCGGCGATCCCGCTCTCGTCGCCGTAGTGCAGGTGTGAGAGCTCGGTCCGCACCATGCCCAGGACCAGCGAGTTGACCCGTACCTCGGGCGCCCATTCCACGGCCATGGAGCGGGCCAGGTTCTCCAGCCCCGCCTTCGCCGCCCCGTAGGCAGCCGTGCCCGGCGAGGGGCGGGTTCCGCTGACGCTGCCGATCATCACGATCGAGCCCCGCGTCTCCCGGAGCCAGGGGTAGGCGGCGACCGAGGCGGTCATCGGGGCGATCAGGTTGAGCTCGACGACCCGCGCGTGGCGCTGCGCCTCGCCCTCCCCCAGGAGCCGGTACGGGGTTCCGCCGGCGTTGTTGACCAGGCAGTCGAGCCGCCCGTGGCAGCCGGCGACCGCGCCGATGAACTCCTGTACGGCCGCCGGATCGCGCAGGTCCACCGAGGCGAAGGAGGCCTTGCGGCCGGCCTCCTCCACCGGTTGTTCCGGCGGCCGGCGTGCGCAGACGACGACTTCGGCCCCCGCCGCAAGGAACGACCGCGCGATCCCGGCGCCGACGCCCCGGGTTCCGCCGGTGACGACGACAACCCTCCCGTTGAGCTCCATCGGCTGCTACCTTCCTCACCTAACAAATGTTTGGTGGAAAGGTAGCTGATCCGCTCATGGGTGTCTCCACCTCAAGCCCCGACAAGGGCATCGCACTCGTCACAGTCGACTTCCCGCCCGTCAACGCACTGCCCGTGCAGGGCTGGTACGACCTGGCCGACGCCCTGCGCGCGGCCGGCCGCGACCCGGAGGTCCGGTGCGTGGTCCTCGCCGCCGAGGGCCGCGGCTTCAACGCCGGCGTCGACATCAAGGAGATGCAGCGCGATACCGGCCACGCCTCGCTCATCGGCGCCAACCGCGGCTGCTACGAGGCCTTCGCCGCCGTCTACGAGTGCGAGGTACCGGTCGTGGCGGCCGTGAACGGCTTCTGCCTCGGCGGCGGGATCGGCCTGGTCGGCAACGCCGACGCCGTCGTCGCCTCCGAGGACGCCACCTTCGGGCTGCCGGAGCTGGACCGGGGCGCCCTCGGGGCCGCCACCCATCTGGCCCGGCTCGTCCCGCAGCACCTGATGCGGACCCTGTACTACACCTCGCGCACCGCGACCGCCGCCGAACTGCACGCGCACGGCTCCGTGTGGAAGGTGGTCCCGCCGGGCGAACTGCGGGCGGCCGCCCTGGAGCTGGCCGCCGAGATCGCGAAGAAGGACGGGTACCTCATCCGGCTCGCCAAGGCGGCCATCAACGGCATCGACCCCGTGGACGTGCGCCGCAGCTACCGCTTCGAGCAGGGCTTCACCTTCGAGGCCAACCTCAGCGGCGTGGCCGACCGGGTCCGCGACACCTTCAAAAGCAGCGGGGCGAGCGAAGCAGAGGCGGAATCGGCATGACCGACAAGAGCATGACCCCCGACGAGGTGGTCGGCCGGCTGCGCAGCGGGATGACCGTCGGCATCGGCGGCTGGGGTTCGCGGCGCAAGCCCATGGCCCTGGTGCGCGCACTGCTCCGCTCCGAGATCACCGATCTCACCGTGATCTCCTACGGCGGCCCCGACGTCGGCCTGCTCGCCGCGGCCGGCCGGATCCGCAGGCTGGTCACCCCCTTCGTCACCCTCGACTCCATTCCCTTGGAGCCGCACTACCGGGCCGCCCGCGAGCGCGGCGCCTTCGCCCTCACCGAGCTCGACGAGGCCATGTTCATGTGGGGCCTGCACGCGGCCGTCAACCGGATGCCCTTCCTCCCCGTCCGCGCCGGCCTCGGCTCGGACGTCATGCGGGTCAACCCCGAGCTGCGCACCGTCACCTCCCCGTACGCCGACGGAGAGGAGTTCGTGGCGGTCCCCGCCCTGCGCATGGACGCCGCCCTGGTCCACCTCAACCGCGCCGACCGGCTCGGCAACGCCCAGTACCTGGGCCCCGACCCGTACTTCGACGACCTCTTCTGCGAGGCCGCCGACGCCGCCTACGTCTCCTGCGAGCAGCTCGTCGAGACCGCCGAACTCTCCAAGTCCGGCCCCCCGCAGTCCCTGCTCGTCAGCCGGCACTCGGTCACCGGGGTCGTGGAGACCCCGAACGGCGCGCACTTCACCTCCTGCGCCCCCGACTACGGCCGCGACGAGGCCTTCCAGAAGCTGTACGCGACCACCCCCTGGACCGAGTTCGCCGAGCGTTTCCTCTCCGGCGGCAGCGAGCACGCCTACCAGTCCGCCGTCCAGGCCTGGCACGAGGAGCAGAAGTGAGCAGCCCGACCACCACCCCCTCCGCCACCGCCGCCGTCACCCGCGCCGAGTACTGCGTGATCGCCTGCGCCGAGGCCTGGCGGGACAACGGCGAGGTACTGGCCAGCCCGATGGGCCTGGTTCCCTCCTTCGGGGCCCGGCTGGCGAAGCGGACCTTCTCCCCCGACCTGCTGCTGACCGACGGCGAGGCGATGCTGGTCGGGCTCGACGGCTCGGCCGAGGGCTGGCTCCCGTACCGCCGCCACCTGACGATGGTCACCGGTGGCCGTCGGCACGTGATGATGGGCGCCAGCCAGATCGACCGGTTCGGCAACCAGAACATCTCCTGCATCGGGGACTGGGCGCAGCCGGCCCGCCAGCTCCTCGGGGTGCGCGGCGCTCCGGTGAACACCTTGAACAATCCGGTGAGCTACTGGATCCCCAAGCACTCCACCCGGGTGTTCGTCGAGCGCGTCGACATGGTGAGCGGCGTGGGCTACGACCGTGCCGAGGCGGCCGGGGTGACCCGCTTCCACCGGCTGCCCCGGGTGGTCAGCGATCTCGGCGTATTCGATTTCAGCGGCCCGGACCACGCCATGCACCTGGTCTCCCTGCACCCCGGGGTCACGGTGGAACAGCTCCGGGCGGCCACCGGATTCGAGCTCGACATCCCCCAGGAGGTCCCGTACACCCGGGAGCCGACGCCGCAGGAGCTGCGGCTGATCCGTGAGGTCATCGACCCCAAGGGCCTGCGCGACCGGGAAGTGCGGGTCTGAGCTGATGGAGACGGCATTCACCAAGCTGGTCGGGGTCGAGCATCCGATCGTGCAGACGGGCATGGGCTGGGTGGCGGGTCCGCGCCTGGTGTCGGGGGCGGCGGGCGCGGGCGCGCTCGGCATCCTGGCCTCGGCGACCATGACGATGGAGCAGCTGCGGGCGGCGGTCCACGAGGTCAAGTCCCGTACGGACGCCCCCTTCGGGGTCAATCTGCGCGCGGACGCCGGGGACGCGGCCGAACGGGCGCAGCTGATCATCGACGAGGGCGTCCGGGTGGCCTCCTTCGCGCTGGCCCCGTCCAAGGAGCTGATCGCCCGGCTCAAGGACGCGGGCGTGGTCGTGATCCCCTCGATCGGGGCCCGCCGGCACGCCGAGAAGGTCGCGGCGTGGGGCGCCGACGCGGTGATCGTGCAGGGCGGCGAGGGCGGCGGGCACACCGGGGACGTGGCCACGACCGTGCTGCTGCCACAGGTGGTCGACGCGGTGGACATCCCGGTGATCGCGGCGGGCGGGTTCAGCGACGGCCGCGGCCTGGTCGCGGCGCTCTCCTACGGGGCCGCGGGCATCGCCATGGGCACCCGGTTCCTGCTGACCTCGGATTCGACCGTGCCGGACGCGGTGAAGGCCGAGTACCTGAAGGCGGGCGTCAAGGACGTCACCGTCACCACGGCCGTGGACGGGCTCCCGCACCGGATGCTGCGCAGCGAGCTGGTTGCCTCCCTGGAACGGTCCGGGCGGACCAAGGCCCTGGCCAAGGCGGTGCGGCACGCGGCCGGTTTCAAGAAGCTGTCGGGTCTGACCTGGGCGGAGATGATCCGCGACGGCCTCGCGATGAAACACGGCAAGGACCTGTCCTGGAGCCAGGTGCTGCTCGCCGCGAACACCCCCATGCTCCTCAAGGCGTCCATGGTCGAGGGCCGTACGGACCTCGGCGTCATGGCATCGGGCCAGGTCGCGGGCGTGATCGAGGATCTGCCGTCCTGTGCGGAGCTCGTCACCCGCGTCATGGCCGAGGCGCACGCCGTCCTGGAACGGCTGCACGGCCTCACTCCCCCACACCACATCCCCCCTCACCTGCTCGGCACCCTGCCACCACCAGGGTGATCCCCCTTCTCCGCTACAGGAGTTGCCCCAGATGAGCCGTCCCAGAATCCGCCTGGCGACCGCGGTGCTCGCTTCCGCCCTCGCCATCGGGACCCTGCCCGCCGCCGCGTACGCCGCGCCCTCGGACAGTGCCTTCTCCTCGCGTCACCACGCGCACACGCAGTCGGCGGACACGATCCGCCAGATCCCCCTCCAGGGCGCCGTCAACGTCCGCGACCTCGGCGGCTACCGCACCTGGACCGGAGGCCGGGTCCGTCAGGGACTCGTCTACCGCTCCGACGCACTGGGCAAGCTGACCGCCGCCGACACCACCGCCGTCGCCGGTCTGGGCCTGGGGAAGGTCGTCGATTTCCGCATCCCGCTGGAGGTCCAGTACGACGGGGCCGACAAGCTGCCCGCCGGTCTGGCCTCCACCGCCCGCCCGGTCAGCGACCTCGGCCTGTTCGGGACGCTGATGACCGCGATAGGCAGCGGTGATCCCGTGAAGCAGGAGCAGATGCTCGGCGGCGGCCGCGCCGAGGCGTACATGCGCGACATCTACCGCGCCTTCGTGACCAACCCCGAGAACAGGGCGCAGTTCGCGACCACCCTCCGCGAGATCGCCGACGGCAACCAGGGCCCGCTGCTCTACCACTGCACCTCGGGCAAGGACCGGACGGGCTGGATGAGCTACCTGCTGCTGAGCGCCCTGGCGGTTCCGCAGGACACGGCCGAGGGCGACTACCTGGCCTCGAACACCTTCCGCGCGACGTACGACGCCCAGGTGCGGGCGGGCCTGAAGGCATCCGGCCGGATGCAGAACCCCGATCTGCTGATCCCGCTCCAGGAGGTCCGCCAGGACTACCTGGACGCGGCGACCACGCAGATGGAGGCCGACTACGGCAGCCTCTACGGCTACCTCACCGACGGCCTCGGCCTGGACCTGCGGACCCTGGCGAAGCTCCAGGCGAAGATGGTCCGCTAGGCACCTGGAAACGGCACCGCACCTGAACACAGCACCGCACCTGAAAACGGCACTGCGCCGGGCGGCAAAGGCCGCCCGGCGCAGTGTTCGATCTTAGATTTTCGGTACGTCGTCGCAGGTCAGGCGGACCGGCGACGGCCCTGGCCGGCGCCACCCACCCGGCTGCGCGCCGAGGCGGCGGCCGCACCACCGGAGGCGGCGCCCCCGGTACGACGGCTGCGCTCGCCGGAACCGCCCGCGGAGCCGCCCTGTCCACCCTGGCCGCCCTGGCCACGGCGGGCCTGACCGGACCCGGAGGCCGGAGCCTGCCCGCCGCCGGCGCCACCGCCGCTGCGACGGCCGCGGCCGCCACCGGCGGCCGGAGCCGCGCCCGTGCCGGAGCCGGTACGCGGTGCGCCCGAGCGACGGCGTGCGCCGGAGCCCGAGCCGCCGCCGGCCTGGCCGGTGGGACGCTGGCGCGGCGGGGTCGCCTGCGGCACATCCAGCACGACCGGGATGCCCGAGGGCTCCTTGGCGCCGGTGAGGCGTGCGAGCTCCGCGTCGGAGGACTTGATCTGCGCGGTGCGCGGGGAGATCCCGGCGTCCGACATCAGGCGGGTCATGTCGCGCTTCTGGTCCGGCAGGACCAGGGTGACGACGCTGCCGGACTCACCGGCGCGGGCGGTACGGCCGCCGCGGTGCAGGTAGTCCTTGTGGTCGACCGGCGGGTCCACGTTCACGACGAGGTCGAGGTCGTCGATGTGGATGCCGCGCGCGGCCACGTTGGTGGCGACCAGCGCGGTGACCTCGCCCGTCTTGAACCAGTCGAGGGTCCGGTTGCGCTGCGGCTGCGAGCGGCCGCCGTGCAGGCCGGAAGCACGGACGCCGTCGGCGAGGAGCTTCTTGACCATGCGGTCGACCCCGCGCTTGGTGTCGACGAACATGATCACCCGACCGTCACGAGCAGCTATACGCGTGGCCACGGCCTTCTTGTCGGTCTCGTCCATGACGTACAGGACGTGGTGCTCCATCGTGCTGACCGCACCGGCGGACGGGTCGACGGAGAAGGCGACCGGGTCGTGCAGGAACATCTTGACGAGCTTGTCGATGTTCTTGTCGAGGGTCGCCGAGAACAGCATGGTCTGGCCCTCGGGCTCGACCTGCTTGAGCAGGGCGGTGACCTGCGGCATGAAGCCCATGTCGGTCATCTGGTCGGCCTCGTCGAGGACCGTGATGGAGACCTGCGAGAGGTCGGCGTCACCGCGGTCGATGAGGTCCTTCAGACGGCCGGGGGTGGCGACGAGCACCTCGCAGCCGCGACGCAGGAGGCCGACCTGCCGGTTGATCGACATGCCGCCGACGACGGTCGCGATGCGCAGGTTGACGGCCGTGGCGTACGGGGCCAGGGCGTCGGTGACCTGCTGCGCGAGCTCACGGGTCGGTACGAGGACCAGCGCGAGCGGCTGCTTCGGCTGCGCGCGGCGGCCGGCGGTACGGGCGAGCATCGCCAGGCCGAAGGCCAGCGTCTTGCCGGAGCCGGTGCGGCCGCGGCCGAGCAGGTCACGGCCGACGAGGCTGTTCGGGATGGTCGCGGACTGGATCGGGAACGGCGAGGTGACGCCCTGGGCGGCGAGGGTCTTCAGCAGCGCCTCGGGCATGTCCATGTCCTCGAACGCGTCCACCGGCGGCAGGGCCGGGGTCAGCGGGTCGGGCATGGTGAATTCTTGGGGCCTGGCTACGGGGGCGAACTTCTGCCGTCCCGCGCCAGCCTTCGGACGTCCCTGGGCCGCACCTCGACCCCGGGTGGGGCGGCGGCTGGGTCGTGCGGAGCTGGAGCTGGTCATGCGAGAAAGC
Source organism: Streptomyces sp. H27-H1 (assembly GCF_026627445.1). Taxonomy (GTDB): domain Bacteria; phylum Actinomycetota; class Actinomycetes; order Streptomycetales; family Streptomycetaceae; genus Streptomyces. The sequence continues at coordinate 9,055 of NZ_JAPNLJ010000046.1, forward strand.
CCTCCTGAAACCGGCAGGTACTACTGAGAAATCTACAAACGGGTCGAAACAGCAGACAAGCCGGGGCCCGCACCGACTCGGTGCGGACCCCGGCGTGCTGACTGCCTTAGGCGGGGAGGATGTTCTCCGCCTGGGGGCCCTTCTGGCCCTGGGTGACGTCGAAGGACACGCGCTGGCCCTCGTTGAGCTCACGGAAGCCCTGGGTGGCGATGTTCGAGTAGTGGGCGAAGACGTCCGGGCCGCCACCGTCCTGCTCGATGAAGCCGAAGCCCTTTTCCGAGTTGAACCACTTCACGGTGCCAAGTGCCATTTTTGAATCTCCTGAATAGGCGGCAAAGGGCCCCATCCGGAGATTCCGGCAAAACAATAAAAGCGCCTGTCGGAGCATTCCCGTCAGGCGCACATAAAGTTCATGGGTACCACAACTGCAACGAGCTCTAAGCTAGCACACGTCGGTCGGGGAGTGTCGCGGAGAGCATGTGACCTCCGTCCCGCACGCTCCCGGCGCGGAGATTCCCGCCCACCTCGGCGAGGGCCCGGCGGAGCCCCGGGATGCCCATCCCGCCCGAGTCGAGGACGATCCTCTCCTCCTGCGGGGCGGTGTTGAGCACGTCGAGGCGGACCGCCCCGTCCTCGGTGTACAGATCCATCCGGACCGCGGAGCCGGGGGCGTACTTGGCGGCGTTGGTGAGCCCTTCGCGGGCGATCCTCAGCAGCAGCCGACCGTCGGCCGCCGGGAAGGAGCCCAGGCCCGGCTGGGTGTGATGGGTGATCTCCATACCGGTGGCCCGCATGTTCCTGGCCAGGGAGCCGAGGAAGCGGCCCACGTCCACGGGGGAGGTGTACGCACGGCTGCCGGCGGGGTCGGTCAGCATGTCCAGACCCTCCCTGACCTCGGCCATCGCGGCCCGGGCCGATTCCTCCACGGCGCCGGCGGCCTCCTGGACGCGGGGGTCCGCCCCGGCGTCCAGGCGCAGCGCGGCGGCCTGCAGCGTGAGGGCGGTGAGGCGGTGGCCCAGGCCGTCGTGGGTGCGCTGGGCCAAACGGGTGCGCTCCTGGACCACGGCCAGGTCCGCCGCCTGGTCCACGGCGGCGTGGGCCTGGCGGGCCCGCTCCCGCAGCGCGGCCATGACGTGCCGGTTGCGGCGCACGGTCTCCCCGTACAGCGCGGGCACGAGGACGGAGCCGAGCACGAAGGAGGCGGGATCGCGCCCCGCGTACCCCGCCGGCAGGAAGAGGTCGCGGGTGGCCACGTAGAAGACGGCCATCAGCAGGACCCCGCCCCAGCGGTGGGCCCGGCCGTACGCGGCCAGGGCGTAGGCGGCGAAGACGAGGGGGCCCCGGTCGTCGGAGACCACGGTCGCGGCGGTGGCCACGAGGGCGGGGATCCAGGGGTGGGACCGGCGCCAGAGCAGGGCGGCCGCCGCGGCCCAGCCGGCGGCGAGGCTGGTGGGGTAATCGGAGGAGAGGCCGAAGCGGTGGACGTCGTGGAGGTTGAGGGAGGTGAGCAGTCCGCAGGCGAGGGCGAGCCCGATGTCGGTGCGGCGGGCACGCACCGGGTCGGGCTCCCCGCCCCTCTCCCCGGTCAGGGTGCGCAGGCCCCGTTCCAGTAGCTGTCCGACGCGACCGGGCACGGCCTGCATGACTCCACCACCCCCGTCGGCGCACATAAGTGCGCAGAACATGCCAAAACGTCCCCTCAGGTTGCCCTCCTTCCGCCGAAGGGGCATCCCGGGGGGACGCGTTGCTCGCGCCGGCTCTCCGTTTACAGGGAGACGCCGCGGCCGTTCAGCCAGGTGACCGGGTTGATGTCGGCGCCGTAGCTGTTGCTGGAGCGGACCTCGAAGTGCAGGTGCGGTCCGGTGGAGTTGCCGGTGTCGCCGGAGCGGCCGATCCGCTCGCCCGCCGAGACGCGCTCGCCTTCGGAGGCGGTCGCCGAGGAGAGGTGGGCGTAGAGGGTGTAGCGGCCGTCGCCGTGCTTGATGACCACGGCGTTGCCGTAGGCGCCCTGCCGGCCGGAGGAGACGACGGTGCCCGCGGCGGCGGCACGGACCTGGGTGCCGGTGGACACCGCGAAGTCGATACCGGTGTGGTAGCCCGCTGCCCAGCCGCCGGCCTGGTGGTAGCGCGCGGAGACGGCGCCGCCGGAGACGGGCAGGGCGCCGTCGGCGTTGCCGCTGGAGCTGCTGGAGCTGCTCTTCGAAGAACTGGAGGAGCTTGAGGAGCTGGACGACTTCGGCGCGGCCGGGGAGCTGTCGGCGGAGCCGCCGGAGCCGGAGCCGTACGCGAGGCGCCGGCCCGGGAGGATCATGTTCGGGTCGGACCCGATGACCGAGCGGTTGTCGGAGTAGAGGGTCTGCCAGCTGACGCCGAGTTCGGAACCGATGGTGCCGAGGGTGTCGCCGCTGACGACCGTGTAGCCGTTCGCGCCCTTGGCCTTCTTCGGGGCGGCCGGGGCCCCGGCGCTCTTCGCCGCGGCGGAGGTGCCGGCGCCCTTGGCGGGGGCCTCGGGGGCCGGACCGCCGCGCTGCAGGCCGGCGAGCTTTCCACAGGAGGGCCAGGCGCCGGGGCCCTGGGTCGCCAGGACCTTCTCGGCGATGGCGATCTGCTGCGCCTTGGTGGCCCGGTTGGCCTGGGGGGCGTACTGCCGGCCGCCGAACTCCGCCCACGTGCCGGAGGAGAACTGGAGGCCGCCGTAGTAGCCGTTGCCGGTGTCGATGCTCCAGTCGTCGGTCGACTCGCACCGGGCGACCTTGTCCCACGTGCCGACCGACGCGGCGGACGCGGGCTGTGCCACCAGACCCACGGCGGCGGGTGCGGCGATACCGGCGACAACGAGACCGGCGAGGCTACGGGCAGACGGGAAAGACATGCGGAGTTCCTGACTTCGGGGACATTGCCAAGGCCGTGCGGTGCGGCGGATAAAGCGGGTGAAGCGAATGAAGTGAATGAAGCGGGTGAAACGAACGCGGCGTTCGGCCTCGGTAACCACCGTCCGGGAAGACAGGGGTTCTCCGAAGTCCCCGAAAGAGGACAAGCGGGAGAGCAAAAGGGGACTGCGGAGGGAGGGTTACCAGGACTTAAGTCCATCTATGCCGGTAATGTCCGCAATAAGACGGGGATTCAGGGGAGGTGGGTCACATGACGATCCGCGTGATGGTGGTCGACGACCAGAGCCTCATACGGTCGGGACTGGTGACCCTGCTCGCGAGCGCGCCCGACATCGAGGTGGTCGCGGAAGCAGCCGACGGGGCCGAGGCCGTGCCGCTGGCCCGCACGTACCGGCCGGACGTGGTGCTGATGGACCTGGTCATGCCGAAGGTCGACGGCACGGATGCCACCTTGCGGTTGCTGCGGCTCCCGGAGCCGCCCCGCGTGCTCGTCCTCACCGGCTACACGGCGGACGACCTGGTCCTGGACGCGCTGCGGGCCGGAGCGGCCGGGTTCCTGCTGAAGGACCTGCGCCCCGAGGAGCTCTTCGCCGGCATCCGCACGGTCGCGGCGGGCGGCAGCGCGCTGGCTCCCGGGGTGATGCGGGTCCTGCTGGAACGGGCGGACTCCCGCACGCGGGCCCCCGACCACACGGAGCAGCTCTCCACCCTGTCCCCCGGCGAGCGGGACGTCCTCGCGCTGGTCGGCGAGGGCCGGACGAACCTGCAGATAGCGCAGGCGCTGCACCTGTCACCGGCGAGCGTGAAGACGTACGTCTCGCGGATCCTGACGCGGCTGGACCTCTCGAACCGGACCCAGGCCGCGATCCTCGCCTACGAAGCGGGGCTGGTCCGGGCCGCCTGACCGCCTGCCAGGGGCAGGGGCTCGCCCTGCGGCAGGGGCTGGCCCGGACGCGTGGAAGCGAAAACAATGACGTCATGACGACGACTCCCCGCTCCCGGGCCCGGTCCTTCGACGGCGCCGCCGCGCTCTACGGGCAGCACCGGCCCGGCTATCCCGAAGCGCTGTACGACACCGTCGAGGAGCTGGCCGGGCGCCGGTTCGCGGGGGCCCGGTGGCCGACGTGGGCGCGGGGACCGGGATCGGGACGGCGCCGATGCGCGCCCGCGGAGCCCGAGTGGTGGCCGTGGAGCCCGGGGACGGAGTTCCGGCGGACCCGGCTGGGTCGCGGAGCAGGGCGAGCGGATCCGTGCCTTCTTCGAGGCCGACGGCCCGGGCGGCAGGGTCGCCGGCGGCGCCGGTGCGGTCGGCGGGACCGCCGCGGCCCTGGGCTTCCGTACCCTCCCGCAGGACCTCGACTCCGGATTCGCCACCGGCCGCGTCCCCTGGTCCCGGCGGATCCCGCTGGCGGCGCACCTGGCGAACCTCGCCAGTCACTCCGCCTTCCTGCTGCTGGGCGAGGCCGGAACAGGTGAGTTCCTCGACGCCGAGCGGGAGCGGCTGAAGCCTGTCTTTCCGGACGGAGTGGTGGAAGAGCCCTACGTGGTGAGCGTCAGCGTGGCCACGATGTGAGACGGCGCGGTGTGGAGTGGCTGCGTCCGCCCCGGTCGCGTGAGGCTGCCGGGCATGTCGTCTTCTCCGCTGTCTCCTGGCGCCCGCGCCTTCTTCCTGGTCAACGAGGGCATCGCGTTCCTCGTGGAGCTCCTGGTCCTGGTCCTGCTGGCCTGGTGGGGTTTCACCCGTGACATCGGATGGGTGGGGTCCATTGCCCTGGCGGTGGCCGCGCCGGCCGCCGCCGCCGTGCTCTGGGGGTTCTTCGCGGCGCCCAAGGCCCGCTTCGCGGTCCCGTACGCCGCCCAGATCGGAGTGAAGGCCGTGGTGTTCGGCGCCGCCGCCCTCGCGCTGTTCGCGCTCGGGCACCGGGTGCCGTCCCTGTGGTTCACGGGGGTCGTCGTCGTGAACACCGCCCTGGCCTCCTACTACCGCCACTACCGCACCCGCCCCTGAAGCACCGCCGCCCGGCACTGTGCGGGGCTCCCCCAGGCGCCCCGCAGCGGGCGGGCCTTGCGCAGCCACAGGGAGAGGTCCAGCTCCTCGGTGTAGCCGACGGCCCCGTGCAGCTGGAGCGCGGTCATGGCGGCCGCGTACGCCGCTTCGCCTGCGGTCAGCTTCGCCGCCGCGATCTCCTCGGGGGCCAGGGAGAGCGCCGCCGCCCAGAGCAGCGGCCGGGCGAACTCCAGGCCCAGCAGGGTGTCGGCGAGCCGGTGCTTCACCGCCTGGAATCCGCCGATGGGGGCGCCGAACTGGGTGCGCTGCTTGGCGTACTCCACCGTGCGCGCGAGGAGGGCCTCTCCGACTCCGATGCACTGGGCGGCGGTCAGCAGCCGGGCCCAGTCGGCGGCGTCCCGGGCCGCCGCGGTGACCGCCGGGCCGGTGGAGAGGAGTTCGCCGCCGCCGTCCGGGAGGGCCAGGCGCCGGGCGGGGTCGGTGGAGGTGCGCAGGGCTCCGGCGCCGGCGGCCAGGCGGAGTTCCCCGGCCGGGGAGACCGTGAAGAGGTGGGTCGCCGCGTCCGCGTCCAGGGCGTACGGGCCCGCGCCGGGCAGGGTGAGGGTGGCCGAGGTCTCCCCCGCCACCAGCCCGGGGAGGAAGCGCTTGGCCAGTGCCTCGTCGCCGAGCCGCGTGAGGAGTACGGCGGCGGCGGCCGTCTCCACCACCGGGCCGGGGACTCCGGCGCGGCCCAGCTCCACGAAGCCGACGGCCAGCTCCAGCGGCATGAGGCCCATGCCCTCGTGGGCCTCGTCGGCCGCGAGGGCGAACAGACCGGTCCCGGCGAGCCGCGCCCACAGGGCCCGGCCGGGCGTGTGGTCGCCCGCGCCCCAGGCCCGTACCGCCGCCGGGACGTCCGAGGCGGCGAGCAGGCCGTGCAGGGTGCGGGCGAAGTCCGACTGCTCTTCGGTCGGCAGGAAGCGCATCAGCGGCGGCCCTTCGGAAGGCCGAGCAGCCGCTCGGCGATGATGTCGCGCTGGATCTCGTTGGTCCCGGCGTAGATGGGCCCGGCGAGGGAGAAGATCCACGGCTCGGCCCATTCCCCGTCGGCGAGTTCCGCGTCGGGGCCCAGCAGGTCGAGGGCGCTCTCGTGCAGGGCGATGTCGTACTGCGACCAGAACACCTTGTTCAGGCTGGACTCGGCGCCGATCGTCTCGCCTGCGGCGAAGCGGGAGGCGTTGGCCCAGGTGAACAGCTGGTAGGCGCGGGCTCCGACCACCGCGTCGGCGACCCGGTCGCGCAGCGCCGTATCGGCCGGGTCCCCCTGGGTCCGCCACAACTCCACGAGGCGGTCGGCGGCGGCGAGGAAGCGGCCCGGGGCGCGCAGGGTGAGTCCGCGCTCGTTGCCGGTGGTCGACATGGCGATCCGCCAGCCCTGTCCGGGTTCCCCGATGACGTCCGCGTCGGGTACGAAGACCTCGTCGAGGAAGAGTTCCGCGAAGGCGGGCTTGCCGTCGAGGCGGCGAAGAGGCCGCACGGTGACCCCGGGGGCGTGCAGGTCGAACATCAGGTAGGTGAGCCCCTGGTGGGGTTTGGGGGCGCCGGGGTCGGTGCGGAAGATACCGAAGGCGCGGTCGGCGAAGGCGGCCCGCGATGACCAGGTCTTCTGGCCGGACAGCAGCCAGCCGCCTTCGGTGCGCACCGCCCGGGACTTGAGGGAGGCGAGGTCGGAGCCGGATTCGGGCTCGGACCAGGCCTGGGCCCAGATGGTCTCCCCACTGGCCATGGAGGGCAGGACGCGGGCGCGCTGTTCGTCCGTGGCGTGGTCGAAGAGGGTGGGGGCGAGCAGGTTGATGCCGTTCTGCGAGACCCGGCCGGGTGCGCCGGCGGCCCAGTACTCCTCCTCGAAGACCAGCCAGTGTTCGATGTCGACGCCGCGGCCGCCGTACTCCTCGGGCCAGGACACCACCGCCCAGCGCGCGGAGTGCAGGAGCTCCTCCCAGGCCCGGTGGGCGGCGAAGCCCTCGCGGGTCTCCAGGGAGGGGAGGGGGGTGGCGGGCACGTGGGCGGCCAGCCAGTCGCGCGCCTCGGCCCGGAAGGCCTCCACGTCCGCCGAATGGTTCAGGTCCATCAGCTGTTCGCCTCCTTCATCGCGGAGCCCTTCATAGTGGATACGTCCATTCCGCCGAGCGAGTCCGCCGCCGTCTCGGCGTTGTGGGCGTGCGCGAGGTGGTGCAGGCCGAAGACGGAGTCCATGCCGGTGTGCAGGCCCTGGAGGTCCTCGGCCTGGTTGACGGCCCGCTTGGTGAGGGCGAGTCCGAATCCGGGCATCTCGGCGATCCGCAGGGCGAGCCGCTCGGTGGCGTCGGCCAGTTCGGCCCGCTCGACGACCCGGTTGACCATGCCGACCTCGTAGGCGCGGCGGGCGGTCATGCGGTCGCCGGTGTAGAGGAATTCCTTGGCGATGCGCGGGGGCATCGCCCAGGGGTGGGCGAAGTACTCGACGCCCGGGATGCCCATGCGGACGACGGGGTCCGCGAAGAAGGCGTCCTCGCTGGCCACGATCAGGTCGCAGACCCAGGCGAGCATCAGCCCGCCGGCCACGCACGCGCCGTGGACGGAGGCGATGACGGGCTTGGGCAGTTCGCGCCAGCGCCGGCACATGCCGAGGTAGACCTCGGATTCGCGGGCGAAGCGGGATTCTGCGCCGGAGCGCTGGGAGTGGTCCCACCAGAGGCCGGCCCGGCGTTCGAAGGGCAGGTGCGCGTCGCGGTCCGGGGTGCCGATGTCGTGGCCCGCCGAGAAGTGCTCGCCCGCCCCGGCCAGGACGACGGCCTTGACCCCGGGATCATCGGCGGCGCGGTAGAAGGCGTCGTCGAGGGCGTAGGTCATCGCGCTGTTCTGGGCGTTGCGGTACCGGGGACGGTTCATGGTCACGTACGCGACCGGGCCGCGGCGCTCGTAGAGCACCGGCGCCTCGGCGGCGGTGCCGTCGGGGGCGTCGGGCATCCGGCTTCCATCCTTCACGGGGCTTCCCACCTTCACGAGCTTCCCTAACAAGTGTTTGGTAGGTTAACGTACGGCCATGAGCAGCGTCGAGGAGTTCCGCACCGAGGTTCGGAGTTGGCTGAGGGACCACCTCACCGGCGAGTTCGCCGCCCTCAAGGGCCGCGGCGGACCGGGCCGGGAACACGAGGCCTTCGCCGAACGCCTCGCCTGGGAACGGCACATGGCCGACCACGGCTGGACCTGCGTGGGCTGGCCCGTCGAGTACGGCGGCCGCGGCGCGAGCACCGGGCAGCAGATCGCCTTCCACGAGGAGTACGCCCTCGCCGACGCCCCCGCGCGCGTGAACCACATCGGCGAGCAGCTGCTCGGCCCGACCCTCATCGCACACGGCACCGAGGAGCAGCGGCGCCGCTTCCTGCCGCCCATCCGGGCCGTGGAGGAACTGTGGTGCCAGGGCTACAGCGAGCCCGACGCCGGCTCGGACCTGGCGAACATCCGCACCCGGGCCGCCCTGGTGGACGGCGCGTGGGTGGTGGACGGCCAGAAGATCTGGACCTCCCTGGCCCACGAATCGCAGTGGTGCTTCGTCGTCGCCCGCACCGAGCCGGGCTCCCGCCGGCACGCGGGACTGTCCTACCTCCTGGTCCCGATGGACCAGCCCGGGGTCGAGGTCCGGCCCATCGTCCAGCTGACCGGCACCTCCGAGTTCAACGAGGTCTTCTTCGACGGGGCCCGCGCCGACGCCGCCCACGTCGTCGGCGCGCCCGGCGAGGGCTGGGCCGTCGCCATGGCCACCCTCGGCTTCGAGCGCGGCGTCTCCACCCTCGGCCAGCAGGTCGGCTTCCGCCGCGAGCTCGAAGACCTGGCCGCCCTGGCCCGGCGGAGCGGCCGGGCGGCCGATCCGCTGATCCGCGACCGGCTGGTCCGGGCCTGGATCGGCCTGGAGACCATGCGCGCCTCCGCGCTGCGGCCCGGCGTCGCCCCGTCCACGGCCAAGCTGTACTGGTCCCGCTGGCACCGGGAGCTCGGCGAACTCGCCATGGAGGTGTGCGGAGCCTCCTCGCTCCTCGCGGCCGGGACGCACGGGGACCCGTACGACCTCGACGACTGGCAGCGGCTCTTCCTCTTCTCCCGCTCCGACACCATCTACGCGGGCTCCGACGAGATCCAGCGCACCATCGTCGCCGAGCGGATCCTCGGCCTTCCCAAGGAGGTACGGGCGTGAACGCTCCCCGCAACGCACCCGAGTACGTGGCCGGGCACGGGCTGCTGGCGGGCCGGACCGCCGTCATCACCGCCGCCGCCGGGGCCGGCATCGGCGGGGCCACCGCCCGCCGCTTCCTGGAGGAGGGAGCCCGCATCCTCATCGGGGACGCGCACGCGCGGCGCCTGAAGGAGAGCGAGGAGGCGCTGGCCGCGGAGTTCGGCGCGGACCGCGTCGCCTCCCTGCCCTGCGACGTCACCGACGAGGAGCAGGTCAACGCCCTCTTCGCGCTCGCCGAACACATCCACGGCCGCCTCGACGTGGTCGTCAACAACGCCGGGCTCGGCGGCACCGCGAACCTCGTCGACATGACCGACGACCAGTGGTCCCGCGTCCTCGACGTGACACTGAACGGCACCTTCCGCTGCACCCGCGCCGCGATGCGCTCGATGCGGGACTCCACCGTCGGCGGGGTGATCGTCAACAACGCCTCCGTCATCGGCTGGCGCGCCCAGACCGGGCAGGCCCACTACGCCGCCGCCAAGGCCGGGGTGATGGCACTGACCCGCTGCGCGGCGCTGGAGGCGGCGGAGTTCGGCGTACGGATCAACGCGGTCGCGCCGAGCCTGGCCATGCATCCGCACCTGGTGAAGGTCACCAGTGCGGAGCTGCTCGCCGAACTCACCGCCCGCGAGGCCTTCGGCCGCTACGCCGAGCCCTGGGAGGTCGCCAACGTCATCGTGTTCCTGGCCAGCGGCTACTCGTCGTACATGACGGGCGAGACCGTGTCGGTCAGCAGTCAGCACGCGTAGGCCGGCGTATGACCAGAATGGGCGCGTGCCAACGAACAAGCCGACAGCCCAGAAGAAGTCCCCGGTGACGGCGTCTCCCGAACGCCGCCGCGAACTCCTCGACACCGCCGCCGAGGTCTTCGCCGCCCAGGGATACAACGCCACCACGGTCCGCAAGATCGCCGACGCCGCCGGAATGCTCGCCGGCAGCCTCTACTACCACTTCGATTCCAAGGAATCGATGCTCGACGAGATCCTCTCCGCCTTCCTGACCGAGCTGTGGGAGGGGTACGACACCGTCCTCGCCGCCGGTCTCGGACCCAGGGAGACCATCGAGGCCCTCGTCACCGAATCGTTCCGGGAGATCGACCGGCACCGCGCCGCGGTCGCCATCTACCAGAAGGAATCCCGGCACCTGTCGGTCCAGCCCCGCTTCCACTACCTCTCCGACTCGCAGGTCAAGTTCGAGAAGGCGTGGCTGGGGACGCTGGAGCGCGGGGTCGCGGCCGAGGTCTTCCGCGCCGACCTGGACATCCGCCTCACCTACCGCTTCGTGCGCGACACGGTGTGGGTGGCGGCGTCCTGGTACCGGCCGGGCGGCCAGCACAGCCCCGAGGAGATCGCCCGCCAGTACCTGTCGATGGTCCTGGACGGCATCGCCACACGTACGTAACCCCACACATCCCTGAGGAGTCCCGATGCCCGAGGCCTACATAGTCGAAGCGGTACGCACCCCCGTGGGCCGGCGCAAGGGGGGCCTGTCCGAGGTCCACCCCGCCGACCTGGGGGCGCACGTCCTCAAGGCCCTCGTCGAACGGTCCGGGATCGACCCGTCGGCCGTGGAGGACGTGGTGTTCGGCTGCCTCGACACGGTGGGGCCGCAGGCCGGCGACATCGCCCGGACCGCCTGGCTGGCGGCAGGACTCCCCGAGGAGGTCCCGGGCGTCACCATCGACCGGCAGTGCGGATCCTCGCAGCAGGCCGTCCACTTCGCGGCGCAGGGCGTCATGTCCGGCACCCAGGACCTGGTGGTCGCGGGCGGCACCCAGAACATGTCGATGATCCCGATCGCCTTCGCCTCCCGGCAGGCGGCGGAGCCGCTGGGCTTCACCGAGGGCCCCTACCTGGGGTCGGCGGGGTGGCGGGCCCGGTACGGGGACTCGCCCGTCAACCAGTTCTACGGCGCCCAGCTGATCGCGGAGAAATGGGGCATCTCCCGGCGGGACATGGAGGAGTTCGCCCTGCGCTCCCACGAGCGGGCGCTGCGCGCCATCGACGAGGGCCGCTTCGAGCGGGAGATCGTGCCGTACGGCTCGGTGGCGGTGGACGAGGGCCCGCGGCGGGACACGAGCCTGGAGAAGATGGCGGGACTCAAGCCCGTCATGGAGGGCGGCACGATCACGGCAGCGGTCTCCTCCCAGGTCTCGGACGGCGCGGCGGCGATGCTGCTGGCCTCCGAACGGGCCGTACGGGAACACGGGCTGCGCCCGCGGGCCCGCATCCACCACCTGTCGGTCCGCGGCGAGGACCCGATCCGCATGCTGTCGGCGCCGATCCCGGCGACGGCGTACGCACTGAAGAAGACCGGCATGTCCCTCTCGGACATCGACCTGGTCGAGATCAACGAGGCCTTCGCCCCGGTGGCCCTGGCCTGGCTGAAGGAAACGGGCGCGGACCCCGCGCGGGTCAACGTCAACGGCGGCGCGATCGCGCTGGGCCATCCGCTGGGCGCGACGGGCGTCAAGCTGATGACGACCCTCCTGCACGAACTGGAGCGCACGGGCGGCCGCTTCGGCCTCCAGACCATGTGCGAGGGCGGCGGCCAGGCCAACGTGACAATCATCGAGCGGCTCTAGCCCGCGCGCCAGCCCGCCGGGGGCTCGCCGGCACCGGGCCTGCCCGGAGTACGCGAGCCCGGAGCCCGCGAGTCGGCGAGCCGCAGTTGGCTGATGCTCGCCCTGGGCACCGGCGGCCAGACCGCCAGCACGACGGTGCTCTACGGGCTGCCCTACCAGCACGGCGGTCGCCGAGTACGCCGGCGGCGACTGGGCGGGCCGCGCCGACGGCGGACCGGGTCAAGACCTGAGGTCCGGCCCGGCGGGCCGCCGGCCCACCCCTGGAACGCACGCTTCAGGTGGTGGGGCGGCGGCGCGACAGCCGGGTCAGGGAGACCGTCTGGATCAGGACCGGGACGCCGGTCGCGGCCTCCCAGAACACCGGTTCCGCCGGAGGTGTGCGGCTCCACTGCCAGGCCGGGCCGCGCGGGTCCACGAGGACCGGCAGGCCGTCGTTGCCGCCCGCGCCGCCGCCCGCCGGGAGGGGGCCCAGGTCCCGGCCCGATTCCGTACGCAGGTGTCCGCCGGCCTCCACCACCCGTTCCACCCGGCCGTTCGCGCGCAGCGCGTGGTCGTCCCAGGCGTAGCTTCCGCACAGGGCGATCAGCACCGCGCCCGTCGCGAGCAGCGTCCGGTGGACGAAGCCGGTTTCGGTGCCGTTCGGTACCCCTGACACGAACGCGAACAGTGCCAGCAGTACCGGCAGCCAGTGCGGTTCGGGTCCGCGCATCATCATGACGGCGGTGAACTCCGCCGCGAGTGCGAGGGAGTTGCGTACCACAGCGCCGCGGACCGATATCGACATGCGCACATCATGCCGGGGACATCCGGGTGCGTACCGGCCGGGGCGGGGCCAACGATCCTCTCAAGGGCTGGGCCCCAGCACAGAGGTAGTGCGCCTACACGGCATGGAGGAGGACGCCGGTTCGAACCCGGCCGCCCAGCCCCCTTCTTACGTCGCGGCCGTCGCCGCCAGCCACGCCCCGGCCGCCCCGATCGCCGCCGCCGAGGCCGGGAGCGGCAGGCCCAGGAACCCGTGGAAGACCCCGGGGACCAGGTGGACGGCGCAGTCCACGCCCGCACCGCCCAGCCGGCGCCCGTAGGCGAGGCCCTCGTCGCGCAGGATGTCGCAGTCCGCCAGGACGAGCAGCGTGCGGGGCAGTCCCGACAGGTCGGGGGCCCGCAGCGGGGAGACGTGGGGGTGGTCCGGGTCGCCGCCGTACTGGTCCCAGTACCAGGCCATGTGGGCCGCGGTGTGGAAGTGGCCCTCCGCGAACTCGGACACCGAGGGGGAGCCCGTCGACGAGGCGGAGGCGTCCAGGGGCGGGTAGAACAGCAGCTGGCCGGCGACGAGTCCGGGGGCCCTCAGGGCCGTCACGGCCGCGAGGTTGCCTCCGCTGGAGTCCCCGGCGACGACCAGCCGTGCGGGGTCGCAGCCCAGTTCGGCGGCCCGTGCCCGGGCCCACAGCAGCACCGTCAGCGCGTCGTCGGGCGCCGCCGGCCACGGGTGTTCGGGGGCGAGGCGGTAGTCCGCGGAGACCACCACCGTGCCCGAGGCCGCGGCCAGCGACCGGCACAGCGCGTCGTGGCTGTCCAGCCCGCACATCACCCAGCCCCCGCCGTGGAAGAACACCGTCAGCGGGCGGCCCTCGGCGCCCGGCGCCGGATCGTAGACGCGGACCGGGACTCCGTCCGCGACCGCGTCCCGTACGGAGGCCACCGCCGCGCCCCCCGGGGAACCGGCCGCGGCGGCCCTGAGGGCCGCCGCGTCGCCCGGTCCGGGGAAGGCCGCCGCCATCGCGTCGCACAGCCGGCGCGCCGCCGGGGACAGGGAATCGGCGCCGCTCATCGCGCGGTCATCCCCCCGTCGACCGTGAACTCCGAGCCCGTGATGTAGGAGGAGGCGTCCGAGCAGAGGAAGAGGACCAGCTCCCCGACCTCCTCGGGCCGTCCGATCCGCCCCAGCGGCACGTGCGACCAGTCCCGCCCCGCGACCGCCTCGCTGACCATCGGGGTGTCGATCGCCCCCGGATGCACGGAGTTGATCCTGATCCGGTCCCCCGCCAGGTCCAGCGCCGCCGACTTCGTCAGCCCGCGCAGCCCGAACTTGGTCGATCCGTACGCCGCGTGGCCCGGGATGCCGACCAGTCCGGCGGTGGAGGAGACGTTGACGATCGAGCCGCCTCCCTGGTCGCGCAGGACGGGGGCCACCGCCTGGATGCCGAGGAACGGGCCGAGCAGGTTGACCCGTAGCAGTGCTTCGAACTCCTCGAGGCCCTGGCGTTCGACGTGGGCCGTGCGCCACAGTGCGGCGTTGTTGACCAGGGCCGAGACCGTGCCGAAGGCGCGTAGGGCCTCGCGGACCACCTCCGCCCAGCTGTCGGCGTCGGCCACGTCGTGGCGTACGTAGATCCCCTGGTCGCCGAGCGAGGCGGCGACCTCGCGGCCCTCCTCCTCCCGGACGTCGGTGACCACGACCCGCGCTCCGGCCTCGGCGCACAGCCGGGCCTCGGCCGCGCCCTGGCCGCGGCCGGCGCCGGTGATGACGACGACCTTGCCGTCGAGACGGACGGATCCGCCGGAACCCTCGCCCACGGGTCAGCCCTCCACTGCGCGGAAGTGCGGGATGACGCTCTCGCCCCACTGGCGGATGGTCTCCATACACGCCTCCTGCGGGACGGTACCCATCTGGATCAGGCACATGACCTCGTCCACGCCGATCTCGCGCAGCTGCTCCACGTAGGCGATGGCGGTCTGGGCGTTGCCGTAGGCGTGCTCGGCGTTGTAGGTGCCCGTGTCGACGGGGCGGGCCGGGATGTTCGCCTCGTGGAGCTTGGCGACGAGCTCCTCGCGGCCCTTGTCCAGCGCGGCCATGTGCTCCTCGGCGGTCTCGTCCTCGGAGTAGCCCGTCGGCTCGGGGGCGTTCCCGTACCAGTGCGCGATGGACTCGGCGAAGAAGCGCTGGCCGCGGGTGCCCAGGCGCAGTGCGCGCTCGGCGTCGTCGAGGACGATGGTGGGGCAGAGCGCGGAGAGGTGGTCGTTGACCTCGGTGGAGACGAAGCGGTCCCCGCTGCGGGTGGCGATCGCCTCGTCGTAGACCTTGCGCATCACGCGGACGTCGTCGGCGCCGGCGAAGCCCATCACGAGTGCTCCGATGCCCAGTTCGGCGGCGAGTTTGAGGGTGTCGTGCTTGGAGCAGGCCATGAAGAGCGGCGGGTGCGGGTCCTGGACCGGGCGGGGCAGGATCGCGCCGGGGCCGATGTCGATGGAGCCGTGCCACTCGAACTTCTCCTCGCGCCACGCGGAGGAGAAGATCCGCAGCGCTTCTTCCATCTGCGGGTAGGTGTCCTCGGGGTGCACCCCGTACATGGACATCTCCTGGCGGGTGGCGCCGCGTCCGGCGCCGATGTCCACGCGGCCGCCGGAGAGCACGTCGAGCATGGCGGCGCGTTCGGCGACGCGGACGGGGTGCTGGTAGCCGAAGGGCATGGTGACGACGCCGTGGCCGATGCGGATCTTCTCGGTCCGGGCGGCGACCCAGGTCAGGAAGATCTCGGAGGCGCTCATGTGGGCGTACTGGGTCAGGGAGTGGTGCTCGACGGCCCAGATCCGGTCGAAGCCCATCTCCTCGGCGAACACGGCCTGTTCGACGCAGTCGTGGATGACCTGGCGTTCACGTTCGGGGGTCGGGTCGACGAGCTGCGCCTCGAAGATCATCGAGAACTTCACGGGGAACCTCCCAGCCGTGCGGCATGCACGGCATATCAGCGATGTATTTCTAATAGGAATACTTCTAGCAGCCATGTCCTGCCGGGGGAAGGGCCGCCGCGAAGACCGGTCGTAGACTGCGCTGCGTGACGAACGAGGCTGCAGACGAGACGAACGGGCGCACGCTCCCCGCGACCAGCTGGGCGGTGCTCGGGCTGCTCTCCTTCGGAGAGGAGCTCTCCGGTTACGACCTGAAGAAGTGGTCGGACTGGTCGCTGCGCTTCTTCTACTGGAGCCCGTCCTTCAGCCAGATCTACAGCGAGCTCAAGCGGCTGGAGAAGGCCGGCTACGCCTCTTCGCGGATGGTCGCCCAGGAGACCGGCACCCGCGACAAGCGGGTGTACCGGATCACCGACGAGGGCATGACGGCCGTACGCCGCTGGGCGCGCGAGGCGCCCGTCGACCCGCCGGTGCTCAAGCACGGGCCGATGCTGCGGCTGTGGCTCGGCCACCTGCTGGAGCCGGAGCAGATGCGCGAAGTCCTCGTCCAGCACCAGGAGTTCGCGGAGAAGATGCGGCGGCGCGCGGTGGCGGACGCGGACGGGGCCAGGAAAGAGGCCGCGTGGGCGTATCCGACGCTCACCCTCAAGTGGGCGGAGCGGTACTACGCCTCGGAGCGCGACCTCGCGGCCGCCATGCTCGACGACATCGCGGCGCTGGAGAGCGGGCGCGGCGCGGCCGGTTCGCCGGGCGCGGCGCCGGGCAAGCCCGGCAAGCGCCCGTAGGTGCGCCGGAAGTAGAGCAGCGGCGCACCTTCGCGGTGCGCCGTCAGAGCGGTGACCCGGCCGAGCGCGATGGCGTGGTCGCCGCCGTCCAGGACTGCCTCCAGATCGCACTCGACGGTGGCGAGCACCCCGTCCAGCAGGGGCGCGCCGTTGCCGCCGGCCCGCCAGGGGACGCCGGCGAACTTGTCGCCCCCGGTGACCGCGAACCGGCGGCACAGCTCCTGCTGGTCGGCGGCCAGGATGTTGACGGCGAAGGCCGCCGCCGCCTGGATCCGGGGCCAGGTGGTGGACGTGCGCGCCGGACAGAAGCAGACCAGCGGCGGATCCAGGGACACGGACGAGAAGGACTGAACGGCCATCCCGACGGGACGGCCGGCGGCTCCGCGCGCCGTGATGACGGCGACGCCGGTGCAGAAGTTGGACAGGACCGACTTCATGCCGGACATGAAAACCTCCTGATTATTCCTACTAGGTATATGCCTAACCGAAACACCTGTGATTGGATACCGCCCACGCTCGCTCGTCAAGTAGGGAGGGTCCGATGCCACCAACGCCCCCGCCGCAGCCACCCGCCACGCTCGCCCGGCTCCCCGAGTACGCCGCCACCGCCTACGGGGAGCGCGAGGCGCTCGCCGACGGAGAGGTCCGCTGGACCTTCGCCCGCCTCGCCGCCGAGATCTCCGCTGCCGCCCGCGCCGCCATCGCCCACGGCATCCGCCCCGGCGACCGGGTCGCGATCTGGGCCCCCAACAGCCGCCGGTGGATCACCGGCGCCCTCGGCGCGGTCGGCGCCGGGGCGGTCCTCGTACCGGTCAACACCCGCTACAAGCCCGCCGAGGCCGCCGACATCATCCGGCGCAGCGGCGCCCGCGCCCTGCTCACCGAACGCGGGTTCCTCGGTACCGACTACGCCCGTGACCTGCACGCCTCCGGCGAGGACCTCGGGGCGCTCGCCTCCACCGTGATCCTGCGGGACGGAGGCGGAGGCGGGGACGGGGACGGGGGCGGATACGAGGGCCGGGACGGCAGCGGGGACGGCAGCGCCCCCTCCGGGACCGTCTCCTGGGAGGCGTACCTGAGCGCCGGCGAGGCCGTCCCCGACGCGGAGCGGGCCGCGCGCGCGGCGGCCGTACGCCCCGAGGACCTCAGCGACATCCTCTACACCTCCGGCACCACCGGCCGCTCCAAGGGCGTCATGACCACCCACGGCCAGACCCTGCGGCTCTACGCCTCCTGGTCCGCCCTCGTCGGCCTGCGCCCCGGCGACCGGTACCTGCTGGTCAACCCCTTCTTCCACACCTTCGGCTACAAGGCCGGGGTGCTCGCCTGCCTGCTGCGCGGGGTCACCATGCTGCCCGAGGCGGTCTACGACACCGACCGCATCCTGCGGCGCATGGCCGCCGAGCGCGTCACCTGCCTGATGGGCCCGCCGACCGTCTTCCACGGCCTGATCCGCCATCCGGACCGGGCCGCCCACGACCTGTCCGCGCTGCGGCTGGCCGGCACCGGAGCCGCCTCGGTGCCCACCTCCCTCGTCGAGGAGATCCGCGGCGAACTGGGGGCGCCCGACGTGTTCACCGCCTACGGGCTCACCGAGTCCGGCGGGGTCGTGTCCGTCTGCCCCACCGACGCCGACGCCTGGACCCTCGCCCACACCGTCGGCCTGCCGCTGCCGGACACCGAGGTACGGATCGCCGACCCGCTCGGCACGGTGCTGCCCGCCGGGGAGCCCGGCGAGGTGCAGGTCCGCGGCTACCACGTCACCCCCGGCTACCTGGACGACCCGGCGAGCACCGCCGAGACCGTGCTGCCCGGCGGCTGGCTGCGCACCGGGGACATCGGCGTGCTCGACGAGCGCGGCTATCTCGCCATCACCGACCGGCTGAAGGACATGTACGTGGTCGGCGGGTTCAACGCCTACCCGGCGGAGGTGGAGAACGTACTGCTGACCCACCCCGCCATCACCGACGCGGCGGTCGTCGGCGCCCCCGACGAGCGGCTCGGCGAGGTCGGGGTGGCCTACGTCGTCACCACCGGGCCGGTCACCGCCGACGAGCTGACCGCCTGGACCCGGGAACGGCTCGCCAACTTCAAGGTGCCGCGGCGGTTCACCCGGCTGGAGGAGCTCCCGCGCAACGCGGGCGGCAAGCTGCTGAAGACGGAGCTGCGCCGCACGGCGCGAGGGGAGTCGGCGTGAGGCCGCTGGAGCCGACGAGGGAGCAGGAGGAACTCCGGGACGCGGTACGGGCGGTCCTCACCCGGCACCCCGGCCACGCGGCCTGGGCTCCGCTGACCGCCCGGATCGGCGTGGCCGCGCTGGCGGTCCCCGACGAGTACGGCGGGCTGGGCTGCGGACCGGCCGAAGTCGGGGTGGTCATGGCGGAGCTGGGGCGCACGCTGAGCCCCGTACCGTACCTGGGCTCGGCGGTGCTGACCGTGGAGGCCCTGCTCGCGTCCGGCGACCGGGAGGCCTGCGCGAAACACCTGCCGGACTTGGCGCAGGGCACGACCGTGGGCGCCCTCGCCTGGGCGGAGGGTCCGGGCGCGGCATCCGCCCCCGGCGGAGGCTGGGAGGCGGGCGATCTGTCGGCCCGGGCCGAGCCGGCCGGGCCGGACTGGCTGCTCACGGGCACCAAGCGGTACGTCCTGGCCGGCCCGGCCGAGCCGGCCCTGATCCTGGCCTTCGCCACGATGGACCCGGTCACGGCCACGACCCCCCGCCGGCTCGGGCTGTTCGAGCTCACCGCCCCGCCGGCGGCCTTCACCGTACGGTCCACCATGGACCGCACCCGGCCCCTCGCGGAACTGACCCTGGGCCGGACCCCGGCCCGGCTGCTCTCGGCCGACGGCGGCGGGGTCCTCGCCCGGGTCCGGGACCTGGCGTGTACGGCGCTCGCCGCCGAACAGACGGGGGCGGCGGCGCGGGCACTGGAGGTGACGGTCCGCTACGCGAAGGAGCGGGTGCAGTTCGGCCGGCCCATCGGCTCCTTCCAGGCGGTCAAGCACCGCCTCGCCGACCTGCACACCGCGGTGGAGGGCGCCCGCTCGCTCGCCCTCGCGGCGGCCGCCTCCGACGCGGCCCCGGCCCTGGCGGCTGCCGCCGCATCGGCCTGCTCGGAGGCCTACGCGTACGTGGCGGCCGAGATGATCCAGCTGCACGGGGGCATCGGCATCACCTGGGAACACGAGGCGCACGAGTACTTCAAGCGGGCCCACGGCTCGGCCTTGCTCTTCGGTTCCCCGGCCGCGCACCGCGAACGCCTCGCGGCCCGGCTGGGGTTCCTCCCGACCGGGTGACGCCCGGGCCACCGGAGGTCCGGCGGCCGCGGGCTGCCGTACGCTCGACCCCATGACGGGCAGCGCGATAAACCTCCGGAAGATCGAAGAGACCGCGCCGGCGCTGGTGAGCCTCTACAAGAGCGCCGGGACCGCGCTCCGCGCACACGGACTGGAAGGCGGCCGCGCCTCGGTCTACCTGGTCCTCGACTACTCCGGCTCGATGCGCCCGTACTACGAGGACGGCAGCGTGCAGGCCCTCGCCGACCGAGTGCTGGGGCTCTGCGCCCACCTGGACGAAGACGCCCGCGTGCCGGTCGTGTTCTTCTCCACGGAGGTCGACGCGGTCGAGGAGATCTCCCTGGCCGGCCACGAGGGACGGGTCACCGCGATCGCCGCCGGCCTCGGCCACATGGGCAAGACGTCCTACGACGCGGCGATGGACGCGGTGATCGACCACTACCTGGACTCGGGGTCCGCCTCCCCCGCCCTCGTCGTCTTCCAGACCGACGGCGGGCCCATCAACAAGCTCGCCGCCGAGAGGTACCTGTGCAAGGCGGCCCGGCTGCCACTCTTCTGGCAGTTCGTCGGCTTCGGCAACACCCGCAGCTCACAGTTCGACTTCCTGCGGCGACTGGACGAACTGCCGGTCCCACAGGCGCGGGTGGTGGACAACGCGGGCTACTTCCACGCCGGCGCCGACCCGCGGAAGGTCGCGGACTCGGAGCTGTACGACCGGCTGGTCTGGGAGTTCCCGCACTGGCTGGCGGCAGCCCGTGCGGCGGGAATCGTGCGCGCCTGAAGGGCGACTGTCGGCGCCTCACGCTTTGGTGACTCCTCCCCCTCATGGGTGAGGGGGCTTCTCGCTATGCCGTGTTGGCGTCACGACGGACCAGCCCGGCCCGTAGAACGTTGACGGCGCCCACTGTGTCGGCGTGCGCCTGGTGGCCGCACGCTATGCAGTGGAACGTGTCCTGTGTGGGCCGGTTCTCCTTGGCGGTGTGCCCGCATCCGGGGCACCGCCGGGAAGTATTGCGGGGGTCCACGGCCATCACTTCCCGCCCGGCACCCTCAGCCTTCGCGTTCAGGATCGCGAGGAACACCCCCCATCCGGCATCAGAGACCGAGCGGCTCAGCCCAGTCTTCGCGGCGGCCCCGTTGGGCAGGAAGCTACCCGGGATCTCAGTGTCGGGCTTCGGCCGGGCGGTCTTGACCATGTTGCGGATCTTGAGGTCTTCGTGCGCGATGAAGTCATGCTCACGGACCAGGGCGTACGCGGTCTTGTGGGCGTGGTCCAGGCGCTGGCGGCGGACCTTGCCGTGCAGCTTCGCGACCTTGTCTACTGCCCGGCGGTGGTTGGCGGTGCGCTTGTCGCGGCGGACCCGGGGAAACCGGCTCAGGGCCTGCTGTGCGGCGGCGAGACGGCCCGCGTTGCTACGGCCGTGGCGCGGGTTGGGGACGAAGGCACCATTCGAGTCGGCGAGGAAGTTCACGATGCCCATGTCGATGCCGACCACGCTGCCGGTCGCAGGGAGCGGATCGGGCTGCTCCTGCTCGGCAGTCAGGACGACGAACCACTTACGGCCCTCACGCTTGACCGACACCGTCTTGACCCTGCCGACCACGGGCCGGTACTGGTGCACCTTGACGTGCCCGACACCTTGGAGGCGGACGCGGGTGACCGGATCGTGCGGGGTCGCATCCCAGCGGCAGCCGTCCCCGTCCTTCGGGAAGTCGACCGTGTCGAACCAGTTCACCCCACGGAACCGGGGGTAGCCGGGGGCGTCGCCGGACTTGACCCGGCGGAAGAACGCGGTGAATGCCTTGTCCAAACGGCGGAGCGTGGCCTGCTGCGAGGAGAACGACCACCGGCCCTGCCGCTCCGGGTCGAACGCCCGGATCTCCTTGAGCTGCGCCGACTGCTGCCCGTACTTGACGCTCGTCTTCGACACATGCCGGTAGGCTTCACGCCGTTCCTGCAACGCCCCGTTGTACAGCGAGCAGTGGTCGCGCAGCATCTCGCCGAGCGCGATCGACTGACCCACGGTGGGCCGCATGAGGAACTTGTACGCACGGATCACCCGGCCCACCCCCTTCCAACTCCTGTGAATCAACATAGCCAGGGCCGCTGACAACGCAGCGAACTCCGGCGCTCCGCGCCTCCGGGCCAAGGACGCGTCTCCCTCCCCAGCTAAAACAGGGGATACCCACGCAAGATCAGGTATAGAGGTCTGATGACGAACAACTGGGCCGTATTCGAAAAGGCGGAACCCGACTTCGCGGCGGCCGTGCAGGCCCGCTTCGCACAGTTCCCGCACCACGTCCTCGCGACCTTGCGCAAGGACGGCTCCCCCCGCGCGACCGGATTGAACGTCGACGTCCGCGGCGGCGAGCTGTGGCTGGGCATGATGCCGGGTTCGATGAAGGGCAAGGACCTCCGGCGCGATCCGCGCTTCGCCCTGCACACCAACCCCGGCGCGGGCGAGACCATGCCCGACGGTGACGTAAGGATCTCCGGGCGGGCGGTGGAGATCGTGGAGCAGCCCGAGCTGCACCGGTACGCGGAGGAGACCGAGTCCCCGCACCCCTTCGACCTCTTCCGCACCGAGCTGACGGAGGTGGTCCACGTGGGCGTCGAGGGCGACGACCTCGTGGTCCGCTCGTGGACCCCGGCCCACGGACTGCGCACCCTGCGCCGGGGCAATGACGACGAGCCGGTCCGCGAGGAGGACCAGGGCGCCTCCTAGGTCCGGCCCACGGCCGCGTCCAGGGCCTTCAGAAGGCCACCCGGGGCCTTGCCCGAGGCCTTCGGGGTCTTCCCCGGGGCCTTGGGGGCCGCGCCCTTGCGGGCCGGGACCTTCGGGGCCTTGGCCGGGGTCGGGACGGTCCAGGCGCCGACGTCCACCCAGCTCCGGTCGATGTTGAGCTTCACGTCTCCGTACGTGGCGTCGTGGTCTCCCCGGAACTGATGGGCCCGGCGCCCTCCCGTCCACTGTCCGGTGCCGCCCGGCAGCCCCAGGTCGGCGTCGGTGACCGAGGCCGAGCCGTTCCAGCGGGCCACCCACAGCACGTCGGGCATGGCGTCCGGAGCCTGGGCGTAGTGGGCGCTCAGCGCCTTGGCCCCGGAGCTCGCCGATACGTAGGCGGCCGCCCCGTAGCCCAGTTCGTGCAGCCGGACCGTCCAGGCCGTGAGGTAGGCGACGACCGGGGCGTCCCAGGTGGCCCGGTCCGTGTAGTTCTCCAGGTCGTTGTAGAGGACCGTGTGCTCGGCCAAACCCAGTGCCGCGGCCGCGTGGGCCGCGCCCTCGGCCTCGGCCCGGCCCTGCTCGTTGGCCTCCGAGGGGTCGGTGGAGAGCCCCGTGGAGGAGCTGTTCCAGGGCTGGGGGCCGACCCAGATCGGCATCAGGTGCCAGCCCGCCTCGGCCTGCCGGCTCACCCATCGGGCGGTCAGCTGCGGCTGGGCGCAGGCGCGGGCGCGACCGCCGATGTAGACGCCGACGGCGCCGAAGGGCGAGTCGGCCCGCCAGGCGTTCATGGTCCGCTGGGTGGGGGCCGTGCAGGCGTCGAAGCCCTCGCCGGTGAAGGGGCCCTGGACGCGGGTACGGGGACCCGCGCCGACGACGCCGACCGGCTCGGCCGGGACCGGGCCGGGGGCGGCCGGGGGTACCAGGGCTCGGGCCCGGGTGAGTACCGCGCGCACGGCCTCGGGGGTGGACGCGTAGGAGACGGTGGCCATCACCCCGGCACGGCGCAGGGTGTAGCGGATCTCGTTGCTGTCGCCCCGGACCTTCGGCAGGGGGTCGCCCTCGTCGCCGCCGACGGTGGGGACGTCGGCGCGCGGCGGGGCTCCGTCGAGCGGCTCCAGGTGCAGGGTGTCCGCGCGGGGGGCGGCGGCGCGGGCGGCCCCGCATTCGCCCTGGGCCCCGGCGTGCCCGAGGTAGAGGGTGGGCAGGTCCAGGCGCAGGCAGGCGTCGGGGTTCCGGTCGAGGTCGACGACCCGCCAGTCGGCGGGGAGGGTGAGGCGCAGCCCGCGGTAGTCGACGGTGCGGCCGTCGGCGGTGCGGCCGTCGTTGCTGCGGCCGTCGACGGCTCCGAGGGGGACGGGAGCGAGCAGCGCGGCGCCCAGCAGGCAGCTCAACGTGATCTGGGAGGGGAGCATGTGACCCACTGTTACCAGAAGGCCCGGGGGTTGCCGCAGAGGCACGAGAGCCCGCGGTCACCTGTTGACGGGACGGCCGCACCGCACCACGCCCCCACGCCCGGGACCCAGGGCGTGCCTTCTCGGATCAGGCCGGGCCCGCGGCGCCCGGCTTGATCCGGCCTGATCCGGCCTGATCCGACCGGATCCCAAAAGCACGCCCTAGCCCGTCACCGGCCGGCTCTTGCTCCGGCGGGGTGCGGTGGCGCCGCGGATCTCCTCCGTGGCCGCGCGGAACGCGGGCGCGGCGCGGGCGAAGTAGTCGAACAGCACGGCCTGGTGCTCGGGCGGGTAGGAGCCGATCACCGCCGCGATGTGCCGGCGGGCCGGGCCGACCACGTCCTCGATGCGGTCCAGCGCGTCCGCGACGGGCTCCACGATGACCCGGCGCCGGTCGCCCGGATCGGCTGCCCGGCGGGCATAGCCGGCCCGTTCGAGGCGGTCGATGAGCCGAGTGGTCGCGCCCGTGGTCAGCCCGGTGCGCGTGGCGAGCTCACCGGAGGACAGGCCCCCCTCCAGGGTGATGAGGCTGAGGGCGTACCACTCGGAGGTGTGCAAGCCGGCCGCCTCCGCACTGGCCACACCCTGGAGTCCGACGGCGTCCAGGTACTGCCGGAAGACCGTGTGCGCGTCCGCGCCGCCACCTGTTGCCATTTTCGGGATCGCCTCCTACCTTTATATCTGCACGCATGCAGATACTGTGTTCGATCAGTATCTGCATCAGTCTAACCAATTGGGAGTGGTCCGTCATGCAGTCCACCAGCGAGTCCGGCGCCGTCGCCGCCGTCCAGGCCGTGCTGAACCGCCTCGTGTCCGCCTGGGAGCACCACGACGCCGAGGCCTACGGCGAGCTGTTCACCGAGGACGCCACCTACATCACCTACGTCGGCACCTTCTACCAGGGGCGCCGCGACATCGTGGAGAGCCACCGCACCCTCTTCGCCGGCTTCCTCAAGGGCACCCGACTGGCGGACGAGATCCTCGACGTCCGCTTCTACGGGCCCGGCGTGGCCGTGGTGAACGGCCGCGGGGACACCTACAAGGGCAAACACCCGGAGAAGCTCGGCAAGATCCAGACGTACACCCTCGTCCGCGACACGGACACCGGCGCGGACGGGCAGTGGCGCATCGCCGCATTCCAGAACACCAAGCGCAAGCCGCTGATGGAGGCCGTGTCCTACCGGTTCGCCCCGGGCCTGGTCCCGGCCGCCGAGCACTGACGTGCAGAGCCGCCGGCCTTCACCCCCCACCGACCCGACGACCTTACGGAGAGCCCGCATGACCACCGATCTCGCCACCGACCCCACCACGGACCCCACCACCGGCCCGGGGGCGGCCCCTCGCGGCGGGGCCGGCACCCCGGCCGCCCCGCCCGCGTCACCCCGCCGACGCCGACGCACCCTCAAGCGCGCCCTGATCACCACCGCGCTCGCCCTCGGCGTGACGGCCGGCGGGGGCTACCTGTGGCTCGACTCCACCTTGGAGCTCAAGGTCACCGGCGCCGCGGAGTGCACCGCCGTCGCCCCGGCCGGGACCGGCTCCGGGACCGGAGACCGCGACGCCGTCTGCGGGGTGCTGTCCTCGCTGACCTCGGCCTGGGGCGCCGCCGACGCCGACGCGTACGGAGCCCTCTTCACGCAGGACGCCACGTACACGACCTACGTCGGCACCCACTACCAGGGCCGCGGCGACATCACCGAAGCCCACCGTGCCCTCTTCGGCGGCTTCGTCAAGGGGACGAAGCTGGCCGACTCGGTGCTGGGCATCCGCTTCCTCGGCCCCGACGCGGCCGTCGTCACCAGCCGCGGCGACACCTATACGGGCGGGCGGCCGCAAGAGCTGTCGAAGGTACAGACGTACACGCTGGCCCGCGAGGGCGACGGGCGGTGGCGGATCGCCGCCTTCCAGAACACCCAGCGCCGGCCGGTCATGGAGAAGGCCTCCTTCCTGCTGTCTCCCGGCACGGTGCCCGGGGCCGAGAAATGACCGCACGCGCCGCCCTGGTCACCGGGGCCAGCTCGGGCATCGGCCTGGCCTTCGCCCGCGAACTCGCCGCGACCGGCTGGACCGTGACGGCCGTGGCCCGGGGCGAGGACCGGTTGCGCGCCCTCGTCGGGGAACTCGGCCCCGGCCACCGCTACCTGGCCGCCGACCTCTCGACCCCCGGGGGGCAGGAGCTGGTCGCCGCCGAGCTGGTCCGCCACCCCGTCGAACTGCTGGTCAACAACGCCGGCGCCGCCCACCACGGCCCCTTCACCGGGACCGGCCCGCAGGAGGCACTGGCCGCCATGCACCTGGGCGGCGACGCCGTCGTCGTACTGGCGCACGCCTTCCTCTCGGGGGCCCGGCGCGGGGACGCCCTCATCAACGTCTCCTCCACCCTCGCGCACGCCCCGGCCCCGGGCCTCGCCGTCTACAGCGCCGGCAAGGCCTTCGTGACCGCGCTCTCCGAAGCCCTCTGGTACGAGCAACGCCCTCTCGGCGTCCACGTCATGGCCCTCTGCCCCGGCCCGACGTCCACGGAGTCGCTGTCGCAGCCGGAGGCGGACGCGGCGGCCGGCTCCCCCCGCCACCAGGACGCCCCGGCCGCCATGGTCCAGAGCGCGCGGGCCGTCGTACGCACCGCCCTGCGCGCCCTGGACCGCCGCACCGGCCCCACCGTCGTCCCCGGGCGGGCGAACTCCTTCTTCGTCCTCGCCGCCCGCCTGCTGCCGCGCCGCACGCTCCTGGCGATGCTCAGCCGCTAGGACGGGAGGCGGTGGCTACTCCTGCTGGTCCTGGAAGGCGGGCAGGGCGAAGATCCGTTCCTTCCCCGTCTCCTCCATGAGCTCGACGAGCGGCAGCACCAGCTCCCACAGGTCCTGCTTGTCGACCTCCTGTACGAGTCCTTGGAGCTCCGCGTCGCCGAGCCCGGCGGCGGCGTCGGCCACCACCTTGCGCGCCTCCTCGGGCAGTACGCCGACCAGTGGCAGGAAGGCGCCCCACCGTTCGGTCGCCACGACGGCCCGTACCACTGCGGCCAGTACCTGTGGATCCCGCAGGGAGTCCAGCCGGGCCACGGCGAGCCGGTCCTCCTCACCGAGCAGCGCCACGAGCGGGAGCAGGGACCCCCACAGCCCCTCGGCGTGCGCCACCCGCACGAGCGAATCGAGCTCGGCCCCGCCGAGGCGGGCGGTGAGCTCGGCGATCCGCAGCCGCTGGTCGCCGCCGACCATCGCCGCGACACCGAGGGCCTCCTCCCAGAGCCCCTCGGCGGCCGCGGCCCGTACCAGTGCGCCGAGCCGGTCGTCGCCCATGAGCTCCAGGATCCTGGGCAGCCGCTCGGGCAGGTCGACGTAGAAGCCGGCCCGCAGTACCGCCGCGTCGTCCACCTGGTCCAGGATCCGGCGGAGCACCTGGTCCCGCATGTGCCCGACGAACCGGCCCATGGTGAGGTGGTCGCGGTTCTCGGCGAGGGTGGTGGCGATGCGTACGACGAGTCCCTCGTCGAGCCGGTCCACGATCCCGGCGATCTTCCGGGGGTCCAGGTGCCCGCAGGCCTCGGCGGTGAAGGAGACGGGCAGCTTCTCGATGATGGCGGCGGCCCGGCCCGACTCCAGCCGGCCGGCCACCCCGGCGGCCAGCCGGGGCCCGAGCGCCTTCTGCGAGATGGCGGCCGCCACCCCGGCCGGCACCAGCTTGGTGGCGGCGGCGATCCGGTCGAGCATGTCGGGCGCGCCGTCGTTGAGCACGCCGCTGACCTGCTCCCGGAACGCCCGTACGTCCTCGTCGGGCAGCCCGCGCAGGAAGCCGAGCCCTCCGGCGTCCGCGCCCACCAGCCGGGCGATCTTCTCCACTTCGGCGCGGCTCACCGGAACAGCACCTTGCGCACGGCGCCGCGCGCGAGGGCCGGAACCAGCCCGAGCGCTTCCTCGGCGGCCTGGTTCAGGCCTTCGGCCTGCCGCGCCCGCTCCGCTTTGAGCGCCGCGGCGAGCCGCGCGAGCTCCCCCGCGTCCAGTTCCGCGAACGACGCGGGGGGCTGGGCGCCCCCCAACTCCCCACTCAACCGGCCCATTTCCTCATCGGTACGCACGGGACGACCTCCCACACCCAAGACGACACGACCGCTCGCGTCGAGCGTGACGCTGCATTGACTATTAGTCAATACTCGTGGGTAGCCGGGAGTTCCACTGTTGTGCGCGCCCCTCTCGGCGCTACCCGAGGGCCTGTTCCAGGGCTTCCAGGACCGTGTCCCGGAAGAGCGTCGCCTTGTAGCCGGTCTGCGGCAGCGGGCGGCAGCGGGCGAGTACCGTCGCGGCCGCCTCCGCGAGGACCTCGGGGGTGGCCTCCCGGCCGATCAGGGCGGCCTCCACCTCCGGCAGCCGCAGCGGAACCCGCGCCACCCCGCCCGCCGCCACGGCGGCGTGCGTGACGGTGGCGCCGTCCAGCGCGAGCCTGGCCGCGGCCTCGACCAGGGGCCATTCGGCGTGCGCCCGGCTGGTGGCGCGGTGGCAGGCGGCGCGCTCGCCCGGCAGGGCCGGCGGCAACAGCACCGCGGTGAGGATGCGGCCCGGCGCCAGCAGGTGGTCGGACTGGTGGAGCCGGTCGCCGTCCCCGTACAACTCGGCTACCGTGCGCGGCGGTTCCCCGTCGATATCGGCCTCGGCGTCGTAGGTGAGCAGGGCCATCGCGAGGGTCGACGGATGCGGCGCGACGCAGGGTCCGTCGCCGCTGACCACACCGAAGTGGTGGTCGCCCGCGCGCGCGGGGCAGCCGTCGCCGCCCTTCTGGAGGCAGCTGAAGTGCGGATTGCGGTAGTACCAGCAGCGGTTGCGCTGGAGCAGGTTGCCGCCCAGGGTGCCGGCGGCGCGGATCTGCGGGGTCGCCGCGGTCCCGGCCGACACGGCCAGGGCCGGCCAGCCGGAGCGCACCCGCGGATCGGCGGCCAGCGCGGCGAGCGTGGTCAGCGCGCCGATCCGCAGCCCGCCGCCGGGCAGCGGTGTGCAGCCGCGCAGGGCTTCGGCGCCGTCGAGGTCGGTGAACGGGCCCGGGGTGATGCCGGCGCGATGGCGGGCGGTGGTGTCGGTGCCACCGGCGCGCAGTTCTCCACCGCGGGCCAGGACGGCGGCGGAGAGGTCGGTGAGGGTGGGCTCGGTGCTCACGTACCCAGTCCTTCCAGGAGCCGGTCGGGGCGGATGGGCATGTCGTACGGGCGCCAGCCGGTCGCGTCGTGGACGGCGTTGGCCAGGCAGGCCGCGGTGGGCAGGGTGGCGATCTCGCCGAGGCCGACACCGCCGCCGGGGACGTGTTCGAAGCCCTCCTGATGGAAGTGGACGGTGATCTCGGGGGTGTCTCCGATGCCGGGGATGCGGTAGTCCTCGAGGTTGTCGGTCAGCACCCGGCCGGTGGCCGGGTCGGTGCGCCGCTCCTCGAACAGGGCGTAGCCCACGCCCTGGATGACGGCGCCCTCGCACTGGCTGCGGGCCAGCCGGTCCTCGTGGATGCGGCCTGCGGCGATACCGCTCCACACGCGCAGCGGGCGGATCCGGCCGAGCCGTGTGTCCACTTCGACCTCGGCGACCTGCACCGATCCGGTGAATCCGCGGCCGATCGCCACGCCTCCCATGGTCAGGTTGAGGGGGGTCACGAAGCCCCGGCGGTCGCGGGGTCGCCGGCCGGTCACCCGTACGCCGTTCGCACCGTCCAGCCGGAGGGTCACGTCACCGCCGCCGAGCGCTTCGCGCAGCCGGTGGGCGGCGTCCGCGGCGGCGGGTGCGAGGGAGGGGGTGGTGCGGCTGCCGCCGGAGGTGGGTCCGTGGACGGTGTCACTGTGGCCGACCTCGGCGCGCACCCTGCCCTCCGGTACGCCGAGTCCTTCGGCGACGGCCCGGCCCAGCACGGTGCGCGAGCCCGTACCCATGTCCTGCACGGCGCAGCGGGCGACGACGGTCCCGTCCTCGACGGTGAGCTCGACCTCGGTGACGGGATCGAGGAAGTACAGCCAGTTGGCCGCCGCGACGCCGACACCGCGGCGGAAGCGCCCGGTGCCGCCGCGGGGGCCCGACCAGACCGGCAGGGCCGCCGCCAGGTCGTACAGCGCGTGGCGTTTGGAGTTGCCGTCCCAGCGGCGGCGCAGGGCGATGGGGTCCTGGCCGAGCCGGTGGGCCATCTCGTCGACCGCCTGCTCCAGGGCCCAGCACATCGTGGGGCCGCCCGGGCCGCGGAACGGTGCACCCGCGGGCCGGTGGGTGACGTCGTCGAAGTCACGGAGCCGGCGCGGGGCCTTGCCGTACATGAACCGGGCCAGCGCCGCCACGGTGCCGCCCACCGCGACTCCGCCGTCGGTGTCCGCGTCCATGGCCAGCGCACTCAGGCCGCCGGCGGCGTCCGCGGCCATCGCGAGCCGGATCCGGGCGCCGGGCCGGTATCCGCCGTCGATGAGCTCCTCGTCCCGGTCGAGCACCACCCGCACCGGGGCGTCGTGCAGCCGGGCCAGCTCGACCGCGGCGACGACGTCGGAGGTCAGCCCCATCTTGCAGCCGAACCCGCCGCCCACGTGGACGGCCCGCGCCACCACCCGTTCGACGGGCACGCCGAAGCGTTCGGCGGCGAGCACGGCCACCTGTTTGACCGACTGCGTGGACACCTCCAGGTGGAGGGTGCCGTCGTCCCACCGGGCCAGGCAGGCGTGTGGTTCGAGCGGGGTGTGGGTCTGCGCGGCGGTGGTGAACACGCCCTCGACCACCCGCTCGGGGCTGCGTTCCCGGGCTTCGGTGATACGGCGCACGGCCGTGGCCGGGCGCCTGCTCATGGCGGACGGGCCCCGCCGGTTGCCGCGCCAGCGGGCGGGCACGAGCTGGGGGGTCTCGCCGGACCCGGGCGCACGCTTGCGGGCCGCCTTGTCCTCGTAGACCAGCGGCCCCTCGCCGGCCCGCGACCGGCTCGCGTCGAGGGCGGCCGGCAGCACCTCGTACTCCACCCTGACCCGCTCAGCGGCCGCCCGTGCGGAGGCCCGGTCCGGCGCCGCGACCGCGGCAACCGGCTGCCCGACGTACCGCACCACTCCGTCGGGGGGCAGCAGCGGCACCAGCGGAAGGTCTCCGGCCTCCAGGGACCGTACGTGCGCATGCGCGTGCGGCGAGCGGATGATCACCCCCTCCAGCATGCCCTCGGGCCGCAGGTCGGTGGTGTACCGGGCCGATCCGTCGATCTTCTCCGGGGCCTCGGTGCGAGGTGCGGCCTGCCCCTGGCCGTCGGCCGGAGCCGTGTCGTAGTCGCCCGCGCAGGCCGCGGCCACCGCGCTGAAGATCCCCTCGTAGGCGCCGCAGCGGCACAGGTGGCCCGCCAGCGCGTCCGCGATCTGCTCCCGCCCCGGCCTGGCCCGGCCGTGCGCGGCCCGCCACCGCTCGAAGAACGCCGCCGCCTCGACCACGAACCCGGGAGTGCAGTAGCCGCACTGGAGGGCGTCCTCCCCGGCGAACGCGCGCCCGACCGGGTGACCGGCCAGGCCCTCCACGGTCGTCACCCGCCGCCCGGCCAGCCGCACCGCCGGCGTCAGGCACGCCACCCGGGGCTCACCGTCGACCTGAATGGTGCACGCCCCGCACACCCCGCCGGCGCACACCAGTTTGGTGCCCGTCAGCCCCAGCCGGTCGCGCACCACTTCCACGGCGGCCGGATCACCGTCCACGTCCACCGCGCACGGGGCGCCATTGACCTCGAACTCCACGAGAAGCACTCCTCAGCCACGGGGCAGCGACCGCCTGCCCTCGCGCGCTCGCCTTCACGCTCCTTGATATCCCGCCCCCGCCCACCCCGCAGTTCGACACCCGCCGAACACCGCCCCGGACCCACCACCCGGCCCCGCGAACGCCACAGCGCCCGCCACCCCTGGTCGGGGACGTGGCGGGCGCTGTGTCGGAGTGCCGTACTTCGTTGTACGGACCGATGAGGGGTCCCGGCAAGGCCGGGGGTACTGCCAGACCTCAACCACCACCCGACGGCCGGAGGCCGGCGCAGCCGGGCGAAGCCCGGGAGGCCGCCTGCGGCCGAGAGGTGCGAGCGTGGCGTAGGAGATCAGACAGTGATGGAGCGGTCCGTCGGCTTGACCGGGTACGGGAGGGCGCTGGTGCCGGTCAGGAAGCGGTCCACGCCGCGGGCGGCCGAGCGGCCTTCCGCGATGGCCCAGACGATCAGCGACTGGCCGCGGCCGGCGTCGCCGGCGACGAAGACGCCGTCGACGTTGGTCACGTAGGAGGCGTCGCGCTCGATGTTGCCGCGGGCGTCCATCGCCAGGCCGAACTGCTGGACCAGGCCGTTCTCCTGGTCGGTGCCGGTGAAGCCCATCGCCAGGGTGACCAGCTGCGCGGGGAGGACGCGCTCGGTGCCGGTCTTCTGGACGAGCTTGCCGTCCTCGAAGGCGACCTCGATCAGGTGCAGGGCCTGGACGTTGCCGTCCTCGTCGCCCTCGAAGTGGGTGGTGGAGACGGAGTAGATCCGCTCGCCGCCCTCCTCGTGGGCCGAGGTGACCTTGTACAGCATGGGGAAGGTCGGCCAGGGCTGACCCGTGGGCCGGTCCTCCGACGGGCGGGGCATGATCTCCAGCTGCGTGACCGAGGCCGCGCCCTGGCGGTGGGCGGTGCCCACGCAGTCCGCGCCGGTGTCGCCGCCGCCGATGACGACCACGTGCTTGCCCTCGGCCGTGATGGGGGGCGCCATGAAGTCGCCCTCCTGGACCTTGTTCGCGAGGGGCAGGTACTCCATCGCGAAGTGGATGCCCTTGAGTTCGCGGCCCGGGACCGGCAGGTCGCGGGAGACGGTGGCGCCCGCCGCGATGACCACCGCGTCGAACCGCTTGCGCAGGCTGGTGGCGGTGATGTCGCGGCCGACCTCGACGCCGGTACGGAACTTGGTGCCCTCCGCGCGCATCTGCTCGATGCGGCGGTTGATGTGCACCTTCTCCATCTTGAACTCGGGGATGCCGTAGCGCAGCAGCCCGCCGATGCGGTCGGCGCGCTCGTACACGACCACGGTGTGTCCGGCCCGGGTCAGCTGCTGGGCCGCGGCGAGACCCGCCGGGCCGGAGCCGATGACCGCGGCCGTCTTGCCCGACAGGCGCTCGGGCGCCTGCGGGGTGACGTCGCCGTTGTCCCAGGCCTTGTCGATGATCGAGACTTCGACGTTCTTGATGGTGACGGCCGGCTGGTTGATGCCGAGCACGCAGGCGGACTCGCACGGCGCCGGGCACAGCCGCCCGGTGAACTCCGGGAAGTTGTTCGTCGCGTGCAGGCGCTCGGAGGCGGCGGTCCAGTCCTCGCGGTACGCGAAGTCGTTCCACTCCGGGATCAGGTTCCCGAGCGGGCAGCCGTTGTGGCAGAACGGGATGCCGCAGTCCATGCAGCGGCCGGCCTGCTTGCTGATGATCGGGAGCAGCGAGCCCGGGACGTAGACCTCGTTCCAGTCCTTCAGCCTCTCGGCCACGGGACGGGTGCAGGCGGTCTCGCGCGGGGTGGTGAGGAAGCCCTTCGGGTCAGCCATTGGTCGCCGCCTCCATCATCTTCTCGGTGGTCTCGGACTCCGAGAGTCCGGCCAGCTCGGCGGCGTCCTTGGCGGCGAGCACTGCCTTGTACGTGGTCGGGATGATCTTGCTGAAGCGGGCCACCGTGGCGGGCCAGTCAGCCAGGAGCTTCGCGGCGACGGTCGAGCCGGTCTCCTCCTCGTGGCGGCGCACGACATCGTGCAGCCACAGGCCATCCGCGTCGGAGAGGGTTTCGACCGCACCCGTGTTGCCGACGTTGACGTTGTCCGGGTCCAGGTCGATGACGTACGCGACGCCGCCCGACATGCCCGCCGCGAAGTTGCGGCCCGTCTCGCCGAGGACGACCGCCGTGCCGCCGGTCATGTACTCGCAGCCGTGGTCGCCCACACCTTCCGAGACGACCAGGGCGCCGGAGTTGCGGACGCAGAAGCGTTCGCCGGTGCGGCCGCGCAGGAACAGCTCGCCGCCGGTGGCGCCGTAGCCGATCGTGTTGCCCGCGATGGTCGAGTACTCGGCCAGGTGGTCGGCGCCGCGGTCCGGACGGACGACGACGCGGCCGCCGGAGAGGCCCTTGCCGACGTAGTCGTTGGCGTCGCCCTCGAGGCGCAGGGTGACCCCCTTCGGCAGGAAGGCGCCGAAGGACTGGCCGGCCGAGCCGGTGAAGGTCAGGTCGATGGTGTTGTCGGGCAGGCCCGCGCCACCGAACTTCTTCGTGACCTCGTGGCCGAGCATGGTGCCGACGGTCCGGTTGATGTTGCGGATCGCGACCTGGGCGCGGACCGGCTGGGCACTCTCGGCGGAGTCGGCGCTCAGTGCCTCCGCGGCGAGCTCGATGAGCTCGTTGTCGAGGGCCTTCTCCAGACCGTGGTCCTGCTCGATCAGGGCGTGGCGGACCGCGCCCTCGGGCAGCTCGGGCACGTAGAAGAGCGGCTCCAGGTCGAGACCCTGCGCCTTCCAGTGCGTGACGGCCTTGCTGGTGTCGAGGAGCTCGGCGTGGCCGACGGCCTCCTCGATCGTGCGGAAGCCCAGCTCGGCGAGGAGCTCGCGCACCTCCTCCGCGATGAACTCGAAGAAGTTGACGATGAACTCGGGCTTGCCGGAGAAGCGGTCGCGCAGGACCGGGTTCTGGGTGGCGATGCCGACCGGGCAGGTGTCCAGGTGGCAGACGCGCATCATGACGCAGCCGGAGACGACGAGCGGCGCGGTCGCGAAACCGAACTCCTCGGCGCCGAGCAGCGCGGCGATGACGACGTCGCGGCCGGTCTTGAGCTGGCCGTCCGTCTGGACCACGATGCGGTCGCGCAGCCCGTTGAGCAGCAGGGTCTGCTGGGTCTCGGCGAGGCCGAGCTCCCAGGGACCGCCCGCGTGCTTCAGCGAGGTGAGCGGGGAGGCACCCGTACCGCCGTCGTGGCCGGAGATGAGGACGACGTCCGCGTGGGCCTTGGAGACACCTGCGGCGACCGTACCCACGCCGACCTCGGAAACCAGCTTGACGTGGATGCGGGCGACCGGGTTGGCGTTCTTGAGGTCGTGGATCAGCTGAGCCAGGTCCTCGATGGAGTAGATGTCGTGGTGCGGCGGCGGGGAGATCAGGCCGACACCCGGGGTGGAGTGCCGGGTCTTGGCGACCCACGGGTACACCTTGTGGCCGGGCAGCTGGCCGCCCTCGCCGGGCTTGGCACCCTGCGCCATCTTGATCTGGATGTCGTCCGCGTTGACCAGGTACTCGCTCGTGACACCGAAGCGGCCGGAGGCGACCTGCTTGATGGAGGAGCGGCGCGCCGGGTCGTACAGGCGGTCCGGGTCCTCGCCGCCCTCACCGGTGTTGGACTTGGCGCCCAACTGGTTCATGGCGATGGCGAGGGTCTCGTGCGCCTCCTTGGAGATGGAGCCGTACGACATGGCGCCGGTGGAGAAGCGCTTGACGATGTCGGCGACCGACTCGACCTCGTCGATGGACAGGGCCGGACGGCCCCCGTCCTCGGTGGCCTTGAAGCCGAAGAGTCCGCGCAGCGTCATGAGGCGCTCGGACTGCTCGTTCACCCGTTCCGTGTACTGCTTGAAGATGTCGTACCGGCGGTTGCGGGTGGCGTGCTGCAGGCGGAAGACCGTGTCCGGGTCGAACAGGTGCGGCTCGCCCTCGCGGCGCCACTGGTACTCGCCGCCGATCTCCAGCGCGCGGTGCGTGGCCGCGATGCCGGAGGCCGGGTACGCCTTGGTGTGGCGCGCGGCCACCTCCTTGGCGATGACGTCCAGGCCGGCGCCGCCGATCTTGGTGGCGGTGCCCTGGAAGTACGCCGCGACGAACTCCTCGTTCAGGCCGACGGCCTCGAAGACCTGCGCGCCGCGGTAGGAGGCGACGGTGGAGATGCCCATCTTGGACATGACCTTCAGAACGCCCTTGCCGAGCGCGTAGATCAGGTTCTTGATGGCCTGCTCCGGCTCCAGGCCGGACAGGAAGGTACCGGCGCTCAGCAGGTCCTCGACGGACTCCATCGCGAGGTACGGGTTGACCGCGGCCGCGCCGTAGCCGATGAGCAGCGCGACGTGGTGGACCTCGCGGACGTCGCCGGCCTCGACCAGCAGACCCACCTGGGTGCGCTGCTTGGTGGCGATGAGGTGGTGGTGCACGGCGGAGGTGAGCAGCAGCGACGGGATCGGCGCGTGCTCGGCGTCGGAGTGACGGTCCGACAGGACGATCAGGTGCGCGCCGCTCTCGATGGCCGCGTCGACCTCGCCGCGGATCTCCTCGAGGCGGGCGGCAAGCGCCTCGCCGCCGCCCGAGACCCGGTAGAGGCCCGAGAGGGTGGCGGCCTTCATGCCGGGCATGTCGCCGTCTGCGTTGACGTGTATCAGCTTGGCGAGCTCATCGTTGTCGATCACCGGGAACGGCAGCGTGACGCTGCGGCAGGACGCGGCGGTCGGCTCCAGCAGGTTGCCCTGCGGGCCGAGCGAGGACAGCAGCGAGGTGACGAGCTCCTCGCGGATGGCGTCCAGCGGCGGGTTGGTGACCTGCGCGAAGAGCTGGGTGAAGTAGTCGAAGAGCAGCCGGGGGCGCTCGGACAGGGCCGCGATCGGGGAGTCCGTACCCATGGAGCCCAGCGGCTCGCCGGAGGTACGGGCCATCGGCGCGAGGATGACGCGCAGCTCTTCCTCGGTGTAGCCGAAGGTCTGCTGGCGGCGGGTGACCGAGGCGTGGGTGTGGACGATGTGCTCGCGCTCGGGGAGGTCCTCGAGCTCGATCTCGCCGGTTTCCAGCCATTCGGCGTAGGGGTGCTCGGCGGCCAGCGAGTCCTTGATCTCGTCGTCTTCGATGATCCGCTTCTGGGCGGTGTCGACGAGGAACATCTTGCCGGGCTGCAGGCGGCCCTTGCGGACGACCTTGGCCGGGTCGATGTCCAGGACGCCGACCTCGGAGGAGAGCACGACGAAGTCGTCGTCGGTGACCCAGTAGCGGCCGGGGCGCAGGCCGTTGCGGTCGAGGACCGCGCCGACCTGGGTGCCGTCGGTGAAGGTGACGCAGGCGGGGCCGTCCCACGGCTCCATCTGCGTGGAGTGGTACTTGTAGAACGCGCGGCGGGCCGGCGACATCGAGGTGTGGTTCTCCCACGCCTCCGGGATCATCATCAGCACGCTGTGCGGGAGGGACCTGCCGCCGAGGTGGAGCAGCTCCAGGACCTCGTCGAAGGAGGCCGAGTCGGAGGCGTCCGGGGTGCAGATCGGGAAGATCCGGTCCAGCGCGCCCTCGCCGAAGAGGCCGGACGCCAGCTGGGACTCGCGGGCCTTCATCCAGTTCCGGTTGCCCTTGACCGTGTTGATCTCGCCGTTGTGCGCGACGAAGCGGTACGGGTGGGCGAGCGGCCAGGACGGGAAGGTGTTCGTCGAGAACCGGGAGTGGACCAGGGCGATCGCGGAGGCGAAGCGGCGGTCCGAGAGGTCCGGGAAGAAGGGCTCGAGCTGGCCGGTGGTCAGCATGCCCTTGTAGACGATGGTGCGGGCGGAGAGCGACGGGAAGTAGACCCCGGTCTCGCGCTCGGCACGCTTGCGCAGCACGAAGGCCTTGCGGTCCAGCTCGATGCCGCTCGTCCCGCCCCCGGACTCCGTCTGGGAGGTGCCCCCGCTCACGAAGAGATGGGAGAAGGCCGGCATGGTGGCGCGGGCGCCGTTGCCGAGCAGGTCCGGGGTGACCGGCACCTCGCGCCAGCCGAGGACCGTGAGGTTCTCTTCGGCGGCGATGGCCTCGATCTGCTCCACGGCGACGGCCTGTGCGGTGCCGTCGGCGGGGAGGAAGGCGATGCCGACGGCGTAGGCGCCGGCCTCGGGAAGGTCGAATCCGGCCACCTCGCGCAGGAACGCGTCGGGGACCTGGGAGAGGATGCCGGCGCCGTCGCCCGAGTCGGGCTCGGATCCGGTGGCGCCTCGGTGCTCGAGGTTCCGCAATACGGTCAGCGCCTGCTCGACCAGCGTGTGGCTGGCCTCGCCGGTGAGGTTGGCCACAAAGCCGACGCCACAGGCGTCGTGCTCGTTGCGCGGGTCGTACATGCCCTGCTGGGCGGGGCGACCGTCCATGGGCGACCAGGCGTTGGTGCTGAGGCCGGTCGCGGAGTGCGTGGATGCGGAACGCATCGGCTCTCCCGTCGTCGTCGTGGCATATGTGCATAGCCGAGGGACGACGTTGGCCCTCTGCGAAATTTCGTGCAGATTACATGATGACGACAATCCCGAGAAGCGGATATGCCATTCCAGCATGCGGACACTGCCCGGAGCAGACAAGAGGGGACTTCGCAGGTGTCCGGAGATCGGGACACGGGACGAAGGTCCCGGAACGGGGCGGGCCTCATTGCCCGGCGCCCAGATCTGATGCCCGGCGGACACAGGTTCGAAACCGCCGAGTAACTGACTACTTATGTTGTCTACTGCATAGTGTCTCACTCCCTGCAGGGTCAGCCTACGGCCCCACCGATCCAGGTTCCCAGGATGTACGTCACACCCGCGGCGGCGCCACCCAGGACGAGCTGGCGCAGCCCGCTGTACCACCAGGACCGGGCCGTGACCCGGGAGACCACCGCACCGCAGGCGAAGAGACCCAGCAGCGCCAGCATGACCGCCGGCCACAGGGTGGCCGCGCCGAGCAGGTACGGCAGCAGCGGGATCAGCGCGCCCAGCGAGAACGCCCCGAAGGAGGACACGGCGGCGACCATCGGCGACGGCAGGTCGTCCGGGTCGATCCCGAGCTCCTCGCGGGCGTGGATCTCCAGCGCCTGCTCCGGGTCGCGGGACAGCTGCATGGCCACCTCGCGGGCCAGCGCCGGCTCGACGCCGCGCGACACGTAGAGCTCGGCCAGCTCCTCCATCTCGTCGATGGGGTGCTTGCGCAACTGCTGGCGCTCTATCTCCAGTTCGGCGAGCACGAGCTCGCGCTGCGAGGCGACCGAGGTGTACTCCCCCGCAGCCATGGAGAAGGCGCCGGCGGCGAGGCCGGCCAGGCCGGTGATCACGATGGTGTGCGGAGAGACGGCGCCGCCGGCCACACCGGTCATCAGGGCCAGGTTGGAGACGAGCCCGTCCATCGCACCGAAGACCGCCGGACGCAGCCATCCGCCGTTGACGTCGCGGTGGGTGTGGTTGTCGCGGTGGGCGGTGTGGA
Source organism: Streptomyces sp. H27-H1 (assembly GCF_026627445.1). Classification (GTDB taxonomy): domain Bacteria; phylum Actinomycetota; class Actinomycetes; order Streptomycetales; family Streptomycetaceae; genus Streptomyces. The sequence continues at coordinate 47,903 of NZ_JAPNLJ010000046.1, forward strand.
GCGGTGCTTCGATATCGATGATGGACATGCCGACTATCTCCCCTTTTGTACGAGTGGGTACGCGACGGCGCGCCACGCACGACGCGCGGGCACCCACTCCCCCTGAACACCTCGAAACTACGCACGATTTTTGCCGCCCGCCAGCAAGGAAGGCCGTACTTACCTGGGGTTTTGGGGATCGGCGACCGGGTGACGGCGACCCGGACCGGGTGTTTCGTGACGAGCGACAAACCACATGCCATGGCACAAATCCCCCAAGGGCTCAATATGAGTCCCATCAAGTGGAGAGGCGCGCCATGGAGCTGATTGCATGCAATCCGCAGGTCCTCCTCGAACGGGCCCGGGGCGCTCTTCTCGGGCTCGCGGTGGGTGACGCGCTGGGCGCCCCCGCGGAGAACATGAAGCCGTCGCAGATCCGGGCGAAGTGGGGCCGGATCGAGGGCTTCGTCTCGGACGACCCGGCGGGCACGGACGATACGGAGTACGCGATCTTCTCCGGCCTGCTCCTGGCCCGCCACGGGTCGGCGCTGACGGTCGCCCACGTCGAACGGGCGTGGCACCACTGGATCGCGGACCTGGACGAAGGCCCGTTCCGCGGCGCGGGCTTCTCGGAGCGCGGCACGCTGGAGAACCTCCGCCGGGGGCTGGCGGCGCCGATCTCGGCGCAGCACCGGCACGCGTGGTCGGACGGCCTGGCCATGCGGGCGGCCCCCTTCGGGGTCTTCGCGGCGGGCCGCCCCGCCGAAGCCGCCCGGCTCGTCGCCATCGACGGCTGCGTCAGCCACGACGGCGAGGGCATCTACGGCGGCCAGGCCGTCGCCGCGGGGGTCGCGGCGGCGATGGCCGGGGGCTCCGCGGCCTCGGTGATCTCGGCGGCCCTCTCCGTCATCCCCTCGGACTCCTGGACGGCCCGCTCGCTACGCCGGGCCGTGACGGCGGCACCGCGCGGCGAGCGGGCGGTCCGCTCGGCGGTGGTCATCGGCGGCTACCCCTGGACGGACCTGGCCCCGGAAGCGGTCGGCCTGGCCTTCGGCGCGTTCGCCGCGTGCGGCGGCGACTTCGCGTCCTCCGTCCTGATGGCGGTCAACATGGGCCGCGACGCGGACACCACTGCGGCGGTGGCGGGCGCGCTCGCCGGAGCGATGTCCGGCGCCCCCGCCATCCCGGCCGCCTGGTCCGCGGCGATCGGCCCGGTCCGCGGAAGCTGCCTCCCCTCGATGCGCGGCTACCACGTCCTGGACATCGCGGACCTCCTCACCCCGGAAACCGAGACCCCCCGATGACCCTGACCCCAACCCCCCCCTCCCCTCACTCCGAAGACCCCCACCCCGACCTGCCCCCGGACGACCGGTCCCCGGCATCCCGGCCGGTCGACCGGCTCACGGAACCGAGCCCGGCATCCCACCCGGGTGACACGCTCACGGAGCCGAGGCCGGACGTGACCCTCGCCGCGCCCGCCCCGGCATCGGAGGCGGGCACCCTCCGCACGAACCCGCCCCCGGCATCGCGGCCGGGCACCACGCTCACGGACCCGAACCCGAACGGCCAGGCCCCCACCCCGCCGCCCCGCCCGGGTGACCCGCTCGCGGAGCCGAGCCCGGCGGGCCGTGATCCGGCCGGGCCGGTTCCGGGGATCGCCGGTATGGCGGGGGCCGGGTTCCTTCCGGCCGCCTCCGGGACGGAGTACGCCTGTATGCGGGGCACCGCCCCGCCCGGCGCAGCCGTGCGGTCCGCCCCGGCCGCGCCGGTCCGGGGGCCCAGGGGCCTGCCCCCGGTTTCGGGAAGGGGCGGGTCCGGGGAGAGTCCCCCCGCCGCACCCGACGCCCCGCCGCGCACGCAGAGCCGTACCGCCCCGGTGACGGCCGCGCCCGGCCCGCTCCCCGGCCCTCCCGGGCCCGGGAGCACCACCGTGCTCGACGCCCCGCCCCGCCCAGCCGACCCGGCATCCGGGCCCGGGGCCGGGCCCGGGGCCGGAGCCGGGGCCGGAGCCGGAGCCGGAGCCGCGCCCGTGTCCGGGGCTGGAGCCGGGGCCGCGCCCGTGCTCGTATCCGCGGCCAGGGCCGGGGCCACGTCCGTGTTCGTATCCGAGGCCGAGGCCGACACCGCGCCCTTGTACGCATCTACGTCCGGATCCGGGGCCGTGCTCGTATCCGCGTCCAAGTCCGGGGCCAAGCCCGGGGCCACCTCCGGATCCGGATCCGCGCCCCCGCAGACCCTCGTGCCGGACCACGGGCCGCAGCCCCGCCCCGCCGAGCCCCCGGCCGGGATCCGCCGGATCGAGGGGCTGCTCCTCGGGCTCGCCGCAGGCGATGCCGCCGGGTGGCCCGCGGCACGCCACCGTGCCAGCCGCATGCCCGAGTGGACCCGCCGCCTCACCCGCGAGCTCGACACCTTCGCCGAGCAGAACGCCACCACCACCCTCCCCGTCCCCATCGCCCTCAACCAGCCCCCGGAGCCCCTGCGCCTCGGCCCGTCCGACGACGCCGAGTGGGCCGCCTTCGCCGCCGAGTCCGTCCTCACCGCCGCCGGTGTGCTGCTCAGCGACCTCTCCCGGTCCCGCAGGATGCGCGCCGCCATCGACCTCGCCTGGAACGCCCTGGCCAGCGAGGTCGCGGCGGCGGCCGAACGCGCGCCCGAGGTCGAATCCGCCGTCCTGCCCCTCCGCGCCCGGATCTCCGTCCGCGCCGGCCTCGGCAACCTCGCCGCCGGCCTGCGCCCGCCCGCCACCGGCCACGACAACCCGCACTACTTCGACGACGCCGCCTGCATCCGGGCCTGCGTCCTCGCCGTCGTACATCCGGGGGACCCGCACGCGGCGGCGGACCTCGCGGAGTTCGACGCCCGCTACACCCAGGACGGCGACGGGGTGCACGGCGCCCGTGCCATGGCCGCAGCCATCGCCACCGCCCTCGCCGGCACCGGAAGGTGCACGGCCGAGGACACCGACGCCGCCGTGGACGCGGCCCTGGCACAGCTCCCGGAGTCCACCGAGATCGGCCGCAACGCCCGGCACGCGGTGAAACTCGCCCGCGCCGAGGCGACCGGTGGGGCCTTCGCCATCGTCCCGCTCCTGGAGCACCAGATCGTCGACCACGTCTACAGCTACGGGATCGCCGCCGCCGAAACCGTCCCCGTGGCCCTCGCCCTCGCCACCGCCGCCCGCGGCCGGGTCGGTGAGGCGGTGCCGGCCGCCGCCTGCCTGTCGCGCGTCGCGGACTCCGCCCCGGCCCTCGCCGGCGCACTGACCGGCGCCCTCGGCGGCGGCGACTCGCTCCCCGCCGCCTGGCGCGAAGCGTGCCGCACCCTCTCCGGCTGCGCCCTCCCCCGGCTGGCGGGCACCGACCTCGTCGAACTGGCCGCGCTGCTCACCCGTACCGAACTCACCT
>NZ_JAPNLJ010000047.1 GCF_026627445.1 Streptomyces sp. H27-H1
TCGAAAGCGGCCTGCCGCGCCATTCATAGAATCCAGAGCGGGACACTTCGAGCCATGCATACATCTTCGCAACAGGCGGGGCGTCTTCGGTTTTCGAAATGGCTGCGGCGTACTCCGCGTCGATGAATTCGAACTTGTCGTCACCGAGGATCCTTTGCGAAGTACGCTGCAACTTTTTCCAGGAAGGCGACTTTTTGTCGCAGCTTCCTCAGCTCACGTTCCTGCTCGGAGCCTGGCACGCTCGTCCAAGGTGAGAGGCGGCTCTTCCCCCGCATGGTCCCGCCGGTATGCATTAACCCAATTCCCGAGTGTGCCTTCGATAAGTCCGAGTTCCCGGGCAACCTGGGCCACCGGACGTGACGTCTCGAGCACCATCTTCACTGCCTCTTCCCGATACTCAGGAGAGAACTTTCTACGCTTCTGCGACAACCGACTTCCCTTTCCGAACAGTCCCACTGTAGTGGGACTGCTGTCCGGGAACTTCGGGGCGGCTCAGTTCGATGAGCAGGGGCTTCTTCGTGCTCGGAGCATGATCGTGGAGGGGTAGGGGCAGGCAGCGGACGGCTTGTTGTTGATCGAGGAGGGTCCGATGCCGTCGGTGCTGGGGTTGATGGAACGGCGTGAGGTGCGGGCGAGGCAGGATCTGGAGTCTTGGACGGAGGTTCTGGAGCAGGCTCAGGCGGAGGTGGATGCCGCGCGGGAGCGTGTCGATCGTGCTCGGGTGGGGCGTGAGGAGCTCGAGTCGGTGCTGGCCGAGGAGAGCGCGGTCGACATGTCGGCTCCGGTGCCGTCCGGTGGTGGGGTGGATGCCACTGTGGGATCGAGCGGCTCTGGCGCGGGGGCTGGGGCGGTGTATGACGAGCGGCCGCCGGTGTGGCGGTCGGGTATGGGTGAGGAGATGCTCAACGGCTTGTATCGGGAGGTGTTCGCCGCGGTGGTGACCGCGTCGGGTCCGGTGGGCGGGGTGGAGCTTGCGCGGGCGGTGGGCCGGGAGGCGGACAGCAAGAACGAGGTGGAGAGGATCCGGCACCGTGCCTACGCGCTGGAGAAGCGGGGCTGGCTGGTGCGGGAGAAGAGCGGGCGGTTCATGCCCGCGCCCGGGCCAGTCGGTCGGGGCGCTTCTCCGGCCAACGCGGGGCGTCGCCGGCCATCCGGCGCGACAGCCTGATCGTCGCGGCCCACCACACCATCTGCTGGTGGTGATCGGCGCGGCGTTCGTGATCGCGGTTGAGGCGGCGTGAGCGAGAAAGCCACGACAGCGTTCGTTCCACCACCCACCTGCGGGCCAGTACGACAAATCCGCGTTGCCCGTCGGAGCGGCGCACGACCTCGATACGGACTCCGTGGCGGGCGAACGCCTTGGCCAGGGCCGGGCCCTGGTAGGCGCTGTCGACCCACACCAGTTTCAGCAACCGGCCCGGCTGGTCCATGAATGTCTCCAGCAGTGCGGGGGCGGCCTTGGAGTCGTGCACGTCCGCTGTCGTCACGGTGACCTCGAGGAGCAGGCCCTCGGTGTCGGTCAGGATGTGGCGCTTGCGTCCGTCGCGTGATTTGCCGCCGTCGTATCCGCGACTGTCCTCGCCGACGGTCTCGGAGGGTCCACCGACTGGCTGTCGGTGATCCCCGCACTGGGCTCGGCGTTGCGGCCTTTGCGCTCCCTGGCCGTGCGACGCAGGCGTTCGTGCAGTTCACCCACGTAGTCGTAGGTCCGCCAGCGGCGAAAGAAGTCGTAGACGGCCCGCCAGTAGGGGAAGTCGACGGGCATGGCCATCCACTTCACACCGTTGTCGACGAGGTAACGCATCGCGTCGATCATCCAATGCCACGAAGTTAGGCGCTCGGCGGCGGTGTCAAGGGGGGGCGAGATGAAGGAGGGGCCTCTGCTATCCAGGGGATCGCCCAAGATCTTCCAAAGAGAGCAGAGGCCAAGTGGCTCAGTCTGTCACGGGCGGAACCGACGTGTTCGCGCCCGGTCATATCGGTGAGTTAACCCAGGTCATCCCACCCGAGCTGGTCGATGCGGTGCTGGACGAGACCGGGGCTCGCGAGCAACGGCTGCGGAGCCTTCCCTCGCGTGTCGGGGTGTACTTTGTGCTCGCGCTCGGGCTGTTCGAGCATCTGGGCAGCGAACTGGTGTGGGGCAAAATCACGTCCGGCCTGTCCGCACGGGTGCCGCAGCCCTCCGAGAAGGCACTGCGTGATCTGCGTCGGCGAATCGGGGTGGCCCCGCTCAATCGACTGTTCGACGTCCTGGCAGGCCCACTGGCCCAGCCGTCCACGCCTGGAGTGCGCTACCGCCGCTGGCGCACGGTCGCATTCGACGGCTGCGGGAGCCTGAACGTCCCCGACCACGAGCGCAACCGGTCCTGGCTCGGCCGCACCCAGCGCCGCCACGGCCCGACGGGCTACCCCCGGCTGATGCTCATGACCCTGTGCGAAACGGGCACCCGCGGCCTGATCGCCGCTGTCTTCGGCTCCGCCTCGAAAGGCGAAACCGACTACGCCCACGACCTGGTCGGCCACCTGACCACGGACATGCTCCTGCTGGCGGACCGCGCCTTCGACAGCAACGAACTACTCGAAGACATCGCAGCTCAGGGAGCACAATTCTTGATCCGCGCTACCAGCACCCGACGACCGCCGGTGCTGGCCGTGCTGCCCGACGGTTCCTACCTGACCCGGATCGGGGGCCTGCCGCTGCGGGTGATCGAGGCCGAAATTCACTCCCGGACTGCCGCCGGCGGCGATTTCGGCGGAACCTACCGACTGCTGACCACCCTCAGCGACCACCGTACCGATCCCGCCGACCATCTCGTGCGTCTCTACCATGAGCGCTGGGAGATCGAGATCACTTACCTGGCGCTCCGTCACACTCTGCTCAAAGGCCGAGTTCTACGTTCGAAGGACCCCATAGGTCTCAACCAAGAGATGTGGGCACTGCTCACCCTCTACCAGGCCCTACGCTCCGTGATGGTGACCGCGGTGGAGACAACACCTGGCTGCGACCCCGACCGGGCCGGCTTTACCGTCGCCCTGGAGGCCGCCCGCGACACCGTCGTCAACCTGATCGGAACGAGTCCCGACTCAGGGCCGAGCAGCCACCACGACCTGGTCGGACACATCGGCGCCCGCGTCCTGCATGCACTGCTTCCTGGGCGCCGAATGCGGCTGTCCGCCCGCATCGTCAAGTGCGGAACCTCCCGATACAACATCTGGAACCGCGACGGGCGCCCACGCGACAGCACCCCGATCACCGCCATCGAGATCACCGTGCATCCCCCGGCCCTCCCCGGTGAGCACGATCCAGGCCGAGCCCTCTCGGGCCGCTGGGGCCTGGTCTGCCAGATCCTGGCCGCGAACTCCAACGAGGCCATGCACACCCGCGACATCGCACAGCGCCTCGGCCTCGCCTCCACGGGGCGCGCGCTCAGCAGTCTCACCGCGCAATTCTGCTACTGGGCTCGCAACGGCCGGCTCATCCGCACGGCACCGAGCACCTACAAGATCACCGTCCCCGAAGCCTTGACATCGCCAACAGGTCCTTAACTTCGTGGCATTGGTCGACCATCTGCCGGTGGCAATGCCCCTCCGGGCGCCCGCCCTGCTTGAGGAGCCAGGCCGGCACCGGCATCGCGGAGCGGACCTCGCCCCACTCCGCGTCCGCCATGTCACTCGGATAGCAGCCCGCCCGCCGCCCCGGAGCGATCGAACCGAACCGGTGCACGTAGCAGTCACACCCAGGGGTGACCGCGGTGGACGCGGGCACAGAGATACTGCTCAACTGATCAGGCAACGGGCTTCCTTGGTCGTGCTGGGTGTCGTAACCGCGTCACTACCAAGGGGCCCGTTCTTTCATGCCCGCGGCCGTACCCGTACCTCCGTGCAGATGGTCACCCGCGCCGCACGCCTCGAACGAGATCCGGTTTGCCACAACGCACTCATCTGCTCTCGTGAGATGTGCGGGCACGTCGTGTGGTTAACGGGATCTTCGAGTGCGCACAGGCGCGCCGAAGGCCGCGGGCAGTGCCGCTGGACGTGGATCGTGAAGCGTTGAGCGGAGAGCGGGCGGTGGACATGGCCGCCCGACGGCGTCAGTTCGAGATACGGATGGCTTCTATCGCCGTGTCGTAGAGGTCGAACAGCGGAGTCGAGCCCCGAAGCCGCAGCCATTCCTCGGTGGCGGCCTGCAGGCAGGTGATGGCCGTCGCGACGATGGCCCTGGCCGCGAAGCTGCGCGCCCCGGACGCCGGCAGCTTCGGTTCGATCAGGGGGGGGCGAGCAGGTCGGTCCACCTCGCCTGCTTCTCGGCGTGGCCGGCCCGCAGGGAGTCGTTGTCGAACAGCATCGAGACGAGCTCGAGGCGGTTCTCGGGGCTGGCCTGAATCTCGTCGAGCACCACGAACGAGTGGCGCAGCGAGACCCAGACGTCTTCATCGGCGGGCCGGGTGCCCCGGTCGGCCCTTGAACCGTCCGCCGGCATGGGCGTTGGGACTGGGTGCGACCGTCCACGGTTGCGGCGGCGGCCCGAAGGAGCCGTAGGCGCCGGGTTCGGGTGTGTGCTCATACCCGGCGGGCACCGTTGGCCACTGCTCATCGGGTTTCGGCTGTTCGCCGGGTGTGCGACCGGTCATGCGGAGAGTCTGGCTGGTACGGCAGTGTTTCCAGAATAGATTTTCGGACTATTCCCCCGACGGGGCGATCACCGTGCCGCGTGCGAGGAGGCCACCTCACCCCATGTTCAGACCGCCTCCTGAATCCCGTCCTGGATCCGGATGCGAGTCCATCCTGACGACGCGGGCCGTCTACTCTCGGGCAAGAGACCGGGGAAGTGGGGTTGTCACGGTGCGTGGACGGATAGCGGGCCGGCCGGTGGTGCTCGCCGTCGCCGCGGTAACGGCGGTCCTTGTTGGGGCCGGAACGTACTGGTTCCAGCCGTGGAAACTGTGGCAGGACGAAACGGTGCGGGACGCGCTGTCCTCAGCCTCACCGACCCCGACAGCGATGGCGTCTGGACAGCCGAAGAGGACTGCCTCGCCGTCGGCCCCGGCCGGGCCGCAGACGATCGCTGCGGGCGAGCTGATCAGTCATGAGCACAAGACGACTAGCAGTGTGAAGACCGTCCGCCTGGCCGACGGTTCGCACATGCTGCGGTTGGAGAACCTCGACACGAGCAACGGGCCGGACCTGCGGGTGTGGCTCACCGACGCGCCGGTCAAGGAAGGGAAGGTGGGCTGGCACGTCTTCGACGACGGCGAGTACGTCAACCTGGGCAAGCTCAAGGGCAACAGGGGCGACCAGAACTACACCCTTCCCGCCGATGTCGACCTCTCCCAGTACACGAGCGTCAGCATCTGGTGCGACCGCTTCGACGTCTCCTTCGGTGCCGCGGCTCTCGCGAAGGCCTGACGACCACGGACCGAGGAGCGGCCCGCGGGCTCTGTGCCGGCGGGCATCACGCCGCTGTGCGGCGCCTGTCACCAGGTGTTGTTCATCCGGGGGCCGCTCAGCCGCGCTTCACGGTGAAGGCGCACCAAGCGGTCCATCCGGTGCGGTGGTGCCGTCTTTACGCGTATCCGCCACCGGTGGTCGCCGTTGCCGAGTTCGCCTTCGGGGAGCTGGAAGGCGGCGGCGTCGCTGGTCAGCGATCCAGCGCACCTTCGGTGCGCGCCGGGGGCGTGGTAAATGTCGTGGCGCGCGCCGGGGGTGCTTCTGTCCGCTTTGACGGGGCCTGTTGCTGGTCCGGGATGGTGGTGGGGTTCGTTCCGGCCGAAACCGATGCCTCTGTGATGCCTGTGAGCTCGCAGGTCAGCGTGGTGCTGGGGGCCTTCCGCGGGAACCGTGGAGTGTTGCTGTGAGCACGTGCGTCAGAATTCCTGATTCACCCTGGCCCTCCCGGAACGGCATACCGAGCGGGAGGGAGCGGGAGCGTGGACGTACTGCACGAACGGTGCGCCGGCCTGGACATCAGCAAGAAGGACGCCAAGGTGTGCGTCCGGACCCCGAGTACGAAACGGCGGGGATCGTTCACCACCGAGACCACGACCTGGGGTTCGACGACGAACGCGGTCCTGGCCTTGCGCGAGCATCTGCTGGCCGCTGAGGTCACGCTGGTGGTGATCGAGGCGACCTCGGACTACTGGAAGCCCTTCTACTACGTGCTGGCCGACGATCTGAACGTGATCCTGGTCAACGCCCGCCAGGTCAAGAACCTCCCCGGCCGCAAGACGGACGTCTCGGACGCTGCCTGGCTGGCCCAGCTCGGCGCCCACGGGCTGGTCCGCCCCTCCTTCGTCCCGCCGCAGCCCATCCGGGAACTGCGCGACCTGACCCGGGCCCGCACCACCGCGACCCGGGAACGCTCCCGGGCCGTCCAGCGCCTGGAGAAGCTGCTGGAGGACACCGGCATCAAGCTGTCCGCGGTCGCCTCCGACATTATGGGCGTCTCCGGGCGGGCCATGCTCGAAGCCCTCGTCAGCGGGGAACGCGACCCGCAGACCCTCGCGGAGATGGCCAAACGCAAGCTCCGGAGCAAGATTCCCGAACTCACCGAGGCGCTGACCGGCCGCTTCCGTGAGCACCACGCCTTCCTGGTCCGGCTGCATCTGAACCAGTACGACCAGCTCACCACGATGATCGACCAGCTCAGCGGACGCATCGAGGAGGCGATGGCGCCCTTTCGTGACGCCCTCGACCTGCTCGACACCATCCCCGGCATCAACCAGGCCACCGCCGAAGTGATCATCGCGGAGACCGGCGGTGACATGACCCGCTTCGCGACGGCCAAGCACCTCGCGTCCTGGGCCGGGGTCTGCCCCGGCCACCACGAGTCCGCCGGCCGCACCAAGAACACCAAAGTCCGGCCCGGCAACCCCTACCTCAAAGGCGCACTCGGCCTCGCCGCGTTCGGCGCGGTCAGAACCAAAGACACCTACCTCGCCGCCCGTTACCGGCGGCTGACCGCCCGCCGCGGCCCGCTCAGAGCACTGGTCGCCGTCGAGCACTCGATCATCACCGCGATCTGGCACATGCTCACCCACCACCAGCCCTACAACGAACTCGGCGGCACCTACTTCACCCAACGCGACCCCGAACGGGCCACCCGCCGCGCGATCAACCAGCTCAACCAACTCGGCTACACCGTCACCCTCAACCCAATGGAGACCGCGGCCTGACCCTCCCCGAACCGGACACCCGGCAGCCGACAACGGCCACCGGGCACACAACCCTGCCCACACCCACCCTGACCTGCTGCTATTTACGCGTCAGCTGCTTGCGTACGACTTGCTTGCCGTCCGCGGCGTCGACCCCGAAGACGACCTTCCGGCGGGGACCTGCGGCGTTGCCGGTCTCCTCGGTACTCGTGGATGGTCACCTGGCCGAACTTCGGCGTCTCGGCGGCCGGCTGCCGCGAACTGCTGGCCACCACCGGCGTTTTCGCCGGGCTCTCCTCGGGCGTCGGCTGGCAGGTCTCCCAGTACCTGCGGGCCCGCTCGCCGGAGGGCGGCCGATCGTCTTCCTGGCGCCGGACCGGGCCACCGGTACGTGGACACGGGCTTCCCACCCCGGAGGGCCCGGTCGCACAGGACCCGGGGTAAACTCCCCGACGGTGATCGAGGACTTGGCCCAGCTGCCCGGCCCGTGGAGTGCCATGGACTGGGCCCGGTGCCCGTACGAGGTGCACGACGACCCGCCGCCGTACGTCCTGGCCACCTACTAAAACTGTTTGCCGCTCGTACCAGCCCTACCACCCTTACCAGCCGTACCGCCTGACAGACCCTCACGCCGAGAGGCCTGCACACCGTGACCAAGATCGCCGTCATCGACGACGGCCCGAAGAGCGACTACGCCGCCATGCTCCCCGAGCTGGCCGGCGAGCCCCACGTCTACGGCCACCACGAGCTGGCCGGCACCGAGGGCTTCGCCCCCTATGAGCACGTGCGGGACTGCGAGTTCGTGTCCTACCCGGAGCCGATGACCGGCTGCTCGGCGGCCGCCGACGGGTCGTTCACCCACCGGATCACGGACAACGAGTACGACCTGGAGCGGACCGCGCGGATCAGGCAGGACCTCGGCAACCCGGGCCGGTCCCCGCAGAGCGCGCTCTCCTTACGCGACAAGGAGATGATGAAGCGCACGACGGAGCAGACCGCGCCGGCGGCCCGGTACGCCCGGCTGGAGACCGTCAGCGACCTGACCGGCTTCGTGGCGGAGACCGGCTACCCGGTGGTGGTCAAGCCGGTGGGGCAGGGCGGGTCACGGGAGATCGTGGTGCTGCACGACGACGAGCTGGTGGAGTTTGCCCGGCGGCACTGGCGGGACGGCCTGATGGTGGAGCAGTCCGTCGAGGACCCGATGTACCACGTGGACGCGGTCATCATCGCGCCCGGCTACCGCTCCGTCGCCTCCTCCGGGTACCTGCGCAGCTGCCCCGGAGCGCCGGCGGGGGAGAAGGCCAGCTCGCTCCAGCTGCACCCGGAGGAGAAGTTCGCCGCCCGGCTGGAGGAGTTCTTGGACCAGGTGCTGGACGCCTTCGCGACGCCGGAGGCAAGCGCTTACCACCTGGAGGTTCTCCACACCCCCGACGACCGCCTGGTGCTCTGCGAGATCGCCTCCCGGGTGGGTGCCCACCGCATTCCCCAGCTCACCAGGGCCACCCACTGGGTGGACCCGCGCCGCACCCGGCTGCGCCAGCCGGTCGGCCTGCCGGTACCGTCGGGCCCCGCCGAGGCGCCCGAGCAGCGTGGCTCGATCTCGGTGGTGCCGCAGGGCCGCCCGGTCGGCGCCCCGCCCCGCCCGCCCTTCGAGCGGATCGACCACTACGAGGTCAACCAGGCGCCGGCCCCCGGCGCCAAGCCGGCCAACAGCAGCTCGCACCCGTGCTTCGTCACCGTGCGCGGCGCCGACCTCGACGAGGTCGAGCAGCGGGCGCCGCAGGCCGAGTCCTGGCTGATGGCCAATCTGGTGGAGCCCGCGGAGGAGGCCGCCGGCACGGTGGCAGGGGAGGTGATCCGGACGTGAGCACCTGGCGCCGAACCTCCGTGACCGGCCGGGTCCTGCTGCTGACGGTCCTGCTGACCGGGCTGACCACCTTCATGTTCCTTCCGCTGTTGGCCGTCCGGCTGGCCGCCCAGGGTCTGCCGACCGGTCAGGTCGGGCTCCTGGTCGGGCTGCTGTCCGCCAGCACCCAGGGCTTCTCCCTGGTCAGCGGGGCGGTGGTGGACCGGATCCGGCCACGGACGGTGCTCGGCGCCGGCTTCACCCTGCGGATCGCCGGGTACCTGCTGCTCGCCTTCGGCCTGACCGGCTCCGCCGTGCTGCCCGCCCTGCTGGCCGGGATCGTCTCGGTCGGGATCGGCGGCTCGCTGATCGGCCTGTCGATCAAGACCCGGCTGGTCCGCGAGGCGGGCGAGGCCCCGCGCGAGATGCTGGCGCTGCGCTCCACCTTCGTCAACGTCGGCGTGGTGGCCGGCCCGGCGCTCGGCGCGGCGATCTACCCGCTCGGCTTCGGCTGGATCCTGGCCGCCTGCATCACCTCGCACCTGCTGCTCGGCCTCTACCTGACGGCCCGTGACGGGCAGGCGGTGCAGGTGGCCGCTGCCCGGGCGGCGGGTACCTCGGCCGCCGCCCCGGCCGAGCCGGGACGGTCCCTTCGCCACTGGCTGCCGCTGCTGCTGATCGGCACCGCCTACTGGGCGCTCTACAACCAGCTGAACGTGGTGCTGCCGATCACGGCGCAGCGGCTGACCGGCAGCACCGCCGCCATCACGCTGGTCTTCACCGTCAACGGCGTGCTCTGCGTGCTGTTCCAGTACAGCCTGCTGCGGCACGTCTTCGGCCGGGCCTCCTCCCGCACCCTGCTGGTGCTCGGCTTCCTCTCCTTCGCCGCCGCCTACCTGGTCTTCGTCCCGCTCGGCGGCTGGGCCGCGCTGCTGGTCTTCATACTGCCGGTCACGCTGGCCGAGATGCTGATCTCGCCCAGCCTGGACGAGCAGGCGGTGAAGGCCGTCTCGGCCCGTCGCACCGGGCTGGCCCTGGGCGCGATAAGCGGGGCCGGGGCGCTGGGGAGCCTGCTCGGTGCCTGGGGCGGCGGCCTGCTGCTCCAGACCCTGGGCGAGGGGAGCGGGACCTGGATCGTCGTCAGCTCGGTGGCGGCCCTGGCGGCGGCCACCGCCCTCCTCCTACCGAAAGGCTCCAAGACCATGCCTGAGACCATGCCCACCGCCGTGCTGCTCAGTCCCCGCGACAAGATGATCGCCGCCGCCGAGTCGCTCGGTCTGGCCGTGGTGGTGGTGGACGACCCCACCCAGCCGAGGCCGCCGGCCACCGGCTGGCCGGTGATCGAGACCGTCTGGACCACGTCCAGGGACGAACTGGTGGCCAGGCTGCGGGAGTTCGCTTTCACTGGGCCGGTGGTCTGTTTCGGCTTCGGCGAGCTGGGCTCGGGCATCTCGGCCGAGGTGAACCAGGAGCTGGGCTGGCCGGGCAACCCGCCGGAGGCGCTGGCCGCGTTCAAGAACAAGGCCCGACTGCGCGCCCTGGTCGGCGACCGGGCCGGCAAGCCGGTGGCGCACGTCCTCGGCCGTACCACCGCCGAGCTGGCCGCCGGGATCGAGCGGATAGGCCTGCCCTGCGTGGTCAAGCCGGTGGACGGCAGCGGCAGCGCGGGCGTACGGCTGCTGACGGACGGTCAGGATGCCAGCCGCTTCCTGCGTGAGGCTGAGGGAGCAGGGCCGCACCTGGTCGAGGAGTACCTGATCGGCGCCGAGTTCAGCGTCGAGGCGGTGAGCGTAGCGGGCCGCCACCGGATCCTCGCCGTCACCGAGAAGCAGACCACCGGCGCCCCGCAGTTCGTGGAAACCGGCCACACCCTCCCGGTCCGCCTCCCGTCGGAGGACGCCGCCGCGGTGGCCGCCCTGGTCCAGGCCACCCTGGACGCCACCGGGTACCGCTTCGGCCCCTCGCACACCGAGCTGATGCTCACCGCCGACGGCCCCCGGCTGATCGAGTCGCACGGCCGCGCCGGCGGGGACCGGATCAGCGACATGCAGCAACTCGCGCTCGGTGAGGACGTGTACGCCCTCACCATGGCCGCCCTGTTCGGCCTGCCGCTGCCCGCCGGGCGGGAGCACCCCCGGGTGGCCGGCATCCGCTACGTCACCTTCGACGGCACCCTGCCGATGCCCGAGACCAGCACCGAGCTGGTCGCCTCGCTGCCCGGGGTGACCGAGGTGCACATCACCGTCCCGGCCGGCCGGCTCCCCGCGCCGATCCTCAAGTCCGGTGACCGGCACGGCTTCGTGCTGGCGGTCGCCGACACCCGGGACGAGCTGGAGGCACGCCTGGAGTGCGCCGTCCGGACCCTCACCGCCGATGCCGTCGCCACCCGTTCCTGAGCACCCCTCAGCCTGCCGCAGCTCCGCTCTCTACAAGATCCTGGTCTCCGAGACGTCCACCGTCGAGCTCAACAACCACTCGGTCATCCCCAGCGCGCTGCACCGCGAGGGCCATGAGGTGCACATCGGCGGCATCGGCGCCCTCAACGTGCACGAGAGCGTGGTCGTGGCCGACCGGGTGCGGCTCACCGAGGAGTTCGCCGCCGAGGGGCGCCGACCTCGCCGCGCATCTGCTCACTCGACCCCAGCAGCCGAACTCGGCCAGTGGCACGAAACCGCCGCCGAGCGGGCCCGCACCCGCTGCGGTCGCCACGCCGCGCCCCTCGCCGCACCCATCAGAAGCCGCATCTCAACGGATCATGGAACGTGCAGGTCGAACAGTGTTCCTGGTCGGGTGATCTTCCGGCTGTACGCGCATGAAGGCAGGGCCTCTCGGTAGCTCGGGGATGCGAATCTGACCGAGCGATGCCGGGAGGCCCTGTTGTCGTTGTCGTACTCGCCCGCGCCTGCCGAGTTGAACTCGTCCGCCGTGTCGTACGATTGCCTCGCGCACGTGTACGGCAACGCGGCTGATCATCCGGACCGGGAACGCTGGTATCCGTCGGGATGGCGGACGCGGAGTGGGCGGCCATCCGCCCACTGCTGCCGGTGCCGGCGTGGTTTCAGGGCCCTGCCCGCGACCAGCGAGGCGGTGATCCAGTGGTCGATGGAGGTCGACGCGCACCTGGCAGGGCGTACCCGCCTGACGGTGGCCGTGGCCTGCGACCCGGCGGGCGCATGGTGGTGCCGCTGCGCCTGCACGGCCATACCCGCGCCGCGGCCTTCGGCCACGAGGGCAACCGGCTGACCGCCGACGCGTGGATGCTGTGCGAGGTGCCCGCGTCGCGCTGGGCGGGCCTGCCGGGCAACGGCGAGGTCCCTCATCGTGGGTGTAGCGCTACCTCACGAGCACATCCCACCGCGCACCGTCGACGTCTTCCAGCGGTTTGACGACCTGGTAGAAGCTGCAGGGGCAAGCTCAAGCTCAGGACGGACTGCGTCCGAGGCCGAAAGTCGATGGCCCGAGAACCGTGAGCGCTTCGGTCGGCCGTGCCCCTGACGGATCATCGCCAGGGGCACGGCCGTCACGCGGTGCGGACGCCCTGCCGTAGTCAGCGGTCTTCTGCAGAACCTGACACCTGGGCGATCCACTCCTCCACTTCGTAGGAACCGCGCGGCATCGCAGCGGACAGGTTCTCGTAACCGTCCTCGGTCACCAGCACGTCGTCCTCGATGCGCACCCCGATGCCGCGGAACTCCTCCGGTGCCAGCAGGTCGTCCGCCTTGAAGTACAGGCCCGGCTCGACCGTGAGGACCATGCCCGGCTTCAGCTCGCCGTCCATGTAGTCCTCGCGCAGCAGCAGTTGGCAGTCGTGTACGTCCATGCCCAGGTGGTGGGAGGTCCCGTGGACCATCCAGCGGCGGTGCCAGCCGCCGCGCTCCGGGTCGAGGGTCTGCTCGAGCGTGACTCCCTCGGGCAGCAGTCCCCACTCGTGCAGGTGGCGTGCGATGACCTTGTTCGCGGCGGCGTGGATGTCGCTGAACTTGTTGCCGGGCTTCACCGCTTCCATGCCGGCCTGCTGTGCCGCGTGGACCGCGTCGTAGATCTTGCGCTGTACGTCGGTGAAGCGGCCGCTCACCGGAAGGGTGCGGGTGATGTCGGCGGTGAACAGGGAGTCGATCTCGATCCCGGCGTCGACCAGGATCAGGTCACCCTCGCGGACCTCGCCGGTGTTCTTCGTCCAGTGGATGGTGTTGGCATGGTCGCCCGCTGCGCAGATCGACTCGTACCCGGTTCCGTTGCCCTCGTGCCGCGCGTACAGGCCGAAGACGCCCTCGACCCATCGCTCACCACGGCCCTTGCGGACGGCCTCCGGCAGGGTGGTGATGATCGCGTCGAATCCCTTGTGGGTGGCGGCGATCGCCTTGCGCATCTCGCCGACCTCCCACGCGTCCTTGACGATCCGCATTCCTGACAGCACGTGGGCCAGCTCCTCGTCGGCCTCCTCCTGCTGCTCACCGGTCAGGGACGCTCCCGCCTGGGTGCGGGTGGTGTCGACGAGCTCGGCGAGCTTCCGGTCGGCCGACCGGACCACGCGCAGCCGGGACGCGGCGCCGTCCTTCGCCAAGTCAACGGCGAACGAGTCGATGTGACGGACAGTCAGTCCGAGTTGTGACTCGATGTCGGCGATGGTCGGGCGGTAGCCGACCCAGAATTCCCCGTACCGGGAGTCGGTGTAGAACTCCTCTGAGTCCCGCGGGGCCGGCGGACGGAAGTACAGGACGGCATGGTGTCCGCCCTCGGGGCCTGGCTCCAGTACGAGGACGCTGTCGGGCTCGGCGTGCGAGCCGAGCCCGGACAGGTGGGCGAAGGCGGTGTGCGGCCGGAAGGTGTAGTCGGTGTCGTTGCTACGTACCCTCAGGCCGCCGCCGGGGATGACGAGCCGCTCGCCGGGGAACCGCTGGGACAGGGCCGCCCGTCGGCGGGCCGCATGATCGGCGACCTCGGCGCGGGGCGCGGGCGGACGGTCGTCGGCCGACCATCCGGAGGCCATGAACTCGCGGAACTCGGTGTTGGCGGGAACGTCGCGGTGGCCGGCCTTGGGCTGATTCTCGCTGATCATGCCAAACATCCTGTCATATCGGTCAACTGTGCGAACCCCTGTCGATCACTCAAGATTCTTGCGTGGGACGGTCGTCGGAAACGGTGTTCGCGTCCGCGGGTCGTCGGTCCCCTGCAGGGTTGCCCCCCTCGCGGCAGCGCACCATGAACGACCGCTCGAAGACGATGACGACCTCTCCCGTCGACTTGGCGCCCGTCGTCTCCACCGTGATGATCCCCTGCCCCGGCCGGGACCGGGACAGCCGCTTGTCGAGGATCCGGCTCGTCGCGTAGAGGGTGTCGCCGACGTAGACGGGGTCCTTCAGGCGGATCTTGTCCCACCCCAGGTTGGCCACCGCCCGCGCCGACAGCGCCTGCACGGTCATCCCGCCGACCAGGCACAGGGTGATGCCGCTGTTCACCAGGACCCTCCCGTACTCGGCGCCGGCGCTGTAGTGCTGGTCGAAGTGGAGCGGATGCTGGTTCATCGTCAGCAGGGTCAGCCAGGTGTTGTCGGCCTCGGAGAGGGTGCGCCCCGGCCAGTGCCGGATCACCATGCCCGGCTTGAAGTCCTCGAAGTCCCCGCCGTGTTCCTCGACGTACTCGTTGTCATCGACCTGACGCAGGGTCATGCGGCTTCACTCCGTTGATATCGCTGAAAGAGGACTGCACGCCGGTACGAGGAGCAGAGCGCGAGCGGTGCTGCCATCAGATCGCCACCATCACGTTGTCGGAGCTGCTCATCCCGCCTCGGACGCTGACGATCCCGGCGGAACCGTCGCCGAAGAACCTGCAGAACAACCCGGCCGGTCGACCGCCGAACACCAGAGGTCCCAGCACCGGGGCGACATCGACGTCGTGCGGCTCGTCGGAACCGTCGGCGATCAGCGCGACCCTGCAGGTCTGCGGTTGCACGAACTCCTGCACCACGCTGGTGCCGCCGCCGACAGCCTCGCCGACGGCCGACTCCCACACGGCCTGGTCGACCTCGCGGCCGATGACCACCTGCTTCCCGCTCTCCCCGAGGCCGGCCTTGAGCACCAGCAGGTCCCGGTTCCCCAGCACGAACGGGAGAAGGTCGACCTGCTGACCCTGGCGGTCGGTCTTCCGCTCCGAAAGGATCCGGGTCCACGGCAGGTAGCGCTCGACGAGCCTGCGCTCGGCCTCGGTCATCCAGGGCCGCCCCTCCGACAGCAGGCCCATGGTGAGCTTGCTGTGCATGAAGGTCGACGTCTGGGTGCCCACCAGCACGCACCCGTTGTCCAGAGCGTCTTGGACCGGCGTGGTGTCGAGGCCCACCTCCAGCCAGTCGGGAATGGTGAAGTTCCGCAGTCCGATCGGATGACGCAGGTGCGGCGCGCAGTCCCACGCCTGATGCAGCTCCTCCGGCTCGAAGAAGCGTGCAGTCAGGCCGTGACTGTTGTAGTAGTCGGCCTCCAACTCGAAGTACCGCCGCTCCACGCCGATCACCTGGGAACTGCCGACGACGGCCACCCGCGGTGCCAGCGCCAACTCGGCACTGAGCGAACGGAACATCTCGGCGCGTACGGCGAGCGGGTTCGGAGAACGGTACGGGGTCCGGCCCTCCTCGTCGGCGTGCAGCCTGTTCCACACCGACAGACGGCTCTGCGTCTCCACCACGCCACCGAGCGCGCCGCTGACGTTGAACTCCACGAACTGCGGCCCGTTCGGCCCTATGACCAGATCCGGACGGACCACGCTGTCGGCGTACCGCTCCTCGATGAAGGAGTCGTCCATCCACAGCCGGTCCTCGTCGGCGGGCATGTCATAGGCCGCCAGTCTGTCCGCGTTGGTGCGCCCGGTCTCCAGGGCGGTACGGCGCAACAGCTCGATCAGCGCGACGCTCACGCGGAAGATCTCGGCGTAGGCCGCGCGCGGGATCGCCATCGGTGCCGCGGGAAGGACCTGCTGGTGCGGCCAGCCGGTGTCCCGGAGCTCGTGCCGCAGCATCTGCCGGATCGTGTCCGCCGACGCGGCGGGCCTCAGCCGGTGCCCGCCGAACCAGGGGTGCCCGTTTCCCGAACCGAGGTCCTCATGCGTGTCCATCCGACACTCCCTCCCTTGCTGACGGAACGGCGGACGGGTCGCCCGGTCCCTGCTCGGCCGCACGGCGCTGCTCGAACAGCGCCACCGCGGCAGCGGTGTCCTCGATGGCCATGCCGACCGTACGCAGGACCGAGGTCCGGCCGGCGACGGCGACCTCGCCGCTCACCAGCCTGCCCAACTCGTACAGGTCCTCGGCCTTGATCAGGCCGGCGGCCAGTGCCGCCCGGATCTCACCCGCGCCGTCCAGCGCCGCGGCCCGGTCCTCGACGATGGTCACGGCGTCGACCAGCAGGGCCGGGTCGAGCTCGACGGCGTCCGGGTGGGTGCCGCCGATCACGTTCAGATGCGCCCCGGAGGCCACCCAGTCCGCCTCCACCACGGGTGTGCCGTCATCGGTGGAGGTGGCCGTGCAGATGATCGCCGCGTCGGTGACGGCATCCCTCGCGGTGTCGCAGACCGTTACGCGGACGGGTCGGGGTGCGGTGTGCCGGATCCAGTCCGCGAGCTTCTCGGCGCCGGCGCGCGTGCGGGAGTGGATCCGGACGGTGCGGACCGGGCGTACCGTCGACACCGCCCTGATCAGGGCACGCGCCTGCACCCCCGCGCCGATCACCGCCAGGTCGTCGGCGTCGTCGGGAGTGCACCAGCGGGTCGCCAGAGCGGCGACCGCGCCGGTGCGGACCGCGGTGAGCTCGGCGCCGTCCAGTAGGGCGGTGATCTGCCCGGTCTCCAGGTCGGTGAGCGCGACGATCCCGTGGATCAGGGGCAGCCCGCGGGCCGGGTTGCCCGGGGTGAGCGTGGTGACCTTGACGCTGCCCACCCCGCGCTGCTCCCAGATGGCAGGGCTGACGAGGAGGACGCGCCGGTCACCGTGCTCGACGACGGTACGGTCCGGGGACCGGGTCCGGCCGGCGGCCAGGTCCACGAACATCTCGCCGAGCACGTCGATCACGCGGGTCATCGGCAGGGCGCCGGCCATGTCGGCGGCCCCGACCGTCACCGGTGCGGCGGTCATGCCTCTCCGCCGTCTCCGGCGTCGCCGACATCGCTGCCGAATCGACTCGTCCAGGCGTCCCCGCGCGAGACCGTGTCGCGCGCCCGCCGGGCGAACGGAGGCCCGACCATGTTGCCGTCCAGGACGGCGATGCCGCCGTTGGCCGCGGTCACGGCCGCCGCCACCCGGCGTGCCTGCCCCAGTTCGTCGGCCCGGGGCCGCAGGATGCGGTTGATCACGTCGAGTTCGCTCGGGTGCACGGTGACCTTGCCGTGAAAGCCGAGTGCCCGCACCCGGCTGGTCTCCTCGGCGAGGACGTCCGGTTCGGCGAGCCGGTAGTTGGCCGTGTCGATGCACGCCGTGTCGAACCGGGCGCAGGACATCGCCATCGCCTGGCGGGCCGCCAGCATGTTCTCCCAGGTGATGTCGACCCCGAGCGTGGCGGCCAGATCGGCCGAGCCGAACACCAGGCCGTCGGCGGCGCGCGCGACGGAGTCGATGCGGGTGACCGCCTCGACCGTCTCCAGCGTCACGTAGATCTCCGGATACGCGCCCGCCGATGCCAGCATCCGGCGCAGCAGGTCGACCTCGTCCGCCGAGGTCACCATCGTCATCAGGACGATGCCGGGCTTCACCGGACTGTCGGCCAGCATCAGTACGTCGTGCACCGCGGCGAGGCTGCCGAGCTCGTTCACGCGCACGGCGACGTTCATCGGCCGCGCCGACTTCTCCAGCGCGGCCCGGCAGACCACGCGGGCGGCCGGCTTCTCGGCGGGCGGTACGGAGTCCTCGAGGTCGATCAGATGAACGTCCGCGTCGTACGACCAGGCCTTCACGACCCGTTCCAGTGACAGGGCCGGCGTGTACAGGATGCTGCGCGGTACCGCCCTGACCATGCCGGTCACTCGGTCACCGACCCGGGCAGCTCGGCCGCCGGACGCGCCCCGGCCTGGATCAGTGCGGCGGAGAGCCGTCTGATCTGCTCCTCGGTCTGGCCGGCCCGCAGCATCACGCGCAGTCCGGCGGTACCGCGGGCGACGATCGGGAAGAACACCGGCGAGGTGTAGAAGCCGGCCGCGAAGACCTGCCTGGCGGCCTCGACGACCGTCGCGTCGCTCATCGGCACGACGCGGATCGGGAACGTGCTCTCGGCCTGCTCGGTCGTGACGAGCGAGTCGAACAGCGCGATGTTGGACCGCAGGCGCCCCTGCAGGTGTGTCAGTTCCTCGGTGCGGTGGATCTCGGCCGAGGCTATCGCCGCACCGACCGCGGCGGCGTTCATCTTCTGCGAGTAGCCCAGCGGGCCCGCGAAGCGTTCGATGAGCCGCCGGGTCTCCTCGGAGTAGCCGTCGAGCAGGATCGCCGTGCCACCGGCCCCGAATCCCTTGGTCAGGGTCGCCACGGTGATGGTCCGCTCGTCCAGCACCGGGGAGTGTGAGCGCACGTAGCCGATGCCGCGTTCGCCGTATGCGGACAGCGAGTGCGAGTCGTCGTAGAAGACGAGCAGGTTGTACTTCTCCTGCAGTTCGGCCAACTCGACCACGGGCGCGTAGCCACCGAGGCTGTCCGAGCCGTCGACCACGTAGCAGACGCGTTCGTAGGTGCGGCACATGTCCTCGAGGAAGTCGAGGTCATGGTGACGGCTGGTCACGACCTCGGTCTCGTCGGCGCAGCTCGGCTTGACGTTGCCCATCGAGACGTGCGCGTTCTTGTCGAAGACCATCAGCGGCCGGGTGCCGTTGCCGAGATGACCCGACGCGATCAGCGGAAGCAGGCCGGTGCTGGCCGCAGCGGTGGAGAGCGCGCTGATCACCATCGCGCCGAACAGCTCGCCGAGCGACTCCTCCAACTCCAGCAGGACCGACGTCTGGACGCGAGTGCGCGGGATGCAGTGGTCCAGCACGCCGAAGCGGCGCAGTGACTCGACCGCACCGTCGATGACCTTGGGGTGGGTGTCCAGGTCCAGGTAGGAGCAGACCGTGAAGTTGACGAACTCGTGCCCGTCGGCCATGTGAAACATGCCGTCCTGGAGGTCACCGACGACGCCGGCGACCCCGTTCTCGTAGGACGTGTTCCAGAAGGCGTTGCCGATCCCGATGAGCTTGTCGTTGTTGCGGTACAGGTGGGTGGGCGTGATGGATTTGCGGTCGCTCATCAGGAGTTCACCTCGGTGGGCCTGTAGCTGTAGACACCCTTGAATCTCCGGTAGGCGTACGTGTACAGCGCGACGCCGAGCACGTGCGGCCTACGGAGGATCTTCTTGGACTTCAGCCAGAAGTTGACGTTGATGTTCATCTCGTCCAGCGACTCGGCCTGGTGCCACCAGCCGAGCGGCAGGTAGAGCATGTGGCCCGGTTCGAGGACGAAGTCACGGCGTTGGGCGAGCTTGGCCGCCAGTCTCGGGTATCGCTTCAGGTCGACGTCGTCGAGGTCGACCACTTTGGACTTGTCCCCGAAGCCCCGCAGGACGGACCTCGGGTAGTACTCCCGCACACCGGGTGGGGCGATGATGAACCGCTTGCGGCCTTCGAGCGCGATGTTGAAGTTCTCGAACTCGTCGAAGTGGCTCTTGGTGAACACGCCCTGGTGGCTGATCCACAGGTTGGCCGCGTACAGGGCGCTGCCGTAGCCGAAGAGGTCCTCGGCGTCGAACCCGATGACGGCGTTCACATCGGCCGGACTGCTCCGTATGTTCGACACCACCCGGTGCCAGGTGTCCGAGCTGGTGAGGTGTCGCTCGTCCGCGAAGAACTCGCGGAGCTTGATGTCCCGTGTCTCCCAGCGTCCCGGGTGGTTCTTGTCACCCGGCTCGGTGAACAGGGTGACGGTCATCTCGGCCAGGCGCGCCGCCACCTCGTCCCGGCCGAGTCCCTGCACGCTGCTCGGGAGCTTGATCACCACGGGGCGGTCGGCCTTGTACAGCCCCTGGGGGCCGATGGCCATGAATTCCTCGAACGACATGCGGGTGACTTCCACACCCACCGTCCCGTTCGCCTCGGGCACAGCTTCCGGTACTGCCATGTCGTTTGCCCTCCTTCTCTGGAGCCGGGTCACATACCTTCGTCAGCCGTCAGCCGTCTGCTCTCAGCCGTCAACCCTCAGCTGTCGGCTCTGCGGCTGCTCAGCTCGGCCACCACGTCCACGATCAGGTCCTCCTGGCCGGCGATGGCCTGCCGTCGACCGAGTTCGAAGAAGACGTCGCGCGGGTCCACACCGGCGGCCGCGGAGAGTTCGACGACCCGGTGCTTGAATCCGGAGAACACTCCCGCCAGGCCGCTGACGATGCTCATCGAGGCGGTCACCGGTGGAGCCGGCATGAGTTCGCGCTCGGCGAGCTCGGCGGCGTCGAGCAGCGCGTACAGGTCAATGCCCGTGGCGTACCCGCTCCGCCCAAGCACCGGGACCAGTACTTCGAGTTGGGTGTTGCCCGCCCCGGCGCCGAAGCCACGGGCGCAGCCGTCGATGATCAGGGCGCCGGCGTCGGCCGCGGCCACCGAGTTGGCCACGGCCATCCCGAGGTTGTTGTGTCCGTGAAAGATCACCGGGACGGTGTCGACCGCCTCGACGATCGCACCGATCCGCGCGGTGACGTCCGCGGGGAGGAAGTGGCCCGCGGAGTCCATGATCCCCACGGCCTGCGCCCCGTATCCGACGGCCCGCGCGGCCTGCTCGGCCAGCTTCTCCGGGGAGGCCATGTGGCTCATCATCAGAACGCAGTGCGCCTCGCCACCGGCATCCCGCAGGAAGCCCAGGTGACGCTCGGCCAGTGACGCCTCCGTGGCGTGCACGCCGATGCGGAAAACGTCGACCCCGTGGGCGATCGCCCGCCGGAGGTCGTCGGAGGTGCCCCAGCCGGGCAGCATGAAAATGCCCATCCGGCTGTGGCGCAGCGCCTCGCGGACGGTCGACAGCATCTCGTCGTCACTCACAGCGGCCTGCCCGACCTGCAGCGAGGAGGCGCCCAGACCGTTGCCGTGGCCGACTTCCACCACCGGAATCCGCGCGGCGTCCGCCGCTTCCGCGTAACGGCGCAGCGCGGTGAGCCCGAGCCGGTGCCGGACCGCGTGCTGGCCGTCCCGCAACGTCGGGTCGTGGATCACCACGTGCTTCATGAGGTCACTCCCGTCCGGGACGCCCGGTCCGGCCGGATCGCGTACTGCTCGGCGACCATGACGGCGGCGGAGTTGATGATGTCGAGGTTTCCGGCGTACGGCGGCAGCACGTCGCTGTGCGCCAGGACCTGGAGGGTGATCGTCACCAGGTCGCCGACCGCCGTGCAGGCAACGACCTCGTACCCGGGAGCGAACGACCGCGTCTGCTCGGCCACCTGATCGACCACCGCGCGCACCGCCACTGGGTCGGCGCCGGCCATGCGGGCATGGATGGCCGTCCGGAAGGTCGCCGGTGGCACCGCCGGACTGATGTTGAGGATCGCCTTGACGTCGGTCACCCCGGAGAACGTCGTCACGGCGTGACCGGTGGTCGCCACGTACTCGTCGAGGTTCAGCCTGGTCGCCCGGCCCGCGACCTCGCTGGCCACGGTCGAGACGACCTCGAAGTACGTCACGGGGAAGTGGGCGGCGAGCGCGTGCACGACCGGCACGGACGCCTGACCGCCGCAGCTGATCAGATTGACGTTGCGTCCACCGGCCGGCGACACCCCGGTCACGGTGGGCGCCACCATCTGCCCGACCTTGCTGGGCGTCAGGTCGATCACCAACGTCCCGAGCGGCTCCAGCAGTGGCCAGTGGTCCCGGTGGGACGCGGCGCTGGTGGCGTCGAAGACGACGTCGAACGGGCGCGGGGCCGCCAGTACGGCCTTGATGCCGCCGGCGGTCGTGGCATAGCCGAGGCTCTCGGCGTACCGCAGGCCCGCCGACTCCGGGTTACGTCCGGCCACCAGCCGGCAATCCAACGCCGGTGACCGGTCGATCTTGCTCACCAGGTCCCGGCCGATCGCCCCGGTCCCGATGACGGCGACGGTCACCGGTTCGGCGACCTCCGGACGGGCGCTCTTCAGACCCGCCGCGGGACTCAACGTATGCCTCCGTGGGACCCGAGGTGGCAGGTCCGCGGATGACGCGAGAGGCAGCGGCGAGTGATGCTGCTAGGCCTCGCCGCATCCGGTTCGTAGGTTCCCATGAACGTTGCCCTCATTTTCGATGTGCGCGGCTGCTCGTGACAGCCTTGACTGCAGACACTCAGATGACTCACCGGGATGTCCTCAGTTCCGGACCGTGCGTCGACGCGGTCCGGTCACGGTGCCTCTGGTGCAGCCGACGGCCGACCGTCAGTGTCGGCAGGCCGCCGCGAGGCGACGCGTGAGGAGTCGACGCGTGGTCGCGCGTTCGGAGGACGGAGAAACCGAGACCACTCGGCCGCCGGCCGTCGCGCCGAATCAATCGCACGCAAGCACGAAGCGGGGTCCTGAACGCAGTGATGTGAAAGCCCAGTTGTCAGCATGCCCTCCCAAGCATGCCCTCCCAAGCATGTACGTTCCCGCCACCGATTCAGCGCCAGCGGCGGCGAACATATCAGAAGACGACAGGGCGCGGCCTCCCTCCGACGGGACGGAACTTGATCTTCTTGGGAGACGTGCGGCCCGTTCGCCCGGCGGACTTGATCTTTCCCTCGACGCCGCTGCGGACGCCGACTATTGTCGAAATCTGCGTGCACCTGACCGAAACAAACCTCGGTGGACGACGGCAGATTGATGGGGCATCAACTATGGGGTGCATCGAAGGGGGACCAATGGACTGTCGGCTGCACTGCCACACAGTGTCATGAGCGCGTCGACAACCGAAAAGGTCGGCCCGCAACGGCTGCGCCTGGGCGCTGATTTCTCCCGACTGTGGTGGTCCGCCGCAGTCTCCTCGCTCGGTGACGGGGCCACGATCGCCGCCGGCCCCCTGCTGGCCTCCCAACTGACCGACGATCCCCGCCTGATCGGCGCGGCCTCGGTCGCATTCACCGTGCCGTTCATCCTGTTCGGCATCCCGGCAGGGCTGCTGGGTGACCGCGTCGACATCCGGAAGATGATGGTCCGCGTAGACGTCGCCCGGGCCGTCGTGCTCGCAGTGCTCACTGCCGGGATCCTCGGCGGCTGGGGCGGGTTGCCACTGCTCTACGTGTGCATGTTCCTGCTCGGTACCGGTGAGGTCATCGGCCGCAACGCCGCGCAGGTGCTCGTCCCGTTCATCACCCCGAAGGCCGGTCTCTCCACCGCCAACGCCCGCATCATGGCCGTGCAGGAGGCAGGTACCGGCTTCGTCGGCCCGCTCCTCGGTGCGCTGATGTTCGGTGTGGCGGTGGCCCTGCCCTTCGGCGTGGATGCGGCCACCTTCCTGTGCTCCGCCGTCCTGCTCAGCCGCATCCGCCGTACCCGGCCGATCGAACGCGGACCGGACAGGGCCGGCGTCATGTCGGAGATGATGGCCGGCGCCAGATGGCTGTTCTCGCATCACCTGCTGCGCAGCCTCGCCCTGGTGTCCTGTCTCATCAATCTCGCCGGGAACGCGATGCTCGCCGTGCTCGTGGTGCACAGCGGGAAGGTGCTCGATCTGGGCCCGTTCGGATACGGCGTCCTGCTCGCCTGCCAAGCCGTGGGAGCCGTCCTGGCCTCCCGGTTCGCTCCGGCCCTGACGGAGCGTCTGGGCAGGGAGGGAGCGCTGGTCGCCACCGCCGTCCTGATCACCGTGAGCGAGACGGTGCTGGCCGCGGTGCCCTCGGTGTACGCGGCCGGCGCGGCCCTCGCGATCTTCGCGTGCGGGACGGTGACGTGGAACGTCGTCGTGGTCGTCCTGCGGCAGACCCTGGTGCCGCAGCACCTGCTCGGGCGGGCGAACAGCGTGTACCGGCTCGTCGCCTGGGGCGGACTGCCCATCGGTGCGGCGGCCGGCGGCATCGGCGCCGCCGAGGTCGGCACCCGCGCCGTGTTCGGCGCCGGCGCGGTCGTCATGGCGGTTGTCGCAGTGGCGCTCTTCGTGGCCGCCCGCCGCCAGTGGATCACACGCGCCGAGCAGGCTTCGCCATCCACGGAAACGAACTGAGCGAACAACCTGCCGACGGGCGGCGCTGCGGTGCGCCGGGCAGCCGGTACCGCAGAACACAGTCGTAGGGAGGGCGCGGGTTTCGCAGTGACCGGGGGACACCGTGTGCCACCAGCTTCTCATGAGGCCTCGATGGGCCGGGACACACCAGAGGTCGGCCCGGTGCCCACGGAATCGCCACGAACCGACGCCCGGCAGTCGAGCGGCCCAGCCGCGGGCTTGCCCGGAACCACCTACTAGCGAATCGGGATCTGCAATGACGACCACGAGCCTGCCCAAGCCACCCAGATCGCGGTTGGGCCACGCGTACGGGGAGCAGCTCGCGCAGCATGCGTTGGCGGACGGCCACCACCCCACGGCCGCCGCCCGGGAGTCTGCCACGCTTACGCTGGCGTACCAGGACCGGTTCCTGAACGGCCCTGCCTTCCTCGGCGAGACCGAGCGCCGCACCGTCGTCGAAGACCTCCACACGGTCTACGAGCTGCTGCGCTCACTGCCGGAGCGTGTGTTCGGCGGAAGCATCACGGCGCTGGCGGCGGCGGTCGGCATGGATCCCGCGCAATCAGCACTGATCACGCGGAGCGCCCGGACCGGGGCACTCCTCCCGCTGGGGCGGGCCGATCTCTATCATGACGGTGCGGGCTTCAAACTTCTCGAGTTCAATCTCACCAGCGCGCTCGGCGGCTTCGAGAACGCCGACATCAACCGGGCGATGCTGGCGTATCCGCCGCTTGAGGAGTTCGTACGGCGGCACGGGCTCCGCTACCGGGACACGCTGGGCCGCATGGTGCGGACCATGAAGGCCGAGTGCGCCGCGAACATCCCCACCGACCGGGCACCCGTCGTCGCCGTGGTGGACACGGTGGACAACTTCGCCGTCGTGGGACCCCGGCTGCGGGTGTTCGCCGCGAAGCTGGCCGACTACGGAGCCGAGGGGATCGCCTGCGACCTCGGCGAGCTCACGTACCCGAACGGCCGTCCGACGGTCTCGGGCCGGGCCGTCGACGTCATCTTCCGGTACTTCCTTCCCGAGGACCTCAGCGACCCCTCCTCGGCGGCCCAACTGGAGCCGCTGCTGGTCGCGGTCGAGCAGGGCAAGGTGGGCTTGTTCAGCCGGCTGGACGCCGAGCTGTACGGCAACAAGGGCACCCTGGCGATTCTCTCCGACGAGCAGCACCGTGACCTGTTCGACGCCGCCGAACTGGCGTGCATCGACCGGCTCCTGCCATGGACGCGGTACGTGCGGCCGCGCGCCACGGACCCCGGCGGCTCCCAGGTCGACATGCTCGCCCACGCCCTGGCCCACCAGCACGAGCTGATCCTGAAGCCGACACTGCTGCACGGTGGCAACGGAATCACCGCCGGCTGGGAGGCGGACGCGGCGGATTGGGAGAGCAAGGTCACCTCGGCCATGAACGGCCCGTTCGTGCTCCAGCACCGTGTACGTCCCGCCGCCGAGCCGTTTCCCGACAGCGTCGGCGGCCTACAGGAACTCTTCCTCAACTGGGGCCTCTACGTGGGTGCACGCAGTGCCGACGACGACGGATACGCCGGAGGCTTCGTACGAGCCAGTGCCGATCCAGCCGTGGGGGTGGTCAGCATGGGCACTGGCGCCACGGTCGGTTGCGTCTTCCACGGTGGTCACTGAGCTCGCTCCGCTGTGACGGGCACCCTTGGTGTGGTGGTCAGGCCGCGAGGGCGGTCTCGGACTCGGCGGGGCTGCGGTAGCCGAGGCTGCTGTGCAGCCTCGCCATCACCGGCTTCCGCTCGTCAAGCTGCTGGGGAACGTCGAACACGCCGATCTCAATCAGGAGTTCGCCGTGCCTCGCCTGAGCGGCACTCGCTCTGCCAATGCTCCACGCCTGCGCCGCGCGGGAGTTCGGCCGTGGAGCGTCGGCTTTACGCGCCGTCGACCGGCCGGAGGCGTACCGCCAGGCTGCTGTATCCGCGGAGGAAGGTCGAGTACACCGGCTCAGGTTCTCCCTGGGCTTCGATCGTGTCCACGGTACGCAGCAGGGCATCGATCACGGCGGCGATCTCGGCCCGGCCCAGGTAGGCACCCAGGCAGAAGTGCGGGCCGTAACCGAACGTCAGATGCCTGTTCGGGGTGCGGGCCGGATCGAAGACATAGGGGTCGGCGAAGACCGTCTCGTCCCGGTTCGCGGATACGTTCCAGGCCGTGACGGTGTCTCCTGCGGCTATGGTGCGGCCCCCGATCTCGACCTCGGTGGTCGCGGTGCGGCCGAGGTGCATCGCCGGGGTCGTCCACCGAAGGATCTCCTCCACGGCGGCCGGGAGCGACGCCCGGCCGCTCCGCAGTGAGTCCCACGAGTCGGGGTTCTGGCTGAAGTGCCAGACCGCGCTGGTCGCTGCCAGCCGGCTGGTCTCGTCCCCGGCCAGGATCAGCCCGTAGCAGTTGAGGACGAGTTCCTCCTCGGTCAGAGGGGCACCGTCGACGTGGGCCGTGGCCAGCGTGCTGATCAGGTCGTCCTTCGGCACTGCCCGGCGGAATTCGGCGAGTTCGGCGAAGTAGAGCAGGATCTCGCTGCGGGCCAGCCAGACGTCCTCGTCGGACTGTTCGGCGTCGTCGGAACTCAGGGCCTGCTTACTCAGACGCAGGAGCTCCACCCGGTCGGACGGCGGCACACCCAGCAGGTCGCAGATCGTTCCCATCGGTATGTGGTCGGCGACCTCGGCCGCGAAGTCGCAGGTCCCGGCGGCGACCGCGGCGGCGACGCGCTCGTCGGCCCGCACGCGCACCTTGTCCACGACGTGCTGCAGGGCGCGGGGGGAGAAGGACTTCAGCAGTGTGGTGCGCAGCGCGGTGTGACGCGGTGCGTCCATCACGGCCAGCATCTTCCCGCCCGCCGGGTCACCGCCGTTCATCAGGGAGGTGAGCATGTTGCCGCGCTGCGAGACGAATCGCTCGGGGTCCTTGTAGACCGCGAGGACGTCCTCGTAGCGGGTGAGCACCCAGAACTCCGGCGTGGTCTCGGTCGCCGGGTGGAGGTAGACAGGATGCTCCTCGCGCAGGCGCCTCCAGACGTCCTCCATCGCGGGCTGGACGAAAGTGGCCGGGTCGGTGAGGTTCACCTGGGCGAGGTCCTCGGCGACCGTACGTGGCGACATGATGATCGTTCTCTCAGGGGGCTTGGGCTGAAAGGCGGTTGGCTGACGTGGGAACGTCGGGTCAGGCGGTCTGTTCGAGTCGGCGGGCGACGATCGGTCCGACGACGGCCAGCGCGGCGGGAGTCATCAGGCGAAGATGCTCGACACCGACGACGTGGCGGTCGATGGTCCCGCCGATGTACGGCCGCCACACCTCGGCGAGTCCGGTCGGATCCCCGGCCTGGTCGGTTGCTTCGAAGAAGAGCAGGTCCCCGTCGAAGTGGGAGGGGCGCACCGCGTCGCTGACCCGGATGTTGTTCGCGGTGACGGCGGTGATCGCCTCGATCGTCCGGGGTCCCACACCGGCCAGCGGGCTGCCCTGTTCCTGCAGGATTTCCTGGACCCGCGCCGCACTCAGCGGTCCGTCGCCGGGCTCCGCGTGGAATGCGTCAAGACCGTCGAAGGCCAGGTGCAGCACGTCACGCGGGGACGGCGATCGGGGAGCAGTCCTGGCCCCGCCGTGGTGCGAGTCCAGGACGGCGAGCAGCCCGACCTCCTGGCCTTCCTCACGCAGCCGGGCCGCGATGGACTGGGCGACGTTGCCCCCGAACGACCAGCCGATCAGCCGGTAGGGGCCGGTCGGCTGAACGCGGCGGATCTGGTCCATGTAGTCGCCGACCATCTCCTCCATGGTCTGCGCGACGGGCTCGGTGCCCGCCAGGCCACGCGCCTGGAGCCCGTACACCGGGATGCCCTTGGGCAGATGGCGCAGCAGTGCCGAGTAGCACCAGGCCATGCCGCCGCCGGGGTGGACGCAGAAGACGGGCGTCCGCGCGCCCGTGGGCCGGAGGGCGAGTACCGGCGTCAGGACGTCGTTACTGCTGTCCGGGCCACCGGACTTGTGCACGGCGCCCGCCAGGCCGGCCGGGGTGCGGAGCTTGAGCAGGTCGCGCATGGTCAGCCGGACGCCGAGCTCCGCCCTGATCCGGCCGACCAGCTTGGTCGCGCCCAGCGAGGTACCGCCGGCTTCGAAGAAGTCGGTGTGGACACCGACCGTCGGCACGGCGAGGGCCTGGGCGAACAGTCGGCAGAGGACCTCCTCGCGCGGATCGCGCGGTCCGACGTCGGAGTCGGCGTCGGCGTCGGGCTGGGCGCGCTGCGGCTCCGGCAGAGCCCGGTAGTCGACCTTGCCGTTGGGCGTCAGCGGAAGGCCGGCCAGCACGACGAAGGCGGACGGCACCATGTAGTCGGGCAGCATCTCCGCGAGTCCTCGCCGGATCGCCTCCTCCTCGGGCGACGACTCGCCCTCCTCCGGCACCAGGTAGGCGACCAGGCGCTTGTCGTGGGCCTCGCCCCCGCGCGCCACGACCACCGCCTGAACGTTCGGCGCCACGATCGCCAGGGCCGTCTCCACTTCGCCGAGCTCTACCCGGAAGCCCCTGATCTTCACCTGGTTCCCGACCCGGCCGAGGAACTCCAGCTCCCCCTGCTCGTTGCGCCGGCCCAGATCGCCGGTGCGGTACATGCGGGTTCCGGGTGCGCCGAACGGGTCGGCAACGAACCGCTCGGCGGTCAGGTCGGCGCGGCCGAGGTAGCCGCGCGCGACGCCGGCGCCCGAGATGTACAACTCCCCGGCTTCGCCCGCCGGGGGCGGCTCCAGCCTGTCGTCGAGGACGTACACCCGCATACCGTCGAGCGCGCGGCCGAGCGGCACGTCCCCGGCGGGTCGCGCGGTCATCGGGTGATGTGTGGCGAACAGTGTCGTCTCGGTCGGCCCGTACATCGCCCGGACGACAGTGCCGGGGCACGCGTCCAGGACCCGCCCCACCGCCGTCGGGGAGACCACGTCCCCGCCCGTCATCACCTCGCGGACGCCCGCGAAACAGTCCGGCGCCTCGTCCGCGACCACCCGGAACAGACCGGCGGTCAGCTGCAGACCGGTGATGCTCTCCTGCCTGACGAGGTTTCGCAGGGTGTCGACGTCGATGTCGGGCGGGGCCATCACCAGCTGTCCACCGCGCAGCAGCGGCACCCACAGCTCGTAGGTGGACACGTCGA
Source organism: Streptomyces sp. H27-H1 (assembly GCF_026627445.1). GTDB lineage: Bacteria > Actinomycetota > Actinomycetes > Streptomycetales > Streptomycetaceae > Streptomyces. The sequence continues at coordinate 29,311 of NZ_JAPNLJ010000047.1, forward strand.
AGGCGTACGGGGCCAGCATCAGCACCCGCTGGTGGGCGCCGCCGTCCCACAGACCGTCGTCGACCAGGGCCAGCACGTCCCGGTGGGTCACCGCGACGCCCTTCGGTGTCCCGGTCGATCCCGAGGTGTAGATCACGTAAGCCAGTTGGTCCGCCCGGGACTCCACGCCGGGGTCGGATTCGGCGGTGGCGGCCGGTGCGGCAGGGTCGAGGACCGTGAGACCGTCGTGCGACGGCAGCCCGCGCCCGCGCATGGCCTCGTCGGCCAGCATGACCCGGACGCAGGCCTGGCTCATCGTCAGCCGATGGCGCGCGGACGGGTTTCCGCTGTGCAGCGGGAGGTAGGCGCCGCCTGCCTTGAGCACGCCCAGGATCGCCACCGCCAGGTCGACCGAGCGCTCCATGAGGACCGCCACGGGCTCCTCGGGGCGCACGCCCAGTTCCAGCAGCCGGTGCGCCAGCCCGTTCGCCCGTCGGTCCAGCTCCGCGAAGGTCAGCCGGTCCCGGCCGGAGGTGACCGCGACCGCATCCGGCGCGAGCCTCGCCTGTGCGGCAAAGCGCTGCTGGACGGACTCCTGAGCCATCACTTGCTCCACTCCTTTATCAGGGCCGCGAGACGGTCCAGCCCGAGATCGATCTGCTGCGGGGTCACCGCGCTGGTGGAAAGCCGCAGTTGGTGCTCGCCGCCCGGACCGTCGTAGAAGTGGCGCATCGGCGTCCACAGCACGCCGTACTCCCGGGCCGAGTGCTCCAGCAACGCGTCGTCGACGGGGAACGGCAGTGTCAGCACGACGAAGAACCCTCCGGCCGGCGCGTTCCACTCCACCCCGGCCGACCCGGGAGCATCTGAGGGGAACCTGGTGGCCAGACCGTCGAGGATCTGCCGGAGATTGCGGGTGTACGCCTCGCGTTCGCGGAGGTTGGCGGCGACCAGACTGCAGCCGTGCACGATGAGCTTGCCGCCCACCACCGCCTGGGCGATGGGGGAGGTGTTCACCGTCAGCATGCTCTTGATCTTCGAGAGCTGATCGGACAGCAGACCGATCCGGCCGGCGCCGTCGGCCACCCGTTGGTCGGCCACCACATAGCCCACCCGGGCGCCGGGCAGCGCCGTCTTGGCGAACGACCCCAGGTAGACCACGCTGCGGTGCTCGTCGAGCGCCTTGAGGGTCGGGGGCCGCTCCTCGCCGCCGTGGAACAGGCCATACGGGTTGTCCTCCAGGAGCAGCAGGCTCTCCTCCCGGGCGATGTCCAGCAGGCGTCGTCGCATGGCGTACGTCAGGCTCAGGCCCGAGGGGTTGGCGAAGTCGGGCATGACGTAGCAGGCCCTCGGCCGCAGGCCGTCGCGCCGGGCGCGACGCACCACCGCGACGAGATCGTCGAGGTCCACCCCGTCGGCCCCGCCCGAGACGGGCAGGACCGGCATGTCGACCAGCCGCGCAGCGCCGGTGAGGCCCACGTAGGTCGGCGCCACTGCGAGCAGCACGTCCTCGGGGCCGGCCCGCAGTGCGCGCAGGATCAGGTACATGGCTTCCTGGCAACCCACCGTGACCACGACGGCCTCGGGATCGGTCTCGATCCCCTCGTCGACCGCCAGGTTCCGGGCCACCAGCTCGTGCACGATGCCCTTGGTCCGGCCGTACTGGTAGAGCGTGCGCCGGACCTCCGCGGGCGACATGCCGCGGTCGCGGGCGAGGTGGTCGGTGAAGACGCGCAGGTAGGTGTGGACGTCCTCGAGGTCGAAGAACTCCTCGTTGGGTCGGCCGGCCGCGAACTGGACGGCCTGCGGATAGCGGTTTGCTATCTCGTTCAGCAGGTTCATCGATGACAGCGCGGGGTCCTCGAGTGCTCCGTGCAGGTCCGCCGTGCTGAGGTCGACTGTCAGCCGGTCGGCGATCTCAGTGGTCATGTCCGCCTTCTCCGCATCCACTCGGTCCTTGTCGCAGGGCGGCCTTCGGACCCAGCAGCGTGCGCAGTCCACCGGCCTCGCCTGGGTCGGCACAGCCGGCGAGTGTCAGGCAGTCGGCGAACTCCGCACGCAGCAGCGACAGCACCTGCCCGGCTCCCGTCGCGCCGCCGAGCGCCAGACCCCACAGCAGCGGCCGGCCCACCATGACACCCGACGCTCCCAGGGCGAGCGCCCGCAGGATGTCGGTCCCGCTGCGCACCCCACTGTCCAGCAGCACCTGGCAGTCGTCTCCCACGGCTTCGCGCACCTGGGGCAGCACCGCCACGCTGGCCGGTGAGCCGTCCAGCTGCCGGCCTCCGTGGTTGGAGACCACCACGGCGTCGGCGCCGCAGGCGACGGCCCGTGCCGCATCCCCACCGTCGAGGACTCCTTTGACGATCAGCGGCAGCGCGCTCTGCTCGCGCAGCCACTCAAGGTCCTGCCAGGTCACCGAGGGGTCGAACACCGTCCTGGTGTGTTCGGCGACCGCCGACCCGCCGGCGACCCGCCCGTGCGCCTCGGAGGGACCGGCGTCCAGGTTGACGGGGCTCACCCAGGAGGGAAGCACGAACTCGTTGCGCAGGTCGCGCAGTCGCCGCCCCATGACGGGCACGTCGACGGTGATCACCAGGGCCCGGCAGCCGGCCTGCTCGGCGCGTCCGATCAGGCCGAGCATCCGTCCGCGGTCGCTCAGCCAGTACAGCTGGAACCAGATCGACGCCCCCACCTGCGCGATGCTCTCCAGGGAGCAGCTGCTGAGCATGCCGACGGTGAACGGTACGTCAGCGGCCCGCGCGGCGGCGGCCATCGCCAACTCGCCCTCCGGGTGCAGCAGCCGGTGGTAGGCCATGGGCGCTATCGCGACGGGCATCGCGCAGGCGGTACCGACCAGTCGGGTGTGCGTGTTGCCGGCCCCTGCTCCGCGCAGCACGCGGGGCACGAGGGCCACGTCGTCCAGCGCGGCCCGGTTGGCCTCGAGGGTGCGCTCGCTGCCGCTACCGCCCTGGACGAAGTCCCAGACGTCGGCGGGAACCCGGGAGGCGGCCAGCCGTTCCACGTCGTCCAGGCACACCGGGGGCCCTTCCGTGAGCGAGACCTCGGCTTCGAACCGACCGGTGCCGGTGGGGCTCACCTGAAGGCGCCTTCGTTGGCACGCTGCAACTCGACCGCCTCGTAGAGCGCCTTGATGTTCCCCGAGCCGAACGTGCGGGCGCCGGCGCGCTCGATCACCTCCATGAAGAGGGTCCGGCGCGGGTGCACCGACCGGGTGAATATCTGGAACAGCTGCCCGTCGTGGTCCTCGTCCATCAGGATGTCGTGGTCCCGCAGGTCGTCGATGGAGTGCCAACGCACCGTCAGCCGGTCTGCCAGCAGCGTGTAGTAGGTGTCCGGAGTATTGAGAAAGTCGACTCCGCTCGACCTCATGTTCCGGACCGAGCGCACGATGTCTTCGCTGTTCCAGGCGATGTGCTGGACGCCGGGACCGTCGTGCCCCTTGAGGAACTCGTCGATCTGGCCGGGCTCGCGGGACAGGTCGGGTTCGATCAGGGTGAGCGTGACCGCGCCGGACCTGCTCTGCACCACCTTGGAGTTCATCGCCTGGGCGCCGACGACGACGTCCTCGGCGAAGATCATGTCGAAGCCGAGGACGCGCCGGTAGTGGTCGACGGTCCCTTCGAGGGTGCCGGCCTCCAGGCAGACCGCGAAGTGGTCCACATCGGTCAGCCCCATGTCCTGTGCGGGCTCGCGCCGGGCGACCGGACGCAGGCCGGGAAGCGCCCCCTTCGCAGCGCCGGCCCGGCGCTCCACGAACATGTGCGACACATCGCCGAACGCCGTGATCGACGCGGTCACCACACCGTCGCGTTCGACGGGCGGTGCCAGGGGGCGCGCCCCGCGGCGGACGGCCTCACGGAAGGCGGCCGTGGCGTTGGGCACGCGCAGGGCGATGTTCCCCACGCCGTCGCCGTGCCGCTCGACGTACACGGCCGCCGGGTGCTCCTCGTCCAGGGCCTCCGTGAGCACCACGCTGATGCGGCCGCTGCCGAGTGCCACCGAGCGGGCGCCGGTGTGGGCCGCCTCGTGCTCGTTGTCGGCCTCGACAGTGAGGCCGTACTGGTCGACCAACCAGGCCGCCTTCGCCCGTATGTCGCGGACGTACAACTCGATGTGATTGACGGTCATGTCGTCGAACGGAACTTCGTGTGCCGTGGTCATCCGGGCATTCCTCTTAGCTCTTCGGCGGCCGGCTGTCAGGCCGTCGCGTCCAGTTGCGCCGCGAGGGTTCGCGGCCGCATGTCGGTCCAGTGCTCGTTCACGTGGTCGAGGCAGTCCGGCCGACCGGCCGGGCCGTAGGCCGTGTTCCAGCCGTCGGGTACCGGAGCGAACACCGGCCACAGCGAGTGCTGGCCCTCATCGTTGACCAGCACCAGGTACTGGGCGTCCGGGTCCTCAAAGGGGTTGCTCATGCTGACTCCTCGTGCTCACAGGCGAATCGGTCGAATGCGGAACGGTGGTGAAATTAGGTTTCACCCGGAACTTGGTACGTCGGCCTGGTCCGTTCGGCCCAGCGAACGACACGAGGCATCGTCAGTCCGACGAGGACGAACACCGCCCCCATCACCAGCCAGCCGGGCGCACCCCAGGTGATGCAGAGCAGACCCAGGACTGACGGCGCGCCGGCGCTCGCAAGCCCTGGACCGAGCCCGAACAGTCCCGAGTACTGCCCCTGTGCATGCGCCGGCGCAAGCGAGAAGTTCAGCTCGAACGAAGCTGCGGAAGACCAGAGCTCGCCGACCGTGTGCACCACGACACCGGCCGCGATCAGCGCCGTGGCGAGCCATCCAGGCATCCCCGCGGTAGCGGCGATCAGGGCCATGCCGATCAGGAACGCCAGCCCGGCGCGGGGCATCGCGCGGGCGGCGGCGGACGGGCTGTCGATCCCACGGCTCGCCCTGACCTGGAGCACCACCACCAGGCCGGTGTTCAGGAGGGCGGTCGCGCCGACCAGCCACTTCGGCGCGTCGCTGTGGTCGACGATCCACAACGGCAGCGCGAAGACCAGGACGTAGCCCTGGATCGACATGATCCCGTCGAGCACGGTCACCACCACGAACGGGGTGTCCTTCAGCGCGATCCAACGACCGGTGCCGAGCGGCGACTTCACGGGCGGCAGGAACGGGAGCCGGGAGACCACGGCCGCGCTCGCCGCGAACGACAGGGCATTGCCCAGCACCAGAGCCAGATAGGCGCCGCGGGTGTCCATTTGCACGGCGACTCCGGCCGCGATGGCGCTGGTGCCCCCCGCCAGGTTGCCGATCGCGCGCAGATAGGACCGGTACCGGGTGGGGTCCGGCCCGGCGAAGCCGCGGATCAGCGGCCCGCGCGCCGCCTCGCTGGACGAGGCGGCGACCTGGATCAGGGCGACGACCACCATGAAGAGCCAGAAGGTGTGGACGAGCACGAGCGACGCCATCGCAATGGCCTCGGCGATCAGGGTCACCAGGTAAATCCGGCGCGGCCCGTGCCGATCGGCGACATGCCCGATCGGAATCCCGGCGAGCAGCCCGACCAGGGCAGCGACGCCCGTCCCGAGACCGACCTGTGTCACCGAGAGACCGACCGAGCGGGTGAAGAAGAGCGCGGCACTGATCATGAACAGACCGTTGCCGATCTGCCGGACGAAGCTCGCGAGCGCGAGGGTGCGCCGAGGACCGCGCCCGGGGATCAGCCCGCGGGCGACCCAGAAGCTCTGCCTCGGCGGCTCGCTCCCGGTCCCGCTGTCGTCGGACCGCGTGGTGGCGTCCGTGATGTCCGCTGTCATCGGTTTCCGGTTTGGTTGAGGAGCCGTTCGGTGAGCACGCGTCCGATCGCGGCGGCAGCCCGAGGCGTGGTCATCTCCACGTGCTCGCAGTCCAGGCCGTGGACCTCCACGGTGCCCGTCACCTGTCGCCGCCACTCGCCCGGCAGGGCCTCCGCGAACGGGGTGCGCTCGGCGACGAAGAGCAGCACGTCGCCATCGAGGCCGGGGGCCCGGTACCGCACGCCGAGCCGCTGGTTGTTGAGCAGGACGTCCACCAGAGCGTCGGAAGTCCCGCCGTCCATGTCGGACAGCTCGGGGTAGGTCGCGCGGATGGTTTCCAGGAAGCGTGACCGGGACAGGCCCTTGTTCGGATGAACGCCCGGGAGGATGCCGAGTCCCTCGAGGACCTCGGCCATCAACTCGCCCTCGCCCGAACCGTCCTGCTCCGCAGGGGTGACATGAGCACCGGTCCAGTCGGGGTGTGCGTCCAGTACGGCGAGCAGTTCCACCCGCTCGCCCTGCGCCTGGAGGATCGCGGTGATCGCCTGCGCGACCATACCGCCGAACGACCAGCCGAGCAGCCGGTACGGTCCCGCCGGCTGCACCGACCTGATCTGTGCGAGGTAGTCGGCGGCCATGTCCTCGACCCGGCCCGGCAGCTGGTCCGTGCCGTTCAGACCGCGGGCCTGCAGCCCGTACACCGGCACCTCCGCCGGGAGATGCGGCAGCAAGTTGGCGTAGCCCCAACTCACCGCAAGGCCTGGGTGGATGCAGAAGAGCGGCGTTCGTCCACCGGTCGGCCGCAGCGGCAGCAGCGGGCGCAGGGCGCCGGCGGCGGACTCGCCGTCGGCGCCGGACAGCCGCTCGGCCAGTGCGGCGACCGTAGAGGCGTCGAACACGGCCCTGACCGGAAGGTCGCACCCCAGCTCATTGCGGATCCGGCTGACCAGCCTGGTCACCAGGAGCGAATGCCCGCCCAGGGCGAAGAAGTTGTCGTCGATGCCGACCCGGTCGAGTCCCAGCACCTCCGCGAAGATTCCGCAGAGCTGTCGCTCCTGCTCGGTGCGCGGGGCTCGGCCGGCCGACAGCGCGGCGAAGTCGGGGGCCGGCAGCGCGCGCCGGTCAAGCTTGCCGGTCGGGTTCAGCGGCAGCGCGTCCAGAAGGACGAACGCCGACGGGATCATGTACTCAGGCAGCTCGGCAGCCGCCAAGTCCCGCAGCTCGACGGTCTCGAGTCCGGTGGTCCCGCTCGGCACGACGTAGCCGACGATCCGCTGGTCCCCCGGCTGGTCCTCGCGTACGACGACGGCCACCTGGGCCAGCCCGTCGTGTTGGGCCAGTACGGCCTCGATCTCGCCCAGCTCGATCCGGAAGCCGCGGACCTTGACCTGACTGTCCGTGCGCCCGAGGTAGTCGATCTCGCCCTCGGCCGTCCATCGCACGATGTCACCGGTACGGTACATCCGGCAGCCGGCCGGACCGAACGGATCCGCCGTGAAGCGCTCCGCCGTGAGGCCGGGGCGGTTCAGATACCCCCGCGCCAGGCCGGTCCCTGCGAGATACAGCTCACCGGCCACCCCGGGTGGCACCGGGCGCAGCGCCGCGTCGAGGACGTAGGCCCGGGTGTTCTGGATCGGCCGGCCGATCGGCGGTGCACCCTGGGCCTCCTCGTCCGTGTACCAGGCGGTCGCGTAGACGGTGACCTCGGTGGGTCCGTAGATGTTGGCGATCCGGCTGCCGGGCACAGCCGCCCGGATGGTGTTCAGTGCGTGCGCGGACAGGGCCTCGCCCGCCAGCACCACCATGTCCGCGGTGACGGTGCCCCGGCCCTTGCCGATCATGTGGGACATCACGGAGGGCACCGCGCTGACGAGGCTTCCGCTCCACCCGTCGGCCGGGCTCTCGAGGAGCGCCAGCACATCACGGACGATCTCGATGCAGCCGCCGCCGAGCAGCGGGCCGAACATCTCGAAGACGGACACGTCGAAGTTGAGCGAGGTGGCCGCCAGGACCTGCGACAGGCGCTGCGGGCCGATGTCGCGGCCCGCCCAGGCGGCGAGGTCGACGACGTTCTGATGCGGGACGAGCACGCCCTTGGGGCGGCCGGTGGAGCCCGACGTGTAGATCACGTAGGCCGCGTTCGCCGGGAGCAGCGCGGTGAGCCGGTCCCGGTCCGTCGGCGCGGTGTCCGGCAGGCCGTGCAGCAGTTCCTGCACCTCGGGAGCGTCCAGGAGGATCCGGGTGCCCGGCGTCGCGTCGCCGGGAAGCACCGAGGCGACCTCGCTGCTCGTCAGGATCAGGGCAGGCCGGGCGTCCTCCAGCATGAAGGCGATCCGGTCGGCCGGATAGCCGGGGTCCACCGGCAGATACGCGGCCCCCGACTTTAGGATGGCCAACAGTGCGACCATCATCTGCGCCGAACGCGGCAGCGACAGTGCGACGAAGCTCTCGGGTCCCGCGCCCCTGGCGATCAGCAGCCGGGCGAGCCGGTTCGCCTGCGTATCCAGCTCCGCATAGCTGAGGACGGCGCCCGCGAAGCGGACGGCCGGTGCGTCGGGTGTCCGCCGGACCTGCGCCTCGAACAGCTCGGGCAGGGTGCTGTCCTGCACCTCGGCAGCGGTCGCGTTCCACTTGACCAGCACCCGTCGGCGCTCCTGGGCCGACAGCACCTCCCAGCCGCCGATGGCGGCGTCCGGGTCGGCGGTCACGGCCGCAAGCAGCCGCTTCAACCGGGCCACCAGCACCTCGACCGAGTCGCGGTCGAACAGGTCCATCGCGAACTCGACGCTGCAGTCGAAGACGTGACCGTGATCGGTGAACGAGAACGACAGATCGAACTTGGCGGTGTCCGCCCCACTCTCCAACGGCACCACGGTCGCACCCGGTAGCTCGACCTCACCCGCTGCAGCTGCGTCGTCGACCGACAGCATCACCTGGAAGAGCGGGTGCCTGGACATCGACCGCACCGGATTGAGGACCTCCACCAGCCGCTCGAACGGCACGTCCTGGTGCGCGAAGGCCGCCAGGTCCGTCTCACGAACCCGGCCGATCAGCTCGCGGAACGAGGGATCGCCGGAGACATCCGTCCGGAGCACCAGGGTGTTCACGAAGAACCCGATGAGATCGTCCATCTCCGCGTCGGGACGTCCGGCCACCGGTGTGCCCAGCACGATGTCGGTTCCGGCCCCCAGACGGGACAGCAGCGTCACCAACGCGGCCTGGACCACCATGAACACCGTCGCACCCGACTCCTTGGCCAGGCCGACGAGGGAATCGCGCACCTCACGACCGAGCTGGAACTCCAGCAGGTCACCGCGGTTGCTCGCCTCGGCCGGACGGGGTCGGTCCGTCGGTAGTTCGATCAGTTGGGGCAGGTCGGCGAGCGCGGCCCGCCAGTAGTCCAGCTGCGCGGAGATCAGGCTGCCCCGGTCCTCCTCACTGCCCAGCAGCTCCCGCTGCCAGAGGGTGTAGTCCGCGTACTGCACCGGCAGCGGGGCCCACTGTAGCGGCGCGCCCGCCAGCCGAGCCCGGTAGGCGGCACTGAGATCGGTGCCCAGCGGCCGCCTGGACGCGCCGTCACCGGCGATGTGGTGGAAGAGCACCATCAGCACCTGATCGTCCGCACTCAGGGAGACCAGGGTGCCCCGGATCGGCAACTCCGCCGACAGGTCGAACGCATGGCCACCGAGGGCTTTCAGCACGTCAGGCAGTTGCTGCTCGGTGCAGCCGGCTCGGTGCAAGGTGACCGGAGCCGGCTGCAGGATGTCCTGCAGCACCCGGCCCTCGACGTTGCGGAACACCGTGCGCAGGCTCTCGTGACGCTCGATCACGTCACCCAGCGCTCCTTCCAGGGCATCAGCGTCGACCGGGCCGGAGATGCGGTAGGCCACCGGCAGGTTGTAGGTGGCGCCGGGCCCCTCCAACTGGTCCAGGAACCACAACCGCTGCTGCGCGTACGACACCGGCACCTCGGCCGGGCGCTCCATCGCCGCCATCGCCGGACGCGCCCGGCCCGCAGTTTCCAGCCGCCGCGCCAGCTCGCCCGGAGTCGGCGCCTCGAACACGGCACGGACCGGCAACTCGAGGCCCAGGGTCGTACGCACGAGGCTCACCAGCCGAGTGACCAGCAGTGAGTGACCGCCCAGCTCGAAGAAGCTGTCGTCCATGCCCACGGCATCCGCGCCCAGGATCTCCGCGAACAGTCCGCACAGCACGCGTTCCTTGGGAGTGCGCGGCTCCCTGACCGACACTCCCGTGTAGGTCGGTGCGGGGAGCGCCCTCCGGTCGAGCTTTCCGTTGGACGTCAGGGGGAAGGACGGCAGGGCGACGAACGCGGCCGGAACCAGGGCCTCGGGCACGGCGGCCGCGACATGGCGGCGCAGTGCGTCGGTGGGCGGGGGCTCCTCTCCGGCCTGGGCCACCACATAGGCGACGAGGCGCTTGTCGCCCGGCCGGTCCTCCCGCAGGACCGTCGCGGCCTGGGCGACCCCGGGATGGCCCGCGATCACCGAGTTGAGTTCCCCGAGCTCGACCCGGATGCCCCGGATCTTCACCTGGTCGTCGGCGCGTCCGTGGAACTCCAGGGTTCCGTCGGACCGCCACCGGACCAGGTCACCGCTGCGGTACATGCGGTCGCCGCGTGCGCCGAACGGGTCGGCGACGAACCGCAGCGCCGTCAACTCGGGCCGGTTGAGGTACCCGTGGCCCAGGCAGTCCCCCGCCAGGTACAGCTCACCGATCACACCGACCGGGACCGGGTGCATCCGGTCGTCCAGGACATAGGTCCTGGTGTTCCAGATCGGTGTGCCCAGCGGCGCCGTCACCGGCCAGTTGTCCACCGCGGTCGGCAGCGTCGCGCCGGTGACGACGTGGGTCTCGGAGGGGCCGTAGTGGTTGTGCAGCCGCAGTGCCGGGCGGGCCGAGTGGAAGTCGGCTGCCTGGGGGGTCAGTTGGAGCGTCTCGCCGGCCTGCAGCACGTGCCGCAGGGCGTCCAGCTTCAGACCCTGCTCAAGGGCGGCCTCGTAGACGGCCGAGAGCACCAGGTCAGGGGCGTGGAACTCGGTGATCCCCTCGCGGTCCAGCCACTCGGCGAGCTTGGCCGGGTCGAGGCGGGTCTCTTCGTCGGGCACGCACAGGGTCCCGCCGGCCAGCAGGGCGGAGAGGATCTCGTGTTCGGAGACGTCGAAGCTGACCGCGCTGAACTGGGACACCCGGGAGCCGGGCTCGGACGGAACGACGGACGAGCTCCAGGCGAGCAGGTTGATCAGGACACGCGCCGGGAGCACGACCCCTTTGGGGCGCCCGGTGGAGCCCGAGGTGTAGACGACGTAGCTCGGGGTCTCCCGGGTCAGAGGAGCGGGCCGGTCGGCGTCGCGCGGGTCGTGGGCCGGGGACGCCGCGAGCTCCGCGCCGACCGAGGGGGAGTCCAGCGCCAGGAGATCCCCGGCAAGGGCTCCGGCGGCCGACTCGGTGGTCAGGACCAGTGCGGGCCGGGCGTCGTCCAGGATGAAGCGGACGCGGTCCTGCGGATATCCGGGGTCGATGGGCAGATAAGCGGCCCCGGACTTCAGGACGGCGAGGAACGCCGTGATCAGGCCGGTACCGCGACGCAGCATCACACCGACGTAGTCACCCGGTCCGACACCGCGGGACAGCAGCAGGTGTGCCAGGCGGTTCGCCCGCTCGTTCAGATCCGCGTACGACAGCTCGCCGTCCTGCGCCGACACCGCCGTCGCGCCGGGGGTACGGCTGACCTGCTGCTGGATCAGCTCGGGCAGGGAGGTATCCGGAAGCTCCACCCGGGTGGCGTTCCAGCCGGTCAGCATCCGGCTCCGTTCGCCGTCGAGGAACAGGTCCACCTCGGACAGTCGCCGGTCGGGATCGGCCACCGCATCGGCCAGCAGTATCCGGAGGCGCTGCGCCAGGAGTTCGGCGGTGGTCGTCAGGAAGAGGTCGGTGGTGAACTCCAGGCGGCCGGTGATCCCCGCCGCCGTTCCGTCCGGGCCGTATTGCTCGGTGAAGCTGAACAGGAGATCGAACTTGGCGCTTTCGGTGCCCAGTTCCTCGGATTCGGTCTCCAGCCCCGGAAGCGAGAAGCGGTACCCGCCGGGATTCTCGAGCACCAGCATGACCTGGAAGAGCGGGTGAACCGCCAGCGAGCGGCTCGGGCTCACGGCCTCCACGACCTGCTCGAAGGGCACGTCCTGGTGCTCGTACGCCGCCAGGTCGGTCTGCCGGACCCGGCTCAGCAACTGGCGGAAGGTGGGGTCGCCCGAGGTGTCGGTGCGCAGTACCAGGGTGTTGACGAAGAAGCCGATCAGCTGCTCGAGGGCCGCGTCGGTCCGCCCGGCGATCGTACTTCCGATCGGAATGTCGGTTCCGGCGCCCGTCCTGGTCAGAAGTGCGGCCACGGCGGCCTGCAGCACCATGAACACCGTCGTGCCCGTTGTCCGGCTGAGCTTGCCGATCAGTTCGTGCAGTTCGGGACCGATCACCAGCGGCACGGCCCCGCCCCGGTGGCTCGCCACCGGAGGGCGGGCGTGGTCGACGGGGAGTTCCAGCTCCTCGGGGGCGCCGTCCAGGGTGGTGCGCCAGAAGTCCAACTGGCGGCAGATCAAGCTCTCCCGGTCCTGCTCGGAGCCCAGTACGGCGCGCTGCCAGAGGGTGTAGTCCGCGTACTGGACCGGCAGGGGCACCCAAGCTGGCGCCCGCCCGGCCAGGCGGGCCGCGTAGGCCTCGTTCAGATCACGGGTGAGCGGCTCCATCGACCAGCCGTCGCTGCCGATGTGGTTCATCGTCAGGAGCAGCACGTTCTCGCCGGGCCCCGCCAAGAACAGCCTGGCCCGCACGGGCACGTCGGTGGTCGGGTCGAAGGGCTCCATCCCGGCCGATCGCAGCGTGGCGGGAACGTCCTCGACCTGTTCCAGCGGCAGCGCGGGACGTACCCGGTCCACCGGCAGAACGACCTGGTGGGGGCTGCCCTCGTGCTCGGGGAACACGGTGCGAAGGCTCTCGTGCCGGGCGAGGAGATCACCCAGTGCGGCCTCCAGGGCGGCCCGGTCGAGATCTCCTCGCATCCTGACGGCGATCGGCAGATTGTAGGTCGCCGAGCCGCCCTCCAGCCGGCTGAGGAACCAGAGGCGGTACTGGGCCGCCGACAAGGGTACCGGCCCGCTCCGGCCCGCCGGCAGCAGTGCCGGGCGCGCTGTCGGGGCGTCGTCCAACAGCTCGGCCAGAGCCGCCACCGTGGGGTTCCCGAAGACCGCCGCCACTCCCAGGTCGACACCGAACGACGAACGAATCCGGCTGACCAGCCTGGTCGCATGCAGTGAGTGGCCGCCGAGCTGGAAGAAGTCGTCGTCGATACCGAGGTCCGCGACCCCGAGAACGTGCCCGAGCAGCCCGCAGAGCTCCTCCTCACGCCGGTTTCGCGGCGACCGGCCACCGGCAGGACCGCTTTCCTGGCGCGGGGCGGGCAGGGCGCGGTAGTCGACCTTGTGGTTGGAGGTCAGCGGCAGCCGGTCGATGGCGACGATGGCGGAGGGGACCATGTACGCGGGCAGCTGCTGTGTCAGGTAGCCGCGCACCGCATCGATGTCGGCGGAGGAGTCCTCCTGCGCAACGATGTACGCGACCAGCTGCTTGTCTCCCAGCCGGTCCTCGCGAACGGTGACCGCGACCTGACGGAGGCCGGGGAACGCGGCGAGCGTGGACTCGACCTCGCCGGGCTCGACGCGGAAACCGCGGATCTTGACCTGGTTGTCCACGCGGCCGACGAACTCGATCAGTCCGTCGGCACTCCAGCGGGCCAGGTCCCCGGTGCGGTACATCCTGGTGCCGGGCGGACCGAAGGGGTCCGCGACGAAGCGCTCGGCCGAGAGCCCGGGACGGTTGAGGTAGCCCCGGGCCAGTCCGGCTCCGGCCAGATAGAGCTCACCCGTCACACCGGTGGGGGCCGGGGTCAGGGTGTCGTCGAGGACGTACGCACCCATACCGTCGAGCGGACGGCCGATCGGCACCTGGTCGGGCACCGACGCGGCCTCCGTCCACGGCGACTGCGATGCGAACAACGTGGTCTCGGTGGGGCCGTAGGCGCCGCGGACGATCGTGTCCGGGCATGCTTCGAGCACCCTGCGCACGGCGGTGGCGGAGATGACGTCACCGCCCGTGATGACCTCCCGGACTCCGGCGAAGCACTCCGGGTGCTCTTCGGCGATCACCCGGAACAGTCCGGCCGTGATGTCCGCGCCGGTGATTTCCTCCTCGACGAAGAGACGGGCGAGGCGGTCCACCGTGAGTTCGGACTCAGCGGCGATCACCACCGTGCCGCCGTGCAGCAGCGGGTACCAGAACGCATAGGTCGAGGGGTCGAACGCGTAGGAAGCGACCAGCAGAACCCGGTCGTGAGCGCCGGGAGCCGCGAACATGCCGTCGTTGACCAGGTCGACGATGTCCTGCTGGGTGATCGCCACGCCCTTCGGTGTTCCGGTGGAACCCGAGGTGAACATCACATAGGCGAGCTGATCGGGGTGGGCGGGGACGTCCGGATCGGTGGACAGGGCGTCCGCGGTCTCCTCCGGGTCGTCCACCAGGACGGTCACGGGGACCTCCGGCAGCCAGTGGTCCCGCCTCGTGGTGTCGGCCAGAAGCACGGAGGCCCGGCACTCCTCGGCGATCCACTGCATCCGCTCCTGGGGATAGGCGGTGTGCAGCGGCAGGTAGTACGAACCCGACTTGAGGATGGCCAGCAGTCCGACGACCAGGTCGACCGAGCGATCCGTCAACACCAGCACCGGACGTTCAGGGCCTGCGCCCTCGGCAATCAGCCGATGGGCCAGCCGATTCGCCCGGTCATCCAGTTCCCGGTAGGTGAGGCTGCGGCCCGCACACCGCACCGCCACTGCGTCGGGTGTGCGCTGCGCCTGCTCCCGGAAGGACCTCTGCACCGAACTCGTGATCATCTTTCAGTCTCTCCAAGAGATTTGGCGGCAACGCAGCGCGCACACCTGGTCTGGGCGTCCACAGACGGTGGACGCCCAGACGAGTTCAAGAGCACCTTCAGACGGCTGCCGCGTGGCCGGCCAGCAGCCCGCCGGCCTCCGCCCCCTGCTTCACGTTGATCACGAGGTTGCCGCTCGCCGCGTCCGCCCAGCGGACGAAGGTGCCGGCGTACTTGCCTGCGAACACCAGCGGGCCGAGACAGACGTAGTAATCGCGGTACTCAGTGCCGTTGAAGCCCTGACTGGTCCACAGCTCATCCAGTCGCTGCTGGCAGACGAAGCCCGAACCGGCCGCCGCGGCGCCGATGGCCGCGGTCCACTCCTCGTCGGACACCTGGTCCCCGAAAACGATGCCCCGGCCGCCGTAGTCGGACCCCGGCTTGAGCACCATGCGGCTCCGGTTGGCGAGGGCCTCGGAAGCCGTCCCCTCGGTCACCCGGAACGTCCTGGGGACGTAGCGCCGAATGAAGTCCCGCTCGGCCTCGGTGAAGCACTCCGCGAAGGAGTCCGCGGTCAGGAGCTCCAGATTGGCCTTGTGGTCGAACAGCGCGCTGGTCGGCGGTGCAATGAAGTCCACCAGCCCTGCGGCGTCCGCCTCCATCAGTCTGACGGTGACCTCGGACGGGACGAACTTCCGGGTCTCGAGCCAGGTGTACATGGTGAACACGACGTCGATGCGCCGGCCCTCGTAGTACACGCCGTCGGCCCGGACGTCGAGATCCTGCACCAGGCCGTTGGCGTAGGCGAACCCGAAGGAGCCGACCAGCTTCTCGAAGGCCTGGCGGCCCGAGTTGATGTCATCGCTGTCCGCGATGGCCTCGAACACCACGGGCCGGCCGTCAGACTGGCGCGGACGCACGAGCGACCGGAAGGCCTCGCCCCAGATGCTCCGCATCTCGGGGGCGGAGACGTCGTAGCCCGCCTCCTGGAGATGCCGGAAGTAGCCGGAGCTACGGAACTGCTTCACGTACGGATCAACGGTGTTCATCCCGCCCAGCGGCGCCGAGACATTGACCTCGACCACCTTGGGACCGCTGGCCGTGAGCACGAAGTCCGGGCGGGCGAACTGGCTGGCCATCTGGAGGTTGCGCTTGTTGAGCGACCTGGTGAGCAGGCCCGAATCCTCGTGAGCGAGCCCTTGGAACTCCATCCAGGCCGTGATGTCACCGCCGAACACCCGCTCCGGGATGCTCTGCAGCAGACCGACCACGGTCCGGGCGGCGTAGGAGAGTTCGTCGACGAACTCGGACGAGAAGAGCGGCGGTGGGAAGATGTGCGGCCATCCCTCGCGGTAGATGCCCGCCGCGAAGGCGTCCGCATCCTCCCGCGCCGCCTCTAGACCCACGGTCTCCTGGTACTTGCTCCAGCTGTCCACCAGGTCCGGGGCGAGCATCGTGGACAGCTCGTCGGCGCGCGTCATGCCGGCAGCGCCTTCAGATGGCCGTCGCGCACCAGGGCCGCCAGGAGGTGCTCCACGACCTCCGGGGTCTTGTCGACTCCGGTCGCGAGGAACGTCCACTTGGTCGCACCCGGGTTCTCCAGGTTCAGCTCGAGGATGTAGGGGAAGGCCAGGTCGATGCCGGCGAAGTAGATGCCCTGGCGCATGAGGGACTCACCGAGCTCGCGGCAGAACGCGTCCTCCTCCGGCGTGAGCTCCATGTCGGCGAAGCCGTTGCCCAGCGTGGCGTTGGCCCGGTGATCGTCGCGGTTGTGGAACCGGCGGAAACCACAGACCGGCACGCCACCGGAGATCAGGACGCGCTGCTCGTTCTCCACGACGTTGGGGACGTACTTCTGCATCGTGATGTACTTGCGGGACAGGCCGATGTTCTGGCGGCCGTAGTTCTCGTACCGCGACACCTCGTTGCCGGTCGCCGACTGCAGCAGGGCGCGGAAGTTCTTCTCACGGGCGTTGACGTAGTAAATGTCGGCGCCACAGCCCTCGTTGCCCGGCTTGATGATCCACGCGGTCTCGGGATCGTCGGTCACCACCTTGTTCAGCTCCTTGAAGCTGTTCGAGACGTAGGTGGTGGGCAGGTGATCGCGGGGCACGCCGCCCGGCAGGCAGGTCTTGCTGTTCAGGAACAGCACCGCGGCCGCGTCGTTGACGAAGGTGACCCGCTGGTTGAGCACCCAGAGCAGCTGGTAGGTCTCCAGGAAGAGGTTCGGGTGCGGGCTGGTGAGCAGCCAGACCAGATCGAAGTCCTCGCAGCTGGCCTGCTCGAGCCGCTCCTCCGGGAACGGCATGCCGTCGAAGTACTCCTGGTCGGCCTGGAACATCTCGCACACCACGGTGCCCTCTTTGATGCCCAGTGTCTCGATATCGGCCACATGGACCTCGTGACCGCCCCGGAACAGTCCGTTCGGGATGATCGACTGGTTGTCGAGACGCCACTGCTGCATGTGAGATATCAACACCAGAACTTTGTAGCCCACAGCTCAACTCTCCTTTGAAACGTACGGGTTCAGCTGCGCAGGTCTTGCGCGAGCACGTCGAGATCGGCGCCGAGCGCGGCCGGGTCGGGCCCCGCCAGCAGCACGTATCCGATCCGGTCGTAGTTGGTCTGCGCCGTCCGGTCGGACGACAGTGCACCGGGCTGCACCCGGCCCCGCCGGAAGGTCGGCAGCCGGGTGAAGGACTCGTAGACATCCTCGTGCGTCTTGCCGGCGGCGACCTCGTCCGGCAGGACGAACCTGCTGGAGGCCGCGGCGAACTCCGGCGCCGAGCGAGGCTGCAGCTCCGTCGTGCGCAGGTGGAAGTCGAGATAGTGGGCGACCATGTCGATCCCCGTACACCAGGCGACCAGTTGCGTGATGTGGCCGCCGGGCAGCCGGGGATTGATCTCGATCAGGTGCGGCCCGCTGTCATTGATCCGCAGCTCCACATGGGCCGCTCCGCAGCGCAGTCCGGTGGCCTCGACCCACCCGACCACCTGCTCGCCGACCTCCTTCGCCTGCTGCTCGGGAAGCGGCGCGGGGAAGATGTGGCCGCGCTCGACGAAGCTCGGCGGGGCTCCCAAGAACTTCCTGGTGAGGCCGGCGACGCGCCAACCGTGGTCGGCCTTCCAGTACAGCTCGCAGCTGTACTCGTCACCGTCGATGTACTCCTCGAACAGCACGGCCCGGACTGGCTTGTACTCCCGGACGTTCACCACATGGCTGCGGTAGCGCTCGGTGACCGAGCCGACGTCGGAGGGCGTCCGGCACAGCTGCACCGAGACGCTGCCGCTCTCGTCCACGGGCTTGACGATGACCGGATAGGGGAGCGATTCGAGGTCGACGGAGTCGAGTTCCTCCTCGGGGACCGTCAGGGTCCAGATCCCGCCGGGCAGATCCTTCGTCAACTCGCGGGCGACGTCCTTGTACCGAGCCGCCACCAGCCCGGACACATCGGCGTGCGGAAGTCCGAGTGCCATGGCGCAGAGCGCCGCCGTCACCAGGTGGTAGTCGTCGAACGAGATGATCGCTTCCACGTCCTCGTTGCGGAGGGCGCGCAGGATCTCGGCCACGTTGTAGGTGTCACAGGTGACCACCGTGTCGCACAGGTCCAGCGGGTTGTCCGGGAGCGTCTCGTAGAACCCGCGCTGCATGGTGACGAAGACGGTGCGGTAGCCGCGCCTGGTCGCCAACTTGATCGCGTCGGACGTGGTCCCTGTCGAGTTCGCCTCAAGAAAAACGATTGCCATGTACTTGTCCGAAACCCTTTGATTGTTTAGTCGTTGGCGAGCGTGACGTCTCTGAGCCCGAACTCGGTCGGAACCTGCTCGTTGGCCGGGCGGGAGGCGGCTGCGATGAGCCCCCCCGGGTTCGTGATCCCGGCGGTCTCGATCTGTTCGGCCAGGCCCTTGGCCCGCAGCCAGTCCGAATCGAAGGACTCACCTAGGTAGTTGACGCCGCCGTCGGCCGCCATGACGACAATTCGGCTGCCGGGGTACCGGTAGGCGTGGTGCACGGCTGCGAACACGGCCGCGCCTGCGGACTCACCGACCAATAAGCCCTCGCTCCTGGCCAGGACGCGCATCGTGGCGATGCCCTCGTAGTCCGCGACCAGGTGGACCCGGTCCACCACGGAGTGGTCGAGGTTGCCGGGCTTCCAGGCCAGTCCGAGACCGCGCATCGAGTACTTGGAGAACGGGTAACCGAACGCGGCCGATCCTGCGGCGTCCACGCCGACGGTGACCACGTCGGGCAGCACCTTCTTCACCGCCGCCGATAGCCCGCTGATGTGGCCACCGGTGCTGACCGCGGAGACAAGTGCGTCGAACTCCGGTACATCGTCAAGGAGTTCACGACTGGTGAGCTCGAAGTGGGCCCTGACGTTGTCAGGGTTGTTGTACTGATCCGGCCAGAACGCGTCGGGAGTCACGGACAGCAGCTGCTGGACCCGCTCGATACGCGGCCACTGGTAGCCACCCGACTCGTCGGGCGTGTCCACCAGCTCGATCTCCGCACCGAGGGCGGTGGCGAAGTCGACCATGCTCCTGGGCGCCTTGGGGTCTATCACCAGGATGACCCGGTAGCCGGACGTCGCACCGATCAGCGCCAGCGACTTGCCCAGATTTCCGGACGTCGACTCGATGATCGTGCCGTGCGGCTTCAGCCGGCCGTCACGCTCCGCCGCGGAGATCATCGAGACCGCCGCGCGGTCCTTGATGCTTCCCCCGGGATTGAAGGATTCGAGTTTGACAATAATTTCCGAGCCGAATGTGCTCAGGCTGCGCAGTCTGACCACAGGCGTGCGGCCCACAGTCTCCAGAATCGAATTGTAAATCACTTGTCATCCCCCAATGACTCAGAGAATGTCGTTCTCGACCGGAACGACCGGGGTGGTGTCCCGGCTGGCCGGGAATTCCGGCGGCCAAGAAATTCCGGGTGCATTGCTCACCGTACTGTAGGTGATCAGGAGAAGCGTACGACGGACGGGTGACAAACTGTCGGACGGCGAGTGAACGAGCTCGGATGGAACGCGAATAGGGACCCTGCCGGGCCCATCGTGAGTTCCTTTCCGTATTTCTCCGCCGGCTCCTCAGTCCTTTTCCGTGGGCACGGTGAACTGAACGATGGCGGACACGTGGCTGCGCCCGTCGCCGCCCGGTTCGGCGTCCGCGGTGTGGTCGGCTCCGCCGAGACCCCGAACGTGGGTGCCCGGGACCCTGGAGCGGGCCGTTCGCCTGCGTGTCGTCGAGGAGGACGGAGATAGGGACGGCGTTGGGCCCCTCCGTACCGTCTCCCTCGGCCCAGAAGGCGAAGTCCTGGTGCTACGGCCACGCGGCACCGTCGTAGGGTGGCGTGAGATTGACCTTGAACTGGTAGACGTACACGGGCTCCTTGAGGAGCTCCTCCGCCAGTTCGGCCAGGGACGGCAGGGTGATCGGCCGGGCGCAGACCTCGTCGAAGGGGTGGCACCCGTGAATCGCGCGGACCGTCGTCCCGTCGGCCTCAAGGGCGACTTCCGGACGAATTTTCCGGCTGATTCCGTCGATGCTTTGCCGAAGCCTCTCGGGGCTGGGGTCGCCGAGCGGAATGGCAGACCTGTACCAGCCACTTTCGACATAGTCGGGCTTGGTGGTCCGGAGTAATTCGCTCGGTGCAGTCATATCGCAAAACCCCCGAATTGCCAACGCTTACTGCGATATTTGCGACCGCTCGCCGAGACGCTATCACCCGGGTCGGCTCGATGACCAGCGCCTTTCGGTTTGAATGGCTCGATTGCGATGTGGAAATAAATGGCCTAATGGACAATTCGGGCATATCTTCCGCTTCGTTGGCGGATTTACGTCTGTCTCGTGAGGCAGGGAGCTGGCGAAAGCGACTTCTACTCATGGCGGGGGTGTTGCAGGGCCGCTGAGTATTCCGGGAATATCCGGTTTGATCACTGGCGGCGCAGGGTGTGGGCTGCGGGGATCGCGGTACCTGCTTGGCAGGTGGGAGCAGCAGGTTGTCTCGCGGTCGCGGCTGCGGTCGGTGGTGCGGTGCAGGTCGGGCGCGTCCGTCCACGGCAGGGCGCGCAGCTGGGCGGCCAGGGTGGCTGATTGTTCTTCACGGTGAGCCGGTAGCGGGCGCCTCGCTCCACAACGGGGTAGGTGCTGTGGGCATGTTGGGCGTGCAGGGCGTTCGCGGCGACCACCGCGTCGACGTGCCGGACGCGGGACGCCGGACACCACGAACACCTGGCTGCCATCGGGGCGCCTGGTGCCGCGCAGGCACTTGCCGTCCACGGTGTACGCGCGGCGGCGCTGCCCGGCGGGCCGTTTCCAGCCATGCGGTGCGGACGGCGCGGCTCGCGCTCGGGCACCCCGTCCGGCGTGAGCCGGCCCGGGGCGGGCGGCCCGGTCAGCGTGCTGAGCCGAGCGAAGCCGGCAGCCGTGAGGGCGGCGGGGTCCACCGCAGCGTAGGCATCACACGGGGTGCGCGCATCGGGGTAGCGGTGGCGCCCGGTGATCGGATCTTAGGAGGCTCCGAGCCGGACCGGCGTGCCCGGATCGCAGTGGCTGGCCCACTCCGCGCTAGAGGCAGGGGAGTTGTGGCCCGCCGAGCTCCATCTGCAGCCCATCGACCGACCAGGTCCCGGAAGTTGGAGCGGGTGTCGCGGTGCGGGGACCAGGGCCCCACCTGTTCCCACAAGGACCCGCGCAAGCGATTGGCCAGGTCAGACACCCCATGTCGTTTGGTGTCAAGCGGGGTGGGGGTGGGCGTGGTGGGACCAGGCGGTTGCTTCGTCGTAGTGGGTGCGGGTTTTGAGGCAGCCGTGGAGGATGCCGACGAGTCGGTT
>NZ_JAPNLJ010000048.1 GCF_026627445.1 Streptomyces sp. H27-H1
AGGCGTACAGCCACTCCGTTCGCGGCAGACCCCGAGAAATCACAGAACGTGACAACTACGTGATCGCCCAGGGCCTGTGCCTGTTTCGCCCAAGGCTCCCCACCGCGCCTATCTGCGCGACCTCTTACTTGGCCGCGTTGATTTCCAGTTGGCCAGTGATGCACCAGGCGGCGACCGGTGCGGCCCTCTCGTCACGGCCCACGCCGGCAGGGCAGGATCTGGAGGATGACGGCTGAGTTGAGGGCAGAGACCGTTGTATGCCCGTACTGCGCGGCGGGCCCGACTGACGGCCAGGCTCGTACGATCGCGGTTGCGGCCGGGTGCCGCCTGACGGTGACGTGGCATGTTCTGTCGTGCCCGCACTATGTGGCTGATCGTGTCCTGGCGGGGAAAGAGGACTGAGTCCGGGCTCTTCTCGCCTGAGCCGCGCCGAGGCCGAGGGGTACGGGCAGGCGGCCTGCCCCCGTACAGGCCCGCCCGGCCTCTCGATACCGTCGGCGGGCTGGGCGTGATCGTAGCGCGGTCCGTGCTGCCATTTCGCGGTGGTCGTGACCTGTGGCTACTGCGATCCGTTGGGGGATGACATGACGGCTGCGCAAGGGAACCCCGAGGAGTGCCGGGGTGGCGACCCGGTCGGCCATGGCCCCTCCATGGCCGGTCCGGTGGGTATGGACCCTCGCGCCCGCGAAGCGATCGAGAACATCGTGCAGGCGGTCCGCGAGGGCGACGACGCCCGCATCCGCACGCTGCTGGCCACTTTGGCCGCCGTCGCGGACACCGCGGCCCTCCTGTACCTGCGCGAGCGGCTGTACGCGCCGGAGTGAGGATGGGGTTCAGGCGCGGTGGAACAGGTCTCCAGCGTTCACCGGGAGTCGGCCACCCCACGCCAGGCCCGGACGGCGAGGCACCTCCCGGCCCTCGGCGAGCCACTGGCTCTCGACGGCGTCGTAGATCGGCGCGTCGGACACTTGCCAGAACTCCTCGGCCAGCTGGGCGAATCCGGCTCGCTCCGGAGGCGAAACGGTTTTCTGCTCCATGCCCGGTCCAACGAACCGGGGCGGCTGTTGTGGCGGCGCGTGACCGTTCCGTCATGAACCGAGGCCGTGAATGCGGTAGGGCCCGGGAACGACGACGGCCCCTGCCGCCGGGGGGCGGGGCAGGGGCTGTCACACGGATTCCGGCCCGGGGGGTGTGGGTCGGGGGGTACGTGTCGCCGGTCTAACGCCTGTTGCTCCCCCGGGTCACGCCGGTTGGGGCCGTTTCAGGTGCGTACGCGACTGTTGAGGCCGTCGTGGCTGTCGGCGCTCTCCTCGTCGAACCAGTAGTCGCCGGCCGCGAGGTAGCGGAAGGAGTGCTCGCTCTTGCCGGGCAGGGCGACGGTGACCGCCCGGGTGCCGTCACTGCGCGGCGTGAGCGTGTGGGTGCCGGGCTGCCAGTCGTTGAAGTCGCCCACCACGCTGACCGGGCCGGGCGGGGTGTCGGCGGGCAGGACGAAGGTGACCTCGGTGCGGTCCTTGCGCGGTTTGCGTTCCAGCATGGCGGTGCACTCCTGACAGCAGTCGGGCGGGGGATCTCGCTCATCCTCGGCCACCTCAGGCACGGTCCGCATTCCGACGCAGCCACCCCGTCTCGCGACATCACCCTTACGCCACGATTCGTAGCGGAAATGGTGCGGACCGTAACCGTCCATGTGAGCGTGAGAAAGAAGGAATCCTTAACCCCCGCATCAAGAGGAGTCGCAGTCATGGGCGGTACGCAGGACAAGCGCCAGGAGCCGGGCAAGGGCCGCGAGGAGCAGGAGCGCCCGCAGCGGCCCGGCCAGGACCCGGTCCACCCCCAGACCGGCCAGCCGTCCCGCGGCAAGAGCCCCGAGGAGACCAAGCGGCGCCGCGAGGACACCCCGCTCCACGAAGAGCGCGACCCGCGCGACGAAGAGCTGTAAAGCAGAGCAGCACCCCACGCACGCAGAGCCCGGCCGGTCCACAGTCACCCCGGCCGGGCTCTGTCATGTCCCGCCCATCGCCGACCGGCAGGCAGGCCTGCCTGCTCCGCCTCCGGCGTCCGGAAACGAGAGGTGCGCCCACGCAGCCGCCCTGGCCCGTGCCGGCGAGCGGGTGTGGGCGGACGGCCGGGGCGGTCACGGCGTGGGCCCCGGAAGACGACCGTCCGGAGCCCACGCTCAGCTGACCCGCGCCTCGGGATGCTGAGGGAATACGCCGCCACAATCCACGCCGCCGCGCCCCCGGCATGGGCGGCTCGCCGTAGGGCGGCCAGTCATTGCCTTGCAGGAGGCAGTCATCCTCCGGGGAAGGGGCCGCGCAGTTGGCTGCTCGGCTAGGGCTGCCTGGGTGAGCCCAGCCCGCGCCAGGGTGACGCCGTGCAGAAAGACTCGTTGATCATTTCTGCACGGCGAATATGTTCGCCCGGGCCCGGCCGTCGCATCCCATGGCTGGTAGATGGTCCCGAGCCGGAGGTAGAGCGCCTGTGGCGGTGAACGGAAACCCCACCGTCAGAAGACGCCGGCTGGGCGCGGAGCTGCGCCGGCTCCGTCTGGCAAGTGGCCTGACGAGTACGCAGGTGGCCGAGCAGCTGTTGATCTCCCAGCCCAAGATCAGTCACTTGGAGAACGGCCGCCGCATCATCAAGCCCCGTGATGTGCGGGACCTGTGCGCCCTGTACGGGGTCACAGACCCGCAGGTCGTCGACTCGTTGATGCGGGCGGCCGGCGAATCGGACCGGCAGGGCTGGTGGGTCGCCTTCGGCGAAGTCCCCTACGCCGTCTACATCGGCCTGGAGACGGCAGCCGCTGCCATCCGCTCCTACGAGCCCCTGGTGATCCCCGGCCTGCTGCAAACGCCCGCCTACGCGGCCGCTGTCATCGCGGAAACGATCCCTCAGTCCACGCCCGAACAGATCGCCACGCGCCTTGAGGTACGTCTGCGCCGTCAGCATCGGATCCACCACCCAGCCCGCGCCTTGCGCTTGTGGGTTGTGCTCGACGAATCAGAAGCCGTTGTCTTTCCGGTCGTGACCGTTGAGTTTCCGCTGGTCAGGAGTGGACTCTGCATCAGCGTGGAAGCGTTGGGGCGTCGGGTTGCTTCTTGATCGGTGGGGGTGGCTGGTGGCGTCGGTGCTGGGTCTGCTGGAGGCGAAGGAGTCGGCCGCGCGGGAGGAAGTCGCGAGGGTCGCGGCCGTGCTCGAAGAGGCCGAGCGGGTTCTCGAACGGCCGACCCGCACGTTCCAAGATCGGTTGAGATACGGCTTCTGATGGCCGACCTCGGCGTGGCCGGGACCCCCCGTTCTCTAAAGCGGTACGCGTACCCGCCGACCGTAGCGACGCCGCCGGGGCCACGGTGGCACGTTGCGGGGACGGTCCCACCTCTGGGGTGCCGACTGTGCGCCGCGTCGGGTGGCGGTCCGGCCTCCCCAGGAGGTGGGGGGAGGCCGGACCGCTCAGGGCGTGTGCCCTGCGGCTGGTTCAGAGGAGGTGCTCTGTTGGCTCCGGCACTGTGGCTGCTGGCAGGTCAGGAGCCGGTGGTGCTCAGTACTCGCCGTGGTGGTCGGCCTTGTGGTGGTCGCCCTTGCCGCCGCCGCCGCTGGCGTTGATGCAGGTGTTGCCGAAGGCCGGGTTGAGGAAGCCGCCGGCGTTGATGGTGTTGCCGCAGAAGTTGATCGGGATGTGGATGGGCACCTGGACGACGTTGCCGGACAGGACGCCGGGGGAGCCGATGGCAGCGCCCTCGGCCGTGGCGTCCGCGGCCGCCATGCCGGCGCCGCCGGCGAGGATGGCAGCGGCTGAGGCGGTGACCGCTACGGCCTTTGCGATACGCGACATCAAGATCTCCTAAATGAAGTGGACCTGCCGCAGGGAGTACGGCACGTGCGCCCCTTCAAACAGCACGGGCAGGTAGCCGGTTACGGTCGTTGGGCCGTATCGGTGACCTCAGGCCACTTCTCCAGTCCTGTCGGCAGGGCGGGTCGCGGTCCGGCGGGGGGCTGTGGTGCGGGCGCGAGGACCGGTCGGTCATGCCGGCCTTGCCGAGGGTGCGGTAGCCGCTGGGCCGTGGTGGGTGAGACCTGGAAGAGTTCGGCGGCCCGGCGCAGTGGCCGGCCGTCCTGGACCACGCGGCGGGCCGGGCGCAGGCGTCCGGTCTCGGTCAGGGGGCGTTACGGTGTGCCGCGAGGGCCTTTCTGGTCGGTGTAGATGTCGCACTCCACACGAACCCGGAGGGCCCTCACCCGTTCAAGATCCCTCAGTCGAGACCTGCATCACCCGTCCACAACCTCTCGGGACAGAACACAAACCGCATCACCGCCACGTTGCGGACAGGCCACACCGCATGGCCTTTTCTGGGCCCCGGAGTCGAGGCTGCCCTGCGCCGGGTCGAGCGCACCAGGCCCCTCGGGCCCTGCCTCCTCGGCACGGCCCCGCTGGACCAGACTCCCATCACTTGGCCCCGTCACTGGTTCTTCAGGACCCGGGAAGCAGCACAAAGCACAATGCCCCTTGCCGTCCGGCAAGGGGCATTGCGGGGTGCCACTGTCAGTACTTCGAGCCGAACTTCAAGCCGACCGTGTTGTCGTGGCCCGCGTTGAACAGGTCGCTGCCGGCGATCTGGGTCCAGTCGCCGAAGACGAACGTGTACGAGTCTTGAGGCTGGTAGTTGACATTCACGTCGGCGCTGGCGGCGGACGCACCGCCGAGGACGACGATGCCGGCGGCGAGGATGGTGACGAGAGAACGCACAGGTCGCACGAATCCACCTTTTTCGAGCGGGGAAGGAACACCCCCGAAGGTAGGGAGCGGCCGCCTCAGTGTCTCGCCGCCTGCCCGGACACGGGCAATCTCAAGCCGAATGGCCGAACCCAGCAGGGTGGCTCGTGCAGGTTGATTGAGAAGCCGTATCTCAACCGATCTTGGAACGTGCGGGTCGGCCGTTCGAGAACCCGCTCGGCCTCTTCGAGCACGGCCGCGACCCTCGCGACTTCCTCCCGCGCGGCCGACTCCTTCGCCTCCAGCAGACCCAGCACCGACGCCACCAGCCACCCCCACCGATCAAGAAGCAACCCGACGCCCCAACGCTTCCACGCTGATGCAGAGTCCACTCCTGACCAGCGGAAACTCAACGGTCACGACCGGAAAGACAACGGCTTCTCAGCACTGCGCCGTGTGGTCGGCAGCTCCGCCATCATGCGCGATCAGCTTGAGCACCTGAACTACCTCAGTACCCAGCCGTACATCACCGTGCAGGTCCTCCGATACGGCGCGGGAGCCCATCCGGGCATCTCGGGGCAGTTCTCCCTCCTGCATTTCGCGGATGATCCCGGGGCGGGGACGGTGTATCTGGAACGGTTCACCAGCGACCTCTACCTGGAGAAACGATCCGACGTCGGGCGCCACAGCGTTATGTACGAACGCCTTCAGGCCCAGGCCCTGAACCCGGACAGCACCCGCCGGTTCATCACCCGCGCCGCCGAAACCCACACCGGGTAGCGGGCGCACACCCCCTCAGCGCGGCATATCGCTTGACCAGCCCCGCTGGCCAACCAGGAGTCAAACGCATGGCCACCTAGGGATCCACACACCTCGCCTGCCTGCGAACTTTCCGGGCTCGCTGGCCAAGCGTCGATCAACGTCTCAGTGAGGGGTTCCGGGAGGCGGCGCAGGCCGTGGTCGGAGTTAGGGGCACCAACCCCCGTAAGGGCCACTGGCGTGGGAGGACGTGCACGCCGAGGTGGCGGACTCCGCCATCACGGTTCTGGTCGCTCTCGCGCGAATGCGCCCGGCGCCGCGGACTACTTCGCCCAGCAGGTCGTGACGAAGTCGAGCCGCTTCCTGCCGCAGCCGCCGACGTTCGATGACGCGGTCTGTTCGGAGGCGCCGTGACCGGCGCCTGACTCCCCCGCATAGCTGGTCGCGGGCCGACCGGCGGAAACGGGCAGAAGAGGATACGTCCAGCGCCTCGGCCTCACGGGCGCGCAGCGGGGGCGTCCGGATACAGAGGCACCCCCGAGCATCGGCCGATGGGCGGGGGTGTTCCGTACACCTCTTGGAAAGTGTGGTCCCAGTCTAACGGCGTGCCGGGGACGCTTCCGGAGCCCCGCGTGCAACTCCGCCCCTTTACCCGTATTCTGCTATGGCATATTCGGGAGAGAGGTGGGGTTGTCGTGGCGAAGCCGCTGGTAATGGGCCGCAAGGAGATCGCCAAGGTGTACGGCATCGCGCCCACCGCCGTGAGTGATCGTTGGGTTCCCGGCGGGGTGCTCTCGTACGAGGACGCGGTGATCGTCTCGGGGAAACCGTACTGGCCGGGTGGGCTCGTGATCGACGTGGCGCTGCCGCCGGGGAGCCGAGGCCGGCAGCTCGATCAGGGGCTGCTGGAGAAGTTGATCGAGGAGCAGGGTGCGACTTCGAAGCCGATGAAGGCTGCCGAGTTGCCGCCCCTGGTCGGGGCGCAGGAGTACGCGGAGCTGTTCGGCGTGGACCAGGTGAAGGTGAGCCAGGCGGCGCGGACGAGTGCGCGCGGGCAGTTGCCCGCGGCGGACTATTCGCTGTCGGGGTCGTCCCTGTGGCTGCTGGAGACGGTGCTCGCCGGCGCGGAGCACACGATGAAGGTGTCGGCGGAGGCCCGCCGCAGTCCTGGGGAGTGGAAGCTGAACGAGTCGGTCGCGGAGCAGCTGAGGACCGGCACGTACGAGGGTCCGGGGTCGTCGCTCAAGGCGCGCGGCAAGAAGGCCGTGGCGGAGGACTCCGAGACCTAGGCTCCGCGAGCCTGCGCTGCGGCCGGCCGCCCTCGCCGGGCCCCTTGGGGGCCGCCGAGGACGGATGTCGCAGCGTCAGGTCTGCGGCGGGCGACCCTCCGGCTTCTGGGTGCCCAGTTGCTCGTTGAGCTTCTGCTGAACCATGTCGGTCTGACCCTGATACTTGCTCCCGGTCTTCGCGTCGAACGCGTCTCCGGCCTTCTCTACGCCTTGCCTGGCTGTGTCCTCGTGGCCCTTGAGCAGGCCCTTGAGCTTGTCGAGCACCGACATGACGGCTCTCCTTACGGATGCGCTGGCGGACCCAGCATCTCCGCATTCACGTGGGCTCGCATCCGCAGGCCTACGCACAACCCGCGCTGGGATCCGGGCCGCCTCGGGCTATCGAGTGGTGGTTGACACCCCCTCCCCGCATAGTAGAATTGCGATATCAGCAGGACGGTGCGGTTGATCCACTGCGCCGGAGTGACGTAGAAATAGGCCACTACTTATCAGGGAGGAAACTCATGGCTTCCGTGCAGCTCGAATTGCCGATGGCGCCACTTCGCCACCCGGACCGGGCCGGCGAACCGCTGAGCATCCAGGACCGCTTCGAGGCGTTCCACCAGCTCAACCCCTGGATCCTCGGGAAGCTGGAAGCCATGACCGCCGACTGCGTCGACCGGGGCCTGAAGCGCGTAGGCATCGGAATGCTCTTCGAGGTGCTGCGCTACGAATACGGCAGGGCCACCCGGGGCGACGCGTGGAAGCTGAACAACGACTACCGGTCGCGCTACGTCCGACTCCTACTTGAGCAGCACCCCGAATGGTCTTCCGTGTTCGAGACCCGAGGCCTGCGCAGCGCCTGAAATAGGCCATCACACATCACACCTCTTGGAGTAGCCATGTCCCCCGCGACCCTCCCTAAGGTCCGCACCCGCAAGCCGACCGGCGTCATTCCCTGGCCCGTGATCCTCCTCGAAGGCGAGGAGAAGGCCGGGAAGTCCCACCGCGCCGCCGCCTTCACCGGCTCCGACAAGACCGGTCAGGCGTACTGGCTGGAGCTGGGAGAAGACACCGCCGACGAGTACGCCAACGTGCCCGGCGCCGACTACCTCGTCATCGACCACAACGGCACCTACCGCGACATCCTCGGCCAGCTCGAGGCCGTGCACGCCGAGGCCAAGCGGGCGGCTGCCGCGAAGGAGAAGCCGGTGGTCCTGGTCATCGACTCGGTGTCGATGCTCTGGCGGATGCTCGTGAACTGGACCAACGACCGGGCCCGGCGCTCCAACAGCGGCCAGCACAAGCTGGACAAGGACCCGGACACAGAGGTCAAGCCTTCGATGAACCTGTGGAACGACGCCTCGGAGCGGTGGAGCCGGGTCATGTACCTCGTGCGCACGATGCCGGGCATCGTGATTCTGCTGGCGCGCGGCAAGGAGGTTGCGGCCGTCGACGCGAAGGGCGACCCCATCCCGCGCACCAAGGACTGGAGGGTCGAGGGACACAAGTCGCTGGCCTACGACGCGACCGTATGGATCCGCCTGCGCCGTGGCGAGCAGCCGCAGATCATCGGCGCCCGCAGCCTCAAATTCGAGGTGCCCCGCAACGGGAAGGCGCGGCCGGCGCCCGAGACGATCGAGGAGCTGGTGTTCGGCCTGATGGGCTGCGCGATCCACAACCAGCCGAAGGCCACCCCCGAGCTGACTGGCGACCTCGCGCAGGCATGGCTGCCGAAGGTCGAGAACGCCGCAAAGCGCGGGGTGGACGAGCTGAAGAAGCTGTGGAAGCAGGTCGAGGCCGACAAGAGCCTGAGCCGGGACGAAGTCCTCGTGGTGCGGGCGTCCATCGAGCACAAGGCCGTGCAGTTGCAGAACCCGAAGAAGCTCCTGGACCCCACGAGCGACACCGCACGACTCCGCGCGGCAGCCGCCGAGGAAGGCGGGCAGGGGGCGCCTGCGGCGGCCTTCGACGAGCACGCCGCCGCCTGATCCTCTCGCCTTCTCGCCGGGCCCGCCACGGGCGGGCCCGGCACACCTCTTGGAGCAGTTCATGACGACAACGGTTTCGCCTCTCCGTACTCCTGTGTCGATCTGGGAGGCCGCGCACGCCGCCGATGCGCGCCGGCCCCGCTCGATTCAGACGCAGCTCGGCGCCTCGGACACCATCTGCATGCGCCGCGCCGGGTACATCCTGTCCGGCACCGCGCGCACCAACACCCCCGACAAGAAGGCCGCGATCCTCGGCACGTACATCCACACGGGGCTCCTTGAGGATGCCCGCCGCGAGTACGGGTGGCTGGTGGAGCGCACCGTGGAGGACAGTACGATCCGCGGGCACATCGACGTCGTACAGCTGGATACGGCGACCGCCGGGCGCCTCCCGAAGCGGCATCGGCCCCGTGTTGCCGCCGAGGTGTTGACGGTAGAGGACGTGAAAACGAAGTCGGGCCGGATCTGGGACCGGGTGGTGCGGTTCGGCCCTACGGCGGCCGAGATGCGGCAGGTCCTGTTGTACGCGAGCGCGCTGTGCATGGTGGGGTTCGCGGACATCCCCGGCCAGCGGTATCTGCACCGGCTCGGTCCCGTCCAGGTTGAGCGGATCCGCTTCCGGTTCGTCAACAGGGACACGGGCGAGGAGCACGTCGAGGAGTTCCCGTTCGACCCGTGGCTTGCGGCCGAGGCGCGCTGGTGGGTGGACCGGGCCATCGAGGCGCGAACCCCGGAGGAGCTGCGTCGTGATCACGACGGCCCCGGCCTGTCCGTGATCTGCGACAACTGCGCTTTCCTGTCGGCGTGCTGGCCCGACGCCGCGCCGGGGGCTCCCGCGCAGACCCTTCTCATCCATGACGACGAGGACCGGGCGAAGGCCTTGGCCCGATACGTCCGCGCGCGTGAGCGCGGCCGGGAGGCGGAGCAGGTCAAGAAGCTGGTCCGGGCCATGGTCGACGCTTCCCCGGAGGGTAACTACGGGGCCAACCACCTGGGGTGGGAGGGCGGGAAGGACAAGGACGAGGCCGATGTGGAGGCCATGGTCGGGGCGTTCGAGGACGCGGATCTGCCGGTGCCGATGGTGCCCGACCAGGAGGCGATGGTGCGGATCATGCGCCGGGCGGGGATGACCGTACCGATGCGCAAGGCGCCCGGGAAGAAGTCCGCCCGCTCGATCAAGGTCTCGAAGGCCCGCCCCGCCGCTTGACGCCGCTTCTGGCCGCCTCGCACCTGCGGGGCGGTCGGGAACATCAACGCTTGCTGTTTCACCGCTCATACGCCCTTGGAGGCTTGCTCGTGACCATCCTTCGCCGCCACCTCAGCACCGGGTACACCGTGCTGCCGACGGCAACCCTGGAAGATGCCCGTCTGTCGTTTCGGGCCCGGGGCATCCTGGCGTACCTGCTGGCGAAGCCGGATACGTGGAAGGTTGCGGCCGACCGGATCTCGAAGGCGGGAAAGGAGGGCGTGGAGGCCGTTCGGACGGCGCTGCGGGAGTTGCGGGATGCCGGGTACTACCGGGTCGTGACGGAGCGGAGGGAGGACGGCACGTTCTTCAAGATCACCGAGGTGTATGACCAGGCGCAGGACTGGGCGGCTGCCGAGTTCCGGGAGGCGGAGGAGCGGCGGGCGGCTGCGCGGCGCCGGAAGCCTGCGGCGGGGGGTGCGGGCGCGGGGCGACCCGAGGAGGGAACCGATTCGGGTGGGGTCACCGAAACCGGGTTTCCGGGGCTCGGTTCCCCGGAGTCCGGTTCTCCGGGGGATGGATCTTCGGGCGATGGTTCGCCGGGGCTTATAGGTAGTACCCAGAGCAAGTACTCAGAGAAGAACCCCCCAACCCCCGCAGCTGGCGCTGCCGGGGAGCCTGCGCCCGCAGCACAACAGCCAACGGCCGGGCGGCCGGGTTCGGGAGTCTGCCCTGCGCACCCTGCTGGGGGCGGGCGTTCGTGCCGTGGTTGCGGAACCAGCCCCCGCCAGCAGCGAGCTGACGAGGAGCGGGCGAAGAAGGACGCCTACCGGGATCGGGAGCGCGCTCGGGACGAGCGGACGTTGAGCGAGGTCCGCTCTGATGGTGCTCCGCTGTCGGCGCTGGCTGCGGATGCCATCGCCGAGATGCGCCTGCGGACCCGTGAGGTCAAGGAGCAGACGGCGCAGGATCGTCGACAGAAGAGGAAATAGGCCATCACATTCGTATACTCTGCGCACAAGGCCGGATCCCCGCCTCACGGCGTTCGGGTCCACCCTTGTCGGCGCAGGCCGCCGCACCTCTTGGAGATTCCAGATGCCCGATCGACGCCCCACCTTCAAGCTGGCGGCCGCCGCTACACCTCGGCGCCCGCTGGCCGCATCCAGCGCGCCACCACCACCAAGGGCGGGGCGACCGCACACCCAGACCTCCACCCTCAGTCAGGAAATAGGCCACTGTGCATTTAGCACCACGGGCCGGCCGTGACGCTCACCGACGGCGACGCACGCATGGCGTCCCGCGACTTCTTCACCCCGGCACAGCTGGCCGCCTTCACGGATCTCACCACGAGCCATGAGCGCGCCGCCTGGGGCGAGCGGGAACTCCTCGACCCCGCCCGGCGCCTTTGGGCGCGGCGCCTGCCGGGAGAGCCGGACGAGGGGGCCCTGTGCACCTGGTCACCCGCCCCGCTCGGCTTCCGGTACGCGGTAGCGGCTCCGGGGGACGCCAGGTCGGGCGTCATGCGGTGGCAGGCCGTGACCGATCTGATCGAGGCGCGGCTGACGCCGGTGCGCTACGGGGCGCTGTGCCAGGCCGTGGACGCGGAAGGCTGCCACGCTCGCGCCTACCACCGCGGCCCGACCCCCTTCCGGGATTCCGCGACCTGGCAGGCCAGTTCCTACCTCCCCTGGTCCCGCAGGGCGGCGCTGCTGGCCCTGCGATCGGCGGCGGCCAAGGACGCGATCCTCCCGGCAGTCCGCCCGCAGCCCTCCCTGTTCTGATTCACCCACCGCGCCGAGGAAGTAGCAGCCGTGATCAATTCCACCGCCCCGACGGCCTGGCTGGAGCTGGCGCCGTGCATCGGCGCCGAGGCCTTCGTCTTCACTCCGGACACGGCCCGCCGGCCGGTAGCGGAGCTCCGCGAGGCGAGCGCGCCGCTCCTTCGCGCCTGCCTGGCCTGCCCGGTGCTGGAGGAGTGCTACCGCAGGGTCCGCCCGAAGGGCTCCCAGTTCGACGGGGTGTGCTCGGCACGGATCTGGGTCAACGGCCGGGAGGTGGGGTCCATCGGGAGCGCGCCGAAACTACCGAAGGTCCTTCCGTCGCAAGCAGGCGTGTGCGGGGAGAGCAGCGGGGTGAAGGGGCACCGCCGCAACGGGGAGCCTCTGTGCGGGCAGTGCCGCGTGACAGCGCAGCGGGCGGAGTCCCGCGCCGCCGGGGCGGCGACGATCCGCAAGCGCGGCGCGCGCAGCGCCCGCAAGGTCGAGCCGGCCGCAGCCTGAGCCCACAGGCTCCGGAGCCGTGACCTGCGGGTTTATGTTGACACCCCCCCTAAAGGTAGTAGAATTCAGTTATGAGGGAGGGGGGAACCCCCGACCAACCAAACCCCGGAGGCCCGACATGAACATCCCGTTCCCCCACCCGCTGCACGTCCTGGACATCGCCAGCCGATACGCCGTCACCGAGCAGCAGGCGGAGGTCGCCATCACCTGGGCCGCCGTCGACACCGTCTGCATGTGGGAGGACTACGCGCGGGCCAACGGCCTGGACGAGAGCGACGGCGACGCGATGGAGACATGGGGAGCCAAGCGGACCCCCGAAGATCACCGGGCAGTGCTGGACACGGCGATCGCCAACATCACCAACGGCGCCCACATCGTCCTCGATCCGGTCGATGAGCTGCTGTGCGAGGTACGCCGCACCGTGGCCCCGGCCTCCACGCGGCTCACACGGCCGATGCGCACCAACAGGCCGCGCATCCGCATCCGCTGAGCGCACCGCCCCCGGCCCGCCCCGCCACCGGGGCGGGCCGCGCCATACCTCCACCGCCACACACGACCTGGAGAACCTGATGGGTGCCATCACCTTTTTTGAAGTAGCCGCCGGAGACGACGCCGCCGAGGCCTTCAACGAGAAGCGCAACGAGGCGCAGCACGAGCACGGATGCGGTGGCGACAGCGGCACCATCGCGGAGAAGGACGACTACGTCGTCTTCGACGAGCCGCGCCGGTCCGAGGCCTTCGCCATCAAGCGGGCACACGACCTCGTCAATGCCGGCGACCCCCGCATCGACGACAAGTGGGGCCCGGCGGGCGCCCTGCCGATCACTACCTCCACCGCCCAAAACGGGTGGCTCTTCTTCGGCTGGGCCAACGACTGAAACCCCCCGGGCGCGCCCGACCGGGCGCGCCTTCCACACCTCTTGGACTCGGAAGAAACACATGTCCTTCAAGCATCTGCCGATTATCGCGGCGGGCGAGATCATCGCGACGCTCAACCTGAACGGCGACCAGACCGCGCGCGCCGCCGACCTGGCGGCCAAGGTCGTACGCCGCGCATGGTCCAGGCGCCCCGGCCACAAGCGTGACCTCGGATACCCGGAGTTCGCTGCCTCCGTACCGGCCTGCAGCTGGCTCACCATGTTCAAAGTCGCGGCGCTCCTCGAGCTCGGCCGGGCCCACGAGGCATCCCAGCTGATGACCGCGGCGCGCATCGTCCACGGCAGCAGCCGGTGATCCTCACTCCGCGCGCCATCGCCGCACTCGGCCTCAAGGGCTTCTACGTCCATGAGGAGGCCTACAACTCCCGCACCACCAAGCAGCTTCGCCGGGCCATGAAGAAGCGCGCCCGCCGCCGGATGCGGCAGGACATCGCCGACATGCGAAGCGCACCGATCTCCACCGACACCACGAACGGAACCGGCACGTGAGCGTCATCGACACCGCCCAGGAGTCCCTGCGGGGACTCGCCCGCACGTTCAAGAACAACGGCGACCGGCCCGACCTCTATCGCCTCGCCGCCTTCGAACTCCACGCGAAGTGGGTCGACTTGGGGGCCGAACTGAGGCTCCTCCAGCTGATGGTGGGCGCCTTCGAGGCCCGGCAGGCCGACATCAAGCAGCCCGCGAACGCCGAGGACCTCTACGCCCAGAACCTCATCGAGTGCGCTGCGGCCTGGACCGCCAACGGGGGCAGCATCCTGCACGACTTCTGCCGCGACCACAACACGGCGTTCCTCATCGCCAGCAGCCTGGCCTTCGACCGCTACGACTCCCGTCTGTCGCTGCTCGTCCTGCTCAAGCTGACCACGCTCATGCCGGTCGTCGAGTGACCGGCCCGCAAGCAGCCGCCCGGCCGGCAGCGGACGCCCTCCGTGCCAGCCCTTCGGAACGAGACGGCTTCCCGCGCCGTCAGTCCCTACTCCACCTGCGATCGGAGCCCGATGTGCTCGACCTCTACATGACCCGCACCGCGCTGATCATGGGCGCCAATCTCCTGCGCGTACCTTCCGAACGCCGCACACCTCTTGAGCTCGCCAAGGACGGCGGCCTGCTGGGAATGTGGCAGCAGGCCGCGCCGGAGACCCGCCGGATGCTGCTCCTCCAGGCCGCCTGGGAGGCGCGCGGCGCATTCCTCGGCGAAGCCGACGACGATGCCCTGCGTCACGCCGCCTACCTTGCGGACGCCGCAGACTCTGCCGCCCTGGGCGGCATGACCCAGCGGACCGACTTCGTTCACCTTCTCGGTCCCCACTACCTGCTCGCCCAGTCGCTGGCCTTCGACCTGGACGACATGGAGACATCCCTCGTCGCGACGCTGACGCTCGCGACCCGGATCCCCGCCGGGTGGCCGATGTGAACATCGGCGACCTCGCCCTCCTCCTGCGGGGCCTCGGCGGGACTCCGCTGACCGGCGCCGACGGCCGCGCCCTGGTCTTCGAGATCACGGCGACCGACACCCGCGGCGGCCGCTGGTACGAGCTGGAGAACGACCACTGCGCCGTGGACGAGCTGCTCGGCGGCTGGCACCGGGCCCAGTCCCTGATCCCTGCACCCTCACATTTCAAGGACCAGCGATGACGATCACGATCAAGCACACCCGGCGCGAAGGCACCCTCGTGAAGGGGGCCGCCCGCGGCGACGGCAGCGGGGACATCCTCAAGCGGCGCGTCTACGGCTGGAGCGCCCGGCCGTACAAGTTCTCGCGGAACCTGGCCTGCTGGTACTTCCCGCACAGCCGGGACAAGCAGGCGGACATGAAGGCGATCAATCAGCTGGCCGCGAATCTGCGCGCCGGCGGGTTCACCGTGGAGGTCGTCGTCGACGAGGACGACAGGCGCACCTTCGCAGAGGCGGAGGCCGACCGCGTGGAGCGCGCCGAGGACCGGGCCGCGAGATTCGCCGGTTACGCCGACTCGGCCGCCACGAACGCGGACGCCCTCCACACGAAGGCCCGTTCGATGTCCTCACGGATCCCCTTCGGCCAGCCGGTCCAGCCGCCCGGGCACCACAGCGTGAACGCCGACGTGCGGTTCCGCGAACGGATCCACGACACCTTCGGCAAGAGCATCCGGGAGGACGATCGGGCCGCGCACTGGTCCAATCGGGAGGACGCCGCCGCGAACTACGAGCGGTACCGCAACAACCCTCCGCGCACGCTGCGGCGCATCGAGAAACTGGAGGTGGACCTGCGCCACTGGGATCGGGTGCTGAACGGCGAGGCGGGCGGCTGGAACCTGGAGGACCCGGAGGAAGCCGCCGAGGTCCGCCGGCGCCGGGCGGAGGTGGTGGAGGAGCTCGGCGAGTGGCGCAAGATCACCGCCGCCGAGAAGGAAGGCTTCAAGGTCTGGTCGAAGGACGACTTCAAGCGCGGCGACTACGTCCGCTGCCGGGGCCACTGGTACGAGGTCCTGCGGGTGAACCCGAAGTCGGTGACGGTACCTTCGATCCTCAACGTGCACCAGGAGGTGGTCACGAAGGAGAACAGCACCTTCGGGGACATGACCCACACCTTGAAGTACGACGGCGTCGCCGGACGGAAGTCGCCAGAGGAGATGGCCGAGCACCTGGCCAAGCCGGTTTCGTAGGGGGGTGGCCGGTGGGGTTGATCCAGGTTGACCCCACCCCTATTCATAGTAGAATTGCGATATAAGGGTGGGGGGGGTGACCGCCACCCCCTCACCCCACCCCACCCCGAAAGGACACCTGCGCCCCGATGCCCGAACACGACTACCTGAGCCGGTACCTGCAAGGACTCCCACCCACCACCCGCAACTTGACCTCGGCCGCTGTCGCGTTCGCCCGGATCGACGAGCTCGGCTGGGCCCCGCGCGCCGGATACCCGGGCTCGGATGTCCTGTGGCCGGTGCACTGCCTGCTCTGCGGCTGGCAAGGCCTGCGCTTCTACAGCCACCTACGGCGCGACAGGCCGTCCATCCGGCATACCGGATGCGCCCCGAAGGCCACGTTCCCGGCCCTGCTCAAGACGCTCGCCAGCACCGAGACCGACACCTGCCGCTGCTCCACCGGACACGCCGCTACCGCCGAGCAGTTCCTGATGGGCGTCCAGCACCTGCT
Organism: Streptomyces sp. H27-H1; assembly: GCF_026627445.1. Classification (GTDB taxonomy): domain Bacteria; phylum Actinomycetota; class Actinomycetes; order Streptomycetales; family Streptomycetaceae; genus Streptomyces. Next base: position 16,271 of record NZ_JAPNLJ010000048.1, read on the forward strand.
GCTCGCCCACCAGGACGACGACCACGAACGCGCCCTCGACCTGGCCGGACATCTACTCGGCCCCTGCACGGCCGCCGCCCGGCGCGCCCAGGGCGCTCTGGCCGCTTTCCCCCGCACCTGAACGATCCAAGAGGAGCATCATGACCACGTACAAGGCGGGCGACCGCATCAGCATCCTGTACCTGTCCACGCGGCGCGGCACCTGCCTCGCCTACAACCGGGACGTCATCGAAGTCGAGGCGGCAGACCAGTACACCCAGCGCCTGTGGGTGTCCATGCCCCCCGACTGCGCGTACGGGACGGTGTACGGGACCCTCCCGCACCCCGACTTCATCGAGCACATGGACGCCGAGCCCGTCGAGAGGCAGAGCCCCGGCCGCCTCATAGCCAATGCGGACTGGCACATGGCCATGAGCACAGGGGGGTCCATGCGCACGACCTGGCCCGCAGGCCGGCACGGCACGTCGGTCTACACGGACCTGACCGCGGAGGAACGCCGGGACCACGCCACGAAGGCGATCCGCTACGTGCGCGAGCTGCGCGCGAACTTCCCTCGCGAATACCAGCGGTGGATCACCCTCGCGGTCGAGAGCCTCCCGGACGACGCCCGATGACGGCCGCCGAGCCCACGAGGCCCGACCGGCACGGCGCATGGCTGGCCGTGTTCCGCGATCCGGCGACCGGAGCCGAGTGGAAGACGTACACGCCGGTAGTGAGGATGGGCACTCGGCACGCGGCACGCGCGGTCGCGGAGCGCCAGAGTGCCGCGCCGGGCGCCGGACGGCCCCCGGCCCCCAACAGGCCGCGCACTTTGCACCGCCTGACGTACCTGCCACCCCTGCGGTCGCAGGAGCGTGCGGTGGCCTGGGCGGCGCTCCTGGAGGTGGACGCGGTCTCCGGCTTCCGGGGCTGGAAGCCGGGCAGCATGTACCCGTGGGTGGAGCGGAGCCGCTCCTGGCGTGACCGGCTGGCCGACATCCACAGCTCGTTTCACGATGCGGTGATCGGCTTCGGCGACGACCTCGCGGACATCATGGCGGGGCTCGAAGACACGCCTTCCGCATGGGACCTGGAGGACTACCGCGACGGTTCGGGCCTGGTGGACTGGGAGGACGTTCACGAGGACATCCACAAGGCGCAGATGTCCATGATCCGGCAGACGCCGTACGGGATGCTCTGGATCGACTTGGGGTAGGCGGCCCGTAACCGGGCCCCGCGCCCTTCCCCTTGAGCCAGGTGAGCAGGGTTGCCCCCCTCCCTATTCATAGTAGAATTTAGATATGAGCCGGGAGGGGAAACCCACCCGACCCCGACCCGACCCGCACACCTGCGGGGCGGGTCACCCCGTTCTGGCACCCCCTCACGAAAGGCGCCACCATGACCGAGCAGCTCGACCTCTTCGCCACCTTCGACGCCCCCGCACCCACACCGGCACCCGCCACCTTCAGCAGGCCCGCACCCGCACCGAAAGCAGCCGCCACCGCGACCGCCCGGCCAGCCGCACCCCCGGCCCGCCCTGCGCCCGCGCGGCCACACACCTCCGCTGACATCCACAGCCGCGCCTTCACCCTCGGCGAGGCCGTCACCGACGCCTGGAACCGCGCGCACGGCGGTACCCACATCGAGGTCCCCATAGGCATCGTCGCCGCGCTCGCCCTGATCCAGGTGAAGGACCCCTCCGGCCCCGACCTCAAGACGCAGATCCTCGCCCAGAGCGACAGCGCCCTCATCAGGATGTACCGGGAGATCTGGTGGGGGCACTGGAGGGCCCGGCCCGACCTGATCGAGCGTGCCCGGATCCTGCACGAGTGGCTCAACGACGAAGGCGAGCCGGACACCCACCGCATGTACGCCGTCCGCATGGCCACCCAGGCCGCCCTGCGAGCAGGAATCCTGGACCTGACCGGCCACGCCGACCCGTACATGCGCTCGCGCACCGACGTCCTGTCCCACGTGATGATGCTGCTGCGGTCCCACGGCGCACAGCAAGGCCTCGGTGAGTACCACACCCCACCGCCGGTGGCCGAGGCCGTGGCCTCCGTCAGCCTCGGCGTGATGTGGGACAGCGCAGACACCACCGGCGGGCCTCGGCCCGGCCAGCACATCCACGACCCCGCAGGCGGCAGCGGGGGCCTGCTGCGCGCTGCCGCGCAGATCCTCCGCGACCGCGGTCACGACCCGGCCGACTTCCAATGGTCGATGGTCGACGTCGACAACATCGCGGCCGCCTGCGGGGCCGTCAACGCCATCGTCTGGCAGCTGGGCATCCACGTGACGGTCGCCTGCGACAACTCCCTGTCCAATCCGAGGGCCGTCGAGGACGCCCAAGCGCAGGCCCTCGCGGTGATCAAGCACCGGGACGAGATCTTCGGGAAGGCCCAGATCATCAGTGGGGTGCGCCGCGCACAGCAGCTCCTGGAATCGGTCGCGGCGTGAAGACGATCAGCTTCGGCGGCGGCGTCCAGAGCATGGGGCTGATGGTGCTGGCAGCCCGGGATGAGATTCCGCACCGTACGTTCCTGTTCGCCAACGTCGGTGACGACAGCGAGGATCCGCGCACGCTGGACTACGTGGAGCGTGTGACCGCGCCTTACGCCAAGGCGAACGGGCTGGACTTGCGCGTCCTGCACCGCACCAGGCGATCCGGCGAGCGTGAAACGCTGTGGGGGCGGCTGATGCGCCAGGGCTCTCGGTCCCTGCCGATTCCGGTCCGGATGTCGAACGGAGCGCCCGGTACTCGCAGCTGCACGAAGGACTTCAAGATCACGGTGACCGGTCACTGGCTGCGCGAGCACGGCGCCCGTGCCGCCGCGCCGGCCGAGGTGGATATCGGGATCTCCCTGGACGAAATCTCGCGCGCCTCCAACCGGCGCACCGAGCCGTACGAGGAGGTGACCTACCCGCTGCTGGATCTGCGGATGCGGCGGGCGGACTGTCTGACGGTCATCGCGGACGAGGGCCTCGAAGCCCCCGCGAAGTCGGCGTGCTTCTTCTGCCCCCTGAAGTCCACGGCGGGTTGGAGGGAGCTGCGCCGGGACCGCCCGGGACTCTTCGAGCGTGCCTGCGAGCTGGAGGACACCCTGATCGCACGACGGGCCACCCTGGGGCGCGACCCGGTGTTCCTGAGCCGGGCCGGCCGCCCGCTGCACGAGGCGGTGTCGGCGGCTCAGGACGAGCTCCCCCTCGATGTCGGCTGCGATTCCGGGTGGTGCATGACCTAGCCACCCCACCCCTGACCTGCATGAACGTGGTTGACACCCCCCTCAGTCGTAGTAGAATTTAGATATAAGGGGAGGGAGGGCACCTCACCAGAAACAGAAGGAAGGAAGCCGTGACCAGCCAGACCACTGCACTGCGCGTCGACCTCGACGGACGCATCCGCGAACTCGACATCGGCACCACCCGAAACGAACAGATCCGGATCATCGGCCGCGCCCTCCTCGACAACATCGACGCCGTCGACTTCATACGCCGCCCCACCGGCCCCGACCTCGTCGTGTTCGCCCGAGCCCACCGCGCACACCAGGCCCTGAACCTCCACGCCGCCAACGCGGTGCACCAACTCGCCGCACCCCTCCCCCACCTCATCGCGGGCGAAGTCGTCTTCGCTGGCTACACCGCTGCGGGAGATCTCACCGGCCTGCCCGAAGACGCCGCCGAGACGATCCGCGCAGCCTGCCAGCCCCTCTAGACCAACCACCTCTTGGAGAGCGCCACATGAGCACCGACACCGCCGCCACACCCCGCCTGTCGCTCGTCGACCTCTACATCCTGGGCGACCTGATCGTCTCCAGGCTCGGCGAAGACTGGACGAAGCCCGACGACACCACCGACACCGACACCGTCAGCTTCGACCACACCGCAGGCCACACCATCAGCATCCGACGGCTGTGGGACGGCGTCGGCGCCCAGACCTCCCTGCGCATGGAAGGCCAGCCCGCCTACAACGCCGGAGTCGTCTTCAGTGACTCCGCAGGCACCAGCGACACCCTCCTCAAGGCCATCGAGGAACGCCTGCTGCCCGCCATCAACGGGCACCGGCCCAAGCTCCAGCAGAGCGGCACCCCCCACCCGCCGCCGGAAGCGGACACCGAGAAGCCCCCGGCCGGCGCCGAGACCGCCAAGGACGCCCCGGCCGACGAGGACCCCACTCAGCCGAACAGCCCTCCCGCCGAAACCGCCCCGGCCCCGCCCGCCGCGATGCCCTCAGCGAAGAAGACCCCCGCGGCCAAGCCGAAGACAGCGGCCACGGCGAAGAAGACCACCACCCCACGGCGCGCCGCCAAGACCACCGTCACCACCCCCAAGACCACCAAGCGCGCCACGACCCGCAAGGCCACGACCACCACCGCCTGACAAGCCCCGCAGGTGCGGGCGGCACCCCGCCCGCACCTCCCAACCCGTGAAGGACAACCACCATGACCGTTACCGCGATCGAGCCCACCGACACCACCACAACCGCCATCGCCGCCTACGAAGGTCACTTCGGCTGGTACGACCCCCGCGAGCTGGTGATCGACCCCTTCAACCACCGCAAGGCCCGGGGTGAGGACGACAACGGCACCGAGCCCGACCAGGCACTCATCGACTCCATCGTGGAGTTCGGCGTCAACGCCCCCCTGCTGCTGCGCCCGCAGACCGGCGCGCAGGACGGTGCCCTCGGCGTCGTATTCGGCCAGCGCCGCATGAAGGCCGCGATCATCGCCGCCGAGCGAGCCATAGAAGCCGGACAGCCGATCCGCCTCGTCCCGGCCATCGTCCGCGAGGACCTGCGCGACGTGGACGACGAGGCCCTTGCCCTGTCGGTCATCGAGAACGTCCACCGCCGCCAGGCGACCACCCTCGATGTCCTCGACGCCGCAGAGCAGCTGTCCCTCATGCCGGTCGGCAAGCTGCGCAAGAAGCGCGCGGCCCGCGCCCTGGGTATCAAGCCCGAGGAGGTCGCTGCGGCCCCCCAGGCCGCCAAGCTCAGCACCAAGGCACTGCGTGAGGCGAACGCCGCCGCCTTCGACCTCGTAGAGATGGCCGACTACCAGTCCCTCGAAACCCTCGGCGGCGCCTTGACCGTCCTCAAGCGCGCCAAGAAGGCAGACGTGGAGGCGGGCGACTCCTCGCGAGGACACTGGGCGCACGCCCTCGCCGGACTGCGCCAGAAGCAGAAGGACGAAGAGGAGCGGGCCCGCCTCATCGCGGATTTCAAGTCCAAGGGCATCCCAGTGGTCGCCTGGAACGCGCACCGGGAGCACGGCACCTCGCGCAGCCTCAGCGACCTCGTCACCGACATCGGCAACACCATGACGGCCGAACTGCACCAGAAGTGCCCTGGCCACGCGGTGGCCCTGCTCCCCGGCGACACCGAGGTGGAGTGGCTGTGCGCCGACTGGAAGCGGTACGACCACGAACTCACCGATAGCGAGGCCGCCGCGGCCAAGGCCCCCAAGTCGACGCCGGAGATGCTGGAGGCCGTGCGCAAGGTGCGGCGCTACAACAAGGCATGGCGGACGGCTCGGGACGTACGCCGCGAGTACATCGCCCAGCTGTGCGCGGCCGGCGGCGAGGCCAACGACGCGACGTGGGTGCTGATCCTGTCCACGATCACAGGCACCTCCGACCATTTCAGCCGGGCGGCATCCCGCCCGAAGACGGACCTGATCAGCTCCTTCCTCGGCATGGCGGACCCCAACAAGGGCCTCGACCACTGGCGCCGGGTGCGCAACCCGTTCGCGCCGGTGATCGCCACCACGGCGAAGACCCGGCGGTGGCGCCTGCTGCTGGCCCAGGTGGCGGCGATGTTCGAGAGCGAGGTCATGCACGACGGCGCGTGGCGCAATGTCGAGCCGCACACGGTGACCTGGCTCTCTTACCTCAAGGAGCAGGGCTACAAGCTGAGCGAGGTCGAGGCCGAGATCCTGGCGGAGGGCATCGCGAAGTACAAGCCCAGCAAGAAGACCAAGTAGACCCCCCTCCCCCTCCCCGGCGGCGGCCTCGATGAGGCCGCCGCCGGGCGCACACCCAAAGGCAGGCCATGAACGAGAACACGAGCACCACGAAGGCCACCACGCTCACGATCTGGCACCGGCCCGAGTTCCAGGGAAGGGAGAAGGAACTCATCCACCTCGCGGCCGGCGCCAAGCTCGTCGGGGTGACCCGGTCGGCGGTCAGCAACTGGGCAGCCCGACATGCCGACTTCCCCAAACTGGTACTGGAGACAGGCCCCGACACCCGCCGCATCAAGTACGTGTCCAAGGCCGAGTTCATGGCCTTCGTGGCGCTGAGGAGCACGAAGGCCACCGCCCGGAGGAAGCCTTCACCGCACAGGCCGGGAGCAGTCATCGACGCGGAGCACCTGGAGCACTGCGAGAGGCAAGTGGCCAGACTCTGCGACCTGGCGATACGACAGGCAGCCAAGCTCACCGAGACCCGGCACGCGCTGAAGGCGGCACGCTCTCGCCGCGCCCAGGCTGAAGCCAAAGCGAGAACGAGGTAGAGCCGTCCTCGCGATTGCTGTTCGAGCCAGTTGACACCCCCTCCATCCATAGTAGAATTTAGATATAAGCCAGGGGAAACCCTCTGCAACCAAGGAGTCGACAGAACATGCGAGACACGAACCTTCCCCTCTGCGACGAGTGCGGACACCAGCTCGAGTGGCACTGCGCCAACTGCATCTCATCGGCTTGCCTTGCCTGCGGCGACGAGTAGGAGCCACCCCCGCCGACCGGCGGCAACCACCCCGAAATAGCCGCGCGGGGCGCCAAACAGGCGCCCCTCCCGACCCCGAACAGGCATTGAGCAATGGCCTATTTGAGCGAACGCACCATCAACATCAACGGCGTCTCCGTCACCATCCTCACGACCAACCGAACCACCCTCGAACTCGACATAGCCAGCACCGGCAACATCATCGTCCGCGGACCCAGCACCACCACCGACGACGAAGCCCGCGACCTCGTCAACCGCCGACGCCGCTGGATATACCGCCAACTCACCCACTTCTGTGAGACCGCGCCGGAGAACCCGATCAAGGCCATCAAGAACGGCGAGACCTTCACGCTCTTCGGCCGCCCCCACACTCTCCGCATCACCCGGCAAGAACCCGGCGCCAGCGCCGCCACCGCCTACACGCACCCCGACCTCGGCCCCACCCTCGATCTCCGCCAGCACGCCGCGACAAACGAGGACGATGCACGCCGAACCCTCATCAACCTCTACGCCGACGAGACCCGAGATTGGCTGAAAAACCATGGCCGCCGCATCACCCAACTCACCACGAACCCGGACACCGAACTCAAGGTCTCCTGGCGAGCCCGCACCCGCTGGATCACCCGCCACAAGGACGGCAGCCTCACCCTGCACTGGGCCCTCGGCCAGCTCCCCGCGATCCTCCTGCGCGAACTCCTCCACCGCACCCTCGACCTCCACTCCATCGCCGACGGCCACGAACTCGACCAGCACCTTCAGACCCTGTGGCTCGGCCGGCTCCAGCTCACCCCAGACCCCGAGCCCCCCACCAACCCCGCAACCAGCGACACCTGCCCGAAGTGCCACACACGCCCCGGCGACCTCCACACCCACTGGTGCGGCCTCGCACAATGCGCCCTCACCGGCCGCCAGCGCAGCGGCTGCACCCACCCCGGCACCACCTGCCTCACCCTGTGGTCCGGACGCTGGCCCGGCCAAGAGGAGTGCGAGGAGTACGGCTTCTACTACCGCCCCGGAGCGAACGGCGCCGAGCCCTGCAACGCTGACGACGAAGGCGCGGAACACGACCTGAACCGGCTCTACCGCGAGTGCGTGTGGGACGTACGCCTCCAGCGCATGGTCCTCCCCACCTGAGATGCCTATCGCCTTCTCATCGCCCATAGATCGCGAACTGACTGCGGTCGTCAGCACTGCGCAGGACAGCCGCCCACCTGCGACTACGTCGCCCAGCCACCCGACGGATAGCCCCGGAGGACGAGCATCGGGGGGACAGGCGGGGGACACAACGGGGGGACGGCGGGGGACAACCGGGGGACAGAAGGGGGAGGAAGATCAAGGAAAGACAGGGAAGGGGTGGGTAGGAACGGGAAGGCGAAACCCCCTGCCGACACCGGTCACACGCGCCCTGACCTGGGGGAATGCAGCCCGTAGATGCTCATCAGGCCCATCGGGTAAGGTGATTGCCGACACAGACCAAACACCCGCCTTCGTAGCTCAGGGGATAGAGCACGGCTCTCCTAAAGCGGGTGTCGCAGGTTCGAATCCTGCCGAGGGCACAGTGCGGTTCGTGCAGGTCACGGCCGTGATCGCGAAACTGCCCCCCGGATCAGATCCGGGGGGCAGTACGCATTCTGTACATGGTCCACAACTCGCTACGCCGCCACGATTGGCGCTCCCAGCCTCAGCAGAGCGGCAGTACGCCCGGCATCCATGGCGTCCGCGACCTCATCAAGGCGGTCCGGGAACAGGTGCCCGTACACGTCCAGCGTCATGGCTGCCGACTTGTGGCCGAGCATCGTCTGAACCACCTTCACGTCCGCGCCGGCGGCGATGGCCAGCGAGGCGGCCGTATGCCGAAGCTTGTGCGGAGTCAGGTTCAGGTCGGCCAGGCCGGCCACCTTGACCGCCACGTCCCAGTCGCGGCGTCGGAAGTTCGGGTAGCGCATGGGGCCTCCCTCCGGCGCGGTGAACAGCAGGGCGTCCCGGGCGCGGCCAAGGGTCAGGGGCCGGAGCTCTTCGGCGAACGAGCGCGGCAAGGGCACGGACCGCTTTTCGTGGTTCTTCACTGGACCCAGCTCGAGGTGTCCGTCGATGTCGGAGTAGGCCTGCAGGATGCGGATGCGACGGTCACTGAGCTGCGTTCGGCCCACCTTGATGGCGATGGCCTCCCCCCACCGGATGCCCGTGTACCCCAGCGTCCGGACGAACGTCGCGTAGCGGCCAGCGTGCCCGGCGAGCGTCTCGAGCTGGTCATGGGTGAGGTAGACGTGGTCGTCCTGGTCGTCGCTTCGGGGAAGGTCGTGCTCGTGGCACGGGCTCGCCGAGACGCGGTGCGTCTTCACCGCGTGCTTCATGACGCTGCTGAGCACGTAGTACGTCTTCTTGATGCGGTCCGGCCCCAGCGGCGCACCCCGCTTGCCGGGGGTGTTGCACAGCTCCGTGACCCACTGGTCGACGTCGGCCCACTGGATCGCCGCCGTCTGCCAGTCGCCCCACTTCGGGATGACGTACAGGTCGAGCAGTTCCCGGTAGTCGTCCCGCGTTCGGCGCCCCTGCTTGCGCAAGGCACCGTGCCACTCCTCGGCCACCACCTTCACCGCGGCCTTCCCGGACTTCGGGTCGCGGTACGAGCCCTTGTCGAGCTTCGCCGTCAGCGCGTGGACCTCAGCCTCAGCCTGCGGCAGCCTCTGGAAGGTGAGGGCCTTCGGCTTGTTGTCCGGCCCGTACCAGCGGACCCGCCACCGGCCCGGCGGCTGCCGCTTCGAGCCGGCCCGCTTCGCCTCCTGCCACCGTTCCATGGCCTCCCGGTAGTCCGCGTGGTTCTCGCGGTCCTCAATCCACACTCGAGCCATCGGACCTCCTCTTTCGAGACCCAATGGCCGCAGACATGATCCGGTCGTCGCCCTGGGCGCTGAGCAGGCCGATCGGGCGCGAGTTCAGCAGGAAGTCCATGAGTCGACGGTCAGCTTCCTCCTCCCCCGCGTCGGGGTCACTGGGCTCGAGCGTGTCCTGGCACCAGGCCCAGCGCCACGCGCTGACCACGCCGACCTCTCCGACTCCCGTAACTTCAGTCCGAGCCTCCTCGGGAATTCCGTTGACGTCCTTCCCGCCGCGCGCGTTGGCCGGCAGGAGCAGGGTTACGGGCGAGACGTCCAGAGCGACGGCCAGGGCGACGAGCTCGTCGACGGTGACCTGCCGTTCCGCCTTCTCCATCCGGGTGATGCCGGACGCCGGGATAAGGCGGCCGTTCCGTTCCAGGACGCCGGACAGCTGGCGAGTGGTGAACCCCCGCACCTTCCGCAGCCGGGCCAGATTCTCAGCGACGGTCATACCCGTCGGGCCGGTCTCGATCGCTCGTCGTCCACGCTGCTGCTCGCTCATGCTCATCAGCGTATGCACCAGCGGAGGGCTTGTATCACAGCGCCCATGCGCTACTCTCAGCTTCATAGGTGCAGCATGACATCAGTTGATGCATGTAAGCAACAGGACAAGCATCGAAAGGACCGCCAGTGAAGACGAACACCGCATCGCAGCGGGACGAGCTCCTGACCCCGAAGCAGGTGTGCGACGAGTACCCCATCTTCGGAAGCACGCAATCCCTGGCCGAGCGCCGCTGGAGGCAGGCCGGTCCGACGTACCTCAAGACCGCCGATGGGCGGGCTGGACGCGTCTTCTACCGCCGGTCGGCCATCGAGAAGTGGCTGGACGAGCGCACCGTCCAGAGCGGGGGCAGCGCCGCATGAACCGAGACGCAAAGAAGGGCCTGCGGGTAACAGGCCCTTCTGAGAAAGTCTCCGCGGCTAGCGGGTCGACTGCTGCCACCGTAGCCCAGGGAGACCCCCCGCGTGTAGCGGGTCGACTGGACACGTACAGGTCTCGGTCGAGGAAGTGGCACCGGCAGGTCAAGGTCGAGCAGTGCCCCGGATGCGGACACCCGCACCTGCACCGCGCGCCCCTCCCGCTCGTTCGTTCCGTCCTCAAAACCGCCCCGTGCGGACTCACCTACGTCGTGCAGCTGCGCGTCGAGGCGGTGACCGTGTGAGCGCATTCGCTCGCGTCACCGACGCTCTCGACGCGCACGGCAGTAAGGGCCGCGGCACCGCCTGGCAGTGCGTCGCCCACGAGGACCGGTCGCCGTCCCTGTCGGTCACCAATGGCGCCAAGGGCGTGGTCATCAACTGCCACGCCGGCTGTGCGACCGAGGACGTCGTCAGTGCCCTCGGTCTGACCATGGCGGACCTGTTCGACGAGCCCCTGCAGAAGCGGGAGCGCCCCCAGGTCGTCGCCGAGTACCCCTACGTCGACGAGCACGGCCAGGTGCTGTACGTCGTGCGGCGTATCGAGCCGGGCTACGACGGGGAGCGCAAGACGTTCCGGCAGTACCGGCCCGACGGGCAGCCCGGGGTGTCCGGGATCCGCCGGGTGCTCTACCGGCTCCCCGAAGTCCTCGAGGCGGTGAAGGCCGGCGGCCCCGTGTTCGTCGTCGAGGGCGAGAAGGACGTCGACAGCCTGCGGGCCACCGGCGCCACCGCCACCTGCAACGTGGGCGGGGCGGGGAAGTGGACCGACGACTACACCCGCGCGTTGGTCGGGGCCTCTGAGGTCATCGTCATCCGGGACCGCGACGAGCCGGGCGCCAAGCACGCCGCGGCCGTCGTGGCGTCGGTCCAGGAGGCCGGGATCCCGGTCCGGGTGCTGGAGCCGGCGCGCGGTAAGGACATCACGGATCACCTTGCGGCGGGGCTCGGCTACCCGGATCTGCTCACCCCCGATTCGCATCCCACAAATCCCACAATGGCGGTGCCGTCCCAAGGAGCGGGACCGGATCGGAGTTCTGGGATTTCTGGGACGCAGATCCTTGATGGGGGTTGGGATGAGCCGGTGTCCCTGGCCGCGGCCCCGGTCCCGCCGTTCCCTGTCGCCTCCCTGGGGAGTCTCGGTGAGTTCGTCACCGCGGCTGCCGAGTCCCTGCAGGTGCCCGTCGACCTAGTGGCGTTCGCCGCGCTGGCGACCATCTCCACGGCGACGGGCGGCCGGCGGCGGGTGCAGGTGAAGTCCGATTGGCAGGAGTCGACGGCCCTGTACCTGGCCGCGCTGGCGGACTCCTCCGAGAAGAAGACGCCCGCGCTGAACGCCGCAGCGAACCCCCTGCGTGAGATCGAGGAGGAGCTGATGGAGGCGGCCCGCCCCGACGTCGAGGCGACCGCCCAGGAGATCCGCATCACCACGGCCCGCATGACGAAGGCCGAGCAGAACGCCGCCAACTCCGACAGTGACAAGCGGCTCTCAGCCGAGGCGGACGCCGAGGCGGCCCGCGTGAAGCTTCTGGAGCTGGGCGACGCCCCGGAGCTGCCCCGGCTCCTGGTCCGCGACATCACCCTCGAAGCGCTCGCTAAGCGCATGTACGAGCAGGGCGGCCGGATCGGCTCCCTGGCTTCCGAGGGCGGACTGTTCAAGGTCGCGGCAGGTCTGTACGGCAACAACGGCAAGGCGAACACTGACCTGCTGCTCGAGGCGTACACGGGCGGCCCGTACACCATCGACCGCACAGGCCGGGCGTCCTCCCGCATGTCGCACACGTTCCTGGCCCTCGGGCTGATCGTGCAGCCCGGCATCATCTCCGGGCTGGAGAAGCAGAACCCCGAGTTCAGGCAGTCCGGGCTCCTGGGCCGGTTCCTGTACGCGAAACCGGCGCCCACCGAGACGGACACCTTCGAGTCCCCGCCCATCCCCGCGCAGATCGCCAACGTCTACGACCACCGGATCCGCGACCTCATCAAGCAGGTGTGGGCCTGCCCGGACGTGCTCACGATCGAGCTGTCGGAGCCCGCCCGGAAGGCGTTCGGGGAGTTCTACAACGCGTTCGCCAAGCGGCGGAAGCCCGGCGGGGACCTGCACGACCTCGCCGACTGGGCCGGCAAGCTGCGCGGCCAGCTCGTCCGCGTCGCGGCCTGCCTGAGCCTCTACGAGGACCCCGGGGCCCGCGAGATCAGCCACCAGCGCATCACGGACGTCCTCGCGATGACCCCGTATTTCATCGCCCACGCCCGCGCCGTGTTCGACCTCATGGGCAAGAACCGCGAAGGCGCCGTCAAACCCCTCCGGGACGTCGTCGGCTGGCTCCGGAGCCGCAACAGCCCTGGGGACTCCTTCTCGGCCCGTGACGTCTGGCAGGGCCTCAAGGGCCGTGAGTGGGCCACGGATATGGACGTCATGAACGACGTCCTGCTGCAGCTGGAGGAATACGGCTGGCTCGCCTTCATCCCGCCCCCGGAGACCGGCCGGCGCGGTCGGAAGCCCTCCCCGAAGTTCGACGTCCACCCGTACATCGCCAACCCGAAGGAGAAGTCGTGAGCCCTCGCCGACGCCGAGCACCGCTGCTCTGCATGGCCTGCGGGGCCATCGTCCGCCGCGGCAAGTACCGACTCTGCCCGAACGGCTGCGGGGCCCGGCTCCACAGCGACCGCCGGAGCCCCTGCCCCGACGCCCACGCCCCGGTCTGCCCGCAGTACACCCCCCACCAACTGGCCGCCTGACCTCCCGCCCCCTCCTCGCGCCCTCCCCCAGGGGATGGACGGGAGGGGGCGGGAGGGCTACCCCTATGCCCCCTCCCAGCCCCGATAGCCAGGCCCGCCCAGATCAGTACCGGCACCAAGGCCAGACCAGCCACCGCCCAGCACGAAGGGAGGCAGGGCGCATGCCCACAGCACCACCTACACGCTGCACTGATCCCGAGTGCCACGAGATATCCACAGCCCGTGGACGATGCGACGTTCACCAGCCCATCGCGTGGGCCAACAGGGCCAGCAAGCAGGAGCGCTACGGAATGAGCTCAAGCCAATGGCGAGCGCTCAAGAAGCGGATCAGCAGGCGCGACAACGCGTGCTGCTACGTCTGCGGTGAGGAATCCATGGACGGTGAGCCGTTGCAGCTCGACCACAAGGTGCCTATCGCCGAGGGCGGCTCACCGCGCGACCCGGAGAACCTCGGGCTCATCCACGCCGAGCCGTGTCATGCGGAGAAGTCCGCAGCCGAAGCGTTGCGCGGAAACGAGCGACGGCGGAGAGGGGGGTAAGGGACGTTCAATCACCAGTTCATTCGCCAGGGGGCCCGCCGCGGTGAGCTGGGAACACGCACACGGGCTTCAGAACCGGTTTTGGAGAGGTGAAAATGCCTGCTCGACGCACGAATGACGCACTCAGGGTCCCCAAGGGCCTGAAGATCCTCCCCCAGAGACAGGCCCTGGCCTTGGCTAAGGATGCCGAGATCGGGGGGCTCGGCATCGACTGGTCGGTGCAGCCGGCCGTCCTCGACGACGTGGGCCTGCAGGAGTGGGTCAGGCTGTCCGAGGTGTACGCCCACGATGCGACGCGCTTCCGAGAGGGCGAGCGTGCGGCCATCACGGCGTACTGCTCGTGGTGGTCGGCGTTCGCCGCGGCGGCTGCCGATGTCCGGGATCGGGGGCCGGTCGTTGAGGGCCGCTCCGACATGGACCGCGGGCGCACGGTGAAGAACCCGGCCACGGTGGCGATGCGGGAGGCGTCGCAGCAACTGCGCTACTGGGCGCGGGAGCTCGGCCTGACCACGGACGCCCGGGTGCGGATCGGCCTGGCCGACTCCAGCGACGACAGCGCCGACGACGACAACCCCTTCAGCTAGGAGTGCCAATGAACACGAAGGCGATCGACGGGAAAACGGCTGGCGGGGTGCGCCTGCTGATCGACGTGATGCGGCACGCGCCCTCGAGCGTGTTGCCGACGGGCCGGTGGCTGACGGAGTCGTCGGCTGGGCGGCTGATGGATGCCGAGGGCGGCGTCTGGTTCATGGGTGACGGGGGCCTGGCGGTCGAGCGGATGCTGCAGCTGCCGTGCCCGTGCGCGCACTGGGAGTTGACGACGTACCAGGACGGAGCGGAGATCTTCCGCAGAGTGGGCCCTATCAGCTAAAATGACCACAGGTAGTTCGACGGCCAGCATTTGGGACCGCGAGCGACTCGTTCCGTAGCAGGAAGCTGGGGGTAGAGCGGCGGCCATCGGGGAAACCCGCCCGCCAAGTCGCCGCCCCCGGCGACCGTCTGCGGGCGATGACGCCGCCAGCCCGTGTGTCCGCTGAGTTCGGCGCCGCCCGGACTCTCCGTCGTAGGCCCGCCCAGCGCGTACAGCGCGGCCAGCCTCCGGAATGTGCGGGAAGTGATCACTACTTCCTGAGGACGCACTATGAGCGACATCGAAATTCTGAGGGCCGAATTCCGCACCGTGGTGCGTGAGGTCAAGGCCATCTGCGAGACCCCGACCGGCGAGTGGCGGAACCTGACCGACGAGGAGTCGGCGAAGGCGACCGCGCTCATGGACAAGGGCCGCGACCTCAAGGACCGCATCACGCTGGCCGAGAACCAGGCGAAGGCAGAGCAGGGCGGCGCTGGCTTCCGCGACGAACTGCAGAAGCTCGGCGACAGCATCGCCCGCCCGTCAGCCATGAAGTCGGCCATCCATCCGCGCGTGAAGGCCGCGGGCGGTTCCGACTGGGGCGAGAAGGTCATCCGTGCAGTGTCGGGCCCCGAGGGGTTCAAGGGCCTGCTCTCTGGCGGCGCGGTGCCGCTGACGATCCCGCTGGAGTCGGAGCCGGTGCGCATCGGCGTGCCGGCCCTGGTGCTTCGCCAGCTCATCCCCACAGTGACCGGCCCGTCGCGGTTCAGCTACATGCGGCAGACCGTCCGCACGAACAACGCTGCAGTGGTTGCCCGCGGGGCGCTGAAGCCCACGAGCATCTTCACGATGACTCGGGTCGACGACCGGACCCGGACGATCGCCCACCTCTCGGAGCCGGTAGCCCGCCAGGATCTGCGGGACGCTCCGATGCTGCAGCGCTTCCTCGACATGGAGATGCGGCTCGGGGTGGAGATGGCCCTCGAGCAGCAGATCATCAACGGGTCCGGGTCGGGCGAGAACATGACCGGCATCGCGAACGTGTCCGGCAGCCAGGCGCAGGCCTGGGACACCGACATCCTGACCACCATGCGCAAGGCGAAGACGAAGCTCGAGACTCTGTCGTTCTCGGACGGGGCCGCCTACGTCATCCACCCGAATGACTGGGAGACCATCGAGCTCCTCGCCGACAACGAGGCGCAGTACTACCTCGGCGGCCCGGTCCAGACTGTCGACGTCAACGCGCGCCGGCTGTGGGGCATGCCGGTGGTGAGCACGACCGCTCAGTCGGTCGGTGTCGCGCACCTGGCGAACTTCAAGCTGGCGACCGAGCTGCAGATCGCCGAGGACATGCGTTTCGACTGGTCGGAGAACATCTACGACCCGGACGCCATCAGCGAGGGTGTCGGCGCGTCCGACTTCCAGCGGAACATGATCCGCTTTAGGGCCGAGATGGACGCCGGGCTGAAGATCTACCAGCCGTCGGCGATCGTCGAAATCGACCTCACCGCGTAGCCCCGCCGACTGGCTCACGGTCCTCGTTCTCCGTGAGCCACCAGCACCCGTCCCCGGGTTTCAGTCCAGGGGCGGGTGCTCTTGCAAGTCCCCTTACTTGGCCTGCGGCTTAGCGCGGTCGAGGAGGAATACGTGCACGACAGCCGTGATCATGAGAGTCCAGACCGCCGTAGGGAACCAACCGTTCACCTTGGGCTGCACGATGGCGAAGACCAGGACGGTAGCGCTGCAGGCCGTGTACAGGCCGGCGATCCACCAGGCGATGACGCCGCGGTACGCGGCGACGATGAACGGCAGGCAGGCGAGTACCGACATGCTGAGCAGGGGGACGGGCGCCCAGGCGTAGCGGTGCCAGGGTCGGCCGAACATCTGCGGCGGGCTGGTTCTGCGAGATACGGGTTCGGGGCAGTCGACATGCCCGCAAGGATGACGGCATGGCCGCAGCGTCGCGGGGGGAACGCGAAAAGCGGCCCGTCCCCGAGTGTCAGGGGCGGGCCGCTTCGGTGTGTCAGAGGGTGTCAGAGCGGCCGTCAGAGCGTCCTGACACCTGCTCCTGCCTAGGAGGATGGGTGTCAGGGCCGTCTGACGCGTCAGGGGGTGTCAGGGCTGTCAGGCATCGGCCATGGCGGGCACGATTCGATACCGGCCGGGCTTCGTCGTAACGGTCAAGCGCCCGTCCTCGAGCAGCTGCTGAAGCTCGCCGGACACCCATCCGCGCTTCCGGCCGAGCCGCTCGCCGTGTGCCATGACGTCCACAACGCCGATCACCATGGTTCCGTCGGCTTCGAACTCGGCAAGGATGTCTTGCAGGACCGTGCGCGCTTCCTCCCGGGTGAGGTCGGCGCCGTCGGGCTGGCCGAAGACGACGTTCTCCTCGCCGGGGGCCGGCGGGGGCAGTTCCTCGTTCGGGTCGATGTCGAGGTCTTCGTCGTCCAGGCGGCTCACGGTCGTCTCCTCGTCGTCGTCGCCCTCTTCCGGGTTCTCCTCCTGGTGTCGGGCGCGCTCTGTGTACGCCTTACCCACGGCCGAGGCTGCGGCACCCGCGGTGACGGGGTCGGGCTTGGCGCCGTTGCGGGCGGCCCATGAGGCTACGGCCTCCATGAGGGACAGGGCGGAGTCGGTGAACCAGCGGGTCCGGCCGGGGCTGGAGTACCGCATCTCATCGACGCCGGGGGTAACGAGGTAGTTGTAGCCGGGCCGCCGGTTGGCCCAGCGTTCCGGGGCGGCCCCGGCATCGATGACCGTGTCGGGGAGCATGAACGAGGCGGCCATGGCGTTGGGGACGCCGAAACACAGCCTGCTCCCGAGTGCGTCGCGGGTGGTGGTGCTGATCTGGTCGTGGCTGGGCCGCTGCAGGGACACGACCAGGGCGATGCCCGCGGACCGGGCCAGGTTGGCGATGTTGTTGAACGCGTCGTCTCCGAGCATGGACAGGCTGACGCCGGCCTCTTCGAACCAGCTCACCAGGAACGGGACCCCGGGGCAGTGGCAGGCGGTGCCGTCGGTTCGGCAGGAGTGCGCGGGGTCGGTCTGCTCGTCCGCGCAGATGGCTTCCCACTGCCGGTAGCGGTGGGCGCCGAGCCATGCGGTGCGGGCGGGGATCGCAGCAAGGACGGCTTCGACCATGGCTTCGGTCGGGGCGCCGCCCTCGACGGCCCAGTCGATGCCGGGCAACAGCGGGCGGAAGTCCTGGAATCCCTTGGGGTCGGACAGCCAGACGATGACGTCCTTCCGCGACAGGATTTCGGTCAGGAGGTTCAGGGCACCGTCTCCCTTCCCGGATCCGGTCATGCCCGCGATCAGGAGGTGGGTTGCGTTGCGGCCGGCCTCCCGGTCGCCGGGGAACCACATCATCAGCGGCTGTCCGTCGTCGTACACGCCGAGGACGAGCGGGTCTTCCATGGAGCCGCCGGGCAGGGACGGACCTGCCTCTTCCCAGCGGACCGTGTCGGCGAGCATGTCGAGGGGGACGACGACGAGCTCGCCGCGGCGGGCAGAGTCGGGATCGGGCAGGTAGCGGACGGCGGTGACGGGGATGTCCAGCGCGGATGCGATCCGGGGCAGGGCCTTGGACACGTCGTCGTTGGTCTGCTCGCCGGCCTCGAGGAGAAGCGGCACGGTGACCCGGTTGGGTTCGACCTTGGCGCGCTGCATGAGGGCCTTGGCCAGGCCGACCTTCTCGAGCAGGCCGGCGCCATCCGTGACAGCCTTCACGCCGTCCGGGTCGCGCCGGTAGATCTGACGGATGTTCCAGGTCAGGGCGGTAACGGTGCCGCCGACGAAGAGGGCGTTGTACGACGGATCGAAGATCGAGGCCGACGTGAACCACACGGACCCGGCGGCCACGGTGATGGCCGAGTGCAGACGGCGCTGCGGGCCGACACCCTTGCCCGCCCACCAGGCCGCCCCCGTCAGGGCGACCGAGCCGAGCGTGAGGCCGATCCCCATGGCCGCATCTCCGGACCACACCAGGTGGCCGACGGTGCCGGAGATCCCGAGCGAACCGACCCCGAGCCACGGCGGCAGGTACGGCTTCGCACGGTGCAGCAGGTAGCCCTTGATCCCGCCCTTGTCGGAGCTGCCCTTCAGCTGCTCCTCGTGACGCTGTTCGACGTCCTTGCCGGTCATGGGGATGCGTCCTTTCAGTACTGGAACGGGCGACGGGCTGAGGACGTACCGCCCTGGGGGCGGGCCGTGATGATGTCTGCGTACTCCCGCTGGAACGCGGCATAGGTGGCGGCGGCGTTGGCGGCGGCGTCGGCCAGGGACTCGCCGGCCTTCTTCAGCTTCCGGGCGACGCGCCGGGCCCGGATCTTGTGCTGGATGATGTTGTCCTGCGGTGTGCCCTTGGCCTGCGACAGTGCCGCCTGCAGGATCTCCGCGGCAACGGTCACCTCGATCGAGGCGTGGACGCCGAACGCCCGGAGGGTGTTGCAGTACTCCCTCAGCTCGGCCGCCGATCCGAACGACGGGTCGGGGAGCATCAGCTGGGAGCGGCCGTAGTTCCCGCCCGCGCTCTGGCTGCTGCTCGGCTGTCCGCCCCGGCCACCGGAGCTGGTAGTCCGGGTCGAGTTGACGTTGATGTTCGGGCCGAAGCTGAACGACGGTCCGTGCTTGGTCTTGCTGGTGCCGCCCTTAGTCGACGGGTTCTTGCTGGTGCTGCTTCGCACGCCGTTCGCGAAGTGCTGAGTCCCACCGTTGGCAGCGCTCATGGTGCCCCCTCGGTTCGGTCCGGGTGGATCCCGGCCCCCACGGCCCTCGGCAGGTGTTCCAGATGGAACACGTGGTGTACGCGCGGTAGTCGCTGACTACGGAGCGCTTACCAGGTGCGAGGAACCTCGCACCTGCCGAGGGCGGAAGGGGTCGGGGTCTACCGGTACGCCGCGCGGTCGAGCTTGTTGCGCTCCCGCCGCACGGTCGCTTCGACGGTCGTCTGCTTGGCGTCGGGAACGCGGGCCAGGATCGCCTCGACGGCTTCCTCCCGGGATGCTCCGGCCGTCAGCTCGACGCGGGCGAGGTGTGCGATGTTCGTGCCGGGTTCGGACTGTTCGCGAACCGCGTTCGCCCTGTTCAAGGCCGGTTCGAGGGTCTGGATGACATCCAGGGGCTCGCCGTGTTCGCCGACCTGTTCGGCCGTGATCTTCCCGCTGCCGCGAAAGTGATCAAGCCCAGCCAGTTCGTTCAGGTCCTGCTCGGCGGCCAGCAACTCCAGCCTCGCGGCGACTTCCGCCTTCGCGGCCTGCCTGCGGGCCCCGGCGATGGCGAGCTTGGCGTTCGCCTTCGACATCTCCGCGGCTACCCACTGGGAGTCAGCCGGAGAGAGCTCCTTCTCGATGTGCCGGAACACGGCCAGCCACAGCGCCTTCGACACCAGCGACACCGCCGCACCGACCACGGCCATCGGCCAGCTGCCCGCCTGCCAGCCGTGAAGGAAGATGGCACCCGCGGCGACCAGGACCAGCAACCACCCGACCTTGCGGGGGAACTCCCGCTTCTTCGGGTCGAAGCGCGCCAGGTACTCCAGCACCAGGACCGACAGCCACGCGATGTCGAAGACCGCGCCGGCCGCGTAGCCGACGCCACCGCCGAGCAGCTGGCCGATGCTGTACGTCGACCAGACGATCGCCACGAGGGTGAGCGCTAGGACCAGGCCGGAGACGCCGACGAGCGCCATCGTGTCCTTGTCGCGGGGCAGCTTCGGCATGCGGACCGCGAACGGCTCGGATACCTGGTTCGTGGTCCCGTCGATCGTGCGGTCGACCAGGCGGTGCCGGATCTCGTTGACGAACTTCACGACCGGCCTCCCTTCTCGGTGATGGCGCGGAGGATGTCGGCGGTGATCTCGGCGGGCAGGAGGCCCTTGTCGATGGCGGCGAGGGTGGCGAACTCGCGGGCGATTCGCTCGCGGCCCTCCGTGAGCGAGGACGGCCACTTGGCGTGCTCGCGCTCGTTGGTCTCGACGGACTTCCGCAGCAGCGCAGCGGCTTCTTCCAGGTAGCGGCTCATTCGCTGACTCCTTGCGACTGGTGGGTGTTGACGTGGGCGGTCATCTGCTGACGCAGGCGGTCCTTGCCGCCCTCGCTGACACCGCGGAAGCGGATCTCGAGGCCGCACTCGACGCACCTGTACCGCCCGCTCTTGCCGCGCAGCTGCATGGCGAGCGCCGCCGCGCTGGTGAGGATCACGAGAGCCGTGATCACGTCGAAGATGCTGAGGGTGCTCATTCGGAGACTCCTTCGGCTACGCGCACCACACGGTGGGCAGCGAGGTTGGCGCCGTGCCGGTCGAGGGCACGGTTCGCGATGATCAGGGCGGCCATCAAGGCCGGAACGCTTGGGAGGGGCCGGACCGACCGGCCGAGGGAGCGCAGCGCGGCGCTCTCCGTCGGCCGGCGGATCGGCCAGTGCGAGCTCACTCGCCGTCCTGCGGTTCGATCGGGTCGTGGCCGCCCTGTCCGCACCAGTCGCACCCGGTCGCGGCCGGGTGGAGGGCGCTCACTGCTCGGCCAGTTCGTCGATGACCCTCAGGAGGGCTTCAACGGTGTACTCGAGGCTGCCGACGCTGCGGCAGAGATCGCTGTCGCTGGCCGTGACGACATTCATGGCCTTCGAAGCGGCCAAAGCCTCGCGAGCGGTCGCGATGGTGGCGTCGCGGCTGATCCTGAGCTCCGCCATCACTTCTCCTCTTGCAGCGCGTGCAGGCGGTCCCGCAGCGGCAGCAGCCCGTACAGGGCGTGCGCCGTGATGGCCGCGGCCAGGTCCCCGAGGCCGGCCGGGTCGAACTCGTGGTGGTCCCCGTCGACCTCCACTACGACCTTCACGTCGTGGCTGCCGTACTCGGCGAACGGGAACTGCGACAGGTTCGCCTTCAGGAACTCGACCCGACCGCGCCCGGGGACCTCGACCGAGGCGGCGTGCTCGACACCGTCGTGGCGGATTCCGGAGCGGTGGTTGCCGTCTGCGTGGACGGCGACACACCAGGAGGGCTCCTCGAGGACGACCGGCCCGTGGTCGAGGGTCTGCACCGTGACCGTGTGCGGGGCGCTCATGCCGTCACCGCGTGCGTCATGTCGTTGAGCTCGACGTCGAACGGTGTCGGCAGCGGCTCCATCTCGAGCTTGTACGCGTGCGCCGTCAGGTAGCGGGTGAAGAAGTCCGTCTCGTACTCGCCGAGGTTCGGGGAGAGCATCACGACGATGCGGGCGCCCCGGACTACCACGCAGCCGAAGAAGTCGGCGTCGGTGATCGTGGAGGTGATGACCTCGACGTGCAGCTCGGAGGCCAGGGCCTCGAGCGGGGCCTCGAAGACGTAGTCGAGGGTCGGCCGCTGGCCGGGCAGCAGGCGCAGGGCGGCCTGTATCGGGGGGACGCAGGCGGGTACGGTGTTTCCCATGGTTCGACTCCCTCTAGTCAGGGGTTCGGATCGCAGGCCCCGCTCGGTGTGCAACCACCGGTCGGGGCCGTCCTCGTTTCCAAGGCTCGATGTGCCTATGTAACACCATGTGGTGCTGGATAGCAACACTCCGGCTGTGAACCGTAATCGCACGAGGCGCCCCTAGATGCTCGGTTGGAGGGTCTCAGCGTGACGCCGGTATGACGTCCGGCGCGGCGTCCATGGAGGCGTCATACCGACGTCAGATGGGGCGTCATATCGGTGTCATTGCAGGAAGTTGAGGGCTACCTTGAAGGGATGAACACACCAAACTCGACTCTTCGGGCAGTGCGTATGGGCCTGCTCATGAGTCAGGACGACTTCGCCCGAGCCATCCGGGATTCCGGCCGGCGGGTAGGGCAGCCGAACGAAGCGAACAAGCGGCTTGTACAACGCTGGGAGGCCGGCGTCATCGCGGCGCCGAGGCCGCTGTACGCCCGCGCGCTGGAGTCCGTTACAGGGCTCCCCATCGAGTCCCTGGGGTTCTCAGCAGCCGTGCCGCTGGGACGACTCAGTTCAGACGGCAACGGTGGGCACGACATCGAGCCAGCGGCTGTAAGCACTCCGGAGGGAGTCGCGTCTGCAGCTGGCCCGGCTCCCCAGTCGAGCCCTCGGGCCAACTACTCCGGCGTCTGGCTCTCCCGCTACGAGTTCTACTCAAGCGGCCGAGACACCAGTCTCGTCGGGCAGCACTTCGTCATCGTCCTGCAGCACGGGAATCGACTCACCGTGCGGTCGCTGCCGAATGGATCCTCCAACCCCGCGTCGCCTCTCACGATGGACCTGACGGTGGACGGCAGTGTCGTGACTGGCACTTGGGTGGAGCAGACGGCTGAGGACGGTTACTACCGCGGCGCCCGATACCACGGCGCGGTGCAGATGCTCGTCGAGCCCACAGGCCGGCGCATGGCTGGCAAGTGGATCGGCTTCGGTAAGGACATGGACATCAACACCGGCCCGTGGGAGTTGGTGTTTCGTGACGCCTCCACCACGCAGACGACGCTCAACCAGTACAACGTGCCACCCCAGTAGCAGTACACATCCCGTACACAAGAGAACAGGAGACGGACGAATACCAGCTGACGCCAGCTAACAAGAAACGTGCAGGTCAGAGCCGTGAGGGCACAACAGAGCTGGCCAGGTACGGGAGTTGAACGGACTCCTAAAGCGGGTGTCGCAGGTTCGAATCCTGCCGAGGGCACATGGGCAAAGGCCCCCAACCGATCATCGCTGGGGGCCTTTGCCGTCTGCGGCTGACATCAACGGCAGTGATCACTGACGACCTTGCCGGGCGGTACGCCGGCTGGGGTGATCCACGGGGTGGGATTCATCCGAAACGATCCCTCACGAAGTCGTTGGTCGGGGGCCGTTCACCTGCGGTGGGTATGGGATTTGAACCCACGGCGACTCGCACCGCGACGGCTTTCAAGAGCGCGTGCCAGAAGGGCCGGGAGATCCCGTGGACTTCCAGCGCTTCGGTGTAAGCGCTGGAGCTTCTCTCCCAAGTCGGCGTGGAGGAGGTTCGCCACGTACCGGGCCTCCGGCGACCCCGGGGGTGGGGTGTTGGTGAAGGTGAGGGCACCTAACGGCCCCTCGGCTCCGCGTCGGTCACGCCACCAGGTCGGCGTAGAGGATCACGTTGTTGGTGCGGTGGCCCTGCTCGAGGCCGCCGCCGCAGGTCAGCAGGCGGAGTTCGGGGCGGTTGGTTTCCCCGTAGACCTTGTGGGTCGGGAAGTCCTCCTTGTTCACGTCCTCGATCTCGCGGATCTTGAACCTGGCCGTCTTCCCGTCCTCGCGCGGAACCTCGATCAGGTCGCCGAGCTTGATGTTCTTGACGTTCTTCATCACCGCCGGGCCGTACTTCGTGTCGAAGTGGGCGACGAGTACGGAGACCCCCTTCTCTCCCGGGGTGACGCCCTCGGCCCACCAGCCCGGGTTGTCCGCGTCGGTGTCCGCGTTCGGTACGCCGAGCTCGCCCGTCGCCGGGTCCACCTTCAGGTCGACCATCTTCTTCGCGTCCACGCCCGCCGCGTCGATCTTCATGCCGGTCGGCTTCGACCTCGGGAGGACGGGTGCGGGATCTCCCGTGGGGGCCGGGGACGCTGTGCTGCCCACCTTGGGGTCCGGGGGCAGCTCGGCGGCGCCGCCGCCGCTCCCGCAGGCGGTGAGGGTGGCCAGCGCGACGGCGGTGGCGGCGAGGAGGGCAGGGGTGCGGGCGCGGGTGCGGGCGCGGGTGCGGGCGCGGGTCATGGCTTGCTCCGGACGGACAGGGGGCAGGGCAGCGGGCCGGGCCGTGTACCCGTTTCGAGGGGTTTGGTCAGGGACGAGCCCTACGGTACGAGGGTCGTGTCTGGGTACTCCGTCGGCCAGGTAACGGCCACCGGGACGCCGCCCCGCGATGCCGTTAAGGCCGCCGGCAGCCGAAAGCCCTCCCGGCCGAAGCCGGGAGGGCGTATCACGACGGGGAGGGGGGCTCAGTGCTCAGCCCGGTGCTCAGCTGAGGCCTCTGCTGCGCTCGCCGATGCGGTCGCCCTGCGGGGTTCCGGCCCGCTTGAGTTCCGCCTTCGTGTGCGCTCCGCCCTTGATCTTGGTCCGGAGCGGACCGGAGAAGCCGTGTGCGCCCTGCACGGCGCGTGGCAGGTGGGTCGCCTCCGCGGCCTTCGCCACAGCCGCCTGGAAGTCCTGCTTCTGCTCTTGCTCTTGCTCTTTGCTCATCCCGTCGTCACTCCCTAAAAAGACTCGGGGCACCCAATCGGACTACTGGGATCGTATGCATATAAAGGGGCAGACGCACCCGGACCGGACGTAAAAAATGGTTGATCAAGGACCGGTCAGGGGCTCGGCGGAGTCGGGCGCTCCGCCGGGCCGAGTACCTCGTAGAGCAGTTCCTCCGGACACGGCGTGCCGCGCGGCAGCTGGTACTTCGCCGCGATCCGGTACTCCCCCGGCGCCGGGGCCAGCAGCTCCGTCCACTCGTCGCCGGTACCGTCGGCGGGTGCCTTGAACAGGCACCCGGCCGTGTTCGCGTAGACCTTGGGCGGGGCGACGGCGCCCGTCGGGGTCGTCTTCCCGGCGGCTTTGGAGGCCTCGGTCTCCTGCGGCGGCGCCACCGGCTTGCCCGCGCCGTCCACCAGCCCCAGCCACGGGGAGTGCGGAACGCGCACCAGTACCCGGCCGGCCTGCTTCACCTCGATGACCAGTTGGTCGGCGCCGGCCCGCACCACCGTCGCGGAGCCGTCGACCAGGTTCGTCGGGTTCACCACCTTGAAGAGCTGCCAGTTCGCGTCGCCCCACACCTGCTGGAGGTACGGGAGCCCCTCGCGCACCAGCTTCGCCTCGTCCTTCCCGCCCTCATCGGGTTTGTCGGCGGGCAGCACCACATAGTGCACGGCCCAGCGGTCCAGCCACTCGCGGTAGCTGTCGGCCGTGAGGGTGTCGTCGTAGAAGACCGGGTTGCGCTCCAGGTCGGCCTGGCGGTTCCAGCCGCGGGCGAGGTTCACGTACGCGGGGAAGGCGGAGGACTCGCGGTGGCTGCTGGCCGGGACCACCTCGACGCGGCCCCGGTCGGCGCCCGCCTTCTGGAGCTGGTCCACCAGCGGGGCCAGCTCCCGGCTCCAGGAGGCCAGCGGGGTGGTGCGGACGATGTCGGTGACGCTGTTGACGGTGATCCAGGCGGTCACGCCGCCCAGCGCGAGGACCAGCCCGTACCAGCGGCGCGTGCGCGCGGCCTCGTACGGGAGGGCCGCGAGCAGCACCACCCCGCCGAACAGCATCGCGAGCCGAGTCACGTTCGAACCGACCTGGGAGTCGATCGCCCAGGTCAGCGCCACCCCGAAGGCGTAGATCGCGGACGCGGTCCGGACCGTCTTCCAGCCCTTCGGTACGAGGAACAGTGCGGCCAGCGCGCACCCGAACGGCAGCGCCGCCGAGGCCAGCTTCATCGGCTGGGTCCCGGAGAAGGGGAACAGCCAGGCCGACAGCCCGACCACCGCCGCCGGGGCCAGCCCCAGCGCGTACGCGCCGGGGCGCCGCCCGTTCAGGAACAGCGCGGCCGCGATCACTCCGAGGAACAGCCCGGCGACCGGGCTGGAGGCCGTGGCGACGGCCGCGAGCGGAGCCGCCGCGGCGGCCTTCGCCCAGCGCCGCTCGGCCCATTTGCGGGGCCAGCAGAAGACAGCGGCGACCGCCCCCAGCGCGAACATCACGCCGAGCCCGAAGGTGACACGGCCCGACAGGGCGTTGCACAGCAGCCCGTACACCCCGGCCAGCGCGGGCCACAGGGGCTCGCGCACGGCGCCCCGGCAGCGGGTCAGGATCATGGCCAGCAGCCCGGCCGAGACCGTACCGGCGATCATCATCGTGGTCCGGACGCCGATCATGTGCATCACGTACGGCGAGACCACGCTGTACGAGACCGGGTGCATGCCGCCGTACCAGGCGAGGTTGTACGCCGAGTCGGGATGGCGGCCCACGAACTCGGCCCAGGCGTCCTGTGCGGCGAGGTCGCCGCCGCTGTTGGCGACGGCGAAGAACCAGATCACGTGCAGCAGCCCGGCCAGCGCGGTGGCCACGGCCACGGGGTGCCGGCGCGCCCGGTCGAGGGTACGGCGGACCTGCCCGGCAGGCGGGCCGGGGTCGGCCCGCGTCCTCGCCGGTCCCGGTTCTCCCGGGCTTCCCTCGGCTCCGGCCTTTCCGGCCCCTCCGGGCAGGGCCTGGCCCAGTATCCGGCCTTGCCCCTGTCCCTGGCGCTCAGCGGTGCTCACGCCGACGTACTCCCCACTCCGGTCCCTCGGGTGCGTCCCGAGGGTGCGTCCCTCGGTTCGTAGACGCGGCCCGGGGCCCCCGGGGGTGCCCCCGGGGGGGGGGTGCCCGCTCCGCGCTCGCACGCGGGGTCGTCCGCCGCGTCGGCCGCCGCGGCGGATGACGCGGCGGCCGACGCGTCAGCCGACGCGTGTCAGCTTCTTGCCGACGCCGGGTGCGGTGAGGTCGCTCTGCAGCGCCACCGGCACCTTCACCTGGCTGGCGCCCTCGCCGACGGTCAGTACACCGATCTCCGAGCCCGCCTTGGCGGTCTGCGGGAGCTTGGCGGCGCCGTCACCCAGCTTGAGGGAGACGGTCAGGGTCGGCCAGCCGACCGCTTCCACGTCGGCGGTGGCCACGACCGGGACCTGGGTGCCGAGTCCGTCGTCCACGTAGCCGACGACCGCGCCCTTCTTGACGACGGGCGCGGCCGTGAGCACCCGCTGCGTGGCGATCATGACCTTCTTGCTCGCTTCGATCGCCGTGTCGAGGATCGGCACGCCGTGCTGGCCGAGGACCGCGCCGACGATCAGCTGGTTGGTCTTGCCGACCTTCTGCGACGCCGCGAAGAGCAGGTTTCCGCCGGCCTTCGTGGTGGAGCCCGTCTTGATGCCCAGCGAGTTGTTGAGCGGAATGAGGTTGTTGTAGTTCCGCCACTTCTTGCCGGTGGCGTCGGTCCAGTACGGCAGCTTGGTGATCGCGATCAGCTCGGGCATCTCTACGATCTTCAGGCCGAGCTTGACCTGGTCCTCGGCGGTGCTGACCGTCGTCGCGTTCAGACCCGAGGGGTCCGTGTACGCCGTGTTGGTCATGCCGAGTTCCTTGGCGGTGTCGTTCATCTTCTGGACGAACGCCTCCTGCCCGCCGTCCCAGCGCGCGAGCAGCCGCGCGACGTTGTTGGCGGACGGGATCATGATCGCGGCGAGGGCGTCGTACTGGGAGAGCTTGTCGCCCTCCTTCAGGTTGTTGACCGTGGACTCGCCCTCGGTCTCCTTCTTGCCGTCGTCGACCGCCGTCTTGTCGACGGGGATCATCTGACCCTTCTCCCCCTTCTTCATGGGGAAGTCCTTGAGGATGACGTACGCCGTCATGGCCTTGGCGACACTGCCGATCGCGACGGGCTTCTGCTCCCCGAAGGTGCCGACCGGGCCGAGGCCGGCCGCGGCGACATAGGCCTGGCCCTCCTTCGGCCACGGCAGGACCGGGGCCCCGCCCTCGAAGGCGTACGTGCTCTTCGCGGTCATCCGGAGCGTCGGCTCGGGCAGCGGGCGCACGAGCTGGACGACGGCGAGGACCACCGCCAGGAGTACGAGGACCGGGGCGTAGATCTTGAACCGCCGCAGGACGGTCCGGGCCGCGCTCGGCGGCGGCGGCGGGTTGTTCGTGAGGTCCGCCAGCATGTCGAGCGGCGGCTTGGGCGGCAGCGGCTGCTGCGTGGTCCGCTCCGGGGACTCATACGTCACCGGGGCCCGCACCCCGGCGGGTACCGGGGTCCTCGCGGGCGCCGGGGCGGCCGCCGCGTTCGCGGCCCTCGGAGCACCGGGGGCGGGGGACGCCGCGTTCGGCGGCCGGCCGGTGGCGGGGCGGGCGGGCGCGTCGTTCCGCAGCGGTACGAAGGTGCTCGGCCGCTCCCCGCCGGCGGTGTGCGGGGGCGCCGGCTTGGCGGTGTCGGGGGCGGCTGCGGCGGTGCCGGGCTTGATCGCCCGGAACACCGCGGTCCGCTCGCTGTCGGCGGAGTCACCGGCGGCCGGGGCGGCCGGAGCCGGGGGCTTCACCGCCCGGAACACAGCCGTCCGCTCACTGTCGTGCGCCTCGGCGCCCGGGGCGGACCCGGAGCCGGAGCCGGGCTTGACCGCCCGGAACACGGCGGTCCGCTCGCTGTCGGCGGAGTCGCCGGTGGCGGGGGTGGCCGGAGCGGCCGTGGTGTCCCGGGCGCTCGGGGTCGCCGGAGCCGCCGGGTTGGCCGATTTGCCCTGGGCACTCGGGGTGCCTGAGGTCGCAGCACCCGAGGTCGGAGCACCCGCAGGCGGCGGCGTCGCCGTGCGGAACGTGGCGGTTCGCTCGCTGGTGGTGGGGTCGCTGCTGGTGGGAGGGGTCGCTGGGGTGTCGCCCGCCGCCGGAGCGGAACCCGTCGGCCGGTCGGCGGTGGCCGGCGGGGTGACCGTACGGAACACCGCGGTGCGCTCGCTGTCGGTCGATCCGGCGGAGGCCTTGAGCTCGCCCGAGGCCCGGCGCGGGTCGGCCCCGGAGCCGGAGCCCGCGGGTCGACCGGTACCGGCCGGCGGTGTCGCCGTACGGAACGAGGCCGTGCGCTCACTCCCGGCCGCGCCGGCGGCAGCCGCGGACTCGCCCGGGGATTCGGCGCCGCGCACCGGGTCGTCCGCCGGACCCGCACCCGCGGACCGGTCGGGAGCGACCGGGGGCGTCGCGGTGCGGAACGCAGCCGTGCGCTCGCCAACCGCGGGCGGCGCCGAGGACCCGGCACCGCGCCCGGAACCGGTCGAAGCGGAATCAGAACCGGACTCGGAATCGGAGGACTCGGGCTGGTCGTCGGACACCGGAGGCGTCGCGGTACGGGACCCGGTCTCGCGGTCGCCGTCTGCGGGCTCGTCGGCGGTGGTAGCCGCTGGAGCAGCAGTGGGCTTGTCGCCCGAGGCCTCCGACCGGCCCGCCGGGGCAGCGTCCGTGGGCCCCGTAGAACCATCGGAAGCACCGGACGGATCCGCGGGCTCGCCACCCTCGGGCTCCGAAGCGGAACCGGAAGGTGCGGGCCGCTCGGCGGCAGCCGACGGCGGCGTCACGGTGCGGAACACCGCCGTGCGCTCGCTCTCGGCCGACGGGGCAGCAGGCTCCCCGCCACCGGATCGCCGCTCGGAATCCGAGGCGGAATCCGAGGCCGAGTCCGAGTCCGAGTCCGAAGCCGAGTCCGAAGCCGACTCCTCCGCGTCCTCGGGCAGGGCCTTGAAGACCTCGGTCTCCGCGCCCGGCGCGGCCGGCGCCTCGTCCGGCTCGTCCCCGGAGGGCGAGGTCTCCGCCGTGGCCACCCACGCGGCCACCGCTTCGCGCAGCGGATCGCGATCCGCGCGCCCCTCCTCCGGGTCCCTCGGACGGAACACCGAAGCCCTCGGGTCGCGCCCCTCGGACGACTCCGCCGTCCCCGACTTTCCTTCATCAACCGACTTGTCGGGGGACTCGCCCGCCACCAGTTCCTCCTCGATCGCTTTCACGTCCGGCTGTCCGAATGTCTAACAGTGTCCCGTCTAGGGGGCATCGCCCCCGTGCTAGACGAGAACGACATAGCTGATGGTTCCCCCACAAAGCGACCAGGCGCTCTCGACAGATGAATGTGAGAGGCGTCACCCTGTCACTCATCCACGCGGGGAGGCATGGATGGGCAAGAGCCGCAGAACAATTCCGGAGGAGCTTCTTCTGCTCGCCTTGGACCCGGCCACGGGAACCACGGCGCAGCCGCAGTCGCTCGACCTCGGCCTGGCCGGGGCACAGCTAGTGGAGCTGGCTCTGGCAGGACGGATAGCCCCTGATGGGGATCGTATCGCCGTGGTGATGCCACGGCCGACAGGAGATCCGACTCTGGACTCCGCACTGGAACTGCTGCGCAGGCGCGGCAGCCCGGTTCGGGCCGTCCACTGGATCGGCGGACCCCGACTGGGGCTCCGTCAGATTTACCTCGCTCACTTGGAGCGTTGCGGCATGGTCCATGCCGTCGCGGGCCAGATGTGCGGGGTGCTGCCGACGACTCGCTACCAAGCGACCGACACAGCGATCAGCCGGGAGATCCGTGGCCGGCTGGACAGTGCGATCCGCACCGGTGTACCGCCGGACCCGCGGACCGCGGCGCTTGCCGCACTGGCCCACGCGGTCGGACTCGGCAAGCACCTGTACCCCGGCAACGAGGGGCGGTCGTCCAGGTCCCGACTGCGGGATCTGATCCGGCACGACCCGATGGGCGGACTGGTGGCTCACGCCGTCATGGACGTCCAGAACGGTGTGGCAGCACAGCCGCGCCGCGACCGGGCACCGGCCCAGCCCGCCCGGGCCACGGCGGCAGCCGTTCCGCTGCAGCCGCGCCGGACCGGTGCGATGGCCCGCGCGGCCGCGCACTGATTCCACCGGCAGGGCACGCAGTACAGGCAGCACAGCAGGGCAGGCAACACCGCAGCACAGGCGCCACACGCACGACCGCAGCACACGTAACGCCATCACCGTGGCCGACGTCCCCAGGACCCGGCCCGGAAGCCGCCAGCGCGCGGGGTGACGAGGCCGGTACGCCGGCCCCGTCACCCCGCGCGTTCGCATGTCCGGCGCGTCCCGAGGCTCGTTCGGGGCTCGTCCCGGAGCTCGTGCGAGGCACGCCCCGAGGCTCGTCCGGGGCCGCCCCCAGGCCTGATCTCGGCCCGGCCAGGCCTCGATCCGGCCTCGATCCGGCCGTGATCCGGCCGTGATCCCGGCCGTTCCCCAGCGAGGCCGCACGCTTCGGTGGCAGTCTGCTCAGCATCAGACACGCAGAGAGACAGCACGAGAAGAAGGCGGAGGTGCCGTTCACGTGGCGTCCAATGTCAATCCCACCGTCCGACGCCGCCGACTGGGCATGGAGTTGCGCAAGCTCCGCGAGGACAAAGGCATGACGGCCGAGCAGGTCGCGGAACGCCTGCTCGTCTCCCAGTCGAAGATCAGCCGGCTGGAGAACGGCCGCCGTTCCATCAGCCAGCGCGACGTCCGCGATCTGTGCGACGTCTACGAGGTCGAGGACCGGCGGCTCGTCGACTCCCTCATGCAGATGGCCAAGGATTCCCGCCAGCAGGGCTGGTGGCACGCCTTCGGTGACATCCCGTACAGCGTCTACATCGGCCTGGAGACGGACGCCGCCAGCCTGCGCACCTACGAGCCCCTGGTGATCCCAGGGCTGCTCCAGACCCCGGAGTACGCCCAGTCGCTCGTCCGCGGCGCGTGGCCGGAGACGGCCCCCGTCGACGTGGAGAAGCGCGTCCAGGTCCGGATGCACCGCCAGAAGCGGCTTCACGAGACCGAGAACAGCAATCCCGAGATCGGACCGCTGCGCCTGTGGGCGGTCATCGACGAGGCAGCTCTGCGCCGGCACGTGGGCGATGCGCAGCTCATGATCCGGCAGTTGGAGTTCCTGATAGAGCAATCGGAGAAGCCGCACGTCACGGTCCAGGTGATGCCCTTCTCGGTGGGGGCCCACCCGGGCGTCAACGGCCAGTACGCCATTCTGGAATTCCCGGACGCATCGGACTCGACGGTCGTCTACATCGAGGGCGTGACGAGCGACTTGTATCTGGAGAAAGCCAACGACGTCCAGAAATACAGCGTGATGTACGAACATCTGCGTGCACAGGCCCACAACGTGGACCAGACGCGGCAGTTCATCGGGCAGATCATCGAGGACTTCGCGGGCAAGGGGAAGTGAGATCCGGCGAGAAGGCCGGTACGGTACACCGTCACTCCCCGGCCGCAGAAGGCCTGAATGGAATATGCCACTCGGTCGGGTGAACGCCCCCTTCGCATACCGGGAGCTGCGGGTAGCGTCGATCACGTCAGCCGGAGCAATGGCCGACATGACACCGGAACCACTCGCTGAACCGGAGAGAAACATGGCTATTCGTCAAGGTGCAACGGAAAACTGGACCAAGTCCTCGTACTCCGCCAACGGCGCCTGCGTCGAGGTCAAGTCCCCCGTCATCGAATCCATCGCGGTCCGCGACTCGAAGGTGCAGGACGGCCCGTCCCTCACCTTCGCGCCCGCCTCCTGGACCTCGTTCGTCGCCGATGTGACCGAGGGCCGGCTGGGACGCCTCGTCTGAACGTCGAGGACAACCTCCCGGCCCACTGTCAGACGAAAAGCGCCACCAGCTCCACCGGCTCCATCAGCTCCACCGAACGACAGGCATTACCCGCATTACCCGCATCACCTGCACGAACCGCATTACTTGCACCACTGACCTCGATCCTTCTGCGGCGTGATGACCTCGGTCGACTTGGCGTTTCGCCCTATTTGTCCCGTGTGGTCGGGTGTGGGGCCGTCGCGTAACGCTGCGGGTGCGCCGGGGTTCCACGTCTCCCGGGGTG
>NZ_JAPNLJ010000049.1 GCF_026627445.1 Streptomyces sp. H27-H1
CTCCGAGGCCGTGGACTCGCTCTCGGCCGGCGCAGGTGAACCCCCGGGCAGTGTCGACCGCGAGCTGGCCCTGGCCGGGCTCTCGCTCCCGCTGCCCGACCTCGCCGACGACGTCCGCGCGGTCCGCCGCGCCTTGGCCGAGGGGCTGCTCACCGGCACCGACGTGCTCCGTCACAAGGTCCCGGCCGCCTGGGCCCTGGACCCGGACCAGTGGCTGGGCCGTGTCGACCACCCCGACCGCAACGACCTCCACACCCCGGTACTGGCGGCCGCGGCCGAGGCGGACCGGCTGTTCGCGGCGGCCCTCGGCGCCGACGCGGAGGCCTGGTGGCGGGCCGCCCGGGCACTGCCCGATTTCACCGGCACGCTCCCGGAGCTGCTCGCCGTCGTGATTCAGGGGGACTCCGTGTCCAATCGGCCCTGAGTTGCGGCAACAATGGTTCCATGAGCGACCGCCCATCCCCCCTTGCCGATCCGCACCTCCTCTTCGACCCCGCGGCCGGCCGGCGGGACATCGTCATCCTCGGCTCCACCGGGTCCATCGGGACCCAGGCCATCGATCTGGCCCTGCGCAACCCGGACCGGTTCCGGGTCACGGCCCTGTCCGCCGCCGGCGGCCGGGTCGCACTGCTGGCCGAGCAGGCCCGGCTGCTCCGCGTGAACACGGTGGCCGTCGCGCGCGAAGACGTCGTACCGGCCCTCAAGGAGGCGCTGGACTCCGAGTACGGCGCCGGTGAGCCGCTGCCCGAGATCCTCGCCGGACCGGACGCCGCGACCGAGCTCGCCGCCTCCGAGTGCCACACCGTCCTCAACGGCATCACCGGTTCCATCGGCCTCGCGCCGACCCTCGCCGCGCTGCGGGCCGGCCGGACCCTGGCCCTCGCCAACAAGGAGTCGCTGATCGTCGGCGGCCCGCTGGTCAAGGCCCTGGCGAAGCCCGGCCAGATCATCCCGGTCGACTCCGAGCACGCGGCGCTGTTCCAGGCCCTGGCCGCCGGCACCCGCGCCGATGTGCGCAAGCTCGTGGTCACTGCCTCCGGCGGGCCCTTCCGCGGCCGCACCCGCGCCGAGCTCGCCTCGGTCACGGTGCAGGACGCGCTCGCGCACCCGACCTGGGCGATGGGCCCGGTGATCACCGTCAATTCGGCGACCCTGGTCAACAAGGGCCTGGAGGTCATCGAGGCGCACCTGCTCTACGACATCCCGTTCGAGCGGATCGAGGTCGTGGTCCATCCGCAGTCGTACGTGCACTCGATGGTGGAGTTCACGGACGGCTCCACGCTGGCCCAGGCCACCCCGCCGGACATGCGCGGCCCGATCGCGATCGGCCTCGGCTGGCCCGAGCGGGTCCCGGACGCGTCCACCGCCTTCGACTGGACCAAGGCGTCCACCTGGGAGTTCTTCCCGCTGGACACCGAAGCCTTCCCGGCAGTGGGCCTGGCCCGGCACGTGGGCGCCCTGGGCGGTACCGCGCCCGCCGTCTTCAATGCGGCGAACGAGGAGTGCGTGGAGGCGTTCCTGGCCGGTCGACTGCCGTTCACAGCAATCATGGATACGGTCTCTGCCGTGGTCGATGAGCACGGGACCCCCACCGGGGGAACCTCCCTCACGGTCGCGGACGTCCTTGAAGCGGAGACCTGGGCCAGGGCCCGGGCACAGGAGATGGCGGCACGGGCCGCAGTGGAGGCGCGCGCATGACCGTACTGCTGACCTTGACCGGTGTGCTCGTGTTCGTGGTCGGGCTGCTCTTCTCCATCGCCTGGCACGAGCTCGGCCACCTCTCGACGGCCAAGCTCTTCGGCATCCGCGTGCCCCAGTACATGGTCGGCTTCGGCCGGACCATCTGGTCGCGCAGGAAGGGCGACACCGAGTACGGGCTCAAGGCCATCCCGATGGGCGGCTACATCCGCATGATCGGGATGTTCCCGCCCGGCGAGGACGGCAAGATCACCGCCCGTTCCACGTCGCCGTTCCGCTCGATGATCGAGGACGCGCGCTCGGCGGCGTACGAGGAACTGCAGCCGGGTGACGAATCGCGGCTCTTCTACACGCGCAAGCCGTGGAAGCGCGTGATCGTGATGTTCGCCGGACCCTTCATGAACCTGGTCCTGGCCATGGCGATCTTCTTCGGTGTGTGGATGACCTTCGGGGTCCAGCAGACGACCACCCAGGTCCAGACGGTCTCCGAGTGCGTCCTCAAGCAGAGCGAGAACCGCGAGGTCTGCAAGGACGGCGACCCGGTGGCCCCGGGCAAGGCCGCGGGACTGCAGGTCGGCGACAAGATCGTGGCCTTCGGCGGCAAGCGGATCGAGGACTGGAGCACGCTCCAGACGAGCATCCGCAACACCATCGGACCAGCCGCCCTCACCGTGCTGCGCGACGGCCGGGAGGTCGAGCTCCACGCGAACCTCGTGGAGAACCGCGTCGGCAAGACCGACGGCCACGGCGGCTACGTCAAGGGCGAGTACGTGTCGGCCGGCTACCTCGGCGTCGGCCCCAAGTCCGTGATCGCCCCGCTCACCTTCACCCAGTCCGCGGACCGGGTCGGGGAGGTCGTGCAGAGCAGCGTGCAGGGGCTGGCCCAGCTTCCGGGCAAGATCCCGGCCCTGTGGAACTCGGTGTTCAACGGCGCCGAGCGGGAGGCCGACTCCCCGATGGGCATCGTCGGCGCGGCCCGGATCAACGGCGAGATCGCGGCCCTGGACATTCCCGGCGAGCAGCGGATGTCGATCATGCTGAACGTCCTGGGCATGTTCAACCTCTCCCTCTTCCTGTTCAACATGCTGCCCCTGCTGCCCCTGGACGGCGGGCACATCGCGGGCGCCCTGTGGGAGTCGGTGCGACGCGGCTTCGCCCGGGTCTTCCGGCGGGCCGACCCGGGTCCGTTCGACGTGGCGAAGCTGATGCCCGCCGCGTACGTGGTGGCCGGAGTTTTCCTCTGCTTCACCTTGCTGGTTCTGGCCGCGGACGTGGTCAACCCCATTAAAATCACCTGATTGAACGATCGACGGAGCGTCGTACGCGTCATCCGTACCGCATCCGAACCGGAGCCGGGCACTCCTCGTGCCCGGCTCCCTACGTTCGGGTGGCACACCCCCTGCGATGCGCGGGAGACGTGCCGGTTGGCGTAATCTCGGACGCTGGAGCCCGCCGATCTCGGCACCTATTTCCACACCTTGGGGTTGCACAGAAGATGACTGCCATCTCTCTCGGAATTCCGGCCGTGCCGACGAAGCTCGCCGACCGCAGGGTCAGCCGCAAGATCCAGGTCGGCTCGGTCGCCGTCGGTGGCGACTCACAAATCTCCGTGCAGTCGATGACCACCACCAGGACCTCCGACATCGGGGCCACGCTCCAGCAGATCGCGGAGCTGACCGCTTCCGGCTGCGACATCGTCCGCGTGGCCTGCCCGACGCAGGACGACGCCGACGCGCTCGCCGTGATCGCGAAGAAGTCGAACATCCCGGTCATCGCCGACATCCACTTCCAGCCGAAGTACGTGTTCGCCGCGATCGAAGCCGGCTGCGCCGCCGTCCGCGTGAACCCGGGCAACATCAAGCAGTTCGACGACCAGGTCAAGGAGATCGCGAGGGCCGCCAAGGACCACGGCACCCCGATCCGGATCGGCGTGAACGCGGGCTCGCTCGACGCGCGACTGCTGAAGAAGTACGGCAAGGCCACCCCCGAGGCGCTGGTCGAGTCCGCGCTGTGGGAGGCCTCCCTCTTCGAGGAGCACGGCTTCAGCGACATCAAGATCTCGGTCAAGCACAACGACCCGGTCGTCATGATCAACGCCTACCGCCAGCTGGCCGCCCAGTGCGAGTACCCGCTGCACCTCGGCGTCACCGAAGCGGGCCCGGCCTTCCAGGGCACCATCAAGTCCGCCGTCGCCTTCGGCGCGCTGCTCTCCGAGGGCATCGGCGACACCATCCGCGTCTCGCTGTCGGCCCCGCCGGTGGAGGAGATCAAGGTCGGCCGCCAGATCCTGGAGTCGCTGAACCTCAAGCAGCGCCGCCTGGAGATCGTCTCCTGCCCGTCCTGCGGGCGCGCGCAGGTGGACGTCTACAAGCTGGCCGAGGAGGTCACGGCGGGCCTGGAGGGCATGGAGGTCCCGCTGCGCGTCGCGGTCATGGGCTGCGTCGTCAACGGCCCCGGTGAGGCCCGTGAGGCCGACCTGGGCGTCGCCTCCGGCAACGGCAAGGGCCAGATCTTCGTCAAGGGCGAGGTCATCAAGACCGTCCCCGAGTCGAAGATCGTCGAGACCCTCATCGAAGAGGCGTTCAAGATCGCCGAGCAGATGGAGAAGGACGGCGTGATGTCGGGCGAGCCGACGGTGGCGATCGGCGTCTAGTGCTGTGGCCGCGAGGTGCCGTGCCGGGCGCCGCGACACGGTGAACCTTCCCGGCCACAGCCCTAGCCCCAGGACCGAGCGCTTGGCTCCACAAGCGGGACACCGACGGGCCCGGGGCCGCGATGCGGCCCCGGGCCCGTCGGCCTGTGCCCCTGCGGGCGGGGCCCCGTTCCAGGCGTCGCCGAGGGGGCTCGAGGGCATCTCGAAGCGGCTCCGGGTACAGTGCGGAGATCAGCAGACTTGCATGGTGAGGCCCCAGTGTTGACGCAGACCACCACCCGGGTCCTTGAGCCCAGTGATCTTGACGCCGCGCTCGACATCCTCGGCCGCGAGCCGGTCGAGAACGCCTTCATCACCTCGCGGGTCCAGATCGCCGGGCTCGACCCGTGGCGCCTGGGCGGCGAGATGTGGGGCTGGTACGCCGACGGCGAGCTCCGCTCGCTCTGCTACGCCGGCGCCAACCTGGTCCCCGCCTGCGCCGGCCCCGAGGCCGTACGGGCCTTCGCGGACCGCGCCCGGCGTACCGGCCGCCGCTGCTCCTCCATCGTCGGCCCCGCCGCG
This sequence comes from Streptomyces sp. H27-H1, assembly GCF_026627445.1. Classification (GTDB taxonomy): domain Bacteria; phylum Actinomycetota; class Actinomycetes; order Streptomycetales; family Streptomycetaceae; genus Streptomyces. Next base: position 4,913 of record NZ_JAPNLJ010000049.1, read on the forward strand.
GCCACCCGCCTGCTCTGGCAGATCCTGGAGCCCAGCTGGGGCCCGGCCCGGGACGTCCGCTCCCACCAGCCGCTCATGATCATCGAGCAGCCGTCCACCACGGTGACCACCGACCCCGGGGTCCGCCGGATCCGCAAGGACGAGATCGACCTGATCATGCCCGCCTGCGTGGCCATGTTCACGGAGGAGGTCGGCATCTCCCCGATGACCGGCGACGGCGGCCTGCTCTACCAGGCCCGGGTCGCCGAGCTGGTCGCCGCCGGGCGTTCCTTCGCCCGGATCGAGGACGGCAAGGTCGTCTTCAAGGCCGAGATCGGCGCGGCGACCTCCCGCGCCTGCCAGATCCAGGGCGTCTGGGTGGCCCCCGAGTTCCGCGGCCGAGGACACTCCGAGTCCGGGATGGCCGCCGTCGTCGCCTACGCGCTCCGGGACGTGGCCCCTGTGGCCAGCCTGTACGTCAACGACTACAACACCGCCGCGCGCGCCTCCTACCACCGGGTCGGTTTCCGCGAGGTGGGCGCGTTCATGAGCGTCCTGTTCTGACCGCACGGTCCGCCAGTAAGGTCGCCGCATGCTGCCAACCCCCGCGGGAGAAGACCCCGACCGGCCCGCCGGACTGCACGTCGGCCACCTCGACCTCGCCGCCCGGGTCGACGAGGCCCTGCGCGTCCAGGCCATGGCCTTCGGGCTCAGCGAGGAGGAGATCGGCATCCGGCGCTACATCGTCCAGCGCCACATGACCTGCCGCGGCGCCCGCGCGCTGGGCGCGTTCACCGAGGACGGGGTGCTCGCCGGGTTCGTCTACGGCATGCCCAACGACCGCACGCACTGGTGGTCCGGAGTCGTCGAGCCCTACCTGCGGGCCGACGGCCTCGAGGGCTGGCTCGAGGGCTCCTTCGTGATCACCGAGCTCCACGTCCACCCCGGGTTCCAGGGCGGGGGCGTCGGCCGCGCCCTCATCACCCGGATCACCGACACCGCCGCCGAGGAGCGCTCGATCCTCTCCGCGATCGACACCGAAAGCCCCGCCCGCGGCCTCTACCGGTCCCTCGGGTACACCGACCTCGCCCGCCAGGTCCACTTCCCGAGCGCGAGCCTCCCGTACGCCGTCATGGGCGCCCCGCTGCCGCTGCGCAGGCCCTGAATCCGTTTTCGCGGCCCCGGGAGCCACCGGTAGCCTCCCTTCATGTCAACGCAACACGTGCAGCGCATGTCCCGCCTCATGGCCAAGACCCTCCGCGAGGACCCCGCCGACGCGGAGACCCTCAGCCACCGGCTGCTCGTGCGGGCCGGCTACGTCCGGCGCAGTTCCGCCGGGGTGTGGAGCTGGCTGCCGCTCGGCAAGCGCGTCCTGGACAACGTCTCGCGCATCGTCCGCGAGGAGATGGACGGGATCGGGGCGCAGGAAGTGCTGCTCCCGGCACTGCTGCCGAGGGAGCCGTACGAGGTCAGCGGGCGCTGGTCGGAGTACGGGGACCTGCTGTTCCGGCTCAAGGACCGCAAGGGCGCCGACTACCTGCTCGGCCCCACCCACGAGGAGATCTTCACCCTGGTGGTCAAGGACCAGTGCACGTCCTACAAGGACCTGCCGGTCATGCTGTACCAGATCCAGACCAAGTACCGGGACGAGGCCAGGCCCCGCTCGGGCGTCCTGCGCGGCCGCGAGTTCCAGATGAAGGACTCGTACTCCTTCGACGTGTCCGACGAGGGCCTCGCCGAGTCGTACGCCCTCCACCGCGCGGCCTACCAGCGCATCTTCGAGCGGCTCGGCCTCGACCACCGCATCGTGTCGGCGGTGTCGGGCGCGATGGGCGGCTCGGCGTCGGAGGAGTTCCTCGCGCCCGCCCGGGCCGGCGAGGACACCTTCGTCGACTGCCCGTCCTGCGACTACGCGGCGAACACCGAGGCGGTCACCTTCGCCCTGACGCCGGCCGAGGGGGAACACGGCGCGCTGGAGGAGGTCCCGACCCCCGACACCCCCACCATCGAGACCCTGGCGGCGCACCTGGGCGTCCCGGCGTCCGCGACGCTGAAGAACCTCCTGGTCAGGGTCGACGGCGAGATCACGGCCGTGGGCGTACCGGGTGACCGGGAGGTCGACCTCGGCAAGCTCGGGGAGCACCTGGCCCCGGCCGTCGTGGAGCTGGTGACGGCGGAGGACTTCGCCGGCCGGCCCGACCTCGTACGCGGCTACGTGGGCCCGCAGGGCCTGGAGAAGGTCCGCTACCTGGCCGACCCCCGCGTCGCGCCGGGCACCTCCTGGGTGACCGGGGCCAACAAGCCCGATACGCACGCCCGGAACGTGGTCTGCGGGCGGGACTTCGAGGTGGACCGCTACCTGGACGTCGTCGTCGTCCAGGAGGGCGACCCCTGCCCGTCCTGCGGCTCCGGGCTCCGCCTGGACCGGGCCATCGAGATCGGGCACATCTTCCAGCTCGGCCGGAAGTACGCGGACGCGTTCGGACTGGACGTCCTCGGCAAGGAGGGCAAGCCGGTCCGGGTCACCATGGGCTCCTACGGCATCGGCGTCTCCCGCGCGGTGGCCGCCCTGGCCGAGCAGACGGCCGACGAGCGGGGCCTGTGCTGGCCCGCCTCGGTGGCTCCGGCGGACGTGCACGTGGTGGCGGCGGGCAAGGCGGTGCCGCTCGCCCTCGCGGAGTCGGCGGCCCAGTCCCTGGCCGAGGCGGGCCTGCGGGTCATGCTGGACGACCGCCCGGGCCTTTCGCCCGGTGTGAAGCTCACGGACGCCGAACTCATGGGCGTCCCGTGGATCCTGGTCGCGGGCCGCCGCTCGGCGGACGGCGTGGTGGAACTCCAGAACCGCGCGACGGGCACCCGGGAAGAACTCCCCCTCCCGGAAGCCCTGACCCGCCTGACGTAGCCGCCCCCCGAACGCCGCAAGGCCTGGCCCCTAGGGGGGCCGGGCCTCTATCCAGCCTCGCCAGGGTGCCTCTCCCAGCGGTAGCTGGAGGAGTTTGAGGCGCGGGCGCGGGCGGGGGGTCTGGGGTGGAGCCCCAGGGTCTGTTCAGCCCGTCCGGCGTTTGAGGACCGCGGTCCGGGCAGCGCCCGGGGAACGGTGGAAGGGGCTCCGCCCGCGCGGCGGACTACCCGGGCGGCCCGTCCGGCTCCGCCGGGGGCGACGGCGGCGCCCCGGCCGGGGGCGACAGGGGCACGGGCCCAGGCACGGGCCCGGCCGCCGGCGTAGCCCGCTCCAGGAAGCGCAGCAACTCCACCGGAAACGGAAGAACCAGCGTGGAGTTCTTCTCCGCGGCAACGGCAACGACCGTCTGGAGCAGCCGCAGCTGAAGCGCCGCAGGCTGCTCCGACATGACCTCCGCCGCCTCGGCGAGCTTCCTCGAGGCCTGGAGCTCCGCATCCGCGTTGATGATCCGCGCCCGCCGCTCCCGGTCGGCCTCCGCCTGCCGGGCCATCGACCGTTTCATCGTCTCCGGGAGCGATACGTCCTTGATCTCCACCCGGTCGATCTGGACGCCCCACCCCACCGCCGGACTGTCGATCATCAGTTCCAGCCCCTGGTTGAGCTGCTCCCGGTTGGACAGCAGATCGTCCAGGTCGGACTTGCCGATGATCGACCGCAGCGAGGTCTGTGCCATCTGGGAGACGGCGAAGCGGTAGTCCTCGACCTCGATGATCGCGTTGGCCGCGTCCACCACCTTGAAGTACACGACCGCGTCCACCCGCACGGTGACGTTGTCCCGCGTGATCCCCTCCTGGGCGGGCACCGGCATCGTGACGATCTGCATGTTGACCTTGCGCAACCGGTCGAAGACCGGGACCACGAAGGTGAAACCGGGCCCGCGGATGCCGTCCCGCAGCCGGCCCAGGCGGAAGACCACGCCCCGCTCGTACTGCTTCACCACCCGGGCGGCGGCGCCCAGGTAGGCCACGATCCCGACGCCCGCGACGGCGCCGGCTGTCAGCAGTTCCTGGACCATGGCGGCCTCCTGCCGGGCGGCATCCCCCACAGGGGTTATGCCCTACAACCAGCCCGCGAACTCCAGCAGCAGCTCGGCGTCCTGCCGTCGACCGGCGGCCAGCGCCCGGTTGCCCGATTCGACCGCCCGGAACAGCGTCCAGCCCCGCAGCCGGTCCCGGTCCACTTCCAGTGCGTCGGCCAGCTTGTTCACCCGGCGCCGGGCGCCCGAGGCGCCCGCCGAGGAGGCCATCTGGTCCTCCAGCCGGTCCCGTACCAGTCGCGCCAGGTCGTACGCCCGCTCGCCGACCATCGGGTCGGGGCCCACCGCCAGCCACGGCGCCCGCTCGCCGGCGAGGACCTTGCCCTGCCGGAAGTTCCCGTGCAGCAGCAGATCCTCGGCCGGCGCCGCCGTCAGCTCCTCGCGGGCCGCGAGCGCCGCCGAAGCCAGCTCCGCCAGCTCCGGGGGAGCCTTGCGCAGGACCTCGGCCTGCGCGGCCGTCCGCTCGGTGACCGTCTCCCAGCCGTGCGCCGGCTCCGGGGCCACCCACAGCCTGCGCAGCGTCCCGCAGGCCTCCAGGAGCGCCTTGGCCTCCGGCAGCGACCGCAGCGAGACCTCGGGGTGCAGCCGCTCCAGCAGCAGCGCCCCGTCCTCCTCGTGATGGCGCGTGTCGAGGACCCGTACCGCCCCGAACCCGCCCCAGTGCGCCAGTGCGGCCAGTTCCCGGTCGGGCCGGAGCGCCGCCGGGGCCAGCTTCAGCGCGGCCGGGGTTCCGTCGGCGTACCGGACGAGGACGACCAGGCTGGTGCGGCCGCCGGGGGCCTGCACCCGCTGGGCCTGTACTCCACGCCGGGCCAGCGCGTCCTCGGCCAACCGGGGGAGCTGCCCCAGCCAGTCCGAGACGTGCGCCGATTCCGGCAGCTCGCCGAGCGCCCGTACGAGCCGCTGCGGCGGTTCGAAAGCCATGCGTGCGTGGTCCCTTTCAGCCGTACCCGGGCTCGTCGCGCATGATTGCGCGCTAGGTCCGCGGTGTGTCCGCGCGTTCCGTGAGCCCAGGGAAGGCTACGCCGACACCGCGCCAGCGTGCCGCGCGCACGGCCGCGGCGCTCAGCGCGTCAGCCGCCTCACGGCGCAACTGGCCCTCGGCGGCGCGCACCAGATCGGAGTACGCGCCCGCCACCCGGTCCTCGATCCCTGCGGCCAGCCGCTCGGCGTCGGCGGGCGTGCGCACGGTGAACGGCAGCGTGTAGGCGGCCTCCGAAGGGCGGGGGGAACCGCCCAGCCCGCGCACGGCGCGGGCGAGCGCGTCGCGGCGCGCGAGGTGCTCGCCGTGCGCCTCGCGGGCCTCCGCGGAGCGGCCGGCCGAGGCCCGGGCCCCGATCACGCCGTAGCCGTACGCGGCCGCGTGCTCGGCGGCGAGCGCGGCCTGCGCGGCCTCCAGGACCGGGCCGGCGGAAGAGGGCGAGGGGGTCACGAGGCGGCTCCCGGGGGCGAGGTCAGCAGGTACGCGTGCACGTGGCCGCAGGCCGCCACCGAGGCCAGCATCCGGGCCAGCTCCCCGGGGGCGCCGGCCAGGGAGATCGTCCGGGCCTCGGCCAGGCTCCGCTCGGCGTCCGCGAGGGCGGCCAGCGCTTCGGCGGGCGCGGCGGGCACCGGCTCGGCGGCGGGGGCCCCGGCGGTCACCGGGGCGGAGCCGGCCGGAGCCGGCCCGGCGGCCGCGGCGGATGGGGACGCGGACGGGGAGGGCGCGGGGGACCCCTCGCCGGCGAGGGCGGCGGTGTGCGCCGCGACCGAGGCGCGCAGCGGGGCGAGGCGCTGCGCCAGGGCCGGATGGGCGGCGGTCGTCGCGTCGTAACGTTCCAGCAGACGCCCGCTCTCACGAACGGCCGTCTCGCGCATCCGCCGTTCGAGTGGAACCTCAGGGTCCGCGACGGGCGGTCCCCCGTCGGAGCAACCGCTGAGCAGCGCGGCGCCGGCGATGCCCGCGGCACCGGCGAGCAGGCCTCTTCGCGACGGCAGGGTCGAGGGCACGGAGACGTCCTTGGGGTGATGGCGGGCAGGTGTGATCACGGTACCCGGGGCCCCGTCCACAGCGCGGACGGCAACACCCTCCGCGACCGGATACCCTTTGACCTGACGCACGACGGAAATCACAACAGCACACGCGGCCGAGGAGTCACCCGGATGAGCACCACCCAGAGCGACAGGCTGCGCGCATTGCTGGAGCCGCTCGTCGCCGCCAAGGGCCTGGACCTCGAGGAGATCGAGACGTCCAAGGCGGGCAAGCGCCGGATGCTGCGCATCATCGTGGACTCCGACGACGGCGTGGAGCTGGACGCGTGCGCCGAGCTGAGCCGTGAGGTCTCGGACCTGCTGGACGAGACCGACACGATGGGCGAGGACGAGTACGTCCTCGAAGTGAGCTCGCCGGGCGCGGACCGCCCGCTGACCGAGCACCGTCACTACATCCGGGCGATCGGCCGGCTCGTCAAGTTCCAGACGTCGGACGGCGGGGAAGTGATCGCCAGGATCCTCGACGTCGACGACGAGGGCGTGGACCTCGAAGTCCCGGGCGTGAAGGGCCGCAAGGCGACCGCCCGCCGCATCGCGTTCAACGACATCGCCAAGGCGCGTGTCGAGATCGAGTTCAACCGCAAGGACAAAATGGAAGAGGAGGCGTAATCGTGGACATCGACATGAGTGCCCTACGGGGTCTGGTCCGGGAGAAGGAGATTTCCTTCGACCTGCTCGTCGAGGCGATCGAGTCGGCCCTCCTCATCGCGTACCACCGCACCGAGGGAAGCTTCCGGCGCGCACGCGTCGTGCTCGACCGCTCCAACGGTCACGTGATCGTGTGGGCGACCGAGGACCCGAGGGACCTGGAAGAGGGCCAGGAGGCCAAGGAGTTCGACGACACCCCGTCGGACTTCGGCCGCATCGCCGCGACGACCGCCAAGCAGGTGATCCTCCAGCGTCTGCGCGACGCCGAGGACGACCTGACCTTCGGCGAGTTCCTGGGCCGCGAGGGTGATGTCATCACCGGCGTCGTGCAGCAGGGCAAGGACCCGAAGAACGCCCTCATCGACATCGGCAAGCTGGAAGCCATCCTGCCGGTGCAGGAGCAGGTGCCCGGCGAGGAGTACACGCACGGACTGCGCCTCAAGGCGTACGTCGTGCGGGTGGCGAAGGGTGTCCGCGGTCCGTCCGTGACCCTGTCGCGCACCCACCCGAACCTGGTGAAGAAGCTGTTCGCGCTGGAGGTCCCGGAGATCGCCGACGGCAGCGTCGAGATCTGCGCGATCGCCCGTGAGGCCGGTCACCGTTCCAAGATCGCCGTACGGTCCACCCGCTCCGGCCTCAACCCGAAGGGCGCCTGCATCGGCCCGATGGGCAGCCGTGTGCGCAACGTCATGGCCGAGCTGCACGGCGAGAAGATCGACATCGTCGACTGGTCGGACGACCCGGCGGAGATGGTCGCGAACGCCCTGTCACCCGCCCGGGTGAGCAAGGTCGAGGTCGTGGACTGGGACACCCGCTCCGCGCGGGTGACCGTCCCCGACTACCAGCTGTCGCTGGCCATCGGCAAGGAGGGCCAGAACGCCCGCCTCGCCGCCCGCCTCACGGGCTGGCGCATCGACATCCGTTCCGACACCGAGCAGCCCTCGGACGGGGACGACCGTGATCGCGGCGAGCGCCGGGACGACCGGCGGGACGACCGCCGCGACGACCAGCGCGGGGAATAAAACCGCTACCGCCCGGAGCTGTCCGGGCGGTACACAGGAAGCGGCAGGGACGACAAGAGCCCTGCCGGACGTGCACGGATGTCCGCCACCGAGGTTTCGGAGGCGGGACCCGGCACCGCAGACCACAACGACATCCGTTCGATTTTTCACCCGAAGGGGTGAGGTCGGTGCGGGGAGGTAGACTTAAGCGTGTCTGGCCGGACGCAAGCCCGCGCATGCCCCGAACGCACCTGTGTGGGGTGTCGGGAGCGAGCGGCCAAGAGCGATCTGCTGCGCATCGTGGCGGTCGGTGACAAATGTGTCTCCGATCCTCGCGGTACGCTGCCCGGCCGGGGTGCCTACGTGCACCCCGCCGTGGTCTGCCTCGACCAGGCGGTCCGCCGTAGAGCGTTCCCCCGGGCCTTCAGGTCCGCAGGACCGCTCGACACGGCGGATCTGCGAGCCGCGGCCGATCAGACCGAGGCGACACCGTAAGCAGTAGTACGGCACGGGTTTCACCGTGCGGTCAGGTACCTCGCGAGTTGGAAGTAGGTCGAGATTGCGATGAGCACCCCTCGATGAGTACGCGATGAGTACGAGCATGAAGTAGACACGGTCCGGCGTAACCCGGACCTAAAAGGAGCGAAGTGGCTAAGGTCCGGGTATACGAACTCGCTAAGGAGTTCGGAGTTGAGAGCAAGGTCGTCATGGCCAAGCTCCAGGAACTCGGTGAGTTCGTCCGTTCGGCGTCCTCGACGATCGAGGCGCCGGTCGTACGCAAGTTGACCGATGCTTTGCAGGGCCCCGGCGGCAACGCCGGCAAGCCCGCTGCGAAGCCGGGTGAGCCCCGCAAGGCCGCCCCCGCCAAGCCCGGGGTTCCCACCCCGGGTGCTGCACGTCCCGCTGCCCCGAAGCCCGGCGCCCCGGCCCCCAAGCCGGTCGTTGCCGAGGCCCCGGCCGTCAGCGCCCCCGCCCCGGTGACCCCGGCCGCCACCGGCGGCCCCCGTCCCGGCCCCAAGGCTCCGGCCGCCCCGAAGGCTGCTCCGGCGGCTCCCGTGGCGACCGAGTTCTCCGCGCCTCCGGCGGCTCCGGCCGCCGCGGCCCCGGCGCGGACCGACCGTCCCGCCGGTCCCGGCGCGACCCCCGGCCCGCGTCCGGCGCAGCAGCAGCGCCCCGCGGCCCAGGGTGGCCAGGCAGGCGCCCGTCCCGGCGCCCCGCGTCCGGCAGGTGCCGCTCCGGCGCGCGCCGAGCGTCCCGCCGGCCCCGGTGCTCAGGCACCGCGTCCGCAGGGCGCCCGTCCGGCCGGTCCCCGTCCGGGCAACAACCCGTTCACCTCTGGTGGCTCCACCGGCATGGCGCGCCCGCAGGCGCCCCGTCCGGCCGGCGCTCCCCGTCCCGGCGCCCCCGGCGCCGACCGCGGCCAGGGTGGCGCTCCGCGTCCACAGGGCGGCCCCGGCGGCGCTCCGCGTCCGCAGGGTGCCGGTGCCGGTCGTCCGACCCCGGGCGGCATGCCGCGTCCGCAGGGCGGCGCCCCGCGTCCCGGTGGTGCTCCCGGTGGTAACCGTCCGAACCCGGGCATGATGCCGCAGCGTCCCGCTGCCGGTGGTCCCGGTCCCCGTCCCGGCGGCGGCCCCGGTGGCCGTGGTCCCGGTGCGGGCGGTGCCCGTCCCGGCGGCGCCGGTGGCGCGGGTCGTCCCGCGGGCGGCGGCTTCGCCGGTCGTCCGGCCGGTCCGGGCTCGCGTCCCGGCGGCGGTGGCGGCTTCGGCGGTCCCCGTCCCGGTGGTGGCGGCTTCGGCGGCGGTCCGGCTGGTGCCGGTGGCGGCGGTCGTCCCGGCTTCGCAGGGCGTCCCGGTGGTCCCAATGCCCGTGGTGGCACGCAGGGTGCCTTCGGCCGTCCCGGCGGTCCGGCGCGTCGCGGTCGCAAGTCCAAGCGTCAGAGGCGCCAGGAGTACGAGGCCATGCAGGCCCCGTCCGTCGGCGGCGTGATGCTGCCCCGCGGCCACGGCGAGACCGTTCGCCTGTCGCGTGGTGCTTCGCTCACCGACTTCGCGGAGAAGATCAACGCCAACCCGGCGTCGCTCGTCGCCGTGATGATGAACCTCGGCGAGATGGTCACTGCCACGCAGTCCGTCTCCGACGAGACCCTCGAAATGCTGGCCGGCGAGATGAACTACACGGTTCAGATCGTCAGCCCGGAGGAAGAGGACCGCGAGCTCCTCGAGGGCTTCGACATCGAGTTCGGCGAGGACGAGGGCGGCGAGGAATTCCTCATGCCGCGTCCGCCGGTCGTGACCGTCATGGGTCACGTCGACCACGGTAAGACCCGACTGCTCGACGCCATCCGCAAGACGAACGTCATTGCGGGCGAGGCCGGTGGCATCACGCAGCAAATCGGTGCGTACCAGGTCGGTACCGAGGTCAACGGTGAAGCGCGCAAGATCACCTTCATCGACACCCCGGGCCACGAGGCGTTCACCGCCATGCGTGCCCGTGGTGCCAAGTCGACCGACATCGCGATCCTCGTGGTCGCGGCCAACGACGGCGTGATGCCGCAGACGATCGAGGCGCTCAACCACGCCAAGGCCGCCGGCGTTCCGATCGTCGTCGCGGTCAACAAGATCGACGTCGAGGGTGCAGACCCGGTCAAGGTGCGCGGTCAGCTCACCGAGTTCGGTCTGGTCGCCGAGGAGTACGGCGGCGACACGATGTTCGTCGACATCTCCGCCAAGCAGGGTCTGAACATCGACTCCCTGCTCGAGGCCGTCGTCCTCACCGCCGACGCCTCGCTCGACCTGCGTGCCAACCCGGAGCAGGACGCTCAGGGTATTGCGATCGAGTCCCACCTCGACCGCGGCCGCGGTGCCGTTGCCACCGTCCTCGTCCAGCGCGGTACCCTCCGCGTCGGCGACACGATGGTCGTGGGCGACGCCTACGGCCGAGTGCGCGCCATGCTCGACGGCCAGGGCAACAACGTCGAGGAAGCGGGTCCGTCGACCCCCGTCCTGGTCCTGGGTCTCACCAACGTCCCCGGCGCCGGCGACAACTTCCTCGTCGTCGACGAGGACCGCACGGCCCGTCAGATCGCCGAGAAGCGTGCTGCGCGAGAGCGCAACGCCAACTTCGCCAAGCGCGTCCGCCGGGTGTCCCTGGAAGACCTCGACTCGGTCCTCAAGGCCGGTCTCATCCAGGAACTCAACCTCATCATCAAGGGCGACGCGTCCGGTGCGGTCGAGGCTCTCGAGTCCTCGCTGCTCCAGCTCGACGTCGGCGAAGAGGTCGACATCCGCGTCCTGCACCGCGGTGTGGGTGCGGTCACCGAGTCCGACATCTCGCTGGCGATGGGCTCCGACGCCATCGTCATCGGTTACAACGTCCGTGCGGCCGGCCGTGCCGCGCAGATGGCGGACCGCGAGGGTGTCGACGTCCGCTACTACTCGGTGATCTACCAGGCCATCGAGGAGATCGAGGCGGCCCTGAAGGGTCTCCTCAAGCCGGAGTACGAAGAGGTCGAGCTCGGTACGGCGGAGGTCCGCGAGATCTTCCGCTCGTCCAAGCTGGGCAACATCGCGGGTGTTCTCATCCGCTCCGGCGAGGTCAAGCGCAACACCAAGGCGCGGCTCCTGCGCGATGGCAAGGTCATCGCCGAGAGCCTCACCATCTCCGGTCTGCGCCGCTTCAAGGACGACGTCACCGAGATCCGCGAGGGCTTCGAGGGTGGTATCAACCTCGGTTCCTTCAACGACATCAAGATCGACGACGTCATCGCGACGTACGAGATGCGCGAGAAGCCCCGCGCGTAAGCGCGAGGCGGTTCGCACCGTGTCGTAGGTAGCTGTAACACCGGGGCCGGTCGGCGGAATATCCGTCGATCGGCCCCGGCCGTTGCGTGTACGGTTCTGATGACCCTGCCGCGCGACGGCCGGCAGGCCACCGAACCCGCACCGGCGGGATATCCGGAACTGCATGTACGTGGGGACTCTGTCCTTCGATCTACTCCTCGGCGACGTTCACTCGCTGAAGGAGAAACGCTCCGTCCTCCGGCCCATCGTGGCCGAGCTCCAGCGCAAGTTCTCTGTGAGCGCGGCTGAAGTGGGCGACCAGGACCTGCACCGCAGGGCCCTCATCGGGGTCGCTCTGGTGAGTGGGGACACGGGGTTCCTCTCGGATGTACTGGACCGCTGCGAGCGGCTGGTCGCGGCACGTCCGGAAGTGGAGCTGCTGTCGGTACGACGGCGGCTCCACGGTGATGAAGACTGACCGCAAGACGAAGAAGGAGACGGACCAGTGGCCGACAATGCGCGGGCGAAGAAGCTGGCGGACCTCATCCGGGAGGTGGTGGCCGAGAAGCTGCAGCGCGGGGTCAAGGACCCCCGCCTCGGTACGCACGTGACCATCACGGACAGCAGGGTCACCGGCGACCTGCGGGAGGCCACGGTCTTCTACACGGTCTACGGGGACGACGAGGCCAGGGCCAATGCGGCAGCGGGCCTGGAGAGCGCGAAGGGCGTACTGCGCTCCGCGGTCGGCCAGGCGGCGCAGACCAAGTTCACGCCGACCCTGACTTTCGTGGCGGACGCCCTCCCGGAGACCGCCAAGGGCATCGAGGAGCTCCTCGACAAGGCGCGGGCCTCTGACGCCCAGGTGCGCGAGGTGTCCTCCGGCGCGAAGTACGCCGGCGACGCCGACCCGTACAAGAAGCCCGAAGAGGACGACGAAGACGGGGACGCAGTCGCCGAATGAGCACCGACGCAGGAAAGACTCCGGACGGCTTGGTCATCGTTGACAAGCCGTCCGGTTTCACTTCGCACGACGTGGTCGCCAAGATGCGCGGGATCGCCAAGACCCGTCGCGTGGGCCACGCCGGCACGCTCGACCCGATGGCGACGGGCGTGCTGGTCCTGGGCGTCGAGAAGGCCACCAAGCTCCTCGGCCACCTCGCGCTCACGGAGAAGGAGTACCTCGGCACCATCCGGCTGGGTCAGAACACCCTGACGGACGACGCCGAAGGCGAGCTCACCTCGTCGACCGACGCCACCGGGGTCACCCGGGAGGCCGTGGACGAGGGCATCGCCAAGCTGTCCGGCGCGATCATGCAGGTTCCGTCCAAGGTCAGCGCCATCAAGATCAAGGGCGTCCGCTCCTACAAGCGCGCCCGTGACGGCGAGGAATTCGAGATCCCGGCCCGGCCGGTGACCGTCTCCTCGTTCCAGCTGTACGACATGCGGGAGGCGGAGGCCGAGGACGGCACCAAGGTCGTCGACCTCGTCGTCTCCGTGGTCTGCTCCAGTGGTACGTACATCCGCGCGCTCGCTCGGGACCTGGGCGCCGACCTCGGCGTCGGCGGGCACCTCACGGCGCTGCGGCGCACGCGGGTGGGTCCGTACAAGATCGACCAGGCACGCACGCTCGACCAGCTCCAGGAGGAGCTGACCGTCATGCCGATCGGCGACGCGGCGGCTGCCGCCTTCCCGCGCTGGCAGCTGGACACCCGGCGGGCGGCGCTGCTGGCGAACGGCGTGCGGATCGAGATGCCGGAGGAGTACGAGCCCGGCAAGGCGGTCGCGGTCTACGGGCCGGACGGCCGGCTGCTCGGACTCGTGGAGAGCAAGGGCGGCAAGGCGAAGTCGCTCGCGGTCTTCGTCTGAGGCGGCCGGACTTCGGCTGGGACGGCCGGTCGCCCATCGGGGCGGCCGGCCTTCGTCGTACGCCCCCGGTCATCGATTGACGTGGAGCGATGAGCGCACATGGACTGCTGCTCACCGCTCCACGACCCCCCTCGGGTAGGTCTCTATCCACCCGGACCCCTTTATTCACCCGTCCGAGCAGGCGCTCGGAGTGAATGGAGGGAGCGTAAGGGGGCGCTTTCGCCACGCGTGCTTTTCCCGCTGATCTTCACCTGCCTACGGTCGTGGCTACGGGGCGCGTGCGGCGGGGAGTGGTGCGGTGACGGCGGAACTGATCAGGATCTGCGATCTCGCCGGGCGGCCGCGAGGGAGCGGCTTCGTCGCGGACGACCGCGGGACGGTGCTCACCAGCCACGAGGCCGTGGCCGGACTGGCCCGGGTGGTCCTGCACGGGCCGGCGCCGGGGGAGCGGACCTGGGTGGCGGGGGCCTCGGACGTGACCGCCCTGCCGGAGCTGGGGCTGGCGCTCGTACGCAGTGACGGGCTCGGGGCGCGGCCGCTGCCGGTCGCGCCGCGGGGGGTGGTCGATCCCGGGACGTACGTACGGCTGTCCGCGCGGGGCTGGCGCCAGGCGCGGGTGCTCGGCGCCGCCGAGGCCACGTACACGGCGACGACCGCGTGCCACCTGCTCCCGGCGGCGCTGGAGCTGGCCATCGGGACCGACGGGCGCGACGCGCTGCGCCTCGACGGCGAGGCGTGCGGTGGCCCCGTGCTGGACGCCGCAACCGGAGCGGTGCTCGCCGTACTGAGCGCCGCTCTGAAGGCGGAGCACCGCACCGGGGGACTCGCGGTGCCCCTCGCCGCGGCGAGCGCAGCCGATCCCGGCGGGCCGCTCGCCGAACTGCTGGAACGCAACGCCGCCACCGTGCCGGGCTACGGCGCCGACCTGAACCTCGCCGGAACCCTGCAGCTCACCGGGACCACACTGGGCCCGGCCTTCGCCGCGGGCGGACCCGAGCCGGTGGACCGCCCGGCCATCGCCGCCGCACTGGACGCCTTCACCGCCGGGAACCGCCCGGTCCTCGCCCTGGTCGGCCGCCCCGGCACCGGCCGCACCACGGCCCTCGCCGCCCTGGCGCTCCGCCGCACCCGCGGCCCCCGCCCGGCCCCGACCCTCTGGCTGCGCGGCGCCGACCTGCGGGCCGAGGACACCTCGCTGGCGGACGCGGTGACGCGGGCACTGACGGAAGCGGCGCGGATCCTGGAGGCACCGGCATACGGACCCGCGCCGGAGCCGGCGTCGGCGCTGGCCTCGCTCGCGGCTTCGGCCGGGCGGGCCCTCCTCGTCGTCCTCGACGGCCCCGAGGAGATGCCGCCGCGGCTCGCGCAGCGGGCCGGGCCGTGGACCGCCGCCACCGCGGCCTGGCTGGAGGCGACCGGGGCCCGGCTGGCCGTGGCCGCCCGTCCCGAACACTGGGAGTCGGCCGGCAGGCTCTACCCGCCGCGGATGCTCTGCACCCCGGCCCGGCCCGCCCGGCGGCTGCCGCCCGCGGTCCCGATCGGCGATCTCACCCCGCAGGAGGCGGCTCCGGCCGCAGCCCGGCTGGGGCTCCCGCCCGATGCCGCCGCGGGAGGCGACGCCCGGCACCCGCTCACGCTGCGGCTGCTCGCGGAGGTCCGCGCGGCCGGGGTCACCGCGGGCCGTCCGTCCCGTGACGAGGTGTTCGCCGCGTACCTGGACCTGCTGTGCCTGCGCGTGGCCGTCCGGGTGTCCGCCGCGCCCCCGCACCCCGGTGCACCCGAGGGGGCCGCGGATCCGCGCGGCGCCGGAGGGCAGGACACCGCCGGGGTGTACGGGCCCGGGGTGGGCAGGCTGGCCGCGCGTGTGGCCGGGCGGGTGCACGAGGCCGCGCGGCGGTGCCTGGGGCCGGGCCAGGGGCAGTTGGACCGGGCCTCCTTCGAGGAGCTCTTCCCCTGGCGGTCGGGCTGGGCTTCCGCGGCGCTCACCGAAGGGCTGCTGGTGCCCGCCGGCGAGGGCTACCGTTTCGCCCACGAGGAGCTCTCCGACTGGCTTCAGGCCGCTCACCTGGACCTCCCCGCCGCCCTGGACACCCTGGGCCGGGACGTTCCCCGGCACCGCATCGGGCCCGTGCTGGAGGCTCTGCGCCTACTGCCCCCCGGGGAACGGGGAGCGGTGCTGGAGCGGCTCGTGGCCGCCCTCGACGCCGCCGCCGACCCCGAGGCCCGCTGGTGGGCGGCCCGGCTCGTCGGCGAAACCCTCCTGCGCGCCCCCGACGCCACGCCGTACCTGCCGGTCCTGCACGCCCTGGCCGTCCACCTGACCAGGCCCGCGCCACAAGCAGGCGACCCGCCCGGGTCAGGGGCGGACGGCCCCGGCCCGGCGGCGGCCCCGGCAGCCCCTGCGGTCCCGACGCCGGCCGGCTCCGCGGCGTACGCGGGCACCCTGGGGATCCCGGGCCCGGGCACCACCACCGCGTGGGCGGTCCGGCCCGTCGAGGCCGGCGGGGCAGCGGGAGAGGAAGAAAGGGAGGAAGAAGAAGACGCCGAGGGAGAAGGCGCGCGGGCAGAGGCGGAGGGAGAGTTCGGGGGATGGTTCTGGACCCGGGTGCGGGTGGCCGAGGAGGAGCGGTTCGAGCTGCTGCGCCGGCTGGTGCCCCATGACCACCGCCATCTCGCCGCCGCCGCCCGACGGCTGGTCCGGGCGCCGCGGCTGGTGCAGCCGCTGCTCTGCGACTGGCTCCGCGACGAACGGCCGCTGCTCGGGCGGCCCGGGGCCACCGTCGCCACCGCCGCGCAGGCACTGCTGCACACCCACCGCAGCCTGGCCGTCGACGATCTCGCCGAGGCGCTCGTCACCGCCGCGCACCCCCGCGCCGACGAACTGCTCACCGTGCTCGCCGAGGACGAGCCCTCCGCGCTCTGCCGGGCCGTGGACCGCTGGGCCCACGACGAGCGGCCCGGCCGCCGGGTCGCGGCCGCCGCGTACGGGCCGCTCACCGCCCCGCACGTGCGCACCCCCGCCGACCGCGAGCTGCTGCGCTACGCCGCGCAGGCCCTCCTCGCCCGCCCCGCGGACTCCTCCCTGCACGGCAGCGCCCTCGGGATCCTGCTCCGCGACCCCCACGTACGGGCCCGCTACCTCCCCGAGGCCCTCGCCTGCTTCCGCGACCCCGCGCGCGGGCGGCGGCTGCCCGCCACCGCGCTGGTCGCCGCCCTGCCCGTGCTGCCCGACCCGGACACGGTGTTCGCCGCCCTGCGGGAGCGGGCCGACGGGGAGGTGGTGCGCGCACTGGCCGCGCTGACCACCCCGGGCCTGGCGCGGCGCGCGGCAGACCTCGTACGGGACCACCTCGCGCGGCACCCGCAGGACGCCGCGCACGCCGCCGAGTTCGTGGACCGGCGCCTCGAACAGGGGCTGGCCTCCGCTCCCGTGCTCCGCCCGCTCGTACTGGACCTGCTGGACTCCGGTCCGCCCTCGGTACGGGCAGCGCTGGCCGGGGTACTGGCCGCGCCGGGCACGGAGCCCTCGTACACGCTCCGGGGCGAGCTGGCCGGGGTGCTGCTCCGGGGCGAGCTCGACCCGGCGGTGCTCGACGCCTTCCTCGGCGCGCTGGCGGCGGGCGCGGCCACCGGGGCGCCGGACCGTACCCGGGAGCTGCTGCGGCGCACCGGCCGGCAGCTGCTGCGGGCACCGGGCGGGCCGGCGGTGTTCGAGCGGCGCAC
The DNA here is from genome assembly GCF_026627445.1 of Streptomyces sp. H27-H1. Taxonomy (GTDB): domain Bacteria; phylum Actinomycetota; class Actinomycetes; order Streptomycetales; family Streptomycetaceae; genus Streptomyces. The sequence goes on from NZ_JAPNLJ010000049.1 coordinate 21,938, forward strand.
GGTCGAGCTGGCACGGGCCGAACCGGCCTTCGGCGCACTGGTGGCCGGCTGGCTGGAGCGGGCGCCGCAGGAGGCGGCGGCGCTGCTGGGGCCGAGTGCGCGCCGGACCGTCGAGACCCTCGGTCACAGCGTGTCCGCGTCGGACGACGCCGATGATGGGCACCGGCCACCGGCATGGCAGTCTTAGACCTGCAATCGGCAACCAGGACAGGGCCTACAGGGTTCGGGCGAGGAGCGGTCACAGTGCAGCGCTGGCGTGGCTTGGAGGACATCCCCCAGGACTGGGGGCGCGGCGTCGTCACCATCGGCTCCTACGACGGCGTCCACCGGGGTCATCAGCTGATCATCGGACGCGCCGTGGCCAAGGCGCGCGAGCTCGGCGTCCCCTCCGTCGTCGTCACCTTCAGCCCGCACCCGAGCGAGGTCGTCCGCCCCGGCAGCCACCCGCCGATCCTGGCCCCCTACGACCGGCGCGCCGAGCTGATGGCCGGGCTGGGCGTCGACGCGCTGCTGATCCTGCCGTTCACGGCGGAGTTCTCACAGTTGTCCCCGGCCGACTTCATCGTGAAGGTGCTCGTCGACAAGCTGCACGCGTGCGCGGTCATCGAGGGCCCGAACTTCCGCTTCGGCCACAAGGCCGCCGGCAACGTGGAGTTCCTGCGGCAGCTGGGCGCCACCTACGACTACGAGGTCGAGGTCGTGGACCTGGTGGAGCGCGGCGAGGCGGGCGGCGGCGTGCCGTTCTCCTCCACGCTCGCGCGCAAGCTGGTGTCGCAGGGCGACATGGACGGCGCGGCCGAGATCCTGGGACGCCCGCACCGGGTCGAGGGCGTCGTGGTGCGCGGTGCACAGCGCGGGCGCGAGCTCGGCTACCCGACGGCGAACGTGGAGACGCAGCCGCACACCGCGATCCCGGCCGACGGGGTGTACGCGGGCTGGCTGACGGCCGACGGCGAGCGGATGCCGGCGGCGATCTCGGTGGGGACGAACCTGCAGTTCGACGCCACCGAGCGGACCGTGGAGGCGTACGCGATCGACCGGGTCGGCCTGGACCTGTACGGCATGCACGTGACCGTCGACTTCCTCGCCTACGTGCGCGGGATGGCGAAGTTCGAGTCGCTGGACGGGCTGTTGGAGGCGATCGCGGACGACGTGAAGCGTGCGCGGGTGCTGACGGAGTCCTACGACGCGGAAGCCCGCCAGGGCTGCTGAACGCGGGAGGGCCCGTACCGGTCTGGTTTCCAGGTCGGTACGGGCCCTTCGTGCGTCTGCCGGCTGCGCGGCGCAGCGCGGTGTCAGCCGAGGCGCGGGTCGCGCGGGGGCCGGCCGGGCTGCGGGGGCTGCTGCTGCCAGGGCTGCCCGGGGGTGGGGTAGGGCTGCGGGGGCTGGTTGTACGGCTGGCCGGGCTGGCCCGGCTGGGGGTGCTGCTGCTGCGGCTGGCCCCAGTGGTTCTGCGGCGCCTGCTGCTGGACGCGGATGAAGTCCTCGGCGACCAGGGCGGAGAGGTTGAAGTACGCCTCGCGCGTTTTGGGCCGCAGCATGTCGAGGTCGACCTCGGCGCCGGCCGCGAGGTGGTCGTCGAACGGGACCACGACGACACCGCGGCAGCGGGTCTCGAAGTGCCGCACGATGTCCTCGACCTTGATCATCTTGGCGGTCTCGCGAACCCCGGAGATCACGGTGAGGGAGCGCGAGACGAGGTCGGCGTACCCGTGCGCGGAGAGCCAGTCGAGGGTGGTGCTGGCGCTGCTCGCCCCGTCCACGGACGGAGTCGAGATGATGATCAGCTGATCGGCCAGGTCCAGGACCCCGCGCATGGCGGAGTAGAGGAGGCCGGTGCCCGAGTCGGTGAGGATGATCGGGTACTGGCGGCCGAGCGTCTCGATGACCCGGCGGTAGTCCTCGTCGTTGAAGGCCGTCGAGACGGCGGGGTCCACGTCGTTGGCGATGATCTCCAGGCCGGAGGGGGCCTGGGAAGTGAACCGCCGGATGTCCATGTACGAGTTCAGGTACGGGATCGCCTGGACCAGGTCCCGGATCGTGGCCCCGGTCTCGCGGCGCACGCGGCGGCCGAGGGTGCCGGCGTCGGGGTTCGCGTCGATGGCCAGGATCTTGTCCTGGCGCTCGGTGGCGAGGGTGGCGCCGAGGGCGGTGGTGGTCGTGGTCTTGCCGACGCCGCCCTTGAGGCTGATGACGGCGATCCGGTAGCAGGACATGACCGGGGTACGGATCAGCTCCAGCTTGCGGCGCCGTTCCGCTTCGGCCGCCTTGCCGCCGAAGCGGAACAGGCCGCCGCCGGAGGCGTTGTTGCCGCTCTTCGCCTTCTGCTTGCCGCGGAGCAGGCGGTCGGAGGACAGCTCGACGGCCGCGGTGTACCCCAGGGGAGCGCCGCCGGAGGGCTGGGGAGCGCCGTAGCGGGGGTCGTGCCCGTGGGGACCCTGCGGCCCTTGAGGCCCCTGCGGCCCTTGGGGGCCTTGCTGCCACTGGCCGCCGCCGCGCGGGTCGCCGTACTGCTGCACGGGCGGGGAGGGCGGGGGGAATCCGTAACCGGGGTTCGGCTGCTGGGGCTGCTGCGGCTGCCCCGCGTGCTGGACCTCGTACCCGGAGTCCGGCTGCCGGCTCTGCCCCGCGTGCGGGAACCCGTAGCCGGGGTCCGGCTGCTGGGGCCGGTTCTGCGCGGGCGGGGGGATGTCGTAGCCGGCCTGGGGATCGGCCGGTGCGGGGAAGTCCGTTGGGCGCTGCGGCAGTTCGGCCCCGGCTGATCCCCCGAACGTGTTCGCCGTGCGCGGCGCCGGAATGACCGCCCCCTCGGGGGGAGCCGGCGTACGGACCGTGGCGGGCGGCGTGCCGTCGGCCTGCGCCGCGTTCGGGTACGGCGGGGTGCCGGCGTACGACGACGCCGATGCCTCCGGGTGCGCGGGCGGGGTGCCGTACTCCGTGCCGGTCGGCGCGGAGGTGTACGGGTCGCTCGGGGCGCCCCGCTCGACCGGGGGATCGATGGGCCGGGCAGCACCCGGATACGCCGCCGGGGCGGCCGGGTCAGTGCTCTGCGCACCGGCGGGCGCCGGGGCGTACGGCTCGCCCAAGGGGGCCGGCACGTCCGCGGGAGCGGCCGCGGCCTCGGTACCCGGACCGATCGGGGCCTGCGGGCCCGACGCGTACGGCGGGTCGGTGGGCGGGGCTGCCTGCGCGGAAACCGGGGGCGGCGCAGCGGCACTGTCGTCGCGGACCGGCGCCGGGGCCTGCGGCGCGGCGGTGCGTGCGGCGTCGGGGCCCGAGGAGGGCAGCGGCTGGGCGGCGCCCGGGCCGGAGGTACCCGCAGCCGGTGTGTGGGCCGCGGCGGGGGTGTCCGGCGCCGAGGGATAGGGCGGGGCGGCGGGGGCCGGAGCCGGTGAGTAGGAGGGGAGCGGGGCGTCCGGAGCCGGGGTGCGGGGCGGCGAGACGGTGTCCGCGGCAGCCGGGTACGACGGAACGGGCGCACCCGGGTACGCCGACGGGGCGGCATCCGGGGCCGGGGTGCGGTGCGGGGCGGCGCCGCCCGGGGCCGAGGGGGACTGGGCGGATGCGCCTGAGGCCGAGGCGTAGGACTGGGCGGATGCGTCCGGGGCCGGGGGGTAGGACCGGGCGGACGCCTCCGGGGCCGGGGAGTACGGCGGGACGGAGGGGCCCGCGGCCGGAACGTACGGGGCGGCCGGGGAGTCCGTGGTCAGCGCCGTGGGTGCGTCGGGGGTGCCCGGGTAGGGCAGGGCCGGGGCCGGCGCGTTCGACTCCGTGCGCGGAGCCGGCGGGGCGATGCGCATCGTCGGCGGGGTCTCCAGGTCCGACGGGGGCCGGTGGGGCTCGAAGCCGCTGCCCTCCGGCAGGCCCGGGATCGCGGCGGCCGCCGGTGCCGCGCCCTGCGTGTACCAGGCGGGCGGGGTGTAGTCGATGGTGAACTCGCCCGTCAGCTCGGGCTCCGCGTCGGACTGATCGTCCGTCGGGACGTCCCACGTCCCGCCGCGCCTCTCGTTCCGATCGCCGCTCACTGGTCCTCCTGGTCTGTCGAACATTGGTCCGGCGTCCCACCGCGCCACGCCGACGCCCAGCCTAATCGTGTCCCGCAGCCGGTCTCCGCCCCCGTCAGCCCGTACCCGGGGCGGACCACGGGGCAGGGGGCCGCGTCCATCCTGCCCATACGGCCGCGCCCCCGGCCAATCCCCGGCCCCCGGCCCGCCACCCCACAGGCCCGCCCGCCCCGCTCCGGGCCCGCCCGGCTCGCGCTACCGCTTCAGGACCGTGAGCACCGGCACGCGCGACCCCGATCCGCCGATCCGCCGATCCGCAGGCAGGCCCGGCCCGTTCCGGTGTGCCGGATCCCGTGCTGTCGTTGCCGGTCCGCTCGTTCCGGCCCGACGCTTCCCGGACTGCTGGTTCTCAGCGATCCGGATTCCCGGCCCGGGGGCGGCTGGTCTGCCTGTAAGAGCCTGTCCGTTCCCGGCCCGCGGGCAGGCCGGTTCCACGTCCGTACAAGCTCTACCCGTTCCCGGCCCGTCCATGACGCCCACCGGTGTCCCGGATCGCCTGACCCGGTCAGTCAGTCAGTCAGTCAGTCAGTCAGCCGGTCAGCCGGTCCACAGGCCCACCGGTCCGTCCGGGCTCCCGCCCGGTCCGCGGTCACCGGCCCGGCCGGTCCGCACATCCGGGCTCCGCCCGATCCGAGGCTCCGCCCCGCCCGACGACCCCGCGCACCGGGATCCCCCGACCACCGCCCCCGAGTGCCAACCACTCGCCCCAGGTTCCCCCGTGAGGCTGAACCTCACGGCGGGGCTGCCGGCGCCTGTCCGGGCCGCCGCCCCCGGTTCAGTCGATGCGCCGTGCCGGACCCAGCAGGCCTGTCTCCGCGTCCGTCGGCTGGGTCATCACGAACTGCCGGTCCCGCTCGGTGCACCACAGGGTGACCCCGTCGCCGAGCGTCGGCAGTGACTCCACCGCCGCCGCGGGCAGCCGCATCAGGCGGCCGATCTGCTCCGCCTCGTCGGGGGAGACCCGCTGGACGCCGACAAGGGAGGAGTTGCGCAGCAGCCGGGGGGCCGCCGGGCTCAGGTAGGGGAGCAGGGTCAGGACCGACTGCCAGGGTCCCGCGGCCACGCGGCCCCGGGGCGGGCGCATGCCGCAGTCGCGGATCACCAGGACCGGGCTGCCCGCCGACGCTCCCTGCGGCGGCACCCGGCCCACGTCGTGCAGGGTCACGCACTGCTGGCCACCGCCCGCGGCCTGCGCCAGGCCGGACCACACCTGGCCGCGCCCGGTCTCCACCGTCACCCGCGCCCCCGTGGCCGCCGACCGCAGCGCCAGGACCTGCGCTGTCCACAGGCCGCCGATCAGGGTGACCTCGTACGGCGTCGGCCGGTTGACGCCGAGGACCGCAGGGCGGCCCCCCGAGTCCACGCCGATGACGACCCCGTCGTCCCCGACCGGGAGCGCCAGCTCGTCCAGCTCCGCCGCCTGGAGCACGTGCCGCTCCCGGCGCGGGCCGACCAGCCCGAAGCCGCCTCGCGCCGAGCCCGAACCCGAACCTGCGCGCCTTCCCGTGCCCGTACCCCTCATCGCGTTCCTCCCAGCGGCAGCGAGGCCAGCAGCCCCGGCACCTGCTCGCGGTCCAGCCGCACCAGCCCGGCCTTGACCCCCCGCGCGGTCTGTTCCAGTCCGCGCCGCGCGGAGACCAGTTCCTCGTCGCTGCGCCCGGTGACCCGGACGTGCCCGGTCAGGGTGACCTCGTGCCGCGCGGCCGGGGTCATCGTCAGGCTGAAGTTCGTCGCCAGCGCCGGCAGCGAGGTCAACAGGGCGACGAACTGCGGCAGTCCCGCCCCGATCCCGCCGAGCTGGGGCCAGCGGCTGATCCAGTACGTGGTGTGCCGCCGGTCGTCGCAGCGCCAGATCCGCGAGGTCTCCTCGGTACGCCGTCCCGTGGCCGCCGATCTACCCGCCTGGGTGATCGCCATCGGGTTCGCGCACGAGGAGGTGGCCAGAGCGCCCGTCAGTTCCTGCTCCGTGAGCACGGTCGCGCGGAACCCGGCCCCCGTGAGCCTGCTCGCCAGCTGGTCCGCGACCCGCACCAGACACCGCTGCGCACCCGGCAGCCCGCCGCCGCGCGCGATGACCGCGTCGGGGCACAGTTCCGGATCCAGCTTGAGCGCGATCCAGGTGAGGCGCACCGCCGGGCTCCCGGTCAGGGCCTGGAGCGGGGCGTAGTTGCGCGTGGCCATCGACTGGGCCGGCAGGTGGGGGGCCGGAGCCGGCTGGGTGTGCTGCACCACCTGGGCGGACTCCAGCCGGATGCCGTCCACTTCGAGGACGTCCCGTACGAGGGCCAGCGGCAGCGGCCGCGCCGCCCGGTCGGGGCGCAGCGCGGTGGCGTCCATGTCGACCTGGACCACCGCGGTCAGGAAGGTGCCGTCGCCGACCATCCCGACGGGCCGCCGGTCACGGTGCCGCTCCCGTTCGCTGAACGTGAGCGTTCGCAACGCCGGATCGGCCTCGACGAGCGGGGCCAGCCCCGGTTCCGTGCCGGCCGGCACCGCCGTGGCGGCGGCCCGGCGCCGGCGTGCGCGCAGCGCCAGTGCGCCGCCGATCCACTCGGGCAGCGAGCGCCGGTGCCGGCGTACGACCGCGAGCAGGACGAGGACCAGGGCGAGCACACCGGCCGGGGCCAGCAGCAGCGGTTCCACGACCCAGGCCGCCAACAGCGCTGCCGCCGCGACCTGGAGGAGTACGAGTTGTTGCAATCGGAACGGTCCGAACCGTCCCGGGCCGGACTTCGGATGCGGCGTCACTCCGGCGCGTGCGGGTGCGGGCGCCCCGGTCCGCGGCCTCGCGGCAGTGGCCATCACTCGCGCACCTCACTTTTCCGGGGTTCGCACCCCTGAGCTCCGGGAGCGCGCGCGACAGCCGGCCCGCTCACCCCCGGAATCTCCCCAATCCGCCCCAACACCCCTGTTTCCCCCGGCCCGGAAGGCGTGGAGCGGCTGCCTCACCCTACCCGGCCCCCACCGACCCTCCGTCAAGAGGCATAGTAGGTGGCCGGTCGGACAATCGAGGCCCGGCGACCGAACCCACCGCCCGGGCCGTGCGGGGAGAATCAGGCGCCCATGGCCTCACGACGTGACGAGCTCAACGCGTACACCTTTGCGAAGCGACGCACGGTGGCCGCGTTCCTTCAGCCTTCGGCGAGCGGGTCCGAGGAGGGTGCTCCACGACCGCTGCGCGCGGTTCTGCCCGGTGTGGTGACCGCGGCGCTCGTCCTCGCGGCCTTCGGAGCCTGGGGGATGTTCAAGCCGACGGCGCCCAAGGGCTGGGACAAACCAGGCGACCACGTCATCGTCGGCAAGGATTCGACGACCCGCTACGTCGTCCTGACCACCAAGGTCGACGGCAAGGACCAGACCCGGCTGCACCCGGTGCTCAACCTGGCCTCCGCCCGGCTGCTGCTCGACCCCAACAAGGCCAAGGTCGTCCAGGTCCAGGACAAGGTGCTGGACGCGGGCAAGCTCCCGCGCGGTCCCATCATCGGCATCCCGTACGCCCCCGACCGGCTGCCCGCTCCGGCGGACGCGGGGAAGGCCAAGCGCTGGGCGGTGTGCCAGCAGCCCGGCGGCAACGGCCGGGGCGTACAGACGGCGACCTTCGTCCTCGCCGACCGCGAGGCGAAGCTGATGGACGACGGCCGCCGGCTCTCCGACTCCCAGGCCCTGTACGTCCAGAGCACCGGCCCGGGCAGGAGCCGGTACCTCGTCGACGCGGCGGGCGTGAAGTACAAGTTCCCCGAGGGCACCGCGGACACGCGCACGATGACCAACGCCCTCGTCGGAGGCAGCGCGGTCCCGCAGCCGGTCACCGAGGAGTGGCTGGCCACCCTCGGCTCCGGCGACGACCTGGCCTTCCCCCAGCTGCCGGGCGGGAAAGCCGGAACGGCCGCCGGGGTCAAGGGCCTGGCCAGCACCGACGACAAGGTCGGCATGGTGCTGAAGGCCGTGACCGGTTCGGGCGCGCAGCACTACCTGGTGGTGCCCGGAAAGGTCGTCCCCGTCTCCGACTTCGTCGCCTGGCTGATGATCTCCTCGCCCGGGACCGACCGCCTCGACATGCACGGCAAGCCCCACGAGGTGGACCTCCAGTCCCTCAACCCCGGCCGCGTCCCCTTCAAGGGCGACGCGAAATGGCCGCAGAAGAAGACCGGCCGGATCAACGAGGTCCGCGCGGCCGGTGCTGCCGCCGCGGACGCGCGCGACACCGTCTGCAGCGTCCTGCGCTCGGTCGACGCCCGGGGCAGCCAGACGCTGAGCACCTGGGCCGGCACCGGATTCCCCGTCGACATCACCGCCACCGGTACGAGCGCCTACGTCACTCCGGGCACCGGCCTGCTCTACACCCAGGCGCAGGGCCGCCAGACCACCGCGGGCGGCGCGCTCTTCCTGGTCACCGACACCGGCCTGCGCTACGCCGTCCAGGCCAATGGCGACAGCGACGCGGCCCAGCCCTCACCCGGACCGAGCGCGAGCTCCGGCCAGAGCGGTCCGGCCACCTCCGACGGCCGCCCCGCGCCGAGCCAGGCCCAGGCCCGGCTCGGATACGCCGACGTGGTCCCGGTGACGGTGCCCATCGCCTGGTCGGAATTCCTCTCCAAGGGCCCGCGCCTCGACAGCAACTCCGCCCGCCAGCCCCAGGGCTCGTGATGCGCCGCACACCGAAGCCGGCCCTCGCGGCCCTGCTGGCCGCCGCCGCCCTCACCCTGAGCGCCGCGCCGCAGCCCTCGTACGGGAACGGGCAGTACGGGAACCAGCACGTCTACCGGGCCTCGCGCGAGGCCCCGTACCCGCCGCTGCGCCTCGCGGGCGCCGGCGAGTGCACCTTCCCGATGAAGAAACAGATCGAGGACCGTCCCTGGGCGCTGCAGCGGCTGTTGCTCGATGAGCTCTGGGCGGATACCAGGGGTCGCTCCAAGGACGGGAAGAGCGTCCGGGTAGCGGTGATCGACACCGGCGTCGACCGGGTGAACCCGCAGCTCAGCGACGCCCTCGACATCGGGGCCGGCCGGGACTTCCTCGATGCCAAGGGCGACGGCACCGCGGACACCGTCGGGCACGGCACCAAGGTCGCCGGTCTGATCGCGGCCCGCCCGAAGCCCGGTACCGGCTTCGTCGGGCTCGCCCCCGAGGCCACGATCATCCCGATCCGGCAGAACGACGGGCAGGGCAACGGCAACGCCGAGACGCTGAGCGAGGCCATCACGCACGCGGTGTCCAAGGGCGCCCAGGTCATCAACATCTCGCAGGACACGGAGGTGGCGATGACCCAGGACTCGAAGCTCGGCCAGGCGGTCAAGAAGGCCGTGGAGGCCAACGTGGTCGTCATCGCCTCGGCGGGCAACGACGGACTGACCGGCCGCAAGCGCCCCACCTACCCGGCGGCCTTCCCCGGCGTCCTGGCCGTGGGCTCCTCGGACCGCAACAACGAGCGCGCCGCCTTCTCCCAGCCCGGATCCTTCGTCGGGATCGCGGCGCCCGGGGTCGACATGGTCTCCACCGTCCCCGGCTTCGGCCAGTGCGTGGACAACGGCACCAGCTTCTCCGCTCCCTACGTCGCCGGGGTCGCCGCCCTGCTGCGCGCCAAGCATCCGCAGTGGACCGCGCGGGAAGTGGTCTGGCAGCTACAGAACACCGCCGAGCGCTCCGTGAAGGGCCACGACGACTACGTGGGCTGGGGCGTGGTGGACCCGGTCCGCGCGCTCACCCAGTCCGCCGTCGCAGGGGAGCCCCCCAAGGCCCCCGTCCCGGACCCCGGACCGCCCCGGGCGGCGGCCCCCGAACCGGCCGAGATGCGCACGAGCGAGACGGCGCGCGAACGCGACGAGCGGCTCGGTGCGTACGCGCTGGGGATCTGCGGCGTGCTCATCGCCGTGATCGCCGGGACCGCCACCGTGGTCCGCGACGCCCGGATTCGAAGGCGCCGTTTGCAGTGAACAGTCACAGTTCGTCGACAGAACCCAAAGGGCTGTGTTGGGTAAGGCCGATCAACTGACTACAGTGTTCGGAGGCTTCACGACTGTGATCGGGGATGGTGCGTGAAGCGGAGGGGGATCCAGGGGCGCGTGGCTGAAAACCGCCCCCGCGAAGTACCGCTCCGCCGCGCGATCCGCCGTTTCTGTCTGGCGAATTGAGAGATGAGGAGCTTCGGATGACCAACAATTTCGGACTCGCTGATGACCCGGTAAAGCAGGCACTGAACAAGATTTCGGAGACCGCCGACAGCGTCACGCGGCAGTCCCGGGAGCTGGCGGACATCCTCGCCACAGTCAGTGCGGGCTGGACCGGTGTGGGTGCGTCGGGGTTCACCTCCGCGCAGACGGTCGTCAACGAGGACCACGACGAGATCCGTCGGCTGCTCGGCGTCCTGCACAACGCGGTCGGGCAGACCAAGAACCTGAGCAACGCGCAGGACGACGACGTGGTCTCGGCGTTCCAGTCGGTCAAGGCCGCCAGCGGCGGTGGCAACACCTCCGCCCTGAACGGGATCTGACCCGCTTCCCCACCCACCTGCCCAGCCCCGTGCGAAGGAGAAGAGCATGACCGCGAACGACGGGCACACCAAGGTCCAGTACGAGAGCGTCCAGGTCATGGCGGACCGCATCCGGATCGTCTCGGACAACATCAAGAAGGACCTCGACGAGATGGGCGCGGCCCTGACGGTCGTCACCGACACCTGGGACGGCGAGGCGCACGCCCAGTACGTGGAGCTGCAGCGCAAGTACAACGGCAAGGCCGACCACATGCGCGCCCAGCTGCGCCAGGTCGCCGACCTCATCGAGCGCGGCAAGAACGACTACCGCGCCACCGACGTGAAGGCCTCGCGGCTGTTCACCGAGGCCTACTAGGCCCGCGCGGCACCACGGAGTACGAGGAAGGGGCGCGCCCGCACAGGGCGCGCCCCTTCCTCCGTCCGGGGACGGGCCTCAGCGCGGACCCCGGTCGAGGTCGAACTCCCCGTCCCTGGCCCCGAGTACGAACGCTTCCCACTCGGCCGCGGTGTACCGCAGCACCGTGTCCCGGTCCAGCGAGGACCGCATCGCCACCGCTCCCTCGGGCAGCCGGGCGATCTCGACCCGCTCCTCGTCGGGAGAGGTCCCGGGCGGGCCCTCCCACTCGATGCCGCTGATGTCGAGCGCGTACAGCTCGTCCTTCTCCTGCTGGGTGCCCATGCGCGGCCTCTCCTTCGGTGGTGCGATCCCTGCCGATTATCGACGCTGACCAGCCGTGGGCGGGGGCTTTCCGCAAGCCTCCGCCCCCGCGCACCGGCCGGCCTCCCGTCCTACATCCCCGGCATCCGGCCGATCTGGACCAGTGAGGTCCCGCGCTTGCGCGAGACGAAGGAGGCCCGGCCCGGAGGCATGGGGCGCGGCCGCACGTTGCCGACCAGATCGCCCTCGGACGGATCGCCGGACAGCACCACGCCCTGCGCGCCCAGCTCCTTGATCCGCTGCATGAACGGCTCGTACAGCGCGCGCGAGGCACCCGCCGAGCTGCGCGCGATGACGAACCGGACGCCCGTGTCCCGGGCGAACGGCAGGAACTCCACGAGCTGCGCCAGCGGATTGCCCTGACTCGTGGCCACCAGGTCGAAATCGTCGATGATGATGAACACGTCCGGGCCCGTCCACCAGCTGCGGTCCCGCAACTGCTGCGGAGTGACGTCCTGCGGCGGCTGCCGGCGGGCGAACACCCCGGCCAGCGCCTCCATGTGCATCTGGAGGGAGCTCGCCATCGGCGCGTACTCCAGCAGGTGCTCCTCCGGCAGCGCGCCGAGCAGGCCGCGCCGGTAGTCGCCGACCACGAGCCGCGCCCGGTCCGGGCCGTAGCGCTCCGCGATCCGCTGCGCGATGAGCCGCAGCAGATTCGTCTTGCCCGACTCGCTCTCGCCGAACACGAGGAGGAAGGGGTCGGTCTCGAAGTCGACGAACACCGGCTCCAGTTCGGTCTCGTCGATGCCGATCGCGATTCCGCGCTCCGGGTACTCCCCGCCCTTCGGCAGCTGGTCCGCGTGCAGCAGTCGCGGCAGCAGCCGCACGCCGGGGGCCGCCTGGCCCGGCCAGTTCTGCTTCACGGCGTCCACGAAGGCCGCCGTGGCCTCCGACAGGTCCTCCGTCGCGTGCGAGCCGTCGACCCGCGGCAGTGCGCCCAGGAAGTGCAGCTTCTCCGCGACCTGGCCGCGGCCCGGCATCCCCGGCGGGACGTTCGCCGCGACCTTGCGGTCGAACTCGGAGTCCATGACATCACCGAGACGCAGCTCCAGCCGGCTGAGGATCTGGTCCTTCAGTGCGGCCCGGACCTCCATGTACCGGGCGACCGTGACCACCACGTGGATGCCGTATCCCAGTCCGCGGGACGCGATGTCCGTGACGATCTGCTCCAGGGCCTCGTACTCGTTCCGGAAGCCGCCCCAGCCGTCGATGACCAGGAAGACGTCGCCCCAGGCCTCGCCGGGCAGCTCGCCCGCCGCCCGGCGGCGCCGGTAGGTGCCGATCGAGTCGATGCCGTTCGAGCGGAAGAACTCCTCGCGCCGGCGCAGCACCCCGGCCACCTCGGCGACCGTGCGCCGCACCCGCTCCGGGTCCAGCCGGGACGCGATCCCGCCCACGTGCGGCAGTTCGGACAGAGAGGACAGACCGCCGCCGCCGAAGTCCAGCCCGTAGAACTGCACCTCGCGCGGGGTGTGCGTCAGCGCGAACGAGGCGATCAGCGTCCGCATCAGCGTGGACTTGCCCGACTGCGGACCGCCGACCACCATCATGTGGCCCGCCGCGCCGGAGAAGTCCCGGTACAGCACCTCGCGCCGCTGCTCGAACGGCTTGTCGATGAGTCCGAGCGGCACGACCAGCCCGCCCGGCCGCGTGTACCCCTCCGCGTGCAGCCCGCGCTCCGCCGAGGGCGCCAGCGCCGGCAGCAGCTGGTCCAGCGGCGGAGCCTGGTCGAGCGGCGGCAGCCACACCTGGTGCGCCGGCACCCCCTGCCCCTCCAGCCGTCCCACGATCACGTCCAGCACCGTGTCCGCCAGCGCGTCGTCCCCCTGGGCGGTCCGCTCGGCCTCCGCCGCCCGCGCCGACAGGTACGCCGGGTCCGGAGCCGCGTACACCACCGGCACCGGAGTCGCCGTGAACAGCACGGGCCGCCGCTCCACCGGGAACAGCCCGACCGACAGGTCCGGCCCGCCCGAACGGTAGGTGCCCGAGACGTACGCGGCCTTGAAGCGCGTCATCTCCTCCGTACCGAACTTCAGGTAGCCCGAACCGGGCACCGACGGCAGGTGGTAGGCGTCCGGCACACCGATCGCGGTCCGCGACTCCGCCGCCGAGAACGTCCGCAGACCGATCCGGTACGACAGGTAGGTGTCCAGCCCGCGGAGCTTGCCCTCCTCCAGCCGCTGCGAGGCCAGCAGCAGGTGCACGCCCAGCGACCGGCCGATGCGGCCGATCTGGATGAACATGTCGATGAAGTCCGGCTTGGCGGTCAGCAGCTCGGAGAACTCGTCGATGACCAGCACCAGCGAGGCCAGCGGCTCCAGCGGCGCACCCGCCGCGCGGGCCTTCTCGTAGTCGTGGATGTTCGCGTAGTTGCCCGCCGACCGCAGCAGCTCCTGACGGCGCTGCAGCTCGCCCCGGATGGAGTCGCCCATGCGGTCCACGAGCGTGAGGTCGTCCGCGAGGTTGGTGATGACCGCCGCGACGTGCGGCATCTGCCCCATCCCCGTGAAGGTCGCACCGCCCTTGAAGTCGGCGAGTACGAAGTTCAGCGTCTCCGAGGTGTGCGTGACGGCCAGCCCCAGCACGAGCGTGCGCAGCAGCTCCGACTTTCCCGAACCGGTCGCGCCCACGCACAGCCCGTGCGGGCCCATGCCCTCCTGCGCGGCCTCCTTCAGGTCCAGCATCACCGGGGAGCCGTCCTCGCCCACCCCGATCGGCACGCGCAGCCGCTCGCCGGCCGAGCGCGGACGCCAGGTCCGGGCCACGTCCACGGCGCCCGCGTCGCCCAGGTTCAGCAGGTCGGTGAAGTCCAGGTTCGCCAGCAGCGGCTCGTCCTCGTCCCCGCCGCCCGTCCGCAACGGCGCGAGCTGCCGGGCCAGCGCCTCGGCCGCCGGCAGCGACAGGGTGTCCGGCAGACCCTCGTAGGCGATGCCCGCACCCGACTCCAGCCGCAGCCGGCCCGGCCGCACCACGACCGACAGCCCGCCGCGCGCCTCGTCCAGCTCGCCCGCCACCACCTCGACGACGGTGACCCCCTGCAGACCCTCGGCCGCCGCGAACACGGAGTCCGGCGGCACCAGACCCCCGCGGGAACCCGAGTCCAGCACGAGGACCACGTGCGGCTGGTCCAGCACCGGGGAACCCTCCCGGCTGAACCGGGGCCGCCCCTCCAGCCGGGAGCTCAGCAGCGCCTCCACCTCACCGATGTCGTCGCCGAACAGCCGCTTCGTACCGGCCCCGTCGATCTGACCCGGAAGCTGGGTGTGCGGCAGCCACTTCACCCAGTCCCACTCCGCCACCGCGCCCGGCGCGGCCACCACCGCCACCATCAGGTCCTCGGGGGAGTGCAGCGTCGTCAGCTGCGCCACCAGCGCCCGCGCGGTGCCGCGCGCCGACTCCGCCTCCCCGGACACCGTCACGTGGTAGAACGCCCGCAACGACACCGCCATCGGCAGCCCGTCCAGCGAGGAGTGCACCTTCAGGAACCGCTGCATGGCACCCGCGGTCAGCGGCTCCAGCTCGTCCACCGGCGCCGTCTCCGGAGCCACCAGCGGGGTCGCCAGGCGCTGCGCGCCCAGCCCCAGCCGGGCCTGCCCGAAGTCCGCGTCGCCGACCCGCCGCTCCCACAGCCGCGAACCCTCGGCCACCACCGACCACAACTGCTCCGGAGCCGGGTGCAGATACAACTGCGCGTCACGCTGGGCCCGCGCGGTCCTCCGTACCTGACGGCGGGTTTGAGCCAGGTACTTGAGGTAGTCCCGCCGGATATCGGCCATTTGCCCTTGCGTGCCGCGCCGGTGCCGCACCAACTGGGCCACCAGCATGCCCACCGTCGACACCATCATCAGCACGCCCATGATGCGCATGAACGGCGCGGCACCCGGCATGAAGAAGAAGACGGCCGACGAGCCCATCCCGAGCATCGGGAGGAGCTGCATCAGCACACCCTCCTGCTGCCCCCGCGGGAGCTCCGGCGGGGCCTCCAGCCGCAGTTCGTCCGAAGGCACTTCGGACGGCAGTGACCGGGGCGGACGTTTGACGACGATCTGGCTCACCGGAGCATCAATCCCTCGAAAACAGACGGGACGTCGCAACGGGCGCCCTCAAGTCCCGGGCGCGAAGGGGGTCTCCTCCGCAGAGAGGTGATCCTACTTGCCGACAGTCACCCACACGCCCGGTAGGGTGGCGCGCGGCATGCGCATCCGCGAATCGGCTGCGCACCGGCGGGCGGACCACCACCCCCGGCGCACGCCGACGCACACACCCACCGGGGGGCATCAGGTGAACACCGCCGAGGCGACCGGCTTCCGCAGGGTCACCGTCGTGGCTCCCGACAGCCGCATAGACGTCGCCCTCCCCGAGGACATCGCCGTCGCCGACATCTACCCCGAGCTGCTGCGCCTCACCGGCCAGACCCAGCCCGTCGGCGCCCCGACAGGCTTCCACCTGGTCCTGCGCTCCGGCACCGTCCTCGACGGCGCCCGCACCCTCGCCGCCCAGCAGGTGCTGGACGGCGAAGTACTGAGCCTGCGCCCCTTCGCCGAGTCCCTGCCGCCCGCGGTCTTCGACGACGTCTCCGACGCCGTCGCCTCCGCCGTGGTGCAGGGCCGCCACCGCTGGAGCGACGACATGCTGCGCGGCGCGGGCCTGACCGGCGCCGCCGTCCTCTTCGTCCTCCTCGGCTTCGTCCTCTGGTACGCCGACCCCGTCCTGCACGACATGCACGGCCTGCCCGGCATCATCGCCGGCTCCGTCGGCGTGCTCCTGACCGCCGCCGCCGGGGTTCGCGCCCGGGTCTACCGCGACCGCGGCTCCGCCGTCGCCCTCGGCCTCGCCGCCGTACCGCACCTGCTGCTGGCCGGATCCGGCATCATCGCCCCCGCCGCCGGCCAGGGCCCCGGCCGGCTCCAGTTCCTCCTCGGCTGCGTCTGCGTGCTCGTCGCCTCCGTCGCCCTCGTCGCCCTCACCCCCGACGGTGACGCCCCCTTCGTCGCGACCACCTTCCTCGGCGCCACCGGCACCCTGGCCACCTTCGCCGCGATCGCCGCCGACACCGGCGCGACCTCCGCCGCCGCCGTCTGCGCCCCGGCCGCCATCGGCCTCGTCGCCTTCCTCCCCGGCCTCTCCGCCCGCTTCGCCCGGCTCCCCATCGGCTACGCCTCCCCGCAGAGCGCCGTAGCCGAGTACGAGACCCCGGACCGCTACGAGAGCGAGCCCTACGGTGAGCGCTCCGCCGCCGACGCGCACGACTCCGGGGCCCCGCTCGACGCCGAGGCCATCGCCGCCCAGGCCCGCCGCGGCCACGAGATGCTCCTCGGACTGGTCGGCGGCTGCGCCGCGGTCGCCGTCGGCTCCGCCGCCGTCCTCGGCTTCTCCGACAACACCTGGGCCCGGCTCCTGGCCCTGGCCACCGGGCTCGCCATGCTGCTGCGCGCCCGGCTCTTCCGCTACACCTCCCAGGTCGCCTGCACCCTCGTGGCCGGCTTCGCCGCCCTCGGCCTGCTCGTCCTCGGCCTCGCCATGAACCCGCCGGCCGACCTGCTCCGCGAGCTCGCCCTGTACGGGGACCACAGCGGTCTGGAGCTCCGTACGCTCTGGCTTTCCGCGGCCGTGGCCGCCGGTGCGGCCCTCCTCACGGGAATTGCGCTGGTCATTCCCCGCAAGGGTCTGTCACCCTTCTGGGGGCGCCTGCTGGATCTCACCGAGGCCGCGGTGCTGCTCAGCCTGGTCCCGCTGACCCTGGCCGTGCTCGACGTCTACGCCCGGGCCCGCGCTCTCACCAGCTGAGACTGGGCAGAGCGGCAGCCTGGTACGCTGTGTGACGGCCGCTTGTGTACGCGCCCCCGGATTCCTCCGGAGGCTGCGCTCAGCGGACCCCGCCTCCCGAGTTACGGAAGCTCCCCAGAGAATTCGACCTGGGGCACTCGGTGGCAACGAAGACCTATTACGAGGAGTACGCGTGCCGCTCGACGCCGCAGTAAAGAAGCAGCTCATCGCAGAGTTTGGTGCCAAGGAGGGCGACACCGGCTCCCCCGAGGTCCAGGTCGCCATGCTGTCCCGCCGCATCTCGGACCTGACCGAGCACCTGAAGCTCCACAAGCACGACCACCACTCCCGTCGTGGTCTGCTGATCCTGGTCGGCCAGCGCCGCCGCCTTCTGCAGTACCTGGCCAAGAAGGACATCCAGCGCTTCCGTACGCTGGTCGAGCGCCTCGGCATCCGCCGCGGTGCGGCCGGCGCCAAGTAAAGACGCTGTGAAGGGAGCGGTTCCCACATTGAGGGGGCCGCTCCCTTTGCTGTACGTGCGCGACGTACCGGACGCTTTGTAGTCTGGAGACCGCGCGCACAACTGAAGAGGGGGAGCGCCCTCCCTATGCCGCCGGTCCTCGGTAGTGGCAACCGGAAAGCCCGCACGCGGCTTCGCCCGGCTGCTTCGATCGAAGACCGGCCCGCACGCCAAGAGCGCTCCTCCGCAACCGTCCACCACCACACGGGTGGCGGACGGAGACGACGAAAATGGAGAGAACGCTAGTGGAGAACGAGACCCACTACGCCGAGGCCGTCATTGACAACGGTTCCTTCGGTACCCGCACCATCCGCTTCGAGACGGGCCGTCTGGCCCGCCAGGCCGCCGGCTCCGCCGTTGCCTACCTGGACGACGACACGATGGTGCTTTCCGCCACCACCGCGTCGAAGAAGCCCAAGGACCAGCTCGACTTCTTCCCCCTGACGGTGGACGTCGAGGAGCGGCAGTACGCGGCCGGCAAGATCCCCGGCTCCTTCTTCCGCCGCGAGGGTCGCCCCTCCGAGGACGCGATCCTCACCTGTCGCCTGATCGACCGCCCGCTGCGCCCGTCCTTCAAGAAGGGCCTGCGCAACGAGATCCAGGTCGTCGCGACGATCATGGCGCTCAACCCCGACCACCTGTACGACGTCGTGGCGATCAACGCCGCCTCCGCGTCCACCCAGCTGGCCGGCCTGCCCTTCTCCGGCCCGATCGGCGGCGTCCGCGTCGCGCTGATCCGCGGCCAGTGGGTTGCCTTCCCGACGCACACCGAGCTCGAGGACGCCGTCTTCGACATGGTCGTCGCGGGCCGCGTGCTCGAGGACGGCGACGTCGCGATCATGATGGTCGAGGCCGAGGCCACCGAGAAGACCATCGCCCTCGTCAAGGGCGGCGCCGAGGCGCCGACCGAGGAGGTCGTGGCCGCCGGCCTCGACGCCTCGAAGCCCTTCATCAAGGCCCTCTGCAAGGCCCAGGCCGACCTGGCCGCCAAGGCCGCCAAGCCCGAGGGCGAGTTCCCGGTCTTCCTGGACTACCAGGACGACGTGTACGAGGCCCTCTCGGCCGCCGTCAAGGGCGAGCTCGCCAAGGCGCTGACCATCGCGGGCAAGCAGGACCGCGAGGCCGAGCTGGACCGCGTCAAGGAGATCGCCGCCGCGAAGCTCCTCCCGGCCTTCGAAGGCCGCGAGAAGGAGATCTCCGCCGCGTACCGCAGCCTGACCAAGGCCCTGGTCCGCGAGCGCGTCATCAAGGACAAGATCCGCATCGACGGTCGCGGGATCACGGACATCCGTACCCTCGCCGCCGAGGTCGAGGCCATCCCGCGCGTGCACGGCTCGGCGCTGTTCGAGCGTGGCGAGACCCAGATCCTGGGCGTCACCACCCTCAACATGCTCCGCATGGAGCAGCAGCTGGACACCCTCTCCCCGGTGACCCGCAAGCGCTACATGCACAACTACAACTTCCCGCCGTACTCGGTCGGCGAGACCGGCCGCGTCGGTTCGCCGAAGCGCCGCGAGATCGGCCACGGCGCGCTCGCCGAGCGCGCGATCGTGCCGGTCCTCCCGACGCGCGAGGAGTTCCCCTACGCGATCCGTCAGGTGTCCGAGGCCCTCAGCTCCAACGGCTCGACGTCCATGGGCTCGGTCTGCGCCTCCACCATGTCGCTGCTGAACGCCGGTGTGCCCCTCAAGGCCCCCGTCGCCGGTATCGCCATGGGCCTGATCTCGCAGGAGATCGACGGCAAGACCCACTACGTCGCCCTCACCGACATCCTCGGTGCGGAAGACGCCTTCGGCGACATGGACTTCAAGGTCGCCGGCACCAAGGAGTTCGTCACCGCGCTCCAGCTGGACACCAAGCTCGACGGCATCCCGGCCTCCGTTCTGGCCGCCGCCCTCAAGCAGGCCCGCGACGCCCGCCTCCACATCCTCGACGTGATGATGGAAGCGATCGACACGCCGGACGCCATGTCCCCGTTCGCCCCGCGGATCATCACGGTCAAGATCCCGGTGGACAAGATCGGCGAGGTCATCGGGCCCAAGGGTAAGATGATCAACCAGATCCAGGAAGACACCGGCGCCGAGATCACGATCGAGGACGACGGCACCATCTACATCGGTGCCTCCGACGGCCCGGCCGCCGAGGCCGCCCGCGCCACGATCAACCAGATCGCCAACCCGACCATGCCGGAGGTCGGCGAGCGTTACCTGGGTACGGTCGTCAAGACCACCACCTTCGGTGCCTTCGTCTCCCTCATGCCGGGCAAGGACGGTCTGCTGCACATCTCGCAGATCCGCAAGCTCGCCGGTGGCAAGCGCGTGGAGAACGTCGAGGACGTGCTCGCGGTCGGTACCAAGGTCCAGGTCGAGATCGCGGAGATCGACTCCCGCGGCAAGCTCTCCCTGATCCCCGTGGTCGACGGCGAGACCGCCGACGCCGACTCGGATGACGCAGACAAGGACGACTCCGACAAGTGACGTCGCGTAGTTCGCGTGTGACGGCCCGCCCCTCTTCGGAGGGGCGGGCCGTCGCCCGTACCCAAACATTGCTCAAGGGCGCCAACGGCATCGGCACCGTGCGGCGTACGGTCCTCCCCGGCGGACTGCGCGTTGTCACCGAGACCCTGCCGTCCGTCCGCTCCGCCACCTTCGGGATCTGGGCGCACGTCGGCTCCCGGGACGAGACGCCGTCACTGAACGGCGCCACGCACTATCTCGAGCACCTCCTCTTCAAGGGCACCGAGAAGCGCAGTGCCCTCGACATCTCCTCCGCGATCGACGCGGTCGGCGGCGAGATGAACGCCTTCACGGCGAAGGAGTACACCTGCTACTACGCGCGGGTGCTCGACACCGACCTGCCCCTGGCCATCGACGTCGTGTGCGACATGCTCACCGGCTCGCTGATCCTCGAATCCGATGTCGACGCCGAGCGCGGAGTCATCCTCGAAGAGATCGCGATGACCGAGGACGATCCGGGCGACATGGTCCACGACCTGTTCGCCCAGACCATGTACGGGGACACCCCGCTCGGGCGCCCCGTCCTCGGCACCGTGGACACGATCAACGCGCTCACCGCCGACCGGATCCGCCGCTTCTACAAGAAGCACTACGACCCCACCCACCTGGTCGTGGCGGCCGCCGGAAACGTCGACCACAACAAGGTCGTACGCCAGGTCCGCGCGGCCTTCGAGAAGGCCGGCGCCCTGACCCGCACCGACGCCGAACCGGTGGGACCGCGCTCCGGCACCAAGCGGATCCGCACCTCCGGCCGGGTCGAGCTGGTCAACCGTAAGACCGAGCAGGCCCACGTGGTCCTCGGCATGCCGGCCCTGGCCCGCACCGACGAGCGCCGCTGGGCACTGGGCGTACTGAACACCGCGCTCGGAGGTGGCATGTCCTCCCGCCTCTTCCAGGAGGTCAGGGAGAAGCGCGGCCTCGCGTACAGCGTGTACTCGTACACCTCGGGCTTCGCCGACACCGGCCTCTTCGGCGTCTACGCCGGCTGCCGCCCGAGCCAGGTCCACGACGTACTGCGGATCTGCCGGGACGAGCTGGACAAGGTCGCCGCCGACGGCCTCACCGACGAGGAGATCCGGCGGGCCGTCGGCCAGCTGTCCGGCTCCACCGTCCTCGGCCTGGAGGACACCGGCGCGATCATGAACCGGATCGGCAAGAGCGAGCTGTGCTGGGGCGACCAGATGTCGGTCGACGACCTGCTGGCCCGGATCGGGGCCGTCACCCCGGACGAGGTGCGCTCGGTCGCCCAGGACGTACTGGCCCAGCGGCCGTCGCTCGCGGTGATCGGCCCGCTGAAGGAGAAGCAGGCAGCCCGTCTCGACGAGGTCGTCGCCTGACCCGGCGCATCTCAGGAGCACGTTGCCTGGGCCCCGGGACAGGGCCCAGGTCCGCACGGACTTTAAGGAATGACATGAGCAAGCTGCGCGTGGCGGTTCTCGGCGCCCACGGCCGTATCGGCTCCGAGGCGGTCAAGGCCGTCGAGGCCGCCCCGGACATGGAACTGGTGGCCGCCCTCGGCCGCGGAGACAAGCTGGAGACGCTGACCGACGCCGGCGCCCAGGTCGCGGTCGAGCTGACCACCCCCGCCTCGGTGATGGAGAACCTGGAGTTCCTCATCGGCCACGGCATCCACGGAGTGGTCGGCACCACCGGCTGGACCGAGGACCGCCTCGCCCGGCTGAACACCTGGCTCGCCGCGTCCCCGGGCACCGGTGTGCTCATCGCGCCGAACTTCTCCATCGGCGCCGTCCTCACCATGAAGTTCGCCGTCCAGGCCGCGCGGTACTTCGAGTCCGTCGAGGTCGTCGAACTGCACCACCCCAACAAGGTCGACGCCCCCTCCGGCACGGCCACCCGTACGGCGCAGCTCATCGCGGCCGCCCGCGCCGAGGCCGGCCTCGGCGCGCAGCCCGACGCGACCGCCACCGCGCTCGACGGAGCGCGCGGCGCGGACGTCGACGGCGTCCCGGTGCACGCGATCCGCCTGCGTGGCCTGCTGGCCCACCAGGAGGTGCTCCTCGGCGGTGAGGGCGAGACCCTGACCATCCGTCACGACTCCCTGCACCACAGCAGCTTCATGCCGGGCATCCTGCTCGGCGCGCGCCGCGTGACGCAGGCCCCGGGCCTCACCTTCGGCCTGGAAAACTTCCTCGAACTCGGCTGACGAGCAGGCGGCTTCACCCATGCGCGCGAAGATCATCTACTTCATCACGGCCGCGGTCCTGGTCGTGTACTTCGTCCTGGCCGGCAGCAGGGGCCTGATGCTGATCCGGCACGGGACCTGGCTCACGGTCACGTTCGGGGTGGCCGTGCTGATCCTGCCGGTCATCGGCGTCTGGTTCCTCTGGAAGAACACCCAGTTCGTCACCCGTGCCAACCAGCTCGGAGTCGAGCTGGAGGCCGAGGGCGGACTGCCCGTGGACGAGTTGGAGCGGGACAAGTACGGCCGGATCCTGCGGGACTCGGCCGACGAGGTCTTCGCGCGCCGCAGGGCCGAGACGGAGGACGCGCCGGGGGACTGGCGCAGCTGGTTCCGCCTCGCCGTCGCCTACCACGACGCACGCGACACCCCGCGGGCCCGCAAGGCCATGCAGCGGGCCATCTCCCTGCACCCCTCTTTGCGCCTAAACCGGCGCCGCTCTCGCGGACGTGGCTGATCGCCGTTGTGGTTGCTCAATTGATGGTCGCGGTGGCCGGGCCGTGACGGGAGCTCAGCCCACCGGTACGGCCCGGTACTCGTCGGCCCAGGCCCCGACGGAGTCGGCGGCCCGGTCGAAGGCCTCGGTCCGCGACAGGAAGTCGGCGCTGTGGTCGGTGAGCAGCACCGGCAGCGCGGAGCCGCCGCGCGCGGCCACCGTCAGGGCCTGGCCCTGTACGGTCCTCGGCAGCCCGAGCCAGCGCACGGGCTGCTGCACGGTGCGGACCGCACCGACCTGGCTCCAGGGGATCGAGCGGGTGGTGAAGAACCCCACCACGCGCAGCCCCTTGGGGCTCACCCAGACGCCCGTACGCAGCATCCGCAGGGCCGAGCCGACCACGGCGAGCGAGGCGAGCATGCCGCCCAGGGCGCCGGTCCAGGTGCCGGCCGCCACGATGATCACCGTGGCGAACAGCATGAACGCGCCGAGCAGGAGCGCCACCGCGGCGATGGCCACCCGCCAGGGCCCCGGGCGGTAGGGGCGACGCCAGCGGTCCGGGTCTTCGTAGGGGAGCGTCTCCCCGTTGTCGTGCGCGTCGAATGCGCCGTCGGCCGTCAGGAAGGGCAGGGGCACGGCAGGACCTCACTCACATGCACGTTCGGTTGGGCTGTGCACGTGAGGCTACCGTCCCTCGGAGGCCTCCGACTGCTGCGACTTCGCCGGTGCGTGGCTCGGCTGCAGTGAAGAGATGCCGAAGAGCAGCGACCCGACGAGCCCCGCCACGACGGTCAGTCCGACCAGACTACGGGCGGCCATCTGGGTCTTGCTCAGACTCTCGCGCGGCGGCGGAGTGACGTTGCTGCGGAATCGGTCGGCCTCGGCGACGAAGGCGAACGGGACTGGTTCGCGCCGGCGGAACATGGGGGCGACTCTCCTCACGGTCGGGGCCCTGGGGGCGGTGGAGGCGGGATGGGCGGACGTTCTACTAGGTAAGACGTACAAAGGACCCGATCGGTGCCGGTTTTCAGGACATTGCCCAAATTTTTTGGCGCTGCGTCAGATCGGCAGGTCAGGGCCCGGGGGAGCTCGGGCTGCCCGTTCGGCCCTGCCGGCCGGCCCCTCCTCCCCGGCGGAGCGACGCCGGAGGCGCCCTTCCGGCGGCCGTCCGTGTTGCCCCGTAAGGCCTGATCAACCGGTTCCGCACGGATGTACGGATCGAGTCCGAAGTGTCCGTATTGCCACGTTTCGTAAAGTTCATCTAGGCTGATCAAACGGACCCGGCACTGCTTGAACCCCCGAGCAGGCAGTGCCGGGCTCCAACACCCTCATCACGTCCCCCGAGGGGACACCGCGAGCATGGCAGCGAGTAGCGTGTTACCCATGGCTCCGATCTCGACTCCGCAGACCCCCTTCGGGCGGGTCCTCACCGCCATGATCACGCCGTTTACGGCTGATGGCGCACTTGACCTCGACGGCGCGCAGCAGCTCGCCGTCCACCTGGTGGACGCAGGCAACGACGGCCTGATCATCAACGGCACCACCGGTGAGTCGCCGACCACCACTGACGCGGAGAAAAACGACCTCGTACGAGCCGTACTCGAAGCTGTCGGAGACCGGGCCCACGTGGTCGCCGGCATCGGCACCAATGACACCCGTCACACCCTGGAGCTCGCCCGCCAGGCCGAGCGCACCGGCGCCCACGGCCTGCTCGCGGTCACCCCGTACTACAGCAAGCCGCCACAGGAGGGCCTCTTCCGGCACTTCACGGCGATCGCCGACGCCACCGAGCTCCCGGTGATGCTCTACGACATCCCCGGCCGCAGCGGTGTCCCGATCAATACGGAAACCCTCGTCCGGCTGGCCGAGCACCCCCGTATCGTTGCCAACAAGGACGCCAAGGGCGACCTCGGACGCGCAAGCTGGGCCATCGCACAGAGCGGCCTGGCCTGGTACTCCGGTGACGACATGCTGAACCTGCCGCTCCTGTCGGTCGGCGCGATCGGCTTCGTCTCCGTGGTCGGTCACGTGGTCACCCCCGAGCTCCGCGAGATGCTTGCGGCCCACCTGGGCGGAGACGTCCAAAAGGCCACCGAGATCCACCAGAAGCTGCTCCCCGTCTTCACCGGCATGTTCCGCACCCAGGGTGTGATCACCACCAAGGGCGCACTGAACCTGCAGGGCCTGCCCGCGGGCCCGCTGCGGCTCCCGCTCGTCGAGCTGACCGCCGAAGAGACGGCGCAGCTCAAGATCGATCTTGCCGCCGGCGGGGTACAGCTCTGACACCAGACTTCACAACTGAATAAGCAGAACCACACAAGACCACAGCAAGTGCACGAATGACATGCGCGCCACGGGCCTCGACGGGTACGTGGGCGCGCGTGGTGAAGGAGAACCTTTTGAGCCATCCGCATCCTGAACTCGGTCCGCCGCCGAAGCTCCCCAAGGGCGGCCTTCGGGTCACCCCCCTGGGCGGGCTCGGTGAGATCGGCCGCAACATGACCGTCTTCGAGTTCGACGGTCGCCTGCTCATCGTCGACTGCGGCGTCCTCTTCCCCGAGGAGGAGCAGCCCGGCATCGACCTGATCCTGCCGGACTTCTCGTCCATCCGGGATCGCCTCGACGACATCGAGGGCATCGTCCTCACGCACGGCCACGAGGACCACATCGGCGCCGTCCCCTACCTCCTCCGGGAGAAGCCGGACATCCCGCTGATCGGTTCCAAGCTGACGCTGGCCCTCATCGAGGCGAAGCTCCAGGAGCACCGCATCCGCCCCTACACCCTCGAGGTGAAGGAAGGCGAGCGCGAGAACCTGGGCCCCTTCGACTGCGAGTTCATCGCCGTCAACCACTCCATCCCGGATGCCCTGGCCGTGGCCATCCGCACCGGCGCCGGCATGGTCGTCTGCACCGGCGACTTCAAGATGGACCAGCTGCCGCTGGACAACCGCCTCACCGACCTGCACGCCTTCGCGCGCCTGAGCGAAGAGGGCATCGACCTTCTCCTCTCGGACTCGACGAACGCCGAGGTCCCGGGCTTCGTCCCGCCCGAGCGCGAGATCTCGGGCGTCCTGCGCACGGTGTTCGCCAACGCCAACAACCGGATCATCGTGGCCAGCTTCGCCAGCCACGTGCACCGCATCCAGCAGATCCTCGACGCCGCCCACGAGTACGGCCGCAGGGTCGCCTTCGTCGGCCGTTCGATGGTCCGCAACATGGGCATCGCCCGTGACCTGGGCTACCTGAAGGTGCCGGCCGGCCTGGTCGTGGACGTCAAGACCCTCGACGACCTGCCGGCCCACGAGGTCGTCCTGGTCTGCACGGGTTCGCAGGGCGAGCCGATGGCGGCCCTGTCCCGCATGGCCAACCGCGATCACCAGATCCGGATCGTCCCGGGCGACACGGTCATCCTGGCCTCGTCCCTCATCCCGGGCAACGAGAACGCGGTCTACCGCGTGATCAACGGTCTGACCCGCTGGGGCGCCAACGTCGTGCACAAGGGCAACGCCAAGGTGCACGTCTCCGGCCACGCCTCCGCCGGCGAGCTGCTGTACTTCTACAACATCTGCAAGCCGCGGAACCTGATGCCGGTCCACGGCGAATGGCGCCACCTGCGCGCCAACGCCGAGCTCGGCGCCCTGACGGGCGTACCGAAGGACCGGATCGTCATCGCCGAGGACGGCGTCGTCGTCGACCTCATCGACGGCAAGGCCCGCATCTCCGGCAAGGTCCAGGCCGGGTACGTGTACGTGGACGGCCTCTCGGTCGGCGACGTCACGGAGGTCCACCTCAAGGACCGCAAGATCCTGGGTGACGAGGGCATCATCTCGGTCTACGTCGTGGTGGACAGCACCACGGGCAAGATCGTCAGCGGCCCGAACATCCAGGCCCGCGGCTCCGGCATCGACGACTCGGCGTTCACGGCCGTCCTGCCGAAGATCGAGGAAGCCATCGCCCGCGCCGCCGCGGACGGTGTGGCGGAGCCGCACCAGATCCAGCAGCTCATCCGCCGCACGATGGGCAAGTGGGTCTCGGACGGCTACCGCCGCCGCCCGATGATCCTCCCGGTCGTCGTCGAGGTCTGAGCCTCGCCGTAGCGACCCGACTGGAGCGGGGCAACCGGATTTGCATCCGGGGGCCCCGCTCCAGTACGTTTACCTCTCCACCTCGCACGGCACCCCGGCACACACGTGTGCCCGGACAGCTCGTTGCGAGCGGGTGGGATTCCAGAGCAGGGAAACCTGATAAAGTCTGGCTCGCCCGAAAGGGAATGGCTCTCCAATGGCCATCCAATTCAATTCCAAGCCAGGAACGGCATGGAAATGATCTGGTAGAGTTGGAATCGCCGGAAAGGGAAACGCGAAAGCGAAGAACTGGAAAGCGAAACCCGCTGACTGGGAATCAGGCCCGAAAGAGTCTGATAAAGTCGGAGACACAAGAACGAAGGAAGCGCCCGGAGGAAAGCCCGAGAGGGTGAGTACAAAGGAAGCGTCCGTTCCTTGAGAACTCAACAGCGTGCCAAAAATCAACGCCAAAAGTTGATACCCCGTC
>NZ_JAPNLJ010000004.1 GCF_026627445.1 Streptomyces sp. H27-H1
GTGCTCGGGGTGGGGGGAGGGGGGCGGATTCCGGGCGCGGCGTTCGGGTAGGTGCAGGGAATGGCTGATCAAGAGCTGACCTGGCGGGGCGCGGTCGCACGAGGGGACCGGTGGGTGTTCGACGTGGTGGCCCGGCGGCATTGGCCGGGGGCCGACCGGGTACTGCCGCGGCTCGGGCGGGCCGCGAACCACGGGTTGCTCTGGGGCGGGGCCGCCGCGACGATCGCCGTCCTCGGTTCGGCCAGGGCGCGGAAGGCCGCCGTGCGCGGGGCCGCCTCGCTGGCACTGGCCTCGGCGACCATCAACACCATCGGGAAGTGGTCCGTACGCAGGCCCCGGCCGATGCTTGACGGGGTGCCCGCAGTGCGGCAGCTCACGACGCAGCCGCGGACCACCTCCTTCCCCTCGGGGCACTCGGCGTCCGCGTTCGCCTTCACCGCCGGAGTGGCGCTGGAGCACCCGCTGTGGGGCGCCGCGCTGGCCCCGGTCGCGGTCTCCGTCGCCTTCTCCCGCGTGTACACCGGGGTCCACTACCCCTCGGACGTGCTCGCGGGCGCCGCGCTGGGGGTGGCGGCCGGGCTCGTCGTCCGCCGGTTCACCCGGGACGTCGAGGAGGCCCGGATCGCTCCGGGTGACGAGCGGGCCGCCGTGGGGGCGCCCGCCCTGCCCGACGGGGCCGGGCTCACGGTGGTGGTCAACACCGGGTCGGGTTCGGCCGCCATGGCGGGGCTCGACGTACTGCGGGAGCGGCTGCCGAAGGCCGAGCTCGTCGAGTGCGGGGGGCCGGAGCTCGCCGCCGAGCTGGCCTCGGCCGCCGAGCGGGCCACCGTGCTCGGCGTGTGCGGCGGGGACGGCACGATAAACGCCGCCGCCACCGCCGCGCTGCGCGCCGGGATCCCGCTGGCGGTGTTCCCCGGCGGCACGCTCAACCACTTCGCGCTCGACCTCGGCCTCGCGGGAGCCGAGGACACCTGCCGGGCCGTGGCGGCCGGGCAGGCGGTCCACATCGGTGTCGGCCGTTTCACCCCGGGGCCCGGGCCGGACCCCGAGGACACCAGGGCCGGGTACTTCCTGAACAACTTCAGCATCGGGGCCTACCCGGAGCTGCTGGGCCACCGGCTCCGCTGGGCGCCCCGCATCGGAGGCGGCCCCGCCGCCCTGCTGGCGGCCTGGCGGGTGCTGCGCGCCGAGCGTCCGGTACGGCTCAGCCTCGCCGGGAAGCCGCGCAGTGTCTGGCTGCTCTTCGCGGGCAACGGCACCTATCAGGGCACGGGCCCGGCGCCCCGTTACCGCAAGAGCCTCGGCGAGGGCCTGCTCGACGTCCGGCTCGTCCACGGCGGCGGCCGCCCCGGTCCCCGCCTGCTCGCCGCCGCGTTCGCGGGCCCGCTGACCCGTTCCCCGGTCCACGTCGCCACCCGGCTGCGCAGCCTGCGATTGAGCGACATCCCCGCCGGGACCCCGCTCGCCTACGACGGGGAGCACGCGTACGCCCCGGCCGCCCTCGTCCTGGACGACCTCCCGGACGCCCTCATGGTGTACCGCCCCCACTGACGGCCAAAAGGGCCGCGGACGCGGGTGCGGGCGGCCTGCGCCAGGGTGCCCGTACCCCGGTCGGCCTCCGGACCGTCAGGCCGACGGCCTCCGGACCCGTCAGCCCTCCCGCGGCAGGCCCGGCGGGCCCGTCG
Source organism: Streptomyces sp. H27-H1 (assembly GCF_026627445.1). Lineage (GTDB taxonomy): Bacteria > Actinomycetota > Actinomycetes > Streptomycetales > Streptomycetaceae > Streptomyces. The sequence goes on from NZ_JAPNLJ010000004.1 coordinate 1,686, forward strand.
CCGGAGCCGCCGGCGGCAGGCAGTCGGCCGCGTTCGGCGCGCCGTCCGCCGAGGCGACCAGCCCGAGATCGGACCGCATCGCGCCCCGCATGCCCACCCAGCGCTGTGTGATCGTCAGGAGCTCGGCGTGGATCTCCTCGAACGAGCCGTCCGGTTCGGGAATTCCCTCCGCCAGGCGCATCGTCCGGGCATGGGCGCCCGCGATGATCTTCGTCATCCGGTCCAGCTCCGCGAGCACGTCGGCGGAAGCGATCATCTGCGCTTCCGCGAAGGCGGCGTGGTGGCCGCCCCTGGCCTCCTCGACCACCGCCCGGTCCGCCGGGGTGGCCTGTGCCCGGTGGACCGCCCACAGGAAGTTCATGAGGGCGATCCGGTAGCGCCGGTACGCCGCGTTGGCCGCCGTGTAGCAATCGCGCCGGCGGGACAGTTCCGTCAGCTCCTGGTCCCGCAGCCACCGCGTGTGGGCGTCCCGCTGCTCCCGGTCGAACTGGGCCGCCTGTACGCGCGCCAGCATCCGCTGGGACACCACGGTCGCCAGCAAAGTCCCGGTCACGCCGACCACGGCGGCCCCGAGCGCGATCAGTCCGCTGTCCATGTTGTGCCTCCCCTGCCCCGCCGCGGCCCCCGGCCACTCCTGGTCAGCGCCATCCTGCCGTGCGGCGCCTGGCTCCGGGGCCCTTTTCCGGACCGGGCAAGGGCGGCCCCGGGACCATACGGGTTTCCCCCGGGGGATGGACGTCAGGCAAGATGGGGTGTATCTGCCCACCCATCGATCTGCCGGACGGTTTCTCTTGGCTGAGTTCATCTACACCATGCGTAAGACGCGCAAGGCGCACGGCGACAAGGTGATTCTTGATGACGTCACCCTGAACTTCCTGCCCGGCGCGAAGATCGGTGTGGTCGGCCCCAACGGCGCCGGTAAGTCCACCGTCCTCAAGATCATGGCGGGCCTCGAGCAGCCGTCCAACGGTGAGGCGTACCTGTCTCCCGGCTTCACCGTCGGCATCCTCATGCAGGAGCCGAAGCTCGACGAGTCCAAGACCGTCCTGGAGAACGTGCAGGACGGCGCGGCCGAGATCATGGGCAAGCTGAAGCGCTTCAACGAGGTCGCCGAGGAAATGGCGACCGACTACACCGACGCGCTCATGGACGAGATGGGCAAGCTCCAGGAGATCCTGGACCACGCCAACGCCTGGGACCTCGACGCCCAGCTCGAGCAGGCCATGGACGCCCTGGGCTGCCCGCCCGGCGACTGGGCCGTCACCAACCTCTCCGGTGGTGAGAAGCGCCGTGTCGCGCTCTGCAAGCTGCTGATCGAGGCCCCGGACCTGCTCCTCCTCGACGAGCCCACCAACCACCTCGACGCCGAGTCGGTGAACTGGCTGGAGCAGCACCTTTCGCAGTACGCGGGCGCCGTCGTGGCCGTCACTCACGACCGGTACTTCCTGAACAACGTCGCCGAGTGGATCCTCGAGCTCGACCGCGGCCGTGCCCACCCGTACGAGGGCAACTACTCCACCTACCTGGAGAAGAAGGCCACGCGTCTCAAGGTCGAGGGCCGCAAGGACGAGAAGCGCCAGAAGCGCCTCAAGGAAGAGCTGGAGTGGGTCCGCTCCAACGCCAAGGGCCGCCAGACCAAGTCCAAGGCCCGTCTCGCTCGCTACGAGGAGATGGCCGCCGAGGCGGACAAGATGCGGAAGCTGGACTTCGAGGAGATCCAGATCCCGCCGGGCCCGCGTCTGGGCTCGATCGTGGTCGAGGTCAACAACCTCTCCAAGGCGTTCGGCGACAAGGTCCTGGTCGACGACCTGTCCTTCACGCTGCCGCGCAACGGCATCGTCGGCATCATCGGCCCGAACGGCGCCGGCAAGACCACGCTGTTCAAGATGCTCCTGGGCCTGGAGGAGCCGGACTCCGGTGCCGTCAAGGTCGGCGAGACCGTCAAGATCTCGTACGTCGACCAGAGCCGCGCCAACATCGACCCCAAGAAGTCCCTCTGGGCGGTCGTGTCGGACGAGCTGGACTACATCAACGTGGGCCAGGTCGAGATGCCGTCCCGCGCGTACGTCAGCGCCTTCGGCTTCAAGGGTCCGGACCAGCAGAAGGCGGCCGGCATCCTCTCCGGTGGAGAGCGCAACCGCCTGAACCTCGCGCTGACGCTCAAGGAGGGCGGCAACCTGCTGCTCCTCGACGAGCCCACCAACGACCTCGACGTCGAGACCCTGTCCTCGCTCGAGAACGCGCTCCTGGAGTTCCCGGGTGCGGCCGTGGTCATCTCCCACGACCGCTGGTTCCTGGACCGGGTCGCCACGCACATCCTGGCGTACGAGGGCGAATCCAAGTGGTACTGGTTCGAGGGCAACTTCGAGTCGTACGAGAAGAACAAGATCGAGCGGCTCGGCGCGGACGCGACCCGTCCGCACCGCGCCACCTACAAGAAGCTCACCCGAGGCTGAGGTCGAAGGCCATGGCCAGACATCACTACCGCTGCCCCCTGCGCTGGGCGGACATGGATGCCTTCGGGCACGTCAACAACGTCGTCTTCCTCCGCTATCTGGAGGAGGCGCGGATCGACTTCATGTTCCGCCTCGCGCCGGGGGAGGGCAGTGAGTCCTTCACGGGCGGTTCCGTCGTGGCCCGTCACGAGATCGACTACAAGCTGCCCCTCGTGCACCGCCACGAGCCGGTCCTCATCGAGTCCTGGGTGACCCGGATAGGCGCCGCGTCCCTGACCATCCGTTACGAGGTCAAGGACGAGGCGACCGACGAGACGCCCGAGACGGTCTACGTGCGCGCCTCGACGGTGGTCGTGCCCTACAACCTCGCCGAGGGGCGGCCCCGCCGCATCACGGCCGAGGAGAAGCTCTTCCTCCAGGAGTACCTGGACGAGCCCGAGGCCGCCGCCGCTGCCAGGGGCATCGCGGCATGAACGAGCAGCTGCACTTCGCCGACTCCGGGGAGGCGGCGGACCTCGCCGCCTTCCTGGGCCGGCTGGTGCACTACGACCGCGCCGCCGCCGTCCGCCTGCAGGCGCAGGCCGGCGGCGGTGCGCTCGCCGTCTTCGGGAGGCCGCCGTCCTTCGACGTAGTGGCCATCCGTACGGTGCGGCTCGCCGCGACCCTCTCCGCTCCGCTCGACCTGACCGTCTCGGCCGGGGAGCTGCTGGAGTCCGTGGACGAGGGCGAACGTGCGGGCGCCGTCACCCCCGCGGCCGTCACCGGACCGCCCTGGGCGGGAGTGCTGCCGCCCCGCGGCGGCTGGACCCCGGTTGCCGGGCTGCCCGGGCCCGAGGCGATGGCCGGCGCCCTGGCCGCGGCCGTCGCCGAGTTCCGGGCCCGCGACGAGGCCCTGCCCCCGCAGCACCGGACCCGCTCCGAGCGCGACCGCATCGGCCACGAGATCTGGTCCCGCACGCTGGGGGACACCGAACTTCCGCTGCGCGCCGTGCACGCCGCGCAGTCGCTGGGCTTCCTGCGGCCGGTACGGGCCACCGTGCCCGCCGCGCCCGGCGCCCCCGAACCGGCGGCGCTGTTCGCCTCCGGGGGCTGGCTGCGGCTGCGCACCCCGTACGGCTCCGTGGCCACGCGCCGCCCGGGCGGCCTCGGCGCCCTGCTCGTCCGGCCGGTCTAGCCGGTCCGGCCCGCCGAGCCGTACGGGATCTCCCGGAATCCCGTACCGGCTAGCCCGTCGTGTTGATCATCGACGCGGCGGCGTACGTCAGGTACCGCCACAGCTGTGCCTCGTGCTCCGGAGCGAGGGCCAGCTCGTCCACCGCCACCCGCATGTGGGCCAGCCACGCGTCGTGCGCGGCCGCGTCCACCTGGAACGGCGCGTGCCGCATGCGCAGGCGCGGGTGGCCGCGGTTCTCGCTGTAGGTGTTCGGGCCGCCCCAGTACTGCATCAGGAACAGCGCGAACCGCTCCTCGGCGGGACCGAGATCCCCCTCCGGGTACATCGGGCGCAGCAGCGGGTCCTCGGCGACTCCCTGGTAGAAGCGGTGGACCAGACGGCGGAAGGTGTCCTCGCCGCCCACCAGTTCGTAGAAGGTCTGCTCCTGTACCGTGCCCCGCGGAATCTCGTTCACCCGACCATCGTCTCAGACGCCCGGACGCAGGACTCCGGTCCTAGGACCTGCTCTCCGCGGGCGCATCCCGTCCACGGCGCGCCCGCAGCGCGGTCGCACCCCGGCGGTGTCGGCAGGACAGTGGAGACATGGGCGCACACGCCGAGGTACGCGACGTCCGGGAGACCGCGCACGCCGCTCAGGTCCGGGAGCTGACCGCCGCCGGGGCGCTGGAGGATCCGCACTGGCGGGCGGCCTTCACCGCCGTGCCCCGGCACGTGTTCGTCCCGTACTACTACACCGGCCGAGGCGCCGGCCACGAGCGGCTCTGGGAGCAGGACCCCGACCCCGGACTGCGGGCCCGCTGGCTGCGCGGGGTCTACACCGACGGCCCGCTCGCCACCCGACTGCGCGACGGCGAGCTCGTCTCCTCCAGCAGCCAGCCCTCGCTGATGGCGAAGATGCTGGAGGCCCTGGACGTGTGCGACGGGGACAACGTGCTGGAGATCGGCGCGGGCACCGGGTACAACGCGGCGCTGCTGTGCCACCGGCTCGGAGACGAGCTGGTCACCACCGTTGACCTGGACGAGGAGATCACCGAATCGGCTCGCTCGCACCTGGCCCGGCTCGGCTACCACCCGGCCGTCGTCACCGGCGACGGGGCCCGCGGCTGCCCCGCCCGCGCCCCCTTCGACCGGATCCTGGTGACCTGCACGATCCCGCTGATCCCGCACGCCTGGCTGGGCCAGTGCCGGCCCGGGGCCCGGATCCTGGCACCGCTGTCGACCGGGCTGATCGCGCTCACGGTGCGGGACGCGGAGTTCGCCGAGGGCCGCTTCCTGCACACCCCGGCCTACTTCGTGCCGCTGCGCGGTGCCACGGCTGCTCCGCCGGGCACGTACGGGACGCCGCAGGGGCTTCCCTACGAGCTGGTGGAGAACGAGCGCTTCCAGTTCATGCTGGTGCTGACCTCGGGCGCACTGCATCCGAGGGAGGCGCTGGACCTGTGGCGGCGCGAGGACCGGCCGGCGCGCGAGCGCTTCGGGGTGACGGTCGGCGCCGCGGGGCAGTGGTCCTGGCTCGACGATCCCCAGGGGCCCTACGTGTGGCCCCTGGGGGAGCCCCCGGCCGGCTAGCGCCGGGGCTTGGTGGTGCTGTGGGCTGCTGAGCCGCTCAGCGGTCGGCAGGCGGCCGGGCGGTCGGTCAGCCGCGCCGGACGGTGATCGTGGTCCAGGCGCCGACGTGGACGCGGTCGCCGTCGCCGAGCGGGACCGGCACGTAGGGCTGGATCGTGTCCTCGCCGCCGTTGATGGTGGTGCCGTTGGTGGAGTTCTGGTCCACCACGGCCCAGCTGCCGTCGGGCTGCTGGACGAGCACCGCGTGCTGGTGCGAGACGCCCGGGTCCTCCGGGGGCACCGACAGGTCGATGTCGGGGGACTCGCCCGTCGAGGCACGACGGCGGCCGATGGTGATCTGGCCGCCCGTGAGCGGGAGGTGCTGCTCGGGGGAGTAAGCGGGCAGGTTGAGCCCGGTCGCCTCGGGGCCGCTGCGCTCCATCATCGCCAGGAAGTACGAGCGGTCCGGGCCGATGGTCGCGGTCCAGGAGCCGCCGCCCTGGTGCTGCGGCTGCTGCGGCTGATAGGGCTGGTGGTGCTGCGGCGCCTGCTGCTGGTGGTGCTGAGGCGGCGCCGGGGGCGGCTGGTACTGCCCGGTCCGGGACGACTGCTGCTGGTACGGAGGCTGCTGCTGGTGCGGCGGAGGCTGCTGGTGCTGCGGCGGCGGAGGCTGCTGCTGGTAAGGGGGCTGCTGGTACTCCTGGCGCGCCGGAGGCGGCAGCAGCCAGTCGTCCTCGCGCTGCAGCGGCTCGGCCGGGCGGTTGACCCGGGAGGGCCGCGAGCCCTGGTAGTCGAAGTGGTCCTGGGAGTACGCCGGCGGGGCCGCGGGCGCGCCCGGGGACGGGGGCGGCGACATGTCCGGGGCGAGCGGCGTGTACGAGGTCGCCGTCCGGGTCAGGAAGTTGTACCGGCACTCCTCGCAGTACGGGGCCATGGCCTCGCGAGGGGTCCGGCACTGCGGGCAGAGCTCGGCCTGTGCGGTCGGCTCGCCGGCGGGAGGGTAGCCGTAGCCGTAGGAGGGCGCCCCGGGGGTGCCCGTAGGGGCGGCCATGCGGTGGCCGCAGACCTCGCACCAGTCGTCGGAGGCGGACTGGTGCCCGTTCGGGCAGGTCGGCATCGCGGCGCTTCCTCCTTCTTCCTGCGTCCATGAGGCAGGGTCTTCTTCTTCGCGTCTGATCCGCGTCTGACCAGGGCGTCAAGCTTTACTTCAAGATTTTCGCACTCGAACGGTTTGAGTGGAACGCGTTTCTAGTGTCATCTCGTCCGCGTCGGCGACCTTGGCCTTCAGCCGCACAGTACCCGCCGCCGCATCGACCACGTCCACCACCTTCGCGAGCAGCTTGGCGGTGTCGGCGTTGCCCGAGGCGCTCGCCAGCTGCACGGCCCGGCCGAGCTTGGCCGTGGCGCCGCCGACATCCCCCAGTTTGCGCGCCTCCAGGCCCTGCTGGATGGCCTGCGCGAGCTCCGCCTGCCCGGTGTAGTGGGCCACCTGCTGGTTGATGGCGGTGGACGCGGCGAGGTCGTCCGTCCAGACGGCGCGGACCAGGCCCTGGGCGAGAACGGCCGGGTCCTCGCCGGGCGCCCCCGGCATGACGAGCGAGGCGCGCGCGGCCAGCATCTCCTGGCCGACGGCCGCGCCCGCGACCCGTACGCACACGTGGTACTCGCGGGACTCGTCGCCCCACGAACCCGTCGGGTAGTCGCCGGCGCGCGGGCCCGCCTGCGTACGGCGACCGGTCAGGTCCTGTACGGCGGGAGCGACCTGTTTGACGTACAGGACCTCCGCGCCCACCGGGGTCCACAGGCGCAGCGAGACGTCCGCGACCTCCTTGCCCATGACGTTCTCCATCATGCGCGTGAAGTCCTCGGCCAGATGGGCCGGATCGGCCACGATGTCGGCCGTGCCGAGCAGCGCGCCCGCGATGCCGGTGACCTCCTTGACCTCCCAGTCGGTTCCCACACCGCGGGCGTCACAGGTGAAACGGCCCGCGCAGGCGTCGAGCGTGGCGCGGAGCACGGCCGGGTCCTCGTGCTCGTTGCGTCCGTCGGTGAGCAGGATCCCGTGCCGGATCGCCGCGGTGGACTGGCGCAGCAGGCCGTCGGCCAGGCGCAGCCAGGTGCCGATGGCGGTGCCGCCGCCGGAGGAGAGGCCGCGCAGGGCCTCCTTGGCCTGGGCACGGGTGACCGGGTCGGCGAGGGCCAGCCGGCCCTGGCCGGGGTAGACCTCCTTGGCCACGTGGGTACCGGCGAGCACGGCGAAGGCGGTGCCGTCGCGGAGGGTGTCGACGGCCGCGGCCGTCGCCTCGCGGGCGCCGCGCATCTTCTCGGGCGGGTACTCCATGGAGCCGGAGCAGTCGACCATGATCACCACGGCGGCGCCGCCCGGGGCGACGGCCGTCCGGGTGGCCGCGGCCCCACCGGTGGAGGTGACCGTGACGATGGCGTGCACGTCGCGGGAGCCCTCGGCGAGGAACTCGTTCTGGTACACCTCCACGCTGAAGCGCGGGGCGCTCGGCTTGGCGAAGTTCGCCATCGGTCGCTACTCCTCGGAGAGGGGGGTCAGGCCTGGGTCTGCGGGGTGGCGGGGCTCGAGGCCGGCGACGGCGGGGTCGGGGAGAAGGGGACGATGGCCACGGTGACGTTGTCGTGCCCGCCGCCGTCGAGGGCGTGCCCCACCAGGACCTGCGCACTGTGCAGGGGCCGGACGGCGGCGTCGGAGGGGAGGATCCGGGCCATGTCGCGCGCGGACTCGGCGTAGTTCCACAAGCCGTCGGTGCAGACCACGACCACACCGTCGTGGTCGGGCTTGAAGGTGGCCGTGTGCGGTTCCAGGTCGTACGCGTCGGCCCCGAGCCAGCCGGTGATGGCGTGCGCGCGGACGTCGGCGTAGGCCTCGGCCTCGCCCATCAGGCCCGCCGCGACCATCTGGGCGGCCCAGGAGTCGTCCTCGGTGAGGCGACGGGGGAGGGCCGCGCGGTCGTCCGGGACCCAGTACGCACGGCTGTCGCCGACCCAGCCGATGGTCAGCAGCCCGCTGCTGATGACGGCGCCGACCAGGGTGCAGGCGGGGGCGTTCTGGGCGCCGGGCACCTCGGGAGCGAGGGCGTTCACCGCGGTGGCGGCGGCCAGGATCGCCTCGTGCATGGCCTCCTGGGGGTGGGCTCCGCGGGGAAGGGCTTCGAGCAGCGCCTCGTTGGCGGCGGCGGCAGCGGCCGCCGAGGCCTCGTCGGGGCGACTGGCGGAGGACACGCCGTCGCAGACGATGGCCACGGTGGCGGCGGATCCGTCGGGCAGCGCGGTGGCGGCGACGGCGAAGGAGTCCTCGTTGCGGTGGTGGCGCAGCCCGCGGTCGCTGACGGCCGCGACGCTCCCGAGCTCCTCTTCGAGGTGGTCCCGTTCCCGGGGCTGCGCGTGGCCGCAGTGCTCGCAGTACCCGTCGGTGTCCACCCGCCCGGCACGGCAGGCCACACAGGTCTTCCCGCCGGTCTCCGCCTGCGGGGCGGGGCCGGCGTGCGGGGCTTCGCCCTCGGGGGAGTGCCCCTGGGCGGGTCCGGCGCCGTACGGGGCCTCGCCCTGCGGGGCGTACTCCTGCGGGGCGGGACTTGCGGTGTACGGGACTCCGTGCCCCGCACCGGGCTCCTGCGGGCCGTCGTCGCCCTGGGCGGCGGGGCCGTGCCCGCCGGTCGCGGCGCCGTACGGGGCCTCGGCCCCGGGGTGCTGCGCCTGTGGGACGGGGTGGTCGTAGCGGGCGGCCTGCTCCCCGGGGCCGGGGGTGGCAGAGCCGTCGTAGGCGGCTCCGGCCCCGGAACCCGCGCCCTGCGCGCTCGCGCCGTACGGGGTGGTGTCCGCCGGGTGCCGGCCCAGAGGAGGCGTGGCGTACGGGCTTTCGGGGGCCGCGGGAGCGCCGTGGGGACCGGGGGCGGACCAGCCGGTGGGGCCCGGGACCAGGGTGGGGGCGGCGGTGGAGACGCTGCCCCAGCCGGGCGCGGACTCGCCGGCGTATCCGGCGGCGGCCGGTTCGGCGTAGCCGCCGGAGTGCCGGGTCGCGCGGCCTTCGTCGGACGACGGGCGTCCGCGCGTCGCGGGGACCCCGGCCGGAATCCCGGCCGGCGGGGTGGGCGGATCCGCCGCGACCGGAGCGTGAGCGGGCGGGGCGACCGCAGCCGCAGGGGCCACCGCCGCAGGGGTCACGGGCGGAGCCGGGGCGGGTTCCGGGGCCCAGGCCCCGGAGGGGGCGGCGCCCGCGAGAGCGGCGCCCGTGAGGGCGTGGCCGCAGAGGCCGCAGAAACGATCACCCTCCTCCAGCGGTTCCGCGCAGCTGGGGCAGCCCGACAGCCGATGCATCGACATCAATCACACCCACGTCCGGGGACGGAAACGGTTTGCCCGCTCCACCAGTTCGATCCTCTCGTCGCCCCGCTGCGCCAGCCGTGCCAGCACGCGGAACGAGCGCTCCAGTCCGAAGCGCAGCCCCCGCTCGTCCAGTTGGCAGCCGAGCAGCGAGGGAAGGCCGGAGTCGGAACCCCGGCTACCCGACAGTACCCAGTCCAGCGCCGTGCCCAGAACTTCCGCCCTGAGCCGCTCATGGCGCACCGAGTCCAGGCCGAACCTGCCCAGCGCCTCCACCTGCGCCGCGGCCGCCTTCAGATCGGGCAGCAGCGCCTCCTGGGGCGACCGGTCGCGCAGGCGTGCCCGTACCGCCGCCACCCGCGCGGCGGTGTGGTGGATCGAGGCCTCCGGTACGGATTCCAGGGTGCGCACGGCTCCGCCCCGGTCCCCGGCGGCCAGCTGCACCCGGGCCAGCCCGAACGCCGCCCCGACGAAGCCCGGGTCCGTGGCCCACACCAGGCGGTAGTACTCGGCGGCGTTGTCCAGCTGCCCCAGCACCTCCGCGCACAGCCCCAGCGCCAGCTTCGGCGCCGGTTCGCCGGGGAAGGCGTCGTAGATGGCGTCGAAGGACAGGGCCGCCGTCTCGTCCTCCCCGACGGCCAGCGAGGAGACGCCCCGGGCCCACACCACGCGCCAGTCGTCGGGATGCCGCGCCTCCAGCCGGGTCAGCGCGTCGGCGACGAGCGGCGCGTCGGCCCCGCCCAGTTCGAGCCGGGCCCGCAGCTCCCGCAGCCGCAGCTCGGCGGATTCGGCCGGTGCCGAGCCCAGCGCGGCCAGCAGGTCGGCCGGCGCGTAGGCCAGCAGGCCCGCCAGGAACCCGGCGTTGGGGTCCCCGGGGTCGACCAGCGGCACGGGCAGCGCCAGCGCGGCCTCGCGGGTGTCCAGCGTGGACCGCTCCGGCCGCCGCGAGGAGGCGGCCTCGACGGGTGGCGGCGGCGCGGCCGCCGGAGCCCGGCGCGGGGCCGGCACGCCGGGACCGGCGGCCCGGTGCGTCGCCGTGGTGACCAGCCCGGTCGCGCCGTACCCCGTATGCGGCGGAGCCGCCGGGGCGGCAGCGGCCGCAGCCCCCACCGCCGGAGCCGCCGCCGGAGCGGGGACCGCGGCCGGCACCCGGGCCGGAGCCGGACCCCGCGCCACCCGCCACCGCTTCACGGGCCGCTCACCCAGCCGGGACGCCTGCGCACCCGACTCGTCGGTGAACAGCCGGTCGTCCGGCACCCGCAGCTCGGGCCCGAAGAGGGTGGACACCTGCGGCCTGGGGCGGCCCGTCTGCAGTGCGACGACCTCCCGCAGCACCCCCGTCAGCTGGTCCGCCATCTCCTGCGCGGACGCGAACCGCCGTCCCGGATCCGGGTCGGTGGCCCGTACCAGCAGCCGGTAGAAGGACTCGTACCGCCCGAACACCTCGATGTGCTCCGGGTCCGGCAGCGAGTCCACGAACACGTTCGTGTAGCCCTGGAAGTCGAAGGTCAGCACGGCCAGCGTGCGCGCCACCGTGTACAGGTCGGAGGCGACAGACGGCCCGACCTCCGCGACCTCCGGCGCCTGGTAGCCGACGGTGCCGTAGATGGCCGACTCCTCGTCGTCCATCCGCCGTACCGCGCCCATGTCGATCAGCTTCAGCTGATCGGCCTGCTGGATGGCGTTGTCGACCTTGAAGTCGCAGTACAGGAGGTTGCGGGTGTGCAGGTGGCCGAGCGCCTCCAGCGCCTCGATGCCGTACGCGCACGCCTGCTCCACCGGCAGCGGGTCGCGGCGGCCGTCCGGCCGGCGCCGCTCGTTGGCGATCTCCTTGAGCGATTTGCCGCCCACGTACTCCATGACGATGTACCCGTCGAGCGAACCGGTCCGCTGGTCCAGGTGCTCCACGAAGTTGTAGATCCGCACGATGTTGGAGTGCTCGATCTCCGCGAGGAAGCGCCGCTCCGAGATCGCGGCCGCCATCGCGTCCTGGTCCCCGGTGTCCAGCAGGCCCTTGAGCACCACCCACCGGTCCGACACGGCCCGGTCCACCGCGAGATACACCCAGCCCAGGCCGCCGTGCGCGAGGCAGCCCGCGACCTCGTACTGCCCGTGGACGAGGTCGCCCGCGCGCAGCTTGGGCACGAAGGAGTACGGGTGCCCGCACTTGGTACAGAAACCTTCCGTCCGTCCCGGCCGCTCCCCACGGGCCCGCCCCACCGGTGCGCCGCAGTCCGAGCGCGAGCAGAACCGCTTGCGCTCCGGGACCTCGGGGTTTTCCAGCACCGCAGCCGAAGGATCCGGCCGAGGCACCTCCGGTACGTTGACCAGCCCGGCCCCCAGCCGGCCGCGGCCCGACCCGGAGGCGGCCGAACCCGAACTGCGCACCGACACCGACCGGGTGGACGCCGCCCCCGAGAGAGCACGCGACAGCCGGCCCGACACGGAACGCCGGGACGAAGAGGACCGTGAGGACCGGGAAGCCCGCGAGGACGATGACGAGGACGAGGACCTTCCCGACCCGTGCGAGCCCTGCGAGTCGCCGTGGCGGGCCGCGCTCGTCATCGCCGTCGGTACCGACACCAGCTCCTCGGCGCCCGCCGCGACGGCTCCGGCCGGCGCCAGCCCGCAGGTGCCGCAGTAGACCTCGCCGCCGCCCATGTCCTCGTACGCCCCCGGGCAGCCGGGGCGCATGCACGCCGTTTCGATCAGACTCACGCGTCCCCCTCCCTCGGCCCGTCGGGCCACTCACGCACCGGTTGCGGCCCTTGCCGCTCTTGGTCCCCCTGCTGCTGCGATGGCAACGCCTCGGCCGCCGCCCACTGGTAGCGCAGCACCGCCTGCTCGGCGGCCCGTAGATCGCACGGCGCACTCCACAGCATCCGCCGAGCCGTGTCGTACCGCTCCATCAGCAGCGGATCCTCCGCCATGCCGAGCCGGGCCACCTTCGCCTTGTAGGCGTCGAGCCGCCCGCGCAGCTCCGCCCGCACCGCCAGCGGCGCAGTCACCGCGGTCAACGATTCGCGGGCCCGCCGCAGTTCCTCACCGGCCCGCTCCTCCAACGACTCCAGCAGCGGCGACAGCCGGTGCCACTGGGCCTGGCGCCGGTACTCGGCCGCCGCCGAGAGCTGCTCCTGCAGCGCCGTCGGCGGTCCGCTCACCGCGGGAACCTCGGACGCCGCGATCTTCGCCAGCACCTCGCCGCGGGCCGTGCGCGCCTCCGCCAGGGTCCGGTCGGCCCGCGAGAGCACGTCCCGCAGACCGATCAGCCGCTGCTCGGCGTCCTGCCGGACGGCCAGCACCGCCTCGACCTCCCGGCGTACGTCCTCCAGCGCGAGCGCGGCCCGGTCGTAGCGCCCGGTGTCCGGACGGCCACCGCCCGGCGCGGAACTCCCGGCCACCGCGAACCAGAACGCCAGCGGGTCCTCGATCACCCGGGCCCGCAAGTCCGCCAACTCGGCCGTGATGGCCTCCAGGTCGTCCCCCGAGGGGTGTTCCCCCGGCCGGACCCCCACCGAGTGGGCGAGGGCGCGGGTGCGGTGCAGTTCGGCCGCCAGCAGGTCGATCCGGGCCGGGAGCGCCGACCAGACCGAGTCCGCGGCGACCACCACGTCCAGCGAGCCCGCGTACAGCTCGTTCATCCGGGCCACCAGTTCGGCGAGCGAGAACCGCTCCGCCAGCGGGACCCCCTCCACCGCGGCTCCGGAGATGAGCACCCCGGGCCCCCGCAGCCGGTCCGTCAGCTCGACCAGGTCCTCGCGGCTCGGCCAGCGCCGCCGCTCCCGGATCTGCCGGGCAGCGCCCAGCGCCCCGCTGTAGGCGTCGAAGTACCGCCACAGCCGGGTGATGGCCGTGTCGGCCTCGGCCCACCGCTCCTTGGTGACCCCGGTCAGACCGGCACCCTCCAGCAGCCGGCGGCCGGCGTGGTCCTGGAGCGCGAGCAGCGAGGTCTCGACGGCCTCGTGCTCCGCGCCCAGCCGTGCCAGGGCGCGGTCCACGCCGTCCCGGTCCATCACTGACGGCTGCGCGCCCACAGGATGTGCTTCCACCGACCCCGCCTCCGGTCTCGTGACATCTGGCTCAGAATCCGCCACCGGCCTCAGTCCCGGTACTTGGGAGCGGGCGGACCGGCCACGCCGGGCAGCACGGGCTCCAGATGGGCCCGGTAAGCCGACATCCACGGGCTCTCGGCGCCGCCCGCGCGGTAATCCTCCAGCACCTTGTTGACCCGGCGCACCAGGTCTCCGGCGTCCTTGTTCATGGCCACCCCGTAGAACTCCCTGGTGAACGGGGAGCCCACCAGCCGGACCGAGGGGTCCTGCGCGGCCTGGCCGGCGGCGAGGGCGTTGTCCGTGATGATGCCGTCCACCTCGCCCAACTGCAGCCGGACCAGGCAGTCGAGCTGGTTGGGCACGCTGACCGGGACGGAGCCGAAGGACTGGACGGCCAGTTCCGCCTCCGCCGTGGAGCCGGCCGCCGTGCAGATGCGGCGGCCCTTCAGCGAGGCGTCGTAGCCGGTGATCGCCGAACCCTTGGGGGCCAGCACCTGCTGCCCGGCCTCGAAGTACGCCGTCGAGAAGGCGACGTCCTCCAGCCGCTTGCAGTTGACCGTCATCGTCCGCACCACGATGTCGACGGTGCCGTCCTTGAGCGCGGGAATGCGCTGACTGGTCGGGACGGCCCGGTAGATGACCTTGCCGTCCTCGCCGAATATGTCCTTCGCTATGGCTTTGACCAGGGCGATGTCGAAGCCGTCGAGCTCACCGGCCGGGTTGCGGTAGCCCCATTTGAAGCTGTTCTGGTCCACACCCGCGACCAGGTGGCCCGCGGCGCGGATCCGCTGGATGGCCGAGCCGTCCAGCCCGTTGGGCCGCAGGCTCGCCTCCGGGTTCTCGCAGGTGTCGGCGGGCGCCAGCGGAGCGACGGCCATCCTGGCCGGCTCGCGCACCAGCGAGGAGCCCCCCGAGGAGCCCGGAGCCGCCTGGGCCAGTGGCAGCAGCACGGCCGCCGCCGTCAGCGCGCAGGCCAAGGCCATCGCACCGACCCCGCCCCAGCCGCGCAGCCGGCCGGTCAGCCGCCGCAGGCCCCGTACCTCCTGGATCTCCGCGGCGCCCTCGTGGCCATCGGCCGCCCAGGGCCCCCCGGCTGACGCCGCGGCCGTGCCGCCGCCTCCGGCCCAGGCTGCCCCCACGGCCGTCTTCCCGCGCTTCACCCGTCCCGGCATCGCTCTCACCTGTACTCCGAAAGCCTGCGCCCGACGCCGAGCAGGGCGGCCGCCGCACCGACGACCGCCAGGGCCGCCGTGCCTGTCACCAAACCGTCGAGCGCCCCGAGCCCGTCCCGCGCAGCCCGGGTGAACTCCCGCTGCTCGTGGACCACGGCCTGTTCCAGCGAGGCGTCCACCGTGTCGAAGGCGCTCCCCGTGGGCTCCTTGTGTTCCTTGTCCCCGATGACCTGCCCGACGGCGCCCTGGTAGTCGCCCGTCAGGTCCGTCTGCCGGGCCGCCGCGTGCAGTTCCCACCACCGCTTCACACCGTCCGCGGCGCGGGTCACCGGCTCCCGGCCCGCCTCGTCGTCGGCCAGTTTCGCCGCCGTCTTCAGGCCCGCGTCCAGGTCCTTCATCTCGCTCGAGAAGTCCACGTCGTACTTGTCGGACTTCTTGTCCTCGGCCAGTACGGCTCCGCGCGAGATCAGCGTCAGGTTCTCGCTGGCCCGCGCCTGGAGCGAGGCGATCCGCGCGTCATTGAGCACCTTGAGGGACTCCTGCCCGTCCGTGCGGGCCTCGCTCAGTTCCGACCGGGCGACCGTGTGCCCCGCGGCCAGCCACAGCAGCAGCACCAGCGAGGCGGCGGTCGCGGCGACGAGCCCGTGGTTGAGGACGCGGTTCGTCCGCAGGTAGTTGCGCCGCTGGGCCCAGCCCAGGGCGACGAGTGCGAGCAGACCCGCCCCGAACGCGGCCAGGGGCAGCGCGCGGGCGTCGTCGTAGTCCGTGTAGAGCCGCCCGGTCTCCGCCTCGTAGAGCCGCTGCGCGGCGGGCAGCAGCTGGGTGCTCATCTGCTCGTTCGCGTACCGGAGGTATGCGCCGCCGAGCGGCAGGCCCTGCTTGTTGGTGGCCCGGGCCTGTTCGATGAGGCCGGTATAGCGGGGCAGCTGCTCGCTCAGCAAGGTGATCTGCTTGCGGGAGTCCTCGCCGGCCGTGGTGCTGGCCGCCGCGTTCACCAGCAGCCGGGACGCGTTGGCTATGTCCTTCTCGTACCGGCTGCGGACCTCGCGGGGCTCTTCGCCGCCCGCGAGGAAACCACTGGACGAGGCGGTGTCGGCGTCCGCGAGCGAACGGTAGATGTTCGCCGCGTCGGCGCTCAGCGGCTGGCTGCGGCCCACGACGTCGTCGGCCGCGTCGACCCGGCCCGAGATCTCCCAGACGGCCACGGCGCCGAACAGCAGGACCAGCGCGGCCAGGGCCGCGCCGATGATCCGCAGCCGGCCGGGCTCGGTGGTGGCCGCCGCGCGCAGCCGCTCCACACCCTCGGCCCAGGCGGTGCCCCGTCGGGGCAGCGCGTCGGGCGGCGGCGCAGGCGGCCCGGAGGGCGCCTGGACGCCGCCGGGCGCGGGCGCGCGTGATGTGATGGCCACCCTGACCTCCCCCTCGGTCCTTCGTGCTTCGCAGCAGTATGGCCTTAGTGGCGGTGGACCACAGCACCCGGTGCTGGATCAGGCACGATCCGCCCCGATCCGTCCCCCCGGTCCTGTCCCGGCAGGTCGCTCCCCGCCCGGTCCCGAACCGTCTGCGGCCCGTACCGGGCCGCTCCGCGATCTACGCCCCGTCCGCCGCGGCCCGTCCGCTCCGCCACCCCTTGACCGTCAGTACGCCCCACGGGCCGCGATGGTTCCGGCGGGGGCCCCGGTTCACCCGAAATGGGCACGCAGCTTCTCGTAGGCCTCGGGGCCGGCCCCCAGCGCGTCCAGGCCCAGCAGGCCGGCGCCCAGCACCGGCGGGGCCGTCACCACCGAGACCCGGGCGTACGGGGCCCGTTCGGCCAGCAGGGCCTCCACCCGCCCGTTCAGCAGCGGATGCCGGGCGGCCAGCACGCTGCCGCCCAGCAGGACGGGCGCCTCCTCGGTCAGCAGCCCGAGCCGCTCCAGCGCCACCGAGGCCAGCGCCACCACCTCCTCGGCCTGCCGCTCGACGAGGGCCGCGGCGGCCGGATCACCGGCGGCGGCCACCGCGAACAGCACCGGCACCACCTCGTGCATCCGGACGGGCTCTATGGCGCCCAGGTGCACCGCCTCGATCAGCGCGTACATGGACCCCAGCCCGAAGTGGCCCGGCAGGGCCGCCGCGAGCTCGGTGGGGCCGCCGCGGCCGTCCTCGGCGCGCGCCGCCCACCACATGGCCTCGGCGGCCAGTCCGCCACCGCCGCCCCAGTCGCCGGAGAGCTGCCCGATCGCCGGGAACCGGGCCGTACGCCCGTCGGGCAGCATCCCCACGCAGTTGATGCCCGCCCCGCACACCACCGCGACCCCGCGCGGCCCCCCGGCGGCCTCGCCGAGTCCGGCGCGCAGGATCGCGAAGGTGTCGTTGCGGACCTCGGTGGACGTGCCCCAGCCGCGCGCGCCGATGGCCTGTGCGAGCCCGAGCTCCTCCACCGGAAGGTCCGCGTTGGCCAGACAGGCCGACACGTGGACGGCGTACGGGGCTCCGGCCGCGGCCCCCTCCGGTCCGGCGGCCCCGACCGCCTCGGTGACGGCCTGCCCGAGGACGTCCACCGCCGCCTCGACCCCGACGCGCGGGGGCTGGAAGCCGCCCGCGCGCCCGGTGCCGAGGACGCGCCCGTCCGCGGCGATCAGCGCCACGTCCGTCTTGCTGTTGCCCGCGTCGACGGCGAGGACGGCCGCTTGCGGCGGAAGGGGCCGGCTCACGCCCATGCCAGGTGCTCCTTGTTGTGCGCCAGCAGCCGGTCCGTCAGGCCCTCGGCGAGCTCGAACTGGCCGACCAGCGGGTGCGCCAGCAGCGCCTTGAAGACCCGCTCGCGGCCACCCCGCAGTGCCGCGTCCAGCGCGAGGTCCTCGTACGCCGTGACGTTGGCGATGAGCCCCGCGTACAGCGGGTCCAGCCGGGGTACGGCCAGCGGGGTCGGTCCGGAGCGGTCCACCCGGGCCTGCACCTCGATGACCGCGTCGTCCGGGAGGAAGGGCAGGGTGCCGTTGTTCAGCGTGTTGACCACCTGCAGGGCGCTCCCGCCGTCACCCAGCAGGGCCGCGGCCAGGTCCACCGCCGCCTCCGAGTAGAAGGCGCCGCCCCGCTTGGCGAGCAGTTCCGGCTTCTCGTCCAGCGCGGGATCCCCGTACAGGCCGAGCAGTTCCTTCTCCATCGCGGCGACCTCGGCGGCCCGCGAGGGCTTGGTCCCGAGCTCCCGGACCACCTCGTCGTGCGCGTAGAAGTAGCGCAGGTAGTACGAGGGGACCACCCCGAGCCGGTCCAGCACCCGACGCGGCAGGCGCAGGTCTCCGGCGATGGCGTCGCCGTGCTGCGCGATCAGCTGCGGCAGCAGGTTCTCGCCCTCCGGCCCGCCCTTGCGGACCCCCAGCTCCCAGGTGAGGTGGTTGAGGCCCACGTGGTCGAGGTAGATGTCGGCGGGCGTCAGGTCCAGCATCGCGGCGAACCTGCGCTGGAAGCCGATGGCCACGTTGCACAGCCCGACCGTCTTGTGCCCGGCCTGGAGCAGGGCGCGGGTGACGATCCCGACCGGGTTGGTGAAGTCGATGATCCACGCGTCGGGGTTGGAGCGCCGGACCCGCTCGGCGATGTCGAGGACCACCGGGACCGTGCGCAGCGCCTTGGCGAGCCCGCCCGCGCCGGTGGTCTCCTGGCCCACGCAGCCGCACTCCAGCGGCCAGGTCTCGTCCTGGAGCCGGGCCGCCTGCCCGCCGATGCGCAGTTGCAGCAGCACCGCGTCCGCGTCGGCGACGCCCGCGTCGAGGTCGGAGGTGGTGGTGATCAGGCCCGGGTGCCCCTGCTTGGCGAATATCCGCCGGGCCAGACCACCGATCAGCTCCAGCCGCTCGGCGGCCGGGTCGATCAGCACCAGCTCGCTGATGGGCAGGGTGTCGCGCAGCCGCGCGAACCCGTCGATCAGTTCGGGGGTGTAGGTGGAACCGCCGCCGACTACTGCGAGTTTCATGGACACTAGCCTTTCACTCCGGTAAGGGTGACGCCCTCGACGAATGCCTTCTGGGCGAAGAAGAAGAGGACGATCACCGGGGCCATGACCAGCACGGTTGCCGCCATGGTCAGGTTCCAGTTGGTGTGGTGGGCGCCCTTGAAGGACTCCAGTCCGTAACTGAGGGTCCAGGCGGCCGGGTTGTCGGACGCGTAGATCTGCGGGCCGAAGTAGTCGTTCCAGGCGGCGAAGAACTGGAACAGGGCCACGGCTGCGATCCCGGGCTTCGCCATGGGCAGGACCACCCGGAGCAGGGTGCGCAGTTCGCCGCAGCCGTCGACCTTCGCCGCGTCGAGGTACTCGTTCGGGATGGTCAGCAGGAACTGGCGCAGCAGGAAGATGGAGAAGGCGTCGCCGAAGGCCATCGGGATGATCAGTGGCCACAGGGTGCCGGACAGGTCCAGCTGCTTGGCCCAGAACAGGTACATCGGGATGACGACCACCTGGGGCGGCAGCATCATCATGGCGATCACCAGCAGCAGCGACAGCCGCCGGCCGCGGAAGCGGAACTTGGCGAGCGCGTAGGCGACGGGCACCGAGGAGACCACGGTCAGCAGGGTGCCGAGGCCCGCGTACAGCAGGGTGTTGCGCCACCAGGTCAGGAAGCCGGGGGTGTCCCACACCTTCGCGTAGTTGTCCCACTCCCAGCTGTGCGGCCACAGGTCGCGGGTCAGCGCCTGCTGGTCGCTCATCACCGAGGTGAGGAAGAGGAACACGAAGGGGAGGATGAAGAAGAGTGCCGCCGCGACGCCGAGGGAGTGCACGGCGACCCAGTGCAGGGCGGCCTGGCGGCGCGCGGTGCGCACGGCCTGTGCGGAGTCCGCCGTACCGGATGCGGCCGGACGCGGGGTCCGCCGCGTGCCGGGGGTGAGGGTCTGGCTCATGTCCTCAGTCACCTGCCTCGATCAGGCCGCCGCGCCGCCGCATGAGCAGCGCGGTGAAGGCCATGGAGAGGGCGAACAGCACCAGGGCGACCACGCAGGCGGTGCCGTAGTCGAAGCGCTGGAAGCCGACGTTGTAGATGACCTGGGGCAGGGTCAGCGTGGACTTGTCGGGGTACCCGGGCTCGGACTGCTGGCCCGAGCCGCCCATCACGCCGGACGCCACCTTCCCCGCCACCAGGGGCTGTGTGTAGAACTGCATCGCCTGGATGACCCCGGTGACCACCGCGAACAGGATGATCGGCGAGATGTTCGGCAGGGTGATGTGGCGGAAACGCGCCGGCGCTCCGGCGCCGTCCAGCTCGGCGGCCTCGTACTGCTCGCGCGGTACGTCGAGCAGCGCGGCCATGAAGATGACCATCAGGTCGCCCACCCCCCACACGGCGAGTGCGGTCAGCGCCGGCTTGGACCAGGCGGGGTCCGTGAACCAGCCGGGCGTGGGCAGTCCGACGGCGTCCAGCAGGGTGTTCACCGGGCCGGTGCCCGGGTTGAGCAGAAACACGAAGGCCAGGGTCGCGGCCACCGGAGGAGCCAGGTAGGGCAGGTAGAACAGGGTGCGGAAGATGCCCGTACCCATCTTGATCTTCGTGATGAGCAGACCGATGCCGAGCCCGAAGGCGACCCGGCAGGCGACCATGACCACGACCAGCCACAGGGTGTTGCGCATGGCCGGCCAGAACATCGGGAGGTCGGAGAAGACGTAGGTCCAGTTGTCCAGCCCGTTGAAGACGGGCGGGCGGAAGCCGTCGTACTTGGTGAAGGAGAAGTAGACGGTGGAGACGAGCGGGTAGGCGAAGAAGACGCCGAACCCGATCAGCCAGGGCGACATGAAGGCCGCCGTGCGCAGCGCGGACTTGCGGCGCCTGGTGCGCAGCTCGGGGGAGAGGGTGCCGGCCATCGGACTACTTCGCCTTCGCGATGTCCGTGTCGATCTGCTGGTCGGTCTTGGCGAGACCGGCCGCGATGTCCGCCACGTCGCCCTTTTCGACCGAGTACGCGAAGTCCGTGAAGGTCAACTGGTAGGTGCCGCCGTCCACCTGCGCCGGGGTGGTGGTCGACTTCGGGTGCTTGGCGATGTCGATGAACGTCTTGAACTCCGGGCTCACCTGGAGCCCCGGGGAGTCCAGGGCGGCCAGCGTGGACGGCACGTTGTGGATGGCGTTGGCGAACTCCACGACCGCGTCGGTGTCGGTCGTCATGTACTTCGTCAGCTCCCAGGCGACGTTCTGCTTCTTGCTGCCCGAGGCGATGCCCATGATCGTGCCGGAGAGGTAGCCCTTGCCGTAGTCGGCGAGCTGGTCGTCGGGGACGGGCATCGGCGCGGTGGCGATCTCGAACTTCACCCCGGCCTCCTTCGCCATGGAGGCCCGCCACTCGCCGTCGATCTGCATCGCCACCAGGCCCTGGTGGAAGGGGTGCTCAGCGCTCCACTCGTCGCCGAAGGTGGTGCGGAACTTCTCCAGCTTCTCGTACCCGCCGAGCTTGGCGACCAGGTCCTTCTGCGCCGTCAGCATCTTCGTGAAGGCGGGGTCCTTGGCCAGGTTGGACTTGCCGGCGGCGTCGAAGTACGTCGGGCTCCACATGGCGGCCAGGCGCTGGGGGGCGGTCTCGTAGCCGTGATAGGTGGGCATGATGCCGAGCTGCTCGTACGAATCGCCCTTGGGCTTCGTCAGCGCCTGCGCGGCGGCCTCGAACTGGCTCCAGGTCTTGGGTGCTTCGGTGATCCCGGCGGCATCGAAGGCGGTCTTGTTGTAGACGAGGCCGTACGCGTCGTTCAGCAGCGGCAGGGTGCACTGGTTGCCGTTGAACTGGGTGTACTGCATCAGGGTCTTGGGGAAGACCTTCTCCTTCTCGATCCCGGACTTCTTCAGGAAGGGGTTCAGGTCCGCGAAGGCGCCGGTGTTGCAGAACTTGCCGACGCTGTCGGTGGTGAAGGAGGCGACCACGTCGGGGGCCTTGTCCCCGCCGGCCCGCAGCGCCTGGTTGATCTTGTCGTCCGTCATGTTGCCCGTGACGTTCACCTTGATGTGCGGGTGCGCCTTCTGGAACCGGGCGATGTTGTCCTCGATGGCCTTGATCTCACTGGGGGCGGACCAGCCGTGCCAGAAGTTGAGGGTGACGTCCTTGTTCGGGTCGTCGGAGGCCGTGTTGGAGGTGGAGCCCGCACACGCGGTGGCGAGTACGGATATCGCGGCGACGACGGTGGCGGCGAGGGTCAGGCGACGGATTCCGGGCATGGCGGAGTCACTCTCTGCGCGGGGGGACTTCCTGGAGGGGTGGTGCGGGTGGGGTGTACGGGGCTGCGTGCGCCGGGGGGCGCGTGTGGGGCGGGCGCTAGGTGCGGTGCGGGCCGTGCGGGGAGGCGCACGGCGGTTCGGGGTGGTGCGGGGCGGGGTGGTGCGGTTCAGCGGCGCGAGGTGTCGAAGACCTCGTCGCGGGTCGCGGCGAGGGCACTCTCCAATGCCCCGCGCAGTACCGGCCTTTCCCGTACCTCGCCGGTCACCAGCAGGGGCCGGGACGGGGCGAGGTCGGCGATTTCGGCTTCGAGGAGTTCGCGCAGCGGTTCCCCGCCCGCGATGGTCAGTGCGCCGGAGAGGATCACGATCTCCGGGTCCAGCACGGCGACCAGCGAGGCGAGTCCGGTGGCGAGGCCGGTGGCGTACTCCCGCAGGAGTTCCAGATTGGCCCCCTCGGGTGCGGCGGCGGCCTGGGCGAGCAGCGCGGCGGCCGCTTCGACCGCAGCCCCGGACTCGGCCCCGTGCACGGCCCCGTGCACCGAGCCGCCCCCGGCCGCGGCGGCCGGGGGTGCTTCGACGCCGAGCCGGGCCGCCATCGCGGGCAGCACCTGCACGCCGGCCAGCTCCTGGTAGCCGCCGGAGTTGACCCGGGTGACCTGGCGGACGAGCGGGTGCCCGGCGACCGGCAGGAAGCCGATCTCCCCGGCGCCGCCGGTCCACCCGCGGTGCAGCCGGCCGCCGAGCACGAGGGCGGCCCCGAGGCCCTCCTCGTTCCACAGCAGGACGAAGTCCTCGTGGCCGCGGGCGGCTCCGAGCCGCTGTTCGGCGACGGCGGCGAGGTTCACGTCGTTCTCGTACTCGACCGGCATCGGCAGGGCCGCGGCGAGCTCGTCGAGGAGCGTGGGGGACTGCCAGCCCTCCAGGTGGTCGGCGTAGCGCAGCACCCCGGTGCGGGGGTCGAAGGAGCCGGGGGTCGCGATGACCAGCCGGTGGATGTCGGCGAGGTGCAGCCCGGCGTCCTTGACGGCCTCGCCGAGGGCGCGGGTGACCTGCTCGACCGGCCCGGTGCCCTCCGCGTAGGGGAGCTCGTGGCTGCCGGTCACCTCACCGGTGAGGTCGGCGACGGAGGCGAGGATCCGGCCCGGCGTGACGTCGAGTCCGGCGACGTACGCGGCCCGCGCGTTGACGGCGTAGAGCTGCGCGTTGGGGCCGGGGCGGCCGGTGGCGGTGCCGGTGGCGACGACGAGCCCGGCGGCCTCCAGGCGGGCCAGCAGCTGGGAGGCGGTGGGCTTCGAGAGGCCGGTGAGATGCCCGATCCGGGTCCGGGACAGCGGACCGTGCGTCAGCAGGAGCTCGAGCGCGGCCCGGTCGTTCAGGGCGCGCAACAGGCTGGGCGTACCGGGGGTGGCGGGCATGGGGTTGCTTCTCCCTCACCGAGGTGAACTGTTAGGTAAGTTTCCTATTGGTGGGTCGCTCGTGTCAATGCCGAGTCAGGGCCCAGTCAGGGCCCATGCCGGCGCCGTGCTCCCACCGTTTTCTCCCCATGGTCTCCCCACGGGCCCTGCACCCCGGCATGCGGCTGCCCCCGCAGGTCGGACCTGCGGGGGCAGCGGCGTACGGATGGGGCGGGTGTTACTTGCTGATGCGCGGTCCCGAGCCCGAGCCCGATCCCGAGGAGCCGCCCACGGCCGGCGCCGGGATGGGCGTGGTGGCCAGGGACTGCGGCGAGGCCGGGTTCGCCATCGCCGACGGCGCGGCGACGGAGGCCGACGGATCGGCCGGGTCCTCGTCCTCGTCGGCCGCCGGCAGGCCCCCGACGATCCCGATACCCGCGGCGTCGAAGGCGTCCTTGATGCGCCAGCGCAGCTCGCGCTCCACGGTGAACTGCTGGCCCGGCATCGTCTTCGCCGACACCTTCACCGTCATGGAGGCCAGCAGCACCTCGTCCAGGCCCAGTACCTCCACCGGACCCCACAGCCGCTCGTCCCACGGGGACTCCTTGGCCATGGTGTCGGCGATCTCCTGGATGACCTCTCGGATGCGCGAAAGGCTCTCGGTCGGCTTGACCTGCACGGCCACGGCGGCGGTGGCCCAGCCCTGGCTGAGGTTGCCGATCCGCTTGATCTCGCCGTTGCGGACGTACCAGATCTCCCCGTTGTCACCGCGCAGCTTGGTGACGCGCAGACCCACCTCGACGACCTCGCCCGAGGCCACCCCGGCGTCGATCTTGTCGCCGACCCCGTACTGGTCCTCGAGGATCATGAACACGCCGGAGAGGAAGTCCGTGACCAGGTTCCGGGCGCCGAAACCGATCGCCACACCGGCGACACCGGCGCTCGCCAGCAGCGGCCCCAGATTGATGTCGAGCGCGCCGAGCACCATCAGGCCCGCCGTGCCGAGGATCAGGAACGAGGCCACCGAACGCAGCACCGAACCGATGGCCTCGGACCGCTGGCGGCGCCGCTCGGCGTTGACCAGCAGCCCGCCCAGGGCCGTGCCCTCGACGGCCTCGGCACCGCGGTTCATCCGGGTGATCAGCTTCGTCAGCGATTTGCGGACCACCGAGCGCAGGGCGAAGGCGATGACCAGGATGAGGAGGATCCGCAGGCCCAGGTAAAGCCATCCGGCCCAGTTCTCCTCGATGAAACTGGCGGCGTTCGTCACGTTCTCGTGCGTATCTCTGATCGTTTGGGACGCGTCCGGGGTGTCGGCTGCGAGGGGGAGCAGGGCGGCAGGCCTGGGCACGGCGGAAACCTCCACATGTAGCGTCCTGCCCGCGAAAGGGTGCGAGCGAGCAGACCATCCACCCTAACGGGGCACTTGCCCGAGCTTGTTGCCCTGTTCGAGGGAGAGACCAGACTCACGCGGGAATGAAGCGTGTGGTTGAAAACACCTCGGACCCGTTACGGGCGCGTGGTGGCGCTTCGACCAGCCGTAAGGGGAGACTGGAAGGCAGATCGTCCCGGCGCGAGCCACGCGCCGCCGACGTACAAGGAGGCAGTCCGTGCCGCACGTCCTGGTCCTCAACGCGTCGTACGAGCCCCTTGGCGTCGTACCGCTCCGTCGAGCGCTCGTCCTCGTCCTGGAGAACAAAGCGGTCTCCCTGGAAGAGTCCGGCGCCTTTCTGCACAGCGCGACAAGGGCCCTCCCCGCGCCCAGCGTGGTTCGGCTCAAGCGCTTCGTGCGGGTCCCCTACCGGGGGCCCGTTCCGCTCACCCGGCGCGCGCTGTTCGCCCGGGACGGCGGTCGCTGCATGTACTGCGGGGCCGTCGCCACCAGTGTCGACCACGTCGTCCCGCGCAGCCGGGGCGGGCAGCACGCCTGGGACAACGTCGTCGCCGCGTGCCGTCGCTGCAACCACGTCAAGGCAGACCGGCACCTCGTCGACCTCGGCTGGCGGCTGCGGCACCAGCCGGCCCCGCCGTCCGGGCTGGCCTGGCGGATCATCGGGACGGGGCACCGGGATCCGTGCTGGATGCCGTACCTCCAGCCGTACGGGGCGGAAGACGCGCTGGACCGCATCGGGGTACCGGTCGCGGTAGCGGCCGCGTCGTAGCCGGTCCGGCTCCCGGGCGCTGCCCGGCCCCGGTCCGCGAACTCACCCAGCTACCGCTGGGAGGGGCCCCCGGGGCCGGGCTGTACTGCTCCTGGGGCTCCGCCCCGGACCCCGCGCCTCAGTCGTCGGCGAGGCTTGGTCTGGCCGGCGCCCCAGGCAGCGGTGCCGCGCGGGGCGACGGGTCCGGGGCGGAACTCCGGGGAGCGGGGAAGGGCGGGGAGGGACCTGCCCCCGCAGGGTCAAGGGGCCACCGCGAAGGCTTCCGCCGAGAGCAGGCTGCAGCCGTAGCGGGTGGCCCGGGCCTCGCAGGTGACCCGGACGAAGCGGGACGGGGCCGCCGGCAGGTCCAAGTGGACCGCGTCCGGCCCGCCACGCGAGGCGACCGTCGCAGACGGATGCCAGGTGACACCGTCCGAAGAGGTCTCCACCCGGAACCGGGAGGGGTACGCCTCCTGCCACCGCAGGTTCAGCAGCCCGATCCGCGCCGGAGCCCGCAGCTCCGCCTGCCACCAGGCCCCGTCGACGGCGGGCGAGGACCAGCGGGTGGCCGGGGAATCGTCCAGCGCCCCCGAAGCGGGGAAGGCCGGGGTCTCGTCGGCCGAGGAGGAGGCCACGGCGGAGCGCAGCAGGTTCGGGCCGGCCGTGCGCGGGTGGGCGCGGACCTTCAGGATGCGGGTCTCGGTCCCGAAGGCGACCGGGACCTCGTAGGTGCCCGGCGCCGTGCCCGCGGCCACCGAGACCTCCACCGGGACGGTCGCCGTCGTACCGCGCGGGACCGCGGCCGTCTGCGGCAGCCGTACCGAGACGCCCGCCGGCGGCTTCGCCGACAGGGGCCCGCGCACCTCTTCGGGACGCAGCGCCGACAGTTCCGCCGGGACCCGCTGCGCGGCTCCGCCGATCTCCGCGTCCACGGATCGAGGCAGCTCGAAGCGGGCCTCCGGGCCGTCCTGCGTCCACGGGACCACGCTGTGCACGGCCGGAGCCGGGCCCGACCAGACGAGCCGGACCGCGTCGGCCCGTAGGCCGCCCACGTCCGCCTGGGTCCAGCCCGACGCCGCCGCTTCCGCGACCTTGCGCCAGCCCTCTCCCGGTACGTGGGCCTCCACCACCGCGCCCCGGCTGCCGGGCGGCAGCGGGTCGGTCATCACGGTCACCACCGACACCGGTCGGGCACCGGACAGCTCGACCGTCCACGCGTCGGCCCGCCGGGTCACCGTGCCCGGCGCGCGGGCCGCGCCGGTCCACGCGTCGGCCTCGGCGGCGGCCCGCGCCAGGAAGGGGTCCAGCACCGCCTTGTCGACCCGGGCGGGATCCGCCGCGGACAGCGCCTCGCGGGCGGTGGAGAGGGCCTGCGAGGACCGCCAGGCCGCCGCCCCGTCGCCGCGGGCCTGCGCCTGGAGGACGTCGAGGGCCAGTTCCCCGGCGGCCCCGTAGCGCGCGAGGCGGGACAGCCAGGGCCCCGCCTCATCGGCGAGCGCTGGCAGCCGGTCGGGGGCCTCGCGCAGCACGCGGAAGGCGGCCCGCAGCCGGTCGCCGGCCGCCGGGTCGCCGGCGCCCCGGGCCCGCCAGAACTCCTCGGCCAGCGGGGCCAGGTACGCGGACTCGGGCTGGGCGAGGCCGGAGGAGGCGCTGTTCCCGGCCAGCGCGGCCAGTGCCTCGCGGGCCTCGGGATCGGGTCCGGCGAGGGAGACCACGGCCGCCGCCCAGGAGTCGGCGGCCCGGTAGCCGCGCGGGTTCCACGTGAAGTCCGCCGCCGTGAACAGCGGGATGCGCGACAGAGTGCCCTGGGGCATCGCGTTGGCCAGTACGGCCGCCGAACCGCCCGCCACCACCGGGTCGCGTCCCGCGTACGGGCCGAGGAAGATCCGGCCCGGATCCCAGTCGTTGACGGGATAGTTGTCCATGGTGACCAGCGGATGCTGCCCGAGTGCGGAGCGCGCCCCGGCCACCTCCTGCCCGGTGATCGTGCGCGGCACCACGCCGACGCCCGTCCACGCGACCTCCACCCGGTCGTCCAGGGCCCCGGCCAGCGCGGTCCGGTAGGGCGTCGAACCCTCCTGGTAGTACTCCGTCGGCAGCAGCGACAGTGCGGGCGCCCCCGGATAGCGCCGGGCCAGGTGCGCGGCGAGTTCGCCCGCGACCTCCGCGTGCGCCTTCGCGGCCGCCGCCGGGCCCTTGCCGTACCGTTGCCGGTCGGCCCGGCAGCCCCACTCGGTGTAGCTGACGTCCTGGAACTGCACCTGGAACGCCCGGAACCCGAGGTCCCACATCGCGTCCACCTTGCGGGCGAGCGCCGCCCGGTCGGCCGAGGAGGCCAGGCACATCGACTGCCCGGGGGCCACCGCCCAGGCGAGCACCACCTTGGCGGCGCGCGCCCGGCCGGCCAGCTCCCGCAGTTCGGCCGCCCGCGGCGCCGGGTAGTCGCGGCGCCAGTCCGTGGTCCGGTAGGGGTCGTCGCCGGGCGCGAGCAGCAGCCGGTTCAGCTTGGTGCGGCCCATGAACTCCACCTGCGCGAGCCGCTGGGCGGCCGTCCACGGAGTCCCGTAGAACCCCTCCGTGATCCCGCGCACCGGCGCGGACGGCCAGTCCCGTACGAGGACCCCGGGCACCTTCCCGCCGCCCTGGGCCAGCAGCTGACGCAGCGTCTGGGCCGCGTGGAACAGCCCGTCGTCGCCGACGCCGGCCAGCGCGACCGTGTCCCGTCCCTCGGCGCGGCCCACCGCCAGCCGGTAGCCGCCGGCCGGCAGATCGCCGGCCCCGTCCGCGCCCAGGGCCCGCAGCGCCCGCTCCGTGTCCCCGTCGTACTGCCCCTGGAGCCGTACGACGGGGACCGCCTCGGGCAGCGGCTCCCCGTCGGCCCGCTCGTGCAGGGTCCGTACGCCCGCCCCGTGCAGGGCCTCGCGGACGACCTGGGCGGCGTACGGGTCCACGTCCGCGGGCCGTACGAGTACGGCCTCGGCGCCCAGTGGCACCGCGCGCGCGGGGTCGGCGGCCATCGACTGTGGCCGGGGCCACACCGCGGGCCCGTCGGCGGCGGCCCGCGCCGGATCGGAGCCGGGGCCCGGCACGGGGGCGGGTACGGGACCGGGCGCGGGGTCCGACGGCGCGCCGGGAGCCGCGGGCGCGCCGGGAACAGCAGGGGCCCCCGGTGCGGCGGGCGCACCCGGCAGGGCCGGCGCCGCGAAGGCGGCGGGTGGGCACACGACCGCCGAGCCGCCCAGCAGGCTCCCGATGACGGCGACCGCCGCGGCCGTGGCCCGCTTCCTGCCCCTGGTCTGCACGGAGCCACCCCGTCCCGAGTCGTCCCCCGCTCGTACGAATGAGCCAGAGCCCACCATCCGCACGGCCGGGGTGTCAACGCCGGCGGGGGATCCGACCTGGATCGGCCAGGAATGCGGGGCGGCCTTCTGGGTATGGCTGGGATGTTCTCCGGGATGTTCTCCGGGCCACGCGCACGGGGGCGCTCCCGACGGTCCCGCAGGCCGGGGCCGAAGGCTCCGGGCGCGTGGTGATCGGCGCGGCCCCCCGCAACACCTCTCGCGCGCGCGGCCCGAATGCAGGCACGTCTGTACGAATGGCGGGCCCGCGCAGGAGAATTTCCATTGCCGGAGATGCGCGGACACCGCGCGGACCGACACAGTGGGAGCCGTCCACGGGTCCTGCCCGATCCTCACGCATGAAGGAGTGCCTGCCGGTGAACACCGAAAACCTCACCACCGCCATATCCGCCCCGAAACGGCGTCCGCCCCTGGCCCACCTGCCGGCTCAGGCCGGACCCGACGAACGGCCCCTCACCAGCGAGCCGTCGCTCGCCGACGCCGCGCACTCGCCGTTGACCAGTGAGCCCCCGCTCGCCTGCGAGGCCCCGCTGACCAGCGAGCCGACCACCCATGCCGCGGCCGCCGCCGCCGGTGACTAGACGACAAGGAACCTGATGGACGACCTCGCCCGGCTCGCGGCCCTGTACGCAGTGGCCACCACCTACCAGCCCGCCGAGGACGTCACCCTGCGGGTTCCGGAGACCACCATCGCCGCCGTGTTGCGGCAGCTGGGGGTGGACACGCACACCCCGGAGTCCGTACGGTCCGAGCTCGCCGCCGCCGAACACGAAGCGGCGCACCGGCTGTTGCCGCGCGTGCTGGTGTGGTGGGCCGGGTCGAGGCCGCCCGCGGAGCTGTGCGCGCTGCCGCCGGGGACCCGGACCCTGCTGGAGGCGGAGCGGGACGGCCCGGTGGGGGCGGCCGGGGCGGCGGGCCGGCCGGTGGCGCCGGAGCAGCCGGCCCCGCAGGGCCCGGCGGCGCCCTGGAGTGCCTCCGGCGCCGGGGAGCCGCCGCTCGGTGTGCACCGGATCCACGCCGAGGCCCCCGACGGCCGCACCGCCACCGCCACCCTGATCGTGGCCCCCGACCGGGCCCCGGCGGCGCCGGAGCGCACCCACGGGATCCTGGTCCAGCTGTACTCCCTGCTCTCCGAGCGCTCCTGGGGCATGGGGGACCTGGCCGACCTCGCGGAGCTGGCGCGCTGGGCGGGCCGCGTCCACGGGGCCGGCTTCGTCCAGGTCAACCCGCTGCACGCGGCCGTTCCCGGCACCCCGACCGACCCCTCCCCGTACCGGCCGTCCTCGCGCCGCTTCCCCGACCCGGTGCACCTGCGGATCGAGGACGTCCCCGAGTACGCCGCCTGCCCCGACCGGGACGCCCTCGCGGAACTGGCCGGCCGGGGAGCGGAGTTGCGGCGCGAGGTGCTGGAGAAGGGCGCACTGATCGACCGGGACGCCGTCTGGTCCCTCAAGCGGGCCGCCCTGGAGCTGCTGTACGCCGTCCCGCGCACGCCCGAACGGGAAGCGGCCTACCGGAACTTCCGCGCCGAGCAGGGCCCGGAGCTGGACCGGCACGCCCTGTGGTGCGCCGCGCACGCCGGGCAGGACCCCGAAGCGGGGGCCGATTTCCACCGCTGGCTGGTCTGGCTGACGGACGCCCAGCTCGCCGCCGCCCAGTGCGCCGCCAAGGAGGCCGGGATGGCGGTCGGCATCGTGCACGACCTGGCTGTCGGGGTGCACCCGGAGGGCTCGGACGCCTCCGGATCCCCCCACTACGCCCGGGCCGTCTCCGTCGGCGCCCCGCCGGACGCCTTCAACGCGCGCGGCCAGGACTGGGGACTGCCGCCCTGGCGGCCCGACCGGCTGGCGCAGGACGGGTACGAACCGCTGCGGGCCCTGCTGCGGGGGGTGTTCCGGTACGCCGGCGCCCTGCGCATCGACCACGTCATGGGACTCTTCCGGCTCTGGTGGATCCCGGAAGGGGCCCCGCCAGCCGAAGGCGCGTACGTCTCGTACGACGGGGAGGCGATGCTCGCCCTGCTGGTCCTGGAGGCCCACCGGGCGGGGGCCCTGGTCATCGGCGAGGACCTCGGCACCGTGCAGCCGGGGGTCCGTCAGGCACTGGCCCGGCGCGGGGTGCTGGGCACCTCGGTGCTGTGGTTCGAGCGGGACTGGGGCGGCGACGGCGAGCCGCTGGAGCCGGAGCGCTGGCGCGCCGACTGCCTGGCCACGGTCACCACCCACGATCTGCCGCCCACGGCCGCCAAACTGGCCGGCTCCCACGTGGAACTGCGCGACCGGCTGGGCCTGCTGACCCGCCCGGTGGAGCGGGAGCGTGCCGAGGACGCGGCCGACACCGCCCGGTGGATGGACGTACTGGAGGACCTCGGGCTCGACACCAAGGGCGAGGAGGCCGCCGTACGGGCCCTGTACGGGTTCCTGCTGCGCACCCCGGCCCGGCTCGTGGGGGTCTGGCTGCCCGACGCGCTGGGGGACCGGCGGCCGCAGAACCTGCCCGGCACCTGGGACCAGTACCCCAATTGGCGGCTCCCGGTCGCCGACGCGGAGGGCCGGCCGCTGACCCTGGAGGCACTGTCCGCCTCACCGCGGGCGAACACCCTGCTGGGGGCGGTGCGGGGGGCGCTGGGAACCCGTACGGCACCCCCGGGCGCGCGCGGCGTTTAGGTGTTCGCTACGTTTGCACCGTGGACAAGAAGAACGCTCTGCGCGCCGGCGCCGTCACGGCCGGAACGACGCTGATGATGCTGCTGATGACGTCTCCCGCCCTCGCGGTCACCCGTGACGACGGCGACGACCCGGGTCCGGGCCTGAGCGTCGCCGAGACGCTCGGCCTCTACGTGGCCACGCCGATCGTGCTGTTCCTGATCATCGCCGGTCTGGTGATGGTCGGCGACAAGTCGCGCAAGCCGCAGAACGAGAGCTGACCCCTCCCGGGGTCTCCTCGCTCGAATCGATACGTCCGGGGCGCCGGGGGTCCATGAGGACCCTCGGCGTTTCGTCGTACCCGGATCCGGACTCGTACCGGGGTTCGGGCGCGGTCATGGACCCGTACCGGGATCCGTCGCCCCGGCCCGCCCCGGCCCGGCTACGGGGCCCCCGCGAGGACCTTGCGCAGCAGCCCGGTGACCGCCGCGATCTCCGCCTCGTCCAGCCCGGTCAGCGCCTCGCGCTGGACCGCCAGGCCCGCCTCGACGGCCTCGTCGATGAGCGCGAGACCGCGGTCGGTGATCGTCACCTGAAGCCCCCGCCGGTCGTGCGGATCGGGCTTGCGGCAGAGCAGTTCCGCCTTCTCCAGCTTGTCCAGCCGTCCCGTCATCCCGCCCGTGGTGAGCATCAGCGTGGCCGAGAGCTGGCGGGGTGAGAGCGTGTACGGGGTTCCGCTCCGGCGCAGGGTGGCGACGACGTCGAACTCCCCGCGCGTGATCCCGTAGCGCGCGTAGGCCCGTTCCATTCCGTCACCCATGGCTCTGGAGATCCGGAAGATCCGCCCGAAGACGGCCATGGGCGTGGTGTCCAGGTCGGGTCGTACCGCGAACCACTGGTCGGTGATCGCGTCGACGGGGTCCTTGGCGGGCGCGGCCCCGGCCCCGGGTGTGGTCACGGGCTTGGTCGCGGGCTCCTGCGCGGGCGTGGGCTCGGTCATGGGCGCAGTATCCGGCTTCCGCTTGTTCCTCCGCAAGAAAGTTGCTTGCTGGAAAGTAGCTTAGTGCTAAGCTACTCCCAAGTGAGCCACTCTTTCCTGCCGGAGGAGCACCGCCGTGAAGCGCACAGGCGCCATCGCACTGACCGCCCTCGCCCCCATATCCTGGGGCTCCACGTACGCCGTGGCCTCCGAGCTGCTGCCGCCCGACCGGCCGCTGTTCACCGGCGTCATGCGGGCCCTGCCCGCCGGACTGCTGCTCACCGCCCTGGCGCGGAAGCTGCCCACCGGGCGGTGGTGGTGGAAGGCGGCCGTCCTGGGCGGACTCAACATCGGCGCCTTCTTCCCCCTCCTTTTCCTCTCCGCCTACCGCCTGCCCGGCGGGGTCGCGGCCGTACTGGGCGCGGCGGGACCGCTGTTCGTCATCGGACTGGCCGCCCTGCTGCTGGGGGAGCGGGCGCGGCCGCGGACGGTGCTGGTCGCCATCGCGGGGGCCCTCGGCGTGAGCATGGTGGTGCTGACCTCCGAGGCGCGGCTCGACCTGGTCGGGATCGCCGCCGGTGTGGTTTCCTCGGTCTCCATGGGCGCCGGCACCGTGATGACCAAGCGCTGGGGGCGCCCGGAGGGGGCCGGACCGCTGGCGATGGCCGGCTGGCAGCTCACCGCCGGGGGGCTGATGATCATCCCGCTGGCCGCGCTCGTCGAAGGGGCCCCGCCGGCGCTCGACGGCAAGGCCTGCCTCGGCTACGGCTACATGATGCTGATCAACACCGGCCTGGCGTACTGGCTCTGGGTGCGCGGCATCGGACAGCTCACCGCCACCTCGGTCACCCTGCTCGGCGTGCTCTCGCCGCTCACCGCCGCCGTCATCGGCTGGGCGGCGCTGGGCCAGGCGCTGTCATCGGTGCAGGTGCTGGGCATGGGGGTCGCCCTCGGCGCCACCATCACGGGGCAGGTGGTGGCCGGATCCACGCGACCGTTCGTTTCTGCTAAAGAAATCGATCGAAATGATTCGATGGACCTGATGGGTGAGTCGGTGCGACGGTAGTCGGACGAACAAAGACGACACCGACGTACCGGTAGCGCGGTACACCGAGAGCCCCAGGAGGAGACACACAGTGGCCGTCACGGACCGCGTCCGCACCGTCCCGCAGGAAGCACTGCCCGGCAAGGCGAAGAAGGGGGCCGCCGGGCTCGGCGTACTTCTCGCCCTGCTCGCGACGGTCGTCTGGTCCGGCAGCTTCGTCGCCACCCGCGGCATGGCGGACAGCATCCCGCCCGTGCAGGCCGTCTTCTGGCGCTGGGTGATCGCCACCGTGGCCGTCGCCCCCTTCGCCGTCCGGCAGGCCTGGCAGCAGCGCGACCTGATCCGCGAGCACCTCGGCTACATCGCCCTGGCCACCCTCTTCGGCGTCACCCTCTACAACACCCTCGTGCACCAGGCCGGACTGACCACCTCCGCCTCCAACATGGGCATGATCATGGCGGCCTCGCCGGTCATCATGGCCCTGTACGCCCGGCTCGGCGGCGCCCGGCTCGGCGCCCGGCGCACCTTCGGCCTCGCCCTCGCGGCCCTCGGCGTGCTCCTCCTGGTCGGCAAGGGCTCGATCCGCTTCGACTTCGCCGCCGGCGACCTGTGGATGTTCGGCGCCGCCCTGTCCTTCGCCACGTACAGCGCGCTCCTCAAGCGCAAGCCCGCCGAACTGGGCGGCCTCGCCTTCCTGCTCACCACCTTCGTCCTCGGCGCGCTGATGCTCGCCCCCGCCTACGCCGTGTCCGTCAGCGTCCAGGGCGGCTTCCAGGTCACCCCCTCCACCGCCGGAATGCTCCTGTACGTCGGCGTCTTCTCCTCCGCCGTCGCCTTCTTCGCCTGGAACAAGGCGGTCGCGATCATCGGCGCCGCCCGCGCCGGAGTCGTCTACTACCTCCAGCCGGTCTGCGTCGCGGGACTCGGCCTGCTGCTCCTCGGCGAGACGACCGGCCCGACGCAGCTGCTCTGCATGGCGCTGATCCTGGGCGGCGTGGGTCTGGGTGCCCGGCGGTAAGTTCGGTCCCATGATCGAGTGGGACATCAAGAAGCTGCGGATCCTGCGGACCCTCGCCGAACAGGGGACCGTGACCGCGACGGCCGAGGCGCTGCACATGACGCCCTCGGCCGTTTCGCAGCAGCTGACCAACCTGGCCAGGATGCTGGGGGTCCCGCTGCTGGAGGCCCAGGGCCGCCGGGTCCGGCTCACCGACGCCGCACACCTCGTACTGCGGCACGCGGAGGCCGTGTTCGCGCAGCTGGAGCGGGCCGACGCGGAACTGACCGGATACCTCGCGGGGGAGGCGGGGGAGGTGCGGATCGGGGCCTTCTCCACCGCCGTACCGGTCCTCGTGGTCCCCGCGGTCGCCGCCCTGAGGCGCTCGCACCCCGCAGTGGAGGTCCGCGTACGGGAGACCGAGGCGGCCGAGTCCTACGAGCTGCTGTCCGCCGGGGTCGTCGACCTGGCGCTCTCCCTCGCGGCCCACGCCCCGACCGCCCGCGATCCCCGCTTCACCCGCAGGACCCTGCTGGAGGACCCCCTCGACGTGGCCCTGCCCCCGGACCACCCGCTGGCCGGCGCCGAAGAGCTGCGGCTCGCGGACCTGTCCGGGGACCCGTGGATCTACGGAGGCAGCGGACCCTGGTCGGAGATCACCCGCAACGCCTGCGAGGCGGCGGGCTTCGTACCGGAACAGGCGCATGCGGCGTCCGGCTGGACCGCGATCCTGGCGATGGTGGAGGCCGGGATGGGCGTCGCCCTGGTTCCGCGGATGGTGTCGAGCCGGGCCTCGGGGGTGTCGGTCCGGGTCCTGACCCACGACCGGCCCACGCGGCACGTCATCGCGGCGGTACGCCGCGGCGCCGAATCGGCGCCCGCGGTGGCGCACGTCCTGGAGGCCATGCGGGCGGTGGCGGCGGCGCGCTGAGCGCTGCCTGCCGCGGGAGGGCCGCCGCGCGGAGCCGTCCCCTGCACACCCGACCCCTGCCCACCCGTCCCCGGACTCTGCCCGGACCCGGCCCCGACACGCCGGACGGGCTGGAAATCCAGCCTCGCCGGCGGGTCAGGCACGGGGGCCGGGGCGGAGCCCCGGGAACCCGGGAGCCGTCAGGCCCCAGCGTCGGCCGCGTCGGCCGCCTGGGCCTTCAGGGTGCGCTCGACGCCCGCACGGGACTCCGAGACCAGGCGGCGCAGGGCCGCGTTCGGCTCGGCCGAGGCCAGCCAGGCGTCCGTCGCCGCGAGAGTCTCCTCGGAGACCTGGAGGGACGGGTAGAGCCCCACCGCGATCTGCTGCGCGATCTCGTGGCTCCGGGTCCCCCAGACCTCCTTGACCGCCGCGAAGTACTTCGCCGTGTACGGGGCGAGGAGCTCGCGCTGGTCGATCTGGACGAAGCCGCCGATCATCGCCTCCTGTACCGCGTTCGGGAGCGAGTCGCCCTCGACGACCGAGGCCCACGCCTCGGCCTTGGCCTCCGCCGTCGGACGCGCCGCCCGGGCGGCCGCCGCGTGCCGCTCGCCCGCCGCCGTCTTGTCCCGCTCCAGCTCGGCCGCGATGGCCGGCTCGCCGGCGACACCGGTGGCGACCAGGCGCTCCAGGAACGCCCACCGCAGCTCGGTGTCCACCGCCAGGCCCTTGAGCTCCGCCGAGCCGTCCAGCAGCGCCGACAGGTAGGTCAGCTGCCCCTCGGTGCGGGCCGTCGCCGCGAAGGCACGGGCCCAGGCCAGCTGGTGGTCGCTGCCCGGCTCGGCCGCACGCAGGTGCTCCAGGGCGGCCTCCGTCCAGGTGGCCAGGCCCTGGTCCCGCCACGCCGGGTCGGCGTACAGGTCCACGGCCAGCTTCACCTGGCGGTGCAGCGACTGGACGACGCCGATGTCCGACTCCTTGCCGATGCCCGACAGGACGAGGGCGAGGTAGTCGCGGGTGGCCAGTTGGCCGTCGCGGGTCATGTCCCAGGCCGAGGCCCAGCACAGTGCGCGCGGCAGCGACTCGGTGAAGTCGCCGATGTGCGCGGTGACCGTCCTCAGCGACTCCTCGTCGAGGCGGACCTTCGCGTACGAGAGGTCGTCGTCGTTCAGCAGGAACACCGCGGGCCGGGGAGCGCCCTGGGGGAACGGCACCTCGGTGCGCTCGCCGTCGATGTCCAGCTCGATCCTGCTGGTCCGGACGAGACGGCCGTCCTGGAGGTCGTAGCAGCCGATCGCGATCCGGTGCGGGCGCAGTGTCGGCTCGCCCTTGGCGCCGGCGGGCAGCTCGGGAGCTTCCTGCAGGACCGCCAGCGACACGACGTTCCCGTCGGCGTCGAGCTCTACCTCCGGGCGCAGGATGTTGATGCCCGCGGTCTCCAGCCACGCCTTCGACCAGGCGGTCAGATCGCGGCCGGAGGTCTCCTCCAGGGCGCCCAGCAGGTCCGACAGGCGGGTGTTCCCGAAGGCGTGCGCCTTGAAGTACGCCTGCACGCCCTTGAAGAAGGCGTCCATGCCCACGTACGCGACGAGCTGCTTGAGCACCGAGGCGCCCTTGGCGTACGTGATGCCGTCGAAGTTGACCAGGACGTCGTCCAGGTCACCGATGTCGGCCATGATCGGGTGCGTGGACGGCAGCTGGTCCTGCCGGTACGCCCAGGTCTTCATGGAGTTGGCGAAGGTGGTCCACGCGTGCGGCCACTTCGAGCCCTCCGCGTACGCCTGGCAGGCGACGGACGTGTAGGTGGCGAACGACTCGTTCAGCCACAGGTCGTTCCACCACTCCATGGTGACGAGGTCGCCGAACCACATGTGCGCGAGCTCGTGCAGGATCGTCTCGGCGCGCACCTCGTACGCCGCGTCCGTCACCTTCGAGCGGAAGACGTACTGGTCGCGGATGGTGACCGCGCCCGCGTTCTCCATCGCGCCCGCGTTGAACTCCGGCACGAAGAGCTGGTCGTACTTCGCGAAGGGGTAGTCGTACGCGAACTTCTCCTGGAACCAGTCGAAGCCCTGACGGGTGACGTCGAAGATCGCGTCGGCGTCGAGGAACTCGGCCAGCGAGGGCCGGCAGTAGATGCCGAGCGGGACGGACTGCCCGTCCTTGCCCTCGTAGGAGCTGTGCACCGCGTGGTACGGGCCGACGATCAGGGCCGTGATGTACGTGGAGATGCGCGGGGTGGGCTCGAAGCGCCACACGTTGTCGGCCGGAGCGGCCGGCGTCGGGGAGTTCGAGATGACGGTCCAGCCCTCGGGGGCCGTCACGGTGAACCGGAACGTCGCCTTCAGGTCGGGCTGCTCGAAGCTCGCGAAGACGCGGCGAGCGTCCGGGACCTCGAACTGCGTGTACAGATAAGCCTGCTCGTCGACCGGGTCGACGAAGCGGTGCAGCCCCTCACCGGTGTTGGTGTAGGCGCAGTCGGCGACGACGCGGAGCTCGTTGGCCCCGGCGGCGAGGTGCGCGAGCGCGATCCGGGAATCCCGGAAGACGGCGGCCACGTCCAGGGCCCTGCCGTTGAGGACGACCTCGTGCACGGCCGGAGCGACCAGGTCGATGAAGGTCTCGGCGCCGGCCTCGGCGGACTGGAAGCGCACGGTGGTCACGGAGGGGTACGTGCCGCCCTCCTGCGCGCCGCTGAGATCGAGCTCGATCTCGTACGAGTCCACGCTGAGCAGCTTTGCGCGCTGCTGAGCCTCTTCACGGGTCAGATTCGTGCCTGGCACGCGTTCATCTCCTTCGATGGTGACGGTGCCCGCCATCCTTCCACGCGGGCAGGGTCACCGGGTCGGAGTAATCCACGGGCGAACGCGACGTCCGATTTCCGCCAGCTCCGGCGCCCGCGGCCGAGCACCCTGGACCCCATGACCCCGCACACCGTGCTCCCCATCGCCCCGGCCGCCCTCGCCTCCCTGCGCACGCTCGATGACGCCGGGCGGGCCTGCCTGCCCTACGAGGACCCCGAGGGCGGCGCCCCGCTCCGCTGCTGCCTGCGCCGCAGCGCCCCCGGCGAACGGATCGCCCTCGTCGCGTACGCGCCACTGCGACGCTGGGCCGCCGAGACGGGCGCCGACCCCGGGGCCTACGACGAGCAGGGCCCCGTGTTCATCCACGCCGCCGACTGCGGCGGCCCGGCAGCGGCGGCCGGACACCCCTTCGCCCACTCCGGCGCCCTGCGCACGGCCCGCCGCTACGACAAGGCCGGCCACATCCTCGGCGGCCGGGTCCTGGCCCTCGGCGAGGACCCGGACACGGATGTCGAGCGGGCGCTCGCGGAGGCCTTCGCGGACCCGCTGACCGCCCTCGTCCACGTCCGCGCGGCCGAGTTCGGCTGCTACCTCTTCGAGGTCCGCCGGGGCTGAGCCCTTCCCGCGGATCGCCGAAGGGGCGGCGCCGTGACGGCGCCGCCCCTTGGTGTCGTGCGTGCGAGCGGGATCAGCCGCGCAGCTCCTGCGCGACCAGCTCCGCGATCTGGACCGCGTTCAGCGCGGCGCCCTTGCGGAGGTTGTCGTTCGAGAGGAACAGCGCGAGACCGTTCTCGGTCGTCTCGTCGACGCGGATGCGGCCCACGTACGAGGCGTCCTTGCCTGCGGCCTGCAGCGGGGTCGGGATCTCCGAGAGCTCGACGCCCGGAGCGTCCCTCAGCAGCTCGTAGGCGCGCTCGACGCTCAGCGGACGGGAGAAGCGGACGTTGACCTGCAGGGAGTGGCCGGAGAAGACCGGTACGCGCACGCAGGTGCCCGAGACCTTGAGCTCCGGGATCTCCAGGATCTTGCGGGACTCGTTGCGGAGCTTCTGCTCCTCGTCGGTCTCGAAGGAGCCGTCGTCGACCAGGTTGCCCGCGAGCGGGACCACGTTGTAGGCGATCGGCCGCTGGTAGACCTGCGGCTCCGGGAACTGCACCGCGTCGCCGCTGAAGGTCAGCTGGTCGGCGGCCTCGGAGACCGCGCAGGCCTGGGCCTTGAGCTCGGCGACGCCCGCCAGTCCCGAGCCGGACACGGCCTGGTAGGTGGTGGCGATCAGCGCGGTCAGACCGGCCTCGTCGTGCAGGGGGCGCAGCACGGGCATCGCGGCCATCGTGGTGCAGTTCGGGTTCGCGATGATCCCCTTGGGGCGGTTCTTGATCGCGTGCGGGTTCACCTCGGAGACGACGAGGGGGACCTCGGGGTCGCGGCGCCAGGCGGAGGAGTTGTCGATCACGACGGCGCCCTGCGAGGCGACCTTCTCGGCGAGGGCCTTGGACGTGGCGCCTCCCGCGGAGAAGAGCACGATGTCCAGGCCGGAGTAGTCGGCCGTGGAGGCGTCCTCGATGGTGATCGTCCGCCCCTCCCACTCAAGGGTCGAGCCCGCGGAACGGGCCGAGGCGAACAGCCGCAGCTCGTCCACCGGGAACTTCCGCTCGGCCAGGATGCCGCGCATGACTCCGCCGACCTGTCCGGTGGCTCCGACGATTCCGACCCTCACGGTGACTCCTCTTGTTGCGTACGACGCGGGCGCGCGTGGAGCCATCATGCGTTCGACCCCACGAGCATTGTCCAATCCATTGTCCGCAGTACGGACGATCTGCCGCGCGGCACGGGCCCGCGGACCGGTCAGTCGCTGATCCGAAGGCTCCACTTGCCACGGGCGCGGACGGTGACGAGGCCGGGCGGGACGGCGTAGACCCCGGGCTCCGCGCACAGCCGCTCGCCGGGGATCAGGTACTCGTCGAGGGCGAATAGCGGAGTGAGGGAAGCCTTCCCCTTGTCGAGCCGGACTTCCACCTTGGCCCAGGCCCCGCGTACCAGCACCACCGCCGGGTGTTGGCCCCTCTTTCGATGATCGATATACCGGCATCCTGTCATCGGGCCGAGCCGGTGGAGAAGGGCGGGGCAGCGCGAAGGGGCCGGCGCCCTTCCCGGGCGCCGGCCCCTCCATCATGCGGTCACGCGGTCACTCCGTTACGGGAGTTACGGGAGGACCTTCTCGATCTGCACGCTGCCGGTGCCGGCGGCGGTGCCGCGGGCGTTGAGCAGCTTGACCTCGCCGAAGAACTGGCGGCCTTCCGGAGCGGCGCTGCTGACCAGCACGTTCGCGGAGACGGTCGCCGAGGCGCCGTTGGCGAGGTTGACCTTCGCGGCCTCGTCGACCTGGACGGTGCCCAGGGCGGCCGAGTAGTAGACGTCGCGGTAGTCGTAGGTGGTGGAGCCGGACGGGATCGCGTAGCCGAACACCTCGATGGTGTAGGTGCCCGCGGCCGGGTTGATCAGGCTCACGGCCTCCTCGGAGTCGCCGTCGGCGGAGGAGCCGACCTTGACGCCGTCCTTGTACACGTCCAGGTCGAGGTCGGCGGCCGCGTCGGAGACCTTGCCGATCGCGATGTCGAGGCGGGAGACGCCCTCGCCGATCGTGACCTCGCTGGTGTGGGTCTCACCGGGGGCGATGGTCGGCTTGGCGACCTTCGCGGAGCCGAGCGGGCCGCCCTGGAGCTTGCCACCGGAGATGGCGGCTCCGTCGTTCTTGACGGTCCACTGGACCGGCGCCGGGGTGCCCTGCTTGACCTCGGGCAGGACCTTGACCGCGGGGTCGAAGGCCGCGCCGAGCACGGAGACGTCCAGCTTGAACGGGTTGTCGAGCAGCGGCGACGTACGGCGCGACTCGACCTCGATCTCCCAGACGCCCGGCTGCGGGTTCTCGTACGAGCGCAGGTCGGGGCGGCACTTGTTCGCCGGGTTGTCGTAGTTCGGGTAGCACTGGGTCGTCGCGCTGTCCTCGACGCCCACACCGTACGGGTGGAGCGAGATGAAGCGCGTCTGGCTGCCCGCCGCGAGTCCGCCGAGGGCGACCTCGAGGGTCTTGGCGCCCGCCGGGACGGTCACGAAGTACGACTTGTGGCTGTTGCGCTGCACGGACGAGGTGCCCGAGTAGCTGAACGAGGGCTTCGCCAGCGGGGCCGAGACGACGACCGTGGAGAGGATCTGCTTGTCGATGCCCTCGGTGGTGGGGTCGTCGAGCTGCAGGATGCCGCTGTGGACACCGGCGGTCTTGGCCGTGGCCTCGACCTTGATGGTGACCGGCTTGTTCAGCGGCAGGGTGACGTAGTCGTAGCCGCCGATGACCTTGAAGGTCCCGTCGTTGTTGCGCCAGCTGAGCTCGTGCGGGGTGCCGTACTTGACGCCCGTGGTGCGGGTGACGACGACGTCGTAGACCTTCTTCTGGCCGACCTTCAGGCCGCCCTCGCGGTCGTAGACGCCGGTGCCGAAGCCCGGGGTCTTCAGGAACTGGTCGATCGCGGTGTCGACCGGGGCCTTGACGGTGAACTCGTTGGCCTTCGCGCCGCGCTGGATGGACTCCCACGCGCCGGGGATGTTGATGAGGCCCGCGCCCTGGGCGTGCGCCGGGACGTCGTCGATCTTCTTCGCGCTGCTGGTGAGCGCGATGCGCAGGGTCGCCGGGGTGAGGGCGATGCCCTGCTGCTTGGCGGCCGAGATCAGCAGGGCGCTGGCGCCCGCCGCCTGCGGCGAGGACATCGAGGTGCCCTGCAGCATGCCGTAACCGGCCGGCAGGGTGTAGCCGGCCTCCTTCACCGGTGCGCCGGGCAGCCAGGTCTGGATGGTGTTGATCGACGCGCCGGGGGCGGTGATCGTGGGCGTGAATCCGCCGTCCTCACGCGGACCGCGCGAGGAGAAGGGGAACATGTTGTACTTCTTGGTCACGCCGGAGCCGTAGTTGGCCGCCCAGGTCTCCTTGGAGACCGCCGCACCCACGGAGACGACCTTGTCCGCGAGACCGGGGTCGCCGATGGTGTTGATGCCGGGGCCCTCGTTGCCCGCCGAGATGACGAGCTGGACACCGTAGGTGTCGATGAGGTTCTTGTAGAGCTCGGAGCGCGCGTTGTTGCCGTCGTTCAGGGCCGGCAGGCCGCCGATCGACATGTTGACGATGTCCACGCCGCGGTTGACGACGAGGTCGATCATGCCCTCGGTCAGCGCGATGTTGGTGCAGCCCCCGGACCAGGAGCAGGCGCGCGAGGAGACGACCTTGGCGCCGGGCGCCTCGCCGTTCATCGCGCCGCCGAACAGGCCGTTGGCGGCGGTGATGCCCGCGACGTGCGTGCCGTGCTCGGACTCGATGATGCCGACGTTGACGAAGTCGGCCTTCTTGCCGATCCAGTCACCGCCCAGCGGGTCCATCGGGACGTCCTTGCGGATCTCGATCACGAACGGGATGCGCTCGGCGACCTCGGTCGCCGGGTTGTCCGTGCCGAAGTAGCCGATCTGGTAGCCGTCCTTGTACGGCTTCATCGGCTCGTTGTTCGTGAAGTCGTTGTCCTGGTCGGTGTCGACGCGGACGGTGCCGGCGACCGGGTCGTAGAGGAGGCCGAACCGGTCGGTGGTGTCCCCGTCCCGGTTGACGTCGCCCTTCATGTCACCGTTGGCGGTGATCGACTCGGTGAAACGGCTCCACTGGAACGAGCCCTCCGGAGCCTTCCAGCTACCGCCGCCCGCGGTGAAGGTGCCGCCCGCGACCGGGGTGATCTGCGCCCGCCAGGTGGCGTCGCCGTCGGCGAGCGGGTCGGTCGCGGTGACCCAGTCGACGATCTTGCGCTCGCCGGTGGTGGTCTTCTGGAGCGCCGGGTGGCCGAGGTCGACGCCCGAGTCCAGAACGCCGATGGTCACGCCGCGGCCGTCGGCCTTGGGGTTGTTCTTGATGAAGTCCAGCGCACCGGTCTCGAAGGACGGGTTGTACGGGTTCTTCGCCGGGGTGTTCTTGTTCGGGCCCGGGTAGGTCTCGGCGGCGGTCCGCTTCACCGTCCCGCTCTCGCGGTCCGCGTCCGGACGGGGGTCCGGAAGCTGGATCTCGTGCCGCAGGTCGATGCCGTGCACGGAGGACAGCTTGGCGGCGGCCTTCAGCGCGGCCTCCGCCTTGTCGGTCGGCAGGGTGGCGCGTACGTAGCCGAGCTTGTCGTACGTCTGGCCCACCGAGGCGCCCTGGACGTCGTCGAGCTGCTTGGCCACCTGCTGGGTCTCGCCGGGGGCCGTCGCGAGCATGACGGTGACGGTCTTCTCGCCCTTGGTCTTGGCTTCCTGGAGCAGTTCGACGTCGGCCGAACCGATCTTCTGGTCGGCCGACTTCACCGCGGGGTTGGGCGTGGGGGTATCGGCCGCGGTCGCGGCGAAGACCGGTATGGCGCCGGTGGCCGCGAGGGCGGCCACCAGGCCGGCCGCGGCCGCGACGCGGGCAGCGCGTCGGGTCGCGGATATGGAGCTGGGGGAGTCGAGGGTCATCAGCATCCCTGGCTAAGTGAAAGGTACGGTCCGGATTTCGGTGCCGGATGACCGGTCAGCCTCGCGTAAGTGACAGCTCTTTGGGGATAGTTGTCACGGACCGATACCTACGGTGGCGGACTCCCGCCAGCTCGGGACATACGCCAGAAGGCCCGTACCGGAGTGAACCGGTACGAACCTTCGGGTCAGAAGATGGATTTGTAGATTTCCCGACCGCGTGTCAGGGGTGGGGCGGGCCTCGGTCTCAGATCGGGTGTGACAACTTCAGGGCGTTCAGCGCTCGCGCGTGCGCGCGTAGTGGCGGGAGGCTTTCGCCCGGTTTCCGCAGGCGGACATCGAGCACCAGCGCCGGGTGCCGTTGCGCGAGGTGTCGTGGAAGCGCAGTACGCAGGTCTCGGAGGCGCACTTGCGGATCCGGTCGGGCCCCGAGCCGAGCAGCTCCAGGTAGTCGCGGGCGGCCGTCCAGGCCGGTCCCCAGGTGGGGTCGTCGAACTCGGTCCGCTCGCCGGGCCCTTCGGCGGTCAGGGTGGCCCGGATTCGCCCGTGCTCCAGGACGGCGTCGACCAGGGTGCGCGCACTGTCGTCGGCCGGGTCCGCGACCGCACGGGCCAGCGCCTCGCGGGCGGTGAGCAGGTGGACCAGGGTCGAGGCGTCGGCGCGGAAGCGGCCGGCCAGCCCGGTGCTCTCCAGC
The DNA here is from genome assembly GCF_026627445.1 of Streptomyces sp. H27-H1. Lineage (GTDB taxonomy): Bacteria > Actinomycetota > Actinomycetes > Streptomycetales > Streptomycetaceae > Streptomyces. Next base: position 46,095 of record NZ_JAPNLJ010000004.1, read on the forward strand.
CAGAGCGCGAGCCCTTCGACGCGGGTGAGCCCGAAGGCCCCCGCGAACAGGTCGAGGCGCTCGCCCTCCTGGATCCAGCGGGTGTTCAGCAGGTCCAGGGCGACCGGCTCCCCGGTCAGGGGCCGTGGGTCCGCCGCCGTCATGTCCGCCGTCGTCATGTCCGCCTCCTCGCGTCACTAACCCCTCAAGGGTACGTGAGCGGTTGACTCCTTCAGTTCTAACCTTTAATCTCAATTTAGAAGGTTAGATATTTCTGGAGAGGGAGCCGATATGACCACCGTCATCAGCAAGCTGCGCACCGGCCACGTGGGCCTGAACGTCACGGACCTCGACCGGTCGCTCGTCTTCTACCGGGACGGCCTCGGCTTCGAGCTGCTCGGCGAGGGCAAGGAGGAGGACCGGCGCTTCGCCTTCCTCGGCCAGGACGGGGAACTCGTGCTCACCTTGTGGCAGCAGGCCGAGGGGGCCTACGCGCCCGCCGCGGCCGGACTGCACCACCTCGCGCTCTCCGCGGACGCGGTCGAGGAGGTCAGGGCGTACGAGGAGCGGCTGCGCGCTCTGGGCGTGGCCTTCGCCTACGAGGGGGTCGTCCCCCACGGCGAGGGGGCGGCATCCGGCGGGATCTTCTTCCACGATCCCGACGGGACCCGTCTGGAGATCTCCGTGCCGACCGGCGCCGAAGGCGCCGAGGCTCCTACCACAGGGGCCCCGACCTGCGGGTTCTTCTAATGTCCGGGTATCACTGGGGTTCGCTGGCGGTCCAGGACCGGGTCGGTGTCCGCGAGCACGCCGTGCACGTCGGCCGCTCCGTCACCCCGCACATCAAGGACGTGGCCGCGGCCTTCCTGGCGCAGCAGCCGCACCTGGTCGTCGGCGCGGCCGACTCCGGCGGCCTGCTCTGGGCCTCAACGCTGACCGGCGCCCCCGGCTTCGTACGGGCCACCGGGCCGGACCGGATCACGGTCACCGGCGGGATCCCCGACGGCGATCCGCTCGCCGAGGCGCTGGCCACCGCCGGAACCAGGGTCGGGACCATCTCCCTCGACCCGCGCACCCGGCGCCGGATGCGGCTGGGCGGAACCCTGGAAGTGACCCCCGGCGGGTTCGCGCTGGCGGCCGAACGGGTCTTCGCGAACTGCCCCAAGTACCTCCAGAAGCGGCAGCCTGTCCAGCTCGCCGCCGAAGGGGCCGGTGTCGTGCGGCGCGGGGACGCGCTCACCCCCGACCAGGAGCGGGCCGTCCGCGCCGCCGACACCTTCTTCATCGCCACCTCCGCCGGTGCGGACGGGGCGGATGCGAGCCACCGGGGCGGAATGCCGGGCTTCGTCGAGGTGCTGTCCCCGACCGAACTGGCCTGGCCGGACTACCCGGGCAACGCGATGTTCCTGACGCTGGGGAACCTGCTGGCGGACTCGCGGGCCGGGCTGCTGTTCCCGGACTGGGAGAGCGGGGCGCTGCTCCAGCTCAGCGGGCGGGCGGAGCCCGAGTTCGGGCCGGGCGGGGAGCGGCGGGTCCGCTTCCGGGTCGGGTCGGTGGTGGAGAGCGTGCACCCGGGGCGGCTGCTGTGGAGCACCCCGGAGTACTCGCCGGCGAATCCGGCCCTGTCCTAGACGACCCGGCCGCTTCGCCTGCCCTCGTGGTTGCGCCCTCACCTGGGCAGGACGACGAGGTAGGCGGCGGGCTCGCGGTCGTCGGACGCCGTCAGGGCGGTCCGTACGACCGCCGCCTGCTGCTCGGGCCAGTCGCGGAGCTTGCGCGGGGTGATGTGCAGGACGGTCACCCCGCAGCGTTCCAGGGCCTCCCGCTTGCGTACGGACTCCGACCACTGCTCGTCCTCGCCCTGGCGCGGGGCCCGGGTGTCGATCTCGATGGCGACCGCCTGCTCCGGCCAGTAGGCGTCGACCCCGCCCAGGTGCGGGCCGCCGGGCAGTCGCAGGTCGACGTTCCAGACGGGCTCGGGGAGCTCGAAGCCCCGTACGAGCTGGTAGAGCCGGTCCTCGGCGATGGCCCGGCCCTCGGCGAGCAGCGATTCGACGGCGTCCACAACGTGCGGGCGGTTCAGCAGCCGGGCCACGGTCAGCTCCCGCACCACGGCGGCCGGTTCGCAGTGCCCGCCGCGGACGGCCTCGCTGAGCAGGCGGCGGACCGTGCCGGCGTCGGAGAGGTGGGCGACGGCGTCGGCGACGGCGCGGGCCACGGGCGCGACGGGCAGCCCGGTGACCTCCATCGGCCGGGGCGGGGTCTGCGCCCGGACGACGCGGACCTGCCCGGCGGAGCGCAGCCGGCGGGTGCTCGGGACGAGGACGTCGATGTGGGGGAGGCCGAGCAGGGCGGGGGCGGAGGAGAACCGGTACAGCGCGAGGGCCGCCAGCCCGGTGATCATGACCTCGCCGCCGTGCCGCCCCGCGTAGAGGAGCGCCGCGTGCAGCCGCTCCTCGCTGGTCGCGGTCCCCGGGTGGAGCAGGAACACCCCGGGCAGGATCTGCTGCCAGGACCGCTCGGCGGCGTCGGAGGCGGTGACCCCGTGCTCGCGGAGCTGGGCCAGGGACAACACCCGGGGGCGGTTGTCGCTGAGGTGGGCGAGGGGGAGGGGTGCGTTGTGGTTCATGACTCTGAGGTTCCCTCAGGCCATGGCCTCGCTAACCCCTGTTACACATTCGTCGGCAAATCGGGACAAGCCAGGGCTAAAGTACGGGCGTTCGATAGCCGATGGAGTGCGCCGGTACGGCCCGTTCCCCGGGGCTCGCGCCCCAGGCCGCGCGCCCCGAACGCCCGTCCGGCGTCCGAGGACCCCGCAGGGTCAGCCCGCCGCCACGTCGCAGCCCTGCGCGCGCAGCGCGCGGGCCAGGTCGTCGCGGGACTCCAGCACCAGGCGGCGCAGCGCCGGCGGGGCCGGCTCGTGCGCCGCCAGCCACGCGTCGGTGGCGTCCACCGTCGCCTGGGAGCTCTGCAGCGAGGGGTACAGGCCCCTCACCACGTCCATGCCGATCTGGATCGACCGCTCGGCCCAGATCCGCTCGATCACGGCGAAGTAGCGCTCCGTGTACGGCGCGAGCAGGGACCGCTGCGAGGACTGCTGCATTCCCGCGATCGTCGCCTCGACCAGCGCGTTCGACAGTGTGTCCGACTCCACCACCGCGGCCCACGCCTGGTCCTTGACCGCCGCCGACGGCCGCGCCGCCAGGCACCGCACCTGGTGCCGCTTGCCCGACGCCGTGTCGTCCCGCGTCAGTTCGGCCGCCAGGACCTCTTCGCCGATCGCCCCGTGCGCGGCCAGCGGCAGCAGGAAGTCCCAGCGCAGCTCCTGGTCCACCTCCAGCCCGTCGATCCGCGCCGATCCCGCAAGCAGCCCGAGCAGCAGCTGGAAGTCGCCCTCGGTCGTCGAGCTCGCCGCGAAGAAGCGGGCCCACGTCAGCTGGTGCTCCGACCCCGGCTCCGCGAACCGCAGTTCCTGCAGCGCGCACGCCGCCAGCACCTTGCCGCCCTGCTCCCGCCAGGCGGGCGCCGCGTAGTTGGTGACGGCGGTCAGCGACTGCGCGTGCAGCATCTGGAGCACGCCGACGTCCGTCTCCCGGCCCGCGTGGGCCAGTACCAGCGAGACGAAGTCCCGTGCCGGCATCAGCGCGTCACGCGTCAGGTTCCACAGCGCCGACCAGCACAGCGCGCGGGCCAGCGGATCCGCCACGGAGCCCAGGTGCGAGCGCAGCGTGGCCAGCGACACCTCGTCGAAGCGGATCTTGCAGTAGGTGAGGTCGTCGTCGTTGACGAGCACCAGGGCGGGCTTCTCCTGCCCGGCCAGTTCGCCGATGACCGTCCGGGCCCCCGCGACGTCCGCCTCGGCCCGCGCGTAGCGGACCAGCGCCCCGTCCGGGTCCAGCCGGTACAGGCCCACCGCGACCCGGTGCGGGCGGAGTTCGTCGCCGTCCTGGACCACCGCCAGTTCGGTCACCCGGCCGCCCGCGTCGCAGGTCACCACCGGGGTCAACGCGTTCACGCCGGCCGTCTGCAGCCAGGCCCGCGACCATTCGGCCATGTCGCGTCCGGAGACCTCCGCGAGCACCGACAGCAGATCGTCCAGGGTGGTGTTCCCGTAGGCGTTCGCCTTGAAGTAGCGCCGCGCGCCCTCCAGGAAGGCGTCCCGCCCCACGTACGCCACGAGCTGCTTGAGCACCGCGGCGCCCTTGGCGTAGGTGATGCCGTCGAAGTTCAGCTTCGCGTCCTCCAGGTCACGGATGTCGGCCGTGACGGGGTGCGTGGACGGCAGCTGGTCGGCCCGGTAGGCCCACGCCTTGCGGCTGTTGGCGAAGGTGACCCACGCCTGGTCGAAGCGGGTGGCCTCGACCAGCGCGAAGGAGCCCATGAAGTCCGCGAAGGACTCCTTCAGCCACAGGTCGTCCCACCACTTCATGGTGACCAGGTCGCCGAACCACATGTGGGCCATCTCGTGCAGGATCGTGTTCGCACGCCGCTCGTACGAGGCCTGCGTGACCTTCCCGCGGAAGATGTACTCCTCCCGGAAGGTCACCATCCCCGGGTTCTCCATGGCGCCCAGGTTGTACTCCGGCACGAAGGCCTGGTCGTACTTCCCGAAGGGGTAGGGGTAGTCGAAGATCTCGTGGAAGAGGTCGAAGCCCTGCTTCGTGACGAGGAACACCTCGTCGGCGTCGAAGTGCTTCGCCAGCCCCTTGCGGCAGATCGCACCGAGCGGGATCGTCAGCTCCCCGCGCGTGTAGGAGTCCGTGACGTAGTGGTACGGCCCCGCCACCACACAGGTGATGTACGTGGAGATCGGCGCGGTCTCGGCGAAGCGCCGGGTCTGCCCCTCGCGGGACTCCTCGGCGCCGTTGCTCCAGACCTGCCAGCCCTCGGGCGCCGTCACCTCGAAGCGGTACGGGGCCTTGAGGTCGGGCTGCTCGAAGTTCGCGTACACCCGCCGGGCGTCGGCCGGCTCGTACTGGGTGTAGAGGTAGACCTCGCCGTCCTCCGGGTCCACGAAGCGGTGCATGCCCTCGCCGGTCCGGCTGTACGCGCAGTTGGCGTCCACCACGAGCACGTTCTCGGCGGCCAGCGCGTCCAGGGCGATTCGCGAGCCGTCGAAGACGTCGGCCGGGTCCAGCTCGCGCCCGTTGAGGGTCACGCCGTTCAGCGAGGGCGCGATGAGGTCCGCGAAGCTCGCGGCTCCCGGAGCGGCGGCGCGGAACCGGACGGTGGTCACCGAGCGGAACGTCCTGGGGCCGTCGGCCGGTTCGGCCTCGTCCACCGCGGACCTCAAGTCGAGGACCACCTCGTACCCGTCGACGGACAGCAGCTCGGCCCGCTCGCGGGCCTCGTCACGGGACAGATTCTCTCCGGGCACGTGCACTCCTTCGTGCGTGATCGCGATACCTGACAGAATCTTCCCACGGGGGAATGAGTGTGCGGTCGGAGCCGTTGGGCAGGGAGGAACGTTCCGATATGAGGAGAGACATGGCTGACAGCCAGGCGCGCGAGAAGACCCCTGTCGACTTCTGGTTCGACCCCCTGTGCCCGTGGGCCTGGATGACGTCCCGCTGGATGCAGGAGGTCGAGCAGGTCCGTGACGTAGAGGTCCGCTGGCACGTGATGAGCCTCGCGATCCTGAACGAGAACAAGCTCGACGAACTGCCCGAGGTCTACCGCGACCTGCTCGGCCCCAAGGGCTGGGCCCCCGTTCGTGTGGTCGTCGCCGCCCAGCAGAAGTTCGGCGACGAGGTCACCGGCAAGCTCTACACCGCGCTCGGCACCCGCTTCCACAACGAGGGCCAGGGCCCGACCCGCGAGGCCATCGCCGCGGCCCTGGACGAGGTGGGCCTGCCCGCCGAGCTGATCCACTACGCCGACTCGAACGAGTACGACGAGGTCCTGCGCGACTCCCACAACGACGGCATCAACCGGGTCGGCCAGGAGGTCGGCACGCCGGTCATCTCGGTGCCCGGCGCCGACGGCGACGAGGTCGCGTTCTTCGGTCCGGTCGTCACCCCCGCCCCGCGCGGCGAGGCCGCGGCCCGCCTCTGGGACGGCACCCTGCTGGTCGCCTCGACGCCCGGCTTCTACGAGATCAAGCGCACCCGTACCCAGGGCCCGATCTTCAACTAGTCGGGAGGTCCCCCAGGGGGCCCAGGAGGGCCGCTCCCGAGAGGCGGGCGTCGCTTTCCTCCCTTAACGTCCCCCTATGGTGACCAGCTCGACGCATGAGGGTACGCGCGGGGAACCCCTCGGCCGCAGCGGCGGCCGGGCGGAGCCCGCGATACCGAACGGCAACGCCGCACACGCCAGCCTGCCCGCACGCCCCCGAGACCGGGTGCTGCGGGCAGTTTGCGTTGCGGTGCCCCCGCTGTGGACGGCCCTCGGGGTCCGCCACGCCGCCGGCACCCTGCGCCACTACCTCCGGGGCACGGGCCGCCCGTACCGGGTCGACGCGCGGGCCCTGCTCGCCGTGCCCGCCGTGCGCCAGGAGGTGGACCGGCGCCTGGCCGAGTGGCGGGAGGCCGCGCGGGCGCTCGGCGAGCCCGGCGCGTACGCGGCGGACAGCGGCTGGCGCGGGGTGCTGATCACCCGGCGGGGCAGTGCGGACTGGTGGCTGGCGCTGCGCGGGGCCCAGTACCGGATCAGCGGCACGGTACGGGTCCACGAGGGCGGGTCCGTGGTGAGCGACTACCGCTTCCAGGTGCACAAGAGCTGGAACTTCGACCGCGGGGAGTCGGAGTTCGCCATCCCCTTCACCCCGTTCGCGCGGCTCCACGAGACGGGTCTGGCCCGGGAGTTCACGGTGGTCGGCGAGGTGGACGGACTCGTCGACGGGGCGGACGGCGGGGGACGCACAGAAGACCCCCGCGAGTCATGTCCTCGTGAGGGCCTTCTGGTGGACACGCCCGCACGCGAAGGTTGAGAAGACGATCACGAGGCGGACGGGCTTTCGGGGGTGCGATCAGCCCTTGACGGGGATCAGCAGCGGGGTGTTCGCCCTGGCGTCGGCGTAGCGCTCGGCCACGTCCTGCCAGTTGACGACGTTCCACATCGCCTCGATGAAGTCCACCTTCTGGTTCTTGTACTGCAGGTAGAAGGCGTGCTCCCAGGCGTCGAAGACCAGGACCGGGGTGCTGGCGATGCCGACGCTGCCCTGGTGGTCGTAGATCTGCTCGACGATCAGGCGACCGCTGACGGGCTCGTACGCGAGTACGCCCCAGCCGGAGCCCTGCGTCGCGGAGGACGCGAAGGTCAGCTGCTTGCGGAACTTCGCGAAGGAGCCGAAGGACTCGGTGATCGCGTCCGCGAGCTCGCCCAGGCCGTCGGCCGCGGTGGGCTCGCCGCCACCCTCGTCGGTCTTCGGGTTGGCCATGTTGTGCCAGTAAATGCTGTGCAGGATGTGGCCGGAGAGGTGGAACGCGAGGTTCTTCTCCAGGCCGTTCAGCGCGCCCCAGTTCTCCTTTTCGCGCGCCTCCTCCAGCTGCTCCAGCGTGTTGTTGGCTCCCGTGACGTAAGCCGCGTGGTGCTTGTCGTGGTGCAGCTCGATGATCTCCGGGTTGATCACCGGCTCAAGAGCCGCGTAGTCGTAAGGAAGCTCAGGAAGCGTGTAGATGGCCATGCGTGTGATCCGGTCCCCTCAGCGTGCCTGCCAGCTGCTTATTGCAATAGATATGCAACTGCACGCTAACAGTATCTATTGCTCGCCACGCATGAGGGTTGCCTGCAAAACGAAGGCGCGCCCCATGCCATCGCATGAGGCGCGCCCGGGAGTTCCGTCCTGGTCAGGCCGCGGTCGCCGCCCGGCGTTGGAGGGCGTAGCCGGTGACGGACAGCGCCACGGTCAGGCCGCCGGTGAAGATCAGCTGGATCCGAGTGTCGTCACCCATGGCCATCAGCACCAGGATGGCGAGGATGCCCGCCAGCGCGACCCACGTCAGGTACGGGAAGCCCCACATCTTCACGACCGGCTTCCCGGGGGCCTCGCGTTCGATGCGGCGCCGCAGCATGAACTGCGAGACGGCGATGAAGCCCCAGACGACGAGGATGACGCCGCCGACCATGTTGAGCAGCCAGGCGAAGAGGGTCTCCGGGTACCAGTACGACAGCAGCACGGTGACGAAGCCGAAGGCGCAGGAGGCGACGACCGCGCGGCGCGGCACCCGGCCGGTGACCTTGCCCAGGGCCTTGGGGCCCTGGCCACGGGAGACCAGGGAGTAGGCCATGCGCGAGGAGCCGTAGATGTTGGCGTTCATCGCCGACAGCAGGGCGATCAGGATGACCACGTTCATGACCTGGCCGGTGTGCGCGATGCCGAGGTGGTTCAAGGTGGCCGCGTACGGGCCGTCGGCGGTCACGGACGGGTCGTTCCACGGCAGTAGCGTGACGATGACCAGCATGGAGCCGACGTAGACGATGGCGATCCGCCACATGGTGGTGCGCACGGCCTTGGCGACGCTGCGGACCGGGTTCTCGGATTCGGCCGCCGCGATGGTCACCGTCTCCAGGCCGCCGTACGCGAACACGGAGGCGAGCAGCCCCAGCAGCAGCCCGTCCACGCCGTTGGGCAGGAAGCCGCCGTCGTGCAGCAGGTTGGCGGAGCCGGGGGAGTCGGTGCCGGGCAGCACGCCCAGGACGGCCAGGACGCCCAGGCCCAGGAAGAGCCCGATCGCGCCGATCTTGAGGGCGGCGAACCAGAACTCGAACTCGCCGAAGTTGGAGACGGCCCCCAGGTTGGACCCGCAGAACATCGCCATGAAGATCAGCACCCACATCCACGACGGGGTGCCCGGCAGCCAGTTCGTCATGATGTGCGCGGCGCCGATGGCCTCGACGGCCACGCCCACGCACAGCAGCGTCCAGAACAGCCACCCGGCGGTGAAGCCGGCCCAGGGGCCGATGGCGCGGTCGGCGTGGACCGAGAAGGAGCCGGAGGAGGGGTTGGCCGCGGACATCTCGCCGAGCATCCGCATGACGAGCATCACGAGCACGCCGGACGCGGCGTACGCGAGGACGATCGAGGGGCCGGCGGCGGCGATGCCGGCGCCGGAGCCCACGAAGAGTCCCGCGCCGATGACGCCGCCGAGGGCGATCATCGAGAGGTGGCGCTGCTTGAGTCCGTTGCCGAGGGGCGAGCGGCCGCCGGGTCCGGTGCCGGATCCTGCCGGGTTCTGCTGCTCGGGCGGGGTCAGAGTGCTCTGGCTCATGGGGGTGCTGCCTGTCCGGTGTGCGGGGGACGGGGGAGGTGCTCCAGTCTGCCCACCGTCCGTTTATCGGACATTTACCGTCCAAGATCCGGACACCTGCTTCACCCGGCGTGATCACCCACCCGCGCAAACAGGTCGGGCCCGGGGCGAAAGCCCCGGGCCCGGCCCGTAGTGTCCCGCGCCTCAGGGACGAACGACCCGGGACTCCCGCTTCTCGCGGAACTCCCGGATCCACGCCACCAACAGCACCGCCCCCGCGGCGCCCGCGGACCACAGCAGCTGCGGCCGCGCCGAATCGTCGAACAGCATCAGCACCAGCACCGCGGCCATCCCGATCAACGCCGCCCACGTCGCGTACGGGAACAGCCACATCGGCAGCGTCAGCCGCTCCGGCATGTCCCGCTCGATCTTCGGGCGCAGCTTCAGCTGCGAGATCGCGATCAGGGCCCACACGAAGAGCAGCACCGCGCCGACCGCGTTGAGCATGTAGAGGAAGATCGTGTCCGGCCACAGCAGGTTCAGCACCACCGAGACGAACCCGAAGGACACGGACGCGAAGACCGCCCGGCGCGGCACCCCGCCGGCCGACACCTTCAGCAGGGACTTCGGCGCTTCGCCCCGCTCCGCCAGCGAGAACACCATGCGCGAGGACCCGTACAGGTTCGCATTGAGCGCCGACAGCAGGGCCACGAAGATCACGACGTCCATGATCTGGCCGGCGTGCGCGATGCCGATCGAGTCGAGGACGGCTACGTACGGGCTCTGGCCCGGCGCCAGCGAGTCCCACGGCAGCAGGGTCACGATGACCACCATCGAGCCGACGTAGAAGAAGAGGATGCGCCACACGGCGCTGCGCACCGCGCGGGACACGGACCTGGCCGGGTCGTCCGACTCGGCGGCCGCGATCGTGACGACCTCCAGGCCGCCGAAGGCGAAGACGACGGCCAGCATGCCGGCCACCACACCGCTCGCGCCGTTCGGGAAGAAGCCGCCCTGGCCCGTCAGGTTGGCCATGCCGACCGGGTCCGTGTCGGGCAGGAAGCCGAAGACGGCCAGCGTGCCGAGGATCAGGAACAGCACGATCGCGCCGACCTTGAGGGCCGCGAACCAGAACTCGAACTCGCCGAAGTTCTTCACGGCGGCCAGGTTGCTCACGGTGAAGACCACCATGAAGAGGAGCACCCAGACCCACTGGTCCACCGCGGGCAGCCAGCCGTTCGCGATCGTCGCCGCGGCGGTCGCCTCCACGGCCAGCACCACGACCAGCAGGAACCAGTACAGCCAGCCCGCCGAGAAGCCGGCCCAGCGGCCGAGCGCCTTCTCCGCGTAGACGGAGAAGGAGCCGGAGGCGGGCATCGCCGCCGACATCTCGCCGAGCGCCCGCATCACCAGCATCGCGAGGACGCCCGCGAGCAGGTACGAGCAGATGATCGCGGGACCGGCGATGGTGATGCCGGCGCCGGAGCCGACGAACAGCCCGGCGCCGATCACGCCGCCGAGGCCAAGCATGGTCAGGTGGCGCTGCTTGAGGCTGTGGCTCAAAGGCTCCGGTGGGAGCTCGTCCATGGGGGCAGGAGGGGCGGACGGGAGGTCGCGCATGAGGGGTGCTCGTACTCTCTGAGGCCTGGCGGCGGTGGGGGCTCCGCGACAGTTGGAGGGATCCAACAGTCTGTCCGGAGAGCGTCCATCCGCGCAAAACGGACGTGTCATCCGTCATCGCCCGTGACGCGGATCACTTCAACTCGGGCTCCGAGCGGGATCTTTGTGTACTCCCCACCAAACCGGGGAGTACGGCTTTGTCCCGGGCCACCCTGATGCGGCGCCCGGCCCGGGACTAACGTCGGTGATCGTCCTGTCGCCCCCACCTCCCGCGGAGTCCCCGATGAGCACTGCTTCCGTCTCCTTCCGGCCCGGCGCCGTCCTCGCCGACCTGCTGCCCGCGAGTCGCGTCCGCGACATCGCGCTCGTGGCCGGCGGCGCTGCCCTCACCGGTCTGGCCGCGCAGATCGCCGTGCCCGTCCCCGGCTCCCCGGTCCCCGTCACCGGCCAGACCTTCGCGGCCCTCCTGGTCGGGACCGCCTTCGGCGCCCGCCGCGGCTTCCTCGCGCTGGCCCTCTACGCCCTCGTCGGCATGGCCGGCGTGCCGTGGTTCGCGGGCGGCACCTCCGGCGCGGGCGGAGCCTCCTTCGGCTACGTGCTCGGCATGCTGCTCGCCGCCACCGTCGTGGGCGCCCTCGCGCGGCGCGGCGCCGACCGCTCGGTCCCGCGTACGGCGGGCGCGATGATACTGGGCTCCGCGGTCATCTACGCCGTCGGCGTCCCCTACCTCGCGCTGTCCACCGGGATGTCCTTCGGCGCGGCCGTCGCGGCCGGGCTGACGCCCTTCCTGATCGGCGACGCACTCAAGGCCGTACTGGCGATGGGCCTGCTGCCGGCCACCTGGAAGCTCCTCGGCCGCGGCTGACGGCCCCTGGCGCCCTGCCTGACGCCCCACCTCCTGGCGCCCTGCCTGGCGCCCGCCCCTGACGCACAGCGGCCCCGGACCACGCGTGGTGGTCCGGGGCCGCTGCACGTGCGGTGCGGAGCGTCGCTCTCGCGGCGCCGTACCTACGCGGAGACGCGCGCGGCGGCCTTGCGGCGCACGTCGCGGACCACGCCGATCACCAGCACCACGGCCGCGACCAGCAGCGACAGCAGGACGGTCTCGCGGTTGTCCTTGTCGTAGACCATGTAGCCCAGGACAAAGGTGATCATCGCGGCGGTGGCCCAGGTCAGGTACGGGAAGAACCACATCTTCACCGTCACCTTCTCCGGGGCCTCGCGCATCAGGATCCCGCGCATCCGCAGCTGGGTCAGGCAGATGGCCAGCCACACGAACAGCGCGATCGCACCCGAGGCGTTCAGGAGGAAGCTGAAGACCGTGTCCTTGAAGGCGTAGTTGAAGTAGACGGCGACGAAGCCGAACACCACCGAGCCCAGGATCGCGGCCGTCGGCACGCCCCTCTTGTTCACCTTGGCGAAGGCCTTCGGCGCGTCGCCGCGCTCGCCCAGCGAGAACGCCATGCGGGAGGCGGTGTACAGCCCCGAGTTCAGGCAGGACAGCACGGCCGTCAGGACGATCACGTTCATGATCTGGCCGGCGTGCGCGATGCCGATCGAGTCCAGGGCGGCGACGTACGAGCCCTTGTCCACGATCGACTTGTCGTTCCACGGCAGCAGGGTCAGCACGATGAAGATCGAGCCCAGGTAGAAGATGCCGATCCGCCAGATCACCGAGTTGGTGGCCTTGGTGACCGCGCGCCGCGGGTCCTCGGACTCCCCGGCGGCCAGCGTGACGATCTCGCTGCCCATGAAGGAGAAGACGACCATCAGCACGCCGGTGAGGACCGAGCCCCAGCCGTTCGGCATGAAGCCGCCCACGTCGGTGAGGTGGGCGAAGCCCGCACCCGGGTTGTCCGAGCCCGGCAGCACACCGAAGACGGCCAGCAGGCCGACGATCACGAAGCCGCCGATGGCGACCACCTTGATGCCGGCGAACCAGAACTCGAACTCGCCGTACGAGGCGACCGAGCCGAGGTTGGTGACCGTCAGCACGGCCATCACGATCAGCGCCCAGGCCCACTGCGGGACGGCCGGGACCCAGCCTTCGAGGATGACGGCGCCCGCGGTGGCCTCCACGGCCAGCACGACGACCCAGAAGAACCAGTACAGCCAGCCGATGGAGAAGCCGGCCCAGCGGCCGAGCGCCCGGTCGGCGTATGCGGAGAAGGAGCCGGAGTTCGGGCTGGCGGCGGCCATCTCGCCCAGCATCCGCATGACGAAGACGACCATCGCGCCGACCAGCGCGTAGGAGATCAGGATGGCGGGGCCGGCCTTGGCGATACCGCCGCCGGAGCCGACGAAGAGTCCGGCGCCGATGACACCGCCGATGGCGATCATGGACAGGTGGCGGTTCTTGAGACCTGCCTTGAGGCCGTCGGAAGGCTGGGCGTCGCCGGGGTTACCGGTGGGGTCGCCTGCCTTCTGAAGGGTCGTCGTGGAACTCATGCACGATTCCTTAGCTTCTCGGGTTGCGAGCCCCGGCATTCAAACCTGAGATGAACGCAGGACGGAAGACCCCAATCCGGATCGTTGCGTATGGACGAAGGTCCGGGACTTCGGTCCTGCGGTGTCCCATCTGCGTTCTTTGGGTTTACTTGAGCTTTAGAAGTGACTTACGCGACACCCCGCAGCGGGTCGCCCCGCCCGCTCGTGCCACACTCGTCCCATGCGCGTGTACCTCGGATCCGACCATGCCGGCTTTGAGCTCAAGAACCACCTGGTGGACTGGCTCAAGAACAACGGCCACGAGCCCGTCGACTGCGGGCCCCACATCTACGACGCGGTGGACGACTACCCGCCGTTCTGCCTCCGCGCCGCGGAGAAGACCGCCGCGGACGCCGACTCCCTCGGCATCGTGATCGGCGGCTCCGGCAACGGCGAGCAGATCGCCGCGAACAAGGTCAAGGGCATCCGCGCCATCCTCGCGTGGAGCGTCCAGACCGCCGAGCTCGGCCGCGAGCACAACAACGCCAACGTCATCTCCGTCGGCGGCCGCATGCACACCGAGGACGAGGTCGTCAGCTTCGTCGACGCGTTCTTGAAGACCCCGTACTCCGACGAGGAGCGCCACACCCGCCGCATCGACATGCTCTCGGCCTACGAGCAGACCGGCGAGCTCCCCCCGATCCCGGCGCACCACCCGCAGGGCTGATTTCCGCTTCCGGCCGCGGCGCCCCCAGGGCGGCGCGGCCGGTTTTTTCTTTCCGAGGAGTACCGCCGTGCCCGAGGGGCATACGATCCACCGCCTCGCCCAGGACCACACCGAGCGCTTCGCCGCCCGCCGGGTCCGGGTGAGCAGCCCGCAGGGCCGTTTCGCCGAGAGCGCCGCCCTGCTCGACGGGCGCGAGCTGGAATCCGCCGAGGCACACGGCAAGCACCTCTTCCTCGAACTCGGCGACGCCTGGATCCACATCCACCTCGGCCTCTTCGGCAAACTCGGCTTCGGCCCCGCCCCGGCCCCGCCGGCCACCGACACGGTCCGGCTGCGGCTCCTGAACGATGACCACTACGCCGACCTGCGCGGCCCCACCGCCTGCGCGCTGGTCGGCGACGGCGAGAAGAAGGCCGTCCACGACCGGCTCGGCCCGGACCCGCTGCGCCCGGCCGACGACCCCGACCGCGCCTGGGCCCGGATCTCCCGCTCCCGCACCACCGTCGCCGCGCTGCTCATGGACCAGAAGGTGATCGCGGGCGTCGGCAACGTCTACCGCGCCGAGGTGCTCTTCCGGCACGGCATCGACCCCTACCGCCTCGGCAAGGACCTCACCCGGGGCGAGTGGGACGCGATCTGGGCCGACCTGGTGCTGCTCATGCGCGAGGGCGTGCGCAACAACCGCATCGACACCGTCCGCGACGAGCACCTGCCCGAAGCCATGGGCCGCCCGCCGAGGGTGGACGACCACGGTGGCGAGGTGTACGTCTACCGGAGGGCGAACATGCCCTGCCACATCTGCGGGGGCGAGATCCGCACCGCCGGTCTCGCCGCCCGCAACCTCTTCTGGTGCCCGGGATGCCAGGCCCGCTAGCGCTACGCCGGGCGCCGCGACACGGCGAACCCCCCGGTCACAGCACCAGGGCCTGCTCAACCAGGGCTGCTCAGCTACGGCCTGCTCAACCAGGGCCTGCTCAGAACCCGTGCGGCAGCCACGGGGCCACGTCGCCCGCGAAGGCCCGTGAGACGCGGGCCAGTGTGCCCGGACGCAGCTCGCGCACCTGCCCCGCGGCGGCCAGCGAGGTCAGCGTGATCCCGCCGAGGTAGGCCGCGCCGAGCTCCCGAACGGACAGTTCCAGGTCGGCCGGGTCCTTTGTCCGGGTACAGACCGGGGTGCCGTCCGCTTCGGCGGTCAGCCGCCAGCGCCCCGTGTTCCAGGGGCAGAAGGCGTCCTCGACCTCCAGCACCACGTCCACCGGAGCCCCGTAGGTCCGCGCGGTCAGCGCCGCCGGAAGGTCCACGAGCCGCAGGTGCAGCATGTCGCGGTGGCGCGGGCGGGTCCGGCGGATGTCGGTGGCCAGGTGCAGGATCGGGTCGTCCATCGGACGCTTGAAGGTCCGGATGGTCCAGGTCAGGTCGATCCCGAAGAGGTACCGCCACAGCGCCGCGTACGCCGCCGGGTCGAGCGCGTCGAGGTCGGCGAGGTCCACCTTGCCGTCCGAGCCGGTCACGCTCCAATCGGGCTTGACCCGGTAGCGGGCGTAGCCGACCACCTCGCCGTCCGGCCGCTCGGCGACCACGCACTTGAGCGGCGATCCGCCGTTCCTCATCGACTCCGTGTCCAGCAGCGCTTGCAGCTCCCAGCCCGGCTGCCGGGCCGGCGTCCCCGGACGGCCGGGGACCAGCGCCGCGTAGACCCGCTCGCAGTCGGCCAGCGCCTTCTGCGGATCGACGAGCCGCAGGGTCAGTTCGTCGGTGCCCGGCGGCACGGAGAGCCGTACGCGGGTGGTGTCGATGTCGAAGGCCAGCGAGTAGATGGCGGTGCCGTAGCCGAAGCGCCCGTAGATCGCCGGATCCGAGGCCGTCAGCACGGCGATCGGTTCACCACCCGCCCGGATCTCGTCCAATTGACGGCGCATGAGAGAAGTGAGCACACCCTGCCTGCGGTGGGTGGGGGCGACGCCCACCATCGTGACCCCGGCGGCGGGCACGAGCGCCCCACCGGGCACGGAGAGGCGGAAGGAGAAGGCCCCCGCCGAGCCCACGCAGGCTCCGCCGTCCCAGACGCCGAGCGAGCGTTCCATCTCGGTCAGGGACTTGTAGAGTTCACGCTCCTCGGGGGATTCGGGCACACCACCGAACGCCAGTTCCAGGTGGTCGTACCAGACATCCCACTCATCAGCATTCAATACGCGCGTCTCAAGAGCCATACGGCCATCCCTATCAGGGCAATCCGTCCCAGGCGAACCGTTTTCGAGCGCCAATGGGCCCATGTCCGGGGGTACCCCTGCGCACGCACAGCCAGGATGGATAGGGTCCCGAAGCAATGGCCGGAGCACACGTGGAGTCCCTCCTGGCCCGGACGCGCATGCTGTCGCACCGGGCCCGCACAGCCCTGCGCAAATCGGCCGTCGACTACTTCCGCGGCGACGCCTCCGACTGGCTCGCCTTCGTCGGCCTGCTGCTCGCCATCCCGGCCATCGCCTGCGGCACGCTGATGCTGCCCGTGTGGTTCTCGCCCTCCGCACTCGTCCTGCCCATCGTGGCCGGCGGCCTGCTGCTGCGCCCCGCCAGCCTGCTCACGCTGTACGCGGCCTCCGCGGGCGCGCTGATCGTCGAGGCCCTCGTCCTCGGCCCCTACACCCAGGGCCCCGCCCGGGTCACCCCCGGCACGGTGCTGGTCGTCGCGGCCTGCGGCTTCTTCGGCTTGGTCATCGCCCAGTTCCGCAGCCGCGTCGGCGTGCCCTGGCGGCGCGGCGGCACCATGCTCTTCGACCTGCGCGAACGCATCCGGGTACAGAGCAAACTGCCCGCCCTGCCACGCGGCTGGCACCGCGAGATGGCCCTGCGCCCGGCCGGCGGGCAGTCCTTCTCCGGCGACTTCGTGGTCGCCGCCCGCACGAACGGCGGCCGCACCCTGGAGATCGTCCTCACCGACGTCTCCGGCAAGGGCATGGAAGCGGGCTCCCGCGCCCTCCTCCTCTCCGGAGCCTTCGGCGGCCTCCTCGGCGCCCTGCCCCCGCACGGCTTCCTGCCCGCCGCCAACGGCTACCTGCTCCGCCAGGACTGGGACGAGGGCTTCGCCACCTCCATCCACCTCGTCCTCGACCTGGAGACCGGCGACTACGAACTCCTCTCCGCCGGCCACCTGCCCGCCCT
Source organism: Streptomyces sp. H27-H1 (assembly GCF_026627445.1). Classification (GTDB taxonomy): domain Bacteria; phylum Actinomycetota; class Actinomycetes; order Streptomycetales; family Streptomycetaceae; genus Streptomyces. The sequence goes on from NZ_JAPNLJ010000004.1 coordinate 63,195, forward strand.
CCAGCTCTCCGCCGGCACCGGCCGCTGGCAGGAGATGTCCGGCGAGGGCCCGCTCCTCGGCGTCTACGACGGCGCCGAATTCACCCCCGCCCGCGGCAGCCTCCGCCCCGGCGACGTCCTGATGCTCTTCACCGACGGCCTGGTCGAAACGGCCGAACGCGAGATCAGCGAGGGCATCGACCGCCTCACCGGCGAAGCCGACCGCTACGTCGGCGCCGGCTGGGAGGGCGCGACCTGGCACCTCATCGAAAAGGTCGCCAAGGACGTCAACGACGACCGCGCCCTGCTGCTGATCCGCCGCTCGGTCTGACACGATGCGCGGCTCGGCCTGAACCGCCCGCCGCTCGGCCTGACCGGATCCACCACTCTTTCCGCCGTTCCTTCCCCCGGCGGTCGGTCCTCCCGGCCGTCCGCTGCCCGGCTGATCGTCTCCACCCCTCGGCCCGACCGCTCGCCGCCTGGTCCGACTGATCCACCCGGCTGCCGATGCGCCTGGTCTGCGGATCCTCCGTGGCAGGGGCCGTCACCCGCGGCTCGCCCAGTCCTTTGCCCGGTCCGGCTGTCTGCCGACGGGTCTGGCGTACGGTTCCTCCGTGGCGGCCGCCGCCACCCCGACCCCGGCCTCCACGGCCTCCCTGCCCGCCGCACCCTGCGCCTCAGTCGAACCTGATGTGCCGCACCCCGACCAGCGCGCGCCGAACCCGCCCGCGGAGCGCGCCGTCGGTGTCCGGCGCCACGTACAGCCCGGCGCAGGCACCGACCCGCGCGGCCACCTCGGCCACACCGATCCGATCGGTCTCCACCTGCTCGGCGAACTCCGGCGCCCGCAGGGCCTCCAGACACCCGTCCAGCCGGGCCACCGCGAAACTCTCCCGCTTCAACCCGCGCCCCAAACCCCGCTCGCGCAGTCGTCGCAGCACGGTCGCACGCTCGGCCAGCAGCGCGAAGTGGCGTACGTCGTGCCCGCGTTCGCGCAGCCGGCCCACCGTTTCGGCGAAGTACCCGACATCGGTGAGGGTCATGGGCACGATCACCGCACCGGGGTGCTCACGGGCCGCCAGATCCAGCACCTCGAACACGCCCTGCCGCCACGCGGGAAGATCCTGGAAGTCCCCGCGCAGCGCCGGCGGGGTCATCCGGTGCAGCCCGAACCCGACGTGCTCCGGATCGCACACCACACTCCCGGACACCCGCCGGTGCAGGGCGTACGCAGTCTGCGTCTTCCCGCCGCCGAAGGGCCCGTTGAGCCACACGATCACACCCACGCCCACACCTCCCACCCGGGCCCGCTCCTGCCGAGGCCCGCGGGCCGCGTCGCACGAACCTTGCCGACGTCCGTCAACTGCGCCGGCCGCGGCCTGGTCGCATCACCCCGAGCCACCACCCTGCCCACCCGCCCCGCCACCACACCCCCGGCCGGGGCCCACTCCACGACACCACCGCCCCGAACCCACCGCTTCGCGACCATCTCCAGACCCTACGGCCCGGCTCCCCGCCAGCCCGAACCCCGCGCGCCTGCACTGCCCCGCACGCAGAGGCGCGCGAGGTACCGCCGCGTGCGGGTTTCGGCCGCTGCAGCGATCCGTACGGCTTTGTGCGGGCTCCGGCCCGCGCGGCGACCCACACGGCCGCGTGCGGGCCGCGCCCCGCGCAGCGCAGCGAACCGCACGGCCGTGCATCCGCCCCCGCCGCGCAGCGCCCGGCACCGCTGTGTGCAGGCCCGCCTCGCGCGACGAACCGCACGGCCCTGCATGGGTCCGGCCCGCGCAGCGCCCCACACCGTCGTGCATCCTCCCTAGCCGCGCAGCGATCCGCCCCGCGCGGCGAAGCCCGCCGTCGGGTACCCGTCCCAGCCGCGCAGCGACCCGCCCGGCCACTCGGTTGCGATTGGCCCGTTCGGCGCGGCCCGGCGGGACATAGCGTGCCCCCATGGACCGCACCCTCGCCGCCGACCTGGCCCGCCTCCCCGAGCTCCTCGCCGCCACCCGCGACGCCGCCGCCGCGACGCTCGCGGCGCTGGACGCGCGTCCCGTCGTACCTCCCCGCCCGGACGGGAGCCCGGCTCCGGAGCCGCTCCCCGAACACGGCGCCGGCACCGACTCGGCCCTCGCCGCCTTCGGGGAGCGCTGGGCCGGGCGGCTGTCGGCCTCCGCCGGGCCCCGCTACCTCGGCTTCGTCACCGGCGGCGCCACCCCCGCTGCCCTCGCGGGCGACTGGCTCACCGCGGTCCACGACCAGAACTCCAACTCCGCCCTGGACGGCGCCGGACAGGACCTCGAACGCGAGACCGTCACCTGGCTCCGCGAGCTCTTCCACCTCTCCGACGCCCACACCGGGACCTTCGTCAGCGGCGCCACCATGTCCAACACCACCGGCCTGGCCATCGCCCGCGAATGGCTAGGCGAACGCCTCGGCGTCTCCCCGGCCGAGGACGGCGCGGCCGCCCTCGGCCCGGTCCGCGTCCTGTCCGGTGCCCCGCACTCCTCCATCGCCAAGGCCCTCTCCGTCCTCGGGCTCGGCCGCGCCGCCCTGGTCCCCGTACCGACCCTGCCCGGCCGCGAGGCCGTGGACCCGGCCGCCCTGGACCGCGCCCTCGCCGACTCGGCCGGCCGGCCCGCCGTCGTCGTCGCCAACGCCGGCACCGTCAACACCGTGGACTTCGACGACCTCCGCGCGATCGCCGCCCTCCGCGAACGCCATGACTTCTGGCTGCACACGGACGCCGCGTTCGGCGCCTTCGCCGCGCTCTCCCCGGAGCACGCCCACCTCACCGACGGCCTCGACGCCTCCGACTCCGTCTGCGTCGACCTGCACAAGTGGCTCAACGTCCCCTACGACAGCGCCGTCCAGTTCACCCGCCGCCGCGACCTCCAGGCCCGCGTGTTCCAGAACGCCGCCGCCTACCTCGGCCCACTCGGCGAGGATCCCGACCTGGTGCACCTCACCCCGGAGAACTCCCACCGACTGCGCGCCCTCGCTGCCTGGTTCACGCTGCGCGCCTACGGCCGCGAGGGCCACCGCGAGATCGTGGAACGCGACATCGCCTGCGCCCGTTCCCTCGGCGAAGCCCTCTCCCGGGACCCGTACTTCACCGTCCTCGCCCCGGTCCGGCTGAACGTCGTCTGCTTCACCCTCGCCAAGTCGCCCACCCCGGCCCGCCTCACGGCCCTGCGCGAGGCCGCCGGACCCGAGGTGTTCGTCACCCCCACGACGTACGCGGGAACCCCCGCCCTGCGCGCGGCGTTCTCCAACTGGCGTACCACGCAAGCGGATGTACGCCGGGCCGCGCAGGCCCTCCACGCGGCGGCAAAGGAGCTCGTATGACGGACGGACCGCTGACACTCATCGAGGTCGAGGCACTGGCCCGCGCCGCACACGAGGGCCAGACCGACAAGGCCGGCCGGCCGTACGCCGAACACCTGGCCGCCGTCGCCGAGGGCGTCCGCGTCCGCGGCGGCACCGCCGAACAGCAGGCGGCGGCCTGGCTCCACGACGCGATCGAGGACGAAGCCCTCACCCCGGCCTGGCTGGAATCGGCCGGACTCCCGCAGTCCGTCAAGGACATGGTCCTGGCCGTCACCAAACGGCCCGGCGAACCGGTCGAGGCGTACACGGCCCGCATCCTCGCCACCCCCGGCGCCCTGCTGGTCAAGGAAGCCGACCTGGCCCACAACGCGGACCCCGCCCGCCTCGCGGTCCTCGACGCCCCCACCCGCGACCGGCTGTCCGGGAAGTACGCCAATGTCCGTTCCCTGCTCGGCCTCACCACGCCCTGACGCAAACGCAACCCTGTCTCTTCTTCACGAGACGGATAGCCGGGGCCCGTTGGTGGGAAGATGGACGATGTGGGGGTGCGCACGGCCGCACCCCGGGCCGACCAGGGGACGACCGAAGGTGTGATCAGAAGTGGCCATTTCGCTGTCAGTAGTGGTTCTGTTGGCGATCATCCTGGTGGTGCTCGTCCGTGGAGGCCACCTCAAGGCCGGCCCCGCGATCGTCGCCGTCCTCTTCGGTTTCTTCCTCGCGTCCAGCTCCATAGCTCCGGACGTCAACCGATTCCTGAACTCCCTCGCGGACACGATCGCGGGCATCAAACTCTGAGCAAGCAACCCCGAGGCACCACACAACCCCGGGAACGCATCAGGGCCAGGTCCGAGGAAACATCCTCTGACCTGGCCCTGAGCCATCTGGAGCGGGTGACGGGAATCGAACCCGCGTAGCTAGTTTGGAAGACTAGTGCTCTACCATTGAGCTACACCCGCAACGCGTGCGCCGCAGGTCCGGGGACCTCGGCACGAACAGCATCCTAGCGGGTCCCGGTGGGGGATCGCACACCGCATTTGCCGCCCGCGCGTGGCCGCGGGGGTGCCGGGCCGGTGTTTTCGCCGAAACTCCGCGCGGCGGAGGGTCTCCAGGCATGTACCCTACGTGTCGCACCGACGGGGTGTGGCGCAGCTTGGTAGCGCGTCCGCTTTGGGAGCGGAAGGTCGTCGGTTCGAATCCGGCCACCCCGACCAGCAGGAGTAGCGCGCGGATCTTCTACGGAGACCGCGCCGATGATCGCGTTGTGGGCTGATTGCCGCTTGCGGCTACTATGCAAGCTGCGTGCCCGTGTGTCTGATGTACCGGGCCCGATCCGCTGAGAACCGCTAGACCGCGGCGACAAGCGGAGACCCCCAGCAGTCAGCCACCAAGGAGACCGAACCGTGAAGAGCGCCGTGGAGACCCTGAACCCGACTCGGGTTCGGTTCACTGTTGAGGTGCCCTTCGAGGAGCTCAAGGACAGCCTCGACGCGGCCTACAAGAAGATCAACCAGCAGGTCACGGTGAAGGGCTTCCGCAAGGGTAAGATCCCGGCCCGCGTCATCGACCAGCGCTTCGGCCGCGGTGCGGTGCTGGAGGAGGCCGTCAACGACGCCCTCCCGAAGTTCTACACCGAGGCCGTCACCGAGGCCGACCTGAACCCGCTGGGCCAGCCCGACGTCGACATCACGGAGCTGAAGGACGGCGAACTGCTGGCCTTCACCGCCGAGGTCGACATCCGCCCCGCGATCGAGATCCCGGACTACTCCGGCATCGAGGTCACCGTGGACGCCGTCGAGGTCTCGGACGAGGACGTCGAGAAGTCGGTCGAGCAGCTTCGCGGCCGTTTCGCGTCCACCAAGGACGTCGAGCGCGCCGCCGAAGAGGGCGACGTCGTGACGATCGACCTCGAGGCCAAGGTCGACGGCGAGGTGCTGGAGGACGGTGTCGCCCAGGACGTCTCCTACACCATCGGCTCGGGCGAGCTTCTTGAAGGCATCGACGAGGCCGTCAAGGGCCTGGAGGCGGGTGGCGAGGCCACCTTCGCCTCCCAGCTGAAGGGCGGCTCCGCCGAGGGCAAGGACGCCGAGGTCACCGTCAAGGTCACCAAGGTCTCCGCCCGCGAGCTGCCGGAGCTGGACGACGAGTTCGCCGGCATGGCGAGCGAGTTCGACACCCTCGAAGAGCTCAAGGCGGACAGCCGCAAGCGCCTCGAGAACATGAAGCAGTACGACCAGGCCACGCAGGCCCAGGAGCGCGTCCTGGAGAAGCTGCTGGAGCTCGTCGAGGTCCCGATCCCCGAGAAGCTCCTCGCGGACGAGGTCCAGACCCGCAAGCACAACCTCGAGCACCACCAGCTCGGCCAGATGGGCATCGACCTCGAGAAGTACCTCGAGATCCAGGGCAAGACGGTCGAGGAGTTCGACGCCGAGACCGCCGAGCAGGCGATCAAGGGCATCAAGACCCAGTTCGTCCTCGACGAGCTGGTCAACAAGGAGAAGCTGAACGTGAACCAGGAGGAGCTCACCGAGCACCTCATGCGTCGCGCCGCCTCCTCCGGCATGTCCCCCGACCAGTTCGCTCAGGCGGTCGTCGAGGGTGGCCAGGTTCCGATGCTCGTCGGCGAGGTTGCCCGCGGCAAGGCCCTCGCGGCCGTCGTGGAGGCCGCCAAGGTCACCGACACCAACGGTGAGGTCGTTGACCTCTCCGATGACGAGGACGAGGCCGAGCAGGCCGCTGAGATCGTCGAGAACGCGGTCGAGGCCGACGGCGAGCTTGCCGCCGACGACACCAAGTAACACCCGGGTTCACCCCCGCTGAGCAGCGCCCGAGCACGCCCCGAAGGGCCCGTACGCCATCGCGTCCGGGCCCTTCGGCTTTCCCCCTGGAGGCCCTTCGCGAGGGGCCTTTGACCTTGCGCTCCGAGCGAACAGTTCGGGAAGCGGGATGGCGTTGTCGTAGCTGCGCGTTAGGGTCCATGAATACGAGGGCACGGGAGTACCCGACGCCGGCGGGCATCGTCCGCACGGCCGGTCCGCGCCCCAGAACGAGACGCTGAGACGGCACATGGCCGTCGGAGACGAGCAGGTGGATACGTGACGAATCTGAAGCCTTACGCCGCGGGTGAGCCGTCCATCGGTGGCGGCCTCGGCGACCATGTCTACAACCGGCTGCTCGGCGAGCGCATCATTTTCCTCGGTCAGCAGGTCGACGACGACATCGCCAACAAGATCACGGCGCAGCTCCTGCTCCTGGCCGCCGAGCCGGAGAAGGACATCTACCTGTACATCAACAGCCCCGGTGGCTCGGTGACGGCAGGCATGGCGGTCTACGACACCATGCAGTACATCCCGAACGACGTCGTCACCATCGGTATGGGCATGGCGGCCTCCATGGGCCAGTTCCTGCTCACCGGCGGCACCGCGGGCAAGCGCTTCGCGCTCCCGAACACCGACATCCTGATGCACCAGGGCTCCGCCGGTATCGGCGGCACCGCCTCGGACATCAAGATCCAGGCCCAGTACCTGCTGCGCACGAAGCAGCGCATGGCTGAGATCACCGCCCACCACTCCGGTCAGAGCGTGGAGACGATCATCCGCGACGGCGACCGCGACCGCTGGTACACGGCGGAAGAGGCCAAGGCTTACGGCCTCATCGACGAGATCATCTCCGCCGCGTCCCTGGTCCCCGGCGGCGGCGGCACCGGGGCCTGATCCCGGCCCCGGCGCGCGGGACCCCGCGAAGGGCCCGTACGCCCGCCAGCACAGGCAAGCCTCAGCCCGCAGAACGCCACCAGGATGGTGAACACCCAGATGCACATGAACAACCTCTCTCCCGCGAGCGGCCTCTACACCGGCGCGCCGGTGGACAGCCGCTACGTCATCCCGCGCTTCGTCGAGCGCACCTCGCAGGGCGTGCGCGAGTACGACCCGTACGCGAAGCTCTTCGAGGAGCGCATCATCTTCCTCGGCGTGCAGATCGACGACGCCTCCGCCAACGACGTCATGGCGCAGCTGCTGTGCCTGGAGTCGATGGACCCGGACCGCGACATCTACCTGTACATCAACAGCCCCGGTGGTTCCTTCACCGCGCTGACGGCGATCTACGACACGATGCAGTTCGTGAAGCCGGACATCTCGACGGTCTGCATGGGCCAGGCGGCCTCCGCCGCCGCCGTCCTGCTCGCCGCCGGTGCGCCCGGCAAGCGCATGGCGCTGCCGAACGCACGCGTGCTGATCCACCAGCCCTCGGGCGGTACCGGCCGTGAGCAGCTCTCCGACCTGGAGATCGCGGCCAACGAGATCCTGCGCATGCGTGACCAGCTGGAGAACATGCTGGCCACGCACTCCTCGACGCCGATCGAGAAGATCCGCGACGACATCGAGCGCGACAAGATCCTCACGGCCCAGGACGCGCTGGCGTACGGCCTGATCGACCAGGTCGTCGCGACCCGTAAGACTTCGAACTGATCCTTGCCGTCAGTTGGCGTGGGCACGTCGCCGGATTGGGCGATGTGAACCACGTCAAGGGGGCCCCGCTCGGGGCCCCCGGCAAGGTACCGTCGGATATGAGGCACCAGGAGCGCTGAACCAGGCGTCTCCCAGGCGAAGGGGAAGCACCTCGTGGCACGCATCGGTGATGGCGGCGACCTGCTCAAGTGCTCGTTCTGCGGAAAGAGCCAGAAGCAGGTGAAGAAGCTCATCGCGGGACCCGGTGTGTACATCTGCGACGAGTGCATCGACCTCTGCAACGAGATCATCGAAGAGGAACTCGCGGAGACCTCCGAGGTTCGCTGGGAAGAACTTCCCAAGCCCCGTGAGATCTACGAGTTCCTGGAGAGCTACGTCGTCGGCCAGGAGCCGGCGAAGAAGGCGCTCTCCGTTGCTGTGTACAACCACTACAAGCGCGTCCAGGCCGGCGAGAACGGCGGCGGGACGGGCCGTGACGACGCGATCGAGCTCGCGAAGTCCAACATCCTGCTGCTGGGCCCCACGGGCTCGGGCAAGACGCTGCTGGCCCAGACGCTGGCCCGGATGCTCAATGTCCCGTTCGCCATCGCGGACGCGACGGCGCTGACGGAGGCCGGGTACGTCGGCGAGGACGTCGAGAACATCCTGCTCAAGTTGATCCAGGCCGCTGACTACGACGTCAAGAAGGCCGAGACCGGGATCATCTACATCGACGAGATCGACAAGGTCGCCCGCAAGAGCGAGAACCCGTCGATCACGCGCGACGTGAGCGGTGAGGGCGTGCAGCAGGCCCTCCTGAAGATCCTGGAAGGCACGACCGCTTCCGTACCGCCGCAGGGCGGCCGTAAGCACCCGCACCAGGAATTCATCCAGATCGACACGACGAACGTGCTGTTCATCGTGGGCGGCGCCTTCTCCGGTCTGGAGCGCATCATCGAATCGCGCGCCGGCGCCAAGGGCATCGGCTTCGGGGCGACCATCCGCTCGAAGCGCGAGATCGAGGCGAGCAACCAGTTCCAGGAGGTCATGCCGGAGGACCTGGTGAAGTTCGGGATGATCCCCGAGTTCATCGGCCGTCTGCCCGTCATCACCTCCGTGCACAACCTGGACCGCGAGGCCCTGCTCCAGATCCTCATCGAGCCGCGCAACGCCCTGGTGAAGCAGTACCAGCGGCTGTTCGAACTCGACGGCGTGGAGCTGGAGTTCGAGCACGAGGCCCTCGAAGCCATCGCAGACCAGGCGATCCTCCGCCAGACCGGCGCGCGCGGCCTGCGCGCCATCATGGAAGAGGTCCTGATGTCGGTGATGTACGAGGTTCCGTCCCGCAAGGACGTGGCCCGCGTGGTCATCACCTCGGACGTGGTCCGCTCCAACGTCAACCCGACGCTGGTCCCGCGGATCGTTCCGAAGGACCAGGGGCCGCAGGAGAAGTCGGCTTAACAGCAGGCAGCAGGCACGAGGAAGGGGCGCCCCCGACACGGGAGGCGCCCCTTTTTCATGCCCAAGATCATCCAAATGAGACATGTTCGGCCATAGGGGTGATATTTAATGGACTCCGCAAACGGTGAGTGATCAACTGCTGCCCGGCGGTAATTCACTTGAGCGGGGAGTTGTCGATGATCAAGGTGCGGCGGACGGTCGGGATCCTGGCGGCAACGGTAATGGCAGGTGCGCTGCCCGTCCTCGTGGCATCGCCCGCGCACGCCACGTACGGCGACTGCGCCAACTACATGCGGAACATGGGCTACAAGGTCGGGCCCAACGTGATCTCCGCGTGCGAGCGGGGTGCGACCAGGGGCCTGAACGCCGTCATCGGCAGGTCTGCTTGCCAAGGCCTCCTGGTGCAAGCGGGAGTGCCGAACGCGAATCACATTCAGGAAGCGTGCTACCAGGCCTCGCGTCGAGCGTGAACTCGCCGGTGTACGGCGAAAGGCACTGATGCGCCACGGCACGGCGCGGCGCCGGACCCGACCCGGCCCAGGTGACCGCGCTCAGTGGCGAGCACCCGTACCCGGGGGCCGAGCCCGCGCCCTGAGCTGGTCAGCGCCTCCCGCGCGCGATGGGGGAGCCTCAACCTGCGGACGGACGGGGTGTCTGTCGATCCGTCAAATCTTGGTGCGTGACGTGTTGTACAGCTTTGCGGCCAGCTCGGACACGTCCTCGAGCGAACCGCTGCTGCCCCCGGTCACGCCTGCGATCTGGTCGACGAGACTGGTCCCGGACATGACGGAATAGTCGGCCCAGGCGCAGCTGGGGATCGTCATCTCCTTCGGCATTCCGGGCTTGACGTCCTTGGTGGCGGTCATCTTGATCTCGACGCACTTCATCACGGCACCCTTGAACCCGCTCGGCGTGAACGTCTTCGGGGTGCCGACCAGCCCGTACTTGAACCCGAGCGTCTCGGCCTCTTTGTTGTTCAGGCCGATGTTGGCGTAGTAGGAGTCGACGCTCTTCTCCGGGTCGGCGATTTCGCCCCACAGTCCATTGGCGCTGAGGATCTTGCCCTTGCCGCTCGGGCTGTTGGAGTACGAAGCCGACGCGTTGTGCGGCTTCTGCACACCGAGAGCCTCGGCCTTCGCCTTCTGCTCTCCCGCCAGAGGGGCGTCCGGCACGGGCTTCGACGTCGATGCCTGTGCGTACCCCGCGACGACCTGCGGGTAGGTCAACTTGTAGCCCTTGGTGGAGGCGGAGACGCCACCGTTGCCGGCGCCCGCACCCAGGAACCAGTACGCGCCGCCGCCGATCACGGCGACCGCCAGGACCACCGCGATGATCACGCCGGCCTTCGACTTCTTCGGGGCCTGCGGGGGCGTCCCGCCGTACGGAGGCTGCTGCTGGTAGCCGCCGTACGGAGCCTGCTGCTGGGGGAAGCCGGGCTGCTGCTGCGGGTAGCCCTGTTGGGGAACTCCCTGGGGGGCCTGCTGCGGGTAGCCGTAGCCCGGCTGCTGCCCGTAAGGCCCGGGCTGCTGCCCGTACGGTCCCGGCTGCTGCTGCGGCTGCTGCCCGTAGGGCCCCGGCTGCTGCGGCTGCTGGCCTCCGTACGGCCCCGGCTGGTTGTAGCTCATCCCGCGTCCCCCCATGAGGTTGTTTATGCGTCCCACACATCCTGGCGGAAGCCGGAGGGGCACAGGGCGCCGGGCCCCGGTAAAGCCGGTTTCATGACTGGACTGTTACCGCTCTAAACTGTGCCGCGTGACCGAGAACCCGCAGACACCCAGCAGCCCCGACTCCGAACTGCCGACCGCCTACGCGCCGGCCGCCGTAGAGGGGAAGCTCTACGAGCGCTGGGTAGAGCGTGGGTACTTCGAGGCGGACGAGAAGAGCGAGAAGCCTCCCTACGCCATCGTCATCCCGCCGCCGAACGTCACCGGCAGCCTCCACCTGGGGCACGCCTTCGAGCACACGCTGATCGACGCCCTCACCCGCCGCAAGCGCATGCAGGGCTACGAGACCCTGTGGCAGCCCGGCATGGACCACGCGGGCATCGCCACCCAGAACGTCGTCGAGCGCGAGCTCGCCAAGGAGGGCAAGTCCCGCCACGACCTGGGCCGCGAGGCCTTCGTCGAGCGCGTCTGGCAGTGGAAGGGCGAGTCCGGCGGCCAGATCTCCGGCCAGATGCGTCGCCTCGGCGACGGCGTCGACTGGGCGCGCGAGCGCTTCACCATGGACGAGGGCCTGTCCGAGGCCGTCCAGACCATCTTCAAGAAGCTCTACGACGACGAGCTGATCTACCGCGCCGAGCGCATCATCAACTGGTGCCCCCGCTGCCTGACCGCGATCTCCGACATCGAGGTCGAGTACCAGGACGACGAGGGCGAGCTCGTCTCCATCCGCTACGGCGACGGCGACGCCTCCATCGTCGTGGCGACCACCCGCGCCGAGACGATGCTCGGTGACACCGCCGTCGCGGTCCACCCCGAGGACGAGCGCTACAAGCACCTCGTCGGCACCGAGATCGAGCTGCCGCTGACCGGCCGCCGCATCCCGGTCGTCGCCGACGAGCACGTCGACCCCGAGTTCGGCACCGGCGCCGTCAAGGTGACCCCGGCGCACGACCCGAACGACTTCGAGATCGGCCAGCGCCACGGCCTGCCCAACCTCGCCGTCATGGACGAACACGCCGTCATCACCGTCCACGGCCCCTTCCAGGGCCTGGACCGGCTGGAGGCCCGCTCCGCCATCGTCGCCGCGCTGCGCGCCGACGGCCGGATCGTCGCCGAGAAGCGCCCGTACACCCACTCGGTCGGCCACTGCTCGCGCTGCAAGACCACCATCGAGCCCCGCCTGTCGCTGCAGTGGTGGGTCAAGGTCGGCCCGCTCGCCAAGGCCGCCGGTGACGCGGTCCGCGACGGCCGGGTCAAGATCCACCCGCAGGAGATGGAGAAGCGCTACTTCGACTGGGTCGACAACCTGCACGACTGGTGCATCTCGCGCCAGCTGTGGTGGGGCCACCGCATCCCGGTCTGGTACGGCCCGAACGGCGAGATCGTCTGCGTCGGCCCCGACGAGCAGCCGCCGGCCGGCGAGGGCTGGACCCAGGACACGGACGTCCTGGACACCTGGTTCTCCTCAGGCCTGTGGCCGTTCTCCACGCTCGGCTGGCCGCAGCAGACGGACAGCCTGGCGAAGTTCTACCCGAACGCCGTCCTGGTCACCGGCTACGACATCCTCTTCTTCTGGGTCGCCCGGATGATGATGTTCGGCCTGTACGCGATGGACGGCACTCCGCCGTTCGGCACCATCGCCCTGCACGGCATGGTCCGCGACGAGCGCGGCAAGAAGATGTCGAAGTCCTTCGGCAACGCGGTCAACCCGCTGGACTGGATGGACAAGTACGGATCCGACGCGGTCCGCTTCACCCTGGCGCGCGGCGCCAACCCGGGCGTCGACGTCCCGATCGGCGAGGACTGGGTCCAGGCCTCCAGCAAGTTCGCCAACAAGATCTGGAACGCCACCCGCTTCGCGATGATGAACGGCGCCACGATCGAGGGCGAGCTGCCGCCGGTCGAGGAACTGTCCGCCACCGACCGCTGGGTGCTGTCCCGTCTGAACAAGACGGTCGCGCAGGTCGACGCGTACTACGAGGACTACCAGTTCTCGAAGCTGTCGGACGCCCTCTACCACTTCGCGTGGGACGAGGTCTTCGACTGGTACGTCGAGCTGTCGAAGACGACCTTCTTCGCGGGCGGCGAGCAGGCCAAGGTCTCCGGCCGGGTTCTCGGCGAGGTCCTCGACGTCATGCTGCGGCTCCTGCACCCGGTGGTCCCCTTCGTCACGGAGACGCTGTGGACCACGCTGACCGGCGGCGAGTCCCTGGTGATCGCCGACTGGCCCAAGGCTGTGTCCGTTCCTGGGGCTGACGCCCCGGGCGGCTTCCGCGACGCGGCCGCCGAGGCCGAGATCGAGGGCGTCCAGAGCCTGGTCAGGGAGGTCCGCCGGTTCCGCAAGGAGCAGGGCCTCGACGACAAGCAGAAGGTCCCGGCCCGCCTGGACCTGTCCGCCACCGCGCTGGCCGCCCACGAGGCCGCCATCCGTCAGGTGCTGCGCCTCCAGCCGGAGGGTGACGCCTTCAGCGCCACCGCGACCCTTCCGGTCGGCGGCGGCACCGTCGCGCTCGACCTGTCGGGCACCATCGACATCCCGGCGGAGCGCAAGCGGCTGAGCAAGGACCTGGCCGCCGCCGAGAAGGAGAAGCAGCAGGCCGAGGCGAAGCTGGGGAACGAGGCGTTCATCGCCAAGGCCCCCGACAACGTCGTGGACAAGATCAAGGGCCGCCTGACCAAGGCCGAGGGCGACATCACCCGGATCCAGGCCCAGCTGGACGCGCTGCCCCCCGCGTAGCCGCCCGGAGTACGTACGAAGGCCCCCACGCCGTCGGTCGACGTGGGGGCCTTCGGCGTATGCCTTCCCCGGACGGGACCGGCCGTCACAGCAGCCGGGTACCGAACTTCGTCAGGATGAGCGCCACGACCACCCCGTACAGGGCCAGCGGGACGAACCAGTGCGGCAGCGCCCGCAGCCGGGAGCCGGCCGGGGCCAGGTGGCGGGTGACGTACCAGAACAGCGGGATCATCACCGCCCAGACGACCATGCACCACGGGCACAGTGCCCCGATCACGTACAGGCACTGGCTGATCAGCCACACCGTGAAGGCGAACCCGGCCGCGATCCCGGCCCACAGGCCGCGCCACAGCAGACGGGGGAGCACCGCCCCGGCGACCAGGGCCGCGCCCAGAGCGGCGAGGGCCGCGAAGCCGGCGATGCCGAGCAGCATGTTGGGGAAGCCGAGCAGGTTGCCCTGCCAGGTGGTCATCACGTCGCCGCAGCTCAGCACCGCGTTGAGGTTGCAGCCCGGGGTGAAGAGCGGGTCCTCCAGGGTGCGGATGCGGTCGTAGGTGAGGACGCCGGAGGCCAGGGTGCCGATGAGGCCGCCGATGAGCAGGAGCAGCGGGACGCCCCGGGAGGGGCGGTCGGGGCCGGTTTCCTCGGGGCTCGGCCGGGGGCTCGTTCGGAGGGTCGTTCGCGGGGTCATTCCTTCGACGCTACGGAAGGCGGGCGTCCCGGCGGCAGGGCCATCCGGCCATGGCCGGACCGGTTGGAAGTGCCGTATATCACTGCATGACGGGCGCCGACGACGCGGTTCCCCGGCGCGGACCCCGGATGATGGGGGACATGCACGTCAAGCCCGCCGCCCGCGCATTCCACCGGGCCATGGCCTCAGGCCGCCGGTTCAGCGAGAGCTGGAGCGGGTCGCCGCGGGCGATGGACGTGCTCACGGCAATCGGCTGTTTCGGCCTGATGGCGCTGGACCTGCCGGGTCTGGCGGCCGCCGACAACTCCCTGAACGGCCCGCTCGCCGTCGTGGTGCTGACCGCGGGCTGTCTCACCCTCCTGGTGCGCCGGCGGGCGCCTTGGATCGCCTACCTCACCGCGCTGCTCTTCATCGGCTGGCTGCACGAGCTCACCCTGATCCAGTTCGCCCTCTACTCGGTCGGGCGCTACCGCGGCCGCCGCACCGGGATCCTCGCGACCCTCGGGTACGTGGCCTTCACGCTCGTGGTGTTCGCCGTGCCGGGCTGGCCCGAGCCGAGGGTCGGGACGCTCAGTTCCTTCCTCAGCCTCGTGGTGCCCATCGGGGTGCTGGCCTCGGCCGTGGGCATCGCCGCCTACCGCCACGACCTCGTGCGCGAGCTCGACACCCGGCGCGCCGAGTCGGCCGTCCTGCAGGCCGTCCAGCAGGAGCGGACCTCCGTGGCCCGCGACGTCCACGACTTCGTCGGGCGGGAGCTGACCCTGCTGACGGTCCGCTCCGAGGTGCTGTCGATGCGCTCGCGCGAGACGGCGTACGCGAAGGACTTCGAGGAGCTCGCCGACACCGCCCGCCGGGCCCACCTGGTGCTCAACGAGATCATCGTGCAGCGTGGGGAACGGGCGGCCACCCCGGGCGTGGACGGGCTGGCGGCGCTCGCGGAGGAGAGCGGGCGCGCGGGGTCACCCGTACGGCTGGATCTGGATCCGGATGTGCACGGGCTGTCGCCGCTGAGGCAGGCGGCGGTCTACCGGGTGGTGCAGGAGTGCCTGACCAACGCCGCCAAGCACGCCCGGGGCGAGACCATCGAGGTGTCCATCGCGGCGCACGGCCCGCAGCTGCGGATCGCCGTCAGCAACGGGCTGGCGACGCGCGGCCCGGGCCGGGCCCCCGTCTCGGCGGGCTCGGGCACGGCGAGCATGTCCGAGCGCGTGCGCAGTCTGGGCGGAACCCTGACGGCGTCGCGCACGGAGGACTCGTACGAGGTCGTCGCGACCCTCCCCAAGGGCTGAGGCGAGGTCCGCAGGATCAGGGCGACGTCCGCCAGGATTGGAGCGACGTCCGCAGGGCCAGCGCGACGTCCGCCCCGTCGTGAAGCCCCGCGCGCTACGCCCGCGCCGGTGCCAGCAGGCTGCTGAGCGCGTCCATGTCCTCCACGCAGCGGCCCGATCCCAGTGCCACGCAGTCCAGCGGGTCGTCCGCCACGGAGACCGGGATCCCGGTCGAGGCGGCCATCCGCAGGTCCAGGCCGGGCAGCAGGGCGCCGCCGCCGGTCAGGACGATGCCACGCTCCATGACGTCGCCGGACAGTTCGGGAGGGCATTGCTCCAGGGTGGTGCGCACCGCCGCGATGATCGCCTCGATCGGCTCGTCGAGGGCGGCCCGCACGTCGCGCGCGTCGAGCTGGAGCGTCTGGGGCATGCCGCCGACCTTCTCGCGGCCCCGCACCGTGAAGGTGGCGGTCTCCAGGTCCGGCCGGTCCGGCACCGGCCATGCCGAGCCGATGGCCATCTTGACGTCCTCGGCGGTGCGGTCGCCGATGAGCAGGGAGTGCTCCTTGCGGACCCGGTCGGTGATCGCGGCGTCCAGCCGGTCGCCGCCGACCCGCAGGGACTGCGAGGTGACGATGCCGCCCAGTGAGATGACCGCCACCTCGGAGGTGCCGCCGCCGATGTCGACGACCATCGAGCCGCGCGGTTCGGACACCGGGAGCCCGGCGCCGATCGCCGCGGCCATCGGTTCCTCGATCAGGTGCACGGTCTTGGCTCCGGCCCGGGTGGAGGCGTGGATGATGGCCCGCCGTTCCACCGGGGTGACCCCGGAGGGTACGCAGATCACCATGCGGGTGCGCACCCGGCGGCCGGGGACGGCCTTGCGGACGAAGTGCCGGATCATTTCCTCGGCGGCCTCGTAGTCGCAGATCACGCCGTCCTTGAGGGGGCGGATCGCGGTGATGGAGCCGGGAGTGCGGCCGATGGTCTCCTTGGCCTCGGTGCCCACGGCCAGTGCGGTGGTGGTGCCCGCCCTGACGGCGACCACGGACGGCTCATTGAGGACGATGCCGTGCCCCCGTGCGTAGACGAGGGTGTTGGCGGTTCCCAGGTCCATCCCTATGTCGCGGCTGGAAGCCGTCTTGGTGGGCCCCGGCTTTTCAATGCGCGCCTGCGGCATTTGTTCCCCAATCTCCTGTCCGCAAGGCTTGCATAACGATCTGGTCGCCCTCGCCGTCGAAGGTCCCCAATGGACCAGGCCGAAAGTCCTTCCGGCCCACGTCCGTAGACTGGGTCCCGTGAGTGAGCAGCAGCCCGAGAGCCACGATGACAGCTTCGACGAATTCGACCAGATCGTGGCGGAAGAGTCCGACCGCGACCCCGACCTGGCGGTGATCGAGGCGGGCAGCCGCACCCTGCGCGCGCAGGCCGGTCCGCCCCAGGGCGACGCGGTACCCGAAGAGCCCGCCGACCCCGAGGTGGCCAAGGCGCTGAGGGAGGTGGAACAGGAGCTGGCCGGCCGCTGGGGCGAGACCAAGCTGGAGCCGTCCGTCACGCGGATCGCCGCGCTGATGGACGTCCTGGGCGAGCCGCAGCGCGCGTACCCCTCCATCCACGTCACCGGCACCAACGGCAAGACGAGCACCGCCCGCATGATCGAAACCCTGCTGAACGCCTTCGAGCTGCGCACGGGCCGCTACACCAGCCCGCACGTGCAGTCGGTCACCGAGCGGATCAGCCTCGACAGTGCGCCGATCACCGCCGAGCGCTTCGTCGAGACCTTCCACGACATCAAGCCCTACGTGGACATGGTGGACGCGGCCGAGGAGTTCCGGCTGTCGTTCTTCGAGGTCCTCACCGGCATGGCCTACGCGGCCTTCGCGGACGCGCCCGTGGACGCGGCCGTGATCGAAGTCGGCATGGGCGGCACCTGGGACGCGACGAACGTGATCGACGGCGCGGTCGCCGTGATCACCCCGATCAGCCTGGACCACACGGACCGGCTCGGATCCACGACCGGCGAGATCGCGACGGAGAAGGGCGGGGTCATCAAGCAGGGCGCCACCGTGATCCTGGCGCAGCAGCCGGTGGACGCGGCGCAGGTGCTGCTGAAGAAGGCCGTGGAGGTCGACGCGACCGTGGCCCGCGAGGGCATGGAGTTCGGCGTCGTCACCCGCGAGGTCGCGGTGGGCGGGCAGCAGCTGACGCTGCGCGGGCTGGGCGGCGAGTACGACGGGATCTTCCTGCCGCTGTACGGCGCCCACATGGCGCACAACGCGGCGGTCGCCCTGGCGGCGGTCGAGGCCTTCTTCGGAATCGGCGCGGCCCACGCGCGGCCGCTGGACGTGGAGACCGTGCGAAAGGCCTTCGCCTCGGTGACCTCGCCCGGCCGCATGGAGGTCGTGCGGCGCAGCCCGACGGTGGTCCTGGATGCGGCGCACAACCCGGCGGGGGCGCGGGTCACGGCGGAGGCGGTGACCGAGGCCTTCGGCTTCAGCCGGCTCGTCGGGGTCGTGGGCGCGAGCGAGGGCAAGGACGTGCGCGGGTTCTTCGAGGCCTTCGAGCCGATCTTCGCGGAGGTCGTGATCACGGAGAACACCAGCCACCGGGCGATGTCCGCCGACGATCTGGCGGCCATCGCGGTCGAGGTCTTCGGCGTGGACCGGGTCCAGGTGGAGCCGCGGCTGGACGACGCCCTGGAGGCGGCGATCACGCTGGCGGAGGAAGAGGCGGAGTACGGAGGGGCCGGAGTCCTGGTGACCGGGTCCGTGATCACGGTGGGCGAGGCCCGCCTGCTGCTGAAGAGGGGCTGAGGGATGCGCACGCTGTGTGCTTCGACGCTGATCGGCGAGTTCTTCGTGATCGGCTTCGCCGGGCTGGTCGCGATGAAGGGGGATCTGAGCCAGGCCGCGGTCTGGACGGTCTGCGGGATCGCGATGCTGCTGTCGGTACTGCTGTGCGGGATGCTCTCGCGCCCCGGGGCCGTCCAGATCGGCTGGGCCCTGCAGATCGGTCTGGTGCTGAGCGGGTTCGTCGTGCCGATGATGTTCATCCTCGGCGTGGTGTTCGCGGGCCTGTGGTGGTGCTCGGTCCACTACGGCCGCCGCATCGACGAGATCAAGGCCCGCTGGGCCGCCCAGGCCCAGGCCGAGGCGTAGGCCGGGGCACCTGTAGCCTCGTCGGACCGCACCCGTATGCCGCAAGGAGTTACCCATATGACCCAGCGCACGCTCGTCCTCCTCAAGCCCGACGCCGTTCGTCGCGGCCTGATCGGCGAGATCGTCGGCCGTATCGAGCGGAAGGCCGGCTGGACCATTCCCGCGCTGGAGCTGCGCACGCTGGACCAGGAGACCCTGGAGGCGCACTACGGCGAGCACAAGGGCAAGGTGTTCTACGAGCCGCTCATGGGCTTCATGGCGAGCGGCCCGGTCGTGGCCCTGGTCGTCGAAGGGGAGCGCGTGATCGAGGGTGTCCGCCAGTTGGCCGGACCCACTGACCCGATTGCCGCCGCACCCGGCTCCATCCGGGGTGACTTCGGTACCGTCACCCGGGAGAACCTGATCCACGCGTCGGACTCCGAGGAGTCCGCAGAGCGTGAGCTGAAGCTGTTCTTCCCGGCGCTCTGATCACTCTTTTCTGACGCAACATCAGCCGAATAGCGCTCATGACCTGGGGCGACCGAAGTAATTTCGGTCGCCCTGCGGTATTACCGGGCGTATTCGGGAACGCATGGACAGGACACGACGTCACCACTAAGGGGGCGGGTAACCGTTCCGGCGGTATCGCCGGAGTCCCGTCGCGCGGTGTCCGTACTCGCGGCACTACGATGGGGCCTCCACCCACACACCCGCCTCGCCGACCTGACAGCAGCCGCTATCAACTGGAAGGCCAGACGCTCCTCATGGGGAACAAGGGGAACTACATGTCGTTCATCGGCCGTGACATGGCGATCGACCTCGGGACCGCCAACACGCTGGTGTACGTGAGGGGCCGGGGAATCGTCCTGAACGAGCCGTCCGTGGTCGCCATCAACACGAACACCGGTGGCATCCTGGCGGTCGGCACCGAGGCGAAGAAGATGATCGGGCGCACGCCCGGCAACATCGTCGCCGTGCGGCCCCTCAAGGACGGCGTGATCGCCGACTTCGAGATCACCGAGCGGATGCTCCGGTACTTCATCCTCAAGATCCACAAGCGCCGCTACCTGGCCCGCCCGCGCGTCGTGGTCTGCGTGCCCTCCGGCATCACGGGAGTGGAGCGCCGCGCCGTCATCGAGGCGTCCACGCAGGCCGGTGCCCGCCAGGTGCACATCATCGAGGAGCCGATGGCCGCCGCCATCGGCGCGGGCCTGCCAGTCCACGAAGCCACCGGCAACATGGTCGTGGACATCGGCGGCGGCACCACCGAGGTGGCCGTCATCTCCCTCGGCGGAATCGTCACGGCACAGTCCATCCGGGTGGCCGGCGACGAGCTCGACAACGCGATCATCCAGCACATCAAGAAGGAGTACTCGCTCCTCCTCGGTGAGCGCACCGCCGAGCAGATCAAGATCACTATCGGGTCGGCGTACGACCTCGACAAGGACGAGCACACCGAGATCCGCGGCCGCGACCTGGTCTCGGGCCTGCCCAAGACCGTCGTGATCTCGGCCGCCGAGGTCCGCAAGGCGATCGAGGAGCCGGTCAACGCCATCGTCGACGCGGTCAAGACCACCCTCGACAAGTGCCCGCCGGAGCTCTCCGGCGACATCATGGACCGCGGCATCGTCCTCACCGGAGGCGGCGCCCTGCTGCGAGGCCTCGACGAGCGGCTGCGCCGCGAGACGGGCATGCCGATCCACATCGCCGAGGATCCGCTCGACTCCGTCGCGCTCGGATCCGGCAAGTGCGTAGAGGAGTTCGAGGCGCTCCAGCAGGTGCTGGACGCCCAGCCCCGGCGCTGATCCGGCCCGCCGCGAGGCGGTGGAACACAAATGATCCGCCGTACGGGTGCTGCCGGGCCCGTGCGGCGGATCGTTGATATACAGGCAAGGTCCGGTTCGAGCCCCGGCTCCACCGGAGCGGCTTCGCCGCACAGGTAACTATGAGGAAGGCACGGCCGCCGCACGTGAGGGACACACGAGAAAGCCGGCTGCTCCTGGTGCTTCTGATCGCCATCGCGTTCGCGTTGATCACGGTGGACATCAGGACGGGCGAGGACTCGCCGGTCGACGGTGCCCGGCAGGCCGCCGCAGCGGTCTTCGGGCCGGTCGAAAAGGGCGTGGCGAAGGGTGTCGACCCGGTCGCCAACGCCATAGGGGCGGTACGGGACTCCGGCGAGCGGCACAACCGCATCGCTTCGCTGGAGCGCGAGAACGCGGCGCTCAAGGCCAAGCTGGGCAGCGACGACCAGACCCGCAGCCGGATCCGGGAGCTCGACGAGATGCTCAAGCGGGCCGGCGCCGGGCAGTACGGCATCAAGGGCGCCGAGGTCATCGCCATAGGAGCGGCCCAGGGCTTCTCCTGGACGGTCACCATCGACGCGGGCAGCAAGGACGGCATCGAGCGCGACATGACCGTCCTCAACGGGGACGGACTCGTCGGCCGGGTCTCCACCGTGGGCCCCGACACCGCCACGGTGGTCCTCGCCAACGACCCCGACTTCACCGTCGGCACCCGCCTGGAGAAGACCGGCGAACTGGGCTTCGCCACTGGTCAGGGCGACCGGGCGCTCTCCGTGCAGATGCTCAACGGCAAAGCCAAGATCAACACGGGTGACCGCCTCGTCACCTTCGGCTCGCGCGGCAACAAGCCCTTCGTCCCCGGCGTCCCGATCGGCGAGGTGGTCAAGGTCGACCCCTCGCGCGGCGACCTGACCCGCACGATCTGGGTCCGCCCGTTCGTCGGCTTCTCGCGCCTGGACATCGTCGGCGTCGTGGTGATGCCCCCGCGCGAGGATCCCCGCGACGCGGTCCTGCCGCCCAAGCCCGAGGCACCCAAGCCCACCCCGACGGTCACCGTCACGGTGACGCCGTCAACCGGCGCGTCCGCGTCCGGCAAGCCGGTCGACGAGTAGGAGCCGATCACCATGCGTTTCAACCGGATCCTCCTCTCGGGCACGCTCGTCGTGGTCGCCCTCGTCGTCCAGGTCTCCGTCCTCGGCCGGCTCCAACTCCCCGGAGCCGTACCCGACCTGGTCCTCCTCACCGTCGTCGCCCTCGCACTCGTGTACGGGAGCGTCAGCGGCGCACTCATCGGCTTCACCGCCGGCCTCCTCACGGACCTGGCCCCGCCCGCCGACCACGCGGCCGGCCGCTACGCGCTCGTGCTCTGCGTCATCGGCTACGTCGCCGGCCTGGTCCGCCCCGACACCGGACGCTTCCGCTCCGCCTGGGGCCCGATGCTCACCGTCGTCGGCGCAGCCTTCGCCTCCACCCTGCTCTACGCGGGTGTCGGCGCCCTGGTCGGCGACACCGCCGCCCGCCACGTGGGACTGACCGGACTGCTGTTCACGGCGGTCCTCTACGACCTGCTGCTCGCGCCCTTCACCGTGCCGTTCATCATGGCGCTGGCCCGTCGCGCGGAGAACGACCCGATGGCCGTCGACGCCAACGGGGGCCCGCCGAAGGGCAAGGACATCGCCTCCGGCTGGCTGGCCGGCAGTACCGGGCTGCGGATCGGCAGCCAGCGCGGCGGCCTGCGCATGAAGACGGCCCGCAGCCGCGCCAACCGGGCCGGCCGGATAAAGGGCGTCAAGGGAATCAAGGGTGTGAAGAGCGTCAAGAAGCTGTGAGGGAGGAGTCCACGTGACCAACATTGCGGAAACCGGCCGAACTTCCCGGGTTCGGATCCGGCTCGTGATCATCCAGGTGCTCGTCTTCTCCCTGTTCCTCACGCTCGGCGGGCGCCTCTGGTACCTCCAGATCCGCAACGGCGACGAGTACTCCGACGAGGCCAAGAACAACCACGTCCAGCAGGTGGTCCAGCCGGCGGTGCGCGGCTCCGTCCTTGACGCCCGCGGGGTCGCCCTCGCCGACAACGAGACCCGCCTGGTCGTCTCCGCCAGCCGCACCGAGCTGATGAAGATGAAGGACCGCGGCAAGACGGTGCTCGCCCGGCTCGCGGGCGTCCTCGACATAAGGTCACAGGACGTCTCCGACAAGGTCCGGCTCTGCAACAACGAGACGCCGCAGCCCTGCTGGAACGGCTCCCCGTACCAGCCCATCCCGGTCACCAACAAGGCCACCACCCAGCAGGCCTTGCAGATCCGCGAGCGCCCCGAGGACTTCCCGGGGATCACCGCCGAGCCCACCGCCGTACGCCGCTACCCGGCCCCCGGCGGCGCCAACACCGGGCAGGTCCTCGGCTACCTCTCCCCGGTCACCGACGACGAGATCGTCAGGGCGAAGGACACCAACTCGCCGTTCCTGCGCTCCGACCAGGTCGGCCGCTTCGGCATCGAGCGCACGTACGACAAGGAACTGCGCGGGAAGGCGGGCGTCACCCGCTACGAGGTGGACAACCTCGGCCGGGTCATCGGCATGGCCAGGAACGACCGGGCGGTCCCCGGCGCCAACCTCGTCACCAGCATCGACGCCCGGGTCCAGGGAGTGGCCGAGTACGAGCTGAACGCGGCCATGCTGGAGGCGCGCAAGCAGATCGACCGCAACACCAGCGTCCCCTACAAGGCCGACGCGGGCGCCATCGTCGTCATGGAGTCCAAGACCGGCCGCATCGTGGCCATGGCCTCCAACCCCACCTACGACCCGAACGTGTGGGTCGGCGGTATCTCCGGCAAGGACTACGCCAAGCTCACCGCCAAGGACTCCAACGTCCCCCTCATGAACCGGGCCATTCAGGGCCAGGCCGCCCCCGGCTCCATCTTCAAGGTCATCCCGACGGCGGCCGCGGTCAACGCCGGATACAAGTTCGACGGCGAGTACCCCTGCCCGAGCTCGTACTCCATCGGCGGCCAGGTCTTCAAGAACTTCGAGTCCCAGGGCCACGGCTCCATCACCCTCGGCCGGGCCCTCGAAGTGTCCTGCGACACCGTCTTCTACGCCCTCGGCCACCAGCAGTGGCTCAAGGACGGCGGACTCCACCCGAAGAAGAGCCCGGCCGAGATCTTCTACAAGACCGCCCACGAGTTCGGCCTCGGCGCCGAGACCCGTGTGGACCTGCCGGGCGAGGAGAAGGGCCGCGTCCCCGACCGCGGCTGGAAGCAGCGGTTCTGGGAGGTCAACAAGGACGGGTGGTGCAAGACCGGCAAGAAGGGCGGCACCTACGTCGAGCTGCTGTCCTACGAGAACTGCCTCGAAGGCAACCTCATGCGCGCCGGCGACGCCGTCAACTACTCCATCGGCCAGGGCGACACCCTCGTCACCCCGATCCAGATGGCGACCATCTACGCGGCCATCTCCAACGGCGGCACCCTGTGGAACCCCACCATCGGCAAGGCCATCATCAGCGCCGACGGCAAGAAGATCGAAGAGATCAAGCCGCAGGCCCACGGCAAACTGCCGATGACCGAGGAAACCCGGAGCAAGATGGAGGCCGCGCTGGAAGGCGTCGCCACCCGCGGCACCGCCGCCTGGCGCTTCGGCGGCTGGCCGCAGAAGCAGATCCCGATGCACGCCAAGACCGGTACCGCGGAGGTCTACGGCAAGCAGACCACCTCGTGGTTCGCCACATACACCGCGGACTACACGATCGTGATGACGATCTCCCAGGGCGGCACCGGCTCCGGCGCCTCCGGTCCCGCGGTGCGCAACGTCTACAACGCCATCTACGGCCTCACCATGGCCGGAGTCCAGGACCCGAAGAAGGCCCTGTTGCCCAAGCCGGAGGCGAAACTGCCCAGGATCCTGCCCGACGGCAGCATCGAGAACCCCGAGATCACGCCCTACGTGCCGCCGTCCCCGGAGGAACTGGCACCGCCCGCGCTCGCCGGACCACCCGCACCACCCGCCGCGCGCCAGGACTGAGGACCGAGACCCGACATGCAGACCGCGAACAAGTTCTCCGTCTCCGGCTACGCGCCGGAGCAGCGGGGAGCGATGGCCAAACTCACCGCCCGCGACTCCGTGGTGCGCCGGCTCGACTGGCCGATACTCCTCTCGGCGCTCGCCCTCTCCCTCATCGGCGCCCTGCTGGTGTGGTCGGCGACCCGCAACCGGACCTCGCTGAACAACGGGGACCCGTACTACTTCCTCTTCCGGCACGCCATGAACACCGGCATCGGCCTCGTGCTGATGATCGGCACCATCTGGCTCGGCCACCGCACCCTGCGCGGGGCCGTACCGGTCCTCTACGGGCTCTCCGTCGTCCTGATCCTCGCCGTCCTCACCCCGCTGGGCGCCACCATCAACGGCGCCCACGCCTGGATCGTGGTCGGCGGCGGCTTCTCGCTGCAGCCCTCCGAATTCGTCAAGATCACGATCATCCTGGGCATGGCGATGCTGCTCGCCGGCCGGGTGGACGCGGGCGACCTCGCCCACCCCGACCACCGCACGGTCGTCAAGGCGCTCTGCCTCGCCGCCGCCCCGATGGGCATCATCATGCTGATGCCCGACCTCGGCTCCGTCATGGTCATGGTCGTCATCGTGCTCGGTGTCCTGCTGGCCTCCGGCGCCTCCAACCGCTGGGTGCTGGGCCTGCTCGGCTCGGGCGCCGCCGGCGCCATCCTGATCTGGCAGCTCGGCATCCTCGACGAGTACCAGATCAACCGCTTCGCGGCCTTCGCCAACCCCGAGCTCGACCCGGCCGGCGTCGGCTACAACACCAACCAGGCGCGCATCGCGATCGGCTCCGGCGGACTGACCGGCTCCGGGCTCTTCCACGGTTCGCAGACCACGGGCCAGTTCGTGCCGGAACAGCAGACCGACTTCGTCTTCACGGTGGCGGGGGAGGAGCTGGGCTTCGTCGGAGCCGGGCTGATCCTGGTGCTGCTCGGGGTCATCCTGTGGCGCGCCTGCGTCATCGCCCGCGAGACCACCGAGCTCTACGGAACGATCGTGTGCGCCGGGATCATCGCCTGGTTCGCCTTCCAGGCCTTCGAGAACATCGGCATGACCCTCGGGATCATGCCCGTGGCCGGACTGCCACTGCCGTTCGTGTCCTACGGAGGATCGTCGATGTTCGCCGTGTGGGTGGCCATCGGGCTGCTCCAGTCGATCAGGGTGCAGCGGCCGATGTCGGCCTGATCCGGCAGTTCCGGAGCCGTTTTTCCGCCTCGCCTCCCAATTTCCCCTCCCGTCGTGTTCCGTACAGGACTACGTTCGATTCATGGCGGACACGAAGCGCGAGATCGAGCGCAAATTCGAGTTCAGGACCACCAAGGCCGGACGGCGCGAGGTGCCCGACCTGACGGGCACGGCCGCCATCGCGGCCGTCACCGACCAGGGCACCGCCGAGCTCGACGCCGTCTACTACGACACCCCCGACCAGCGGCTCGCCTCCGACGGCCTCACCCTGCGCCGCCGCACCGGCGGCAAGGACGCCGGCTGGCACCTCAAACTGCCCGTCGCCCCGGGCGTGCGCGACGAGATCACCGCACCCCTCGGCGACACCGTCCCGGACGAGCTGACCGCGCTGCTGCGCTCCCGCGTCCGCGACACCCCACTGGAACCACAGGTCAGGCTCCTGTCCTCGCGCAAGGTCAGCCACCTCCTCGACACCGACGGCGCCCTCCTCGCGGAGCTGTCCACGGACGCGGTGGTGGCCGAACGCGCGGACACCACCGCCGCCTGGACCGAAGTCGAGGTGGAGCTCGCCGACGGGGCCGACCCGGCACTGCTCGACGCCGTGGAGAAGACCTTCCACAAGGCCGGCCTCCGGGTCAGCGACGCCCCCTCGAAGCTCGCCCGGGCGCTGACCGAGACCGGCGCGCAGCCTCCGGCCCGGCCCGGGCCCGGCCCCGCCGGGGACACGGCCGGCGCACACGTGCTCTCGTACCTGCGCGAACAGCGCGACACCCTGATCGCCCAGGACCCCGCCGTACGCCGGGACCTGCCCGACTGCGTCCACCAGATGAGGGTCGCCACCCGCCGGCTGCGCAGCGCCTTCAAGACCTACCGCCGGATCCTGGACCCCGCCGAGACCGGCCCGCTCGGCGAGGAACTCCGCTGGCTCGCCACCGCACTCGGCATCGACCGCGACCAGGAAGTCCTGATGGAGCGGATCCGGACCGGGCTCGACGACCTCCCGCGCACCCTGGTGCTGGGCCCGGTCCGCGGCCGCCTCAAGGTCTGGAACACGACCCGCCGCAGTGGTTCGCGCCGCGCCGCGCTGGCCGCCCTCGACAGCAGGCGCTACGTGGCCCTGCTCGACGCCCTCGACGCCCTGCTGGCCGACCCGCCGCTGCGCAAAGCCGCCGGCCGGCCCGCCACGACGGCCCTGCCCGCCGCGGTCCTCGGAGACTACGAACGCCTCACCGGCCGGATCGAGGGCGCCCTGGCCATGGACCCGGGTCAAGGCCGCGACCTGGCCCTGCACGAGGCCCGCAAGGCCGCGAAGCGCGCCCGGTACGCGGCCGAGGCGGCGGCCCCGGCCCTCGGCAAACCAGCCCGCCGGCTGGCCAAGGCGGTGAAGGCCGTCCAGACCCTGCTCGGCGACCACCGGGACGGGGTCGTCGCCCGGGAGGCCCTGCGCGGCCTCGCCATCCAGGCGGCGGGCGCGGGGGAGTCGGCCTTCACCTGGGGCGTGCTCTACGCCCGGGAAGAGGCCCTGGCCGAGCGCCGGGAGCGGGAGCTGCCGCACCTGTGGGCGGCGGCCGCGGATCCGGCGGGGGCGGTGCGCGGTTGATCTTTCGGGCGGTGGGCGCCGGGCCCCGGGGTACGCTTGAGAGTCGCCCCCTGCCCGCTTCACGAAAGTCGCGTGATGACCGAGTCGGTCTTCCCTCAGCTCGAAGCCCTGCTTCCGCACGTCCAGAAGCCGATCCAGTACGTCGGCGGTGAGCTCAACTCCACCGTCAAGCCCTGGGAAAGCACCGACGTCCGCTGGGCGCTGATGTACCCGGACGCGTACGAGGTCGGACTCCCCAACCAGGGCGTCATGATCCTTTACGAGGTGCTGAACGAGCGCGAGGGCGTGCTCGCGGAGCGCACGTACAGCGTGTGGCCGGACCTCGAAGAGCTGATGCGCGAGCACAAGGTGCCGCAGTTCACCGTCGACTCCCACCGTCCGGTCGGGGCCTTCGACGTCTTCGGGCTCTCCTTCTCCACCGAGCTCGGCTACACCAACATGCTGACGGCACTGGACCTCGCGGGCATCCCGCTCGAGGCGAAGAACCGTACGGTCGACCACCCCATCGTCCTCGCGGGCGGCCACGCGGCCTTCAACCCCGAACCGATCGCGGAGTTCATCGACTGCGCGATCATCGGCGACGGCGAGCAGGCCGTCCTCGACATGACCGACATCATCCGCGCGTGGAAGGCCGAAGGCCGCCCGGGCGGACGCGAAGAGGTCCTGCTGCGCCTCGCGAAGACCGGCGGCGTGTACGTGCCGGGCTTCTACGACGTCGAGTACCTGCCGGACGGCCGCATCGGCCGCGTCGTCCCGAACCGCTCCGGCGTGCCGTGGCGCGTGTCCAAGCACACCGTCATGGACCTCGACGAGTGGCCCTACCCCAAGCAGCCCCTGGTCCCGCTCGCCGAGACCGTCCACGAGCGGATGTCCGTGGAGATCTTCCGCGGCTGCACCCGCGGCTGCCGCTTCTGCCAGGCCGGCATGATCACGCGTCCCGTACGGGAGCGAAGCATCACCGGCATCGGCGAAATGGTGGAGCGCGGCCTCAAGGCCACGGGCTTCGAGGAAGTCGGCCTCCTCTCCCTCTCCTCGGCCGACCACAGCGAGATCGCGGACATCGCCAAGGGCCTGGCCGACCGCTACAGCGACGACAAGGTGGGCCTGTCCCTCCCGTCGACCCGCGTGGACGCCTTCAACGTGGACCTGGCCAACGAGCTCACCCGCAACGGCCGCCGCTCCGGCCTGACCTTCGCCCCCGAGGGCGGCTCCGAGCGCATGCGCAAGGTCATCAACAAGATGGTCTCGGAAGAGGACCTGATCCGGACCGTCTCCACGGCGTACAGCAACGGCTGGCGCCAGGTGAAGCTGTACTTCATGGTCGGCCTGCCGACCGAGACCGACGAGGACGTGCTCCAGATCGGCGACATGGCGGTCAACGTCATCGCCAAGGGCCGCGAGGTATCCGGCCAGAACGACATCCGCTGCACGGTGTCGATCGGCGGATTCGTCCCCAAGCCGCACACCCCCTTCCAGTGGGCGCCGCAGCTGTCGGCCGAGGAGACGGACGCCCGCCTGGGCAAACTCCGCGACAAGCTCCGCGGGGACAAGAAGTACGGCCGCTCCATCGGCTTCCGCTACCACGACGGCAAGCCCGGGATCGTCGAAGGCCTCCTCTCCCGGGGCGACCGCCGCATCGGCGACGTCATCCGCGCCGTGTACGAGTCGGGCGGCCGCTTCGACGGCTGGCGCGAGCACTTCAGTTACGACCGCTGGATGCAGGCGGCGGAGAAGACCCTCCCCGCCTACGGCGTCGACGTGGCCTGGTACACGACCCGCGAGCGCACCTACGAGGAGGTCCTGCCCTGGGACCACCTGGACTCCGGCCTGGACAAGGACTGGCTCTGGGAGGACTGGCAGGACGCCCTCGACGAGACCGAGGTCGAGGACTGCCGCTGGACCCCGTGCTTCGACTGCGGGGTGTGCCCGCAGATGGACACGAGCATCCAGATCGGCCCCACCGGCCAGAAACTGCTGCCGCTGTCGGTCGTGAAGTGACCTGATCGGGTAACACATACGCATCGAGGGGCCCCCGTCGCAACGACGGGGGCCCCTGGTGTGTCCTTACCTTCATGACCTTCATGGAACGAGAAGAGCCGAGGCCACCGCAGGGCGACGGCTGTCTGGTCGGGGTCGTGCGGATCCCCGTGAAGATCGTGGCCGTGCTGATCGTGCTGCCCGTGCGGGTGGTGTGGGACCTGCTCGCCGCCGCCGCGCGGATGCTGCACCGGACCGTCCTCGGGCCGCTCTGGGAGCAGGTTTTGCTGCCGGTGCTGCGCGGGCTCGGCCGGGTAATCGGGGTGCTGCTCAAAGCGGTCTTCTACTGGCCGTGGGTGGGACTCTGGCGGTACGCCGTCGTCCCGGTCGGGCAGGGGCTGGCCTGGTGCGGGCGGGCTGTGTACGCGTACGCGCTGCTGCCGCTCGGGCAGGGGATCGGGTGGCTGGCGCGCGGCGCCCACACCTACCTGCTGCGGCCGCTCGGGGACGGGCTGCTCCGGTACCTGCTGCGTCCCGTGGGCAAGGGGCTGGCGTGGGCCGGCTGGGCGCTGGGGATGACGTTGTTCGTCTGGCCGTGGTTCGGACTCTGGCGGTTCGTGCTGGTCCCGGTCGGACGGTACGTCCTGCTGCCGCTCGGCCGGGCCGCCGCCTGGCTGGTCACGGCCCTGGTCACGTACCTGCTCGTGCTGCCGGCGCAGGCGCTGTGGAGGTACGTGGCCGCGCCGCTCGGGCGAGGGGTGTACGCCTACCTGCTCGCGCCGCTGGGCCGGCTGCTCGTCAGCGCCTGGCACCTCGCGGGGCGAGTGAGCCGAGCGCTGTGGCGCGGGCTCGTGTGGTTGTGGCGCGGGCTCGTCGTGCGGCCCGTGGTCTGGGTTCGCCGACACGTGGTCACCCCCCTCGCCAACGTGGCGCGCGTCGCGGCCCGCTCGGTGCACCGGCAGGTCCTCACCCCCGTCGGGAACGCCGTCCGCGACGTGTGGCGGACCTCCCGCCTCGCGGCGCGCGAGGCGCGGGCCGACGTGCGGCGGGCGCTGTTCGGGGGGACCGGCAGGGAAC
Organism: Streptomyces sp. H27-H1; assembly: GCF_026627445.1. Lineage (GTDB taxonomy): Bacteria > Actinomycetota > Actinomycetes > Streptomycetales > Streptomycetaceae > Streptomyces. The sequence goes on from NZ_JAPNLJ010000004.1 coordinate 93,601, forward strand.
CGGCGAGGTCACGGGCGCGTACTCTGGGTAGTAACACAGCCGCAGGCGACGCGCCCGCCCCCGAGATCTCCTTGCACAAGCAGGGGTGAGCCGGAGGGCACGGCAGGCGCCGCCCGCAGGCCCCACAGACCTTGGGCGACGCGCGAGCCGCGGAGCCCCGCACAAGGAGATGAACCACTGGGCAAGCGACAGCCCGAAGGCCCGCCTCCCGCACCGGTGGTGCAGCGCATCCGCTTGCGCTACACCAAGCGCGGCCGCCTCCGGTTCACCAGCCACCGTGACTTCCAGCGCGCCTTCGAGCGGGCGCTTCGCCGCTCCGAGGTGCCCATGGCGTACTCGGCGGGCTTCACCCCGCACCCCCGCGTCTCGTACGCGAACGCCGCCCCGACCGGGACCGGCAGCGAGGCCGAGTACCTCGAGATCGCCCTCGCCGAGCCCCGCGACCCCGCGAAGCTGCGCGCACTGCTCGACGAGTCGATGCCCGTCGGCCTCGACATCATCGACGCCGTGGAGGCGCACACCTCCGGCCTCGCCGAGCGGCTGACGGCCTCCGTGTGGGAGCTGCGTCTGGACGGCGTGGACCCCGCGGACGCCGAGCGGGCGGTCGCAGCCTTCCTCGCGGCGGAGAGCGTGGAGGTCCAGCGCCGCACCAAGAACGGCATGCGGACCTTCGACACGCGCGGCGCCGTGGTCAGTCTGGAAGTGGTTCCCGTCACGGCCGCCGCAGCGGCTGATAGGCCTCTGGACAATGCTTGTGCGATACTGCGGCTGGTTGTTCGGCATTTGACACCTGCCGTGCGACCCGACGACGTCCTGTCCGGTCTCCGAGCTGTGGCCGACCTAACGCCGCCGGTCCCCGCTGCGGTGACCAGGCTGGCGCAGGGGCTCTTCGACGAGGAGTCCGGCACGGTGACCGACCCGCTCGCGCCCGACCGCGAGGCTGATACGACCGCCCCATCCACGGTGGCCGTACCCGCCGACGCGAAGGCGCCGGAAGGTCCCGCCGCGTAGGGATCGTCGTCGTCGCGCAGCCCTGGGACTCGGGAGCCACCTGGGTCGGGCCGCGCACAGACCTGAAGACTTCCGCCAGGCCGTACGGACTACCACGTACGGAACCGGCGGCCATTGAACTGAGCTCCCGTGTGGCGAACGCGCCCCGGAGGCCGGCTCCCCGCTCATCGCGCGGAGCCGTGCCGGACCGGAAGTCAGCCGCGGCGCCCGGGAGCGTGACGGGAGAAACCCCGCATGCTCAACAACGAAAACGACAACAACACCGCTGCCGACAGTGGCAGCCCGAGCGACAACCTGCCGCCGCGCAGGCGCCGCCGTGCCGCGTCCCGGCCGGCCGGCCCGCCCGGCGGCGCCGTAGCCCCCGCCGAGACCGCTCCCGCGGCCGTGGTCGCTGCCGCTCCCGCCGAGGAGGCCGCCCCGGCCGCCGCCCCGGCTCGTACCCGCCGCCGTGCCACCCGCGCCGTGACCGCTCCTGAGGCGCCCGTCGCCGAGGCCGTCGTCGAGGCTCCGGCCGCAGTGGCCCCTGTGGCGGCTCCGGTCGTCGAGGAGTCCGCTGCTCCGGCGCCGCGTGCCCGTCGCCGTGCCACCCGCGCCGTGACCGCTTCCGAGGCGCCCGCCGCCGAGGCCGCGCCCGTGGCGGCCCCCGTAGCCGCTCCGGTCGTCGAGGAGCCTGCCGCTCCGGCGCCGCGTGCCCGTCGCCGTGCCACCCGCGCCGTGACCGCTCCTGAGGCGCCCGTCGCCGAGGCCGTCACCGAAGCCCCCGCCGCCGTGGCGGCTCCGGTCGTCGAGGAGCCTGCTGCTCCGGCGCCGCGTGCCCGTCGCCGTGCCACCCGCGCCGTGACCGCCCCTGAGGCGCCCGCCGCCGAGGCCGTCGTCGAGGCTCCCGCTGCCGAGGTCCCCGCCGCCGTGGCCGCTCCGGTCGTCGAGGAGTCCGCTGCTCCGGCCCCGCGTGCCCGTCGCCGCGCCACCCGCGCCGTGACTGCTCCTGAGGCGCCCGCCGCCGAGGCCGCCGAGGCCGCTGTGGAGGAGACCCCCGCTCCGGCGCCGGTCGCCGCCTCCAAGGCCACCGTCACCGTGGCCGACGCCGTGGACTCCCCGAAGCGCGGCGGCCGCCGCCGCGCCACCCGTTCCACCACCGCTCCGGCCGTCGCCGCCGCGCCGCAGGCCGTGGCCCCCGCCGCCGAGGCTGAGGCGCCCGCCACGCCGGCCCCGTCCCGTGGCGGCCGCCGCGCCGCGCGCCCCGCCGTCGCCGTGTTCCAGGCCCCGGTGTTCGCCGAGCCGATGTTCCAGACCCCGGAGACCGCCGCCCTGGCCGCGGCCGCCGCTGCCGTCGCCCCGGCCGATGAGGCCGAGGAGGAGGAGATCGAGCTCGCCGAGGCCGAGGTCGAGGCCGCCCAGGCCCCCGCGCAGCAGCCGGCCGGCCGTCGCCGCCGCCGTGGCCGTGGCGCCGCCGCCGAGAGCGCCGCGCCCGTGGCCCCGGCTCCGGCCGCCGCCGCGCCGTCCGGCCCGGTCTCGCTGGCCGACGTAGAGCAGGTCGAGGACGAGGCCGCCGAGCTCGACGAGGCCGCCGAGGACGACTTCGACGAGTCGGGCGACCGCCCGTCGCGCCGGCGCCGCCGTGGTGGCCGTCGCCGCCGTCGCGGTGAGGCCGCCGACCTCGACGAGTCCGCCGAGGAAGAGGCCGAGTCCGCCGAGGAGGCCGACGAGGAAGAGGACTCCGCCCAGGAGGACGACGACGAGGAGAACGGGGCCCTCGGCTCCAGCTCCAGCCGTCGCCGCCGGCGCCGTCGCCGTCGCAGTGGTGACGGTGGCACGGACGCCGACGCGGCCGAGGACGACGGTGTGCGCACGGTCGTCAAGGTCCGCGAGCCGCGCCCGGCGCGCGAGCGCTCCGAGGCCCTCTCCACCTCCTCCGACGAGGTCCAGTCCATCAAGGGCTCGACCCGCCTGGAGGCCAAGAAGCAGCGCCGCCGCGAAGGCCGCGAGCAGGGCCGCCGCCGCGTCCCGATCGTCACCGAGGCCGAGTTCCTGGCCCGTCGCGAGGCCGTCGAGCGCGTCATGGTCGTCCGTGAGGCCGGCGAGCGCACCCAGATCGGTGTCCTCGAGGACAACGTGCTCGTCGAGCACTACGTCAACAAGGAAGAAGCCACCTCGTACGTCGGCAACGTCTACCTGGGCAAGGTCCAGAACGTGCTGCCGTCCATGGAGGCCGCCTTCATCGACATCGGCAAGGGCCGCAACGCGGTCCTGTACGCCGGTGAGGTCAACTTCGAGGCGCTCGGCATGGCCCACGGGCCGCGCCGCATCGAGGCCGCCCTCAAGTCCGGCCAGTCGGTCCTGGTGCAGGTCACCAAGGACCCGATCGGCCACAAGGGCGCCCGCCTGACCAGCCAGGTCTCGCTGCCCGGCCGCTACCTGGTCTACGTGCCCGAGGGCTCGATGACCGGCATCAGCCGCAAGCTGCCCGACACCGAGCGCGCGCGTCTGAAGACCATCCTCAAGAAGATCGTCCCCGAGGACGCGGGCGTCATCGTGCGCACCGCCGCCGAGGGTGCGAGCGAGGACGAGCTGCGCCGCGACGTCGAGCGTCTGCAGGCCCAGTGGGAGGACATCCAGAAGAAGTCGAAGCAGATCACGACCTCTTCGCCGAGCCTCCTGTACGGCGAGCCGGACATGACCGTCCGTGTCGTGCGCGACATCTTCAACGAGGACTTCACGAAGGTCATCGTCAGCGGTGACAGCGCCTGGGAGACCATCCACGGCTACGTGAACCACGTGGCCCCGGACCTGGCCGACCGGCTGTCGCGCTGGACCTCCGAGGTGGACGTCTTCGCGACGTACCGGATCGACGAGCAGCTCGCCAAGGCCCTCGACCGCAAGGTGTGGCTGCCCTCGGGCGGTTCGCTCGTGATCGACAAGACCGAAGCGATGATCGTCATCGACGTCAACACCGGCAAGTTCACCGGTCAGGGCGGCAACCTCGAAGAGACCGTCACCAGGAACAACCTGGAGGCGGCCGAGGAGATCGTGCGTCAGCTGCGGCTGCGCGACCTCGGCGGCATCGTGGTCATCGACTTCATCGACATGGTCCTGGAGTCCAACCGCGACCTGGTCCTGCGGCGCATGCTGGAGTGCCTGGGCCGCGACCGCACCAAGCACCAGGTCGCCGAGGTGACCTCGCTGGGTCTGGTCCAGATGACCCGCAAGCGGGTGGGCCAGGGTCTGCTGGAGTCCTTCTCCGAGACCTGCGTCCACTGCAACGGCCGCGGTGTCATCGTGCACATGGAGACCCCGACCGTGATCGGCGGCGGTGGCAACGGCAAGCGCTCCAAGCGTCGCGGCGGCAAGTCCGAGTTCGACCAGCACGACCACGAGGCCGACACGGCCGAGGTGGAGTTCGAGACGGAGGCCGAGAGCGAGGCCGAGGTGGCTGCCGAGGCCGCCGCTCCGCGGGCGCTGCCCGAGCCGGAGTTCGTCGCGGACGAGGAGCTGTACAGCAGCCCGGCCGAGGCCGAGGCCGGCGTGAGCGGCCGCCGCAACCGCCGCCGTGCCACCCGTAAGGCGACCGCTCCGGCGGGCGCCCCGCGCGGTGTCGCCGCCCCGGCCCCCGTGGCCGAGGCCGTCGCGGAGCCGGTCGCCGAGCCGGTCGCCCCGGAGCCCGTCGCCCCGGCGCCCGTGGCCGAGGCTGTCGTGGAGCCGGTGGCGGAGGAGGCCCCCAAGGGCCGCACCCGCCGTCGCGCCACCCGTAAGGCGACCGCTCCGGCGGGCGCCCCGGCCGAGGCTGTCCAGGCCCCGGAGCCGGTCGCGAAGGCCCCCGTGGCCGCGCCGGAGCCCGAGGTCGTCGTCGAGGCCGCGCCGGTCGTCGTGGAGACCCCGGCCGAGCCCGTGGCCGAGGCCGCGCCGGCCCGTACGCGTCGCCGTGCGACCCGTAAGGCCACCGCTCCGGCCGGTTCCCCGGCGGGCGCGGAGGCGGCCGTGCTGGTCGTCGAGGCCCCGGTCGAGGCGCCGGCCGAGGTCGTCGTCGAGGAGGCCGCCCCGGCGGCTCCCGCCAAGAAGGCGGTCCGCAAGACGGCCGCCAAGAAGGCGACCGCGACCGCTGCGAAGAAGGCCCCGGCCAAGAAGGCCGCGACCGCGAAGAAGGCCGTTGCCAAGAAGGCCGCTCCGGCCAAGACGGCTGCGAAGACGGCTGTGAAGAAGACCGCTACGAAGCGGGCGACGAAGAAGACCGCGGCAGCGGAGCAGCAGACGCTGCCCTCCGTCTCGGCCCCGACCGAAGCCTGATCCGCGGATCCTGCTCCGGTTTGTTCGACCCGGCCCCGCCCGGCACCGTGATTCGGTGCCGGGCGGGGCTTTTCGCCGGCTGAGCACACGCCGGGAGGCGGCCCAGGACCGTCCCTGACGGCCTGGGACGGCCCCGAGGGCACCGGGACCGAGCGCACCGGGCAAGCGGTACGACAAGGCGCCCGGATGGGCCGCGGGCGCGCCTCGCCGCGCTCCGTCAAGCGGTGCGGCGGGCGACTGCGAGCGCCCCAGGAGGCCCGGTTTGATTCCTCGGGCCGGGCCCCGTAATCTAGGTCGCTGGCGTGTCTTTGCATACGCCATCCACTGAGCAACTCACCTCCCGTACCGCCTCGCGGCTCGGGGGAGGCCGGCCTGCGGTTTCTTTCGCGGGGCCGGCTGGCTTCAGGGGTTCCCGCACTCGAGTGAGAGAGAGATCCGCGTGTACGCCATCGTGCGCAGCGGTGGTCGCCAGCACAAGGTTGCTGTCGGCGACATCGTTGAAGTTGACAAGATTCCCACCGCCAAGGTTGGCGACACGGTCGAGCTCTCGACCCTGCTCGTTGTCGACGGCGAAGCCGTGACCAGCGACCCGTGGGTCCTGGCCGGCGTCAAGGTCACGGCCGAGATTGTGGACCACCACAAGGGTGTCAAGATCGACATCCTTCGTTACAAGAACAAGACCGGCTACCGCCGTCGCCAGGGTCACCGCCAGCAGTACACGGCGATCAAGGTCACCGGTATCCCCGCGGCTGCGAAGTAGAGGGACTGAGACATGGCACACAAGAAGGGCGCATCGTCCACCCGGAACGGGCGCGATTCCAATGCCCAGCGGCTCGGCGTGAAGCGCTTCGGCGGTCAGGTCGTTTCCGCTGGTGAGATCCTCGTCCGCCAGCGCGGCACCCACTTCCACCCGGGTTCGGGTGTGGGTCGTGGTGGCGATGACACGCTGTTCGCGCTGCTGGCCGGTTCGGTCGAGTTCGGCACGCACCGTGGCCGCAAGGTCGTCAACATCGTTCCGGCCGCCTGATTCAGCTCTGCTGATCTGAAGCGTTCGTAACACCCCGAGGGCGGATCTCAGCTCTTCCCGGCGGAAGCCGGGAAGAGAGGTCCGCCCTCGGCGCGTTGTCACTTAGACACGTTTAATGGGTAGCAAGGCCTACCCCCCGGGCTTTCCGGGATATTCCCGCTGTATCTGGAGGAACAACCATGACCACCTTCGTGGACCGCGTCGAGCTGCACGTCGCCGCGGGTAACGGGGGCCACGGCTGCGCCTCCGTTCACCGGGAGAAGTTCAAGCCGCTCGGCGGCCCCGATGGCGGCACCGGCGGCCGTGGCGGCGACGTCATCCTGGTGGTGGAGCAGGCTGTCACCACCCTGCTGGACTACCACCACAGCCCCCACCGCAAGGCCACCAACGGCAAGCCCGGCGCGGGCGACAACCGTTCCGGCAAGGACGGCGAGGACATGATCCTCCCGGTGCCGGACGGCACCGTCGTCCTCGACAAGGAGGGCAACGTCCTCGCCGACCTCGTCGGCCAGGGCACCACCTACGTCGCGGCCGAAGGCGGCCGTGGCGGCCTCGGCAACGCCGCGCTCTCCTCGGCCCGCCGCAAGGCGCCCGGCTTCGCGCTCCTCGGCGTCCCCGGCACCGGCGGCGAGGTCGTCCTGGAGCTCAAGACCGTCGCCGACGTGGCGCTGGTCGGCTTCCCGAGCGCCGGCAAGTCCTCGCTGATCTCGGTGCTCTCCGCGGCCAAGCCGAAGATCGCCGACTACCCCTTCACCACCCTCGTCCCCAACCTGGGCGTCGTCACCGCCGGCTCGACGGTCTACACGATCGCCGACGTCCCGGGCCTCATCCCGGGCGCCAGCCAGGGCAAGGGTCTCGGCCTGGAGTTCCTGCGCCACGTCGAGCGCTGCTCGATCCTGGTGCACGTCCTGGACACCGCCACCCTGGAGTCCGACCGCGACCCGCTGGCCGACCTCGACGCCATCGAGAACGAGCTCAAGCTCTACGGCGGCGGCCTGGAGAAGCGCCCGCGCCTCGTCGTCCTCAACAAGGTCGACATCCCGGACGGCCAGGAGCTCGCCGACATGGTCCGCCCGGACCTCGAGGCCCGCGGCTACAAGGTCTTCGAGGTCTCCGCGGTCTCCCGTACGGGTCTGAAGGAGCTGTCCTTCTTCCTCGCCCAGGTCATCGCGAAGGCCCGCGCGCGCACGCCGAAGCAGGAGGCGACCCGCGTCATCATCCGGCCGAAGGCCATCGACGACTCCGGTTTCACCATCAAGTACGACGAGGCCGAGGACGTCTACCGCGTGCGCGGCGAGAAGCCGGAGCGCTGGGTCCGCCAGACGGACTTCAACATCGACGAGGCCGTCGGCTACCTCGCCGACCGTCTCAACCGCCTCGGTGTCGAGGACGCGCTGCGCAAGGCCGGTGCCCGTGCGGGTGACGGCGTCGCCATCGGTTCCGACGACAACGCGGTCGTCTTCGACTGGGAGCCGACCATGATGGCCGGCGCCGAGATGCTGGGCCGCCGCGGTGAGGACCACCGTCTGGAGGCGCCGCGTCCGGCCACCACGCGCCGCAAGGAAAAGGAAGCGCAGCGGGATTCCTCGCAGCAGGAGTACGACGAGTTCCGTCCCTTCTGACCGGATCGCGTACGTGACGGCGGCCGGGTCCCGGCCGCCGTCACAGGCTCGTCACAGGTTCCGGTTATCCCCCCGTCGGGTGGCCGGTCTTAAGGTGACGTTTACTCTTGTGGCCTAGGATCCACGGGTGACGAGCACCCATACCTCCACAGTTGCCATCGTGGTGATCGCGTACAACGACGCCGAGCTCGTGGGCCAGGCCGTCGCCTCGGCCCTCGCCCAGGGTCCGGTTGTCGCCGAAGTCATCGCGGTCAACGATGCGTCCGCCGACGGCACCGCCGAGGTGCTGGACGAGCTGGCGGCCCGCCACCCCCGCGTGAAGGTCGTGCACCGCACGGAGAACAGCGGGGGCTGCGGCACCCCCCGCAACGACGGGATCGCGGCCGCGACCGCCCCGTACGTGATGTTCCTGGACAGCGACGACGTCCTGCCCCTCGGGGCGGTCGACGCCCTGGTGAGTGCCGCCGGGGAACACCGGGCGCCGGTCACGGTCGGATCCTGCGTCCGCCGTGAACTGCCCGAGAGCCGTGACGTGCCCTGGGTGCCCGGGCTCTACACGCCGGGAGAGGTCATCGAGCGTCCGGCGGACCGCCCGGAGCTGGTCCGCGACACCCTCTGCGTCAACAAGCTGTACGAGCGGGCCTTCCTCGACATGTACGGGATCCGCTTCCCGGACGGCCGGTTCATCTACGAGGACTTCGTGTTCACCGCCCGTGTGCTGGCGGCCCGCCCCCGCATCGCGGTGATCGCTGACCTCGTCTACGTGTGGCACGTGCGCCGCAACGCCGCCCAGGTCTCCATCTCGCTGGACCGCAAGGACGTCGGCAACTGGAGTGCGCGCGTGGAAGCCCACCGCGTGGCCTCCCGGCTGATGAAGGCGTCCTCGCCCGAGCTGGGCCGGGCCTGCCAGGTCAAGTTCCTGGAGTACGACCTGCGCATGTACCTGCGCGAGCTCGGCCAGGACCCTGGCTACCAGGCCGCCTGGTGGACGCTGACCCGTGACTACGTGGCCGGGTTCGCCGAGGCCGACGTCGAGGCCGCCGGGGCACACGCCCGCTGGATCGTACGGGTGCTGCGCGCCACCGAGGTGCCGCCCGCCCCCGCCGACCTGCAGCGGCTGACCGGCTTCGCCGCCGACCCGCCCCGCCTGCTGCCCCCGTACGCGACCGGCCCGGGCGGAGTTCCGGTCTGGAGCGACACGCTGCCCGTGGAGCTGGACCGGCTGGACGAGCTGGAGACGGCGGAGCTGCCGGTCACCATCGACGCCGAACCGAGGGGCTGCATCGGCCTCCGGATCCAGGTGCACGACCTGTACGGGCGCCTCGCCGCCGCCGGGCCGCGCACCATCCAGCTGCGCTTCCAGCCCCGGGGCGACCTGGGCGAGCTGCTGGTCGCCGAGCCGGTGGAGCTGCACCCCACGTCCGACGGCGCCCGGTGGACCGCGGAGCTGCCCTTCCGGCTCACCACGCTGGCGAGCCTCGGGCGGGGCGAGGGGCGGCGGGGACTGCAGGCCTGGGACGTGAAGCTGAGCGTGGAGTGCGCGGACGGGAGCTCCCTGCTCACCTCCCCGCGTCCCCTCAGTCGCCTGCTCCACCGGCGGGTGCTGCCCAGCAGCCGGTACGGTGTCCTGTTGGCGCAGCCCTACCGCACGACCGGCGGGTCGCTGGCGCTGAGGCTCGCGCCCGGTTACTCCGGCGTCCTGAGTTTGGCCCGACACCGCTTCAACCGGGCCCGCATAGTCCGCGGCTAGAGCGGAACCCGGCCGGACGGCATGGCGCCGGACGAGAAGTACGAAAGAGAACTAGGGAGACACGCATGACGTTTCTGATCACTGGTGGTGCCGGTTACATCGGGGCGCACGTCGTCCGCGCGATGCTGCTCGCGGGTGAGGAGGTCGTGGTTCTGGACGACCTCTCCACCGGGAACGCCGACCGCGTCCCGCAGGGCGTCCCGCTGGTGGTCGGTTCCGTGCTCGACCGCCAGGTCCTGGACGAGACCTTCGCCCGGCACCGGATCACGGGCGTGGTCCACCTGGCGGGCAAGAAGCAGGTCGGCGAGTCCGTCGAGAAGCCGTTGCACTACTACGAGGAGAACGTGGGCGGCCTCACGGTCCTGCTGCAGGCCGTGGCCGCCGCGGGCGTGCGCAACTTCCTCTTCTCCTCCTCCGCCTCCGTGTACGGGATGCCGGACGTGGACCTCGTCACCGAGGACACCCCGTGCCTGCCGCTGAGCCCGTACGGCGAGACGAAGCTGGCGGGCGAGTGGCTGGTGCGCGCCGCGGGCAAGGCCCACGGCATCTCCACCGCGTGCCTGCGCTACTTCAACGTGGCGGGCGCCGCGACCCCCGAGCTCGCCGACACCGGGGTCTACAACCTGGTCCCGATGATCTTCGAGCGCTTCGACAAGGGCGAGGGCGCCCGGATCTTCGGTGACGACTACCCGACCACGGACGGCACCTGCATCCGCGACTACATCCACGTCGCCGACCTCGCGGAGGCCCACGTGGTGGCCGCCCGCAAGCTCGTCGAATGGGGCGCGCAGGGCGAGTACAAGGACCTCACCGTCAACATCGGCCGCGGTGAGGGCGTATCCGTCCGCGAGATGGTCGAGCTGGTGAACGAGGCCACCGGGCACACCGGTCCCGCCTACGCGCCCGCGGTCTCCCCGCGCCGCGCCGGCGATCCGGCGAAGGTCGTCGCCTCCGCCGACCGGATCTCGGCGGAGCTGGGCTGGAAGGCCCGCCACGACGTCCGCGAGATGATCACCTCGGCCTGGGAGGGCTGGGAGGCCCACCGCAAGGCCTGACCGCCTGCCGCGCGGCCGCCTCCCGCGCGGAAGAACCTACGAAGCCGCCCGCCCCGGAATCGACCGGGGCGGGCGGCTTCGTACGTACTCTGTCGGGCTCAGCGCTCCAGGAAGGAGAACAGCTCTTCCCACCGGTCGGTGATGTCGGCGCTGGAGTACCGCTGCACGTTGTGGAAGGCGGCGTCGCCGAGCCGGTCGCGCAGTTCGCGGCTGGCCATCAGCCGCTCCAGCTGCCCGGCCAGCTCCATCGTGTTGCCGAGCCGGGCCAGCAGCCCGTCCTCGTCGTGCGTCACGATCTCCCGTACGCCCGGCGCGCAGTCGAAGGCGGCCACCGGCACACCCGCGGCCATCGCCTCCAGCAGGGTGATCGGGAACCCTTCGGCGCGCGAGGCCTGGGCGAAGACGGAGGCGCCACGCAGTGCGCCCAGCACGTCGTTGGTGCTGCCCATCCACTCCACGGAGTCCGTCAGGCCGAGCCCGGCGGCGTGCGCCCGCAAGGCTGCCTCCTCCGCGCCCGCCCCGTAGATCCGCAGGACCCAGTCGGGGTGGTGCGCAGAGGCGTCCGCCCAGGCGTCGAGCAGCAGGTCCATGCCCTTCTCGAAGGCGAGGCGGCCGACGCTCGCCACCACCTTCCCGGTGCGCGGGGCGGGGGAGGCGGGCATGAACGGCAGCGGGTTCGGCATGCTGGAGACGTTGTCCATGCCCGAGCGGATCCACCGGTCCGAGTCCTCGGGGGTCAGGACGAGCATGCGGTCGACCTCCCGGTAGTACCGGCGGACGCGCTGGCCCCGGGTGGACTTGTTGCTGGCCTCGAAGGACTCGTGGCTCATGCCGATGACCGTGCACCCCTTGGTGTCGGCCAGGGCGAGCCACTCCATCGCCCAGACCTGGGTGACGATCACCACGGCGCCCGGGCGGGCCGCGCGCAGCAGCTCGCCCAGCTGGTCGGCCTTGGCCCGCATCGTCGCCCGGCGGGCCGCCTGGCGGCGCCGTTCGGGCGCGTTGAGCCGGCCCTTGATGCCTTGCAGCTGGCGGGCCGCCGGCGGGTGGGCCTCGTACAGCGTCGTCGTCGCGTAGGGCAGGTCCGCCGGGAGCTGCTGGCGGAGCTCCTCGGCGACGGGGACGATGCCGATGACGTGGACCCGGTGCCCGCGGTCGCTGAACAGCCGGGCCATCTGGTGCGACCAGGTGGTCACGCCGCCGAGCTCGTCCAGGCTGTTGGAGATGAGGAAGATGTCACGACCGCCGACGGTGTCTTCCGGGGCGGTGGAAGTCTGCTGGCTCACTTGCCGCTCCTGAAGAACTTGTCGACGATCCGGCGGGCCGCGTCCCCGCGGTCGTACTCGCCGAACTCGGCGAGGAAACGCTGACGCGCCTCGGCGTACTTGGCGTCCGCCTCCTCGAAGGCGGAGAGGGCCTGGAGAAGTTCGTCCGCGGTGGCGACCACCGGGCCGGGAGCCTTCTCCTTGAGGTCGAAGTACGTGCCGCGGATGTCGTTCGCGTACTTCTCGTAGTCGTACGCGAAGAACAGCATCGGCCGGTCCAGGACCGCGTAGTCGAACATCACGGACGAGTAGTCGGTGATCAGTCCGTCGGCGAGTTCCAGCAGCGGCGTGATGTCGTGGTGCCGGGACACGTCGATGATCCGGCCCGCGACCGACGGCGGCAGCGAGACGCTGTTGAGGTAGTGGGTGCGCACCAGCAGTGTGAAGCGGTCACCGAGCCGGTCGGCGAACTCCTCCACGTCGAAGGGGAACTGGAAGCGCTCCACCGCCCCGTCCGCGTTCGCCCGGAAGGTCGGCGCGTACAGCAGCACCTTCTTCTCCGGGTCGATCCCGAGCTCGCCGGCCAGGGGACCGCGGACCCGCTCCCCGCTGTTCGCCTCTGAGCGGTGGGCCGCGACCAGGGCGTCGTTGCGCGGGTAGCCGGTGCGCAGCAGCACCTCGTCCCGCAGCCGGAAACCCTTGGCGAGGGTGCGGGCATCGTGCTCGGAGCGGATCAGGAAGTGGTCGAAGCGGTCGACGGCCGTCTGGAAGCGGACCTGGCCCGGACGGTCCTGCGCCTTGGTGCGCGGCTCGTGGAAGCCCATCCGCTTGAGCGCGGAGCCGTGCCAGGTCTGGATGTACGTGGTTCCCGGGCGCTTGGCCAGCGCCAGGGGGAAGCCCTGGTTGTCGATCCAGTACTCGGCCTGCGCCAGCGCCCTCAGGTAGGGCCAGCTCCAGCGCCGGACCAGGGTGGCCTCCTTGGGGAAGCCGACGGGCTTGCCGCCCGCGTACGACCAGATCGCCTCGAAGGGCACGCCGGAGCGCACCAGCTCCTCGTAGATCGCCTTCGGGCTGTCGCTGTACTGCTTGCCCATGTGGCTCTCGAAGACGACCGTGCCCTTCTTGATCGGCAGCTTCGAGAAGACCTCGTGGTAGACCTTCACCTTCTGCTCGCCCGAGCCGAGGTTGCGGCGGGCCCGCAGGGCCTTGCGCAGGCCCCGCTTGACCACGCCGGCGGTCTTTCCGTGCATCGCGCCGTTGAGCAGCGTCTGGGTGCGCACGGCGGCGGGGCCCTCGGCGGTCAGGACGTAGGAGAGGTTGCCCTTCTTGGTCATCTCCGGCTCGAAGCGGTCGGAGACCAGCCGGGTCAGCCGCGGGCGCACGCGCAGTCGGGTCGCCTTGTCCAGGTCGACCCCGCCGACGGAGACGCGGGTGGTGAGCTGGTCGCCGCCGGCCTTCAACTTCAGGCGTACGTCCCAGACCGCGTCGATGATGCCGAGCGGGCGGACGGTGCCGGCGACGTCGGCCGTGGCCTTCCACACGATCGTGTCACCGGCGTGGCGCACGGTTGCCACCGGGAAGCTGAAGGAGCGCACACCGATCTGCCTGCGGGCGCGGAACTCCAGCGTGGCCTGCAGCTCCGCCTCGGGGCGGATCCTGCCCAGCGGGTTCACCACGGAGCCCGACAGGGTGACGGTGCCGCGGCCGTCGTCCTCGTACGCGGTGAGGCGGTTGCCCAGCGTGAGGGAGGTGAGCGGCACGGAGTCGAAGCCCTGGTCGGTGACGTCCAGTATCCGGCGGCCCTCGGCGTCGTCGATGTGCCGGTCGCACCAGTAGACGCGCCCGTCGCGCTCGGCGAGCGGGGAGGTGAGCCGGCCGTTGTTGGTCATGGCGTCGGCGGCCGACAGGAGGTTGTCCCAGTCCTCCTTGCCGAGCAGGTAGGCGCAGATGGCCTGCAGGCTCGTGACCTGCTCGTACGCGGCCGGGTCGATGCCGGCCAGGTAGCCGTTGGCGAGCCGGGCGAACTCCCGGCGGTAGTCGTCACTGAGCAGGGGCAGGTCCCGCAGGTGCAGCACCAGGTCGTGCTTGAGGAACTTGCGGTCCTTCGCGGACTTGATCTCCGAGTGGCCCTTGGCGGCCAGCAGGTCGTCGACGCGGCGGTGGATCTCCATCCGGTGGACGAAGTTCTCGATCTCGTGCCGCCGGTTGCTGATCGACTTCGCCGAGGCCTTCTCGATCACGTTCCAGAAGTAGACGTGATTCGGGATGAGCGTGATGCGGCTGGCGGCGACGTAGGCCTGCGCGGAGAACAGCAGGTCCTCGTAGTGGATGCCGACCGGGAACTCCAGGCCCTGCTCCAGCAGGAACGCGCGCCGGTAGCACTTGTTCGTGGAGAGGGTGTCGTAGACCAGCAGGTCCGGGTACTCGGTGATCGACTCCAGCGTGCGGGTGCGCGAGTAGATCCACGGGTACCACTCGGTGGTCTTGGTCGAACGGCTGTCGAGGTGGACCCGGACGCACATGCCCGAGACCAGGTCGGAACCGGTCCGCTCGGCGGCGTCCAGCATGTTGCGGCAGGCGTTGCGTTCCAGCACGTCATCGCTGTCCAGGAACATGACGTACGTACCGGTGGCCTGCTGGATGCCGTGATTGCGCGGGGCACCGCAGCCGCCGCTGTTCTCCGGCAGCTGGAAGGCGCGCACTCTCCCCGGGTGCGCGGCTTCGAGCTCTTGGGCGGCCGCGTAGGACCCGTCCTTGCTGCAGTCGTCGACGATCACGACTTCGACCCCGTGCAGGGTCTGGTCCAAAACCGACTGGACGGCAGCCGGGAGACGCTCTGCGTCGTTGTAGACGATGACGACCACGGAGACGTCAGGCACGTGCACCTCAATCCCTCTGTTTCATTGCTCTTATCCCGTCAAAGCTACCGTGTGCGGCACTCGCCTCGGTCAGGGCGCCCCCCGGCGTGCATACTTCTCAGAAAGAGGTGAGTGGCAGGTCCGGTCGCCCTAAACCACCCGTTCGGACCCGCAGGAAGTATTCATGAAGCTGTCTGTCGTAGTCCCTTGCTACAACGAGGAAGCTGTCATCGACAGCTTCGACACGGAGATCCGCAAGGTCCTGGACGTTCTTCCCGTCGAGTATGAGGTGTGCTACGTCGACGACGGCAGTCGCGACGGGACCCTCGGCAAACTCCGCAAGATCGCGGCGCAGCACGCCGACCAGACCCGCTACGTCTCCTTCAGCCGGAACTTCGGCAAGGAGGCCGGCATGCTCGCCGGCCTGCGCGAGGCGACCGGCGACGCCGTGGTGATCATGGACGCGGACCTCCAGCACCCGCCGGAGCTCATCGCCACCATGCTCGACTACTACCGGCAGGGCCACGACCAGATCATCGCCCGCCGCACCCGCGAAGGGGACAAGAAGCTCCGCAGCGCGCTGAGCCGCCTCTACTACCGGGGTGTCAACCGGTGGGTCGACGTGGAGCTCACCGACGGGGTCGGCGACTTCCGGATGCTGTCCCGCCCGGCCGTGGACGCCCTGCTGTCGCTGCCCGAGTACAACCGCTTCTCCAAGGGCCTCTTCTCCTGGATCGGCTTCGACACGGTCCACTTCGACTACCGCAACGCGCAGCGCGAGGCCGGCGAGACGAAGTGGAAGTTCGGGGCCCTGCTGAACTACGGCATGGATGGGCTGATCTCCTTCAACAA
Organism: Streptomyces sp. H27-H1; assembly: GCF_026627445.1. Taxonomy (GTDB): domain Bacteria; phylum Actinomycetota; class Actinomycetes; order Streptomycetales; family Streptomycetaceae; genus Streptomyces. The sequence continues at coordinate 109,322 of NZ_JAPNLJ010000004.1, forward strand.
CCGGCCGCTGCGCATCGCCATCTGGGTGGGCGTGTCGCTGGTGGCGATGACGGGGCTGTACGCCCTGTGGATCGCGGCCTGGGCGATGACGCACGGTGTGGAGTCCCCGGGATACGTGAGTCTCGTCGCGCTCATCGCGGGTCTGGGCGGCGTACAGATGATCATGCTGGGTCTGATCGGTGAGTACATCGGCCGCATCTACTACGAGAGCAAGCGCAGGCCGCACTTCCTGGTGAAGGAGTCGCACGGCGCCGACCGGCCGTCCACGGACGTCCGCAGCGCCCGGCCCGAGACCCCGGCCGTGATCGCGGAGCGCAGCAGCTGATGTCGCGCACGACGAACGGGCCGGCCGAGCAGGATCAGACGGACAAGCGGACATGACGAGCGAGATGAACGAGCAGCCGACGGCCGGCCGGGCGACGAACAAGCCGGACCGCAAGACCCAGCTGGGCCAGATCATCCGGTTCGGCCTGGTGGGCGGGGTCAACACCGCCACCTTCTTCACGCTCTACCTGCTCCTGCACCCGTGGATGCCCTACTTCGCCGCCTACTCCCTCGCCTTCGTGCTGGCGATGGTCGGCTCGTTCTTCATGAACACCTACTTCACCTACCGGACCCGGCCGACGTGGAAGAAGTTCCTCCTCTTCCCGCTGACCAACATCACGAACTACGTGATCCAGTCCGCCGGCCTGTACGCCCTGGTGAGCTGGGCGGGCATGAACACCAAGATCGCCCCGCTGGTCGCGGCGGTCGTGGCCATCCCGTTCACCTTCGTCCTCTCCCGCAAGATCCTCATCCCGGGGACGGCCGACGCGGCCGCGGAGCCGGAGCAGACTCACAGGTCGTCCACGGTCTGAACCCGAGGGCGGCCCCGCCCGGACACCCCGTAGATTGAGCGGGAGGTTTCGTGTTCGGCGAGGTTCAAGGGTCAGGGGACAGACGTGTCAGCGGCTAGGCAGGGTGTGCTCGACGCGCGCAGGATCGTGGTCAAGGTCGGCTCCTCCTCCCTGACCACGGCGGCCGGCGGACTCGACGCCGACCGGGTGGACGCGCTGGTCGACGTACTCGCCAAGGCGCGCAGCGGCGGCGAGAAGGAGATCGTCCTGGTCTCCAGCGGAGCCATCGCCGCCGGTCTCTCCCCGCTCGGCCTGCGCCGCCGCCCCACCGACCTGGCCCGCCAGCAGGCAGCCGCCAGCGTCGGGCAGGGCCTGCTCGTCGCCCGCTACACGGCCTCCTTCGCCCGGTACGGCGTACGCGTCGGCCAAGTGCTCCTGACCACCGACGACACGAGCCGGCGCGCGCACTACCGCAACGCCTACCGGACCCTGGACCAGCTCCTGGCCATGGGGGCGCTGCCCGTGGTCAACGAGAACGACACCGTCGCCACCGACGAGATCCGCTTCGGCGACAACGACCGCCTCGCCGCACTCGTGGCCCACCTGGTTCGCGCCGACCTGCTCGTCCTGCTCTCGGACGTGGACGGCCTCTACGACGGGGACCCGGCCCAGCCCGGCACCAGCCGCATCGACGAGGTGCGTGGCCCCGAGGACATCGCCCACGTCACGATCGGCAGCGCCGGCAAGGCGGGCGTCGGCACCGGCGGCATGGCCACCAAGGTCGAGGCGGCGCGCATCGCCGCGGCGGCCGGCATCCCGGTGGTCCTGACGTCGGCCAGCCAGGCCGCGGACGCCCTGGCCGGGCGGGCGACCGGCACCTACTTCCACTCCACCGGACGCCGCTCGACGGACCGGCTGCTCTGGCTCCAGCACGCCTCGGCCCCGCAGGGGCACCTCGTACTGGACGAGGGCGCCGTCCGCGCGGTGACCGAACGCGGCAGCTCGCTCCTGCCGGCCGGCATCGCGGCGGTCGAGGGCGACTTCGTCGCCGGGGACCCCGTGGAACTGCGTTCGGCCGACGGCCGGGCGGTGGCGCGCGGCCTCGTCAACTTCGACGCCAAGGAGCTTCCGCGGCTCCTCGGCCGCTCCACTCGCGAGCTCGCACGGGAACTCGGACCCGAGTACGAGCGGGAGGTCGTCCACCGTGACGATCTGGTCCTGCTGCAGGGCTGAGGTTCGGTAAAAGCGCCGCGCGGCGAGCCGAGGACTGGTCAACTGTGAGGGGCGGACACGCATAGCGCAGACAAGGAGGCGGCTGGTGGGACGAGCGCTGACCAGCGTCGGCACCGGGGACGGTGACGTCGGCGCGAGCGGGGAGGACCGGGACTCCTCCCGCCTCTGGCACATCACCCTGAGCGTCTCCGGAAAGCCCGCCCCGCTGTGCGAGGTACGCCGCGGGCTGGAGCAGCTCGCCTATGACCACCCCTTCCTGCTGACCAGCCGCTACGCCGACGACCACGCCGAGATCCGCTACTGGGAGGAAGCCCGCGACCTCCACGACGCCGCGGCCGTGGCCCTGCGGCTCTGGGGCGAACACCGCTCCTCGGCGAAGCTCCCGCCCTGGGAGATCGTCGGCCTGGAAGTCATCGACCGCGCCACGTACCACCAACGCGTCGCCGAGGGATACGGCCCGCCCCCCGCCCACCCCATGGGCGTGCACCCGTACTGAGGCGCCCCCCCGGCCGGATCCCGGTCCGATCGGCGTCTCGGGGGATGGAACCCCATCGGGCCCGGGCCCGGCGGGGATTACCCTGACCGCATGACCTCGCTCGACGACGCCACCGCCACGTCCCCCGTCCTCCGCACGGCGCGAGCCGCCCGCACCGCCGCCGCGGCCATCGCCCCACTCCCGCGGTCCGCCAAGGACAAGGCCCTGCTGGCCATCGCGGACGCGCTGGAGGCCCGTACGGCCGAGATCGTCGAGGCCAACGCCGTCGACACGGCGAAAGCGGCCGCCGCCGGGACCAGTGAGACCGTCATCGACCGCCTCACCCTCACCCCCGACCGCATCGCGGCCATCGCCTCCGACGTCCGCGACGTCGCGGCCCTGCCCGACCCCGTCGGCGAGGTCGTCCGCGGCTCCACCCTCCCCAACGGCATCGACCTCCGCCAGATCCGCGTCCCGCTCGGCGTCGTCGGCATCATCTACGAGGCCCGCCCCAACGTCACCGTGGACGCCGCCGCCCTCTGCCTGAAGTCGGGCAACGCGGTCCTCCTGCGCGGCTCCTCCTCGGCCTACGCCTCCAACACCGCCCTCGTCGGCATCCTGCGCGACGCCGTCGTATCGGCCGGTCTCCCCGCCGACGCGATCCAGCTCGTACCGGGCGAGTCCCGCGACTCCGTCCGCGAGCTGATGCGCGCCCGCGGCCTCGTCGACGTCCTCATCCCGCGCGGCGGCGCCTCGCTCATCAAGACCGTCGTCGAGGAGTCCATCGTCCCGGTCATCGAGACCGGTACCGGCAACTGCCACGTCTACGTCGATGCCCAGGCCGACCTCGCCATGGCCGTGGACATCCTCGTCAACTCCAAGGCCCAGCGCCCCTCCGTCTGCAACTCCGCGGAGACCCTGCTGGTCCACCGGGACATCGCCGACGCGTTCCTGCCGCTCGCCCTGGACGCCCTGGCCGACGCCGGCGTGACCGTCCACGCGGACGAGCGGGTGCTCGCGTACGCGGAGAACTCGAAGGTCACCGCGCTTCCCGCCACCGACGAGGACTGGGCCGCCGAGTACCTCTCGTACGACATCGCCGCCGGTGTCGTGGACTCCCTCGACGAGGCCGTCGCCCACATCCGGCGCTGGACCTCCGGCCACACCGAGGCGATCGTCACCACCTCGCAGGCCGCCGCGCGCCTCTTCACCCAGCTGGTCGACTCGACCACGGTTGCCGTGAATGCCTCCACCCGGTTCACGGACGGTGGTCAGTTCGGCTTCGGCGCGGAGATCGGCATCTCCACGCAGAAGCTGCACGCCCGGGGCCCGATGGGGCTTCCCGAGCTCACCTCGACCAAGTACATCGTCACCGGCGACGGTCACGTACGGTAGTCGACCCCTGAACGGGGTGTGGCCGGATTTCGGCGTATGCCCTGCCCAAAGGTGTCCCTCCGGTCTACGCTGGTCTCGTGCCGGACGACGTGGGGGGCAAACCGTTCCCGGACGACGGGGAGCCCGACGACGACCGCGGAGGCGCGGACAAGGACTTCGCCTCCGTGGTGTTCGACGAGGACTTCGTCCGGAACGCCGAGATCCGTGAACCGAGCGCCGCAGAGCGCCAGCGGGCCGGCGACCGGGCGCGCGCCGAGGCGGCCGAGGCCGCCCGCGCCGCCTTCGCGGGGGGCTGGACGGGCGACGAGGACTACGACGCGTACGCCTACGGCGCCGCCGACGGGTACCACTCCGACGAATCCGGCTGGGACCACGGCCACAGCGTCGGCTCCGCGGAAGGCCCGTACGGGGCCTACGGCGGCAGCCTGCGCCCCTACCGCGGCCGCTCGCCGTGGCTGCGCCCGGTCGCCTGGGTCCTCGCCTGCGTGCTGGGCCTCGGCATGATCGCGCTCGCCTTCAGCGCCGTCTACCGCAGTGCGGCGAGCGACGCGGAACCGGTGCCGGCCCCTGCCAGTACCCCGATGGGGGAAGTCACCGGCGCCGGAAAGTTTATGGACCGCGTCGGCCGCCAACCCTGAAGGTACGACCCCGTTCCGCATCGCCGGAGCCGGGGGCTTCTCTGGAGCGGGAACAGCGGGGAGAAGCGATGGCCATGTCAGGAAATCCTCCCAACGGAACCCCCGAGGGCGCCGGCGGGTCCGACGACGAATACCGCTCCGACGAGTACCGGTCCGTGGTGTTCGACGAGGACTTCGTCCGGGCTGCCCGGCTCCAGGAATTCTCGGCGCAGGAGCGCATGGGCGAGCACGCCCGCGCCGTCCGGAGCCGGTCGATCTGGTCGAGCGGCGGAGGCCCACCGAAACCCCTGGGCGGCTCCGGCGGGGCGGCCCGGCAGGGCCGGATCATCGTGCTGTGCATCGCCCTGGCGCTCGCCGGCGCCGTCTACATGGGGCTGCGCAACCCCTACGTGCCGCCCGCCGGAGCCCCGGCCCAGGCGATGAGCAGCACGGTCGTCCCGCTCGCACCCTCCGAGCCCGTGCCGGGCGGCCGCCCGGCCGACCTGTACGCGGGCAGTCCGGCGGCCCAGTACCGCATCGGGGCGGCCGGGATCGCCTTTCCCGGCGTGCGCCGCACCCGCCACTTCACCGAGGAGCAGGTCCAGACCGCGCTGACCATCGCCAAGGACTACCTGGTGCAGTCCTCGCTGGACCCCGACGTCCTGTCCGGCGCGGCCTCCCGGCCGGTGCGCGTCCTGCTCGACCCCGACCAGCTGACGCAGTTCGACCAGAGCATGCTGGCACCGGCCGGCAACGGGCGGCACGCCGTCACCGGCTGGCTGGTCCGGTTCGACCCGGCGCGCGCCGTGGTGGCCGACACCAGGGTCCGGGTCAGCGGGGTCCTCACCGCCGGGGAGGCCGCCCCGAACGCGCTGGAGGTGACCTCCGACCACACCTTCGTCTACGCCGTGCGGCCGGCCACCGGCCAGCCGGCCGCGGCGGACGGGGCCTCGCTCTTCACCGTCCGGCGCGAGCTGCGGCTGCGCTTCGACCGCGACGACCTCATGGCCCGGCGGGCGGAGCTCGTCTCGGCGTACGTGATGGCGGGCCCGCAGGCCTGTGCCGACGACCCGGCCGCGGGCTTCCGCCCGCTGACGGCCGGTGCCGGGCCGACCACCACCGGCCCGGCCGCGAGCGACCCGTATGCCAGCGGCAGTCCGCGCCGCACGGCCGGGCTGTGCGGCGTGCTGGCGCCGGCGGCCACCCCGGAGCAGGGCGTCAGCCCTGCTCCGTAGCCCCGCCCCTGCCCGTGCCCTTGTCATCGCCGCTGCCGCTGCCGCTGCCCGAGCCCGGGGCGCCGCCCGCGCCCGTGAACCTGTCCCGCAGCTTGCCGCCCAGGTCCGCCGTACCGCCGGCGATGTCGCCGACCAGCTTCAGCAGCGGGTCCTTGCTCGTGCGCACCGTGTCCGCGTAGTGCGCGGCGGACTGCCGGAAGGAGTCGGTCACCGAGGTGTCCTTGTCGTCCTCGCGCCGCGGGTAGTGGCCGTCCATGATCCGCTGGTAATCCCGGTTCCGGGACCACTTCTTCAGCTCGGCCGCCCGCACCGTCGTGAAGGGGTGCGTCCGCGGCAGCACGTTGAGGATCTTCAGCACGGAGTCGCGCAGATCGCCGCTCTTCTCGTACTCCTCGGCCTGGGCGAGGAACGCGTCGACATTCATCTCGTGGAGGTGGTTTCCGCCCGCGAGCTTCATCAGCCCGCGCATCGAGGCGTTCACGTCCTGTCCCACCAACAGCCCCGCCCGGTCCGCGGACAGCTCCGACTTGCGGAACCACTCGCGCAGCGCCGTCACGATCCCCATGATCGCCACGTTGCCCAGCGGGATCCACGCGATCTTGAGCGCCAGGGTCGTCAGGAACAGCAGGATCGTGCGGTACACGGCGTGCCCCGACAGCGCGTGGCCCACCTCGTGGCCCACCACCGCCCGCATCTCCTCCTCGTCGAGCAGCTCGACGAGTCCCGTGGTGACCACGATGATCGGCTCGTCCAGCCCGATGCACATGGCGTTGGGCTTCGGGTCCTGCTGCACGTACATCTGCGGGACCTTCTCCAGGTCCAGGATGTAACAGGCGTCCAGGAGCATCGCGTGCAGGTGCGGGAACTGCGTCTCGCCCACCCGGACGGAGTCCGACAGGAACAGCAGTCGCAGACTGCGCTCCGGCAGCAGCCCGCTCAGTGCCTTGAACACCGTGTCGAAGCCGGTCAGCTTGCGCAGGGCGACGAGCGCGGAGCGGTCCGCCGGATGCTCGTACGCCCGTGAGGAAATACCGGGGAACCTCTTGCGGTCCCGCGCCGGTGCCTTCTCGAATCCCGTTCCCGTCATAGCGCCCTCCCCGTTGATGTGTGCGGCTGGCCGCCGGTCTATCCTCTCCAACGCCTGAGTCGGCGTGAGCGTGCCCCAGGCCCCCGCATACGATGTGAGCGAAGTCTCCGCCCGCTCCCCGACTCGATAGGTACCTGCCTGATGAGCCTCGCCTCCACCGCCCACAACCTGGTCGTCCTCGCCTCGGAGGGAGCCGAGCACCACGGCGGCAACCACGACAGCCTGAGCCCGTACCTGACCGGCGGCGCCGCCTTCGGCATCCTGCTTCTGCTGCTGTGGGTCACCACGCGCCTGAACCGGGACCGCTGAAACCGCGGACGCCGAGTACGCGCCCGTAGGCGGGTCCCTGCCGCGCCACCGGGCCAGTAGGCTCTGCGCTCATGGGAGAGCAGGAAATGCCTACCGGCCCGGTCAAGCGCAGGCTCGGGGTGATGGGCGGGACATTCGACCCGATCCACCACGGACACCTGGTGGCCGCCAGTGAGGTGGCCGCGCTGTTCCACCTCGACGAGGTGATGTTCGTACCGACCGGCGAGCCGTGGCAGAAGTCGCAGCGGGCCGTGTCGCCCGCCGAGGACCGGTATCTGATGACGGTCATCGCGACCGCCTCGAACCCGCAGTTCTCGGTGAGCCGGATCGACATCGACCGCGGCGGCCCGACGTACACGATCGACACCCTGCGGGACCTGAGCGCGCTCAACGACGACGCCGACCTCTTCTTCATCACCGGCGCCGACGCCCTCGCACAGATCCTGACCTGGCGAAACGCCGAGGAGCTCTTCGCCCTCGCGCACTTCATCGGCGTCACCCGGCCGGGCCACGTGCTCACCGACGACGGCCTGCCCGAAGGGGGCGTCTCCCTCGTCGAGGTGCCGGCGCTGGCCATTTCCTCCACGGACTGCCGTGCCCGCGTGGCCAAGGGCGACCCTGTCTGGTACCTGGTGCCCGACGGCGTGGTCCGCTACATCGACAAGCGTGAGCTGTACCGGGGAGCCTGAGCTTCCGGAGAGAGGGGCCCCGCGGTGAACGACCGAAACGAGCCGTACGACCCGTATGCCGGCCAGGAGCAGCAGCTCGTCGGCTACGACGCGTACGGGCGGCCGCTGTACGGCCAGGCGCCCGCGCAGCCCGCCCCCGACCCCGGGCCCCCCTACGAGCAGCAGCAGTACGAGCAGGACTACGGCTACGACTACCAGGGCTACGGCCAGCCGCAGGGCCAGCCGCAGCCTCCGCAGTACTACCCGCCGCAGCAGCAGTACCCCCAGGCCCCGCAGTACGGGTACGACACCCAGGCCACGCAGCAGTACGACACCCAGGCCACCCAGCAGTGGATCCCGCAGCAGGCCGCCGCCGATGCCCCGGCGCAGGCGCCCGTACGCCCGCCCGTGCCCGAGCCGGAGCTCCGTCCCGCCGCGGCGCAGGTCCCGGAGCCCCGCCGGGCCGACGGGCCGGGCGCGCAGGGGCCCTCGTACCAGACCGGGCAGTTCGACTTCATCGACCAGCCGGACGAGGACTCCGAGGACGTCATCGACTGGCTCGCCTTCACCGAGAGCCGCACCGAGCGCCGCGAGGAGGCCCGCCGACGGGGCCGCAACCGGGTCGTGGCGCTGATCGTCGTCCTGGCGCTCTTCGTCGTCGCCGGACTCGGCTACCTCTGGTACGCGGGCAAGCTGCCGTTCCTGGAGGGCCCCGGCAAGGCGTCGAACGGCGCGGCCGCGTCCGGTCCGCAGAAGCGCGACATGATCGTCGTGCACCTGCACAACACCAAGAAGGGCGGCACCTCCACGGCGCTGCTCGTCGACAACGTGACCACCAAGCAGGGCGCCACCGTCCTGGTGCCGAACACGCTGACCGTCTCCAAGGACGACGGCACCACCGCCCCGCTGGGCAAGGCCGTCGAGGGCGGCGGTCTGGGCGTACGGGAATCCCTCGACTCGGTGCTCGGCACCCGCATCGGCGGCACCTGGCGGCTGGACACCCCCTTCCTGGAAAACTTCGTGGAGCTGGTCGGCGGCATCGAGGTCGACACGGACGTGGCCGTCCCGGCGGACGACGCGGCGAAGGTGCCGGCCGTCGGACAGGGCCCGAAGCAGAGCCTCAGCGGTGCGATGGCCGTCGCGTACGCCACGTACCGGGCCCAGGGCGAACCGGAGGCCAAGCAGCTGGACCGGCTCGGCAAGGTCTTGCTGGGCCTGCTGCGCAAGGTGCCCGGTGATCCGAAGTCGGCGGCGATGACGGTGGAGACCACCGGGCAGATCCTGGATCCGGCGCTGAACGCGCAGACGCTGGGAGCGCTGCTGGCCAAGCTCGGCGAGCACGCCAAGGTGGGCGCCTACCGCACCGACGTGCTCGGGGTGAAGCCGGACGGCGGCCTCACGGACGAGGCCAACAAGAAGGTGGTCAAGGAGGTCCTCGGCGGCTCCGTCACGGACGCCCAGCCCGGGGCCCTGCCGAGGGTCGGCCTGAAGGACGCCACCGGCAACGACAAGACGAACACGGCGGCGAAGGCGGCCCTGCTCAACGGCGGCTACACCCTGGTGGACGGCGGCAAGGCCGACAAGACCGTGGCCGCGTCACAGATCACCTACCAGGACGACGCGCAGCGCGAGAAGGCGATCGAGGTCTCCAAGACGCTGGGACTGCCCGAGACGGCCGTGAAGAAGGCCGAGAACGCCGTGAACGCGGACGTCGTGGTGACGCTGGGCAAGGATTACAAGCCGTCCTGAGCCGTCCTGAGCCGTCAGAGGCCTTCTGCGGCCGCGCCCGTCGGGCGCGGCTCCGCCCGCGCGACACGCTGCGCGCGGGCGGTGTCGGCGGTACATGAGACCCTTGTAAGGATCTGCCCGCCAACCCGAAAGCATGGCCAGTGACCGCCACGGACCGCTCCATCGAGCTCATCACCGCCGCCGCCCAGGCCGCGGCCGACCGGCTCGCGCACGACATCATCGCGTACGACGTCAGCGACGTGCTGTCGATCACCGATGCCTTCCTGCTCGCCTCGGCCCCCAATGACCGCCAGGTCAAGTCGATCGTGGACGAGATCGAGGAGAAGCTCCAGAAGGAGCTGGGCGTCAAGCCGGTGCGCCGCGAAGGCGACCGCGACGCCCGCTGGATCCTGCTCGACTACATCGACATCGTCGTCCACGTGCAGCACAGCGAGGAGCGGGTCTTCTACGCGCTGGAGCGCCTGTGGAAGGACTGCCCCGAGATCGACCTGCCCGAGGACGCCAAGCTCACGAAGGGCAAGGGCGAGGAGCACGCCGCCCTGCGCGCCACGCAGAGCGATGAGGAACTGGACGGTGATCTGTTCTGAGCACCACCAACGACGGCACCACCAACGACGGCACGACCCGTGACGCCGGGGCCCCGCGCGGTACGACCGGCGACGGTCGGATCAGCCGCAAGATCGTCCTCTGGCGGCACGGCCAGACCGCGTGGAACCTGGAGCGCCGCTTCCAGGGCTCCACGGACATCGAGCTGACCGAGGCCGGTGTGGCGCAGGCGCGCCGTGCCGCCCGGCTGCTCGCCTCGCTGAAGCCCGACGCCATCATCGCCTCGGACCTGCAGCGCGCCGCGGCCACGGCCGCCGAGCTGGCGGCCGTCACCGGTCTGGCCGTGGAGCACGACGAGGCGCTGCGCGAGACGTACGCCGGCGAATGGCAGGGGCTCACGCACGACGAGATCCTGGCCAAGTACGGCGACCAGTACGCGGCGTGGAAGCGCGGCGAGGCGGTCCGCCGCGGTGGCGGCGAGCTGGAGACAGAGGTCGCCGACCGGGCCGCGCCGGTGGTGCTGGAACACACCGACCGGCTGCCCCCCGGCGGCACGCTCGTGGTGGTCAGCCACGGCGGCACCATCCGTACGACGATCGGCCGCCTGCTGGGCCTGGACTCGTACTACTGGGAGGGTCTGGGCGGGCTCTCCAACTGCTGCTGGTCCGTCCTCGGTGAGGGCGCGCGAGGCTGGCGGCTGATGGAACACAACGCCGGCACGCTGCCCGAACCGGTGCTCGGCGACGACGACTGAGACCGCCTCGGAGCGGCTCCCACCCGGATTTCACTTTCCGGCTGGTCACAGGCTAGAGTTCTTCTTGTTCGCAGCGCAGAACACCGGAAACGGGGGGAGCGCGGCGGAGAGCGGGGCTATAGCTCAGTTGGTAGAGCGCCTGCATGGCATGCAGGAGGTCTGGAGTTCAATTCTCCATAGCTCCACAATCAAGATCCCGTCCCCAACAGGGGGCGGGATCTTTGCTTTTGTTCGCAGCTGCCCGAGCGGGCACCGGCATGGCAGAATCGGACGGCCGGAGGGGGGACGACGACGGCCCGACGCGGGAGGGAGTCGCTGACGGATGGGTGCACACCGGCGGCGGTGCGACTGGTGCAACAACGGCACGCCGATCGTGCGGGACATGGAGCCGGTCAACCCCGACTACCAGTACTGGTGCGAGGAATGCGCGCGGGCGCTGGTCATAAAAGGCGACCCGATCGAGACGTACCGCGAACTGGAGGGCGAGCCGATCTACGGGCGCCTGCTCGACGAACACTGCACGCTCAAACGGTTCTACCAGTTCGCCCGGGCGTGATGCGGACGAATGTGATGAACCGCCACGAAACGGACATGGCCCGGGACGCACGGAAACCGATTTTTGGACCAGGGCCATCACCGTGTAATGTTTGAGACGTCGCCAAGGGGAACCGGAAACGGGCCACGAAACGGCAGGCAAGACAAGGGGCTATAGCTCAGTTGGTAGAGCGCCTGCATGGCATGCAGGAGGTCTGGAGTTCAATTCTCCATAGCTCCACAGTGAAGAAGCGGGCCACCCGGAACGGGTGGCCCGCTTCTCGTTGTCCGGGTGGCGGGCGGTTCGAGCGGGCGCCGAGGCCGCTGCGGTACCCTGACGCCATGCGTGCCGTACGCCTTCTGCTTACCGAGCCGCGCTGAACAGTTCCGACCTCCACGAGACGGTCGGCCCCGGCGCGGCGCCCCCTCCTGTGCGAGGGGTTTTTTCGTTTGGGCAGCAGAGACGGCAGAGACGATCGATGGAGCTTCAGAAATCATGAGCGAGACGAACACCCCGGCCCCCGAGGCGGCCGAGGCGCACCGTTACACGGCTGCCATGGCCGCCGACATCGAGGCACGCTGGCAGGACGTATGGGACGCGCGGGGCACCTACGAGGCCCCGAACCCGGCCGGTGACCTGGCCGGTGACCCCTCGGTCGTGGCGCGGCCCAAGAAGTTCATCATGGACATGTTCCCGTACCCCTCGGGCGCGGGCCTGCACGTCGGCCACCCGCTCGGGTACATCGCCACCGACGTCTTCGCCCGCCACCAGCGGATGACCGGCCACAACGTCCTGCACACCCTGGGCTTCGACGCCTTCGGCCTGCCGGCCGAGCAGTACGCCGTGCAGACCGGTACGCACCCGCGAGTGTCGACCGAGGCGAACATCGAGAACATGAAGGTCCAGCTGCGCAGGCTGGGTCTGGGCCACGACAGGCGCCGGTCCTTCGCGACGATCGACCCGGACTACTACAAGTGGACCCAGTGGATCTTCCTGCAGATCTACAACTCCTGGTACGACGTGGACGCCGCGAAGGCCCGGCCCATCGCCGAGCTGGTCGCCTCCTTCGAGGACGGCACCCGTGAGCTGCCCGGCGGCGCCTCCTGGGCCGCGCTGAGCGCGGGCGAGCGGGCCGACGTACTGAACGAGTACCGGCTGGCGTACGCCTCGGACGCGCCCGTCAACTGGTGCCCCGGGCTGGGCACCGTACTGGCCAACGAGGAAGTCACCTCCGACGGCCGGTCCGAGCGCGGCAACTTCCCCGTCTTCAAGGCCAAGCTGAGCCAGTGGAACATGCGGATCACGGCCTACGCCGACCGTCTGCTGGACGACCTGGACGCGCTGGACTGGCCCGAGGCCATCAAGCTGCAGCAGCGCAACTGGATCGGACGCAGCGAGGGCGCGCGCGTGGACTTCGCCGTCGGCGACGGCGACGCCATCACCGTCTTCACCACCCGCCCCGACACGCTGTTCGGCGCCACCTACATGGTGCTGGCCCCCGAGCACGAACTGGTCGCGAAGATCGTCCCGGCCGAGTGGCCCGAGGGTACCCGCCAGGTGTGGACCGGCGGCGCCGCGACCCCCGGCGAGGCCGTGGACGCGTACCGCAAGCAGGCCGCGTCGAAGTCGGACGTCGAGCGCCAGGCGGAGGCCAAGGACAAGACCGGTGTCTTCACCGGCGCGTTCGCGGTCAACCCGGTCAGCGGCGAGCAGGTCCCGGTCTTCATCGCGGACTACGTGCTGATGGGCTACGGCACCGGCGCGATCATGGCCGTCCCGGCGCACGACACCCGCGACTTCGCGTTCGCGCAGGCCTTCGAGCTGCCGATGCGCTGCGTCGTACAGCCCTCGGACGACCGCGACGAGGACCCGGGCGAGTGGGACGACGCCTTCTCCTCCTACGACGGCACGATCGTCAACTCGACGGGTGAGGGCATCGCCCTGGACGGCCTGGGCGTGGTCGAGGCGAAGGCCGCGATCACCGACTGGATGGCCGGGCGCGGCATCGGCGAGGGCACCGTCAACTTCCGGCTGCGCGACTGGCTGTTCAGCCGTCAGCGCTACTGGGGCGAGCCCTTCCCGATCGTCTACGACGAGGACGGCGTCGCCTACCCGCTGCCCGAGTCGATGCTGCCGCTGGAGCTGCCGGAGGTCGAGGACTACTCGCCGCGCACGTTCGAGGCGGACGACGCGACCTCCAAGCCGGAGACCCCGCTGTCGCGCAACGAGGCGTGGGTCAACGTCGAGCTGGACCTGGGCGACGGGCGCGGGGTGCGCCCGTTCCGCCGCGAGACCAACACCATGCCGAACTGGGCCGGCTCCTGCTGGTACGAGCTGCGCTACCTGGACCCGAACAACGCGTCGGCCCTGGTCGACCCCGAGATCGAGCAGTACTGGATGGGCCCCCGCGAGGGCCAGCCGCACGGCGGTGTCGACCTGTACGTGGGCGGCGCCGAGCACGCGGTGCTGCACCTGCTGTACGCGCGCTTCTGGTCCAAGGTGCTGTTCGACCTGGGGCACGTCTCCTCGGTGGAGCCGTTCCACAAGCTGTTCAACCAGGGCATGATCCAGGCGTACGTCTACCGCGACGAGCGCGGCTTCCCGGTCACGGCCACCGAGGTCGAGGAGCGCGACGGCAAGTTCTTCTTCGAGGGCGAGCCGATCAAGCGCGAGATGGGCAAGATGGGCAAGTCCCTGAAGAACGCCGTCACGCCGGACGAGATCTGCGAGGAGTACGGCGCCGACACGCTGCGCCTGTACGAGATGGCGATGGGCCCGCTGGACGTTTCGCGTCCCTGGGACACCCGCGCCGTCGTCGGCCAGTACCGGCTGCTGCAGCGCCTGTGGCGCAACGTGGTCGACGAGGAGACGGGCGCCGTGACGGTCGTCGACTCCGAGCCGGGCGAGGACACCCTGCGCGCGCTGCACAAGGCGATCGACGGGGTCGGCGCCGATATGACCGCACTGCGGTTCAACACCGCCATCGCGAAGATCACCGAGCTGAACAACACCCTGACGAAGGCGGGCCGGCCGCTGGAGCGCTCGGTCGCGGAGCGGCTGGTGCTGCTGGTCGCCCCGCTGGCGCCGCACGTCGCGGAGGAGCTGTGGCAGCGGCTGGGCCACGCCGAGTCGGTCGTCCACCAGGACTTCCCGGTCGCGGACCCGGCGTACGTGGTCGACGAGAGCGTCACGTGCGTCGTCCAGATCAAGGGCAAGGTCAAGGCCCGCCTGGAGGTGTCTCCGGCGATCTCCGACGCCGACCTGGAGCAGCTGGCGCTGGGCGACGAGGCGGTCGTCGCGGCGCTGGGCGGGGCGGAGATTCGCAAGGTGATCGTGCGCGCGCCGAAGCTGGTGAACATCGTCGTCTGACGGGTCGGCCTGACGGGTCGGCCTGACCGGTTGGTCTGACCGGTTGGTCTGACGGGCCGTTTCGACGGGTCGGTCTGACGATCTAGGGGTAATCCCGTACGGGCAGGTTGGGGGTTCGATTGGAACCCGCGGCCTGCCCGTGGCGTTTACGGTGGAAGAGACCTAAACGGCTGGGGAAGGGAACCTCATGGAGGCGGCTTTTATCATCGTGGCCGTGGTGCTGCTGCTGGTTGCCCTTCTGGGGCTCGGGGCCTATGTGGCGACGAAGGCGGTCAAGGCCGCGGCGCGCGGCGTGGACAGGACCATCACCCAGGCCCGCCGCACCGTGGAGGACACCACCTTGAAGGCACGCAGCTTCGGCCAGGTCGGTGTCTCGGGCGCGCTGGCCCAGTTGAGGCTGGACCTGCGGGCGTCGATGCGGGCGACGCAGCAGGCGCTGTACCAGGGGGTCCAGGCGGACGCCTCGCTGAAGGAGTCGATCGGGCTGTTCGAGCGGCTGAGCCAGCACGGACACGAACTGGACGACGAACTGAAGCGCCTGGAGGCGGAGCCGGACCGCAAGCGCACCGCGGACAGCCTGCCCGAGCTGCGGGAGCGAACGGCGCAGATCAAGCAGGCGGCGGACTCGCTGCGCTGGGCGGCGCGCGACCGCGCGCGGCGCTTCGCGTCGGACGACCTGTCGGATCTGTCGGCCCAGATCGAGGTCGAGTCGGGCGCGCTGCGGGACTGGTCCCGCGCATCGGTCGACGACCTCCCCCACCCGGCCCCTACGTGGACCACCCCGCAGCCGGCCCTCACGGAGCCCGCTCCGGCACCCCAGTACCCGTGGCAGAAGACCCGGCGTCCGGAAGCCACGACCTGACCCGGGCCTTGGCAGAACCCGGCCGCCCGGCGCCCGGGGCCGCGTTTCAGCCCGTCCGGCGCTTGAGGGCCGGGTCCGGGCAGGTCCGGGGGGACGGTGGAACCGGAGGTCCCCGAGGACGGAGTCGGGGGGAGGGACGGGGCCTGCTGGCAGGGCCGCCCCGCGGGGGCCGCTCGCGACCGGCGGAGGCCCCGGGCTGCCGGAACACCTCCGCTGCCGGTAACCTCCGCCTCATGTCCCGCCATGTCGCGATCGTCACGGATTCCACGGCCTACCTGCCCCAACCGGCCATGGCGCGGCACGGAATCACCTCCGTCCCGCTGACCGTGGTCCTCGGCGACGAAGCCCTGGAGGAGGGCACCGAGATCTCGGCCAGGAGCCTCGCCCTGGCCCTGCAGAAGCGCCGCTCCGTCACCACGTCCCGCCCCAGCCCCGAGGACTTCTCCCGGGCCTACCGGGAGGCCGTGGAGGCCGGCGCCACCGGCATCGTCAGCCTGCACCTGTCCGCCGAGTTCTCCGGCACCTACGACGCCGCCGTACTCGCCGCGAAGACCGCCCCGGTGCCCGTTCGCGTCGTCGACACCGGCATGGTCGCCATGGCCCTCGGTTTCTGCGCCCTGGCCGCGGCGGAGGTGGCCGAGGCCGGGGGCTCCCTCGACGAAGCCGTCGCCGCCGCCGAGAAACGGGCCGCCGGAATGTCCGCGTACTTCTACGTCGACACCCTCGACTACCTGCGCCGTGGCGGCCGCATCGGGGCCGCACAGGCACTCCTCGGCTCGGCGCTGGCGGTCAAACCGCTGCTGACGCTCGAGGGCGGTCGGATCGAGATGCTGGAGAAGGTGCGCACGGCCTCCAAGGCCATAGCCCGCCTCGAGGAGCTGGCCGTCGAGCGGGCCGGATCCGGCGCCGTCGACGTGGCCGTGCACCACCTCGCGGCCCCGGAACGCGCGGACAAGCTGGCGAAGCGGCTCCGCGAGCGGATCCCGGGGCTGGTCGAGCTGCACGTCAGCGAGGTCGGCGCGGTGATCGGCGCACACACCGGGCCTGGGTTGCTGGCGGCGGTCGTGTCCCCGCGCTGATCACCGGATCGGGTGAGGGAGATATCCACAACGGTCCCGCCATCCACCGGAATTGAAGCTTCCGAACGCGTGTCCCGGCCCGGCCCTACCGTCGTGCCATGACTCTCCGTACACGCACCTCAGGCCCCGCCGGCGCGAGCAGCGGCCCAGGCCGTCCCCGCCTCTCCGACAACCGTCTCCGGCACCGCCGTGGACAGCGCCCCGTCCGTCCCGATCCCGCGGCGGTGCGGCGCAGGGCCGAGGCGCTGCTCGGAGCGAGCCGCCCACCGGGGGATCCGCCGCCGGGTGGTGCCATCCCGGGCGGGGCCACCCTGGCCGGGGCGGTGCCGCTGGGCTCCGGCTCCGTGGGGGCGGTGCTCACGCCCGAGGCGGAGTTCCGGGCCGAGGCTCCCGCGCGGGCCGAGGAGGAGGCTCCGCCCGAGGTCGGGGCGGCGCCCGGCGGGGTCTTGCGGCGGCTCGCGGTACGGGAGCGGCTGCCCTTGTGGCTGCAGGCCCGCTGTGGCGTGGAGCCGCGTACGGTGGTCGCCGTCTCGGTGGTGCTGGTCGTCGCGGTGGGGTTCGCCGCACAGCAGTACCGCTCGACCCGGCCGAGGCCGGTGAACGCACCGGCCGTGGTGGCGCCCGCGGCGGCCGACGTCCTGCCGGTACCGACCGCGGCGCGTGCGAGCACCGGCGCCGGCCCGATCCTGGTGGACGTGAGCGGCAAGGTCCGTGACCCGGGAGTGCGCAAGCTGCCTCCCGGCTCACGTGTGGAGGACGCCTTGGCCGCCGCCGGAGGAGTGCGGCCCGGGACCGACACCACCGGGCTGAACCGGGCCCGGGTCCTGATGGACGGCGAGCAGGTGCTGGTGGGCGCTCCGGCGCCGCCGCCGACGGGCGGGGCAGGCCCCGCCCCCGGGCCGCTGAGCCTCGGCACCGCCACGGCCGAGCAACTGGACGGCCTGCCGGGGGTCGGCCCCGTCCTCGCGCAGCACATCGTGGACTTCCGCACGGCGCGCGGGGGCTTCCGCTCCGTGGAGGACCTCCGGCAGGTCACCGGGATCGGTGAGCGGCGGTTCGCCGACCTGCGCGAACTGGTGCGGCCATGAGCCGGGTCGGGGGAGCGGGGGCGGGTCCGCCGGGGCGGGGTCCGACTGAGCCGGGTCCGGCTGAGCGGGATTCGTCGGAGGCGGGTCCGACCGGGCGGGGTGCGACCGGACGGGGTGCGGCTGAGCGGGGTCCGGCTGCGGGAGGTTCGTCTGAGCAGGGGCCGGTCGGTCGGGGGCCGGTGGATGCGGGGCCGGCGGATCTGCGGTTGGTGGTGCCGGCTTCGGCCGCCTGGGTGGCGGCCGCCGGCGCCCTCGACGTACCCGTCGGCCGGAGCGCCGCGGTGGCGGGGCTGGGGGTGGGCGTGGCCGGGCTGTTGATGCTGGCCGGCCGGCGACGCTCCACACCGTTGCGGAGGGCTGGGACAGCCGTGGCGGCGGCCCTGCTGTGCGCGGCCGCCGGGGCCGGGGTGGCAGGGCTCCAGCGGGCCGAGGCGCGGGCCGGGCCGGTCCCGGAACTGGCCCGGGACCATGCCCGGGTGCTGGCGGACCTCACTGTCGGTTCCGACCCGCGGACGGCCCGGACCGGCAGCGGGCCGCCGGTGGTGGTGCTCGACGCGGTGGTGACCGTGGTGACCGGGCCCGACGGCGCCCGGACCCGGGTGTCGACCCCGGTACGGGTGCTGGCGGGGCATCCGGGGTGGGCCCGGTTGCAGCCCTCGATGCGGGTCGAGGTGGCGGCCCGGCTGGCCCCGGCGCGGGGCGGGGAGCGAGCCGTCGCGCTGCTCCGTCCGGCCGGGGACGCCCCGCCACGGGTGACCGGCGGCCCGGACGCCGCGCAGCGGATCGCCGGGCGGCTGCGGGCCGGGCTGCGCGAGGTCACCGACGGGCTGGCCCCGGACGCCAGGGCCCTGCTGCCAGGGCTGGTGGTCGGGGACACCTCCCGCGTGGGGCCCGATCTGCACGAGGCGTTCCGCGCCACGGATCTGCTGCACCTGCTGGCCGTCTCCGGCTCCAACCTGACCGTGGTGCTCTTCCTGCTCATCGGCGCCCCGGCCCGCGCGCAGCGGGCCGAGCGGGGCGGTCTGGCGCCGCGCCTGGGGCTCTCCTTGCGGGCGACCGCCCTGTGCGGGGTCGCGCTGATCCTGGCCTTCGTGGTGGTGTGCCGGCCGGAGCCCAGCGTGCTGCGGGCGGCGGCCTGCGGATCGGTCGCCTTGCTGGCCATCGCCACCGGGCGGCGCAGATCCCTGATCCCGGCACTGGCCGCCTCCGTCCTGCTGCTGGTGCTCTACGACCCCTGGCTGGCCCGGAGCTACGGCTTCCTCCTCTCCGTCCTGGCCACCGGAGCCCTGCTGACGCTGGCTCCGCGCTGGAGCGAGGGCCTGCAGCGGCGTGGGATGCGGCCCCGCGTGGCCGACGCGCTGGCCGCCGCGGCGGCGGCCCAGGCGGTGTGCGCGCCGGTCGTCGCGGTCCTGTCGGCCCGGGTGAGCCTGGTGGCGGTGCCCTGCAACCTGCTGGCCGAGCTGGCGGCGGGACCCGCGACGGTCCTCGGGTTCGCCGCGCTGGCGGCAGCCCCGCTGTGCCGGCCGGTGGCCGAGCTGCTCGCCTGGTGCGCGGGAGTGCCCGCCGGGTGGATCGCCGCCGTGGCCCGGGGTGGGGCGAGGCTGCCCGGGGCGGAGCTGGGCTGGCCCGGCGGGGTGGGCGGAGGGCTGCTGCTCGCCGCGGCCACCTTGGCGGCGGTGCTGCTCGGCAGACGGCTCGGCCGCGGGCGATGGCTCGCCTCCGCCCTGGCCGTGGTGCTGCTCCTCGCCGTCCTGAGGCCGCCGCTGGTCACTCGTACGGTCAAGGGCTGGCCGCCACCCGACTGGATCTACGCCCAGTGCGCCGTCGGCCAGGGGGACGCCGCCGTACTCGCGGTAGGCCCGGGTACGGCCGTGGTGGTGGACGCCGGCCCCGAGCCGGGACCGGTGGACACGTGCCTGAGGGAACTGGGGGTGAACCGGGTGCCGTTGATCCTGCTGACTCACTTCCACGCCGACCACGTGGGCGGGTTGGCAGGGGTGTTGAGGGGCCGATCGGCGGGTGTGGTGCAAGTCACCCGCTTCGAAGAGCCGCCGGGGCAGGCGGAGTTCGTAAGGCGGACGGCGGCGGCCGCCGGAGTGGCCGTCGTCCACGCCGTGGAGGGGGAGAGGCGCCGCGCCGGTCCGCTGGAGTGGCAGGTGCTGTGGCCGCCGCTCGATGCCGCTCCCCCCGAGGGCCCCAACGATGCGAGCGTGGCCCTGCTGGTGCGCGGCGCGGGACTGACCCTGCTCCTGCTGGGCGACCTCGAACCGGCCTCCCAGCAGGCCTTGCTGAGGAGCCATCCGGAGCTGGGGCCGGTCGATGTCCTCAAGGTCGCCCACCACGGCAGCGCCCATCAGGATCCAGGCCTGTACGAGCGGATCCGGCCGCGCCTCGCGATCGTCCCGGTGGGCGCCGGGAACAGATACGGGCACCCCGCGGCGGGTACGCTCGCGCGGCTGCGGGAGCTGGGTGCGGCCGTGCTGCGCACGGACGAGGACGGTTCTGTCGCCGTCACCGGCAGCGGCCCGCGGCTGCGCGCGTTCCCGGCCATCCGGCGGCGCGTGCGCCGCCGGGCCCGGCACGGGCATACCAGGCGCGACCGCTCCGTTTGCCCACAACCCGACAGCGTGATCGAATGCGTTTTCGCCAGAGCGGTCCAAGTCCACACAGCACGGGGGTGCATAAACCATGTTCAGTCGCAGACGGGGGATGGAGACGGCGGGAAGCGCCAGTCCCCAGACATCCGCGACACTGATGCTTCCTCATACGGCGCGGCTGCTCAGCTGCCGGGTTCTCGACACGGTCCACCAGCCCGTCCGGCAGGCCAAGTTCGAGGTGACCGACCCGATAGGCCGACGGATCGTCAGCGGGGAGACCGACCCGTACGGCGGGTTCACGGCGGCGGTGCCGGCGGGCGAGTACAGGCTGGCCGTCACGGCCGAGGGCTACGCGCCCTTCCACGGGGCGACGCTGGTGGGGGATCCGGCGCAGCCCGGCACCGGGGAGATCATCCTGGACCCGGTGGATCCGCCGCTGCTGCCGCAGCCGGGTCACTGGGAGCTCGACCGGGCACACTCGTCGATCGGGTTCTCGGCCCGGCACATCGGCTTCGCCCGGATCAACGGCCGGTTCAACACCTTCGCCGGTGCGGTGCGGATAGCCGAGCGCATGGAGGACTCCTCCATGCACGTGATCATCGACGCGACGAGCATCGACACGGGGCTGCGGATGCGGGACGACCACCTGCGCTCCGCGGACTTCCTGGACGCGGCCCGCCACCCGACGGTGGAGTTCTACAGCGAGCGGTTCATCCACCGCAGCGGCAGCCGCTGGTCCGTGGCGGGCGCTCTCACCCTCCACGGGGTCAGCCGGTCCGTCACCCTGGACACCCAGTACCTGGGCCTGGGCACGGGCCTGGAGGGCGAACCGAGGGCGGCCTGCCGGGCGACGGCCGAACTGAACCGCGAGGACTTCACGCTGAACTGGCAGTCGATGCTGGCGCACGGGATCGCGGCGATCGGTTCGAACGTGGAAGTGGCCCTGGACATGCAGGTCGTGCACAAGACCTGACCCGGGGGCCGACGACTACGGGGCTTCGAGCCAGCCGTCGTAGTCGGCGGCGAGCTCGTCCAGCGCCGTGGCGTCCAGCCGGTCGTTCGGGTCCTCGAGGACCACCAGCCACTGGGCGTCCTCGGCGTCGTCCTCGCCGGCGAGGGCGTCGCGGACCAGCTGTGGTTCCTCCGGGAGGCCGAAGCGGTCGACCACCTCCCGCGCCACCTCCTCGGCGGTGTCGCGGTCGGGCAGGACCAGTACATGTCGCACGTTCACCCGGACATTCTCGGGTACGGGGGAGGGGGCCGGGGCGCGAGGGTCTGTCAGTGCGGCGTGGGATGCTGGAGGCGATGGCCACCAGGAAGAATTCCACCGACGATCTGCTCGCCCCGATCACCCTCGCGGTGGGGCAGGAGGACCTGCTTCTCGACCGCGCCGTGCGGGAGATCGTGATGGCGGCGCGGGCCGCCGACGTCGACACGGACGTGCGTGACCTCGCCTCCGAACAGCTCCAGCCCGGCACACTGGCCGAGTTGACCAGCCCCTCGCTGTTCTCGGAGCGCAAGGTACTGGTCGTACGCAACGCGCAGGACCTCTCGGCCGACACGGTCAAAGAGGTCAAGGCGTACCTCGAGGCACCGTTCGAGGAGATCGCCCTGGTCCTGCTGCACGCGGGCGGGGTCAAGGGCAAGGGCCTGCTGGACGCCGCGCGCAAGGCGGGCGCCCGCGAGATCGCCTGCCCGAAGATGACGAAGCCGGCGGACCGGCTGGCGTTCGTACGGGGAGAGTTCCGGACGCTGGGCCGTTCCGCCACGCCCGAGGCCTGCCAGACGCTGGTCGACGCGATCGGCAGCGACCTGCGGGAGCTGGCGAGTGCGGCGGCGCAGCTGTGCGCGGACGTCGAGGGCACGATCGACGAGGCCGTGGTCGGCCGCTACTACACCGGCCGGGCCGAGGCTTCGAGTTTCACCGTCGCCGACCGGGCGGTCGAGGGGCGGGCCGCGGAGGCCCTGGAGGCCCTGCGCTGGTCCCTGTCCACCGGGGTGGCCCCGGTCCTGATCACCAGCGCGCTGGCCCAGGCGGTACGGGCGATCGGGAAGCTGGCCTCCGCCCCGCGGGGGGCGCGTCCCGGGGACCTCGCGCGTGACCTCGGCATGCCCCCGTGGAAGATCGACCGGGTCCGGCAGCAGATGCGCGGGTGGTCGGCGGATGGTGTCGCCGACGCGTTGCGGGCGGTGGCCGAGGCCGATGCGGGGGTCAAGGGCGGGGGGGACGATCCGGAGTACGCGTTGGAGAAGGCGGTCGTCGCGATCGCCCGGGCCGCGCGGACCCGGAAGGGCTAGGGCCCGGTCCTGGCCCCCCGGCCCTGCCTTGGCCCTGGCCCTGCTCTCCCGGCCCTGGCCTGGTGTCCGTCCGTGAGGGGGCGGCCGGCAGCGGGGTGCGGGTGGTGGGCCCTGCGGGGCGGAGCCCCCTCCCCGCCCTTCCACCGTTCCCAGGGCCCGGCCCTGACCCGGTCCTCAAGCGCCGGACGGGCTGAAGAGACCCTGGGGCTCCGCCCCAGAGCCTGGTCCTCAAGCGCCGGACGGCTGGGTTGGCTGGGGTGGTCCCCGGACCGGGTCCACACGGGTGGGCCTCGGGGGCAAGGCGAAGGCCCCGGTTGCCGCCCTGGGGAAGGGTGGCGGCCGGGGCCTTCGGTCAATTCTTTGGGTGCGCCGCACGCGCGTGGCGAACGCTTCGTGTGCGGCGCGGGGTGCCGGTCGGGAGCGGGAGAGAGGGCCCGCTGGATCCTTGCCCGGCGATCACATCAGGGGCTCAGCCCTGAAGGGAGGCAACCTTGATCGCCAGCGCCGACTTCTTGTTGGCGGCGGCGTTCTTGTGGATGACACCCTTCGAGACGGCCTTGTCGAGCGCGCGGGAAGCGTCGCGGGAAGCCACGGTGGCCTTCTCGACGTCACCGGCGACAACGGCCTCGCGGGCCTTGCGGATCGCGGTCTTGAGCGAGGACTTGACGGCCTTGTTGCGCAGGCGCGCCTTCTCGTTCGTCTTGTTGCGCTTGACCTGGGACTTGATGTTCGCCACGAAAGAGCCTTTGCAGGTTCAGAGATTTGATCTTCGGATTGCGTCCCGTAGAGCTAGATGGGCACACGAGACACAGCTGCTCAGGCTACCAGCTGCCGTCCGACCGGCCCAAACCGAGCGCACTCCCCGGTTCATGGGACGATGGGAGTCTGCGTACAGATCCGACTTCGCGCAGACCGACGCCCACACTTCGTTCCGACTGCGACCCGAGAATCAGGACACTGCGTGCCCGCGATCCCCAGCCACGTGCCCGAGCCGAGCCGTACCGACCCGGCGCTGATCCGCAATTTCTGCATCATCGCGCACATCGACCACGGCAAGTCGACCCTTGCCGACCGGATGCTCCAGCTCACCGGTGTGGTGGACTCGCGGCAGATGCGCGCCCAGTACCTCGACCGCATGGACATCGAGCGTGAGCGCGGCATCACGATCAAGTCCCAGGCGGTCCGACTGCCGTGGGCGCCGAACACGGGCGAGGACGAGGGCAAGACCCACATCCTCAACATGATCGACACCCCGGGGCACGTCGACTTCACGTACGAGGTCTCGCGCTCGCTGGCCGCCTGTGAGGGCACGGTCCTCCTGGTGGACGCCGCCCAGGGCATCGAGGCGCAGACCCTCGCCAACCTGTACCTGGCGATGGAGAAGGACCTCGCGATCGTCCCGGTCCTGAACAAGATCGACCTGCCGGCCGCCCAGCCGGAGAAGTTCGCCGAGGAGCTCGCGAACCTGGTCGGCTGCCAGCCCGAGGACGTCCTGCGGGTCTCGGCGAAGACCGGGCTCGGCGTGGACGTCCTGCTCGACAAGATCGTCGCCACCGTCCCGGCCCCGGTCGGGCCGAAGGACGCCCCGGCGCGAGCGATGATCTTCGACTCGGTCTACGACTCGTACCGCGGTGTCGTGACCTACGTCCGTGTCGTCGACGGCCAGCTCAACAAGCGCGAGCGCATCCGGATGATGTCCACCGGCGCCACCCACGAGCTGCTGGAGATCGGTGTCTCCTCCCCGGAGATGACCCCGGCCGACGGCATCGGCGTCGGCGAGGTGGGCTACATCATCACCGGCGTGAAGGACGTCCGTCAGTCCAAGGTCGGTGACACCATCACCAGCCTGCACAACGGCGCGACCGAGGCCCTCGGCGGCTACAAGGACCCGCGCCCGATGGTCTTCTCGGGCCTGTACCCGCTCGACGGCTCGGACTACCCCGACCTGCGCGAGGCCCTGGACAAGCTCCAGCTCAACGACGCCGCGCTGGTCTACGAGCCGGAGACCTCGGCGGCGCTGGGCTTCGGCTTCCGCGTCGGCTTCCTCGGCCTGCTGCACCTGGACGTGGTCCGCGAGCGCCTGGAGCGCGAGTTCGGCCTCGACCTGATCGCCACCGCGCCGAACGTGGTCTACCGAGTCGTCCTGGAGGACGGCAAGGAGGTCACCGTCACCAACCCGAGCGAGTTCCCCGAGGGCAAGATCTCGGACGTGTTCGAGCCGGTCGTACGGGCCACCCTGCTCGCGCCCTCCGAGTTCATCGGCGCGATCATGGAGCTCTGCCAGCTGCGCCGCGGCACGCTCCTCGGGATGGACTACCTCTCCGAGGACCGCGTAGAGATCCGCTACACCCTCCCGCTCGCGGAGATCGTCTTCGACTTCTTCGACCAGCTGAAGTCCAAGACGCGCGGTTACGCCTCCCTGGACTACGAGCCCACCGGCGAGCAGGCCTCCGGCCTGGTCAAGGTCGACATCCTGCTGCACGGCGACAAGGTCGACGCCTTCTCCGCCGTTACGCACAAGGACGCCGCCTACGCCTACGGCGTGCGCCTGGTCGCCAAGCTGCGCGAGCTCATCCCGCGGCAGGCCTTCGAGATCCCGATCCAGGCCGCGGTCGGATCCCGCGTCATCGCCCGCGAGACCATCCGCGCCATCCGCAAGGACGTCCTCGCCAAGTGCTACGGCGGCGACATCTCCCGTAAGCGGAAGCTGCTGGAGAAGCAGAAGGAAGGCAAGAAGCGCATGAAGATGGTCGGCTCCGTGGAGGTCCCGCAGGAGGCCTTCATCGCCGTCCTCTCCAGCGACGAGTCCAGCGGCAAGAAGAAGTAGGCAGCCGGCAGGCATCGCAGACCAAGCAGGCCCCCGCGCTCCGGCGCGGGGGCCTGTTTCGTTATGAATCGGCTCCCCAGGGCCTCTTACGCGCCAGGCGGAGGGCCCCTAGTCTGATCACTGATCGTTGGTTACTCGCCAGTTACAAGCCTGACTCAGCCACCCACCCTGACCCACCACCGGTCAGTTCGCCCCTGTGATGAGCAGGCCCTGCCGCGTGGTCCGGAGGATGTCCGTGAGCGACACACAGACCTTGATCGAGAACCGCCCGCCCACCGTGGCGACCCTCTTCCTGGAGCGTGTCGCCGCCACGCCGAACGGCGAGGCCTACCGGTACCCGGTCCCCGCCGCCGACGGACAGGGCGGCCCGGACGAGTGGAAGTCGCTCAGCTGGGGCCAGGCCGCGGAGCGGGTCTTCGCCATCGCGGCCGGAATCATCGACCTCGGGATCCAGCCGGAGCAGCGCGTGGCGCTGTCCTCCAACACCCGGGTCGACTGGATCCTCGCCGACCTCGGCGTGATGTGCGCCGGCGGCGCCGTGACCACCATCTACCCGAGCACGAACGCCGAGGAGTCGGCGTTCATCCTCTCCGACTCCGAGAGCCGGATCCTGATCGCCGAGGACGCCGGGCAGCTGGCCAAGGCCCGTGCGCGCCGCGCCGACCTGCCCGAGCTCGCCCACGTGGTGGTCCTGGAGGCCGCCGACGCCGTCCCGGCCGACGGGGACCCCGAGGGCTGGGTGCTCTCCCTCGCCGACCTGGAGGCGCGCGGGCGGGAGTACCTCGCCAAGCACCCCGAGGTGGTCAAGGAGCGGATCGCGGCGATCACCGCCGACCAGCTCGCGACCCTGATCTACACCTCCGGTACCACTGGGCGCCCCAAGGGCGTACGGCTGGCGCACGACGCCTGGTCGTACATGGCCAAGGCCACCGTCGCCACCGGCCTGATCACCAAGGACGACGTCCAGTACCTCTGGCTGCCCCTCGCGCACGTCTTCGGCAAGGTGCTCACCTCCGGCCAGATCGAGGTCGGCCACGTCACGGCCGTCGACGGCCGCATCGACAAGATCATCGAGAACCTGCCGATCGTGCAGCCGACCTACATGGCGGCCGTCCCGCGCATCTTCGAGAAGGTCTACAACGGGGTCGCGGCGAAGGCCCGGGCCGGCGGCGGCGCCAAGTACAAGATCTTCCAGTGGTCCGCCGGCGTGGCCCGCGAGTACGCCAAGGTCACCCAGGACAACTTCCGCCGCACCGGCCGGGCGAGCGCCCCGGTCGGCCTCGCCACCAAGCACAAGATCGCCGACGCCCTCGTCTACTCCAAGCTCCGCGAGGCCTTCGGCGGCAACCTGCGCGCCGCCGTTTCCGGCGCCTCCGCCCTCGCCCCCGAGATCGGCTACTTCTTCTCGGGCGCCGGCATCCACATCCTGGAGGGCTACGGGCTCACCGAGTCCAGCGCCGCCTCCTTCGTCAACCCCGGCGAGGCCTACCGCACCGGCACCGTCGGCAAGCCGCTCCCCGGCACCGAGGTCCGCATCGCCGACGACGGCGAGGTCCTCCTGCGCGGCCCCGGCATCATGCAGGGCTACCACGGGCAGCCCGAGAAGACCGCCGAGGTGCTGGAGGCCGACGGCTGGCTGCACACGGGCGACATCGGCGAGCTGTCCGCGGACGGCTACCTGCGCATCACCGACCGCAAGAAGGACCTGATCAAGACCTCGGGCGGCAAGTACGTCGCCCCGGCGGAGATCGAGGGCCAGTTCAAGGGGCTCTGCCCGTACGTCTCCAGCATCGTCGTCCACGGCGCCGACCGGAACTTCTGCTCCGCGCTCATCGCCCTCGACGAGCCCTCCATCCTGGGCTGGGCCGCCGACAACGGCCTGGAGGGCAAGACGTACTCCCAGGTCGTGGCCGCCCCCGAGACGCAGCGGCTCATCGAGACCTATGTCCAGACCCTCAACGAGGGCCTCCAGCGCTGGCAGACGGTCAAGAAGTTCCGGCTCCTGCCGCGCGACCTCGACGTGGAACACGGCGACCTCACCCCGAGCCTCAAGCTGAAGCGGCCGGTCGTCGAGCGAGAGTTCAAGCACCTCATCGACGAGATGTACGAGGGCTCCCGGGAGGCGTAGGTCGTCTCTTTCCCGAGCCCGTAAACGACCTTGGGGCAGTGCGGGACAATGGGCCCATGCCTTCCGCACTGCCCGACGGTGAACCCATGCCCGAAGACGGCTCGCTGCCGCTCCACGCCCTGGCGGGAGCCGAAGAGCGGCCGCTCGGGTTCTACCTGCACGTTCCGTACTGCGCCACGCGCTGCGGGTACTGCGACTTCAACACCTACACGGCCACCGAGCTGCGGGGCACCGGCGGTGTGCTCGCCTCCCGGGAGAACTACGCCGACACCCTGATCGACGAGGTCAGGCTGGCCCGCAAGGTCCTCGGCGACGACCCCAGGGCCGTACGGACCGTCTTCGTGGGCGGCGGCACGCCCACACTGCTGCCCGCCGGCGACCTCGTACGGATGCTCGCGGCGATCCGCGAGGAATTCGGGCTGGCCGAGGACGCCGAGATCACCACCGAGGCCAATCCCGAGTCGGTGAACCCGGAGTACCTGGCGGAGCTGCGCGCGGGCGGCTTCAACCGGATCTCCTTCGGCATGCAGAGCGCCAAGCAGCACGTCCTGAAGGTGCTCGACCGCACCCACACCCCCGGGCGGCCGGAGGCCTGCGTCGCCGAGGCGCGGGCGGCGGGCTTCGAGCACGTGAACCTGGACCTGATCTACGGGACTCCGGGGGAGTCCGACGAGGACTGGCGGGCGTCGCTGTCGGCGGCGCTGGGCGCCGGGCCCGACCACATCAGCGCCTACGCGCTGATCGTGGAGGAGGGCACCCAGCTCGCCCGCCGGATCCGGCGGGGCGAGGTCCCGATGACGGACGACGACGTCCACGCCGACCGGTACCTGATCCTCGACGCGGTGATGGCCGAGGCGGGTTACTCCTGGTACGAGGTCTCGAACTGGGCCACGTCCGAGGCCGGGCGCTGCCTGCACAACGAGCTGTACTGGCGCGGGGCCGACTGGTGGGGGGCCGGGCCCGGGGCGCACTCGCACGTGGGCGGGGTGCGGTGGTGGAACGTCAAGCATCCGGGCGCGTACGCGGCGGCGCTGGCCGAAGGCCGCTCCCCGGGCGCGGGTCGTGAGCTGCTGTCCTCGGAGGACCGGCGGGTGGAGCGGATCCTGCTGGAGCTTCGGCTCGTGGACGGGGTACCGCTGTCCCTGCTCGCGCCGGCCGGGCTCGCGGCGTCCCGCCGCGGCCTGGCGGACGGGCTGCTGGAGCCGGGGCCGTACGAGGCCGGGCGGGCCGTGCTGACCCTGCGGGGGCGGTTGCTGGCCGATGCGGTGGTCAGGGACCTGGTCGACTGACGCTGGGGTGTCGCCTCAAGCGCCGGCGGGGCTGAGGGGTCGCCTCAAGCGCCGGCGGGGCTGGAGGGTGGCCGGGAGGCGGTGGAGGGTCATGCCGTGACGTGGTCGATGAGGTGTTCCACCGCGCCCAGGAGGGTGGGCTCCAGGTCCTTGTACGAGGTCACGCGGGACAGGATGTGCTGCCAGGCGGCGCCCGTGTTCTCCGGCCAGCCCAGGGCGCGGCAGATGCCCGTCTTCCAGTCCTGGCCGCGCGGGATCACCGGCCAGGCCGGGATGCCGAGCGCGGACGGTTTCACGGCCTGCCAGACGTCCACGTACGGGTGGCCCACGATCAGGACGTGCGGGGAGGTCACGGAGGCCGCGATGCGGGATTCCTTCGAGCCCGGCACCAGGTGGTCCACCAGGACACCGAGGCGGGCGTCCGGGCCCGGGGCGAAGTCGGCGACCACCGACGGGAGGTCGTCGATGCCCTCCAGGTACTCCACCACCACGCCCTCGATCCGCAGGTCGTCGCCCCAGACCCGTTCCACGAGTTCGGCGTCGTGGCGGCCCTCCACGTAGATCCGGCCCGCCCGGGCCACCCGCGCGCGGGCCCCGGGCACGGCCACCGAGCCGGAGGCCGTACGGAGCGGGGCCGAGGGGGCGCGGACCGGCCGGGTCAGGGTCACTACCGCGCCGTCCAGGAGGAAACCGCGGGGCTCCAGGGGGAACACCCGGCGCTTGCCGAAGCGGTCCTCCAGGGCGACCGTGCCCGCCTCGCAGGCCACCACCGCGCCGCAGAAGTCCGTACCCGCCACCTCGATCACCAGGCCGGGATCGGCCGGCACCTCCGGGACGGTCTTGGCGCGCTTCCACTGCGGGGTCAGGTCGGGGGAGTACTCACGCATCCGGCCGAGGGTAGGAGAGCGGGCCGTCTCAGGTGTCCGACACGCCGAAACGGGCCGCCAGTGTGTCGCGTTGGGCACGCACGAAGGTCGCGTCGACCACCGCTCCGTGACCCGGGACGTACAGAGCGTCGTCACCGCCCAGGGCGAGGAGCCGGTCCAAGGCCGCCGGCCACTGCCGGGGCACGGCGTCCGGGCCCGCCAGTGGCTCGCCCGATTCCTCGACCAGATCGCCGCAGAAGACCACCTCGCGCGCTCCGGGCACGAAGGCGGCCAGATCGTGCCGGGTGTGCCCGGGGCCCACGTTCGCCAGCAGCACCTGCACCCCGCCCAGGTCGAGCGTCCACTCGCCCGACACCAGGTGCCGGGGGACCACCAGCAGGTCCGCCGCCTCGGCGGCCTCGGCCTCCGCCAGGCCCTGCTGGACCGCGTCGGCCCGCAGGCCGTCCCGGTCGGCCACCAGCTGGGTGTCCAGCCCGACCGGACCGTAGACCTCCGCTCCCGCGAACGCCGCACCGCCCAGCACGTGGTCGAAATGTCCGTGTGTGTATGCGAGATGGGTCACGCGCCGCCCCGCCAGCCGCTCCGCCTCGACCCGCACCTGCGCGCCTTCCCGCAGGCAGGACCCGGGGTCGATCAACAGGGCCGAATCCTCACCCACCACCAGTCCCACGGTGCAATCCCATACCGGCAGGCGCCGCCTGCCGGCCCGTTCGGAGAGCCGTTCCCAGCCCGCCTCTTCCCAATGCACGTCCATGCGGCGACGCTACCTTGGCGGGCCGCCCTTGCTACGGGTGGACTACCCCGCCGTACACTGACCGGGGGTTCTCTGGCACTCGAACGCGCGGAGTGCCAGAACGGCCCGACGCAACGACGGAAACGATGGAGGTGTGCGCCATGCTCAGCGAACGCAGACTCGAAGTGCTGCGCGCCATCGTCCAGGACTACGTCGGGACGGAGGAGCCGGTCGGCTCCAAGGCGCTCACCGAGCGGCACCGGCTCGGCGTCTCGCCGGCCACCGTGCGCAACGACATGGCCGTGCTGGAGGACGAGGGCTACATCGCACAGCCCCACACCAGCGCCGGCCGGATCCCCACCGACAAGGGCTACCGCCTCTTCGTCGACAGGCTCGCGGGGGTCAAACCCCTGTCGACGCCCGAGCGCCGGGCCATCCAGAACTTCCTCGACGGGGCCGTTGACCTCGACGACGTCGTCAGCCGGACCGTACGGCTGCTCGCACAGCTGACCCGGCAGGTCGCGGTCGTCCAGTACCCGAGCCTGACCCGTTCCACCGTCCGGCACGTGGAGCTGCTCCCGCTGGCCCCGGCCCGCCTGATGCTCGTCCTCATCACGGACACCGGCCGGGTTGAGCAGCGGCTCGTCGACTGCCAGACCCCCTTCTCGGACATCTCGCTCGCGGACCTGCGGGCCCGTCTCAACAGCCGTGTCGTCGGCCGCCGGTTCACCGATGTGCCGCCGCTGGTGAAGGATCTTCCGGAATCCTTCGAGAACGAGGACCGGGTGACGGTGAAGTCCGTCCTCGACACCCTTCTCGAAACGCTGGTGGAGGAGGCGGAGGAGCGGCTGATGATCGGCGGCACCGCCAACCTCACCCGCTTCGGACACGATTTTCCCCTGACGATCAGGCCGGTGCTCGAAGCGCTGGAGGAGCAGGTCGTGCTCCTCAAGCTGCTGGGCGAGGCCAGTGAGTCGGGAATGGCCGTAAAGATCGGGCATGAGAACGCCTACGAGGGACTGAACTCCACGTCCGTCGTCTCGGTCGGCTACGGTTCGGGCGGCGAAGCAGTCGCCAAACTCGGCGTGGTCGGACCGACCCGCATGGACTACCCCGGAACGATGGGAGCGGTACGCGCAGTGGCACGTTACGTCGGACAGATCCTGGCGGAGTCGTAAGTGGCCACGGACTACTACGCCGTTCTCGGCGTGCGCCGCGACGCATCGCAGGACGAGATCAAGAAGGCATTCCGGCGGCTCGCACGCGAGCTGCACCCGGATGTGAACCCCGATCCCAAGACGCAAGAGCGTTTCAAGGAGATCAACGCCGCCTACGAGGTCCTCTCGGACCCGCAGAAGAAGCAGGTCTTCGACCTCGGCGGCGACCCGCTGTCCTCCTCGGGCGGCGGCGGCGCGGGCGGCTTCGGGGCGGGCGGCTTCGGCAACTTCTCCGACATCATGGACGCCTTCTTCGGCCAGTCCTCGCAGCGCGGACCGCGCTCGCGGACCCGCCGCGGCCAGGACGCCATGATCCGCCTCGACCTGGAACTGGACGAGGCCGCCTTCGGCACGACCAAGGACATCCAGGTCGACACGGCCGTCGTCTGCACCACCTGCTCCGGCGAGGGCGCGGCCCCCGGCACCTCGGCGCAGACCTGTGACATGTGCCGCGGCCGCGGTGAGGTCTCGCAGGTCACCCGGTCCTTCCTGGGCCAGGTCATGACCTCGCGGCCCTGCCCGCAGTGCCAGGGCTTCGGCACCGTGGTCCCGACCCCGTGCCCCGAGTGCGCGGGCGACGGCCGGGTCCGCTCCCGCCGCAGCCTCACCGTCAAGATCCCGGCCGGCGTCGAGAACGGCACCCGCATCCAGCTCGCGGGCGAGGGCGAGGTCGGCCCCGGCGGCGGCCCCGCCGGCGACCTGTACGTGGAGATCCACGAGCTGCCGCACTCGACCTTCCAGCGGCGCGGGGACGACCTGCACTGCACGGTCACCATCCCGATGACCGCGGCCTCCCTGGGCACCAAGTGCCCGCTGGAGACACTGGACGGCCTGGAGGAGATCGACATCCGGCCCGGCACCCAGTCCGGCCAGGCGATCCCCCTGCACGGCCGGGGCGTCACGCACCTGCGCGGCGGCGGACGCGGCGACCTGATCGTGCACGTCGAGGTCACCACCCCCAGCAAGCTGGACGCCCCGCAGGAGGACCTGCTGCGCCAGCTGGCGAAGCTGCGTGGTGAGGAACGCCCGACGGGCCAGTTCGCGCCGGGCCAGCAGGGCCTGTTCAGCCGGCTGAAGGACGCCTTCAACGGGCGCTGAGCCAAGCGCGCAGCAGCGTACGAGCACATCTGCGAGCCCGGTCCGGGGATGCCCCGGACCGGGCTCGCGGCATGCCCGAAGGCGGTATCCGGGCAACCCGTGAAGGGGACTATGCCAGGCGAATGCGGTGATTCGGTCCCGTGAGCGGGACATGGCACGATGCAGCTCATGTCCTCCGCACCGAACGGTCTCTTCGCGTACCCGATCGTGCAGGCGCCCATGGCGGGCGGCGCGTCCTGTCCGCCGCTCGCCGCCGCCGTGTGCGAAGCGGGCGGGCTGGGGTTCCTCGCCGGCGGCTACAAGACCGCCGACGGCATGTACCAGGAGATCAAGCGGCTGCGTGCGCTCACCCGGCGCCCCTTCGGAGTCAACCTCTTCCTGCCGCAGACCGGTCACGTGGACCCGGCCGCCGTCGAGGCCTACCGGGGGCAGCTCACCAGCGAGGCCTGCTGGTACGAGATCTCCCTCGCCGACGAGGACATCATCGGCACGAGCGACGACGGCTACGACGCGAAACTGGCCATTCTCATCGAAGACCCGGTACCCGTGGTCTCGTTCACCTTCGGCCTGCCCTCGCCCGCGGCTTTCACCTGCCTGCGCAACGTCGGAACGTACACGATCGCCACCGTGACCTCCGTCGAAGAGGCCCGCGCGGCGCAGGCGGCCGGCGCCGACGCCGTCTGCGTCCAGGGCGTGGAGGCGGGCGGCCACCAGGGCACCCACCGCGACGACCCGCAGGCCGACGGGACGGCCGGAGTGGGCCTGCTCGCCCTCGTCGCGCAGGTACGCGAGGCCGTGGCGCTCCCGATCATCGCGGCCGGCGGCCTGATGCGCGGTTCGCAGATCGCCGCGCTGCTGGCCGCGGGCGCGGAGGCGGCGCAGCTCGGCACGGCCTTCCTGGCCTGCCCGGAGTCCGGCGCGCACCCCCTGCACAAGAAGGCGCTGACCGACCCGATGTTCGTCCGGACGGAGTTGACCCGGGCCTTCTCGGGCCGGCCGGCCAGGGGGCTGGTGAACCGGTTCATGCGCGAGCACGGCCCGTACGCCCCGGCCGCCTATCCGCAGGTCCACCACCTGACCGCGCCGCTGCGCAAGGCCGCCGCCGCGGCCGGGGACCCGCAGGGCATGGCCCTGTGGGCGGGCCAGGGGCACCGGCTGGCGCGGGCGCTGCCGGCCGGGCAGCTGGTGGAGGTGCTCGCGGCGGAACTCGCCGCGGCCCAGAACGCGTTGAAGACAATGCAGATGAGGAGTGCGTCATGACCGCCCCGGTGTTCGTGGTCGAAAAGGTTCCCGCGGGGCCGGAGTTCGTCCTGGACGGATCCGAGGGCCGCCACGCGGTCTCCGTGAAGCGGCTGGGCCCCGGCGAGGCCCTCGTCCTGACCGACGGCCGGGGCGGCTGGGCCGAGGCCGTCGTGACGGCCGCCGAGGGCAAGGACCGACTCCTCGTCTCCGTGACCGGGGCCTTCGAGGAGGCGGAGCCGGCCGTCCGGATCACCGTCGTCCAGGCTCTGCCCAAGGGCGACCGGGGCGAGGTCGCCGTCGAGACCATGACGGAGACCGGCGTCGATGCGATCGTGCCCTGGCAGGCCTCGCGCTGCATCACCCAGTGGCGCGGCGACCGGGGTGCCAAGTCCCTCGCGAAGTGGCGGGCCACCGCCCGGGAGTCCGGCAAGCAGTCCCGCCGGGTCCGCTTCCCCGAGGTGGCGGAGGCGCTGTCCACCAAGCAGGTAGCGGCGCTCCTCGCCGAGGCCGACCTCGCGGTGGTCCTGCATGAGGACCGGGACGCGCCCTCGGGCGCGCTGGCCACCGCGCAACTGCCCGCCGAGGGCTCGATCGTGCTGGTGGTCGGCCCCGAAGGCGGGGTCTCCCCGGACGAGCTCGCCGCCTTCGCCGAGGCCGGCGCCCACCCGTACCGGCTGGGCCCCTCGGTCCTGCGCACCTCCACGGCGGGCACGGCCGCGGCGGCGGTCCTCCTGGCGCGGACGGGACGCTGGTCCTGACCGGTCCGACCGGCGGCGGTGGATACGATGCCGGGAACGATCACATGTCACGAAGGGCTCAGCACATGGCCGGGGAACCACAGGCCGACTGCCTGTTCTGCAAGATCGTCGCGGGGACCATCCCCGCGACCGTCGTCCGGGAGACGGACACGACCGTCGCCTTCCGCGACATCAACCCGCAGGCGCCCACCCACGTCCTCGTCATCCCGAAGGCGCACTACCCCGACGCCGCCTCCCTCGCGGCCGCGGAACCCGGGATCGCCGCCGACGTCCTGTGCGAGGCCGGCCGGGTGGCGGCCGAGGAGGGGCTGGCCGAGAACGGCTACCGGCTCGTCTTCAACACCGGCGCCGGCGTCGGCCAGGTCGTCTTCCACGCCCACGCCCACGTCCTCGGCGGCCGCGGCTTCGAATGGCCCCCGGGATAAACCGTGTCCGCACGCGAATTCGTGGTCCTCGGCACCGCCAGCCAGGTGCCCACCCGCCAACGCAACCACAACGGCTACCTGCTGCGCTGGGACGGCGAGGGAATCCTCTTCGATCCGGGCGAGGGCACCCAGCGCCAGATGCTCCGCGCCGGGGTGGCCGCGCACGACATCAACCGGATCTGCATCACCCACTTCCACGGCGACCACAGCCTCGGCCTCGCCGGGGTGATCCAGCGGATCAACCTCGACCGGGTCCCGCACCCCGTCACCGCCCACTACCCGGCCTCGGGGCAGAAGTTCTTCGACCGGCTGCGGTACGCCACGGCCTACCGCGAGACCGTCCAGCTGGCGCAGGAGCCGGTGGCCGAGGACGGGATCCTGGCGCGCGCAGACGCGTACACCCTGGACGCCGTGCGGCTTTCGCACCCGGTGGAGTCCTTCGGCTACCGGATCACCGAGCCCGACGGGCGCCGGATACGGCCCGAACTCCTCGCACGGCACGGCATCAAGGGACCGGACGTGGGCCGGATCCAGCGCGAGGGCAGTCTCGGCGGGGTCACCCTCGAGGAGGTCAGCGAGGCGCGCACCGGCCAGCGGTTCGCCTTCGTGATGGACACCCGGCTCTGCGAGGGCGTCGAGGCGCTCGCGGCGGGCTGCGACATGCTGGTGATCGAGTCGACGTTCCTCGACGAGGACGTACGCCTGGCCACCGACCACGGGCACCTCACCGCCGGTCAGGCCGCCCGGGTGGCACGGGACGCGGGCGTACGGCACCTCGTGCTGACCCACTTCTCGCAGCGCTACACCGACCCGTCGGAGTTCGAACGCCAGGCCCGCGCGGCCGGCTTCGAGGGCGAGCTGACGATCGCCGCCGACCTCGTACGGGTTCCCGTGCCGAAGCGGGCCTAAGGCGGGCCCCGGGGGCCGGCTCCGGCCCCCGGCCCCTGCCTAGAACCCGGCGCCGATCCGCCGCCGGGCCCGCTCGCGGCCCCGGTGGGCCGCCGCCGGGGAGGGCAGCAGCACCCGGAGCGGGGGCAGGCGCAGCGGGCGGGCGGTGCGGGCGCGGATCCCGGTGAGTGCCACGACCTCCAGCTCCTGCGCGCCGACCCTCGGCACCGAGCCGGCCGGAGTCCCCGCTCCGGCGGCGAGCAAGGCCGCCGGGGCCCCGCCGCGCCGGCGCACCGAGCCGGGGGTCAGCGGGCGTCCGCCGAGGTGGAGGGCGACCCCGGCCATCGGCCCGGCCACGGCCAGCAGCAGGCCCCCGAGGATCAGACCCATGCCGGGGAACCCCGCATCCTCGGCGAGCAGGCTCCCGGTGACGGGCCCGCAGGCCACGCCGAGCGAGGACGCGGAACCGGCCAGGACGGCCCAGCGCCCGCGCGGGTCGAGGGCGGCGGCGAGGCCGATCGCGTAGGAGAGCACGACGGGGTACGCGGCGTTCCACAGGATCTCCCCGGCCGCGAAGGAGCCCAGGTCCCGCGCGTGCGAGGCCAGCACCACGCAGCAGGCGATGACCGCCGTGCCCACGCCCACCGGAACCGCCCGCCCGAGCCGGGACCCGAGCGCGGAGGCCGCGGTGACCCCGAGCAGCCCGGCGCCGAGCGCGACCGCGAAGACCATCCCGAGGGTGACCTCCGACAGGCCCGCCTGCTGCGCGCCGATGCGTCCGCTGACGCCCCACAAGGCGTTCTGGGCCAGCGACCACAGCATCAGGGACCCGGCCAGCACCATCCCGGCGCGCGGGTACGGCAGCCGGCCGGCAACCCGTCCGGCCCGGCCGGCGGCGCCGTCGGCGCGGTCCGCGGGGTTCGCGGGGTCCGTGTGGTCCGTGTGGTCCGTGTGGCCGGCCGCGCCGAGGCGGCCCGTCGCCGGCCAGCACACCAGGGCGATCAGGGCGATCGCCGCGAACGGCAGCCAGTGCCCGCCGCCGAGCCGCGGCAGGGCCAGGTACAGGGCCCCGGCGGTCGCCGACACCGACAGCAGCCCCAGCGCGGAGGTCCGGTGCGGGTCGCGCTGCGCCGCGATCCCCGAGGCGGCCACGGCGGTGGCCGTGCCCGAGCCGAGGCCGCCGACGACGGCGCCGGCGATGACCAGCGGGAGGTACGGGGTGGCGGCTGCCGTGCCGTACCCGAGGACGGCGAGCAGCAGCCCGAGCCGGGACAGCGAACCCGGCCCGTGGCGGGGGATCTGGGAGGCGAGGGTGAATCCGGCGGCGGCCGAGCCGAGCAGCAGGGCCGAGCCGATCAGTCCGGCCTGCGCGGGGCTCAGCGGGAGGTGCGCGTCGAGCCGGCCGACGAGGGTCGGCAGCAGGTACGGGGCGACGTAACCGGAGGTGAAGAGTGCGACGAGCGGCCAGGCGGCGGGCGGCGCGGGGGTGCGGTCGGGCACGGGTTTTTCCTGGTGGTGCTGGTGGAGCGTGAGATTCCGCAAGAGCGCGGGGCTCATATTTACCAAGCGGCCCAAACTCCCGAGAAGGGCGTCCGGGCGGTGATCTGCGTCACACTGTATTCCGGGTCCTCCCGGGCGGGAGGGCCTGACGGCGGAGATGGGTTGAGCCCAGTGGAGAGACGTGGGTCAGCCGAGTGAAGAAACGACCCGCCAAGATCTGAAGCGCGCGCCGAACCGAACGGGGAGTACATCGTGACCAGTCGCAGCAGCCGGGACAGCCTCGACCCCGCCGTGGACCCGCTCGGTCCGCTGCGAGACCCGCAAGAGCCGGGCTGCGACGTCTTCCTGACCGGCACGGTCTTCCTCGACATCATCTTCACCGGCCTCGACTCGGCCCCGGTGCGCGGCACGGAGTCCTGGGCGCGCGGCATGGGTTCCAGCCCCGGCGGCGTCGCCAACATGGCCACCGCCCTCGCCCGGCTCGGCCTGCGCACCTCCCTCGCCGCCGCCTTCGGCGACGACCACTACGGGGAGTACTGCTGGGACGCCCTCGAGCAGGGCGAGGGCATCGACCTGTCGATGTCACGCACCGTCCCCGGCTGGCACAGTCCCGTCACCGTCTCGATGGCGTACGAGGGCGAGCGCACGATGGTCTCCCACGGCCACGAGGCCCCGCCCCCGGCGGGCCCCGGACCGTTCCCCCAGTGCCCGCCCCGCGCCCGCGCGGCCGTGGCCTCGCTCGGCCCGGGCGGTGGCGAGGCCTGGGTCGGCGAGGCGGCCCGGCGCGGGGCCCGGGTCTTCGCCGACGTCGGCTGGGACGACAGCGGGCGCTGGGACCTGGGGACGCTGGCCGGCCTGGAGCACTGCGAGGCCTTCCTCCCCAACGCCGGGGAGGCGATGGCCTACACGCGCACCGACTGCCCGCGCGCGGCGGCCCGGGCGCTCGCCGACCGGGTCCCGATCGCGGTGGTGACGATGGGCTCCGAGGGCTCCTACGCGGTGGACGGGCGGACCGGGGAGACGGCCGAGGTCCCCGCGATCGTGGTCGACGCCCTGGATCCGACCGGCGCGGGCGACGTGTACGTGGCGGGCTTCCTGACCGGCACCCTCGCCGAGTGGCCGCTGGCGGACCGGCTCGCCTTCGCGGGCCTGACAGCGGCCCTGTCGGTGCAGGAGTTCGGCGGCTCCCTGTCGGCGCCCGGCTGGCCGGAGGTGGCCCACTGGTGGCGCACCGCCCCGGAGGCCCTGCGCGGGCGCTACGGCTTCCTGGACGACCTGGTCCCGCGGACCGCCGCCCCGGCCAGCCGGCGCAGGGCGGTCCCGACGATCGGCTTCCGGCAGTCGGCGTAGGGCCCGGCCGGGCGGGGCCGTAAGGGCGGCGCCCCCGTACCGGACCGGCGGCCCCGTACGGGAGCTCCTGCGGGAGCCCCGTAAAACCCCTCGGGGACCGAGCGTCGGCGACGTACCCTTGGAAGTCCGGTGGCCGTCGATCGGCGCGGCCCCTCAGTGGGAGGTATGCGCAGGCCACAGTGCCGGCCCATGACTCAGACACCGACAGCCAAGACTCCGGCGCCGGGACAGGCGCGAGCCCACTTCACCGTCCCGGCCACCCATCCGATGGTGTCCGTCCTCGGTTCGGGCGACGCCCTGCTGCGCGTGATCGAGAAGGCCTTCCCGAAGGCCGACATCCATGTCCGGGGCAATCAGGTCAGCGCGATCGGCGCGGCGGCGGAAGTCGCGCTGATCCAGCGCCTGTTCGACGAGATGATGCTGGTGCTCCGCACCGGGCAGCCGATGACGGAGGACGCAGTGGAACGCTCGATCGCCATGCTCAAGTCCAGTGGCAACGGCAAGGGACCGAACGAGACGCCCGCCGAGGTGCTCACCCAGAACATCCTCTCCAGCCGCGGCCGCACCATCCGCCCGATGACCCTCAACCAGAAGCGGTACGTCGACGCGATCGACAAGAACACGATCGTCTTCGGAATCGGGCCCGCTGGTACCGGCAAGACCTACCTGGCCATGGCCAAGGCGGTCCAGGCCCTGCAGTCCAAGCAGGTCAGCCGGATCATCCTGACCCGCCCGGCGGTGGAGGCCGGCGAGCGCCTGGGCTTCCTCCCCGGCACCCTCTTCGACAAGATCGACCCGTACCTGCGCCCGCTCTACGACGCGCTGCACGACATGATCGACCCGGACTCGATCCCCCGCCTGATGGCGGCGGGCACGATCGAGGTCGCGCCGCTGGCATACATGAGGGGTCGCACGCTCAATGAGGCGTTCGTCGTGCTCGACGAGGCGCAGAACACCACCCCCGAGCAGATGAAGATGTTCCTGACCCGGCTCGGGTTCGACTCGAAGATCGTCGTCACCGGCGACGTGACCCAGGTCGACCTGCCCGGCGGTGCCAAGAGCGGTCTGCGGCAGGTGCAGGACATCCTCGACGGGGTTCCGGACATCGCCTTCTCGCGGCTCACGTCCGAGGATGTCGTCCGGCACAAGCTGGTCGGCCGTATCGTCGACGCGTACGAGAAGTACGACGACAGCCAGGACGGGAAGCCGTCCCGGAACGGCTACCAGCGGAAGTAGAACCCAGCGCACCATGTCGATCGACGTCAACAACGAGTCCGGAACCGAGGTCGACGAGCGGGCGATCCTCGACATCGCCCGCTACGCGCTCACCCGGATGCGGATCCACCCGCTCTCGGAGCTCTCCGTCATCGTCGTCGACGAGGAGGCGATGGAGCAGCTCCACATCCAGTGGATGGACCTGCCCGGACCCACCGACGTCATGTCCTTCCCGATGGACGAACTGCGTCCGCCGTCGAAGGACGACGAGGAGCCCCCGCAGGGGCTCCTCGGTGACATCGTGCTCTGCCCCGAGGTGGCGAAGAAGCAGGGCGAGGACGCCCCGACGCAGCACTCCATGGACGAGGAGCTCCAGCTCCTGACCGTTCACGGAGTGCTGCACCTGCTGGGGTACGACCACGAGGAGCCGGACGAGAAGGTCGAGATGTTCGGCCTCCAGGCGGCCATCGTCGACGGCTGGCGCGGTGAGCGCGGCGTCACGGGCCCGTCTCCGGCCCCCACCGTCTCGTGACCGCCCCCCAGCTGATCACCGGGGCCGTCCTGCTGGTCGTAGTGGCCTGGTTCGCCGCGTGCGCCGAGTCCGGGATCGCCCGGATCTCAGCCTTCCGCGCCGAACAGGCCGTACGGGAGGGCCGGCGCGGCAGCGCGAAGCTGGCCCAGGTCGCCGGCGACCCCACCCGCTACGTCAATGTCGCGCTGCTGGTCCGGGTGACCTGCGAGATGGCGGCCGGCGTGCTCGTCACGTACGTCTGCCTCGACGAGTTCGGGGAGAACTGGACGGCGCTGCTCGTGGCCATCGCCGTGATGGTGCTCGTGTCGTACGTGGCGGTCGGGGTGTCCCCGCGCACCATCGGCCGGCAGCACCCGCTGAACACGGCGACGGCGGCGGCCTACGTCCTCGTACCGCTCGCCCGGATCATGGGGCCGATCCCGCAGCTGCTGATCCTCCTCGGCAACGCGCTCACGCCCGGGAAGGGCTTCCGCAAGGGCCCCTTCGCCTCCGAGGCGGAATTGCGCGCGATGGTCGACCTGGCGGAGAAGGAATCGCTGATCGAGGACGACGAGCGCCGCATGGTGCACCAGGTTTTCGAGCTCGGCGACACGCTCGTGCGCGAGGTCATGGTGCCGCGCACCGACCTGGTCTGCATCGAGCGGTACAAGACGGTCCGTCAGGCGACCACGCTCGCCCTGCGGTCCGGCTTCTCGCGCATCCCGGTGACCGGGGAGAACGAGGACGACATCGTCGGCATGGTGTACCTGAAGGACCTGGTCCGCAAGACGCACATCAGCCGGGACGCGGAGAGTGACCTGGTGTCCACGGCGATAAGGCCCGCGGTGTTCGTGCCGGACACCAAGAACGCGGGCGACCTGCTGCGCGAGATGCAGTTGGTACGCAACCACGTGGCGGTCGTCATCGACGAGTACGGCGGTACCGCCGGCATCGTCACCATCGAGGACATCCTCGAGGAGATCGTCGGCGAGATCACCGACGAGTACGACCGCGAACTCCCGCCGGTGGAGGAGCTGGGCGGGGACCGCTACCGGGTCACCGCACGACTGGACATCACCGACCTCGGTGAACTGTTCAAGGTGGACTCCTTCGACGACGAGGACGTGGAGACGGTCGGCGGACTGCTCGCCAAGGCTCTGGGCCGGGTGCCGATCGCCGGCGCCTCCGCGGTGGTGGACCTGCCGGACGGGCGGCCGCTGCGGCTGACGGCGGAGTCCCCGGCCGGACGACGGAACAAGATCGTGACGGTGCTCGTGGAGCCGGTGGGTCCGGCCGCGGAAGCGGACGGGGGTCCGGAATGACACCGGCGCAGCTGCGCGCGTTCTGCCTGGGGTTCAACGCGGCGGTGGAGGAGTTCCCTTTCAACCCGGAGACCTCGGTGTTCAAGGTGCTGGGGAAGGTGTTCGCGCTGAGCGCGCTGGACGCCGACCCGCTGAAGGCCAACCTGAAGTGCGACCCGGAGCAGGCGGTGCGGCTGCGGGCGGAGCACGAGGCGATCGTGCCGGGCTGGCACATGAACAAGCGGCACTGGAACACGGTGACGGTGGGCGGGCCGGGGGCGCTGCCCGATGCGCTGGTCCGGGAGCTGGTCGAGGACTCGTACGACCTGGTGGTCGCGGGGCTGCCGAGGGCGGAGCGGCTGAGGCTCGACCGGCCGTAGTGGCTCGGGCCCGACAGGGCCCGGCGTTCCGGCGGACCCGGCGTTCCGGACCGCGGAACGGAGGAGGGGTCCAAGGTCATCGATCACGGGACCTTCAGGGCCGTGGATCCGCTTACGCAGCGCTTAGTTTTGTCCCTGCGCCACCAAGAGCCCGGGGGGACACCGGGGGTGGAGGGGAGAGCGCGTCGGCGGGGTCGTCGTGCGGCCCCGCCGACGCGCTCCATATGCTTCGGGCTATGACCGACAGCACCGGGATCGACCCCGAAGACACCAAGATCATCACACTGGCGCGCAGCGCCCGGGCCCGCAACGGCGTGCCCGAGGGCGCGGCGGTCCGGGACGAGACCGGCCGTACGTACGTCGCCGGCACGGTGGCGCTGGACTCCCTGAAGCTGAGCGCCCTCCAGACGGCCGTCGCGATGGCGGTGGCCAGCGGCGCCCAGTCCCTGGAGGCGGCGGCGGTCGTCAGCGCGGCGGACGCCCCCGCCGACGCCGACCGCGCGGCGGTCCGCGACCTCGGCGGTCCGGACACGCCGGTCCTCCTGGCAGACCCGGACGGCACCCTGAAGTCCACCACGGCAGCGGGCGCCTAGGCCGTCAGGCGGGGCGGGGCGTCGGACCGGTCAGGCCGTGGCGGCCCCGGCGGCCGAGCGGCGGCGGATGACCATCGCCATCAGGGCGGCCATCGCGCACAGGGCGCCCGAGGCGTACCAGACGGGGTCGTACGAGCCGAAGGCGTCGCGCGCCAGGCCGCCGAGGAAGGCCACCGTGGCCGCGCCGATCTGGTGCGAGGCCAGGACCCAGCCGAAGACGATGGCGCCTTCCTCGCCGTAGTGCTCGCGGCACAGCGCGATCGTCGGCGGGACGGTCGCGACCCAGTCCAGCCCGTAGAAGACGATGAAGAACAGCATCGGCGGGTGCACGGTCGGGGCCAGCAGCATCGGGAGGAAGAGCAGAGAGATCCCGCGCAGGGCGTAGTAGACGGCGAGGAGGCGGCGCGATTCGAAGCGGTCCGTCAGCCAGCCGGAGAACACCGTGCCGATCACGTCGAACACGCCGATCACGGCGAGGAGCCCGGCCGCGGCCGTCACCGGCATGCCGTGGTCGTGGGCCGACGGGACGAAGTGGGTCTTCACCAGGCCGTTGGTCGAGGCCCCGCAGATCGCGAAGGTGCCGGCCAGCAGCCAGAAGGGTCCGGTCCGGGCCGCCTTGACCAGTACGCGCACCGCCCGGCGGGCGGCCCCGGGGACGGGCGCGGGCTTGGCCGTGTACGCGCCCCCGTACGGGGTGGTCCCGATGTCCGCAGGATGGTCGCGCAGCAGCAGCCAGACGAAGGGCACGACGGCCAGGGCCGCCAGCGAGACGGTGACCGCCGCCGGGCGCCAGCCGTGGTGTTCCACCTGCCAGGCCAGCAGCGGCAGGAAGACCAGCTGGCCGGAGGCGCCGGCGGCGGTCAGGATGCCGGTGACCAGGCCGCGCCGGGCGACGAACCAGCGGTTGGTGACCGTCGCGGCGAAGGCCAGTGCCATCGAGCCGCTCCCGAGCCCGACCAGGACGCCCCAGTACAGGATCAGTTGCCAGGAGGAGGTCAT
The DNA here is from genome assembly GCF_026627445.1 of Streptomyces sp. H27-H1. Taxonomy (GTDB): domain Bacteria; phylum Actinomycetota; class Actinomycetes; order Streptomycetales; family Streptomycetaceae; genus Streptomyces. Next base: position 153,395 of record NZ_JAPNLJ010000004.1, read on the forward strand.
CCACACCGTGGCGACCGATCCGGCGGCTATGACGGTCAGCGCGAGAGCGACGACCCTGCGGATGCCGAAGCGGTCCATCAGCGCGGCGGCGAAGGGTGCGGTGAGCCCGTACAGCGCGAGGTTCACGGAGACGGCGAGGCCGATCGTGCCGCGCGACCAGTCGAACTCCTCGTGCAGCGGCTCTATGAGCAGTCCGGGGAGCGAGGCGAAGGCGGCGGCGCCGATGATCGTCACGAAGGCGACGGCCGCGACGAACCAGGCGCGGTGGACACGGTGTCGCCGCGGTGCGCCGGGGGCGGGCGTGGAGGCGGGCGTCGAGGCGGGTGCAGGTGCGGAGGAGGGGCCGGGTCCCGGGGCTGTGTGCGTCACGCCGCCAGTTTCCGGCCGTGGGCGACTCCTACGACAGTGGCCTGAACGACATGCTTCGATATGATCGGGCCATGGAGACTCGCGCGCACCGTGTCGTCGTCCTGGCCCTCGCGGGGCTGCTGCCCTTCGAGCTCGGGATCCCGCACCGGATCTTCGGCCGTGCCCTGGGCGCGGACGGGCGGCCGCTCTACGAGATCCTCACCTGCGGGCTCGCCCCCGGCCCGGTGCCCACGGACGCCGACTTCGCCATCCACGTCGAGCACGGCCCGGAGCTGCTGGCCACGGCCGACACCGTGGTGGTCCCCGCCTCCTACGAACTGGGCCCGGTCCACAGCGAGGGCCGGCTCACCCCCGAACTCGTCGCCGCCCTCGCACACATAAGGCCCGGCACGCGGCTCGTCTCCATCTGCACGGGCGGCTACGTCCTCGCCGCCGCCGGCTTCCTGGACGGCCGCCGGGCCACCACCCACTGGGCCTCCGCCGAGCACTTCCAGCGGACCTTCCCGGCCGTACTGGTCGACCCCGGCGTGCTCTACACCGACGACGGGGACGTTCTCACCTCCGCCGGAGTCGCCGCCGGGATCGACCTGTGCCTGCACATCGTGCGCCGCGACCACGGCGTGGCCGTCGCCAACGACGTGGCCCGGCGCACCGTCGTACCGCCGCACCGCGAGGGCGGGCAGGCGCAGTTCATCGCCCGCCCGGTGCCGCAGCCGCAGCGGTCGGCCACCGGCGCGGCCCGCGCCTGGGTGCTGGACCGGCTGCACGAACCGCTGCTGCTGACCGACCTGGCCCGGCAAGAGGCGGTCTCCGTGCGGACCTTCACGCGCCGGTTCCGCGAGGAGTCGGGGCTCAGCCCGGGCGAATGGATCGTCGGGCAGCGGGTGGAGCGGGCCCGGGCGCTGCTGGAGCAGACCGACCTGCCGATGGAACACGTGGCCCGGGAAGCGGGCTTCGGGACCGCGCAGTCGTTGCGCAAACACGTCCAGGCGGCGCTCGGCGTGAGCCCGACGGCCTACCGGCGGACCTTCCGGGAGACCGCACCGGGCGCCACCCTGCCATCTCCTGATGGGACATCAGTTGGTGCCGGGTCCGTGCATTGACTTATCCCCCCGCCCACTCGTGAATGGCCCCCTGGCGGGGTTCGGGATCCCAGGGGGCGGTCAGTGCGGACATCGGCGCGACACAGAGGGTGGTCGGCGGCCGTCGGCATGGCGGTACTGGCCGCCGCGGCCGGGGGCGCGCTGAGCGCGCCCGCCGCCGCGGAGGGGGCCGGGCCGACGGCCGGGCCTCCGGGGCAGGTGGAGTTCCGGACGCACTGCCTGCCGCCCCAGGAAGCCGGACTGCCGCCGGCCGACGGGCCCACCACCGCGCGGATCACCGTGGACGACCCCGCGCCGCGCGTGGGCGACACCGTCACCGTCACCTACCAGGTGGCCCGGACCCCCGCCGTGAACCCGCTCTCCGTCGGCCTGCCCGCCGATGTCCTCACCCCGACCGGGCGGATCGTGCTCGGGGGCGCGCAGCAGGGCGAGGTCACGGTCGTCGGAGCCAAGCGCAACGACCCCGTCGAGGTGGGCGGGGCGCTGCCCGCCGTCACCATGACCGGCACCTTCACCGTGACCGCTCCCGGAGAGATCACCCTCTCCCCGGGCGACTACACCCTGCACACGGGTCACCTGCTCGAACTCGACACCGTCTGCGCGGCCGCCGGGAGCGTGGCGCCGGGGCCGTCGCCGTCGCCGTCGCCGAAGCCCTCCGGGTCCGCGTCCGCACCGGCCTCCGCGGCGCCGTCGCCGGCGTCCCCGTCACGGTCGCCGTCGCCGTCGCCGTCGCCGTCGCCGTCCCCGGCCGGGCCGCCGGTCGCGCAGCGGATCACCGCGAGCCCGCTGCCGACGGCCAACCTGCGAGCCGTCGCCCTCGGTACGGCCGCCGGCGGCCCGGGCGCCAAGGTCGAGGTCACCGGCGCCGGCTTCGCCCCCGGCGCGGACGTCACCGTGGCCGGCCGGGCGGGTACGGCCGAGACCGCCGACCGGGTCACCGCGAAGGCGGACGGACTGGGCGTGGTCCTCGCGGAGCTGCCGGTCACGGACCGGGCGACCACCGCCGTCGTGGCGTACGAGGGCGCCGCCTGGACTCCGGAGCGGGGCTCCGGCCCGGCCGCGTACACGGTGATCGTCGCCGCCCCGATGCCGCCGGGCAGCCAGAAGGTGACGGCGGTCGTGGAGCCGGGTGAGCTCGGCATGACGCAGGAGGGCGATGCCGTGACCCTGGGCGCGGTGCCGTACGGGGACGGCGGCGCGGCGGCCGGCCGGATCGGCACCGTCACCGTCAAGGACGCCCGCGGCGGGCCGGCCGGATGGTCGCTGATCGGCAAGGTCACCGATTTCACGGGCACCGGCGGGGTGCGCATCCCGGGTGCCTCCCTGAGCTGGACCCCGGCGTGCACGGCCGCGCCCGGCAGCCCCAGCGCCTGTACGCCGGGCAGTACGGGCACCGTCGGGCCGGACGGTGCGGTCCTGGCCTCCACCGGAGATGCCGCGCTCGTCGGGGGCACCTTCACCGTCGACGCGGCCGTCACCCTCCAAATCCCCCCGTACACCCCGCCGGGCGCCTACACGGCGGTGCTGACGCTGACGTTGTCGTGACCCGGCACCGACCCGCAGCCGCCGCGTGGGCGCGGGTGAGGCGGTGGCGGGCCGCAGTGGCGGCAGCCCTCGCCGTGCCGGTCGCGGCCGGGCTCCTGCTGCTCGGGCCCGCCGGGCCGGCCGCCGCGGCCGACAACGGGCAATGGTCCGTCCTGCCCGCCGCCAACACCCTCGGACAGCGTCCCTACTTCTACCTGGCCGCCGCCCCGGGCCAGGCCGTCACCGACTCCGTCACCATCGCCAACCGCACCGACCGCCCCCGCACCTTCCGCCTGTACGCCGCCGATGCCTACAACACCGCCCGCGACGGCGGCTTCGCCCTGCGTGGGCCCGAGGAGCCGCGCAGGGCCACCGCCGCCTGGACGGTGCTCGCACGGGAGCGGATCACCGTCCCGGCGAAGACGGCGCTCGACGTCGGCTTCACCCTCACCGTCCCCGACCGGGCCGAACCCGGGGACCACCCCGGAGCCGTCGTCGCCCTGGAGGACCGGCCGGCCGGTACGGCGGTGCGGGGGATCGGCGTCCAGCAGGCCGTCGCGGCCCGCCTCTACCTCAGGGTCACCGGCCCCACCGCCCCCGCCCTGGCCGTCGAGGAGCTCCGCACCGCCCGTCGAGGCGCCGGCGGCGCGGAAATCTCGTACACGCTCCACAACCTCGGCAACGTCACCCTGCGCCCCCGCGCCACCCTGACCGCCTCCGGGGCCCTCGGCCGGGGCCTCCTCTCCCGCCCCCTCACCGGCCTGCCCGCGGAGCTGCTGCCGGGCCAGCGGGTCCGGCTCACCGCGCACTGGGCGGACCCGCCCGACCTGGAATGGACCGAGGTCGCGGTGACGGCCCGGGCCGACGGGGCGGCTGCCCGGGCCGCCGCCGGAGACGCCGCGCACCCCGCCCTGAACGGCCTGCTCGCGGCCGCTCTGGCCCTCCTGGCGGTGGCCTGGTCGGCGCTGGGAGCCGCATCGGGGAGAATGGCCCGTATGAGCGATCGTTCCCCCGAGACCACCAGCCCGCACCGTGCGGGCTTCGCATGCTTCGTCGGCCGTCCCAACGCGGGGAAGTCGACCCTGACCAACGCGCTCGTGGGTACCAAGGTCGCGATCACCTCCAACCGGCCCCAGACCACGCGCCACACCGTCCGCGGCATCGTGCACCGCCCCGACGCCCAGCTCGTCCTGGTCGACACGCCCGGCCTGCACAAGCCGCGCACGCTGCTCGGCGAGCGGCTGAACGACGTGGTGCGCTCGACCTGGTCCGAGGTCGATGTCATCGGCTTCTGCCTGCCCGCCGACCAGAAGCTCGGCCCCGGCGACAAGTTCATCATCAAGGAGCTCGCGGGGATCAAGAAGACCCCCAAGATCGCCATCATCACCAAGACCGACCTGGTCGAGCCCAAGGTGGTGGGTGAGCAGCTCATCGCCGTGCACCAGCTCGCCGAGGAGCTGGGCTTCGAGTGGGCCGAGATCGTCCCCGTCTCGGCGGTCGGCGACAACCAGGTCCAGCTGCTGGCGGACCTGATCGCGCCGATGCTGCCGAAGAGCCCGCCCCTGTACCCCGAGGGCGATCTCACCGACGAGCCCGAGATGGTCATGGTCGCGGAACTGATCCGCGAGGCCGCGCTGGAAGGCGTACGGGACGAGCTCCCGCACTCCATCGCGGTCGTCGTCGAGGAGATGATCCCCCGGGAGAACCGCCCGGCGGACCGCCCGCTGCTCGACATCCACGCGAACCTCTACATCGAGCGGCCGAGCCAGAAGGGCATCATCATCGGCCCGAAGGGCGCCCGCCTGAAGGAGGTGGGGATGAAGTCGCGCAAGCACATCGAGGCTCTGCTCGGCACCCCGGTCTTCCTCGACCTGCACGTGAAGGTCGCCAAGGACTGGCAGCGCGACCCCAAGCAGCTCCGCAAGCTCGGCTTCTGATCCTTTTGACGCGCCCCGCGCATTGTTCGGCGCCGGGGCGCCTCACAAGCTTCGGGGCGCTGCGACGGACTCCGTCCGTCGTGGGCCGGCCCTGATCCGCAGGAAACGGGTCAGGGGTCAGGCGAGCCGCCGCACCTTCACCGCGTTGTCCGTACGGGTCCCGGGCCGGCCGTCAGGCTGGTTCTGGGCCCGTTCGTGTTCCTCCGCGAGCAGCACCTCCCAGGCGCCGACGGGCAGCTCCAGCTGGGCGACGACCTCGTCGGGGGTCGGGAAGGCCACCTTCGGACGGTCCTCCTGCCAGGGCGCCCAGCCCGCGTGGCCGACGACCAGCAGGATCCCGCCGGGGGCCACGGCCGCGGCCGCCCGGCGCAGGATCCGCTCGCGCGGGAACTCGCCGAAGGTGTGCAGGAAGCACGCGGAGACCAGGTCGTACCGCCCCGCCGGGAAGGACTCCGCGAGGTCGTGCCGCTGCCACTCGGTGAGGTCCGCGACCCCGGCGTCGGCCGCGTGCGCCGCCGCCCGCTCCAGGGCGACCCCGGAGATGTCGGTACCGGTGACGTGCCAGCCCTTGCGCGCGAGCCAGACGGCGTCGCCGCCCTCGCCGCAGCCGAGATCCAGGGCCCGGCCCGGAGCCAGTCCCTCGGCCTGCCGGGCCAGCACGGCATTGGCGTCACCGCTCCAGACCTTTCCGCTCTCTCGGTAGCGGGAGTCCCAGTACTCCTCACCCACGATGTCCGCCTCGGGCGCTTGCCCGGGGGAGTGGTGGTGGTGCTCGTGTGCCATGGGGACCTCCGGTCGGTACGGGTACCTGCGCCGCCCATGCTCCGTCCGTCGCGCCGCCCGCGCCAAGCAACCTTGCCGTTCCGGCAAACCGGTTCCCCGGCACGCCCGCGGGGCGGAGGACGGGCCGGGTGTTGCCCTACGACGCGGGCAACCTCCGCCGGCCCCCGACGGCCTGGCAAGTGGCGGGACGCACGCTGACGGCCGTGCTCGCGCTCCTCGTGCCGGGCGTCCTGAGCCTGGCCTTCGCGGTGTTCTGGTCCCTGGGCCACAGGGTGCCCGGCCCCCAGAACCGCAGGTCCGGTGTCGGGGAGCCCCGGACCGGGGAGACCGGCGCCGCGTACCCGTCCCGGTAAGCCGCTCAGAGCGGCCGGTCCGCGATCAGGGCCGTGCCGATCCGGTGGAAGCCGAGGCGGGCGTAGACGCGGGCCACGTCCTCGTCGCCCGCCGAGAGGAAGACCGTGCGCGCTCCGCGGGCCAGGGCGTCCGTGACCAGGGCCGCCGTCACCGCGAGGGCGAGGCCTTGGCGGCGGGCCGAGGGCAGGGTGCCGACGCCGACGACCTCGGCGACGTCGCCGACCGGGATGTACTGGCCGGAGCAGAGCACCACTCCGCCGCGGGTGGCCGCGGCCAGGGCGGTACGGCCCGACTCGATCATTCCGGCGACCCGGATCCGGCGCCCTTCCACGGCCGGGTCGCGCTCCGCCACCGCGAGCTCCGCGGGGCCCGCCTCGCCCACCGCCGTGCCCGGTGCGGCGAAGGCCAGCATCGGCACCGTCACTGCTGATCGGAGCATGGGGTCGGCCGGGCCGAGCACGCGCACGTCCGGATCCGCGGGGAGGCGTACTGCCTCGGCGGCGGGGTCCAGCACCATCAGCGGATGCGCGTGGACATGCAGTCCGGTGGCTTCCACCGCGGCCCGCAGGGAGGGGGCGTTTTCGGCCACCCATTCGAAGGACTCCGGGACCTTCAGCTCACGTTGCCGGGCCAGCACCCGCTCGACGTCGGCCACCGTGACGTCCGGGGCGGTGTCAGGACGGCCGAGCGCGGGCCGCGCGTAGTAGGGCCAGCCCGCGCTCTCCTGGACGAACAGGGTGAGCGGACCGAAGTCCTCGGTCCGCGCCCCGCCCGCCCGGGGAGCCGCGTCGTAGTACTGCTCCAGCTCGGACAACTGCTCGGAAGTCGTAGTCATCCGGTCATCCAAGCAAGCGGCGACGCCAGGGGCACCCGCATTTCGGCGCCTCACGCAGGCCCGTCCCGCGCAGGCCCGTCCCACGCAGGCCCGTCCCGCGCAGGCACGCCCCGCTCAGGCGCGCCCCGCTCAGGCGCGCCCCGACCAGACGCGCCCCGCCGGGGCGACCGCTCAGGCGCCCTCCTTCAGGACGCGCGAGATCAGCTCCCGCTGCGCCTGGGACAGGCTCGGGTCCTGGCAGAGCGCCGTCCGCCCGTCCACCGTGATCCGGTACGAGAAACCGTCCCGGACCCCGTCCGCCGGGGCCCCCGGCGGGCCGCCCCGCAGGGCCAGCTGCGCGAGCGCCTTCCACTCGGCCTCGTCGGGCAGGCCCGAGGTGTCCACCTCGGCCCGCCGCTCGATCCCCGCGAAGCCGCCCGTCCGCACCACCTGAATCCGCATGACGGCCCTTCTACCCCAACCCGACCGCCGACCACGCCTTCTGCAGCGCCTGGTGTTCCGTACCGCCCTCGCCGTACCGGGTGACGGCCGCCGCGGTCGTCAGGGCGGCGAACCGGGCGAAGTCCGCCTTCGGGCCCAGCTCGCCGCCGGTCAGGGTGTCGTACCAGATCCGTCCGGCCCGCTCCCAGGCCTTGCCGCCGAGCTCGGAGGCCACGATGTAGAAGGCGTGGTTGGGGATGCCGGAGTTGATGTGCACCCCGCCGTTGTCGCGCGAGGTGCGGACGTAGCCGTCCATCGTCGCGGGCTGGGGGTCCTTTCCGAGCTCGTCGTCCTCGTACGCCGTCCCGGGCGCCTTCATCGACCGCAGGGCGAAGCCGCTGTCCACGGACGGCCCGAGCAGTCCGGCGCCGATCAGCCAGTCGGCGTCCTCGGCCGTCTGGTCCAGCGAGTACTGCTTGATGAGGGAGCCGAAGACATCGGACATGGACTCGTTGAGCGCGCCGGACTGGCCGTAGTACTCCAGGTCGGCGGTGTGCTGGGTGACCCCGTGGGTCAGCTCGTGCCCGATGACGTCCACGGACACGGTGAAGTCGAGGAAGAGATCGCCGTCGCCGTCGCCGAACACCATCTGGCTGCCGTCCCAGAAGGCGTTGTTGTACAGCCGGTCGTAGTGGACGCTGGCGTTCAGCGGCAGGCCGGCGTCGTCGATGGAGTGGCGTCCGAAGGCCTTGAGGTAGAGCTCGAAGGTGGCCCCGAGCCCGGCGTAGGCACGGTTCACGCTGGCGTCCTGGCCGGCGTCCCCGCCCTCGCCGCGGACCTTCTTCCCGGGCAGCCGGGTGTGGTGCTCCGCGTCGTAGACGGTCCGTTCGGGGCCGTCGGAGACCGTCTCCTCCGCGGGCGGGAGGACGGTCATCAGGCGCCGGACCCGGTGGGAGGCGTCCAGTTCGAGGGTGCGCCGGGCGGCGGCCGCGCGGGCGGGGTCCTCGGACTGGGCGATCTTGTTCAGCAGGTGGGGCGGCACCACGGTGCAGAAGACGGGGTGACGGTGGGGGAGGAAGGCTTCCATACCCGGCAATGTGGCAGTGCGTAATGACTCTGTCACTAGCTGCGACCATGATTCATTCGCTTGTCTGAAAGCCTTCGCGTCAGGTTGACGGATCGACCGGACATCGGGTCGGGTAGGCGAGCATCAAAGAGGCTTAATTCACAAAGGGTGCAAAACAGACCCACGGGTCTTGCATACTGAAACAGGTCCCGCAGGACGGGGCGGCTCGGTTAGGCTCGATCCATCATGCGTTTCGGGCTGCTTCTCCTTAGCTGCCGCGGCGAGGGTCTGTAGTCGTAGGCCGACCCCCTCCCCGCGGAGTTCGGTGTTGCGGTTATGCGACCGCCCGTCGGCCGTCCCAGCGAACTACACGCGGACACGCGAGGAGCCCTACGCCATGAGCCAGCACAGCTTTGCCGGTCGCCCCACGCCCATCACGAACGCGACCCACACCCAGAAGCCCTCCGGGATGCCGATCCACAAGTACGGCTCGTACGAGCAAGTGGACATCCCCGACCGCACCTGGCCCGAGGCCCGCGTCACCAAGGCGCCCCGCTGGCTGTCCACGGACCTGCGCGACGGCAACCAGTCGCTGATCGACCCGATGACCCCCGCCCGCAAGCGCGAGATGTTCGACCTGCTGGTGCGCATGGGCTACAAGGAGATCGAGGTCGGCTTCCCGTCCTCCGGTGAGACCGACTTCAACTTCGTGCGCTCCATCATCGAAGAGGGCGCGATCCCGGACGACGTCACCATCTCCGTACTGACCCAGGCCCGCGAGGACCTGATCGAGCGGACCGTCGAGTCGCTGATCGGCGCCAAGCGCGCCACTGTGCACCTGTACAACGCGACCGCGCCCACCTTCCGCCGGGTCGTCTTCCGCGGCTCCAAGGAGCAGATCAAGCAGATCGCCGTCGACGGCACCCGCCTGGTCATGGAGTACGCCGACAAGCTGCTGGGCTCCGACACCGTCTTCGGCTACCAGTACAGCCCGGAGATCTTCACCGACACCGAGCTGGACTTCGCCCTGGAGGTCTGCGAGGCCGTCTGTGACGTCTGGCAGCCGGGCGAGGGCCGCGAGATCATCCTGAACCTGCCCGCCACCGTGGAGCGCTCCACGCCCTCCACCCACGCGGACCGCTTCGAGTGGATGGCCCGCAACCTGACCCGCCGTGCGCACATCTGCATCTCCGTGCACCCGCACAACGACCGCGGCACCGCCGTGGCGGCCGCCGAACTGGCCCTGATGGCCGGCGCGGACCGCATCGAGGGCTGCCTGTTCGGACAGGGCGAGCGCACCGGCAACGTCGACCTGATCACGCTGGGCATGAACCTGTTCTCCCAGGGCGTCGACCCGCAGATCGACTTCTCGCAGATCGACGAGATCCGTCGGACGAGCGAGTACTGCAACCAGATGGAAGTACACCCGCGCCACCCCTACGCGGGCGATCTGGTCTACACCGCCTTCTCCGGCTCCCACCAGGACGCCATCAAGAAGGGCTTCGACGCCAGGGACGCCGACGCGGCCGCCCAGGGCAAGACCGTCGACGAGATCGAGTGGGCGGTCCCGTACCTGCCGATCGACCCGAAGGACGTCGGCCGCTCCTACGAGGCGGTCATCCGGGTCAACTCGCAGTCCGGCAAGGGCGGCATCGCGTACGTCCTGAAGAACGACCACAAGCTGGACCTGCCGCGCCGCATGCAGATCGAGTTCTCGCGGATCATCCAGGCCAAGACCGACTCCGAGGGCGGCGAGGTCACCCCGAAGGCGATCTGGGACGTCTTCCAGGACGAGTACCTGCCCAACCCCGAGAACCCGTGGGGCCGCATCCAGCTGCGCTCCGGCTCGACGGCCACCGACAAGGACGGCACCGACACGCTGACCGTCGAGGCGGTCGTGGACGGCGCCGAGGCCGTTCTGGACGGCACCGGCAACGGGCCGATCTCCGCCTTCTTCGACGCGCTGGCCGCCGTCGGCATCGACGCCCGTCTGCTGGACTACACCGAGCACACGATGAGCGAGGGAGCCTCCGCGGTCGCCGCCTCGTACATCGAGTGCGCGATCGACGGCCGCGTCCTGTGGGGCATCGGCATCGACGCGAACACCACCCGCGCCTCCCTGAAGGCGGTCATCTCCGCCGTCAACCGCGCGGGCCGCTGATCCCCGTCCGGCTGACCGGCTCCCGCACGCCCGCCCCGGAACCCCGCCCCTCCTCCCGGAGGGGGCGGGGTTCCGCCGTTCCCCCGGGCCGGCGGGGTTCGCCGTTCCCGCGGGCCCCTGGCGGGGCGCCCGGACAGGCCCTCGGAGGGGGCGTGCGCGGGGGGCGCAGATCGGCCAAGTACGGGCCTCCGGGAGATGTTGTCTTGTCACACTGCTGACGCATCCTCACTGATGTGGCTAACATCACGCCAACCCGGCGATGTTGCCGGAAGGTTACGGAGGTGCGACGTGCTGCCAGTTCGGGGTGGGGACGGCCGGAAGCTGACGGTCTGGGGTATCCGCACCACCTGGAGCACCGTGGGGGACGGGGAGTTCTTCTGCCCCGACTGCGGTGGCGACCGTAACTACCGTCGGCGCACCGGGCGGCGCCGGTTCACCGTCCTCGGCGTGCCACTGCTGCCCCGCGGGCAGGCGGGTCCCGTCGTCGAGTGCCAGGGCTGCCGCGAGCGGTTCTCCACCGAGGTCCTGGACCACCTCACCACCACCCGCTTCTCCGCGCTGCTGCGCGACGCCGTGCACACCGTGACCCTGGCCGTGCTGGCCGCCGGCGGGACGGCCTCGCGCAGTGCGCTGGAGGCCGCCGTGAGCGCCGTACGGTCCGCGGGGTTCCAGGACTGCACCGAGGAGCAGCTGGAGTCCCTCGTCGACGGACTGGCCGCCGAGGAGGGACGGCTCGGGCTCTACGAGGGCCCCGACTACAGCGGTGCCGCGCTCTCGATCGAACTGCACGAGGCCCTGGAGCCGCTGGCCCCGCACCTGGCCGCCCCGGGCCGCGAATCGATCCTGCTGCAGGGCGCGCGCGTCGCGCTGGCGGACGGCCCGTACATCCCCGCGGAGCGCGAGGTGCTGGCGACGGTGGGCGCGGCGCTGCGGATCGGCGTGGACGAGGTCGCGCGGCTGCTGTCGGCGGTGCGGGCGCCGTAGGACGCCGCCCGCGGTGCTTCAGGCGGTGCCCCGCGCCACCGGGGCGGGGTGCGCCGCGATGAAGCGGCGCAGGGCCTCGGACAGGGCCTGCGGGTTGTCGAACGGGATCAGCGTGCGGGCGTCCGGGATCTCCACGTACTCGCCGTGCGGGAGCAGTTCGGCGAGCCGGCGGCCGGTCCGCGGCGGCATCATCCGGTCCTCCGCGCCCCAGACGACGAGGGCGGGGCGGTCGAAGGTGCGCAGCTGCTCGGCGGCCCGGAGGTAGGTGTCCTTGCGGGTGCCGCGCAGGAACGCGGCGAGGTCGCGGCGGATCGCCGGGTCGGTGAGCAGCGGGCCGTACCAGCGCAGGACCAGCTCGTGCGGGATCGGCCGCTTGGCCATGCCGCCCAGGGAGGTCCGCATCCCGGCGAGGAAGGGCGAGCGGAAGGACCGCAGGAGCAGGTGGAGCGCTCCGGGGATCTTGCTCGCGGTGTGCAGGGCCTTGCCCTGGAGGCCCGGCGGGTAGTTGTCGAGGGCTTCGCAGGAGGCGAGGACGAGGCGTGCGATCCGCTCGTCGCGGACGCCCACGAGGAGTTGGGCGATGCCGGCGTCGTTCTGGACGAGGGTGACCTCGCGCAGGTCGAGGCGGTCGAGGAACTCGGCGAGGAGGGCCGCGACCCCGTGGGCGGAGAGGTCTGCGCCGGGGTCCATGGGGAGCCGGTGGCCGCCGATGGGGAGCACGGGGACCACAACGCGGAAGTCGGCGCGCAGTTCGTCGACCACGGGCTGCCAGACGGACGCGTCGAAGCCGAGGCCGGGGACCAGGACGAGCGTCTCGCGGGCGGGGCTGTCCGCCCGGGGACCAGTACCGCTGTCCCCGTCGGTACCGCTGTCGGTGTCGGTGTACTCGATGGTGCCGGAGCCGAGCGTGATGTCGGGCATGCGGTTCCCCCTGGTCGGATCTGGACTGACTAGATAGACCGATCTAGTGAGACAGTAGACCCGATGACGACGACAGGCGATACGAGAGCGCGCATTCTGCACGCGGCGACCGAGCTCTTCCGCCGCCAGGGGTACGCGGCCACGGGCATGAAGCAGATCGTGGCGACGGCCCGGGCGCCCTACGGGTCCGCCTACCATTTCTTCCCGGGAGGCAAGGCGCAGCTGGGCGAGGAGGTCCTGCGCAGCTCCGGCGCGACCTATCTGGAGCTGATCGGCGAACTCTTCGGGCCGGGCTCCGGTCATCCCCGCGATCCCGCGGCGGCGACCCGGGACGCCTTCACCGGCGCCGCCGCCACGCTGGAGGCGCTGGACTTCGCCGATCCCTGCCCCGTCGCCACGGTGGCGCTGGAGGTGGCGAGCACCCACGAGGGGCTGCGCCGGGCCACCTCCGAGATCTTCACTTCCTGGGTCGACGCGCTGGCCGGCTACTACGCCGCCCACGGGATCGGCGCCGCGCACGACACGGCCGGCTCGGTGATCGCGCTGCTGGAAGGCGCCTTCATGCTGGGCCGCGCCCACCGCAGTACGGATCCGGTTCTGGCCGCCCGGGAGGCGGCGCAGGCGATCGTTTCGGCCGCTCTGGCCGCTTCGGACGGGGTTACGGGCGCCGGGACGGGAGAAAACGTCACATTCTGAGGTAACAATCGGGCCTCGCGACCCCGATTTCACACTTCTCCCGCTCCGTTCGAACCGCGGAGCCGTTGCATCCGTGTGAGCTGTTCCCGCCAGGTGGACGGCCGGAGGAGTGCCTCTGGGTTTGCCCGGCCGAACGGCTGCGAAGCGTTAACCCGCACGTCACCCCGTAGAGCCTTCGCGTTCGCGCAGTGGTAGGCGTCGATTCCGTGAATCATCGTCCATAGCCGACACCGGGGGTCCCCCGCCACTGGAGAAACCTCCAGATCGAGGGGGCCTGCGAGTCAACACTTTGTGGAAGTCGACGATATCTGTGAGCGGCCCCACAGGCGTTCAATTCCGGTCACACGAGGAGACGCCGCCGGTAACACCGCGGAGCTTCGATTCACGTGGACGTCCTGACAACCCTGACGGATCAACGGGCTAACGACCCACTCCGGCCAGGGATGACCAGATTCCCCAGCTTCCACCAGCTTCCTCTCGGTTACCTACCTCATTGAAGGGCAAGGCAGAGATGGCACGTGTCGCCGCACCGCTTTCCGCCACCGGAAAGCAGAGCACGCACCCGGTCGACGAGGTGCTCCCCCTCCCCAAGCTCGCGCTGTACGGCTTCCAGCACGTACTCGCGTTCTACGCCGGTGCGGTGATCGTTCCGATCATCGTCGGCGGCGCTCTCGGGCTCACCACCGAGCAGCTCGTCTACCTGATCAATGCCGACCTCTTCACCTGCGGTATCGCCTCGATCATCCAGGCGTGGGGCATAGGCAGGATCGGCGCACGGCTGCCCCTCATCCAGGGCGTCACCTTCACCGCGGTGTCCCCGATGATCGCCATCGGTCTCGGAGCGGGCGGCGGGACCGCCGGTCTCCTGGTCATCTACGGCGCGGTCATCACGGCCGGCATCGCCACCTTCGCCTTCGCCTGGCTGCCGCCCAAGGCCTTCCGCACCATCATGCGGATCTTCCCGCCGGTCGTCACCGGCACGGTGATCACCGTCCTCGGCATCGTGCTGATCCCGGTCGGCCTGAACGACGCCGCGGGCGGCCTCGGCAGCCCCGACTTCGGTGCCCCGAAGCACTTCGCCTACGCCGGCGGCACGATGCTCTTCATCCTCATCCTGATGAAGCTAGGCCGGCCCTTCCTCAACAGCATCTCGATCCTGCTCGGCCTGGTCGGCGGCACCGTCGTCGCCTTCCTGCTCGGCGACGCCAAGTTCGGTGACGTGAGCAACTCGGACTGGATCGGCATCACCACCCCGTTCTACTACGGAGCCCCGAAGTTCGAGTGGTTCCCGATCATCCTGATGCTCATCGTCATGCTGATCACCATGGTCGAGACGACCGGTGACACGTACGCCGTCGGCGACATCGTCGGCAAGGAGATCGACAGCGAGACCGTGGCCCGCGCCCTGCGTGCCGACGGCGCCGCGACCGCGCTGGGCGGCGTCCTCAACTCCTTCCCGTACGTGGCCTTCGCCGAGAACGTCGGCCTGGTCCGGATGACCAAGGTCAAGAGCCGGTTCGTCGTGGTCGCCGCGGGCGTCTTCATGATCGTCCTCGGTCTGCTCCCGAAGGCCGCCGCGATCGTCGCCGCCGTCCCGCACGGGGTCCTCGGTGGCGCCGCGACCGTGATGTTCGCCATGGTGGCCCTGGCCGGTATCCAGACCCTGGGCAAGGTCGAGCTCAAGGAGGAGAAGAACGCGCTGATCGTGGGCGTCTCCCTGGCCTTCGCCCTGCTTCCGGCCACCGTTCCGGTGTTCTTCAAGGAGCACATGAACGCGGACCTCTCCTCGCTGCTCAACAGCGGTGTGACGCTCGGTGCCACGGCCGCGATCGTCCTGAACCTGATCTTCAACGGGCTGGGCAAGGACGACGCCCACAGCGTCCCGGCGGCCGCCTCCCCGCTGGCCGACTCCCCGCTCGCCGAAGCCCCGGCGGCTGACAGCGCCGCGGCCGACGCCGACGCGGCTGACACCGCCGCGGCTGACACCGCCGCGGCTGACACCGCCGCGGCGGACGCGGACGACGAGCCCACGGCAGCCATCCCGGCCCAGTCGGCCGAGGGCGAGCGCAGCGCCCCCACGCCGACCGCCTGACCCTCCCAAGGGGTGTCCCCCGCCGGGCTCGCGCCCGGCGGGGGACGCTGCCGTCGTGGGTGCAGGGCCGCCGTAAGATCCAATTCTCCTGACCCGGACGAACGGATCTTCCTCGATGCGCATACGCGCCCTCGGCCGCGTGGCGGCGGCCACCGCACTGGCCGCCGTCGCCTCGCTCCTGTCGACGAGCGGGGCCCACTCCGCCGACTACCAGGTCCGCGACCCGGCCTTCGTCGCCGCGGCGACCCCGCAGGCCCTCTTCAACAACCCCCGCGAGGGCAACACCGACGAGATCCGCGACCGGCTCGTCGACCTCGTCGATCACGCCGAGCCCGGCACCTCGATCACCGGATCGATGTACCTGTTCACCGACGGTGCGGTGGCGGACGCCCTGGTCAACGCGAACAAGAACGGCGTCAAGATCCGGCTGGTCCTCGACAGCGAGGCCCTCCCCGTCCCCGCCGCGGACTGGCTGGCCCCGGAGAACACCAAGGCCACCGGCGTGGCCAGCGAGTTCCCCAAGCTCGTCCGCCAGCTCGGCGTGGACCGCACCAAGGACTCCTACGTCTACGTCTGCCCGCGCTTCCGCGGCTGCGTAGGAGGCCGCCCCGCCAAGGAGATCAAGAACAGCGACCCGATCAACCACAACAAGTACTTCCTGTTCGAGAAGGTCGGCGCCGTCCCGGCCGTCGTCTTCCAGACCTCGGCCAACCTGACCGACACCCAGAAGGCGAAGTACTACAACAACGCGGTCACGGTCCCCGACCGGCCCCTGTACGACGCCTACCAGAAGTACTTCGCCGACCAGCTGTCGTACTCGAGCGCGGCCGCCGGCAAGCCCGACTACCACCAGGTCGTCCCCGCCGGCCCGAACACGGCCTACTTCGGCCCCCGCCGCGAGACGGGCGAGGATCCGTACGCGGAGCCCGCCACCGACACCGTCCTGGACCTGCTCGCCCCCGTCGACTGCGCCGGCGGAGCCACCAAGATCCGTGTCGCGATGTTCGCCTTCACCCGCACCCAGGTCGCCGACCGGCTCGTCCAGCTGCGCGCCGCCAAGTGCCAGGTCTACGTCTTCCTGAACAACGAGCCCGGCAGCATCGGCTCCACCGTCAAGGACATCCTGCAGCGCGGCGGGCTCAACCACCTCGGCGCGTGCAGCTCCCCGACCGGCCAGGTGCCCGCGTACGGGCTCCACTCGAAGTACATGCTGATCGAGGGCACCTACGACGAGGTCCCGAACCGGGAGCTCGTCTTCACCGGCAGCCAGAACTACACCTACCCCTCGCTGCGCGGCTACGACGAGACGATCCTGAAGATCGACGATCACGCCGTCTACGGAGCCTTCGAGGACAACTTCGACCGCGAGCTCAACGGCTTCCCGGGCTACAGCCCGCCCCGCACGGGCAGCTGCGTCCCGCTGACCTGATCCCGGCGCCCGCGTGCCCCGTCCTGTCAGTGGGGTACGGGACAATGGGCCCATGAGTCTGTTCCGCGACGACGGCATCGTGCTGCGCACCCAGAAGCTGGGTGAGGCGGACCGCATCATCACGCTCCTGACCCGGGGGCACGGCCGGGTCCGGGCCGTCGCCCGCGGGGTCCGGCGCACCAAGTCCAAGTTCGGCGCCGGGCTGGAACCCTTCTCCCACGCCGACGTGCAGTTCTTCGCGCGCGGCAACGAGTTGATCGGCCGCAGCCTGCCGCTCTGCACGCAGACCCAGATCATCGCCCCGTACGGCAACGGCATCGTCACCGACTACGCCCGCTACACCGCCGGCACCGCGATGCTGGAGACCGCCGAGCGGTTCACCGACCACGAGGGCGAGCCCGCCGTGCAGCAGTACCTGCTGCTCGTCGGCGCCCTGCGGACCCTCTCGCGCGGCGAACACGCGCCGAACCTCATCCTCGACGCCTTCCTGCTGCGCTCCCTCGCCGTCAACGGCTACGCGCCGAGTTTCGACGACTGTGCCAAATGCGGGCTCCACGGACCCAACCGGCACTTCTCCGTCGGCGCGGGCGGGGTCATATGCGGCGACTGCCGCGTTCCCGGCAGCGTCGTACCCTCGTCGGAGGCCATCGCCCTGCTCAGCGCACTGCTGACGGGCGACTGGGGCCATGCGGACGCGTGCGAGGCGCGTCACGTGCGGGAGGGCAGCGGGCTGGTCTCCGCCTACTTGCACTGGCATCTGGAGCGCGGGCTACGCTCCCTTCGGTACGTCGAGAAATAGGAGCTGGGCACATGGCACGACGCGGGATTCTGGGACGCTCTCGCCGCGAGTACAAGGTTCCCGAGCCGCACCCGTCCGGTGAGCGCCCGCCGAAGATCCCCGGCGAGCTCGTCCCGAACCACGTCGCGGTGGTCATGGACGGCAACGGCCGCTGGGCCAAGGAGCGCGGCCTGCCGCGCACCGAGGGCCACAAGGTCGGCGAGGGCGTCGTACTCGACGTGCTCAAGGGCTGCCTGGAGATGGGCGTCAAGAACCTTTCCCTGTACGCCTTCTCGACGGAGAACTGGAAGCGCTCGCCCGACGAGGTGCGCTTCCTCATGAACTTCAACCGCGACGTCATCCGGCGCCGCCGTGACGAGATGAACGAGCTGGGCATCCGCATCCGATGGGTCGGCCGCATGCCGAAGATGTGGAAGTCGGTCGTCCAGGAGCTCCAGGTCGCGCAGGAGCAGACCGTCGACAACGACGCGATGACCCTGTACTTCTGCGTCAACTACGGTGGCCGCGCGGAGATCGCGGACGCGGCGCAGGCCATCGCGCGCGATGTCGCGGCCGGCAAGCTCGACCCGTCGAAGGTCAACGAGAAGACCTTCGCGAAGTACATGTACTACCCGGACATGCCGGACGTGGACCTCTTCCTGCGCCCCAGCGGCGAGCAGCGCACCTCCAACTACCTGCTCTGGCAGAGCGCGTACGCCGAGATGGTCTTCCAGGACGTCCTGTGGCCCGACTTCGACCGCCGCAACCTCTGGGCGGCCTGCTACGAGTACGCCCAGCGCGACCGCCGCTTCGGCGGGGCGGTGCCGAACCAGGGGGAGGGTCCCGGCACCACCGGGTAGCCTCCCGTGTCGTGGACAACGGGGAGATGGTTCTCGACTACCGGCCGACCGCCGACGACTACCGGACGGCGATGCGGGCCTGGTCCTCCGGGACCTGGCCCGGGCGCCGGGAGCTGGTCCTGCCCACCGTGATGGCGCTGACCGGGGTGGGGCTGTACGCGTGGGTGCGCGGCTTCGATCCCGTCATCAGCCTCATCGCGACCGGCGTCGTGCTCCTCACCGCGGTGACCGGCACGGTACGGGGCCGCAACCGGATCGCCCGCGAGAGCTACGCGCGGGTCGAGTCCCACGGGGACTGCCGGACGCTGGTGAGCGAGGCCGGGATCAGCACCACGGGTGCCGGGCCCGACGGCTCCACCGTCGACTGGCAGGGCTTTTCCGGGTACTGCGAGACGCCGGAGCTGTTCGTGCTGAGCGAGAAGCGTGGACGCGCCCTCGTGGCACTGCCCAAGCGGGGCGCGACCGACCCCGCCGACCTGGCGCGCGTACGGGCCCTGCTGGACGGCAAGCTGCGCCGGTTCTAGCCGGCCGCCGCGCAGTCCGCGCAGGTGCCGAAGATCTCCACCGTGTGGGCGACGTTCACGTAGCCGTGCTCCGCCGCGATGGCCTCCGCCCACTTCTCCACGGCCGGACCCTCCACCTCGACGGCCTTGCCGCACTTGCGGCAGACCAGGTGGTGGTGGTGGTCCCCGGTGGAGCAGCGCCGGTAGACGGACTCGCCGTCACTGGTCCGCAGCACGTCGACCTCGCCGGCGTCCGCGAGGGACTGCAGGGTGCGGTAGACGGTGGTCAGACCCACGGAGTCGCCGCGGTGCTTGAGCATGTCGTGGAGTTCCTGGGCACTGCGGAACTCGTCCACCTCGTCCAGCGCCGCCGCTACGGCGGCCCGCTGTCGGGTGGATCGTCCTCGTACTGGCGCGGTATTCATCTCGCCAGGCGCAGTCGCCACCGGTTCCTCCTCGTTTCGGCCTCGGCCCATTGTGCCAGGCGGCCGAGTGCCCGAGCCCTTCAGACCTTCACGTCGTCCCGCGTACAGACCTCTTCGGCGGCGTGGGCGGCCCTGGCCCGGCGCCGGGCCAGGGGAGTGGACACGGCGGTCATCACCATGAAGACGGCGATGGCGAACAGCACGATCGTGGCGCCCGAGGGCACGTCGATGTAGTACGTGGTCGCCGTGCCGGAGAGGGAGACCAGCACGCCGATCACCATGGACACGGTCAGGGTGGCGGTGAACCCGCGGGTGACGCGCTGGGCGGCGGCGACCGGGATCACCATCATGGCGCTGACCAGCAGCAGGCCGACGATGCGCATCGCGACGGTGACGGTGACGGCGGCGGTGACGGCCATCAGCAGGTTCAGGAAGCGCACCGGCAGGCCGGTGACCCGGGCGAACTCCTCGTCCTGGCAGACCGCGAACAGTTGCCGGCGCAGACCGATGGTGACGGCGACGACGAACAGGGCGAGGATCACGACCGCGGTGATGTCCTCGGCCGAGACGGTGGTGATGGAGCCGAACAGGTAGCTGCTCAGGTTGGCCGTCGAGCCGCCCGGAGCCAGATTGATGATCATGACGCCGCCGGCCAGGCCACCGTAGAAGAGCATGGCCAGCGCGATGTCCCCGCTGGTCCGGCCGCGGGAGCGGATCAGCTCCATGCCGACCGCGCCGATGACCGCGACGAGGGTGGCCATCCACACCGGGCTGGTGTTGAGCAGGAAGCCGAGCGCGACGCCGGTCATGGCCACGTGCCCGATGCCGTCGCCCATGACCGCCTGGCGGCGCTGTACGAGGTACGTGCCGATCGCGGGGGCCGTGACGCCGACCAGGGCGGCCGCGATCAGGGCCCGCTGCATGAAGGCGTAGTCGAGGATGTCCATCAGCTCAGCAGTCCCGTCCGGAGCGGCTCGGCGTCGTGCGCCGAGTGGGGGTGTACGTGGTCGTGGCCGGGCAGCGCGTGCTGGCCCAGGGCCTCCGGGGGCGGGCCGTCGTGCGTGACGCAGCCGTCGCGCAGGACGACGGCCCGGTCGATGAGCGGCTCCAGCGGGCCCAGCTCGTGCAGGACGAGCAGCACGGTGGTGCCGGCGGCGACCTGGCTGCGCAGGGCGTTCGCCAGGACCTCCTGGTTGGCCAGGTCCACGCCGGCCATCGGCTCGTCCATGATCAGCAGCTCGGGCTCGACGGCGAGCGCGCGGGCGATGAGTACCCGCTGGTGCTGGCCGCCGGAGAGGGCGTTGACGGAGGCGTCGGCGTACGAGCCCATGTCGACCAGGTCCAGCGCGCGTTCCACGGCGGCCCGGTCGCTCTTGCGCAGGAACCCGAAACGGGTGCGGGCGAGCCGGCCGGCGGAGACGACCTCGCGGACGGTGGCCGGGACCCCGCTGGCGGCGGTGGTGCGCTGGGGCACGTAGCCGATGCGCGACCAGTCGCGGAACCGCTTGAAATCGGTGCCGAAGAGGGAGAGGGCGCCGTCGCTCAGCGGGACTTGGCCGACCACGGCGCGGACGGCCGTGGACTTGCCGGAGCCGTTGGCGCCGAGGAGGGCGACGACCTCGCCGCGGCGGACGGTCAGGTCGACGCCGCGCAGCACGGGGCGCGAGCCGAGCGAGGCGGTGGCCCCGCGCAGGGATATGACGGGCTGGTCCCGGGCCTCGGTGGGCTTGGACTCCATGGCTCGCGCCTCCGTTGCTGCTACTGCTGCCATTACTTGCTGCCGAGCGCCTTCTGGAGGTTCTTCAGGTTGGCCCGCATGACCTCGAAGTAGTCAGCGCCCTGGGACTTGTCCGTGATTCCCTCCATGGGATCCAGGACGTCGGTCTTCAGGCCGGTGTCCGCGGCGAGGGACTTGGCCGTCTTGTCGCTGGCCAGGGTCTCGAAGAACACCGTCGTCACATTGTCCTGCTTCGCCAGGGCCTGCAGGTCCTTCATCCGGGCCGGGCTCGGCTCCGACTCGGGGTCGACGCCGGAGATGCCCTCCTGGTCGAGGCCGTAGCGCTCGGCGAGGTAGCCGAAGGCGGAGTGGGTGGTGATGAAGGTCTTGGAGGCCGTGTTCTTCAGGCCGTCCTTGAACTCCGTGTCGAGCGTGCCCAGTTCGGCGACCAGCTCGTCCGTGTTCTTCTTGTAGTCCGCCGCGTGGTCGGGGTCGGACTTCTCCAGGGCCGCGCCGACGCCCTTGGCGATCTCCGCGTACTTGACCGGATCGAGCCAGACGTGCGGGTCCTGGCCGGCCTCGCCGTCGTTGTGGCCCTCTTCGGCGGCGTGATCGTGGTCGTCGTGACCGGAGGTGCTGTGCACCTCCAGCTCGGTGAGGCTGGCGGCGTCGACGATGTTCTTCACGCCGGACTGGGCGACGGCCTTGTCGACGGCGGGCTGCAGCGTCTTGAAGTAGAGGACGACATCGGCCTCGCCGAGCTGTGCGGTCTGCTTCGGGGTGATCTCCAGGTCGTGCGGCTCGACCCCCGGCTTGGTCAGGGTGTCGACCTTCACGTGGTCCTTGCCGATCTGCTCGGCGAGGAACTGCATCGGATAGAACGACGCCATCACGTCGAGCTTGCCGTCCTTGGCTCCGGCGGCTCCGGCCGTGCCCGAGCAGGCGGTGAGGGCCGTGGCGGCGAGGGCAGCGGCGCCGGCGAGGGCGGCGGTGGGTATGAGGCGTCGTCGTACGTTCATGACATCCATTTTCATCAAAGATGGAAACGATTGTCAACAACGCTGGTGGGAGGGGTGCCGGGGGCCGTGGGCGGGGGGCCCGATTTGAAGGAGGGGGTGCGGGCGCCGGTAACCTTGAGGCTTCGCCGTTCGTCCTCGTAAATGAAGAGAGCACCGTGGCCGCCGACAAGATCGAAACCATCGTCAGCCTGAGCAAGCGCCGTGGCTTCGTTTTCCCGTGCAGTGAGATCTACGGCGGCTCCAAGGCCGCCTGGGACTACGGCCCGCTCGGTGTCGAGCTCAAGGAGAACATCAAGCGCCAGTGGTGGAAGGCGATGGTCACCGGGCGTGAGGACATCGTCGGCCTCGACTCGTCCGTGATCCTGGCCCCCGAGGTCTGGGTGGCGTCCGGCCATGTCGGTACCTTCTCGGACCCGCTGACCGAGTGCACCTCCTGTCACAAGCGCCACCGCGCCGACCACCTGGAAGAGGCGTACGAGGCCAAGCACGGCCGCACGCCCGCCAACGGTCTCGCCGACATCAACTGCCCCAACTGCGGCGTGAAGGGCCAGTTCACCGAGCCCAAGCAGTTCTCCGGCATGCTGGAGACCCACCTCGGCCCCACCCAGGACACCGGCTCCAAGGCGTACCTGCGCCCCGAGACGGCCCAGGGGATTTTCACCAACTTCGCCCATGTCATGACCTCCTCGCGCAAGAAGCCCCCCTTCGGCATCGCGCAGATGGGCAAGTCCTTCCGCAACGAGATCACGCCCGGCAACTTCATCTTCCGCACCCGCGAGTTCGAGCAGATGGAGATGGAGTTCTTCGTCAAGCCGGGCGAGGACGAGCAGTGGCAGGAGTACTGGATGCAGGAGCGGTGGAACTGGTACCGCGACCTCGGCATCCGCGAGGAGAACATCCGCTGGTACGACCACCCGAAGGACAAGCTGTCCCACTACTCGAAGCGCACCGCCGACATCGAGTACCGCTTCAACTTCGGTGGCAATGAGTTCTCCGAGCTCGAAGGCGTGGCCAACCGCACCGACTTCGACCTCAAGGCCCACTCCGCCGCCTCCGGCCAGGACCTCGTCTACTTCGACCAGGAGACCAAGGAGAAGTACACCCCGTACGTCATCGAGCCGGCGGCCGGTGTGAACCGCGCCATGCTCGCCTTCATGCTCGACGCGTACAACGAGGACGAGGCCCCCAACGCCAAGGGCGTCATGGAGAAGCGCGCCGTGATGCGCCTCGACCCGCGCCTGGCCCCGGTCAAGGTCGCCGTCCTGCCGCTGTCCCGCAACGCGCAGCTGTCGCCGAAGGCCAAGGGCCTCGCCGCCGACCTGCGCAAGTTCTGGAACATCGAGTTCGACGACGCGGGCGCCATCGGCCGCCGCTACCGTCGCCAGGACGAGATCGGTACGCCGTTCTGCGTCACCGTCGACTTCGACACCCTCGACGACAACGCGGTGACCGTGCGCGAGCGCGACACCATGAAGCAGGAGCGCGTCTCCCTGGACCAGATCCAGAGCTACCTCGGCAGCCGTCTGCTCGGCTGCTAGGTTCCCGCCGCGAGAACGCTGTGGCCCGGTGCGCGACGCGCACCGGGCCACAGCCGTATCCGACGCAGGTCAGGCGGGCACGGGACCGGGCCCGGTGGCGGTCGCCAGAGCCGCTGCCCTGGCCTTGCCCTCGGCCTGCGTGCGCTTCGAGAACCGGACGGTCCAGAAGATCAGCGCGACAAGGAAGCCGTAGATCAGGACGGGGCTGACCACGACCATCGTGTCCACGCTCAGCGCGTAGGCCAGCGCCACCCGCAGCGAGGCCTCCACCAGGTACGCGACGCCCCACACGGTGGTCATCAGCCGCATCGCCTTGCGGAAGTCGGGGTACTGCCAGAGGCCGTTGAAGTACCCCACGCCCTCCTTCGTCCCGTCGGTCCCGAACTTCCGGCCGAAGTAGAACATCAGCGGCCGGGGAGTGAACAGGGTGGCGATGCAGAGCGCGCCGAACAGGCCGGTCACTCCCGAGTCCTTGACGAGCAGGGCGCGGGCCGAGTGGGTGCCGATCAGTGTGACGAGGGCGGTGATCACCAGGAAGACCAGGGTGACCACGGCGAATTCGTCGATCTTGCGCCGCCAGGCGAGGTGGACGAGGGAGTCGACCACCGGCCAGGCGCCACTGACCAGGAGCGCGGAGAACTCGCTCCAGCCCCGGTCGGTGAGCATGTTGTACGTGAGGATGGGCGCGACCACGTTGAACCCGATGGTCAGGATCCAGCCGATGGCGGCAGCGGCTCCGGACCGGGCCGGCGGCCCGGACTGTGCTGCCGGTACTTCTTGAGCGGACAAAGTTCCCCCTGGAACAGACCTGATGATGTGCGGTAGGGGGAACGTAGGAACACGGCCGGGGTGTGGCAAGGCCTGCCGCCCCAAGAAATGATCAAGCTGTCCGGAGTGGCCGATTCCATCCGGCCCTCGGACCCTGCCCTGCAGAGCGAACTGCCCGCCCCAAGAGGCATGTCCTAGGCGCGCAGACCCCGGATGACCAGGGCGGTGACCGCCTCGAACTCGGTGGTGATGGTCGGTGAGAGCCAGTCCGCCGCGTACTGCGGATCGTGGAAGCGGCCGGTGGCATCGAATACCGCGCGTGCGGCGGCCGGCACGTCGGGGGCGGTGAACGACCCCGCCGAGACCCCCTCGCCGATGATCCGGGACAGCTGCTCGATCAGCGCGGTCAGGTGGTCGTCGACCACGCCGCTGTTCTCGCCGAGCAGCACGATGTACGTCGCGAACAGCTCCGGGTCGTCACCCGCCTTGTGGCGCTTGGCATCGAACAGCGCCTCCAGCCACGACTCCAGCTTGGAGGGGGCAGGCTCGGCCGGCGCCGAGGCGATCTGCTCCAGCACGATCACGCTCTTGGCGAGCCAGCGGTCCGTGACGGCCTCGCGCAGCGCCGCCTTCGACGGAAAGTGCCGGTACACGCTGCCGTGGCTGACGCCCAGGGCGCGCGCCACGTCCACCACGGTCGCCTTGGTCGGGCCGAAGCGGCGCAGCACTTCCTCGGTGGTTTCGAGGATGCGCTCGGGGGTGAGGGGTTCGGCGGCTGCGGGTGGCATGAGGACGACCGTACAGCCGGATCAGTGCTCACTGTCCAGGTGGGCCATCTGCGCCGCCGGGTACCGCTCGCCGAAGGCCGCCCCGGCCGGGACCGCGTCCTCAATGGCCGCGAGATCGGCGGGGGTCAGCACCACCTGAAGGGCGCCCAGTGCCTCGGTGAGCCGGTCGCGGCTGCGGGCGCCGACCAGCGGCACGATGTCCTCGCCCCGGGAGAGGGCCCAGGCGATGGCGGTCTGGGCGACGGTGACGCCCTTCTCGTCGGAGACCTTGCGCAGGGCGTCGACCAGGTCGAGGTTCCGGTCGAGGTTGTCGCCCTGGAAGCGGGGGCTCATGCCGCGGAAGTCGCCCGGAGCCAGTTCCCGGTCGCGGGTGAAGTGTCCGCTGATCAGGCCGCGGGACAGCACCCCGTACGCCGTGATGCCGATGCCGAGCTCGCGGGCGGTAGGCAGGATCTCCTCCTCGATTCCGCGGGAGATCAGGGAGTACTCGATCTGGAGGTCGGAGATCGGAGCCACGGAGGCGGCACGGCGCAGGGTGTCCGCGCCGACCTCGGAGAGCCCGATGTGCCGGACGTGCCCGGCCGTGACGGCCTCGGCGATGGCGCCGACGGTCTCCTCGATCGGTATGTCCGGGTCCAGGCGGGCGATGCGGTAGATGTCGATGTGGTCCCGGCCGAGCCGCTGGAGCGAGTAGGCCAGGAAGTTCTTGACGGCCTCGGGCCGGCCGTCGTACCCGGTGAAGCCGCCCTCCACCGTGCGTAGGGCGCCGAACTTCACGCTGGTCAGCGCCTTGTCGCGGGCCGCGGCGGATGCGGTGCGCAGGGCTTCGTTGATGAGGAGCTCGTTGTGCCCCATGCCGTAGAAGTCGCCCGTGTCGAGAAGGGTGACCCCGGCGTCGAGGGCGGCGTGGATGGTGGCCAGGGACTCCGCCCGGTCGGACTCGCCGTAGAGGGCGGACATCCCCATGCAGCCCAGTCCCAGGGGGAAGGCGGCGGGGCCGGTGGTCCCGAGAGTGCGGTGCGGTGCCTTGAGCTGCGCTGAGGT
Source organism: Streptomyces sp. H27-H1 (assembly GCF_026627445.1). Taxonomy (GTDB): domain Bacteria; phylum Actinomycetota; class Actinomycetes; order Streptomycetales; family Streptomycetaceae; genus Streptomyces. The sequence continues at coordinate 179,509 of NZ_JAPNLJ010000004.1, forward strand.
GTTCCCGTTCGTCGTCATGAAACGAGAGTGGCATGACGGGTGACAGATTTCAATATCTGTCACCCGTCAGGGTGAGGGTGCGGTCGGAGTGGGGGTGTCCGGTCAGGCCGCCGCGCGCAGGGTCAGGGCGGCGGCCGCGACCACGGCGAGGACGGCCGCCGGGGCGAGCTCGTAGTCCTTCGCGCGCAGGTGGGTGAGGACCGCGCCGATGAAGTAGAGCGTCACGCCGACGGCGGCGGCTATGCCCAGCGGGGTCAGCCACAGGCCTGCGACCAGGCCGATCGCGCCCGCCACCTTGAGTGCGGCCAGGCGGGGAAGCCAGGAGTCCGGCACTCCGACCCTCTCCATGTTCGCCGTGATCGCGGGGTTCCGCTGCAGCGTGAAGGTGGCGGACGCGAGGAGGACGAGGGCGAGCAGTCCGGCGACGACGGCATAGGCGATGAACATGATGGGCTCCAACGATCGATAACGTATAACCATTGAATAGCATCAACGATCGGCAGAGCGCAATCATTTCCCGGTTGTTACGATGTGGACATGACGGCGCTTCAGGACTCCCCGGAACCCGCGGACCCCCCGCAGCGGCTGGGCATGCTGCTGGCCTGGCACGGATCGGTCGCCCAGACCCGCATGAAGAAGGCGCTCAGTGCCGCCGGACTCACCCCGCGCCACGCGATGACCCTGACGCACCTGGCCGACGGCCCCATCAGCCAGCGCGCGCTGGCCGAGCGGCTCGAAGTGGACCCGAGCGTGCTCGTCGGGATCCTCAACGACCTGGAGGGCGGCGGCCTCGCCGAGCGCCGACGCGACCCGGCCGACCGCCGCCGACACAACGTCGCCATCACCGACGCCGGCACCAGCGCCCTGGCCAAGACCAACGAGGCCCTCGACGCCGTGGAACTCGGGCTGTTCGCCGGCCTCTCCGACCAGGAGCAGGACCTGCTGCGCGGCTTGCTGGGCCGGATCGACTCGCACGCCGAGGACTTCGCCTGCGGCGAATAGCCGGAAGCCGGAAGCCGGAAGCCGGAAGCCGGACAGCCGGACAGCCGGGCCGCCGGGCCGCCGGACGGGAAGCACCGACGCGGCCCGCGTCAGTGCCGCGGCGCGGCGTCCTTGCGCAGAGGGCCGGCCGCGGGCTCCAGGGCCAGGGCCGTGCGCCGGGCCGTCTCCTGCGCCCAGTTCCCGCTGGTGGCGAAGCCGACGAAGAGGACGAGCAGCCCGCAGGCCGTGATGATCCACCAGGCCGGCTGGGCCGCCGCCGCGAAACCGGCGGCGGATCCGGTCCCGCCCCCGGCGCCGCCCGCCATCCCGGCGGCCAGGACCGCGCCGACGATCGCCACGCCCAGCGCCCCGCCGGTCTGCCGGCTGGTGGAGGCCACCGCCGCGGCCACTCCGGCCTGGGCGCGCGGCATCCCGGAAACGGCGGTGTTGGTGATCGGCGCGTTGACCAGACCGAACCCGATGCCGAAGAGCACGTACCCGCAGAACAGCAGCGGCGTCGAGCTCTCGGCCGAGAACGCGGCGAACAGCAGCCCGCTGGCCCCCATCGTCACGCCCGCGACCAGCAACGGCAGCCGCGGTCCCCGGGTCGCCACGAGCCGCCCCGAAACGGGTGCGCAGAGGAAGGCGAGCACGGCCATCGGCAGCATGTACAGGCCGGCGTCCAGGGCGCCGAGGCCCCGTACGTCCTGTAGGTACAGGGTGTTCAGGAAGAGGAACCCTGACAGTGCGGCGAAGGCGCTGACCGCGATCACCGTGGCCCCGCTGAAGGGGGCGCTACGGAAGAACCGCGGGTCGATCAGGGGCTCCGCCCGCCGTGACTCGTACGCCAACAGTCCGGCCAGGGACAGGACGGCGACGAGCCCGCACCCCAGGATCAGCGGAGAGCGCAGTCCGGCGGAGGGGGCCTCGATGATCCCGAACGTCACCGACCCGAGCAGCCCGGCGACCAGCAGCTGCCCGACCGGGTCGGGGCGGCGCGGGTGCTCGGCCCGGGACTCCGGGATGTAGCGCAGGGTCAGCACGAGGGCGAGGATGCCGACGGGGAGGTTGATCCAGAAGATGGAGCGCCAGCCGACGGAGTCCACGAGCAGGCCGCCGATCAGCGGGCCCGCGGCCATGGAGATGCCGACGACCGCCCCCCACACGCCGATGGCGCGGGCACGCTCGCGCGGTTCGGTGAAGGTGTTGGTGATGATCGACATGGCGACCGGGTTGAGCATCGAGCCGCCGACGGCCTGGATCATCCGGAAGGCGATCAGCCAGCCGAGGCTCGGGGCGAGCGAGCAGAGCACCGAGCCGGCGGTGAAGAGCACGACGCCGACGGTGAAGACCTTGCGGCGGCCGATCCGGTCCGCCGTGGAGCCGGCCAGCATCAGGAGTGCGGCCAGGACCAGCGTGTACGCGTCGATCGTCCACTGCATGCCGGCCACGGAGGCGTCCAGATCGCGGCGCATGGCGGGGAGGGCGACGTTCAGGACCGTGTTGTCCAGACTGACGATGAGCAGGCTCATGCAGCAGATCGAGAGGATCAGCAGGCGCCGCCGAGGGGTCAACTCGTCCATGGGCCGATAGTACGCCTAACTAAAGACATGCGATCAGTGGCGCGGCTGAGCCACAATGGTGGAATGACCACGCTCCCCCCGCCTCTCGCGATCGGCCCGCACACCGTGCAGCCCCCGGTGGTGCTCGCGCCGATGGCCGGCATCACCAACGCCCCGTTCCGTACCCTGTGCCGCGAGTTCTCGGGCGGCAAGGGGCTGTTCGTGAGCGAGATGATCACGACCCGGGCCCTGGTCGAGCGCAACGAGAAGACCATGCAGCTGATCCACTTCGACGAGACCGAGAAGCCTCGCTCGATCCAGTTGTACGGAGTCGACCCCGCGACGGTCGGCAAGGCGGTCCGCATGATCGTCGAAGAGGACCGCGCCGACCACATCGACCTCAACTTCGGCTGCCCGGTGCCCAAGGTCACCCGCAAGGGGGGCGGCTCGGCCCTCCCGTACAAGCGGAACCTGCTGCGCGCGATCCTGCGCGAGGCCGTCGCGGGCGCGGGCGACCTGCCGGTGACCATGAAGATGCGCAAGGGCATCAACGACGATCACCTCACCTACCTCGACGCCGGCCGGATCGCCGTCGAGGAGGGCGTCACCGCCATAGCCCTGCACGGCCGCACCACCGCCCAGCACTACGGCGGCACCGCCGACTGGGATGCCATCGCACGGCTCAAGGAGCACGTGCCGGAGATCCCGGTGCTCGGCAACGGAGACATCTGGTGCGCCGAGGACGCGCTGCGCATGGTCCGCGAGACCGGCTGCGACGGGGTGGTCGTGGGACGCGGCTGCCTGGGGCGGCCGTGGCTGTTCAACGACCTGGTCGCGGCCTTCGAGGGGCGCCCCGAGGACTTCCACAAGCCGACCCTGCGGGAGGTCGCGCACACGATGCTGCGCCACGCGGAGCTGCTCGGTGAGTGGATCGGCGACGAGGCGCGCGGGGTGATCGACTTCCGTAAGCACGTGGCCTGGTACACCAAGGGCTTCTCGGTGGGGTCGGAGATGCGGCAGAAGCTCGCCGTCACCTCCTCCCTGGCCGAGCTCGACGCTCATCTGAGCGAGCTGGACCTGGATCAGCCCTGGCCGGACAGCGCGGACGGTCCGCGGGGCCGTACGTCCGGAAACAACCGGGTTGTCCTGCCCGAGGGCTGGTTGAAGGATCCGTACGACTGCGCGGGTGTGAGTGAGGAAGCCGAACTGGACACGTCCGGAGGCTGAGAAACACCTGACAAACTGTGCCGTCGACGGCGTGACATACGCCACGCATGGGTGAGGTTTCGCTCAGATGAGCGAGATGGTCACGGGTAAGACTTTCAAAGGGTGGCACTGGGTGCCACCCTTTGTTCGTTCAAGTCTTGAACGCAAATGTATCGATGATCGCTCATCCGAGCGTAAGCAAGCCGGAGTGAGCCCCTCATCCTTCGGGAGATGAAGACTCTTCGTAGGTTTTGGCTACTGGCCAGTTACATTCGATCTGCTGGCACGCAGGTGGTTACGGCCACGTGACGGCCAAGTGGACGTACCCATAAGCCTTCGATCTGGGTATGTTCCTGGCCGTCAGGGCAGCCACCGAGCCTCGAGGAGTCGAGACCCGTGTCGGAAAACAAAGATCAGAAGTTCGTCTACGACTTCACGGAGGGCAACCGCGACCTCAAGGACCTTCTCGGTGGCAAGGGTGCCAACCTCGCCGAGATGACCAACCTGGGTCTGCCGGTCCCTCCCGGCTTCACCATCACCACCGAGGCCTGCAAGGTCTACCTCGACAGCGGCGAGGCCCCGGCCGACCTGCGCGAAGAGGTCAGCGCGCACCTCGCCGCCCTCGAGGCGAAGATGGGCAAGAAGCTCGGCCAGTCGGACGACCCGCTGCTGGTCTCCGTGCGCTCCGGCGCCAAGTTCTCGATGCCGGGCATGATGGACACCGTCCTCAACATCGGCCTCTCCGACAAGTCGGTGATCGGCCTCGCCTCCCAGTCCGGTGACGCGCGCTTCGCCTGGGACTCGTACCGCCGCCTCATCCAGATGTTCGGCAAGACCGTCCTCGGCGTGCACGGCGAGCTCTTCGAGGACGCCCTCGAGGAGGCCAAGGCCGCCAAGAAGGTCACCGTCGACACCGATCTCGACGCCGCCGACCTCAAGAAGCTCGTCACGCGCTTCAAGAAGATCGTCGCGAAGGACGCCGGCCGCGAGTTCCCGCAGGACGCCCGCGAGCAGATGGACCTCGCCGTCGAGGCGGTCTTCAACTCCTGGAACACCGACCGCGCCAAGCTCTACCGCCGCCAGGAGCGCATCCCCGGCGACCTGGGCACCGCGGTCAACATCTGCTCCATGGTCTTCGGCAACCTCGGCCCCGACTCGGGCACCGGCGTCGCCTTCACCCGTGACCCGGCCAGCGGCCACGCGGGCGTATACGGCGACTACCTCCAGAACGCCCAGGGCGAGGACGTCGTCGCGGGCATCCGCAACACCGTGCCGCTCGCGGACCTGGAGTCCATCGACAAGGCCTCGTACGACCAGCTCATGACGATCATGACGACGCTGGAGAACCACTACAAGGATCTCTGCGACATCGAGTTCACCATCGAGCGCGGCCAGCTGTGGATGCTCCAGACCCGGGTCGGCAAGCGCACCGCCGGCGCCGCCTTCCGCATCGCCACCCAGCTCGTGGACCAGGGCCTGATCACCGAGGGCGAGGCCCTCCAGCGGGTCACCGGACACCAGCTCGCGCAGCTGATGTTCCCGCGCTTCGACGAGGAAGCGAAGGCCGAACTGCTCGGCCGCGGCATCGCCGCCTCCCCGGGCGCGGCCGTCGGCAAGGCCGTCTTCGACTCCTACACGGCCGTCAAGTGGTCCCGCTCGGGCGAGAAGGTCATCCTGATCCGCCGCGAGACCAACCCGGACGACCTCGACGGCATGATCGCCTCCGAAGGCATCCTGACCTCGCGCGGCGGCAAGACCTCGCACGCGGCCGTCGTCGCCCGCGGCATGGGCAAGACCTGCGTCTGCGGCGCCGAGGACCTCGACGTCGACACCAAGCGCCGCCGCATGACGGTGGGCGGCACGGTCATCGAAGAGGGCGACGTCGTCTCCATCGACGGCTCCACCGGCAAGGTCTACCTCGGTGAGGTACCCGTCGTACCGTCCCCGGTCGTCGAGTACTTCGAGGGCCGCATGCACGCCGGCGCCGACGACGCCGACGAGCTCGTCGGCGCGGTGCACCGGATCATGGCGTACGCGGACCGCGTCCGCCGCCTGCGGGTGCGCGCCAACGCCGACAACGCCGAGGACGCGCTGCGCGCCCGCCGCTTCGGAGCCCAGGGCATCGGCCTGTGCCGCACCGAGCACATGTTCCTCGGCGAGCGCCGCGAGATGGTCGAGCGCCTGATCCTCGCGGACACCGACGACGAGCGCGAGGAGGCACTCAGTGCCCTCCTGCCGCTGCAGAAGAAGGACTTCGTCGAGCTGTTCGAGGCGATGGACGGACTGCCCGTCACGGTGCGCCTGCTCGACCCGCCGCTGCACGAGTTCCTGCCCGACATCACCGAGCTGTCGGTGCGCGTCGCCCTCGCCGAGTCCCGCAAGGACCACAACGAGAACGACCTGCGCCTGCTCCAGGCCGTGCACAAGCTGCACGAGCAGAACCCGATGCTGGGTCTGCGCGGCGTCCGCCTCGGCCTGGTCATCCCCGGCCTGTTCAAGATGCAGGTCCGGGCGATCGCCGAGGCCGCGGCCGAGCGCAAGAACGCCAAGGGCGACCCGCGCGCCGAGATCATGGTCCCGCTGGTGGGCACCGTCCAGGAGCTGGAGATCGTCCGCGACGAGGCCGACGCGGTCATCGCCGAGGTCGAGGCCGCCACCGGCACCAACCTCAAGCTGACCATCGGCACCATGATCGAGCTGCCCCGCGCCGCCCTCACCGCCGGCCAGATCGCCGAGGCCGCGCAGTTCTTCTCCTTCGGCACGAACGACCTGACCCAGACGGTGTGGGGCTTCTCCCGCGACGACGTCGAGGCCAGCTTCTTCACCGCCTACCTGGAGAAGGGCATCTTCGGGGTCTCGCCCTTCGAGACCATCGACCGCGACGGCGTCGGCGCGCTGGTCCGCAGTGCCGTCGAAGCCGGCAGGGCCACCCGCCCCGACCTCAAGCTCGGCGTCTGCGGAGAGCACGGCGGCGACCCCGAGTCCGTCCACTTCTTCCACGAGGTCGGCCTGGACTACGTCTCCTGCTCGCCGTTCCGGATCCCGGTCGCGCGCCTGGAGGCCGGCCGGGCCGCCGCCGAGGCGAAGGGCAGCGACAGCCGCTGACCGCTCCACGGCCCTGACGCCCAGGGCCCCCTCGACTGCGCCTGCCCCCGGGTTCCCTGACGCCCGGTGGCAGGCGCGTCCATTTTTTCGGCGTTCCCAGAGGTTCCCGGGGGTTCCCAGAGGTTCCCGGGGGTTCCCGGGGGTTCCCGGGGGTTCCCGGGCCGTGTCGGCGTTCTCGGGGTCTTCCCCGGCCTTACCCGGCGGGCAGTATTAGTTCAATGTTGTTCCACATGACTTAACGGCAACAGGCAGTGGACGGATCCCCACCCGTCCACTGCCTGTTGCCAATCCGCCGGACACGTCGGCGCTTCCCGGTGCGACCGACCGCCAGGCCCCGCAAAGCCCCCCACGGCCTTCGCGGAGCGTTTCGGTCGCGCCGGAGTGTGCCCGGCGGAGTACAGGATTTCGGTTGTCACACCCTCGCCGAAAGGGGTTTCAACTGTGGCTGAAAGGCCATGGTGACCACGTGTGACGGCGTGCATACTCGAGGGGCGGGGGGATTGCGGTTGCACAGGTGGGGGTTCGGGTGCTGCGTATCCATTTCACTGGAGTGGACCTCGCGCGCGTAAGGATGGCAGGGCGTCCGGATGCGTTGTGGGAAACGATTCTGAGTTTTCACCGGTTAAGAGACCGACGGGATAGCCGGCTCTTCGGCGATTGGCGTGCCGAAGCCCGCACCCGGTTGAATGGTGAAACACGACTTCTCGGTGCGCTGATACCGAGCCGGGGCTATTTCCCCGATTTCCTCACCCCCGTGGAGGGGCGCTACGGGTGGGACGTGGGCCTCGACGCGCTACGGGGGATCCGCCCCGAGCGGCTGCGGCGCGAGCTCACCCTGCTCGGCCGGGGCATAGAGGCCGGCTCCGGCATGGCGGCGGCCTTCGGGATGCCCCCCGCGGCCGACGGGGGCGCCTACCGCGGCGCCGAGACGCCGGTCCCCAGGCGGCTGCGGGACTTCATGGAAGGGGACACCGCGCACCTGCCCCGGCTGCTGGGGGAGCTCCGCGGCTACCACCGGGCGGCCGTGGAGCCGTACTGGACGCACATCCAGGCCCAGATCGAGGCCGAGCGGGCCGCGCGAGGGCGGGCGCTGCTCGACGGGGGAGCGGACGAGCTGCTGGCCTCGCTGCCGCCGATGCTGCGGTGGCGGGCTCCGGTGCTCGAGTGCGACTACCCCGTGGACCGGGACGTACGGCTACGGGGGCGCGGGCTGCTGCTCCAGCCCTCCTTCTTCTGCCGGCGCACGGCGGTGACCCTGCACGATCCGGAGCTGCCGCCCGTGCTCGTGTATCCGGCGGCGGCGGAGCCGTCCTCGGCCGCTGCCGGCGAGGCGGCCCGGCCGGCGGAGGAACGGCGGCGGAACCGCCAGCACACCCTGGGCAAACTGGTCGGGCACACCCGCTCCGTGGTGCTCCAGGCGATCGGTGACGGGGCCACCACCAGTGAACTGGCCCGGCGGGCCGGGGTCTCGCTGGCCTCCGCGAGCCAGCACGCCGGGGTGATGCGGGAGGCGGGTCTCGTCACCACGCTGCGGATGGGCAATGCCGTGCTGCACACCGTGACGCCGCTGGGCGCTGCGCTGCTCAAGGGTGGGGCCATGGTGTCGTGATCCGGCCGCGCCCCCGGCGGGGTCTCACCCCGCCGAGGTGCGGCCGGTGGTGCCGTGCGGCGTCCTTCCCGGGGGGCCTGCCCCCGGACCCCCGCGCCTCAAGTGCCGCCAGCTACCGCTGGGAGGGGCCCCGGGGCGGGGCTGGATTTGGCCCCGGCGGTGCTGGATTCGATCAGGTGCGGAACGGGCCCGTCACCTCGTACGTGATGCCGTCCGTGGAGCTGCCGGTGGTGCCGCGCTGGCTGCTGAAGTAGAGGCGGTTTCCGGCGGGGGAGAAGGCCGGGCCGGTGATTTCCGAGGAGGACTGGCCGGTGACCCGGAGGAAGGGGGCGACCACGTCGTCCGGGGTGATCACGCAGATCTCCAGGTTGCCGCCGTCCTCGGCGATGTAGAGGTCGCCGTACGAGGAGCCCGTGACGTTGTCGACGCCCGTCAGGGGGGCGCCGCCGCCGGAGACCAGGGAGTCGTCGTAGGCCAGCTCGTAGGTGCTGTTCGTGAGGTTGAGCTGCCAGACCCTGTTGTCGCCCTTGGTGGTGAACCACACCGTGTCGTTGGCGTAGTGGCAGCCCTCGCCGCCGTTGAACTTCTTCGAGCCCGAGACCTGGCCGCGCGTGGCGGTCGGCGAGCCGTCCGGGTCGGGGACGTCGGCCCAGGTGAAGGAGCCGGAGGCGGCGGTACCGGCCTTGAGGACTTGGAGGGTGCCGGAGGAGAGGTTGCCCCAAGTGGTGGGGATGAAGCGGTAGAAGCAGCCGCTGGTCTCGTCCTCGGTCAGGTAGACGACCTTGCGCACCGGGTCGGCGGCGGCCGCCTCGTGCTTGAAGCGGCCCATGGCGGGGCGCTGCACGGAGGCGTTCACCCCGTACGGGTCGGTCTCGTAGACGTAGCCGCGATCGACCTCCTCGCAGGACAGCCAGGTGTTCCACGGGGTCTTTCCGCCCGCGCAGTTCTGCCGGGTGCCGGACAGGATCCGGTAGGCGCCGGTGACGGTGCCCGAGGAGTCGAACTTCACCGCGCTCGCGCCGCCGGAGGGGTTGATCTCCGAGTTCGACACGTAGATCCAGCCCGCGCCGTCGGCGAAGCAGGCACCGCCGTCGGGGGCGCTGTGCCAGGTGTACGAGGTGCCGCCGACCGTCTGGCCGGAGCGGGCTATCACCCGGCTGCTGAAGCCCGTGGGCAGCATGATGCCGTTCGCGTCGGCGGCGCCGAGCGCCCCGTAGGGCCCGGCGCCGGGCTGGGCGGGGGCCGCGTAGGCCGCGCCGTGCATCAGCGTGCCGCCGAAGGCGGCTGCGGAGGAGCCGATGACGGCCCCGCGAAGGAAGGTACGACGTTCCACGGTCACTCCTGTGGGAGGAGAGGCTCCGCGCCCGGTCGGGCGGGGAGTCACACACGCGTCGAGGAACTTAGAGCCGTCGAGTTGACGTGACGTCAATTCCATATGACGCGGGAGCGACCGGCGGGAGGTCAATCCTCCCCGCGGGATTTCCGGAAAATTCGAACGGCGCGGGACGGCGTATCGCGGGACTTTCTGCCCTGGGGAGGGGGCGGGTGCGGGAGGATGGTGGACTGATGGACCACAACGCCGCCGCCCCCGACATCTCCGGCCGCGCCGACCTCGACGTCGTGCTGCGCCGCTTCTACACGGCGGCCTTCGCCGACCAGCGGATCGGGCCCTTCTTCACCGAGATCGCCGGCACCGACCTGGAGGTGCACCTGCCCCGGATCACCGACTTCTGGGAGCGGGCCCTCTTCCGCAGCGCCGACTACCGGCGCGACGCCTTCGCCCCGCACGAGGCCCTCCAGTCCGCCCGCGAGATGACCGCCGAGGACTTCGGCCGCTGGGTGCAGCTGTGGCGCGCCACGATCGACGGACTGCACCGGGGGCCGAACGCGGAGCGGGCCAAGGCCCAGGGCGAGCGGATCGCGCTGTCCCTGCACAAGCGGCTGTCCGGCGCCGGGCCCTCCGTGGAGAGCGCCGACGGGCTGGGTTTCGTACCGCTGGCGGCCCTGCGGCTGCGCTCGACCACGGGCTGACGCGGCCGGTCCCGGTCAGACCTGCTCCGACCGCTCTCCGACCTGGCCTGCGCTGACCGGTCTCCGACCTGCGGGTTCGGGGATTCTTGAAGAAACTTCGCCGGGAGCGATGAGTTTCCCGGGAGACCCCGGTCTACCTCTCGAAAGCAACGGGACCCCCCGTGGGAGCCGTGAGAACCGAGAGAAGAGAGACCGCGATGTCCTCCACCATGATCTTCGTCAACCTGCCGGTCAAGGACCTCGACGCGACCAAGGCCTTCTGGGGGAAGCTCGGCTACTCCTTCAACGCTCAGTTCACCGACGAGAATTGCGCCTCGATGCCCATCACCGACTCGATCGTGGCGATGTTCCTGACCGAGGCCCGCTTCAAGGACTTCACCCACAAGGCCATCGCCGACACCGCCACCACCACCTCGGTGCTGCTGTGTCTGAGCGCCGAGAGCCGCAGCGCCGTCGACGAGCTCGTCGACGGGGCCCTGGGGGCCGGCGCCACCGAGCCCCGTCCCGCCCAGGACCACGGGGTCATGTACGGCCGCGCCTTCGACGACCTCGACGGTCACACCTGGGAGATCATGTGGATGGACCCGGCGATGATCCAGGGCTGACGCCTGCCCCGGCCACGCCGGTCAGACGGAGGTCGCGGCGGTCCGTACCGGGTACGTCCGGACCGCCACCTCCTCGTCGTCCAGGCAGTGCCCCGACTCCAGGTCGAAGCGCTGCTTGAGCAGCGGCGAGGCCACGAAGAGGCGTCCGGCGGCCGAGCCGATCAGCCCGCGCGAGAGGACCTGCGCCCCGGTGAAGGGGTCCCGGTTGCCGATGGCGTACGGGCGCCCCGCGCGGTCGACGAACACGGCGGCCTGGCTTCCGTCGGGCAGCAGAGCCGCCACCCCGCGCCCGGGGATCAACGCCGACAGCTCGCACACGGTGAGCCATCCCTCATCCACCTGCAGTTCCACGGTCATCGGGTGCCTCCCAGGGGCTCCAGGGTGAGTACGGTCAGGTCGGGCTTGATCTGACCGCGTTCGGGGACGAACTGCACGCTCGGGTCGGGTGCGCCGGGAGCGTTGACGAAGGACACGAACCGGCGCAGCCGCTCCGGGTCCTCCAGGGTCTCGGCCCATTCGTCGCGGTAGTGCGCCACGTGGTCGGCCATCATCGACTCCAGCTCCGCGCACAGACCGAGCGAATCGTGCACGACCACGTCCCGCAGGTGCTCAAGGCCGCCCTCCAGCCGGTCCAGCCAGGTGGAGGTCCGCTCCAGCCGGTCGGCGGTGCGGATGTAGAACATCAGGAACCGGTCGATGAGCCGGACCAGTTCGGCGTCGGACAGGTCCTGGGCCAGCAGGTCGGCGTGGCGCGGAGTGGCCCCGCCGTTGCCGCCGACGTAGAGGTTCCAGCCGCTCGCCGTCGCGATGATCCCGAAGTCCTTGCTCTGTGCCTCCGCGCACTCGCGGGCGCAGCCGGAGACCGCCGACTTGAGCTTGTGCGGGGCGCGCAGGCCCCGGTAGCGCAGCTCCAGGTCGATGGCCATCCGTACGGAGTCCTGGACCCCGTAGCGGCACCAGGTCTGCCCCACACAGGACTTCACGGTCCGCAGGGCCTTTCCGTACGCGTGCCCGGACTCGAATCCGGCGTCGACGAGCCGGGCCCAGATGCGGGGTAGCTCGTCGATGGCGGCGCCGAAGAGGTCGATGCGCTGGCCGCCGGTGATCTTCGTGTAGAGGCCGAAGTCGCGGGCCACCTCACCGATCACGATGAGCTTGTCGGGGGTGATCTCGCCGCCGGGGATGCGCGGGACGACCGAGTACGAGCCGTTGCGCTGCATGTTCGCGAGGAAGTGGTCGTTGGTGTCCTGGAGGGCGGCCTGCTCCCCGTCCAGTACGTAGCCGCTCGCGCCGAGGGTGGGGGCGAGGGAGGCGATGATCGAGCCGACGGTGGGCTTGCAGACCTCGCAGCCTTCGCTGCCGCGGGCCTCCTCGCGGCCGTGGCTGTCGAGGAGCCGCTCGTACGAGGTCACGCGCAGGGTGCGAACGATCTCGTAGAGCTCGGCGCGGGTGAAGGCGAAGCAGTCGCAGAGCCCTTTGTCGGCCGCCGGCGGCATCAGCTGGCCGATCACCTTGAGGCAGCTGCCGCAACCGGTGCCCGCCTTGGTGCACTTCTTGACCTCGGGCACGGTCGTGTGGGCGGTGATGGTCTTCTTGGTGACGTTGTGGCAGGAGCAGATCACCGCGGAGTCGGGGAGCGAGGACGGGCCGAGCGCGACGGGTGCGCCGGCGCCGGCGGGCAGCACCAGCTGCTCGGGGGTGACGGGCGGTACGGAGCCGGTGAGCGGGCGCAGCAGACCGTAGGAGTCGGCGTCGCCGACCAGGACGCCGCCCAGCAGGACGCCTTCGGCGGAGACGACCACCTTCTTGTAGACGCCGGAGCGGGAGTCGGAGTAGACGACGTCGAGGCTGCCTGCGGTGGCGCCGTGCGCGTCGCCGAAGGAGGCCACATCCACGCCGAGGAGCTTGAGCTTGGTGGAGAGGTCGGCGCCGGTGAACTCCTTCTCGCGGCCCAGCAGGTCCGCGGCGGCCGTCTCCGCCATCTCGTAGCCGGGGGCGACCAGCCCGTAGACGCGGCCGTCGGTGGCGAGCGCGCACTCGCCGATGGCGTAGACGTGCGGGTCGGAGGTGCGGCAGTGGGCGTCCACGGCGATGCCGCCGCGCTCGCCGACGGTCAGGCCGCTGTCGCGGGCGAGCTGGTCGCGGGGGCGGACGCCGGCGGAGAAGACGACCAGGTCGGTGTCGACGGTGGAGCCGTCGGACAGCTTCATGCCGCTGACCGCACCGTCCTCGCCGGTGAGAACCTCCTGGGTACCTACGCCCGTGTGGACGGTGAGGCCCATGTTCTCGATGGTGCGCAGCAGGGCCGCGCCGCCGCCCTCGTCGACCTGGACGGGCATCAGCCGGGGCGCGAACTCCACGACGCGGGTGGTGAGCCCCAGGCCCTTGAGCGCGCCGGCCGCCTCCAGCCCGAGCAGGCCGCCGCCGACCACGGCGCCGGTGGTGCGGGTCTTGGCGTACTCCTCGATCGCGAGGAGGTCCTCGATGGTGCGGTACACGAAACAGCCCGGGGCGTCCTTGCCGGGGACGGGCGGCACGAAGGGGTAGCTGCCGGTCGCGAGCACGAGCACGTCGTACGGGAACACCTGCCCGGAGCGGGAGGTGACGGTGCGGGCGTCGCGGTCGATGGTCTCGGCGGGGTCGTCGAGGTGCAGGGAGATCCCGTGCTCCGCCATGAACCCGGCCGGGGTCATCGACAGGTCCTCGGGGGTGCTGCCGGAGAAGTACGAGGTCAGGCGCACGCGGTCGTAGGCGGGCCGGGGCTCCTCGCAGAGCACGGTGATGCGGTGCGTGGCGGTGGCGCCGACTTCGGCGAGCGCCTCCAGGTAGCGCTGGCCGACCATGCCGTGGCCGATGAGCACGATGGCGGGCTGGGCGGCGGCCTGGGCGGCGGCCTGGGCGGGCGTGGGCGTGGCTGCGGCCATGATCAGGAGCCTCCGTCGTCGGTGAGCAGATGGTGCAGGTCGGTGAGACCGTGTTTGTCGGTGAGGGGGGCGCCGTCCTCCCAGCTGCGGGCGAGGGCGCCCACACTGGAGAGTTCGCCGATCAGGACCCCGCCGACGAGGCGGTCGCCGCGGACGACGACCTTGCGGTAGGTGCGGCGGGTGGCGTCGGTGAGCCGGACCACGTCGTCGCCGGGGAGCGCGGTGGTCTCGCCGAAGGCGGCGAGATCGAGGGGCCGGTCGCCGCCTGCGGTGAGGGTGAGGCGGGTCAGGGCGCGGGTGCCGGTGTAGGTGGCGGGGATGGCTTGGGGCTCGTCCCTGGTGGGAGGGGCCGGCCTCGGGGCCGAGGTGATGCCCCGGCCGGTGCCCAGGAGGACCTTCGCCAGGGCGTCGGCCTGTTCGAGGGCGGGGCCCGCCAGGCCGTAGACGCGGCCCGAGTGCTCGGCGCAGTCGCCGACGGCGTGGATGCGGGGGTCGCTGGTGCGCAGCTCGTCGTCGATGACGATGCCCTTGCGGACGTCGAGGCCGGCGGCCTGGGCGAGGCCGGTGCGCGGGCGGACTCCGCAGGCGAGGACGACGAGGTCGGCATCGAGGCGGTAGCCGTTGGCGAGCTCGACCCCGGTGACCCTGCGGGGCGTCGCGGGCTCTGCCCCCTGCCGCGCCTCGAACGCCGTCGGGGCCGGCTGCGCGCCGGTGCCGTCGGCAGCGGGCGGGCCCGGATGGGGTGTCGAGGCGGTCGTCAGGCCGCGGACGCGGCATTCCGTGTGGATCTCCACGCCCAGGCCTGCCAGGTGCGTCCGCAGCAGCGCCGAGGCGTCCGCGTCGAGCTGGCGTTCCATCAGACGTTCGCCCTGCTGGGCGAGGACGACCTGGGCGCCCCGCTCGGCCAGGGCGCGGGCCGCCGAGACGCCGAGGAGGCCGCCGCCGATCACCACCGCGCGCACGCCGGGACGTACGGCCGAGGACAGGGCCAGGCAGTCGTCCATGGTGCGGAAGGCGTGGACCCCGGCGGGGAGGTCCCGCCCTTCCGGTTCGAAGAGGCCGCGCAGGGCGGGCAGGACCGGGTTCGACCCGGTGGCCAGGACCAGCGTGCCGTAGGGCTCGACCGTTCCGTCGTCGCAGTGCACCACCTGCTCCGCCCGGTCGATCCGGACCGCCCGCACGCCCCGGCGCAGCGCCGGACCGGGGGCCGGGAGTGCCGTCACTTCCGGGGAGTACCGGCCGGCCAGGACCTCCGCGAGGAGGACCCGGTTGTAGGGGGCGTGCGCCTCCTCGCCGAGGACGCGTACGTCCCCGCCCAGCCGGGCGGCGAGCCGCAGGCCCGCGAGGCCGCCGCCGATCACCACCACGCGTTGCTGTTCCGAGGTCATGACATGAGAGTGCGCGGCCGCTGTTTCCCCACGGCACCGACTCTGTTTCCCCAACGGAACGCCGACCTCAGCGTGCGGGTTAAGCGCCAGTGAGGCGTTCCTCAAGGCCGCCTTAAGGATCACCGGGAGGCCCGGGAGCCCGCGGAACCGCCCTTAGCGTGGCCGTATGCGAGAGCGAGACATGGCGGTTCGGGTCAAGGGCGGGATGCTCGGCGGAGCGGGAATTGTCGCCCTGCTGTGGGCCGCCCAGGTGCGGCCCTCGGCCCGGCTCGACGCGCTGTTCGCGACCGCCGCGCACCTGTCCGGCCTGCTCGCCGGGTACGGGGTGCTCGTCCTGCTGTTCCTCATGGCCCGGGTCCCCGCCGTCGAGCACGGGGTGGGCGCGGCCCGGCTCGCCCGCTGGCACGCGTTGGGCGGACGCCACGTCCTGCTGACCTGTTTCGGGCACGGGCTCTTCGCGCTCTGCGGCTATGCCGTGCACGAGGGGGTCGATGTGATCTCCGCCGTCCGGGAGCTGCTCGGCTACCCGGCCCTGGCCGCCGCGGTGGCCGGGACCGTCCTCCTGGCCGCCGTCGGCATCACCTCCGCCCGCTCCGTACGCCGCCGCGTCTCCCACGAAACCTGGCGGGGGATCCACCTCCTCGTATACCTTGCCGCGGCCCTTGCCTTCGGGCACCAGCTCGCCGGCCCCGATCTGGCGCCCGTCACCTGGTTCTGGGCCCTCGCCCACGCCGTGGTCGCCGTCCTGCTCGTCTGGTACCGCGCCGTGGTCCCCGTACGCCAGGCCCTGCGGCACGCGCTGCGCGTCGCCGAGGTCCGTACGGAGGGGCCCGGGGTGGTCTCCGTCCTCGTCTACGGGGAGCACCTCGCGGAGCTGCGTGCGGAGCCGGGGCAGTTCCTGCGCTGGCGGTTCCTGCAGCGGCGGCTGTGGCACACCGCGCTGCCGTTCTCGCTGTCGGCGCCGGTCCGCGGGGACACCCTGCGGATCACCGTGAAGGCCCTCGGCGGCCACTCCCGCCGGATCCGCCGGCTGCGGCCCGGCACCCGGGTCCTCGCCACCGGGCCCTTCGGGGCGCTCACCGCCGCCCGGCGGACCAGGACCAAGGTGCTGCTGATCGCCGGCGGAGTGGGGATCACCCCGATGCGGGCGCTGTTCGAGACCCTGCCCGGCGGGCCGGGGGACATCACCCTGCTCTACCGGGCCGGCGCCGAGGAGCACCTCGTGCTGCGCTCCGAGCTGGAGGCCATCGCCGCCGAACGACAGGCCGGGCTGCACTACCTGCTCGGGCCGTCGGGCGCCTCCTTCGACCCGCTGGCTCCGCAGGCGCTGGCGGAGCTGGTCCCGGAGCTGGCCGAACACGACGTGTACCTGTGCGGGCCGCCCGGAATGGCGGACGCCACCCAGGCCGCACTGCTGCGGGCCGGGGTGCCGGCCGGGCGGATCCACGCCGAGTGCTTCGGCTTCTGAGCCCGTTGGGCTTCCGCTTCGGCTCGCGCTTCCGCTCGCGCTTCGGCTCCAGTTCCCCTTGGCCTTCGCCTCCCCTTCTCTCCAGTTCTCCCTCCGCCTCCGAGAGGTCGCCGCATGATGCGCCACCCGCTGCACGTCGCCGTGTCCGTGTCCCCGTCGGCCGGCGCCGTCGGGCAGGCCGTGCCGGGCGGTGGCCGCCCGGCACCGCAGACCCCGTACCTCCCCGGTGCAAGCGGTGCTGGCCGCGCTGGGGTCCGTACCGCCCGCGCGGCGGCTGGCGGCCGGGCTCGGGCTGGCCAGTGTGCTGGCCGCGAGCGTGCTGACGGTGGCGGTGGATCCGTCGGCTCCGCCGGCCCCCGACAGGGCGCCGGCCAGGCAAAGCTCAACCTTTGCGCAAGTTTCCGGGGATTGATGGCCACTGCACCCAACCCCTCCATAAAGTCGGGCCGTGCCTGACATATCGACAACCATGATCATCGTGCTGTGCGTGGCCGCTGCGGCGGCCGGATGGATCGACGCCGTCGTGGGCGGCGGCGGCCTGCTGCTCCTGCCCGCCCTGCTCCTCGGCCTGCCCAGCGCCCACCCCGCCACCGTCCTCGGCACCAACAAGGCCGTGGCCATCGTCGGAACCTCGGGCGCGGCCGTCTCGTACCTGCGCAAGACCTCGGTGGACGTGAAGCTCGCCGTCCGCATCGGTCTGGCCGCGCTGATCGGCTCGATGGGCGGGGCCGCCCTGGCGGGCGGCATCAGCAAGGACGCGCTGCGCCCGCTGATCATGGCGGTCCTGGTGATCGTCGGTGCGTTCGTCCTCTTCCGCCCGGCCTTCGGCGTCGCTCCCGGGGCCGCTCGCGTCAGCCGCCGACGTGTTCTGCTCGCCATCGCGCTGGCCGGCCTCGGCATCGGCTTCTACGACGGGCTCATCGGCCCCGGCACCGGTACCTTCCTGGTCCTGGCGCTGACGGCCCTCCTCCACCTCGACCTGGTCACGGCCTCCGCGACGGCGAAGATCGTCAACGTGTGCACCAATGCCGGAGCGCTCGCCATGTTCGCCTACCAGGGCATGGTGCTGTGGCAACTGGCCGCCCTGATGGCCGTGTTCAACCTGGTCGGCGCCATGATCGGCGCCCGGATGGCGCTGAAGAAGGGCAGCGGCTTCGTCCGGGGGGTCCTCCTCACGGTCGTCGGAGCCCTGGTCGTGAAGCTGGGTTTCGAACAGTGGGGCTGATCCACGCCCGAGGCGGTCGTGGTGTGAACGCACGATGACCGGACGGCAAGCCGGAGCGCGGAGCAATAGCAACCGTCACGGGGCTGGCGGCGGGGGCCAGTTGTTGCTCAGGTCGTCGCTAGGCTCACGCCATGTCTATCGATCCCGGTTTCACCTGCTCCAGTTGCGGCGAACGCCACACTGAGCTCCCCATGAGTTACTCGGCCGCGGCCCCCGACGTCTGGAATGCCGGCTTCGAGGCTGATGCGGACAGCATGCTGTCGTCGGACCAGTGCGTGATCAAGGGCCACCACTTCTTCATCAGGGGCATGATCGAGATACCCGTGATCGGCAGCACGGACATCTTCTCGTGGGGCGTCTGGGTCTCGCTGAGCAGAGACGACTTCACGCGCGCCCTGGACGTATGGAACGCCGAGGGCCGCGAGGCCGAGAAGCCCTACTTCGGCTGGCTCAGCACCGAGCTCGCGCTCTACTCCGAGGGCACCGCCGACCTGAAGACCAACGCTCACACCCGGCCGGTCGGCAAACGTTTCTCCATCGAGCTGGAGCCCACCGGCCACCCCCTCGCCGTCGAGCAGCGCACCGGGATCACTCGGGAACGCGTACGCGAGATCGCCATGGCCGTGCTGCACCCGGCCTGACCGGCTCCGTGGGTCCGACTCCGTTGAGACGGGGCCGCTGTCCGGGTCGGCACGGTCGCACTGCCGCAACGTCCTGGGCCGACCAGCCGGTCATCAGTTCGGGCCGGGTGCGGCACTAGGTCACAGATCCGCAGCTGATCTTGGTCTGACCGGGGTCTGACCTGGGGCCGGCCCGTCGGCGGGGATAAAGTTCCGGTCGTGCCCCACCTTGAGATATCCGACCTGATCACCGTCACCGACCCGCTCAGCGGGGCGCGACTGCCGGTCCGGCGGGGTGATGTGGTTCGCCGGTTCGAAGAGTCGGGGGACCCGCGCGCCGCCCGGATCGTCGCCGGGCTGCCGGCCGGCCCGGACGACGTGCTCGACCCGCTCGCCGTGGACCGGCTGATGATCGGCGTCCACACCGAGATGCAGCGGCTCAGTGAGGAACTGCGCATCGGGGAACGGCTGGTGCACGTACTGAACCCGCTGTTCGAGGCCATCCGTGAGATCGCCGGCCGCCGCGGCCGGTTCCGTCTGGTCGACATCGGATCCGGGCTCGGCTACCTCGTCCGGTGGCTCGCCGCCACCGGCGCCCTGGGACCGAACGTCGAGCTGATCGGCGTCGACCTCGACGCCGCGCTCGTCGCCGAGGCCGACCGGCTGGCCCGCGCGGAGCGGCTCGACTGCCGGTTCGTCCACGGCAACGCCTTCGACCTGCCGGAGGTCGCCACCGTCTACGTCTCCACCGGCGTGCTGCACCACTTCCGCGGCCCCGCGCTCGCGGAGTTCTTCGAGGCCCAGGCCGACTCCCAGGCGCTCGCCTTCTGCCACTTCGACATCGCGGCCACCCGGCTGGCACCCGTGGGCGCCTGGGTGTTCCACCGGGCCCGCATGCGCCATCCGCTCGGCCGCCACGACGGGGTCGTCTCCGCCCGGCGCGCCCACTCGGACGAAACCCTGCTGCGTGCCGCGACCGTACCCGGCATCACTCCGCTGCTCTACGAACCCCGGGGCCTGTCCAACCCCTTCTGCACCACCCTGCGCCCGGTCCTCGGCATCCGGCCCTACCTGGAGGACCCGCTGCGCCAGGCCCTCGGCCGCGCCTCGCGCCGGCTCGTGGGCGCGGAGCAGCTGACCCGCGGCGGACCGCCGGAGCCGGGCGCCGCCTCCCGGTCCGGCGCCGGAGCCGGAGCCGCGCGATGAACCCGGTCCTGCCGCTCGCTGCCCTCGGCCTCGTCGACGCGGCGTTCAGCGGCTTCCGCGCCTACGCCGGCCGGGACGCCCGGATCCGCAAGCAGCGTGCCGTCGTCCGTGCGGCCCTGCGCGGACTGGCGGTCGGCGCCGTCCTGCTGCTCGCCCCCGCCCTCACGGCCGGCGCGGTCCTGCTGGCCGCCGAGGACCCGGACCGGGCGTACGGGGCCCTAGCCGACGGCGGGGTCGGCTTCCTCGTCCCGCTCGGGGCCTACGCCCTCGCGGTCGGGCTCTCCCTCGCCGCCTACCTCACACTGCCGTTCCGGGCCGGCACCCTCGCCGTGGTCGTCGGACTCGGCCCGCTGACCCTGGCCCGGCCGCTGGTCCTGGCCGCCGCCTGCGCCGGAGCGCTCGTCGCCGGGGGCGGCTGGACCTCGCTCCTGGTGGGAGCCGTGGCGGGCGCCGCGGTCCTGTGCGTCGAGCCGTTCGTCCACCGCCGCTGGTACCCGCGCCCCCTGTAGGGCCGTCTCGAGGCCGTGACTCCGCCCGGGAGGCCCGTAGCGTGAAGAGGAGCCCGGGCGACGGAGCAGACTGGCCCGATGGACAGGGATGCCGAACTCGCGCGGACGCTCGACGCCATCGGGCCGCGGCTGCGTGCGCTGCGGCGCGAGCGCGGACTGACCCTGGAGGCCCTCTCCGGGGACACCGGGATCTCCGTGAGCACGCTCTCCCGCCTGGAGTCGGGCAAGCGGCGTCCGACGCTCGAACTGCTCATCCCGCTCGCGCGAACGCACCGCGTCGCACTGGACCAGCTGGTCGCGGCCCCGGCCACCGGTGACGCACGCGTCCACCTGAGGCCCCTGCGCAGGGACGACGGGAGCGTCATGGTCCCCCTGACGCAGTACCCCGGCCGGGTCCGGGCCTTCAAGCAGGTGCTCGCGTACCGGGAACCGAAACTGGCGACCCACACCGGCTACGAATGGCTCTACGTGCTCGCCGGCGAGCTCCACCTCGTCATCAGCGAGCGCACCTTCAGCCTCCGCCCCGGTGAGGTCGCCGAGTTCGACACCACCGAACCGCATTGGTTCGGCCCCGCCGAAGGCGAGTCGGTGGAGATCCTGCACCTGTTCGGCCCGCACGGCGACCAGGCCGTCGTCCGGACCGGCTAGTGCTGTGACCGGCCCGGCCCGTCCTAGTAGGTGCCCGTCAGGTGGGCGAAGACGACCACGTTCCCCTGGTAGCCGGTGCGCGGGGAGAAACCCCCGCCGCAGGTGATGACGCGGAGCTCGGCGCGCGGCACCGACCCGTACACCCGGGAGTCCGGGAAGGCCTTGGCCTCGTAGACCTCCACCGCGTGGACGGTGAACACGGCCGTACGCCCATCAGCGCGGGCGATCTCGATCAGAGCCCCTCGGCGCAGTGCGCCCAGGTGGTAGAAGACCGCGGGACCGGTGGCGTTGTCCACGTGCCCGGCGACGACGGCGGTGCCGTTGGCGCCCGGGGTGGTGCCTTCGCGATACCAGCCCGCCAGGTCCCGGCGGGCGGGCGGCGGTACCTCGAGACTGCCGTCGCCCTGCAGCCCGAGCCCGGTGAGCGGGGCGTCCACCCGGATGGACGGGATGCGGATCCGGGTGGGCGGGGAACCGGGGAGCGCGGAGATGGCCCCGGGGAACTGCGCCTGCGCGCTCAGCGCCTCACCGGGGGAGGGCAGCGGAGGGCGGACGGGCTCGCTGGAGCCGCTGCCGATGAGCCAGACGCCGACGCAGGCGGCGAGTGCTACGAGCCCGCCACCGCGGGCGCGGCGTGACTCCATGCGGGCCCCCTTGCCGTGGCGCTGTCGTTGGCTTGGTGACGTGTGACGTGTGACGTAGTGACTGGCCGTCGCCCGGCCCCGCGAACGGGGGGGACCTCGCGGGGCGGGCGACGGGGGACGGTACCGGTCGGACCGCGGCCGAAGCCGCGGTGGGCGTCCGTCAGCTCCGCGTGCCGCTCGCCCGGCGACGCAGGAGCCAGATACCGCCGACGGCGGTGGCGGCCAGCACTGCCGCTCCCGCCGCGATCTTGGCGGGGTCGGTGGTGGTGGTCATGCCACCGCCCACCCCGGTGCGCACGTGGCCCTGGGGGGCGCGGTCGTGCTCGGTGACGATCAGGTCGCCGGTCGCGAACTTGCCGTTCGCGCAGGTGGCGCCGATCTCGTAGGGGCCGGGCCGGGTGCCGTGGGCGACCTGGAACTGCCCCACGACCACCTCCTTGTGGGTGCCCGGGCTCAGTTTGAAGCGGCCGCCCCCGACGGTGCTGGCATCGCCTTCCGCGTGACTGGCGGGACCGCAGGCCTTCGTGTTCACCGTGACGGTGGTGCCGGGGGCCGCGGACTTGGGCCAGACCTCCAGCGGGGCGAAGTCGCCGGCCGCGAAGCCCGTCATGCCCAGGTCCGCGGCGGCGACCGCGCCGGCAACCGGGCCGGTGAACGCGGCGGCGGTCAGCGCGGTGGCGGTGAGCACGTGGGCGGTGCGTCGACGCATGAGGAGTCTCCTGGGGACACGGGGTCGTGTTTCCGAGGTAACCCGGGCGGCCGGGCGGCCGCCTGCTGATGCGGTGTCAGATCGATGCCGGGAAGTGAGGTGGCGCGCCGTTATCGCAGGTCAGACGGGATAAAGAGGCCATCCGTGGACCCCCACCCCGTCCGGGTGACGGCCGCCCCGCAGGCGTGGGTCGCCGCTGCGCGCCGGGGTCAGGCCGGAGGGAGGGTGAGCGTGGCGCAGGCGCCGGCGGGGCCGGGGTTGGTGAGGGTGATCCGGGCGCCGACGACCTGGGCCTGGCCCAGGGCGATGGTCAGGCCCAGGCCCGTGCCCTGGCCGCGTTCGGTCGCGCCCGTCAGGAACCGCTGCGGGCCGTCCCGCAGCAGGGTCTCCGGGAAGCCCGGGCCGTGATCGCGGACGGTGACCGTGTTTCCGGTCACCGTCACGGTGATCGGGTCCCCGCCGTGCCTGCGGGCGTTGACCAGCAGGTTCGTCAGAATCCGGTCCAGCCGGCGGACATCCGTACGGACGCGGGCCGTGCCGTCGGCGCCCAGTACCCGCGCCTGAACCCCCGACCGCCGGGTGACCGACTCCACCAGCGGCCCCAGCAGGTGCGTGTCCAGCTGGGCCACCTCCCGGTCCCCGTCCAGCCGGGCCACCTCCAGGAGGTCCTCGGTCAGGCTGCGCAGGGCCGAGACCCGGTCGCGCACCAGCTCCGTGGGCCGCCCCGGCGGGAGCAGCTCGGCGGCGGTGTGCAGACCGGTCAGCGGGGTCCGCAGCTCGTGCGCCACGTCCGCCGTGAACCGCTGCTCCGCCACCAGCCGCCGCTGCAGGCTCGCCGCCATCGTGTCGACCGCCGCGGACAGTTCGGCCACCTCGTCGCGAGTCCCCGGAACGCCCGACGGGCCGATCCGGGCGTCCAGTTCCCCCGTGCTGATCCGCCGGGCCGTCTCGGCCGCGGACCGCAGGTCCTTGCTCAGCCGACTGGCCAGCGCCGCCCCGCCGATCGCCGCGAGGGTGACGACCACCACGCCGAAGAGCATCAGCTGCTGGTCCAGTTCCCACAGTTCCGCCTTCTCGGAGGTGAGGGACTGGCGTACGGAGAGCACCTGGTCGCCGCCGGCCGGCCGGGCGGCCCACACCGCCGGTTGGGGGCCGTTCAGCTCGAGGTAGGTGGTGCGCTGTCCGGAGAGGGCGGCGCGGCGCAGCGGCTGCGGCAGGCCGGGGCAGTCGAGGCGGGCGTCGGCCTCACCGACCTTGTCGAAGTCCAGCCGGCCCGTGAGCTCGTACACCTGCCGCACCCGGACGAGTTGTGCGACGGCGCTCTTGCGCGCCGCGTCGGCCACCTGGTGCGCGCGGGCCTCGTGGATCAGGATGCCGATGGTGAGCGCGACGAGCGAGCAGCCGGCGGCGAGCAGGACGGCGATCTTCCAGCGCAGGCTGAGGGAGTGCAGGAGGCGGCGCAAGCGGAGCAGGGAGTGTTTCACCGGCTGGCCGGGCCCTGGGCGGCGGGGGGTGCGGAGCCGGACGGGCGCGGGGCCGGGGAGCCGCCGGACGCCGGGCCGGCGATGGCGTTGCCGAACTGGTGCTCGTCGCTGAGCACGCTCATCCGCCGGCCGTCCCAGTGGTAGCGGATCATGTGCGTGGACCCGTCGTCGGCGGTGCGGATCAGCAGGTCGCTGCCGATGATCTCGGCGCTCATCCGCCGGCCGCCGGTGAGCAGGATCGGAACGATCTTCCCGCCGATCGCGGTATAGACGCTGAGCACCGAATGCCCGGTCGCGCTGTCGCCGGCCACGATCAGCTCGTGGTTCCCGTCGCCGGTGAGATCCGCGTACCGGGGCGGCCGGACCCCGGCCTTGCCCGGACCCGCGATCTCCCGCGCGTTGCCGTACTGCTTCATCGCCTTGTCCGCGCGCAGGATGTCCCGCACGTCGACCTTCTCGATCCCCTCCGGTCCCACGGCCGGGGCCTCGTCGAGCGGTTGCGGCGGCGGTACCCGGCCGGCCACTGCCGTGCCGCTGGAGCTCGGGGTGTCGGTCCACAACGGCCACAGCGGTTCCGGCCGGGACTGGGAGGAGACGGGTGGCGCGGTCTCTGCGTGCCCGAGCCCGCCGGGCGCGGCGCAGCCGCCGAGGCCGATGCAGAGCAGGGCGGCGGCGAGGCTGCGGCGGGTCGGTCGAGTCATGGAGGGCGGAACCGTCGGGTGGTGGGGAGGGCGGCCGGGGAGGGCGGGGAACAGGGAGGCAGACTGACGGTAGGGGGCGTCGGTCACGGGTACCGGGCGCTCGTGCAACGGCGGTGCGTACGCGGGCTCCCGCAGCCGGAGCCGGGACCTTCGGCCCCGTCCGCGGCCGGTGGAAGCCCCCGGCGGGCAGCTCAGTCTGGATCGAGGGAGGCCCGCATGACATCGGCCGATCGGCCGCAAGGCCACGCCGAAGGAACGGTTCCACCGACGGGGGAGCTGCCGTTCTTCGTCTACGGCACCCTGCGGCCGGGCGAGGTCAACCACGACCTGTTCCTGCGCGGCCGCACGGCCGCCGAGGAGCCCGCCCGCCTCCCGGACGCGGCGCTGTACGAGGGTCCCGGATACCCGTACGCCGTGGACCGCCCCGGCTCCGCCATAGCGGGAGAGCTGATCACCCCGGCCCCCGGGGCCTACCGGGAACTCCTCGTCGCGCTCGACCTGCTGGAGGAGTACGCGGGCCCCGGACACCCCGCCAACATCTACGACCGCACCGCCCGCGAGACCCTGCGCCCCGACGGCACCCCGGTCCGCGCCTGGGTCTACCTGGCGGCGCCCGTACTGGCCCGCCGCCTCGCGCGCTCCGGTACGGAGATCCCCGGCGGCGACTGGCTGCGCCGCTGAGCCGTCGTCTCGCCCAGAGCGCGCCTCGGGCCCGCAGGGAGGATCGTGGAAGGAGACCCTGAACGCACCTGCCCCCGCCCTCCCGCCCGAGCGTGGCTCGGGCGGCGACGGCGGCAGCCGTACCGCCAATCGGGAGGACACCATGCGTAAGGTCGTTGACTGCAGGGACTACCCCAGCGAGTCCAAGTGCACCCTGACCATCGCGGGCGGGGAAGAAGAAGTGGTCCGGGCGGCCGCCGAGCACTCCGTGTCCGTGCACGGCGAGACCGACACGCCGGAGTTCCGCACCATGTTGCGGACGATGCTGAAGGATGAGGCGCCTCAGGACGCCTGACATCCGGCCGCCTGACGTCCAACCGGTCCACCGGCCGGTCTACAGGCCTTCCGCGCCCCGGTTGCGCAGGAGCCGGCCGTACTGCTGGAGGACCCACAGCTCCTCCTGGACCGCCGCCAGCTGCTCCGGCGAGCCCTGGTGGCCGAGGCGCGCCATCGTGCCCTGGATCTCGTGCACCCGGCGGTCGACGGCGCGCAGCCGGACCTGGACCAGATGGACCCCGGCGTAGATCTCGTCGACCGTCTTCGCGTGGATGGCCTCGACGACGAGCTCGGTGACGAGTGCGCGGACGGTGTCGTTCGGAGCGGCCTCCCGGACCCGGATCAGATAGTCCTCGGTGCCCAGGGAGGCTCCGCCCGCGTCCTGGATGGCCTGGCGGACGGCCGCGTAGGGGGGCGCGGTGAACTCGTCCATCCCGAAGGCGTCGAAGGCGGGGGAGACCAGGGCTGGGCGCTGGAGCGCCAGCTTGAGCAGCTCGCGCTCGGTGATGTGGGCCGGGCTGCGCAGGTTCAGCGCGGGGCCGGCAGGTGCGGCGGCCGGTGCCGCGATGTCCTCGTAGGAGTGGCCGGAACGGCCCCGGCGCTGCTCCTGGGGCTGGTTGCCGCGCTCCCGGGCCCAGCGGTCGAGCTGGGCGATCCGCTTGACCACGAACTGCTCGTCCCGCATGCCCAGCATCCCCGCCAGCTGGACCGCCGACTCGTGCTGGATGCCGACGTTCTTGATCTTTTTGATGATCGGTGCGGCCTCGTCCAGCGCGGCCGACCGTCCCGCCGGGTTCTCCAGGTTGTGCCGGGCCACGATGTGCTTCAGCGCGAACTCGAACAGCGGAGTCCGGGCCTCGACCAGTCCGGCCACGGCCGCGTCGCCCTGCGCGAGGCGCAGGTCGCACGGGTCCATACCGTCCGGGGCGATGGTGATGGAGGTCTCGGCGGCGAACTTCTGGTCGTCCTCGAAGGCGCGCAGCGCCGCCTTCTGCCCGGCCGCGTCCCCGTCGAAGGTGAAGATCACCTCGGCGGTCGCGTTGTCCATGAGCAGTCGGCGAAGGATCTTGATGTGGTCGCCGCCGAAGGCGGTGCCGCAGGTGGCGATCGCGGTGGTGACCCCGGCCATGTGGCAGGCCATGACGTCGGTGTAGCCCTCGACCACGACGGCCCGGGAGGTCTTGGCGATCTCCTTCTTGGCCAGGTCGATGCCGTACAGCACCTGGGACTTCTTGTAGATCGCCGTCTCGGGGGTGTTCAGGTACTTGGGCCCGTTGTCGTCGTCGCGCAGCTTGCGCGCGCCGAAGCCGACGACCTCGCCGCTGATCTCGCGGATGGGCCACATCAGCCGGCCGCGGAAGCGGTCGATGGGCTTTCCGCTGCGGCTGTCCTGGGACAGGCCCGAGGTGATCAGTTCCTTGTCGGTGAAGCCCTTGCCGCGCAGGAAGCGGGTCAGGTGGTCCCAGCCGGCCGGGCTGTAGCCCACGCTGAAGTGCGCGGCCGCGGCCTGGTCGAAGCCGCGCTCGGCCAGGAACTTGCGGCCGATCTCCGCCTCCGCGCTGCCCAGCTGGTCCATGTAGAAGAGGGCCGCGGCCTTGTGCGCCTCGACCAGGCGGATGCGCTCGCCGCGGCCGCTGCTGCCGGCCGTGTAGCCGCCCTCTTCGTACCGCAGGGTGATGCCGGCCAGGCCGGCCAGCCGCTCGACCGCCTCGGAGAACGAGAGGTGGTCGATCTTCATGACGAAGTCGAGGGTGTCCCCGCCCGCCTGGCAGCCGAAGCAGTGGTAGAAGCCCTTGCTGGGGCTGACCTGGAAGGACGGGGACTTCTCGTCGTGGAACGGGCAGAGGCCCTTGAGGTTGCCGCCGCCGGCGTTGCGCAGCTGGAGGTACTCCGAGACCACGGCGTCGATCGGGACCGCGTCCCGTACCGCCTTCACGTCGTCGTCGTTGATCCGTCCTGCCACGCGTGAAGTCTACGGCCGGGCGACGACATTCTCGTCAGGCCCCCTCCGCCGGAACCAGGGCCGAAAGCGGAACTGCCGGGTCCGCCAGTTTCTCGCGGTCCACGGGCGCCTTCGACCTGATCAGAGCCTGGATGTCCTCCGTGACGTCCCACACGTTCACGTTCATCCCGGCCAGGACCCGGCCGTCCGAGAGCCAGAAGGCGATGAACTCCCGCTTGCCCGCGTTCCCGCGGATCAGGACCTGGTCGTAGCCGCCGGCCGGGGCGTACCCCGAGTACTCCAGGCCCACGTCGTACTGGTCGGAGAAGAAGTACGGCACCCGGTCGTACGAGACCTCCTGTCCCAGCATCGCCCGTGCGGCGGCCGGACCCCCGTTGAGCGCGTTCGCCCAGTGCTCCACCCGCAGCCGGGTCCCCAGCATCGGGTGGTGGGCGGCCGCCACGTCCCCGACGGCGAAGACGTCCGGGTCGGAGGTGCGCAGCGAGGCGTCCACGGCGATCCCGCCCCCGTGCTCCCGGTCCACCAGGGCCAGGCCCGAGCTCTCGGCCAGCGCGGTCCGCGGGGCGGCTCCGATCGCCGCGAGGACCGCGTGCGCCGGGTGCTCCTCCCCGTCGTCCGTGCGGGCCGCCAGCACCATGCCGTCGTGCCCGACGATCTCCGTCAGATGGGCCCCGAAGTGGAAGCGGACCCCGTGATCGGTGTGCAGGTCCGCGAAGAGCCGCCCGATCTCCGGACCGAGCACCGCGTGCAGCGGGGTCTGCTCCGGCTCGATCACGGTCACCTCGGCCCCGTACCCGCGGGCCGCCGCGGCGACCTCCAGGCCGATCCAGCCGGCGCCCGCGATCAGCAGGTGCCCGTTGTCCCGGCCGAGGCCCGCCAGGGCCTTGCGCAGCCGTTCCGCGTGCGAGAGCCGGCGCAGGTGGTGCACCCCGACCAAGTCGGTGCCCGGGATGTCGAGCCGGCGCGGCTCGGCGCCGGTGGCGAGCAGCAGCTTGTCGTAGGGCAGCGCCGTACCGTCGCCGAGGACCACCTTCTTGGCCTCCCGGTCGAGCTGGACCGCGGGCTGGCCGAGGTGCAGCTCGATGTCGGAGGCCGCGTACCAGGAGGCTTCGTGCACGAAGACGCTCTCGCGCTCCTCCTTGCCCGCCAGGTACCCCTTGGAGAGCGGCGGCCGCTCGTACGGATGCTCACGCTCGTCGCCGATCAGGATCACCCGCCCCGTGAACCCCTCGGACCTCAGCGTTTCGGCCGCCTTAGCCCCGGCGAGCCCTGCGCCGACGATGACGAACGTCCGGTGTGCGTCGACCACCTGATGCCTCCTCATAACCTCTGCGCCACATGCGGGCACATGCGAGCGTCCCGCACCGAGCCTGCCGCGTGAAGGGGGAGTGGCCCGATCGGCTCACCCTTCGGCGCGTCGCGTGCGCTGTGTGAGGCGGGCGTGCAGGGAGCGCGCCGCTGCGTCCGTGAGGGCCGCGATCTGGTCCACGACCGCACGCTTCCTGGCCCGGTCGTCCGGGGCCTCGTCGAAGATCGCGCGGAACTGCGGGTCCAGGCCCTCGGGCGCGCGGGCGCTGAGCGCCTCCGCCAGTTCGGCCAGGACGATGCGCTGATCGGCGCGGATCCGCCCCTGCTCGTCGCGCTGCATGACGTACAGGTCGGCCACCGCCTTCAGCACCGCGCACTCGTTGCGGGCCTCGCGCGGCACCACCAGCTCCGCCGCGTACCGGGTCAGCCGGCCGGTTCCGTGCGCCTGCCGGGTGGCGCCCTCGGCGGCCAGGCAGAAGCGGCCGATCAGCTGGCTGGTCGCGTCCTTCAGCCGGGCCTGGGCCACGGCCGAGCCGTCGTACCCGTGCGGCCACCACTGCTGCTCCATCAGCCGGTCCAGGGCCTCGCGGAGCTCCTCCGGTTCGGTGTCGGAGGGCACGTACCGGCCGATGGCCACCCGCCAGATCTCGGCGCGCTCGGGCTCGGCGAAGAGCAGGTTCGGGTCGAGGTGGCCGGCGTGCAGGCCGTCCTCGAAATCGTGGACGGAGTACGCCACGTCGTCCGACCAGTCCATGACCTGCGCCTCGAAGCACTTGCGGTCCGCGGGCGCGCCGCGGCGCAGCCACTCGAAGACCGGCAGGTCGTCCTCGTAGGCGCCGAACTTCACCGACGTCGGGTCGGTGGGGTGGTCCCCGCGCGCCCAGGGGTACTTGGTGGCGGCGTCCAGGCAGGCCCGGGTGAGGTTGAGTCCGACGCTGACCAGCTCGCCGGTCGCCGGATCGGGGACGAACCGCTTGGGTTCCAGCCGCGTCAGCAGGCGCAGCGACTGGGCGTTGCCCTCGAAGCCGCCGCAGTCCTTGGCGAACTCGTTGAGCGCTTCCTCGCCGTTGTGGCCGAAGGGCGGGTGCCCCATGTCGTGCGACAGGCAGGCGGCCTCGACCAAGTCGGGATCGCAGCCGAGCGCGGCGCCGAGCTCGCGGCCGACCTGGGCGCATTCGAGGGAGTGCGTCAGCCGCGTACGAGGACTCGCGTCCCAGTCGTGGGAACGCGTCCCGGGGGTGACCACCTGGGTCTTCCCGGCGAGCCGGCGCAGGGAGGCGGAGTGCAGTACGCGGGCGCGGTCGCGCTGGAAGGCGGTCCGCCCGGGCCGTTTGTCGGGCTCGGTCGCCCAGCGTTCGGTATCGGCGGGTTCATACGGCTCGCCGGGCTGGTCGGGGCCGGGTCGGACAGGTGCGGTGGTGCCTTCCATGCCTTCCATGGTCCAAACGGTAACCGCACGCGCCGACAAGACGAGGCAAGAGGAGCGATCCCAGCGATTGTGAACCAACCCGGTCGTTACGCGGTGGCCAGTTCCCGCGAGTGCTCCTGCCGTACGGGCGCTACGAGCGCCGCCCGGGCTTCGTCGTAGCGCTGCAGCACCAGGCGGGCCAGCGCCGGATGGGCGCCCAGCGGAGCGGCGGCCGGGCCCGGGGCGGCGGCGGCGCTCGCGGAGGCGAAGCGGCCCGGGGCGGTGAAGTAGGAGGCGACGGCGACCCGGTGGAGGCCCCGCGCGGCCAGGGCCCGTACGGCGTCGGCGACTCCGGGCGAGGCGCCCGACGCGTAGGCCGCCATCACGGGCACCCCGCCGAGCCGTTCCGAGAGCAGACCGGCGGTGGCCCGCACGTCGGTGGCGGAGTCGGGGTCGCGGGACCCGGAGGCGGCCAGCACCACCGCCGACCCGGGGCTCCAGCCGGCCTCCACGAGCCGCTCGTACAGGGCCTCGACGAGCAGCGGATGCGGTCCGAGCGGGGCGGCGATGCGGATCCGCAGGTGCCCGGCGCGGGCGGCGGCGGCCGGCAGGTCCCGCTTGACGTGGGTGCCCCGGCCGAGCAGCAGCGGCACCAGGACGGCGGATCCGGCGGCCCGTTCGAGGGTGCGGCCCAGCAGCGGGTGGTTCAGCTCGATGTGACCGAGCCGGACGTCGAGGCGGGGGCGTAGTTCACGGACCCGTTCGAGCAGGGCCTCGGCGGTGAGGAGGGCGCGCGGATCGCGGCTGCCGTGGGCCACGGCGACGAGGGCGGGCTGCTGCATGGGAGGACTCCTGCGTGGTGTCGGGGGCGCAGACCGCTGAGCTGCGTACCGAGCTGGGCGGTGATCCGGGTCAGGAGCTCCGCGGTGGTGGCGGGCTGAAGCGGAAACGCGGGCGGGAGGGGACGCGGGGGTGGAAGTGGAAGGGAACGCGCGGGCGGGGGCAGGGACTCGGGAGGGTGCGCCGGCTCCGTCATGAACCGATCCTGCGCGCCGCACGTTGCCGATGCGTTGCGCCGGGGTGACGGGTGTTTTCCGCCTTCTCACAGGGGGGTGGCCGCAGGGGGTGCGGCCGGGGCAGGCGTGAACCCATGCGCGGATCCGCGCCGGAGCCCTTCGCGGCCCCTCCGGCGGACGGTCCCGCCCCTGCCCCCGCCCTGGTGTCCAGGCCGGTCCTCCGGGCTCCCGCAGCGGGGCCCGAGGCAACCGCCGGATCCGCCTCCGCGTCCTGAGCTGCGGAAGAGGCACCGGGAGAGCACGGGGGACACGCATGCGCGGCATCGGTACACGGCTGGCCGGGCGGCTTCGGCCGGGGGCGCTGCCGCCCTGGGCCGTACGGGCGCTGCCGCCCTGGACGCCAGGGGCTCTGCTGCCGCGGACGGTACGGGCCCGGCGGCGGGCCGTGCGCGTGGTGATGGCGCTCTGCGTGCTGGCCCTGCTGCCCTCGGCGTGGACGCACGCGGCCGCCGGGCCCCGGCTGAGGACCGTCGCCGACGCGCCCGCCGCCGAGGTGGCCGTGGTCTTCGGCGCCGGGCTGTGGAACGGCCGGCCCACCCCCTACCTGGCCCGCCGCCTCGACGCCGCAGCCGAGCTCTACCGCGCGGGGAAGGTCAAGGTCGTCCTCGTCACCGGCGACAACAGCCGTACCGATTACGACGAGCCCGACGCGATGCGCGGGTACCTGACGGGTCACGGCGTGCCCGACGCCCGGATCGTCAGCGACTACGCCGGCTTCGACTCGTGGGACTCCTGCGTCCGGGCCCGGGAGGTCTTCGGCGTGCACCGGGCGGTGCTGATCAGCCAGGGCTTCCACATCCGCCGGGCGGTCGCGCTGTGCGAGGCCGCGGGCGTGGACTCGTACGGGGTCGGGGTGGCCGACGTACACGACGCGACCTGGTACTACGGCGGCGCGCGGGAGGTCTTCGCGGCGGGCAAAGCGGCGCTGGACGCGGTGTTCGAGCCGGAGCCGCGCTTCCTGGGGCCGAAGGAGGAGGGGGTGTCGCGGGCCCTGGCCTCTCTGACAGACTGACGCCGCGATCGGTGTATGCCGATTAGCCATATAGCTTTTAGGGCTATCCGTCGGATGCGTCAGGGGTGTGGAACCGTGGCTGTTGTGGATCTGAGCGGCAAGGTCGTCGTCGTCACCGGTGGGGCCCGCGGCCTCGGCGCGGCGGCCGCCCAGGCCGTGGTGGACGGCGGCGGCAAGGTGCTGATCACCGACGTCCTGGAGGCGGAGGGCGCCGAGACGGCGGCCGGGCTCGGCGACGCGGCGCGCTTCCTGCGCCACGACGTGACCAGTGAATCCGACTGGGAAGCGGCCCTCGCCTTCGCCCTCGCCGAGTTCGGCCGCATCGACGGACTGGTCAACAACGCCGGCATCGCCACCGGCCAGTTCCTGGAACACGAGAGCGTCGAGCACTTCCGCAAGGTCGTCGAGATCAACCTGGTCGGCGTGTTCATCGGCATCAAGGCCGCGATCCCGCTGATGCGGGAGAACGGCGGCGGCTCCATCGTCAACATCTCCTCCGCCGCCGGACTCACCGGCCTCGCCATGACCGCCGGCTACGGAGCCTCCAAGTGGGGCGTGCGCGGACTGTCGAAGATCGGTGCGGTCGAACTCGCCGAGTCCAGGATCCGCGTGAACTCGGTACACCCCGGCATGACCCTCACCCCGATGACGGCCCCGGTCGGCATCCAGGCGGGCGAGGGCAACTACCCCGGCGCCCCCCTCGGCCGCGTCGGCCTCCCCGAGGAGATCGCCGCCGCCGTCGCCTTCCTCCTCTCGGACGCCGCGGGCTACATGACCGGCGCCGAACTCGCCGTGGACGGCGGCTGGACGGCCGGCCTCACGGTGAAGTACCTCACCGGGCAGTGACCGGGGCCGGGCGGCCGCCCGGACGGCCGGACGCCCGGACGGCCGGATCGTGTACGGGGAGATCCTCCACGGACCCGAGTTCCGCCGGCCCTCACCGGACGGCGGGGCTCGTGCTGAGGTGCCCGTACAAGAGGCGTAACAGGGGGCGGCGGCGCGCGTAACACCGCCGCCGCATGGTGGGCCCATGCACACCCCGGGAGCCGCACCGGCCGATACCGCCTCCGCCGCCGTCACCGCCACGCACTGCCCGTACTGCGCTCTGCAGTGCGGAATGAACCTCCGCCCCGAACCGGGCGGAGCGGGTGGCGTGACGGTGGAGGAGCGGGTGGACTTTCCCGTGAACCGGGGCGCGCTCTGCGGCAAGGGACGCACCGCCCCCGCCGTGCTCTCCTCCCGGGTGCGCCTCACCCAGCCGCTCATCCGCACCCACGCCGGGCGGCTGGAGCCGGCCACCTGGGAGGAGGCCCTCGACGCCGTCGCCGAGGGCCTCGCCCGCACGCGACGGTCGTACGGGGCCGACGCGGTCGGGGTGTTCGGCGGCGGCGGGCTGACCAACGAGAAGGCTTACGCCCTCGGGAAGTTCGCCCGCATCGCGCTGGGAACCTCGCAGATCGACTACAACGGCCGGTTCTGCATGTCCTCGGCCGCCGCCGCGCACCAGCGGGCCTTCGGGCTCGACCGGGGGCTGCCCTTCCCGCTGGAGGACATCCCCCGGACCGGCTGCGTCATCCTCGTCGGATCCAACCCCGCCGACACCATGCCGCCCGCGCTGCGCTTCTTCCGGGAGCTCCGCGAGAACGGCGGCACGCTGATCGTGGTGGACCCGCGCCGCACGCGCACCGCCGAACAGGCCGACCTGCACCTGGCACCGCGCCCCGGCACGGACCTCGCGCTGGCGCTCGGACTGCTGCACCTGGTGGTGGCGGGCGGGCACACGGACGAGGAGTTCATCGCCTCCCGCACCACCGGCTGGGAGGAGGCCCGCGCGGGCGCGATGGCGCACTGGCCGGAGCTGGTCGAGCGGATCACCGGCGTGCCCGTCCCCAAACTCCGCGAAGCCGTCGCGATGTTCTGCGCCCCCTCCGCCGCGATGGTGCTCACCGCGCGCGGACCCGAGCAGCAGTCCAAGGGCACCGACACCGTCGGAGCGTGGATCAACCTCTGCCTCGCCACCGGCCGGGCCGGCCGCCCGCTCTCCGGCTACGGCTGCCTCACCGGCCAGGGCAACGGCCAGGGCGGCCGCGAACACGGCCAGAAGGCCGACCAGCTCCCCGGCTACCGAAAGCTCACCGACCCGGCGGCCCGCGCCCACGTCGCCGGGGTCTGGGGCGTCGACCCCGACGAGCTCCCCGGGCCCGGGCGCAGCGCCTACGAACTCCTCGACGCCCTCGGCACCGACGTGAAGGCCCTCCTCCTGATGGGCTCCAACCCGGTGGTCTCGGCCCCCCGCGCGGCCCACATCGAGGAACGCATCCGCTCCCTGGACTTCCTGGCGGTCGCCGACGTGGTCCTGTCCGAGACGGCGGCCCTGGCGGACGTGGTCCTCCCGGTCGCCCAATGGGCGGAGGAGACAGGCACCACGACCAACCTGGAGGGCCGCGTCCTGCTCCGCCGCCGGGCCCTGTCCCCGCCGCCGGGCGTCCGCTCCGACCTGGAGGTCCTGCACGGCCTCGCCACCCGGCTGGGCATGCCGAAGGCCTTCCCGACCGACCCCGAGGAGGTCTTCGAGGAGCTGCGCCGCGCCTCGGCGGGCGGCCCGGCGGACTACTCGGGCATCAGCTACGCCCGGATCGAAGCCGAGCAGGGAGTCTTCTGGCCGTGCCCGGCGGCCGCCCCGCCGGGCACGGCTGCGGCTCCGGCAGCGGCTCCGGCTCCGGGGGAGCCCCACCCCGGCACCCCGCGCCTCTTCCTCGACCGCTTCGCCACCGAGGACGGCCGGGCCCGCTTCGTCCCCGTCACCCACCGCGACGCCGCCGAGGTCCCGGACGCGCAGTACCCGCTGCTGCTCACCACCGGCCGGGTCGTCGCCCAGTACCAGTCGGGCGCGCAGACCCGCCGGGTGGACGAGCTCAACGAAGCCGCCCCCGGCCCCTTCGTGGAACTCCACCCCCGCCTCGCGGCCCGCCTGGGCGTGAGCGACGGCGCCCCGCTCGCCGTCACCTCCCGCCGCGGCCGCGCCCTCGCCCCGGCCCGCATCACGGACACCATCCGCGCGGACACCGTCTTCATGCCCTTCCACTGGCCGGGCGAAGGCCGCGCCAACACCCTGACCAACCCGGCGCTGGACCCCGTCTCCCGCATGCCGGAGTTCAAGGTCTGCGCGGTCCGGGTGGAACCGGCCTAGCCCGCCGCGAAGGTGGGCTCCAGGGCCTTCAGCAGGCGGCCCGCGTAGGACTCGGCGGACCCGGGGATCCCCGGGTACTCCTTGTGGAACGTGCTCCAGTCCGTCCGCGCGAACCCGTCGAACACCCCTGGGGTGGGCGGCTGTTGGACGCCACCCGCCTCGAATTCCCCGGAGAGCCGGAACACTTCCGCCAGAAGCGGGTACGGCAGTTCGCAGCTCTCCGCCAGCAGGACGGCGTCGTACAGGT
Organism: Streptomyces sp. H27-H1; assembly: GCF_026627445.1. Taxonomy (GTDB): domain Bacteria; phylum Actinomycetota; class Actinomycetes; order Streptomycetales; family Streptomycetaceae; genus Streptomyces. The sequence continues at coordinate 215,334 of NZ_JAPNLJ010000004.1, forward strand.
CCTTGCCCTGCGGGTACATGTCCCCGGCCAGCCACACCAGCTTCCAGGCGAGGGAGAGTTCCCGGGTGGCCCCCAGGAGCTGGACCCCCGCCACCTTCACGGGCTCCGCCGCGACGGGCAGCGGTTCGTTGAAGACGAAGTCCAGCTGGACTTGACCGCCGCGCGTGCCCGGCGAGGACCACGGGAGGACCAGCCTGCGCCCCGGTACCCGTTCGTACGTCCAGATGTACTCCGAGACCGCCTCCGACGCCGGCATCACCAGATCCGCGTACCCCGCCCTGCGATCGGCCTCGGCGGCGATGGCCTCCAGCATCCGCCCGGTGCGGTCCTCCTCGATCATCCAGTCCACGGGGACCACGACGAAGTCCAGGTCGTGCGGCTCCCGCGAAGCCTTCCTGAACCACTGGGACATCAGCGTGCTGCCGCGCAGCACCAGCGAATCCGCGAAGCCCGAGGCCCCGACCGCGCGCAACGCCACGTCCATCGCGGAGCGTCGGGCCGACCGCCAGGCCGCCCGCGCAGCCGGCTGCGCGATCACCGGATCCAGCGGCCGGTACGCCTCGTAAAAGTGCTTGAGCGCGGGATCGAAGGCCACACCGGCCGGGTCACTCCTGCCGCTCGTCCGCATGGTCCGGGGAGGCTCCGACATCCGCCGGGTCCGCTCCGTCTCCGGTTCCGCCGGATCATCCGGTCCGCCTGGAATCGACGGCTTCCACTCCTGGCCGCTCATGGAACCGGCTCCTCCTCGATCCACCCGTCGTCCACCGACAGGTCGCTGTCGTACAGCACGAACTCCCGCTCCTCGGAGCGGATGTCGTACCCGGCCTCCACCAGCGCGGCGACCAGCGCATCGCACTGCGCCGCCGCCCGCTGCGCCGTGCCCCGGCAGCGCTGGGTCACGAAGCGCTCGTGGCGGGCCCCGGTCAGGATCCGGCGGGCGTTCCACGAGAGGTGCGCCGCATGGCGGACCGCCAGGGACTCCAGGGCCGCACGGTCCCAGTCGGCCGGGAGCCGGAGCCCCAGATGGTGTTCGTAGTAGCCGCCGCCCGGGCCTGCCGGGTCAGTGCTCCACGGGACGGTCTCCACCTTGACCCGGACCGGGTCGAAGCCGGCCGCGCGCAGCGCGGGCACCAGCCGCTCGTGGCCCTCGCGGTCGGGCAGGGTCAGCATCGGCTGCGAGGTCATCCGGCCCCGGGCCAGCACGATGTGGGTCACCTTCAACTTCCGTTCCCCGGACCATGTTTCGAGCCGGGCCAGCTCCGCCGGGTCCGGGCAGCGGACGGTTATGTGGGATTCGTACACGGGCATGGCGACGATCATCTCGGACATGTGTCCGATCCGCATCGGGGTTCTGGTCCGGGGGTAACCATGGGTCACGCACCGGACCCAGAAAGTGGTCGCACGCCCCTCGTGGCAGCGATGTGTCGTACCCCACACTGAGGTGCGGTGCACCCGTCCTCGGAGCCTGTGGAGGTCGCCCCCGTGCAGACCCAGAGCTTGACCGTCACCGTCACCGTCAGCCCGTCCGCCGAAGTGCCCGCGGCCGAAGAGGCCGAGCCGGAGGCCGACGCCATGCACGAGGAGGAGGCGGAGGAGCCCGAGGTCCCGGAGTTGGCCGAGAAGGTGCCCGCGCCGCGCAAACGCGCGGCCGAGGGCTCCGGCGGGGCGGGACCGTCCGCCGACCTCTTCCGGCAGTACCTGCGCGAGATAGGCAGGATCCCGCTGCTCACCGCCGTCGAGGAGGTCGAGCTCGCGCGGCGCGTGGAGGCCGGGCTGTTCGCGGAGGAGAAGCTCGGCAGCGGAGCTCAGCTCGATCTTCAGCTCACCCTCGACCTCGACAAGCTCGTCGTCATGGGGCGCATGGCCAAACGCCGCCTCATCGAGTCGAACCTGCGGCTCGTTGTCTCCGTGGCCAAGCGCTACGTCGGCCGCGGACTCACCATGCTGGACCTGGTCCAGGAGGGAAACCTCGGACTGATCCGCGCCGTCGAGAAATTCGACTACGCCCGCGGCTACAAGTTCTCCACCTACGCCACCTGGTGGATCCGCCAGGCCATGTCCCGGGCGCTGGCCGACCAGGCCCGCACCATCCGGGTGCCCGTCCACGTCGTGGAGCTGATCAACCGCGTGATCCGCGTCCAGCGCCGCATGCTCCAGGAGCGGGGGTACGAACCCACCGCCGAAGAGGTCGCCGTCCACCTCGAGCTGACTCCCGAACGGGTCCTGGAGGTGCTGCGCCTCGCCCAGGAACCGATCTCGCTGCACGCACCCGTGGGCGAGGAGGACGATGTCGCGCTCGGCGACCTCATCGAGGACGGCGACGCCGCCTCCCCGGTCGAATCGGCCGCGTTCTTCCTGCTCCGCGAGCACCTGGAAGCGGTGCTCTCCACCCTCGGGGAGCGGGAACGCAAAGTCGTCCAGCTGCGCTACGGGCTCGCCGACGGGCGGCCGCGCACCCTGGAGGAGATCGGGCGGATCTTCGGGGTGACCCGGGAGCGGATCCGGCAGATCGAGTCCAAGACCCTCAACAAACTCCGCGACCACGCCTTCGCGGACCAGCTGAGGGGATATCTGGACTGACGGAAAAGGGGCGCCCCGAAGGGCGCCCCTCGCCGAACGGTCCGGCCGGCCGCGCTAGTCGACCTCGGCCACGGCCTGCGCGAACTGCGCCGCGTACAGGCGCGCGTACGCGCCGCCCGAGAGCAGCAGCTCCTCGTGCGTGCCCTGTTCCACGATGGAGCCGCTCTCCATCACCAGGATCAGGTCCGCGTCGCGGATCGTGGACAGCCGGTGCGCGATCACGAAGGACGTACGGCCGTGCGCGAGGCGCGCCATCGCCTTCTGGATCAGCACCTCGGTACGGGTGTCCACCGAGCTCGTCGCCTCGTCGAGCACCAGGATCACCGGGTCGGACAGGAACGCCCGGGCGATGGTGATCAACTGCTTCTCGCCCGCGCTGACTCCGGCGCCCTCGTCGTCCAGCACCGTGTCGTAGCCCTCGGGCAGTGTGCGGACGAACCGGTCGGCGTGGGCCGCCCGGGCGGCCTCCTCGACCTCGGCGCGCGTGACCTCGCGCGTGGCGCCGTAGGCGATGTTCTCCGCGATGGTGCCGCCGAACAGCCAGGTGTCCTGGAGCACCATGCCGATGCCGCCGCGCAGTTCCTCGCGGGTCATCTTCGCGATGTCCACGCCGTCGAGGGCGATCTCCCCGCCCGTGACCTCGTAGAACCGCATCAGCAGGTTGACCAGCGTGGTCTTGCCGGCGCCGGTCGGGCCGACGATCGCGACCGTGTGACCGGGGTCGACGCTGAGCGAGAGGTTCTCGATCAGCGGCTTGTCCGGCGCGTAGCGGAAGGCGACCTTGTCGAAGGTGACCTGGCCGCGCAGGGTCTGCGGACGCTCCGGAACCTCCGCGTCCGGCTCCTGCTCCGGCGCGTCCAGCAGCTCGTAGACCCGCTCCGCGGAAGCGACGCCGGACTGCACCAGGTTCGCCATGGAGGCGACCTGCGTGAGCGGCATCGAGAACTGGCGCGTGTACTGGATGAAGGCCTGGACGTCACCGATCGACAGGGTGCCCGAGGCCACCCGCAGACCGCCGACGACCGCGACGAGCACGTAGTTGATGTTCGAGATGAACAGCATCACCGGCTGCATGATCCCGCTGACCAGCTGCGCCTTGAAGGAGGCCCTGAACAGCGCCTCGTTCTGCTCGGCGAACAGGGCCGCGGACTCCTTCTGCCGGCCGAAGACCTTGACCAGCGTGTGACCCGAGTACATCTCCTCCACGTGCGCGTTCAGGGCGCCCGTGGTCTTCCACTGCGCCACGAACTGCGGCTGCGACTTCTTGCCGATCTTCGCGGCGACGTACACCGACACAGGGATGGTCACCAGTGCGACCAGCGCCAGCAGCGGCGAGATCCAGATCATCATCGCCAGCACGCCGATGATCGTCAGGAACGAGTTGAGCAGCTGCCCCATCGTCTGCTGGAGCGTCTGCCCGATGTTGTCGATGTCGTTCGTGGCCCGGCTGAGCACCTCGCCGCGCTTCTGCTGGTCGAAGTACGACAGCGGCAGCCGCGAAAGCTTCGCCTGCAGCTGCTCGCGCATCCGGTACACGGCGGCGTTCATGATGTGGTTCGACAGTCGCGTGGCGACCAGCATCAGCAGGCCGGCGAGCGTGAAGACGGCCAGCGCCCACAGCGCCACCGTCCCGACGGCGCCGAAGTCGATGCTCTTGCCCGGGGTGAAGTCGGTGCCGGACAGCATGTCCGCCATCCCGTCCTGCCCCTTGGCGCGCAGACCGTCCAGCGCCTGCTGCTTGGTGGTGCCCGCCTTCATGTTCCGGCCGACGATCCCCGCGAACACGAGGTCGGTGGCCTCGCCGAGTATCTTCGGGCCGGTCACCGACGCGGCGACGCTGCCGAAGACCGCGAGGATCATGCCCCACAGCTTGGCCCGGTCGCGCGCCAGCTCGCGCAGCAGCCGCTTGCCCGAGCCCTTGAAGTCCATGGACCGCGTCGTCGGCGGCCCCATCATCATCCGTCCTCCGGGCCCGCTCACGCCGCCTCCGCCTCAGTCAGCTGGGAGAGCACGATCTCCCGGTAGGTCTCATTGCCGGCCATCAGCTCGTGGTGGCGCCCTTCGCCCACCACCTGGCCCTCGTCGAGGACGATGATCCGGTCGGCGTCGCGGATCGTGGAGACCCGCTGGGCGACGATGACCACGGTCGCCTCCTCGGTCTCCCGGGCGAGCGCGGAGCGCAGTGCGGCGTCCGTCGCGTAGTCCAGGGCCGAGAAGGAATCGTCGAACAGGTAGATCTCCGGGCGCTGAACGAGCGTGCGCGCGATCGCGAGCCGCTGGCGCTGGCCGCCGGAGACGTTGGTTCCGCCCTGGTTGACCGGCGCGTCGAGCCCGCCCTCCAGCTCGGACACGAAGTCCTTGGCCTGCGCCACCTCCAGCGCGTGCCACAGCTCTTCGTCGGTGGCGTCGGGGCGCCCGTAGCGCAGGTTGGTGGCGACCGTCCCGGAGAAGAGGTACGGCTTCTGCGGCACCATGCCGACCGTCCGGGCGAGCAGTTCCGGGTCGATGCGCCGTACGTCCTCCCCGTCCACGAGCACGTCGCCGCCGGTCGCGTCGAACAGCCGGGGGACCAGCCCCAGCAGCGTGGACTTGCCGCTGCCGGTGGAGCCGATCACCGCGGTGGTCTCGCCGGGGCGGGCCACCAGGTCGACTCCGCGCAGGACGGGGGCCTCGGCGCCCGGGTAGCGGAAGTCGGCGCCGCGCAACTCCAGGCGGCCGCGGTGGAGCAGCTTGCGGATCGGGTCGGTGGGCGGGATCACACTGGATTCGGTGTCCAGCACCTCCTGGACGCGCTCGGCGCAGACCTCGGCGCGCGGCACCATCATGAACATGAAGGTGGCCATCATCACGGACATGACGATCTGCATCAGGTAGGCGAGGAAGGCCGTCAGCTGGCCGATCTCCATGCCGCCGCTGTCGATGCGCATCGCGCCGAACCAGATGACGGCGACGCTGGAGATGTTCACGACCACGATCACGGTCGGGAACATCAGCGCGAGCAGCTTGCCGGCCGCCAGCGAGACGCCGGTGAGGTCCGCGTTGGCCTTGCGGAAGCGGTCCTTCTCGTAGTCGTCGCGGATGAACGCGCGAATCACACGGTTGCCGGTGATCTGCTCGCGCAGGACCCGGTTGACCGTGTCCAGACGCGTCTGCATCGCACGGAACAGCGGCCGCGTCTTCAGCACGATCGCGCCGACCGCCAGGCCGAGGACCGGGACCACGGCCAGCAGCACGCCCGACAGCTTCACGTCGAGCGAGAGAGCCATGAAGATACCGCCGACGCACATGATCGGCGCCGAGACCATAAGAGTGAAGGTCATCAGGACGAGCATCTGGATCTGCTGCACGTCGTTCGTCGTACGGGTGATCAGCGACGGGGCGCCGAAGTGGCCGAGCTCACGCGCGGAGAAGCTCTGCACGCGGTCGAAGATGCCGGCCCGCAGGTCCCGGCCGAAGGCCGCGGCGGTGCGGGCTCCGTAGTAGACGGCGCCGACGTTGCAGACGAGCTGTACCAGCGAGACGCCGAGCATCAGCGCGCCGAAACGCAGGATGTACCCGGTGTCGCCGTTGACGACACCGTTGTCAATGATGTCGGCGTTCAGCGTGGGCAGGTAGAGGCTCGCGCTGGTCTGCAGCAGTTGCAGCAGGACCAGCACGGCGATCGGTTTCCGGTACGGGCCCAGGTGGGTCCGCAGAAGTCGTATGAGCACGCGCAGGCTCCGGTCGGCATGATCGAGGGGGTTCACACCATCTTGAGCCAAACGGAGGTCTGATCCCCAACGCTTTTCGCAAAGGCAGGTCAAAAGGAGTACGCGCGGAGCGTGAGTCCTAGGCCTGCCGCGCCGTGCCCGCGCGCCGTGCCGATCGCGTGGGCCGGGAGGAGACTGGGGGAGGGAGAGAGTGCGTGGCCGGGGGAATCCTGGGGGGAATCTCGGGACGGATCGGCCGTGGAGGAACCCATGACGGCAACCAATCGCGAGCAGACCCCCGTCGTTGTCGCAGGTCCTGGCGCCGAGGTGCGTGTGCAGGAGCTCGGCGGAGGCTACTCGGTGGCGTTCGGGCGGTTCGACAAGGGCGTGGACATGACCCCGGCGTTCAAGGGACTGCCGGACGACCTGTGCCCGTGCCCGCACTACGCCTACGTGCTCAAGGGCCGGATCAAGATGCACACGAAGGACGGCGAGCAGATCTACTCGGCGGGGGATGCCTGCTACTGGGAACCCGGCCACGCTCCAGAGGCCCTCGAGGACACCGAGTACCTCGACTTCTCGCCCACGGAGGAGTTCCAGGCGGTCATCGACCACGTGAAGGCGCAGCTGTCCTGAGCAGCGACGTGCCCGGCCCGGCCCGGCCCGGCCCCGGGACCCGGCTCGAAGACCCGGCCCGGGGACCTGCCTAGAACGCGCCCGGGTGGATCTGGTCCCGCGTCGCGACGTACTGCTGGCGCACGCCCTGCCAGGCCGGGTACTCCTCGTCCGGCTCGAACAGCTGCGCCGCCGGCGCCGGCCACACGGGCGGGGCGTCGGGGGCCGCGGTGCCCCGGGCCACGCCGAGTGCCCACGCCGCCTGCCGGGCCGCGCCCAGCGCCGCGTAGTCCGCCGGCCCCGGTACGAGGACCTGGGTGCCGAACAGCCCCGGCGCGAAGGCCTGTACGGCGGGCAGGTCGGCCGCCGCGCCCAGCAGGAACACCCGGCGGATCTCCACGCCGCGGCTGCGCAGCACGTCGAGCGCGTCCACCAGCCCGCACAGCATGCCCTCGAAGGCGGCCCGTGCGAGGTGCTCCGGCTTCATGGAGTCCCGGCGCAGCCCCGACAAGGTCCCGGCGGTGTGCGGCAGGTTGGGCGTCCGCTCTCCCTCCAGGTACGGCAGGAGTACGAGTCCGTGCGCGCCCGGGGTCGACTTCAGCGCGAGCTCGCTCAGCCCCTCCAGATCGGTGCCCAGCAGTTCGGCGGTGCCGCGCAGGGCCCGTACGGCGTTCAGGGTGTTCACCACCGGCAGGTGCATCCCGGCGGCGTCGGCGAACGAGGTGATCAGCCCGCCCGGCTCCGACAGTGCCTCGTGGTGCACCGCCATCACCGACCCGGAGGCGCCCAGCGAGACCACGGCGTCGCCGGGCCCCATGCCCAGCCCGAGCGCGGCCGCCATGGTCTCGCCGGTACCGGCGGAGATCAGCAGCCCCTCGGGCGTGGTCCCGGCGGCTTCGGACGGTCCGAGCACCTCGGGCAGCAGTGCCCGGTGCCCGAGCGCGAGCTCGACCAGGTCGGGCCGGTAGGCGCCGGTGGCCGCCGACCAGTACCCGGTACCGGAGGCGCCACCGCGGTCGGTGGTCCGCCGGGCCGGCCGGCCCAGCAGCTGCCACACCAGCCAGTCGTGCGGGGACATCAGCACGGCCACCCGCCGGGCCGCCTCCGGCTCGGTACGGGCCAGCCAGGCGAGCTTCGCGACCGGCTGCGCCGAATGGGGGACCGAGCCGACGGCCCCGGCCCAGGCCTGCCGACCGCCGAGCGACTCGATGAGGTCGGCGGCGGCGGCCTGTCCGCGCTTGTCGTTGCCGACCAGCGCGGGACGGACGAGGCCGCCCTGCGCGTCCAGCGGCAGCAGACCGTGCTGCTGCGCGGAGACCCCTATGGCCTGCACGCCTTCGAGGAGCCCGCCGCCGGCGGCCTCGCCGAGCGAGAGCAGCCAGGCCTGTGGATCGGTTTCGTGCGGCACGGCCTCGCCGGCGGGCTGCGGATGAGGGGCGTACCCCTGGCGCAGCACGGCGCCCGTCTCGGTGTCACAGACGACGATGCGAGTGAATGCGGAAGAGCTGTCCAGCCCGGCGACTATCCCCATGCGGAGGATTCTGCCGCACGCCGGCGCGGGTTCGACCGCCCCGGTATGCGCGGGACCGGGCCGGTCCCGGTGCGGGACGGCCCGGTCCCCGGTGCGGGACAGGGCGCAGCCATGTCCCGCACCGGGCGCAAACCTGTGTGGGACCCGACCGGTCAGGTGTTGCTGGTGCCCCAGTCGTCCTCGCCCGCGCCACCGCCGCCGACCCGCGCCCGCAGGCCCCGTACCCGCCCGGCCAGGGCTTCCGGCACCGCGTGGCCCATCTTGTCGCTCACCGCGGCGAAGGCCTTGCCGGCGAACTCCCGGCCGCTCTGACCAGCGCTCTCGGCGGTGTTGCGCACCGCGGGGTTCTGCGCGAGCTCGCGTGCGGACTTCTTCAACTGTTCATACCGCTCGCGTCCGGCCCGGGTCCCGAGGACGTACCCGACGGCCAGTCCGACCGCGAACGTGACCTTGTAACGCATGCCTGCCACCCTTCGTCGTGTGGTGCCCGGCCCGCTGTCGATACCGATTGGCGGAGCACCCCCCTGCTTGCGCTAATCTATGACTCGCAACGGGCGCTCGCCCCCTGGCCAAGGCCGGAGGTGGGCTGTTCGGTGCAACGCAGCAATCCCCTGTAGCTCAATTGGCAGAGCAGCCGACTGTTAATCGGCAGGTTACTGGTTCGAGTCCAGTCGGGGGAGCGCGGTCCCCTGTAGCTCAATTGGCAGAGCAGCCGACTGTTAATCGGCAGGTTACTGGTTCGAGTCCAGTCGGGGGAGCAAGAAGGAAGAGGACCCCGGGTGGGTCCTTTTTCTTTTTTACCCACTACGCGCAACCGGGCAGCGCCCCGCGCTGTCTCTCCGGGCAGGCGAAGCCGATCATGCGAGGCATCCGAGGCAGGAGATCGTATGAGCGGCTATGCTGCGGCAGACGGCGCGCACACATGTACGCGCCACGCCGTGAAGGGGCGGTAGCTCAGCCGGTTAGAGCAGCGGACTCATAATCCGTCGGCCGTGGGTTCGAGTCCCACCCGCCCCACTCGGAAGAATCGTCGTGACCTGCGGACGCAGGGTCTTTGGCCTGATGTCCTCGGGTCATTCGCCTCGCGGACCCTTCGCGACCCGTTCTGCAGCACCCTCCCGTCGGCCGTGTACGCCAATCCGTGCGCCGTGCGATTCGAACTCGTGCGCGAACATCCGCCCTGGAGTGGTGCGTACAGCCGGAAACCGTCGTATCGAGTGTCCGGCATGCGGCGCAGGTGGGCCGGTGACTCCTGTAGCGTTTTCGTCACGCAGTCGTGGTTCCGAAGTTCTCGCCCGCGGTGTTGACGCCGTGGGCGTTTTCGCTGTCCAGCACCTCCGGACCAGGCGGTCGTATCAGGGTTCCGCACCGCGTGGAACCCGTCCCCTAGAAGGAGATCAGCATGGCTCTTGGCACCGTGAAGTGGTTCAACGCCGAAAAGGGCTTCGGTTTCATCGAGCAGGACGGTGGCGGCCCGGACGTGTTCGCCCACTACTCGAACATTGCCAGCCAGGGCTTCCGTGAGCTCCAGGAGGGCCAGCGCGTCAACTTCGACGTGACGCAGGGCCAGAAGGGCCCCCAGGCCGAGAACATCGTTCCGGCCTAAGCCCTTGCCGAAGGCCCGGAGCCGCATCACGCGGCTCCGGGCCTTCGGCGTCTCCCTGATCCCGGGGTCGGACTCTGATCGCGGCGTAGGCCAGGGCAGGGGGTCAGGACGGGGGGCAGGGCGTGGGGCAGGGCGGGGGTCAGAAGGCCTCCGTCTCCTCCACCAGATGGCGCAGGACGTCCGTCAGGTCCCCGCGGCGGGCGAAGGCCGTGCGTTGGCGGTGGGCGCCCGAGCCGTTGCGCAGCAGGCCGGCCAGGGTTCTCGACGCGTGGTCGAGGTCGCCGGAGGCGTCCAGTTCGGGGGCCACCCGGTCGAGCAGCGCCTCCGCCAGGTCCGCCGCCGGGAGTTCGACGCCCGTGTACGGGTCCAGGCCGAAGCCCTCCAGCCCGTCGTGGGCCGCCCGCCAGCGCGCGAGGCGCAGTACGTCGTCCCGTACGGGTGGATCGGGCCGCTGCTCGGCGATTTCGCGGAGGGCCGTGGCGACGAGGGCGCGGGCCAGTTCGGCCTGGAGGATGGCCGAGTCGATGTCCGGGGACATGTCGGGGGCGCGGATTTCGAGCGTCGGCCAGTTCCCCGAGGGGCGGAGGTCCCAGTAGACCATCTTGGTGTCGAGGGCCGCCCCGGAGCCGAGCAGGGTCTGCACGGAGCGCCGGAAGTGGGCCGTTGAGGTGAAGTGCGGCGGCAGTCCCGCCGAGGGCCAGCCCGCCCAGGCCATCGCCCGCCAGCTGGCGTGGCCGGTGTCGCGGCCTCCCCAGAAGGGTGAATTGGCCGCCAGCGCGATCAGGGTGGGCAGCCAGGGCCGGACCCGGTTGGAGACGGCCACCGCGGTGTCCACGTCGAGGGTGCCGATGTGGATGTGCCGGCCGCAGCTGACGAGGGTGTCGGTGAGCGCGCCGAAGCGCCGGTGCTGTTCGCGCTGGCGCGGCTCGTCGTCGGTCAGGTGGAGCGGGCCCTCCACGGCGAACACCGGCGAGGGCGCGGCCAGCAGCCGGCAGCCGTGCGCGCGGGCGGCCCGCGCGAGGGTGCGCCGCAGGCCGGCGAGTTCCCTGCGCAGGATCACCGCCGAGTCGGCGACGGGGGTGGCGATCTCCACCTGGTAGCGGGTGCCCTCGGCGTGCAGTTCGTGGGGGAGCCCCGCGGCGGTGGACAGGACGAGCGGGGCGGCCGGGACCACCCTCAGGGTGCGGGCGTCGACGAGGAGGAACTCCTCCTCGACCCCCACGGTGAGCGGAAAGACCGGATCGGTCGCGCTCGGTGCCCCTGTGTTCGTGGTGCTGGTACCGGTGCTCGTGGTGCTGGTGCCAGGTTCGATCACTACGCCTCCCTGGACATACGAGTCTTTTCATCATGAGCTGAACTCCAGGCGAGGAGAGCGCGCCTATCCGGTCAAATGTCCGGTGGTGGTGGCGAGTTAGCGGCAACCAGCGTCCCGTCGCGGGACCCCGGTTCCGGGTGGGGCGACTGGTGTGCGTGCGTGGAAAGGGGAGTCGGCTTCCACCGGGCTCCCGGCCCCGGACGGCGGCGGCTTATCATCCTTTGTGCCCCGTACGACCGCTCCGCCACCGCCCACCCGCCCCCGGCGCCGCATATTGGCCGACCTCACCCCGCTGAGAACCTCCCCGGACTTCCGGCGGCTGTGGTTCGGCGGGATCATCTCCTGGCTGGGCCAGGCGATGACGGCCCTGGCGATCTCGCTCCAGGTCTACGAGATCACCGGGTCCAGCTTCTCCGTCGGACTGGTCGGGCTCTTCTCGCTCGTCCCGCTCGTCGTCTTCGGGCTCTACGGCGGGGCCGTCGCCGACACCATCGATCGCCGCAAACTCGGCCTCTTCAGCGCGCTCGGCATGACCGCGCTGTCCTTCGCCCTGGCCGGCGCCGCGCTCCTGGACTACCACCGGGTCTGGCTGCTGTACGCCGTCGTCGCGCTCCAGGCCGTCTGCGGGGCGCTCAACGGGCCCGCCCGGTCGGCGATGATCCCGCGGCTGCTGCCCGCGGAGCAGCTGCCCGCCGCCAACGCCCTGAACTCCGTGACCACCACCTTCGGGATGACCGCCGGCCCGGCGCTGGGCGGGATCATCGTCGGCTGGTGGGGCTACCAGGCCGCGTACCTCATCGACGTCGCGACCTTCGGCGCCGCCCTCTACGCGATGTGGCGGCTGCCGTCGATGAGGCCCGAGCGGAAGGAGGGCGCGAAGGGGCGCGCCTCCGTACTCGACGGCCTGCGCTTCCTCGGGACCCGGCCCAACATCCGGATGACCTTCTTCTCCGACATGGCCGCCATGGTGCTGGCCCAGCCGAAGGCACTGTTCCCGGCCATCGCCGTGCTCTGGTACGGCGGCGACGCCAAGACGGTCGGCCTGCTCGTCGCCGCCCCCGCCGTCGGGGCGCTGCTCGGCAGCCTGTTCTCCGGCTGGCAGGGCCGGATCCGCCGGCACGGGGTGGCGATCCTGCTCTCCGTCGCCGCGTGGGGGCTGGCCATCGCCGCGTTCGGGCTGACCCGCAACCTGTGGCTCGGGCTGTTCTTCCTGGCCCTGGCCGGGTGCGCCGACAGCGTCTCGATGGTGTTCCGCACCACCATGCTGCAGGCCGCGACCCCGGACGACATGCGGGGCCGCCTGCAGGGCGTCTTCATCGTGGTCGTCGCCGGCGGGCCCCGGCTCGGGGACTTCCTCGCCGGGGCCACCGCCGACCTCACCTCCCCGGCCGTCGCTATCACGGGCGGGGGGCTCGGCTGTGTGCTCGTACTGGTGCTGCTGGCCGCGCGGTGGCGGGGGTTCGCCCGGTACGACGCGCGATCGCCGCAGGCCTGAGGCGGGGTCGGGGCTGGGGCTGGGGCCGGGCCGGGGGCGCCGGGGGTTACGCCTCCACCGGCTCCCGGGTGCGGTCGCTGACCTCCCCGCCGGTGTTGGCGGTGCCGGCGGGCTCGAACATCAGGATCGCCGTCTCCCCGTCGGCCTGCGGGCAGTGCTCGACCCCGCGCGGGACCACGTAGATCTCCCCGGGGTTCAGTACGACGTCCCCGGCGTGCAGCCGGATCGTCAGCGTGCCGCTCACGACGAGGAAGAGCTCGTCGGTGTCCTCGTGGGTGTGCCAGATGAACTCGCCCTGGATCTTGGCGATCTTGACCTCGTAGTCGTTGACCCGGGCGATCCGGTGCGGGGCCCACTGCTCGGTGAAGCCGGCCAGCTTCTCCGCGATGTTCACCACGCCCGCCGTGCCGGTGCCCGGCGCGGTCCGGCTGTTCTCGTACGTGTTCTCCTGCGTGCTGGGTGTCGTCATAGGGGCAGGGTGCCGGTGCGCGCACCGGCCGGTCTTGTACGTTCCTGACATGGCCGCGATACGCCCGCGCAGTACGGTCTCCGCCTGGCAGCCGCCGGTACCGGGCATCGCCGAGGTGTTCCGCGCCCGGTTCACCGACCACGCCTACCCCGCCCACGTCCACGACACGTGGACGCTGATGATCCTCGACGGCGGCCGCGTCGACTTCGGGCTCGACCGAGAACGGCACGGAGTCGGCACCTCGGACACGGTGGTCCTCCTGCCGCCCGGCGTGACCCACGACGGGCGGACCGTCACGGAGGCGGGCTTCCGCAAACGCGTGCTGTACCTCGACGCCGCGGTGCTTCCTCAGTCGCTGACCGGGGCCGCCGTCGACGCCCCGCTGCTGCTCGACGCCGCCCTCCGCGACCGCGTCCACGGTCTGCACGGTGCGCTCGGCGCACCCGAGTTGCCGGCCGGCGCGGTCGAGCTGCTGGAGGCGCAGTCGCGGCTCGCCTTCGTCCAGGAGCGGCTGCGCGAGTGGCTGGAGGGACGCCAGGTGGTCGCGTACGGGGCTCCGGGCCCTGATACGGCCGTACGACTGCGCGAGCTCCTCGACGCCCGGGTCCTCGGCGGGATCACCCTGGAGGAGGCTTCCGCGCTTCTGGGACACGCCCATCCCACCCACCTGATCCGCAGCTTCCGGAAGGCGTTCGGGCTGCCTCCGCACGCCTACCTCACCGGTCTGCGGGTCGCGAAGGCGCGGCGGCTGCTGCTGGCGGGGATGCGGCCGGCCGAGGCCGCGCTGGCGGCGGGCTTCTACGACCAGGCGCACCTGACACGGCACTTCGGGCGGCACGTGGGGACCAGTCCGGCGCGATTCGCCCGATCCGGGCGGGTGTGAAGGGAAGTTGGCGGCTTCGTTGCCATTGCGTTGCCGGGCCCTCCGGATTTTTCCCTCGACAAGGCCCTCATCGACGGGAAGCCGGTCGGCGGGCTCTCCGGGCTCGCGGTGGACCGGGACGGCACGATCGCCGCGATCTCCGACAAGTCGGCCCTGTACAAGCTGAACGCGGGAGCTGCCGACACGGAGCTGGGGCCGCTAGTGCCGTGACCGGCGAACCTTCCCGGTCACGGCACTGGCACTGGTCGCTACGGCGTGTCCTTGGCGGGGGAGACGATGCCGCGGGCGACGCCGAGGGCGACCAGGTCCTGGGGGCGGACGCGCAGTTGGTCCGCCGTGGCCGGGGCCGACTCCGGGGGACGCTTGAGGATGGCCGCCGCCAATTCGGGGGCGATCACCGAGAAATAGCTGTCCGGGGTGACCCAGGTGTTGCCCGGCGCGGCCAGGGCGAGCGCGCCGCCCGAGCCGCCCTCGCCGATGAGGAGGGTGGTGACGGGGACCCCGGCCGAGGCGAGCGCCGCGAAGACGTCGGCGATGGCCGCGCCCGCGCCCGCGTGCTCGGCGGCTGCGTCGTTGGCCGCGCCAGGAGTGTCCACGAGGGTGAGCACCGGGATGCCGAGCCGGTCAGCGAGCCGGATCACACGGGCCGCCGTACGGTATCCGGCCGGGCGGGTGGCGGTGCCGCACTGGGCGGCGTAGGCCACGGCCCGGCCCTCGCGGAGCCCGAATCCGCACAGCATCCCGGGGTCGGTGCCGCCCGCCCGGTCCCCCGAGAGGGTGAGGCGCAGCTCGAAGTACGCGTCCAGGTACCGCCCCGCGCGCGGCCGGCCGGGGTCACGGGCCTGCCGGACGGCGTCCCATCCCGTCGGCGGCAGCGCTACGTCGGCCAGCGCGGCGGGAGGCTCGAGGGGCTCGGCGCAGCGGGGCGCGGCGAGCACCCGGAGCCAGGCCGCCAGCGTCGTGGGCAGCTGCGAGGCGGGCACGACGGCGTCCACGTGCCCGGCGGCGTACTGGGCCTCGGCGGTGTAGGCGGCCGGATCCGCGTCCGCCGGCCGTACCCGGGACCCGGCGAACCCGACCTGCGCCCCGGGCAGCGCGAGGATCACATCGGCCCCCGCCCCCAGGGTGGCCCAGCCGCCGCCCGTAGTGGGGTCGCGCAACACGGCGATCTGAGGGAGGCCGGCGGCGCGGGTCAGGGCGGACTGGCGTGCCACACGCTGCAGTTGGGTCAGCGCGAGCATGCCCTCCTGCATACGGGAGCCGCCCGTGGCGATGAGGGAGACCAGGGGGAGGCGGTGGGTGCGGGCGTGAGTGTAGGCCGCCTCCAGGCGGTCGCCGGTGCGGTGGCCGAGGGAACCGCCGAGGAAGCCGAACTCGAAGGCGATCAGGATGGCTTGGTGGCCGCCGATGAGGGCGGTGCCGGTGACCACGGACTCGTCCTCGCCGGTCCGCTGCGCGGCGCGGGCGCGGGAGTCGTCGTAGCCGGCCCAGCCCAGGGGGCCGTTCGGGGCGGAGTCCCCTGGCGGAGGCGGGAGTTCGGCGAAGCTGCCGGGGTCGGTGGCGGAGGCGATGGCGGCGCGGGCCGAGGGGCGGGTCGTCACGCCGCTACCCTAAGGCCCGGCGTTTGGGCTCCGCGTGGGGGTGGTGTCCCCTCCCCGCCCTTCCACCGTTCCCATGGCCGGCCCTGGCCCGGTCCTCAAACGCCGGACGGGCTGGGAGGGCCCTCGGGCTCCGCCCCGGACCCCGCGCCTCGAACTCCCTCAGCCACCGCTGGGACATACACCCCTGGCGGGGCTGGGTATGCCGCGGGACCACGCACGCTTGGCTTTCGAACTGCCGCAGCAACCTGTGTGGTCGTCTGCGGCAGCACTGGGGCCTGACCATGCACGTTTGTGCGGCACACCCGCTCGCCACGGCGCGCGCGTACGGGCCGGCGCCGGCCCAATCCAGCCCCGCCGGCGTTTGAGGCGATCCCCCCAGCCCCGCCTGGGGCCTCCCCGCGGGGGCTGGGGGAGTTGAGGCGGATCCGCAGCCCGGCCGACGGGGGTTACAGGGGGGCTTCCCAGGTCAGGGTGGTGCCTCGGGTGGCTGAGTCCGTGCGGCCGTCGTCGGAGACGGTGAGGCGGACTCGGGTGGGGATCGCGTCGACTTCAACTTCGATGGAGGTGACTTCCGAGCGGCGGTGCGCGGCGGCCAGTGCGCCGCGCAGGGCCGCGAGCAGGTCGCCCGCCACCGGATCCGGGAGCAGTGCGTCCACCGTGCCCGCGAAGTGGACCGACGGCTGGAAGCCCAGCAGGACCGCCGCCCCGCCGGTCTCCCGCAGGACCCGGCCCCGGAAGGTGGTCGGGGCGTCCGTCGGCGGCTGCTGGAGGGCGAAGATGGCCGTGCGGACCTCCTGGATGGTGGAGTCGAGCTCGTCCACGGCCCGGCTCAGTTCCTCGCCGATGGTGTCCCCGGTGGGTGCCTTGGAGGAGCGGCGCCGGGTGCTCTCCAGCATCATCTCCGTCGCGAACAGCCGCTGGACGACGAGGTCGTGGAGGTCGCGGGCGATACGGTCGCGGTCCTCGTAGACGGCCAGTTGCTCGCGGTCGTGCTGGGCGTCCGCCAGGACGAGGGCCAGCGCCGCCTGGGAGGCGAACTGCGAGGCCAGCAGCCGGTCGACCGCGTCGTACGGGGGGCCGCCGCGGACGCGCGGCAGGGCGAGCGTGCCGATCAGCTGGCCGCCGCTCTGGAGGGGCAGCATCATGCTGGGGCCGAAGCGCACCCGTACGTGCGTGGTCATGCGGGGGTCCGTCGCGGAGTCCTCTATGAAGACCGGCTCACCGCCCAGGAGTTGTTCCAGGACGGCCGAGCCCGGAGCGATGGCCGTGCCCAGCAGGTCTCCGGGGTCCCCGTGCGTGGAGGCGGCCACGATCTCCATGCCGCCTTCGGGGGTCGGCTGGAGGACGATCCCGGCAGCCGCGTCGGCGAGCAGCCTGGCCCGTTCGGCCACGCACATCAGCGCGTCCGCCGCGGGCCGGCCCGCCAGCAGGGCGGTGGTCACGGCGGCGGCGCCCTCGATCCAGCGCTCCCGACGGCGCGCGGTCTCGTACAGCCGGGCGTTGCCGATTGCTATTCCCGCCTGCGAGGCCAGGACGCGCAGCAGTGCGAGGTCGTCGTCCGTGAACGGGCCGCCGCCCTGTTTGTCGGTGAGGTAGAGGTTCCCGAAGATCTCCGTGTGGACCCGGATCGGGACGCCGAGGAAACCCGTCATCGGGGGGTGTCCCGGCGGGAAGCCCACCACCCGGGGGTCCTGTGTCAGGTCCTCCAGCACGAGCGGGCGCGGGTCGGTGATGAGGGCGCCGAACAGGCCGGAATGCCCGTCCGGCATCCGGCCGATCGCGGCCTTCTCGGCCTCGGTCATGCCGCAGGTGAACAGCCCGGTCAGCCGGACGCGCTCGGGGTCGACGACCCCGAGCGCTCCGTACCGCGCCGTGCACAGCTCGGTCGCCGAGTCCACGATGTGCTGGAGGGTGCTCCGCAGTTCGAGGTCGGAACCGACGTTGAGGACTGCCTCCAGGAGGACGGGCAGGCTCGCGACCTGGCGGGCGGCGATGCCTTCCCGGTCCCCGGGGGATACCGGGGAGGACTCGTCGTGGGTCATTCGGCCAGGGGGTTCAGAACCATGGGGGCGATCTTCCCTTCGAGCATCATGCCGAGGCCCAGTACCGCGCAGACGTCGGGTCGTTCCGCGATGGCCACGGGCATTCCGGTGGCGTCGCGGAGCATCTGGTCCAGGCCCGGCAGCAGGGCGCTGCCGCCCACCATCATGATCCCTCGGTCGGTCAGGTCGGCCACCAGGTCCGGCGGGCAGTCGCGCAGCACCTTGCCGATGCCGTCGAGTACGGCGGTCAACGGGGTGTGGATGGCGTCCCGGACGGCCGCGGTGTCCACGTGGACGGAGCGGGCGAGTCCGGTGGCCACGTCGCGGCCGTGGATGAGGGTGGAGGCCGGGCCTTCGGCGGTGATGCCGTTGCCGTGCAGGGCCAGTTGGAGCGGGCGGACGGCCTGGCTGGGCAGCATCAGCTCGTGGGCGTGGCGCAGGTGCTGGACGATGGCGTGGTCGATGGCCTCACCGCCTACCGGGATCCGCTGGGCGGTGACGATCGAGCCGAGGGAGAGGACGGCGACCTGGGTGGCGGCGGCCCCGCACACCATGATCATCGTCGCGGTCGGCTGTTCCACGGGCAGTCCGCAGCCGACGGCCGCCGCGATCAGGGTGTCGACGAGTTCGACGCGCCGGGCGCCGAGTCCGACCATCGTCTCCACCGCCGCGCGCTGGGCGAGCGGGTCGGCGTCGTGCGGGGTGCAGGCGGCGGCCCGCAGCCGGGGCTTGCGGCGCAGGGCGCGCCGCAGCTTTTCGCCGAGGAGGTGGCGCAGCATGCGCTGGGCCATCTCGATGTCCACGACGGTGCCGCCGGAGACGGGGCGTACGACCCGGATGTAGTCGGGCGTGCGGCCGGTCATCCGCTCGGCGAAGGTGCCGACGGCGATGAGTGCGCCGGTCCGCGTGTTCACGGCGGCGACGCTGGGCTCGTCCACGACCAGGCCGAGGCCTTTGACGTACACGCGGGTCCTGGCCGCTCCGAGGTCGACGGCCACGTGGCAGCGGCGCAACTGCTCAAGACTGACGGTCACGGCAGATCCTCCCGAGAGCGCTGACGCAAGAAGACCGGCGGATGCCGGCCACACTCCATATCTTCTCGGGTGAATTGACCATATTGCCCGATTTGATGCTCCGGGTGGGGGGTCCCGTGGGATACGGGAGGGTCACGAGGGGTGCCAGTGAGTGCTGCACGGGGGTGGAATTCTGCGACGCCAGGCGCGACCATGCCCGCACCGATCCTGCTACTCGTGCGTAACAAGGTAAAGGGGACTCGATGCTGACGGTCCGCCAGCGAATGCTCGCGATGCTGACGCTCTGCCTGGCCCTGCTCGTGGCGCCCGCACTCCCGGCCCAGGCCTCGG
This sequence comes from Streptomyces sp. H27-H1, assembly GCF_026627445.1. GTDB lineage: Bacteria > Actinomycetota > Actinomycetes > Streptomycetales > Streptomycetaceae > Streptomyces. The sequence continues at coordinate 234,524 of NZ_JAPNLJ010000004.1, forward strand.
GCCCGCCTTCCGGCGCGCCTTCCGGCGTGACCTCCGGTCCGGTCCAGGCCCAGGCCTCCGGCCAGGCCGCCGCGCGCAATCCGGTGGTCTTCGTACACGGCTACAACGCCGACCCCGGCGTCTGGGGCTCCCTGCGCGAGGACCTGCGCGCCGACGGATACGCCGACTCCGAGCTCTTCTCCTTCGGCTACGACACCCACCAGTCGGTCAACGAGGTCCTCGCCGGACGGCTCGCCGGCTACGTGGACGAGGTCCGCCGGCAGACCGGCGCCGCCCGCGTGGACCTCGTGGCCCACTCCTTCGGCTCGCTCGTCAGCCGCTGGTACGTGAAGTTCGGCGGCGGCGGCGCCTACGTCGACCGCTGGGTCTCCCTCGCCGGCCCCAACCACGGCACCTCCACCGCCTGGGCCTGCGCCCTGTGGGACCAGGGCTGCCGAGACATGACCCCCGGCTCCTACGTGGTGAAGAACCTGAACTCCGGCGACGAGACCCCCGGCACGGTGCGGTACGCCACCTTCTGGTCCAACTGCGACGAGGTCATCAACCCCGACGACAGCGTCCCGCTCGCCGGGGCCGCCAACACCCCCGTCGGCTGCCTCAAGCACAACGACCTGCTCGGGGACGACCCCACCTCGGCGGGCGTACGGGCCTTCCTGCGGTCCTGATCAGGCCTCACCCGGCTGGGTCCGGCCCGATACGGCCCGGTCCGGCCGGGGCCGACCGGGGTCAGCCCGGTCCGGCCCCGATCAGGCCTGATCGGGTCGGGCTCCCAAAGGCGCGCCCGGGTCCGCCTCTGCGGAGACGGTGACCTCCTGGAGCAGGCCGTACGTGAACTCCGCGACGCAGGCCCGCCCCGACGCGGTGAACGCCAGCCGCCACCGCGTCGGCGCGGTGCCCTCCATCGGCCGGACCGGGGCGAAGGCCCGCGCCACCTCGTCGACCGTCGCCGACCAGGGCCGCAGATCCTGCGGCGACTCCAGTAAGGGACCGGGCGCGCCCGGGGCCCGGACCAGCCACTCGTTCCAGACGGACCCGTCCGGCGCGGCGAGCACCTCGAAACGCAGGCCGGGCCAGAGCGGCACGGGCCACAGCAGGGCCTCGCAGCTCAGATCGCCGATCGCGCGGGAGGAGACGGCCTCCGGCGGGCCGAGCACCGAGCGGTAGCGGGCCAGGGCGCCCCGGGAGCGCGCGGGGGATCTGACCATGGCCTGCCAGCGCTTGTTGGCCTCCCGCTGCTCCGCGAGGGTGGCGCCGAGCTGCCGACGGGCCTCCTCGGCGAGCCCCGGCTGGAAGTCCGCCATCCGGCGCAGCAGCACCAGTTGGAAGCCGGCCGGGCCGAGAGGGCCCGGGGTGAGCGGCGGTGTGCCCGGGGTCCTTGTCATGGACTCCACCCTTCCACACAAGATCCTCACGATCCCGGTATCCGGCCGTTGCACGCGAGCGCGTAGCCTGCGGGTCGCCATGGACTACTGCATCGCCTGCCGCAGGTACCTCAACGGCGCGCTGGCGTGCGCCGGATGCGGCACCCCGGCCGAGTACCTGATATCCGCCGCGCCCGCCGCGCCCGCCGCCGCTGCCTTCGGGAGCGATCCGACCGTGCTCGCCGACGTGTACGCCGACTCCCTCGTCGTGCTGTCCGGGGACCGGGGGCAGGGCCGCGCCGCCGGCCGCCGCCGCGCCGTGCACCGGCGCCGCCGCCGGACCGCGCTCACGGCCGGGCTCGGGCTGCTGCTCGCCGCCGGAGCCTCCCTGGGCCTGGCCCGGCTGGCGACCGACGGGGAACGCGCCGACCGGGCGGCGACGGTAGAGCTGACCGACGACGCGGGTCCCAGGGAGCCGGATCCGCTTCCCGGCCTGACGGGGGCTCCGGCCGCGCCGTCGGGGAAGGCTTCGGCGAAGGGGCCGGCCGCCCGCTCCGCGAAGGCCTCGGCCGGGGGTACGAAGCAGGGTGGGGCCGGCTCCGCCGCCGGGGGGGCCGGGGCCTCCGCCGCCGGGCCGTCGGCCCCGAGCTCCGGAGCGGCAGGGCCGTCGCGGAGCGCCGCCGGGGTGGGGGGTGGCGTGCTTCCCTTGCCCGTGCCTCCGGTCGCGCCGACGTCCCGAGGCGCCGCGACTCCCGGCGGGACCCCGACCTCGAAGGGGCCCAAGCCGAATCCGACACCCAAGCCGGCCCCGACCCCGAGCCCGGAGCCCACCCCGGAATGCTCGTTGTGGGACTGGCTGTGCTGGTGAGCGGGGAGCTCAGCCCAGCATCCGCCTGAGCAGGTCCCGTAGGACCGCGCGCTCGGCCGTGGAGAGACCGGCCAGCGGTTCCCGGGCGAAGTCCAGCGACTCGCGCAGCCGCTCGGCGGTCTGCAGGCCGTCCTCGGTGGGCGCGGCCAGCTTCACCCGGCGGTCGGCCGGGTCGGGGCGGCGCTCGACCAGCCCACGGGTCTCCAGCCGGTCCACGATGCCGGTGACGTTCGAGGGCTCGCACCGGAGCTTCAGCGCGATCTTGCGCATCGGCATCGGCTCCAGGGAGAGCAGGTTCAGTACCCGGGCCTGGGCGCCGGTGAGCTGGTGGCTGGAGGCCGCGTGCTCGTACTCCTGGTGGTAGCGGGCCACGACGTCGCCGATGAGCTCGACGACTTCGAGGGTCAGAGGATCTGCGCGACGACTGGGCATGGATCCAGGGTACCCATTTACTTGACAACATGAAATATCCAGGCGCATGGTTGTTTCACGTCCTGAAGCATTTTGCACTTCTCCCACCCATCCAGGAGTGACGCATGTCCAAGATCCCCGCCGTCAGCCGTGAGTGGCACCTCGTCCGCCGCCCGCAGGGCTGGCCCGTCGCCGAGGACTTCGCCCTGCGCGAGGTCCCCGTGAACGCCGAGCCCGCCGCCGGCCGGATTCTGGTGCGCAACCTCCACATGTCCGTGGACCCCTACATGCGCGGCCGGATGAACGACGTGAAGTCCTACATCCCGCCCTTCCAGCTCGACAAGCCCATGGACGGCGGTGCGGTCGGCGAGGTCGTGGCCTCGGCCGACGAGCGCTTCGCGGTCGGCGACCACGTGCTGCACGGCCTGGGCTGGCGCGAGTACGCGGAGCTGGACGCCAAGCACGCCACCCCGGTGGACGCCTCGCTCGCCCCCCTCTCCGCCTACCTCGGCGTCCTCGGCATGCCGGGCCTGACCGCCTACGCCGGGCTCTTCGAGGTCGCCTCCTTCAAGGAGGGCGACTCCGTCTTCGTCTCCGGCGCCGCCGGCGCGGTCGGCAGCCTCGTCGGCCAGTTCGCGAAGATCAAGGGCGCCTCCCGGGTGATCGGCTCCGCCGGCTCCGACGAGAAGGTGACTCTCCTCACGGAGAAGTACGGTTTCGACACCGCCTTCAACTACAAGAACGGCCCCGTCGGCCAGCAGCTGAAGGAGGCCGCGCCCGAGGGCATCGACGTCTACTTCGACAACGTCGGCGGGGACCACCTCGAGGCGGCCATCTCCTCCCTGAACGTCCACGGCCGGGCCACCCTGTGCGGGGCGATCGCCCAGTACAACGCCACCGAGCCCGTGCCCGGCCCGCGCAACCTGGCCCTCGTCATCGGCAAGCGGCTGCGCCTGCAGGGCGTGCTGGTCGGCGACCACGCGGGACTCCAGCCGCAGTTCGTCCAGGACGTGGCCGGCTGGCTGCGCTCCGGGCAGCTCGTCGCCGACGAGACGGTCGTGCGGGGAGTGGAGAACGCCACCGACGCCTTCCTCGGAATGCTCCGCGGCGAGAACACCGGAAAGATGATCGTTTCTTTCACCGGTTAGGCTCACTGCTACACCGCCGGGGCGCGTGGGCGCGAGTCCCGGCGATTTACCAGGAGGATTTCCTTACATGTCCATCCAGCAGTCCGACGTCGCGTACACCGCTGTTGCCACCGCCGAGAACGGCCGTGACGGTCGCGTCGCCACCAACGACGGTCGCCTCGACGTCGTCGTGAACCCGCCGAAGGAGCTCGGTGGCAGCGGCGAGGGCACCAACCCCGAGCAGCTGTTCGCCGCCGGCTACAGCGCCTGCTTCCAGGGTGCGCTCGGTGTCGTCGCCCGCAACGAGAACGCCGACATCTCCGGCTCCATCGTCACCGCCGAGGTCGGCATCGGCAAGAACGACGACGGCTTCGGCATCATCGTCAAGATCTCGGCCTCCATCCCGAACGTGGACGTCGCCACCGCCAAGGACCTCATCGAGAAGGCCCACCAGGTCTGCCCGTACTCCAAGGCGACCCGCGGCAACATCACCGTCGAGCTCGCGGTCTGATCCGGACCCCGCTCGACTGGTTCGTCCGGTCCGTCGAAGGCCGCACCCCGGCACCGGGGTGCGGCCTTCGTCATGCCCGGCGTCCCGGGCCCGGGAGCCCCGCCTAAACTGGAACCATGCGTGATCTTGCGGGGGGATTCGGCTATCTGCTGGCCGGACAGCGATGGGTACTGCGGCACGGACGGTGGCTGGGGTTCGGGCTGCTGCCCGGGCTCGTCTCCCTGGTGCTGTACGCCGGCGCGCTCATCGGCCTCGGCTTCGGCGCCGACGACCTGACCGCCTGGGCGACCCCCTTCGCCGACGGCTGGTCCTCCCCGTGGCTCGGGCTCTTCCGGGGCTTCCTGACCGCCCTGGTCTTCTGCCTCGGACTCTTCCTCGCGGTGATCACCTTCACCGCCGTGACGCTGCTCGTGGGCCAGCCCTTCTACGAGTCCCTCTCGGAGCAGGTCGACCGCACCGAGGGCGGCGAAGTCCCGGAGTCGGGGCTCACGCTCCCGCAGGAGCTGTGGATCTCCGCCCGGGACAGCCTGCGGATCCTCGGCCGGGTCCTGCTCTTCGGGATCCTGCTCTTCGGGCTCGGCTTCGTCCCGGTCATCGGGCAGACCGTGGTCCCGGTCGTCGGCTTCTGCGTCTCCGGCTTCTTCATCGCCCAGGAGCTCACCTCCGTCGCCCTGATGCGCCGCCGGGTGCAGCTCACCGAGCAGCTCGCGCTGCTGCGAGGCCGGCGGATGCTGGCCCTCGGCTTCGGGGTACCGCTCGTGCTGGCCTTCCTGGTGCCGTTCGTCGCCGTGTTCCTGATGCCGGGCGCGGTGGCCGGGGCGACGCTCATGGTCCGGGACCTGGTGGGCGAGGACACGGAGCAGGAGCAGGGGCGGGAACCGGGGCAGGAGCCGGGGGAGCCGAGGACCGGCCGGCCCGGACATGGCGGCCGGGGCGAAGGCGGCGCCGGGAGCTCGGGCAAGGCCCCGGCCGGCAGTTTCGGCCCACCGCCCACGTACTAGGAGGGCTCGACTCCGCGGGGCTCGGACCCACCCGGTTCAGCGCTTCAGCAGGGTGATCGCCCCGGCGGTGTCCTCGCCTCCGTGGGACGCCGGGTCGGCCGTCAGCCGCTCCCGCATCAGGTCCAGGTACGGGCTGATCAGCTCCGTGCTGACCCCCTGCTCCGCGGCCGTCCGCAGCAGGGTGGCGCTCGCCGTGACCTGCATGGCCAGGTTGGACTCGACGCCCGTGGTGAAGTCCCCCGAGACCAGCCGGTCGGCGGCGGCGCCCGCGAAGAAGCCCATCGCCCCCAGCCACTCGGCCAGCAGCGGAGCCAGGTCCTTCGGGGAGATGTCCTCGCCCTCGATCAGTGCGTAGGCGTGTGAGATCCCGGCGAAGAGTCCGGTCATCGCGCTCAGCAGGGCGACGTCGTGCAGGGCCGCGTGCCCGGGGTCCGTCCCGACGAAACGAACGGCCGCCGGGACCCCCAGAGTGCTGCGGTGCGCCTCGAAAAGGGCGGCGGAGCCACTGTAGAAGACGTACCCCCCGGCCTCCGGGACGCCGATCATCGAGGGGGTGGCCATGATCCCGCCGTCCAGGAAGCGGGCTCCGCGCTCCTCGGCCCACGTGGCCCGGGCGCGGCCGTCGGCGGGGGTGCCGGTGGTCAGGTCGACCAGGTCCTTGCCGGTGAGGTCCAGGCCCGCCAGGGCCGAGTCCACGCTGGAGTCGTCCAGCAGGCAGAGCACGACCAGGCCGTTCGCGGCCACTGCCTCGGCAGGGCTCGCGGCGACGACGGCGCCTTCGGCCACGAGGGCATAGGCCTTGGCGGGAGTGCGGTTCCAGACGGTGAGGGGGTGGCCCGCGGCGAGCCAGGTGCGGGCGAGGGCGGTGCCCATCGAGCCGAGTCCGAGGAGGGTGAGCGGGGTCTTCGTGCTGGTGTCGGTCATGCCGTTTAGCCTGGTGGCAGGCTGACACGTGCTCAAGTACGCACTTCGGAGTGGGTGGTTACCCCGAGGTGAGCGAACAGGTGGGGAGGGGTGTGCGATGGCGGTGACAGGGCGGCCGGGCGCGGATCACTGCGGGATCGCCGCGGCGATGTCCGTGATCGACGGCAAATGGAAGGTCTCGGTCCTGTGGGAGCTGGAGCAGCGCCCGCGCCGCTTCGGCGAACTGCGACGACTGGTCCCGGGGGTCTCGGAGAAGGTGCTCGCGGCCCAACTGCGCGAGCTGGAAACGGACGGCATCGTCCACCGCGAGGTCTACGACGAGGTCCCGCCGCGCGTCGAGTACTCGCTGACCACGCTGGGCCAGGACCTGAACGAGGCCCTGGCCCCCCTCGGCGCGTGGGGCGGCAAGCACCTGCTCCCCGAGGGGCCGGGGCGCCCCGGCTGAAGGCGCTGCGGACGTCCCCGCAGTACGTCACTCCGGGCGGGTACGGCACTCCGGGCGGCGGAACAGCGCCGTCCAGAGAAACTCCTCGCCGAAGGAACCGGAGGACGCGGGCTCGTCGTTCATCCGGCGCAGCTCGACCTCGGTGAGGCCGGCGAAGACCCACCGCAGTGACTCCGGGGTGTAGGCGAGACCGCCTTCGAGGCGGGCCCGGCCGTAGAAGTCCGCATCGGGCAGCTCGGAGCCCATCGCGCCCGAGGCGAAGCAGGTGAGGGCGAAGCGGCCGCCGGGCGCCAGGAGCCGCTCCAGCAGGGCCAGGTAGCTGACCCTGCGGTGCGGCGGCAGGTGGTGGAAGCAGCCCGAGTCGTAGATCAGGTCGTACGGGCCCACGAGCTCGGCGCCGGCCGCGCCGAAGGCGTCCCCGTGGTGGAAGCGGACCCGGGCCCCCGCGGCCCGGGCGCGCTCCTCGGCCCAGGCCAGGGCCGTCGGGGAGAGGTCGACGGCGTCCACCTCGAAGCCCCGCGAGGCGAGGTGCAGGGCGTTGCGGCCGGGACCGCAGCCCAGGTCGAGGGCGCGGCCTCCCTCGGGGATCAGACCGCGGTCCAGGCAGGAGACGAGGTTCTCGTCGGGCTTCGCCGTGAAGAACGGGACCGGTCGGTCGCGGTCCGCGTAGAAGCCGTCCCACCAGGAGGAGCCGCCGGTCGTCCAGCGGTCGGCCTCCGGTGCGAAAAGGCTGTCCATGAGGGCGAGTACGTCGTCGACACTGCGTATGTTCCGGTCCATCCGAACCCCTTTCGGCTGTCCCCGATTTTATCTCCGAACAGAGGAAAAGCCCAGGTCAGGGCGGGTGTTGAGGGTGGTTTCCGGGCCTTCTGGCGGCCTGTCCGGACCGGCCGGTCCCCGCCCCCGGCGGGTGGGGGAGCGGGGCGGCCACGGGCCCCGCCCAGGGCCGCCGCGAGCCCTTTCACGGCCGATCAGGGCTCTGTTTCCGTACGGGTTCCGTAGCCGTAGCCGTAGCCGTAGCCGTAGCCGGGCACTTCCTGTGCTCCTGAGCCGCGACGCCGAGTCCGCCGGCCCGGGCCTGACGGACGTGTGCCCGGACGTCCCGTCAGGCCCGGTTCCGCGCAGGGTTGTCCGCCGGCGCCTCGCCCATGGCCTCCGCCGCCACCTCCGCCACGGCGACCGACGGCGTGTGTGCGTCGGCCTCGGCCAGCAGGGTCCCGCCCGGAGCCCATACGGCCGCGCCCCCGCATCCGGTCCACGGCCCGGCGGGTCCGACGTGGTTGGCGAGGACCACGTACATCCCGTGGTCCCGGGCGGTCCCCGGGTGGATCGCCGCCCGCTCGCCGACGCCGTCACCCGTGCCGTAGAGGGAGCTCGCCAGGTGGACCCGGCAGCCGGCCGCGGCGCCCGTGCCGGGCACGTCCGCGAAGTGGTTGTCGTAGCAGATCCCCAGCGAGAAGCGGATCCCGCCGAGTTCGAAGCGGCCGGGTGCCGTCCCCGCCGCGAAGACCTCCTGCTCGTGCCGGTAGAGGTGCTGCTTGGCGTACGTGGTCACGTGTGCGCCGTCCGCGTCGTGGACCAGGGTCGCGATGACGGGCCGGGGGCCGTCCGCGCGCAGCGCGACGTTGACGGCGGTGGCGATCCCGGTGGAGCGGACGGGGTCCAGCCGGGGATCCTCGGCGTCGGCCAGCCAGAGTCCGGGGTCGGCGGCTATCGCGGACAGCTCGTAGCCGGTCAGCACGAGCTCCGGGAACACCACCAGCCCGGCGCCCTCCTCCCGGGCCCGCACGGCGAGGGCGGCCGCCCGTACGGCATTGGCGGACACGTCGGCGGGGGCGCAGCTCAACTGCGCGGCGGCGATCTTCACGAGGTTCAGCCTGCCAGCCCGCCGGCCGCCCGGACCAGGCCGTCCGCAACAGGCCGTCCGCAACAGGTATCCGGACCCGGCCTCGGGCGGTCAGGCGGTCAGGCCCGGGCCCCGGGCCCCCTGGATCAGGTCGAGGAAGGTACGGAAGGCGCCGGGCATGTCCACGGATTCCGGGGCGAGCAGCCACTGGTACTGGAGGCCGTCCATCACGGCGGCCAGCAGCGGGGCCGCCTGCTCGGGGGTGAGGCCCGAGGGGAGCCGGTCTCCGAACTCGGCGCGCAGGACCTCCGCCATCGAGCCGCGCACCTGCGCGTACCGCTCGGCGAAGAACTCCCGAGCCGGGTGGCCGTCGGTGACGCTCTCGCCGAGCAGCGCCGAGAAGGTCTGGACGATGCCCGGGCGCATGGCGTTGTACTCCACCAGGGAGGCCAGCAGGTCCGGACGCCAGGCGTCGGCCATCGCCCGGGCGCCGCCGCCGGTGTCCCAGCGGTCGCGCTCCTCCAGGACCGCGACCAGCAGCGCCTCCTTGGTCGGGAAGTAGTGCAGCAGTCCCTGCTGGGTCAGGCCCACGCGCTCCGCGACCGTGCTCAGGGCGGCGCCCCGGTAGCCGCGCTCGGCGATCACCTTGAGGGCCGCGCGGACGATCTCCACGCGCCGTTCCTCACTTCTCGTCCTGACCATCGCCCCGCCCCTTCCGTTCCGCACCTGCAAGCAGGACCGTACGGCATTGAAATGTCACGAACGGATCACAAACCCTACCGCTCTACAGGCAACGGGTCCACCATGGGGTCACGCACCGCACCGCGTACCCGCACCCAACGAGGAGGCATGGCCGTGACCGATGCCGATCAGGTCCGCAACGACGCCGTAGAGACGGCCCTGGGCAAGCTGGACCTCGACACCAAGGCCCGGCTCCTGGCCGGCCAGGACATGTGGTCCCTGCCCGCCGTCCCCGAGATCGGGCTGAAGTCCCTGGTCATGTCCGACGGCCCCATCGGTGTGCGCGGAGTGCGCTGGACCGCCGACGACCCGTCGATCGCCCTGCCCTCCCCGACCGCGCTCGCCGCCGCGTGGGACCCCGAGCTCGCCCGCCGGGCCGGCCGCCTCCTCGCCCAGGAGGCCCGCCGCAAGGGCGTCCACGTCCTCCTCGCACCCACCGTCAACCTGCACCGCTCCCCGCTCGGCGGCCGGCACTTCGAGTGCTACTCCGAGGACCCCTACCTCACCGGCGCGATCGGCAGCGGCTACGTGAACGGCGTCCAGGACGGCGGTGTCGGCACCACCGTCAAGCACTTCGTCGGCAACGACGCCGAGACCGACCGGTTCACCGTCAACAGCGTCATCGCCCCGCGCCCGCTGCGCGAGCTCTACCTGGCGCCCTTCGAGGCCATCGTCGCGGGCGCCCACCCGTGGGGCATCATGACCGCCTACAACGAGGTCAACGGCACGACCATGACCGAGCACCGGTACCTCGTCAACGAGGTCCTGCGCGGCGAATGGGGCTTCGACGGCTACAACGTCTCCGACTGGATGGCCGCCCGTTCCACCGCCGGCGACATCCTCGGCGGCATGGACGTGGCCATGCCCGGTCCCGTCACCGTCTACGGAGCGCCGCTCGCCGACGCCGTCCGCGCCGGCGAGGTCCCCGAGTCCGCCGTCGACGACGCCGTCCGCAACGTCCTGCGCCTCGCCGCCCGGGTCGGCATCCTGGAGGGCGCCCCCGCCGCGGTCGGCGAGGTCCCGGCTCCCATCGACGGCCAGGCGCTGGCCCGCGAGCTGGCCGCCCGCGGTTTCGTCCTCGTACGCAACGAGTCCGCCATCGAGGAGTCCGCGTTCGGGGAGTCCGCGTCCGGGGAGTCCGCGTCCGAGGGGAAGCGCGCACTGCCCCTCGACACCACCCCCGGCCGCACCGTCGCCCTCATCGGCGCCGCCGCCCGCGACGCCCGGGTCCTCGGCGGCGGCAGCGCCACCGTCTTCCCCGAGCGGATCGTCTCCCCGCTGGACGGACTGACCGCGGCCCTTCCCGAAGGCTCCCTGACCTTCGCGGTCGGCGCCGACCCCAGCGACGAACTGATCCCCGCCGACAAGGGCTTCGAGCTCCGCGCGATCTGCCGGGACGCCTCCGGAGCCGTCATCGGGACGGGATCGCTGCCCACCGGCCAGGTCCAGTGGATCGGCGACGACCTGCCCGAGGGCGTCGGCTACGAGACGATGGCGAGCATCGAGGTCACCGGTACGTTCGTGGCGCGCGACAGCGGCGAGCACGCCTTCGGCACCCGCGGACTCGGCGCCTTCACCCTCGCGCTGGGCGGCGAGGTCCGCTGGGAGGGTGTCCAGCCGATGGGCAGCGAGGCCGACCCGTTCGAGGCCTTCTTCGGCGCCCCCAACGAGCGGGCCCGCCTCACCCTCACCGAGGGCGAGGCCGTCGAGGTCTCACTGACCTACCAGGTCCCCGACATGACGACCCTGCCGCTCAAGGCGATCATGTTCTCCTTCCTCCACCTCGGCCCGCAGCGCTCCGCCGACGAGCTCATCGCCGAGGCCGTGGAGGCGGCGCGCGCCGCGGACACCGCCGTCGTGGTCGTCGCCACCACCGAGCGGGTGGAGTCCGAGGGCTTCGACCGCAAGGACCTCACGCTCCCGGGCCGGCAGAACGATCTGGTGCGCGCCGTCGCCGCCGTCAACCCGAACACCGTGGTCGTCGTCAACGCGGGCTCCCCGGTGGAGCTCCCGTGGCGGGAGGAGGTCGCCGCAGTCCTGCTGACCTGGTTCCCCGGGCAGGAGGGCGGGGCCGCGCTGGCCGACGTACTCCTCGGCGAGGCGGAGCCGGGCGGGCGGCTGCCCACCACCTGGCCCGCCGAGTTCGCCGACGCGCCGGTCACCGAGGTCGTACCCACCGAGGGGCGCCTGGAGTACCGCGAGGGGCTCTTCATCGGCTACCGGGCCTACGAGAAGCACGGGATCGCCCCGGCCTTCCCCTTCGGACACGGCCTCGGCTACACGGACTGGGCCTACGAGTCCCTGGAGGTCGCCCCCGGCCTGGCGACGGTCCGCGTCACCAACACCGGCGCCCGGCCGGGCCGCGAGACCGTACAGGTCTACCTGGCTCCCGTAGCGGACAGCGTCGAGCGTCCGGCGAGCTGGCTGGCCGGCTTCGCGAGCGTGACCGCCGGCCCCGGCGAGAGCGTCGACGTGGAGATCGTCCTGCCCGAGCGCGCTTTCGAGATCTGGGACCAGCCCTCCCGTTCCTGGCAGCGGATCGGCGGCAGCTACGAGGTCCGAGCGAGCCGTTCGCACGGCGACACCCGGCTTACGGCGGCTCTCGACCTGTAATGGCCTGAAATCACCCGTGCTGTGTCGATTGAAAGCCGTGGTGATCGCAAAAGCTGGACCGGGGGCGGGCCCTGACACCCGCCCCCGGTCCGATCCAATCCAGCTAGGGCGTCAACGCGGAGGCTCGGCGGAGGTCACCTGTCGGTGCGCCAGTTCCGCGAGCCGCGCCTGCCCGCCCTTGCCCGGATGGAACCAGTCCCAGCGGCTCAACTGCTCCGCCGAGAAGGGGTACTGGAACACCGCGCCGCCGTCGTACCGGCACAGCTCGTCCTTCGCACAGACCTCGCGCAGCGCCTCGTTGTACTCGACCACGCGCGCCCGGACCTTCTCCCGCCGGGCCGTCGCACCGGCGGCCGCCGAGGTCGGATCGGCGAGCATCGACTGACAGATGCCCAGCTTCCACACCTGCCGCACCATCGGGTCGTCCTTGCCCTGTTCCCACAGCCGCTGGAGGTCCGGGACGCTGGATACGTACACCTGCGAGGCGGGCGAGGCCGCCCTCAAGTCGGCCAGCGCCTTCTCGAATCCGGACCGGAAGGCGGCCACCGGAGTCATCGACGAAGCCGACGGCCGGCAGGCGTCGTTCGAGCCCACCATCACCGTGACCAGGCCGGGCTTGTGTTCGGCGGCCAGGGCCAGCTGCCCCGGCAGGTTCGCCATCCGGGATCCGGTCACCGCGTAGTTCCAGCTGCGCGCGGGCGCTTCGGCCTCGCCGAGCAGCCGGGCCGCCAGTGAGCGCACCTCGGGGTCGGCGCCGGTGGACCAGGAGGCCTCCGGACAGTCGGCCAGCACCGAACAGGCGTCGAAACCGCGCGTGATGGAGTCGCCCACCGCGGCGACCGAGGCCGGCGCGGTGTTCCACCGCGCGGCCGCCTGCGCCCCGCGTTCGCCCCCGGCCTTCGCCCCGTCCGCCGAACACCCCGTCAGCGCGCCCGCCGCGAAGAGCAGCAGGGCCAGCGCCGCACCCGCACCCGCACCCGCGGAGGTCCGACGCGCGCGGCGGCGTGGGGCGGTGGTGCGCATGCGGAAGGTCCCTCCTTCGTCGCCCCGCATCATTCGGGGGCGTCCTGCTGAGTGAATGCTCTGTGTTTTACGGCCCTCGGAGCGACCGTACGTCACACCATGACCCCCGGCGCACGGTAGCTTTTTCCCGTGGCGTTTCGGCCGCAAGTCCCGCAACGCAATGTCAAATAATTTCCGTTACATTACATCACGTCACATACTGTCCGTTTTCTGGAGTTTATTCCCGACCTCGTCCCACACTGGAGGTCCCGGTGACGACACGTGGAGTCCTGTACGTGCACTCCGCACCGCGCGCGCTCTGTCCGCACGTGGAATGGGCTGTTGCGGGGGTGCTCGGGGTGCGGGTGAACCTCGACTGGATCCGTCAGCCCGCCTCCCCGGGCACCTGGAGAGCCGAGTTCTCCTGGCAGGCCGAGGCCGGTACCGCCTCGAAACTCGCCTCCGCACTGCGCGGCTGGCACCTGCTCCGCTTCGAAGTGACCGCGGACCCCTGTCCGACCGCCGAGGGCGAGCGCTACAGCTCCACCCCGCAGCTGGGCATCTTCCACGCCGTCACCGGCATGCACGGCGACATCCTGATCCCCGAGGACCGGCTGCGCGCCGCCCTCGCCCGGTCCGCGCACGGTGAGACGGACCTGGAGGCGGAGATCGCCAAACTGCTCGGCAAACCCTGGGACGACGAGCTCGAGCCCTTCCGCTACGCGGGCGAGGGCGCCCCGGTCCGCTGGCTCCACCAGGTGGTCTGAGTACGGCCGAACGCAGAGGGCCCACCCGGATGATTCCGGGTGGGCCCTCTGCGTGAGCGGAACTCAGATGCTGCGGAACGCCAGGGTGACGTTGTGGCCACCGAAGCCGAAGGAGTTGTTGATCGCGGAGATCGGGCCCTCCGCCGGGAGCTTGCGGGGCTCGCCGCGCACGATGTCCGCGTCGATGTCGTCATCGATGTCGTCGAGGTTGATGGTCGGCGGGGCGAGGCGGTGGTACAGCGCCAGCACCGTGGCGACGCTCTCGATACCGCCGGCACCACCCAGGAGGTGACCGGTCATCGACTTCGTCGCCGAGATCGCGATGTGGTCGAGGTCGTCGCCCAGCACCTTGCGCAGGGCCTTCAGCTCGGCCGTGTCACCCTGCGGGGTGGACGTGGCGTGCGCGTTCAGGTGGACCAGCTCGGCCGGGTCGAGACCCGTGTTGTCGAGCAGGTTCTGCACGGCGGCCGCGACACCGCGGCCGGTGGGCTCCGGCTGCGCGATGTGGTGGCTGTCCGCGGACAGGCCCTGGCCCAGCACCTCGCAGTAGACCCGGGCGCCGCGCGCGGCGGCGTGCTCGGCGGACTCCAGGACCACGACGCCCGCGCCCTCGCCGAGGACGAAGCCGTCGCGGGCCTTGTCGTACGGGCGGGAGGCCGTCTCGGGGTTCTCGTTGTTCTTGGACATCGCCATCATGTTGGCGAACGCGGCGATCGGCAGCGGGTGGATGGCCGCCTCGGTGCCGCCGGCGACGACCACGTCGGCACGGCCGGTGCGGATCATCTCGACGGCGTAGCCGATGGCCTCGGCGCCCGACGCGCAGGCGCTGACCGGAGTGTGCACGCCCGCACGGGCGTTGATCTCCAGGCCGACGTTGGCGGACGGGCCGTTGGGCATGAGCATGGGGACGGTGTGCGGGGAGACCCGGCGCACGCCTTTTTCCTTCAGTACGTCGTACTGGTCGAGCAGGGTGGTCACGCCGCCGATGCCGGAGGCGATGACGGTGCCCAGGCGCTCGGGCGCGATGGCGGCATCCTCGCCCGCCGGGGCGGTGTAACCGGCGTCGGCCCACGCCTCACGGGCGGCGATGATCGCGAACTGGGCCGAGCGGTCCAGCTTGCGGGCCAGCGGCCGGGGGAGGACCTCACTGGGGTCCACGGCGGCCGTCGCGGCGATCCGGACCGGGAGTTCGGCGAAGCGCTCACCTTCGAGAGGCTTTACGCCGGAACGGCCGGCAAGCAGACCTTCCCAGGTCGAAGCGCTGTCGCCACCCAGCGGAGTGGTTGCGCCGATACCGGTGACGACCACGGTGCGATTGGTCGGGCTCACAGGAATTCTTTCTCCACGTTTCAGGGGGTGAATTGTCACGGCGCCACCGCGGGGTGGCGACAAACGCTCGTCAGGCTCAGGCCTGGTGCTTCAGGATGTAGCTCGCCGCGTCACCGACGGTCTTGAGACCCTTGACGTCCTCGTCCGGGATCTTCACCTCGAAGCGCTCTTCAGCGGCGACGACGACCTCGACCATGGACAGCGAGTCGACGTCCAGGTCGTCGGTGAAGGACTTCTCGAGCTGAACGTCCTCGTTCGGGATGCCGGCGATCTCGTTGACGATCTCCGCGAGACCTTCGACGATTTCTTCCTGGGTGAAGGCCATGTTGGCGCTCCTTCTATAGCTAGCTGGGTGTCGAACGGAGCCCGGGATGTGGATCCCGGGCCCTAGGGGAGGGTAACGACCGTCGCGGCGTAGACGAGTCCCGCCCCGAAGCCGATGACGAGCGCGGTGTCGCCGCTCTTCGCCGCTCCGGTCGCCAGGAGCCGCTCCATTGCGAGCGGGATCGAGGCGGCGGAGGTGTTGCCGGTGGTTTCGATGTCACGGGCGACCGTGACGTGCTCCGGCAGCTTCAGAGTCTTCACCATCGAGTCGATGATCCGCATGTTTGCCTGGTGCGGGATGAAGACGTCCAGGTCGTCAGCGGTGATCCCGGCTGCGTCGAGCGCCTGCTGGGCCACCTTGGCCATCTCGAAGACGGCCCAGCGGAAGACCGCCTGACCCTCCTGCGTAATGGCCGGGAACTTGTCGCCGCCGTCCTTGCCGAGGTACTCGTCCCACGGCACGGTCTGCTTGATGGTCTCCGACTTGTCGCCTTCCGAACCCCACACGGTGGGGCCGATGGCAGGCTCGTCCGAGGGTCCGACGACCACGGCGCCCGCACCGTCACCGAACAGGAAGGCCGTCGCGCGGTCCTCCAGGTCGGTCAGGTCCGAGAGCCGCTCCACGCCGATGACCAGAACGTATTCGGCCGAGCCCTCGACGACGAGCCCCTTGGCCAGGGTGAGGCCGTAGCCGAACCCGGCGCAGCCGGCGGAGATGTCGAAGGCGGCGGGCTTGCCCGCGCCGATGCGGTGCGCGATCTCGGTCGCCACGGCCGGGGTCTGCTTGAAGTGCGACACCGTCGAGACGATCACGGCGCCGATCTTCTCCGGAGCGATCCCGGCGTCGGCCAGGGCCTTGCCCGAGGCCTCCACCGACATCGCGGCGACGGTCTCCTCGGGTGAGGCCCAGTGCCGCGTCGCGATCCCGGAACGGGAGCGGATCCACTCGTCGGAGGAGTCGATGGTTTCGAGGATGACCTCGTTCGGCACCACGCGGATCGGACGGTAGCCGCCGACGCCGAGGATGCGGGCGTACGGGGAGCCCTTGGCAGGCTTGATCTTCGACATGCTGAGTGGGCTCCTTCTCTCAGACCGCGTGCTCGGACACGAGCGCCGCGGCCTTTTCGAGATCGTCCGGGGTCTTCAGGGCCACGCTCGGTACGCCCTTCAGCGCGCGCTTGGCCAGACCCGTCAGGGTGCCGCCGGGGGACAGCTCGACGATCCCGGTGACGCCCAGTGCGGCGAACGTCTCCATGCACAGGTCCCAGCGGACCGGGTTGGCCACCTGGCCCACCAGCCGGGCGACGACATCGGCGCCCGTGGTCACGACCTGACCGTCCTTGTTCGATACGTACTTCAGCGCCGGGTCGGCCGGGGAAAGGGCCGACGCGGCCTTCTCCAGACCGGCGACCGCCGGAGCCATGTGGTGCGTGTGGAAGGCGCCCGCGACCTTGAGGGCGACGACCTTCATGGATCCCTCGGGCTTCTCGGCCTCCAGGGCCGCGATCTGCTCCAGGGTTCCCGCGGCGACGATCTGGCCGGCGCCGTTGACGTTCGCCGGGGTCAGACCCAGCTTCTCCAGGTGTGCGATGACCACGTCCGGCTGCCCGCCGAGGATCGCGGCCATACCCGTCGCGGTGGTCGCCGCGGCCTCTGCCATGGCGAGACCCCGGGTACGCACGAGGGACAGCGCGTCCGTGTCGGACAGTACGCCGGCGTACGCGGCGGCGGTGATCTCGCCGACGCTGTGGCCCGCCACGGCGCCGAAGGCGGTGCGGCCGACCTGGGGGAGCGCGGTCAGCTCGGCAGCGGCGAGCAGTCCAGCGGCCACCAGCAGGGGCTGTGCGACGGCCGTGTCGCGGATTTCGTCCGCGTCGGCCTTCGTGCCGTAGTGGGCAAGGTCGAGCCCGATGGCGTCCGACCAGCCGGCGACGCGGTCAGCGGCGCCGGGCAGTTCGAGCCAGGGAGTCAGGAAGCCGGGCGTCTGTGCGCCTTGGCCGGGAGCGACGAGTACGAGCACCCTCACACTCTCTCTTGTGTTCGGCCCCCGCCGCCCGTGGGGACAGGGACGAAGAACCGTCGGGGTAATTGTTGATGTCCGACAAAAGCTTAGGACTGAGGATCGCTGTCGGCCAGACGTCCGAGGATCAGGGCGATCCGCAGAGTGAACGCGGAACGGACATCGGAGGGCGACCAGCCGGTGACGTCTGTCACACGTCGGAGCCGGTAGCGCACGGTGTTCGGGTGTACGAACAACATCCGAGCTGCGCCTTCGAGACTGCTCGCCTGCTCCAGATAGACACTCAGCGTCTCCAAAAGGGCAGAGCCGGCCTCTTCGAGCGGTCTGTAGATCTCCTCCACCAACTGCTCGCGTGCCGCAGGGTCCGAGGCGATCGCGCGTTCGGGCAGGAGATCGTCCGCGAGCACCGGCCGCGGAGCGTCCTGCCACGCCGTGCAGGCCTTGAGCCCGGCCGCGGCCGCCTGCGCCGATTTCGTGGCGTTCAACAGGTCCGGGACCACCGGTCCGGCGACCACCGCACCCGCGGCGAACGGCCCGATGAGCGACTTCGCCACCTGCATCGGATTGTCGCTGCCGCCCGCGATGACCACGAGCCGGTCGCCCAGCACACCCGTGAGCACCTGAAGCTTGTGGTGGCGGGCCGCCCGCCGGATCGCCTCGACCGTCAGCTCGCTGTCGCCCTCGGGAGCCGTGCCCAGCACGACGCACACGTACTCGGGGGAGTTCCAGCCGAGGGCCGCGGCCCGCGACAGCGCGCCCTCGTCCGCCTCTCCGGACAGCACCGCGTTGACCACCAGGGACTCCAGCCGGGCGTCCCACGCCCCCCGCGCCTCGGCGGCCTGGGCGTACACCTGGGCGGTCGCGAAGGCGATCTCCCGGGCGTACACGAGCAGTGCCTCGCGCAGGATCGACTCGTCGCCGGGCGCCGCGACCTCGTCGATCGCGGTCTCCATGACCTCGATCGTGGTGCGCACCATCTCGACGGTCTGGCGCAGGGTGATCGCCCGGGTCAGCTCGCGCGGAGCCGTCCCGAAGACATCGGTGGAGATCGCCTGCGGGGTCTCCGGATGCCGGAACCACTCGGTGAACGCCGCGATACCGGCCTGGGCGACCAGGCCGATCCAGGAGCGGTTCTCCGGCGGCATGGCCCGGTACCACGACAGCGTCTCGTCCATGCGCGCGATGGCGTTGGCGGCTAGCCGGCCGGAGGACTTCTCCAGTCGTCGCAGCGTCGCCGAGTGCGGATGGGGGGGAGCCGGATGTGTGGGGTGGACCGCGGGTGAATGCTCACGTTCGGGTTGGGGCACGGGACAAGACTGCCTTATCGGGACGGGTGCGCGGCGTCCGGTCCCACTCCGGGCCGCGCCCCGGGGCTACCGTGGCCCCCATGATTGATGTACGCCGAGGCTCCGACCGGTACGAGGGCGGCGGCCCTGACGGTGCCGGCGCCGGGATCACCACCCGGCACGCCTTCTCCTTCGGCTCGCACTACGACCCGGACAACCTGCGGTTCGGCCCGGTCCTGGCGTGCAACGAGGAGAGTCTCGCCCCCGGCGCCGGTTTCGACGAGCATCCCCACAGCCACACCGAGATCGTGACGTGGGTGGCCGAGGGCGAGCTCACCCACCGGGACGCCACGGGCGCCACCACCCTGGTGCGGCCCGGCGACCTGCAGCACCTCGGGGCCGCGTCCGGTACGCGGCACGTGGAGCGCAACGACGCGCCCGGGCCGCTGCGCTTCGTCCAGATGTGGCTCGAGCCCCTCGATCCGGCCGGGAAGCCCTCGTACACGCTGGTCAGGGGGATCGCGGAGAGTACGCCCTACGCGGTGCCCGCGGCCGGCGCCGTACTGCACGTACGGCGTCCGGGCGCGGGCGAGCGGGTCGCCGTACCGGCCGCCGGGCGGGTGTACCTGCACGTCGTACGGGGAGACCTGCGCCTGGACGGGCAGGAGCTCAGCGCGGGCGACTCGGCGCGGATCACCGGCGAGCCGGAGCTCGAGCTGGTCGCCGGGTCGCCGGCCGAGGTGCTGGTCTGGGAGTTCCAGTAGGCGCTGGCCCGGGGGCCTCAGCGGGTCCTGAGCTCGGCGAGCACCGCGTCGGTGAACGGGGGCCAGGCCTCCACGGCCCACGGCCCGAAGGCGCGGTCCGTCAGCGCCACGCAGGCGGCGCCGGCGTCCGGGTCCACCCACAGGAAGGTCCCGGCCTGCCCGAAGTGCCCGAAGGTGCGCGGTGAGGAACCGGTGCCCGTCCAGTGCGGGGCCTTCCCGTCACGGATCTCCAGGCCGAGCCCCCAGTCGTTGGGGGACTGGTGGCCGTAGCCGGGCAGGACGCCCTTGAGTCCGGGGTGGACCACGGAGGTGGCCTCGGCGACGGTACGGACGTCCAGCAGCCGGGGCTGCTGGAGCTCGGCGGCGAAGCGCAGGAGGTCGGAGACGGTGGAGACGCCGTCCTTGGCGGGAGAGCCCTCCAGGCTGCTCGACGCCATGCCCAGCGGCTCGAAGACCGCCTCGTACAGGTACGAGGCGAAGGGGATGCCGGTGGCCTTCGCGATGTGGTCGCCGAGCACCTCGAAACCGGCGTTCGAGTACAGCCGGCGCTGTCCGGGCGGGGCCGTCACCCGGTGCTCGTCGAAGGCCAGGCCGCTGGTGTGGGCGAGCAGGTGGCGCACCGTGGAGCCCTCGGGCCCGGCCGGCTCGTCCAGCTCGATCGCGCCCTCCTCGTAGGCGACGAGGGCGGCGTAGGCGGCGAGGGGCTTGGTGACGGAGGCCAGCGGGAAGCGGTGGTCCACCGGGCCGTGGGCGCCGAGCACCGTCCCGTCGGCGTGGACGACGGCCGCGGCGGCGGTCGGGACCGGCCAGTTCTCGATGATGCGCAGACTCTGCAAGCTCTCCATGCCGCGAGCGTACTTGCTTGGAGTGCACTCCAAGGATTTAGCGTGGAGCCATGAGCCTGACCCAGATGCAGACGCAAGTGCAGACGCAGAGGCGGTACACGATCAGCGAGGTCGAGGCCCGGACCGGACTGACCCAGCACACCTTGCGCTGGTACGAGCGGATCGGCCTGATGCCGCACGTGGACCGCTCCCACTCGGGTCAGCGGCGCTTCACCGACAAGGACCTCGACTGGCTGGCCTTCGTCGGCAAGTTGCGCACCACGGGGATGTCGGTGGCGGACATGGTCCGGTACGCCGAACTCGTCCGTGAGGGCCCGCAGACCGCCGGCGACCGGCGCGAACTGCTGGAGCGGACGCGGGACGAGGTACGGACGCGGATCGCGGAACTGACGGACGCGCTCGCCGTCCTGGACTACAAGATCGATACGTATGCGATGTGCGCCGACGTCGCGGAAAAGGCGGACCGGACATGAAGACCGAACAGATCAAGAAGGTCGAACTGGGCGAGGGCGGCCCGCTGGTGGGCGTCCAGGGGCTCGGCTGCATGGGGATGAGCGAGTTCTACGGGGACACGGACGAGGCGGCCGCCCGGCAGACGCTGGAGGCGGCGCTGGCCGCCGGGGTCACCCTCTACGACACCGCGGACGCCTACGGGCGGGGCGCCAACGAGGAGTTCCTCGCGCCGTTCGCGGCCGCGCACCGGGACCGGATCACCCTCGCCACGAAGTTCGCCATCGAGCGGACGGACGACCCGGCGTACCGGGGGATCCGCAACGACCGCGCCTACATCCGCCGGGCGGTGGAGGGCAGTCTGCGCAGGCTCGGCACCGAGGTGATCGACCTGTACTACATGCACCGGCGCGATCCGGCCGTGCCGTTCGCCGAGTCGGTGGGCGCGATGGCGGAGCTGGTGCGGGAGGGGAAGGTGCGTCACCTGGGGCTCAGCGAGGTCACCGGCGCGGAGCTGCGCGAGGCGCACGCGGTGCACCCGATCGCGGCGCTCCAGTCGGAGTGGTCGCTGTTCAGCCGGGACGTGGAGCTCAGCGCCGTGGGCGTCGCGGCGGAGCTGGGCGTGGCCGTCGCGGCGTACTCCCCGCTCGGGCGGGGCTTCCTGACCGGGGCGTTCGCGGACGCGTCGGCGGAGCTGACGCCCGGTGACTTCCGCCGGCACCAGCCCCGGTTCACGGGCGACAACGCGAAGGCGAACGCGGCGCTGCTGGCGCCGGTACGGGCGATCGCTGCGGCACGCGGGGCCACGCCCGGGCAGATCGCGCTGGCGTGGGTCCAGCAGCGGTCGGCGGTGCACGGCCTGACGGTCGTCCCGATCCCGGGCACCCGCAAGCCCTCCCGCCTCGCGGAGAACACGGCGGCGACCCGCATCACACTGACGGCAGAGGAACTGGCCCTACTGGACCCCCTGGCCGACCGGGTGGCGGGCGACCGCTACCCGGACATGAGCTCCACCGCGGCGGCACGGGAGGCGTAGCCCCCGCAGGGGCGGCCCGTCACCCCCCGGCCGCGAGCCGGTCCCGCAGCGCCGCGTACTCCGACTCGGTGAGCAGACCGACACCGTGCAGCTCACTCAGATGCTGCAGCCGATCGGCCGTCCGGGGCCCCGGAACGGCAGCGACCGGCATCCGCCCGCGCACTCCCACCAACACCGCCGCCGCGAACGGCAGCGACTCGTGCACGCTCCCGTGTCCCACCCCGAACACGGCCGAGGCCAGATCGTGGTCCGCCCGGGGATCACCCGCGGCGTTGCGGACCGACAGCCGAAGGTGTCCCCCCGGGCGCTCCGGCGAGTGCCAGGAGACGCCGGTCAGGTCGGCCACGGGATACCGCTGGTCGCCCGCCTTCCACTTGGTGCTCGTGGCTCCGGTCCGGGACCAGCGGAAGGTGACGGCCCCGCCGTCGAAGGAGAGCCGGGCGTCGGACGCCTTCAGGCCGGTGGGCGGCTCCGGGACGGAGACCAGGAAGCGTTCGGCCGGCCCGGGCGGCCCCAGCCGCTCGCGCAGGGCCTCTACGAAGGCCGCCGCCCGGTCGCCGCCGGCTCGCGGCAGCACCAGCCGGTACGGATCGCAGGCTTCCCTCAGCTGTCCCGCCGCGGCCTCCATCAGGGGGTCCGCGCCGTCCCGCGCCCGGGCGTGCAGGACCACGGTGTCCCGCCGTCCCACGGTCAGGCTCACCCCGGACAACGCTTCGAGGGGGATCCGCCGTTCTCCCAGGGCTTGCCAGAGCCTGGGTGTTCGCATCCCCCGTGCGAAGCGGATGATCACCGAGTTCGTGGTGTGGTCGAACTCCCAGATGGCATGGTTTCCGGCCAGTACGTCACCCATGTGGCACATCGTAAAGGGACGCACCCCCGTGCGTCCCCCCGCTGTGAGGTCCGATTTCGGGTCGGCCGGGTGGGTCAGGGACCGTCCGTCCGGGATGTTCCGCGTTGGCACGTGTCGTCCGGGGTGGCGCACACCGTGGAACCGAACGCACCGGTTCCGATTTTGGCGAAGTTGTCCAGAGATTCGGTTCCTGGCTCGAAGTAGCCGGTGTGGCTCTTGGCTCCGGCCGCCGAAAGGACCCGTGCACCGAACTCCGCGGAGACCGGATCCGCGCCGTGGCCGAGCCCCCCGAACTCCAGGTGCGGTACGTCGGCGATCCAGTCGCCGGAGTCCCGCATCGCCCACACCCGCGCCGAGGTGTCCAGCTCGGCGGCGGTACCGGCACGCATTCCGGGGCTGCCCGCCACCACGATGTCCGTGACCCGGTCCGGCAGTTCGTGCGCGGCCAGCCCGCACACCACCGACCCGTAGCTGTGGCAGAACAGCGCCACGCTCGCCCGCCCGGGCAGCCCGGAGGCCAGCGAGCGCAGCCTGACCGCGCCGTCCACGGCGAGCCGCCCGGTCGCCGCGTCCATGCCGACACCGGTCGGGGCGATGTAGCCGGCCCAGGCGATGACCGCGGTCCGGCCGCCCGGGGCGGCCGCCCGCTCGGCCCCGTACAGGGACTCCGCCATGCCGACGGGGGCGGTCAGGCGGCGCTCGGTGCGCTCGAAGGTGAGCGCGTCGGTGTCGACGCCGGGGACGATCACCGAGATCCGGCGGGCCTCGCCGAGGTCGCCGAAGACCTCGGCGACGAGGGCGCCGCCGGTGGGGTCGAAGGTGAGGATCTGCCGGCCGGGCTCGGCGAGGGACTCGAAGCGGTGGGCGCGCCGGGCGGCGGTGACCCGGTCGGCCGGGGCCAGCGTGACGTCGTGCGCGCGGGCCTCCTCGGACCGCGCGGCCTGCTGCAGGGCCATTCGGTTGGCCCGGTAGCGGACGGTGGGCGGCACACCGTCGAGATTGCCGACCACCAGGGGGTGGCCCTCGGCGAGCCGGGCGCGCTGGGCGCCGTCGAGGGCCGCGAAGAAACGTGCCACCGTCGCCGCCGGCGCAGCGGCGGCGGGCAGGGCCCGGCCGGCGAAGCTCGATCCGGCCCAGGAGGCGAAGGCCGCCTCGCGCGGGGACGCCTCGCCCGAGGGCCGGTAGACGGCGGTCCACCCCGTGGTCGTGAGCATCAGGAAGACCACCGCCAGCGCGAGCAGGGCGCGCAGGGCGGCCGGGCGCGCGGGGGCGTCGGGAGAGTGGGTGTGGAGGCCGGGCAGGTTCACTGCGCCCAGCCTAAAAGACCTCCACCGGTCGTTGCGCGCCGGGTGACCGGAGTCACCGCCGACCGTGGGACGCCTGTGGTTTCGTACGGGACCTCCGCGCGCGGGCGACCCTGCCCGTACGCGGTCCTCGCCCGGCCGGACCGGAACGGCGCCGCTCAGGCGGGGCGGCGCCAGTCGGCGGCCAGCGCCGGGCCGATCTGGTCGAGGTAGACCTCGGTCATCCGGCGGATCGCGGCCACGCTGGTGTCCTCGCCCTGCCCCCAGAGCCGGCCGGTGACGCGCATCACGCCCGTGAACGCGGCGACGGCCACCCGCGGCCGTGCGTCGGCGTCCACGTCCAGGCCCTCGCGCTCGGCGATCAGCCGGGCGGTCTGTTCCTCCAGCTCGGTGGAGCGGCGCAGGTGCACGGCGAGCAGGGCCGGGGTGGACTCGATCAGCCGGTAGCTGCGCATGTACAGGTCGAGGGGGACCAGTTCCGAGATGGCCTCGTCGATGGTGTCCCAGGCGTCCAGGACGGCCGAGCGCATCGCCTCGAAGGGGCCCTCGGCGGGCGGGCGGGAGCGCAGCGCCGCGACGAAGTGCGATTCGACCAGGTCCTGGACGGCGAAGGCGACCTCTTCCTTGTTGGCGAAGTACCGGAAGAAGGTGCGCTGGGAGACCTCAACGGCGTCGGTGATCTCGTCGACGGTCGTCTCCTCGTACCCCTGCGCGATGAAGAGGAGGAGGGCGGCGCGCAGGAGCGCGTCGCGCGTGCGCCGCTTCTTGCGCTCGCGCAGGCCGGCGCCCGGTGCGGGCGCGGGCCGCTGATCGGTCATCACGGCCGTCAGGGTACCTGTGACCGACCTGACAGTGACTGTCCCGCGAAGTGGTCTGTGAAGTGTCAGTCGCTGTCACTAGCCTGTTCGCATGACTAGTCAGACCACCGTCGACGGCGGGGACGCACTCTCGCTCTCCAAGGAACCGGGCCCCTCCCCGGTCCGTACGGGCCTTCGGGGCCATCCGTGGCTCACCCTCTTCGCCGTCGCGATCGGCGTCATGATGGTCACCCTCGACGGCACGATCGTCGCCGTCGCGAACCCGGCCATCCAAAAGGACCTCGGCGCCTCGCTCGCCGACGTCCAGTGGATCACCAACGGCTACCTGCTCGCCCTCGCGGTCTCCCTCATCACCGCGGGCAAGCTCGGCGACCGCTTCGGCCACCGCCAGACCTTCCTCATAGGCATCGCCGGCTTTGCCGTCTCCTCGGCGGCCATCGGCCTCTCCGACGGCGTCGAGTTCGTCATCGGCTTCCGCGTCGCGCAGGGCGTCTTCGGAGCACTGCTGATGCCCGCCGCGCTCGGCCTGCTGCGCGCGACGTTCCCGGCCGAGAAGCTCAACATGGCCATCGGCATCTGGGGCATGGTCATCGGCGCCTCGACCGCCGCCGGGCCGATCGTCGGCGGCCTGCTCGTCGAGAACGTCAGCTGGCAGTCCGTCTTCTTCATCAACGTGCCCGTCGGCATCCTCGCGCTCGCCTTCGGCCTGTTCATCCTGGTCGACCACCGGGCCGAGAACGCCCCCCGCTCCTTCGACCTGCTCGGCATCCTGCTGCTGTCGGCCGGGATGTTCTCGCTGATCTGGGCGCTGATCAAGGCCTCCGAATGGGGCTGGGGCGATACGAAGACCCTGGCCTTCCTCGGCGGGTCCGCGCTGTGCTTCGTGGCCTTCGCCGTCTGGGAGACCATCGTCTCCGAGCCGCTGATCCCGCTCGGGATGTTCCGCTCGCTACCGCTGTCCGCGGGCACGGTCCTGATGGTCCTGATGGCCTTCGCCTTCATGGGCGGGCTGTTCTTCGTCACCTTCTACCTGCAGAACGTCCACGGCATGAGCCCCGTCGACAGCGGCCTGCACCTGCTGCCGCTTACCGGCATGATGATCGTCGGATCGCCGCTGGCCGGCCTCGCCATCACCAAGGTCGGCCCGCGGCTGCCGCTCGTCGCGGGCATGGTCGCCACCGCCGCCGCCTGCTTCGGGATGGCCCGGCTGACCCCGGACACCTCCACCCTCACCATGTCGTTCTGGTTCGCCCTGATGGGCCTCGGGCTCGCGCCCGTCATGGTCGGAGCCACCGAGGTCATCGTCGGCAACGCCCCGCTGGAGCTCTCGGGCGTGGCCGGCGGACTCCAGCAGGCCGCCATGCAGGTCGGCGGCAGCCTGGGCACCGCCGTGCTCGGCGCGGTCATGGCCAGCAAGGTCGGCAGCGTCTTCGAGGACAACTGGGCCGGGGCCGGGCTGCCGCCGCTCACCCCGGAGCAGGCGGACCTCGCGGAGAAGGGGATCCAGGTCGGCATCGCCCCGATCCCGCCGGGCGCTGCGGAGCAGCTCGCGGGGACCATCACGAGGGTCGCGCAGGACACGTTCGTGTCAGGGATGAGCACCGCCTTCACCGTCGCGGGCGTGGTCGCGGTACTCGCCGCGGTCGTGGCGGGCTTCACGAAGCGCGGCGAGAACGCCGCCGCGGGGGCGGGCGCGGCCCACATCTAGGGCGCCCTGCCCGCGGGCGCCCTGGGCGTCAACTCCGAGGCCGTCACAGCCCCGTCCGGCGGTTCCGGCGGGGCTGTCGCCTATCAGGGTGGACCCGCTCGCGGCCCCTTCCGCCGGGACGTCCGCGCAGGTCAGCGTGGTGTCGACGGAGCTCCGGAAACGGTCCGGAGCCCGTTCGTCCACCAGGAGTTGACCCGTCATGCGTACGTGGAGCACCACTTGTTCCGGGCGCACCGCCGCCTCGGCCGTCGTTCTCACCGCCACCCTGCTGATCCCCGGCACCGCCGAATCCGCCCGTGCGGCGGGCCACGCCCCGGGCCGTACACCGGCGCAGGCCCAAGCGCATGGTCCGGCCCAGGCGAGGGTCCAGACACCGGTCCAGGCGCCGGTCCAGCCCCGGGGTCAGACCTCGGCCCGGGGCCAGACCTCGGCCCGGACCGACGCTCCGGCACCGGCGCGGGCCTCCGGGCGGACCCGGGGACGGGCCGCCGGGCCGCCGGCGCTCGGGGCCTGCGCCACCGGGCAGCTGTGCCTGTGGGCGAAGCCGGAGTTCAAGGGCGCCCGCACGACCCACGAGCTCAGCACCCTCGACATCAACAGCTGCACCGCCCTGCCCGCCGGGACCACCGCCCAGTCCCTCACGAACCGGACCGGCCGCCCGGTCACCACCTACCAGTCGGCCGAGTGCGCCGAGACGGGTGAGTTCCAGACCTACCCGGGCGACGGGGTGTGGCTGCCCCAGTCGCCCTACCAGGTCAGGGCGTTCAAGGTGTGGGAGCGCTGACGGCGCCCCCGCTCGCCGGAACGAACGCGTCCGCCGGAACGAATCCGCCCGGCAGAGCGGCTGCGCCCGTCCCGGCGGGAGCCGCTGCGCCGAGGCGGGCGACCTCGGCACGCAGCGCCCGTACCTCCGCCGCCAGTTCGGAGATCGCCGCCGTCTGGGCGCGGTCCGCCTGGTCGTCGCGTTCGAAGCGGGAGATGAACCAGGCCGCGATGTTGGCGGTCACCACACCCAGCAGTGCGA
Organism: Streptomyces sp. H27-H1; assembly: GCF_026627445.1. Lineage (GTDB taxonomy): Bacteria > Actinomycetota > Actinomycetes > Streptomycetales > Streptomycetaceae > Streptomyces. Next base: position 261,899 of record NZ_JAPNLJ010000004.1, read on the forward strand.
TCCCGGACAGCATCAGCCCCACCGCCAGCAGCCGCCCGAGTCCGGTGGTGGGGGAGTGGTCCCCGTACCCGACCGTCGTCATCGTGGTCACCGACCACCACAGGGCGTCCCCGAGGGTCTTGATGTTGCCGTCGGGGGCGTCGCGCTCCACGCTCAGCACGGCGAGCGAGCCGAACATCAGCAGCCCGACCACCGCGCCCGCCACGTAGGTGGTCAGCCGGATCTGCGGGGCCATCCGGGCCCGCCGGCCGACGAGCATCAGGGTGGAGACCAGGCGCAGCAGCCGCAGAGGCTGGATCATCGGCAGCAGTACCGCCGCCAGGTCCATCCAGTGGGTCCGGACGAAGGCCCTCTTCGACTGCGCGAGGCCCAGCCGCACCAGATAGTCGCCCGCGAAGGCGCCCCACACCGCCCACTCGGCGAACTTGCAGGTGAGGTGGACGGCCGGTTTCGCGTCGGGCACGACGATGGGCACGGCGTAGGCGACGGCGAATCCCAGGGCGAGCACCAGCAGCGGAGTCTGCGTACGGCGCTCCCACTTCGCCTGGCGGGAGGGTTGCTTCATGCCGAGCATCGTAAGGAACGCATAAAGCGGAGCGGAACCCGCCCTGCGACGCGGGGCGGGGCCCGGCCGGCGCCGTGGCCGGACGGCAGTGGGCCGGGTCCGCCTCGGCGGCCCGGCCCACTGTCCTCACGTCACCCGCACGGCCCGCGGAGCGGTCAGGCGTCGCCGCCCGCCGCGCCCGGGTCGGCCGCCCGGACGTCCAGCAGCTGGTACCGGTCGATCGCCTGCTTCAGCGCCGACCGGTCGATCTTGCCCTGCTTGGCCAGCTCGGTCAGCACCGAGAGGACCACCGACTGCGCGTCGATGTGGAAGAAGCGCCGGGCCGCGCCCCGCGTGTCCGCGAAGCCGAAGCCGTCCGCGCCCAGCGAGGTGTACGCACCGGGCACCCAGCGCGAGATCTGGTCCGGGACGGCCCGCATCCAGTCGGAGACCGCCACGAACGGACCCTCCGCGCCGGACAGCTTGGTCGTCACGTACGGGACGCGCTGCTCCTCCTCCGGGTGGAGCAGGTTGTGCTCCTCCACGGCGACGGCCTCGCGGCGCAGCTCGTTCCATGAGGTCGCCGACCAGACGTCCGCCCGGACGTTCCACTCGGCGGCCAGGATCCGCTGGGCCTCCAGCGCCCACGGCACCGCCACGCCCGAGGCCATGATCTGGGCCCCGACGGATCCGGAGGTGCCCTCGGAGATCCGGTGGATACCGTGCAGGATGCCGTCCACGTCCACGCCGGCCGGCTCGGCCGGGTGCTGGATGGGCTCGTTGTAGACCGTCAGGTAGTAGAAGACGTCCTCGGCGTCGGGGCCGTACATCCGCCGCAGACCGTCCTTGACGATGTGCGCGATCTCGTACCCGTACGCCGGGTCGTACGCCACACAGCCCGGGTTGGTCGAGGCCAGCAGCTGCGAGTGGCCGTCGGCGTGCTGCAGGCCCTCACCCGTCAGGGTGGTCCGGCCGGCGGTCGCACCGAGGACGAAACCGCGCGCCAGCTGGTCGGCCATCTGCCAGAACTGGTCACCCGTGCGCTGGAAACCGAACATCGAGTAGAAGACGTAGACCGGGATCAGCGGCTCGCCGTGCGTCGCGTACGCCGAACCCGCGGCGATCAGCGAAGCCGTGCAGCCCGCCTCCGAGATGCCGTCGTGCAGCATCTGCCCGGTCGGGGACTCCTTGTACGCGAGGAGCAGGTCGCGGTCGACCGCCTCGTACTGCTGGCCCAGCGGGTTGTAGATCTTGGCGCTCGGGAAGAACGCGTCCATGCCGAAGGTGCGGTACTCGTCGGGGGCGATCAGCACGAAGCGCCGGCCGATCTCCTTGTCCCGCATGAGGTCCTTCAGGATGCGGACGAAGGCCATGGTGGTGGCGATCGACTGCTGGCCCGAGCCCTTCTTGGCGGCCGCGTACGTCGCGTCGCCCGGCAGCTGCAGCGGCTTCGCGCGCACCACGCGGGTCGGTACGTAGCCGCCGAGCGCGCTGCGGCGGTCGTGCATGTACTGGATCTCGGGGGAGTTGCGGCCCGGGTGGTAGTACGGCGGCGCGCCGTCCTCCAGCTGGGAGTCCGTGATCGGGATGTGCAGACGGTCGCGGAAACGCTTGAGGTCGTCGGCCGTCAGCTTCTTCATCTGGTGGGTCGCGTTGCGGCCCTCGAAGTTCGGGCCGAGGGTCCAGCCCTTGACCGTCTGCGCCAGGATCACCGTCGGCTGGCCCTTGTGGGCCTTGGCCGCCGCGTAGGCCGCGTAGACCTTCTTGTGGTCGTGGCCGCCGCGTCCCAGGTGCTGGATCTGCTGGTCGGTCATGTTCTCGACCATCGCGCGCAGCCGGTGGTCGCCGCCGAAGAAGTGGTCGCGGATGTACCCGCCGGACTCCGTGGCGTACGTCTGGAACTGGCCGTCCGGGGTGGTGTTCATCTTGTTGACCAGGATGCCGTCGCGGTCCTGCGCCAGCAGCGGGTCCCAGGAGCGGTCCCAGATCAGCTTGATGACGTTCCAGCCGGCGCCGCGGAACTGCGACTCCAGCTCCTGCATGATCTTGCCGTTGCCGCGGACCGGGCCGTCGAGGCGCTGCAGGTTGCAGTTGACGACGAAGGTCAAGTTGTCCAGGTTCTCGCGGGCGGCGATGGACAGCTGGCCGAGCGACTCGGGCTCGTCCATCTCGCCGTCGCCGAGATACGCCCAAACGTGTGACTTGGAGGTGTCCGCGATACCGCGGGCCTCCATGTACCGGTTCATCCGGGCCTGGTAGATCGCACCGAGCGGGCCGAGGCCCATCGAGACGGTCGGGAACTCCCAGAAGTCCGGCATGAGCCGCGGGTGCGGGTAGCTGGAGAGGCCGTACGGGGCCTTCGACTTCTCCTGGCGGAAGGCGTCGAGCTGCTGCTCGGAGAGCCGGTCCAGGAGGTAGGCGCGGGCGTAGATTCCGGGCGAGGCATGGCCCTGGAAGAAGATCTGGTCGCCGCCGTCGCCCTCGTCCTTGCCCCGGAAGAAGTGGTTGAAGCCCACGTCGTAGAGGGAGGCGGAGGAGGCGAACGTGGCGATGTGACCGCCGACGCCGATGCCCGGCCGCTGGGCGCGCGAGACCATGACGGCCGCGTTCCACCGGGTGGCGTTCAGGACCTTGCGCTCGATCTCCTCGTTGCCGGGGAAGAAGGGCTCGTCCTTGGTGGCGATCGTGTTGACGTAGTCCGTGGAGCGCATCTCGGGCACGGCCACGCGCTTCTCGCGGGCCCGCTCGATCAGCCGCAGCATCAGGTAGCGGGCGCGCTCACGGCCCCGCTCGTCGACGGCGGCGTCCAGGGAGTCGAGCCACTCCTGCGTCTCCTCCGGATCGAAGTCCGGGACCTGACTCGGGAGGCCACCAATGATGATCGGATTGCGATCGGATGCGGAAGCCACGCTGTTCCTTCGCTGTCGGGGGAGTCGTGCCTTGGGGTTCGCCGCCTCCCATGGTCTTACGCTCGGCAGAAATCGTCATCTTTACCGTTGGATAATCCCTGGAGGGTGGGGGGATTCCTGGCTGCGGCGACGACACTGACCAAACCGCAACCCTACGCCCAGGACGATCACCCCCTTCGCAAGGCCGTTCGTCCCTCAAACAGGTGCGAAAGTCCCGAGGCCGTGCCGAATGAGGTGGAATGGTGTGGGATGAGTCACCAGGGGTACATGCGGAAGGGCTGAAAGTTGCGGCGAGACGGCCGTAATCGTCACCGTTTCGACGGTCTCGGCGGCCGGGCACTTGCGCGATCCGCCGCGCCCGTGTGGACTACGCCCAATGCTGCGCGTACGCGCGCCGCCGAAGAACATTCACCGAACATGAGCAGGAGGCACCCCGTGAGCGCGACCGCGGACCACGCGGAGAACCTGGCCGCCAGGCTGGGTTTCCAGTCCGAACAGGTGGTCCAGGAGATCGGCTACGACGACGACGTCGATCAGGAATTCCGTGATGCCGTAGAGGGTCACGTCACCGAACTCGTCGATGAGGACTACGACGATGTCGCAGACGCGGTTCTGCTGTGGTTCCGGGAGGACGACGGCGATCTGACGGACGCCCTGGTCGATGCGACCGAGCTGGTCGAGGACGGCGCACTGATCCTGCTGGTGACCCCCAAGACCGGCAAGGACGGTTTCGTTGAGGCCAGCGACATCAGCGAGGCCGCCGAGACCGCCGGCCTCTCGCTGGCCAAGGGCCTCCCCGTCGGCAAGGAGTGGACCGCCACCAAGCTGGTGACTCCGAAGACGGCCAAGTCCAAGCGCTGAGCCGCGCCCCGCAGCCATGCGGATCCACACACCCCGCCCACCGGGAAGCCTCCCGGTGGGCGGGGTGTGTGCGTTTTCGCGGGCGGACAGGGGCCGGACGCGCGGTGGACCCATAAGCTGAGATCACCCGAACAGCCCAACGCAGGGACGCGGGACGAAGGGATGCGACAGATGGCCATCGAGGTCGGCAACAAGGCTCCGGACTTCGAGCTCAAGGACAACCACGGCAGGGTCGTGCGGCTCTCCGACTTCCGGGGGGAGAAGGCCGTCGTGCTGCTCTTCTACCCCTTCGCCTTCACAGGCGTCTGCACCGGCGAGCTCTGCGAGCTGCGCGACCAGCTGCCGCGCTTCCAGAACGACGACGTGCAGCTCCTCGCGGTGTCCAACGACTCCGTACCGACCCTGCGCGTCTTCGGCGAGCAGGAGGGGCTGGAGTACCCGCTGCTGTCGGACTTCTGGCCGCACGGGGAGGCCTCCCGCGCCTACGGGGTCTTCGACGAGGAGAAGGGCTGCGCGGTGCGCGGCACCTTCGTCATCGACCGGGACGGCATCGTGCGCTGGAGCGTCGTCAACGGACTGCCCGACGCACGTGACCTGAACGAGTACATCAAGGCCCTCGACAGCCTTTGATCCGGCCTGCGTGCCCGCGCCGCGGGCGCGTGGCACGATCGCCTCGAATAAGTCCGTACAGGCGGGAACCCGTCACTAGGATCAAAACGTTGATCCGGTGAGAACGCACGACGGGGCCCTGCCCCACACAAAACCTTATGGAGGACCCGTGGGAGTCAGCCTCAGCAAGGGCGGCAACGTCTCGCTGTCCAAGGCCGCGCCGAACCTGACGGCCGTCATCGTCGGTCTGGGCTGGGACGCTCGCACCACCACCGGTGTCGACTTCGACCTCGACGCCAGCGCGATCCTGACCAACGACCAGGGCAAGGTCGCCAGCGACGCGAACTTCGTCTTCTTCAACAACCTGAAGAGCCCCGACGGCTCGGTCGAGCACACCGGTGACAACACCACCGGTGAGGGCGAGGGCGACGACGAGGCGATCAAGGTCAACCTCGCCGGCGTGCCCGCCGAAGTCTCCAAGATCGTCTTCCCGGTCTCGATCTACGAGGCCGAGAGCCGCCAGCAGAGCTTCGGCCAGGTCCGCAACGCGTACATCCGCGTCGTGAACCAGGCCGACAACGCCGAGCTCGCCCGCTACGACCTGTCGGAGGACGCCTCGACGGAGACCGCCATGGTCTTCGGCGAGCTCTACCGCAACGGCGCCGAGTGGAAGTTCCGCGCCATCGGCCAGGGCTACGCCTCGGGCCTGCGCGGTATCGCGCAGGACTTCGGCGTGAACGTCTGAGCCTGCTCCGCCAGAGCAGTCGTTCCACCGTCCGGCGCCGTGCACTGTGTGTACGGCGCCGGACCGGCTTTACGGCCACACCGCCGCACCGCTACACCGCACACCGCCACCGTCGTCCGGGGAGGACCACAACATGGGCGTCACACTCGCCAAGGGGGGCAATGTCTCCCTCTCCAAAGCCGCGCCGAACCTCACCCGGGTTCTGATCGGCCTCGGATGGGACGCGCGCTCGACCACGGGCGCCGACTTCGACCTCGACGCCAGCGCTCTGCTGTGCAACAACGGCCGGGTGCTCGGGGACGAGTACTTCGTCTTCTACAACAACCTGAAGAGCCCCGACGGCTCCGTCGAACACACGGGGGACAATCTCACCGGCGAGGGTGAAGGCGACGACGAGTCGATCATCATCGACCTCAGCGAGGTCCCGGCCGGCGTGGACAAGATCGTCTTTCCCGTCTCGATCCACGAGGCCGAGGCCCGTCGGCAGAGCTTCGGCCAGGTCAGCAACGCTTTCATCCGTGTGGTGAACGAGGCGGACGGTCAGGAACTGGCCCGCTACGACCTCAGCGAGGACGCCTCCAGCGAGACCGCGATGATCTTCGGCGAGGTCTATCGGTACGGCGGCGAATGGAAGTTCCGTGCGGTGGGGCAGGGGTACGCGTCGGGGCTCCGCGGCATCGCTCTAGACTTCGGGGTCAACGTTTCGTAAAGCCGTACAACACGATGGGATGCCAGTGGTTCTGAAAACCTTCGGCTGGTCGTTCGCAGTCACTGCGCTCGGACTGGTCGCAGCGGTGCTCTACGGGGGGTGGGAGGCCTTCGGGGTCGTTGCGATCCTGACCATCCTTGAGATCTCGCTGTCCTTCGACAATGCGGTGGTCAACGCCGGAATCCTGAAGAAGATGAATGCCTTCTGGCAGAAGATCTTCCTCACCGTCGGTGTCCTCATCGCCGTGTTCGGCATGCGCTTGGTCTTCCCGATCGTGATCGTGGCGATCAGCGCCAAGATCGGGCCGATCGAAGCCGTCGACCTCGCCGTGTCCGACCAGGACATGTACAAGCAGCTCGTCACGGACGCCCACCCGTCCATCGCCGCCTTCGGTGGCATGTTCCTGCTGATGATCTTCCTCGACTTCGTTTTCGAGGACCGCGACATCAAGTGGCTCGCATGGCTGGAGCGTCCGCTCGCGAAGCTCGGCAAGATCGACATGCTGTCGGCGTGCATCGCGCTGATCGTCCTGGTCGTCACCTCGATGACCTTCGCCGTCCATGCCCACCAGCACGGCGGCGCTCACGTGGACAAGGCGCAGACGGTCCTGATCTCCGGCATCCTCGGCCTGATCACCTACATGATCGTCGGCGGCCTCTCCGGCTACTTCGAGAACAAGCTGGAGGAAGAGGAGGAGAACGAGCACGAGGCCGAGGAAGCGGCGAAGAAGAGCGGCAGCCCCGTCAAGGCCGTCGCCATGGCCGGCAAGGCCGCGTTCTTCATGTTCCTCTACCTCGAAGTCCTCGACGCCTCCTTCTCCTTCGACGGGGTCATCGGTGCCTTCGCCATCACCAGCGACATCGTGATCATGGCCCTCGGCCTCGGTATCGGTGCCATGTACGTCCGGTCGCTGACGGTCTACCTGGTCCGCCAGGGCACCCTCGACGACTACGTCTACCTGGAGCACGGCGCGCACTACGCCATCGGCGCGCTCGCCGTCATCCTGCTCGTCACCATCCAGTACGAGATCAACGAGGTCATCACCGGCCTCGTCGGCGTCGTGCTGATCGGATGGTCCTTCTGGTCCTCGGTGCGCCGTAACAAGCGTCTGGAACTGGAGGGTTCCGCCGCCGAGGCATGATCGCGGCGGTAATGCGGAACGCTCAAGTGCGGGGCGGTCCGGCGGTCCACGGACCTGCCGGACCGCCCCGTCCGCATGTCGGCAGGGGGCCACGTGCTCGAAGGGATCAGGGGGTTGTGGGGATGGGATTCTTCGACGGCATCAGGGGCAGCCGGGGCACGCAGTTCCAGTCGGGCAGTGCCTCGTCCAACGCGATCGAACTGACCAAACGCCGTCCGACGGTATCGCTCACCAAACAAGGGGCGGTGCACGGCAATCTGCGCGTGAACCTCTCGTGGCGGATGCGCACCTCGGACTTCGGCGGCCGTAGCGCCGGCCAGAGCGGGCAGCTCTTCCGGCATCCGTTCAAGCTGTTCAAGCCCGACATGGTGCAGGCGCACACCCAGGGCATGGTCAATGTCGACCTCGACATCGGCTGCCTCTACGAGCTGACCGACGGCACCCGGGGCGTCGTCCAGCCCCTGGGGAACCTGCACGGAGACATCAACAGTCCGCCGTACGTGAAACTCAGCGGCGACGACCGCTTCGGGGCGCCCTCCGGCGAGACCATCTTCGTCAATCTCGACCACGCCGAGGAGATCAAGCGGCTGCTGGTCTTCGTGTACATCTACGACCAGACCCCGGCCTTCGACCGGACGCACGCCCTGGTCACGCTCTACCCGATCACCGGGCCGCGCATAGAGATACCCCTGGAGGAACGCCACCCGCACGCCCGGTCCTGCGCGGTCGTCTCCCTGGAGAACGTCAAGGGAGAGCTGATCGTGCGGCGCGAGGTCACCTTCGTCTACGGGTTCCAGGCCGAGCTGGACCGCCTGTACGGGTGGGGCCTCCAGTGGGGCCGGGGCTACAAGACGAAGACATGACGGGAGACCTGGCGGGGCCGGGCAGCGGCCGGGCGGCTGCGGCGGGCCCCGCCGCTCACCGGCGGATGAACTGCGGCCCCTGCGCCGGCAGCCGGAATGACGGGTCCCCGGCCGGAGCCGGCACCGGGGCCTGCGCCACCGGCTGCGGGTAGCCGTAGGCGGGCTGGGCGTCCGGCGGGGCCTGGGTGGTCGGCTCCGGGGTCACCGCAGAGGCCGGCGGGGTCTGGTGGGGCTGGGCCTGTCCCGGTCCCTGGGGCTCGGGGGCGTTCTCGTCCACGGAGATCCCGTGGTCGGTGGCCAGGCCGACGAGCCCGTTGGAGTAGCCCTCGCCGAGCGCGCGGAACTTCCACCCGTCCCCGCGCCGGTACATCTCGCCGCAGATCAGCGCCGTCTCGGCGCCCGTCTCCGGCCGCACGTCGAAGTAGGCCAGGGGTTCGGAGCCGCCCGTCGCGGTGGCGTCGTAGAGCAGGATCCGCAGGTCGCTGACCCGCTCGAAGGGCACGTCCTCGGCGGAGGCGACGACGAGGATCCGGTCCACGGCCGGGGTGACGGCCCGCAGGTCCGCCTGTACGGCGTCGGTGATCCCGTCGCCGAGCTGCTTCTTACCGAGCCGCCAGACGGCCCCTGAGGGGTGCCGGGGCTGGTTGTAGAAGACGAAGTCCTCGTCCGAGCGCACTCGCCCGTCCGAGCCCACGAGCAGCGCGGAGGCGTCCACGTCGGGTACGTCGGGCCCCCCGGTCCAGCGCAGCACCGCGCGGACCGCCACGGCGGCCACGGGGATGTTGGAGCCCTTCTGCATCGCGTGCGTCATGCCGGTCATCCTGCCCTCCCGGGCGCGACCGGGACAATGCGGCCCCCCGTAGACCTTGTCCGGATCGCGAGACCTGGGCATGGTGCAAGAGGGTTACCTGGATTTCATGTGCTTGGGGAACTCTTGAATCAGATTCGTACGTACTATTACCGGCCATGCCAGATCGGCCGCCGAGGCAGTACGGGGGAAGCACATGCGTCACTTCGGGCACATCTCGCCCAGCGTCCGAAAGGACCTCTTCCACCAGGAGCCGGCCGAATTCACCGCCACCTCCCCCGCCGCCACGCTCGCGGCCGCACTGGGGGCCACGCTCTACAGCCCGGCGACGCGGCCCCAGCTCGCCCGTGACATCCGCAAGCAGGCCGCCCTGGGGGTCGTCTCCATGGTCCTCTGCCTGGAGGATTCCATCAGCGACGCCGATGTCGTGGGGGGCGAGGAGAACCTCGTCCGGCAGTTCGCCGCCCTCCACGAGGACCCGGCGGAGCTCCCGCTGCTCTTCATCCGCGTCCGGGAGCCCGAGCAGATTCCCGACCTCGTGCACCGGCTCGGCGGCTCGGCCGCGCGATTGGCCGGATTCGTACTGCCCAAGTTCAGCGAGAGCCGCGGCATGGCCTTCCTCGACGCCGTCGCGCAGGCGGAAGCCGCGAGCGGGCAGCCCAGGCTGTACGCGATGCCGGTCCTGGAGACCCCCGAGCTGCTCCACCTGGAGACCCGGGTCGAGACCCTCGCCGGGATCTCCCGCACGGTCAACAAGTACCGCGAGCGGGTCCTGGCCCTGCGCCTGGGCGTCACGGACTTCTGCTCCGCGTACGGGCTGCGCCGCACCCCCGACATGACCGCCTACGACGTGCAGATCGTCGCCGGGGTGATCGCCGACGTGGTCAACGTGCTCAGCCGCGCCGACGGCACCGGCTTCACCGTCACCGGGCCCGTGTGGGAGTACTTCCGCAGCCAGCAGCGCCTCTTCAAGCCGCAGCTGCGCCGCAGCCCCTTCCTGGAGGAGGGCGTCGAGGAGCTGCGCACCGCGCTGATCGAGCACGACCTGGACGGACTGCTGCGCGAGATCGAGCTCGACCGGGCCAACGGGCTGCTGGGCAAGACCTGCATCCACCCCGCCCACGTCACCCCGGTCCACGCGCTCTCGGTGGTGTCGCACGAGGAGTTCAGCGATGCTCAAGACATCCTGCGCCCCGAGCGCGGGGGCGGCGGAGTGATGCGTTCCGCCTACACGAACAAGATGAACGAGGTGAAGCCCCACCGGGCCTGGGCCGAGCGCACCATGCTGCGCGCCGAGGTCTTCGGTGTGGCGAAGGAGGAGGTCGGCTTCGTCGATCTCCTCACGGCCGGGCTCCAGGTGTGAGCCGGCCGTTGACTGCGAGGAAGGGCAAGAAGATCGAAGCGGTGTGGTCGGGAACGTGGGTCGCGGACCGGCTGGGCGTCGGCCTGCAGGACGGGACGGGGACCGGGACCGGCGGGCCGGCGCTCGAAGAGCTGCTCGGGCTGGCGCTGCGACGCAACCCCAAGCGGGCGCACCTGCTCGTCTCGCAGGTGCTGGGCAAGCACGTCCCGCAGTCCCCGGCGGCCGTGTACGCCGCCGGGTACGGGCTCGGTGAGCGGGTCCGGGAGCTGCTGGGCGAGGCGCAGGCGGCCTCGGCCGTGGTCCTCGGGTACGCGGAGACCGCGACCGGGCTGGGCCACTGCGTGGCCGACGGCCTGGGCCGCGCCCCGTACCTGCACTCCACCCGCCGTCCGGTGACCGGCGTGGAGCCCGCGGGCGGCTTCGAGGAGGCGCACTCGCACGCCACCTCGCACCTGCTGCTGCCCGAGGACCCGAAGCTGTTGGCGGGCTCGGGCCCGCTGGTCCTCGTGGACGACGAGTTCTCCACCGGCAACACCGTCCTGAACACCATCGCCGACCTGCACGCCCGCCACCCGCGCGGCCACTACGTGGTCGTCGCCCTCGTGGACATGCGCTCCCCGGCCGACCGCGACCGCCTGACGGCCTTCGCCGCCGAGCTGGGGGCCCGCGTCGACCTGATCGCCCTGGCCTCGGGCACCGTCTCCCTCCCCGAGGGAGTGCTGGCGAAGGGACAGGCCCTGGTCGAGGAGTACGAGGCCAAGGCAGCGGCCGGACAGCCCGAGGCGGGGCGAATACAGGCGGCCGACGGGCAGGCCGTCACGCGCGTGGAGCTGCACTGGCCGGCCGGGATACCCGACGGCGGCCGCCACGGCTTCACCCCGGCGCACCGCGAAGCGCTGAACGCGGCACTGCCCGCCCTGGCCGGCCGGCTCGCGGCCGCACTCGCCGCCGTACCCGCGCCCGCCGCAGCACCCGCCCGGGTCCTCGTACTCGGCAACGAGGAGCTGATGTACGCCCCGCTGCGCCTCGCGCAGGCCCTGGAGGCGTCCGGCGCGGCGGCCGAGGTCCGCTTCTCCACCACCACCCGCTCGCCGGTGCTCGCCGTCGACGACCCCGGCTACGCGATCCGCACCCGGCTCGTCTTCCCCGCCCACGACGACCCGGCCGACGGGCCCGCGGACCGGTACGCGTACAACGTCTCCAGCACAGCGGGCGCCGGCTTCGACGCCGTGGTCGCCGTCGTGGACTCGGCCGGGGACACCGCCGCGCTGCACGCACCGGACGGGCTCCTCGCGCAGCTGGCCCCGCACACCGGCCGGGTCCTGCTGGCCGTCCTGCCGTCCTACACGCCCGGGCACGCGGCTCCGTACACGCCCGGGCGCGCGCCCGTGGACACCGAGCACGTGCCCGCGTACACATCCGACCGGCAGGAGCCGATCATGACCGAGCCCCTGCGCGAACCTCTGCGCGGGCCCGCCTTCTCCTCCTACGCCGCCGAGGACGTCGGCTGGCTGCTCCAGGACCTCTCCGACATCGAGCTGGAGGCTCCGACCGAGGAGCGCGAGGAGGCCATCCAGGCGGGCGGCGCGCACTACGCGGAATCGCTGCCGGTGGAGTACCAGCCGTCCCCGGAGTACCAGCAGCTCTACCAGAGCGCGCTGACCGCCTCCGCCGCCCGGATGGCCCGCGCCGTCGGCACCGTCACCGAGACGGTCCTCGCCGAACGGTCCCCCTCGCCCGTCCTGGTCTCCCTGGCCCGCGCCGGCACCCCCGTGGGTGTGCTGATGCGGCGCTGGGCGCAGCTCCGTCACGGCCTGGACCTGCCGCACTACGCCGTCTCCATCGTGCGCGGCCGCGGCATCGACGCCAACGCGCTGCGCTGGCTGGCCGCCCACCACGATCCCGCCGATGTCGTCTTCGTCGACGGCTGGACCGGCAAGGGGGCGATCTCGCGCGAACTGCGCGAGGCCCTGGGCGAGTTCGAGGGCTTCAACCCGGAGATCGTGGTCCTCGCCGACCCCGGCTCGTGCGTGGAGACCTACGGCACGCGCGAGGACTTCCTGATCCCCTCCGCCTGTCTCAATTCCACTGTGTCCGGGCTGGTCTCGCGTACGGTGCTCAGGTCCGACCTGGTCGGGCCCGCAGACTTCCACGGCGCGAAGTTCTACCGCGAGCTCGCCGGGGCCGATGTCTCCCGCGCGTTCGTCGACACCGTCTCCGCACACTTCGAGGAGGTGGCCGAGGCCGTGGACGCCGAGGTCAAGGAGCTCCTCGCCGCGGATCGCACACCGACCTGGGTGGGCTGGCGGGCGGTGGAGCGGATCAGCGAGGAGTACGGCATCCACGATGTGAACCTGGTGAAGCCCGGAGTCGGCGAGACGACTCGGGTGCTGCTGCGCCGGGTGCCGTGGAAGATCCTCGCGCAGCGCGGCGCCGGCGCCGACCTCGACCACGTACGACTCCTCGCGGAGCAGCGGGGGGTGCCGGTCGAAGAGGTCGACGGCCTGCCCTACACCTGCGTAGGACTCATCCATCCCCGATTCACGCGCGGTGCCACGGGCGCCGACGGAAAGGCTGTGTCCACCAAGTGACCGTCCTAGTAGCCAGTGACCTCGACCGCACGCTCATCTACTCCTCGGCCGCGCTCGCCCTGACCATGCCCGACCCGGTGGCCCCGCGACTGCTGTGCGTGGAGGTGCACGAGAGCAAGCCGCTGTCGTACATGACCGAGACGGCGGCGGGGCTGCTGGCGGAACTGTCCGCCGACCCGCGTGCGGTGTTCGTGCCGACCACCACCCGCACGCGCAAGCAGTACCAGCGCATCCGCTTCCCCGGGCGGCCCGCCAAGTACGCGATCTGCGCCAACGGAGGCCAACTGCTGGTGGACGGGGTCCCGGACCGGGACTGGCGCCGCCAGGTCGCGGCCCGGCTCGCCGCGGAATCCGCTCCGCTGGAGGAGATGAACGCGCACCTGATGTCCGTGGCCGACCCGCAGTGGCTGCGCAAGGCGCGGGTGGCGGAGGACCTGTTCGCGTACCTGGTCGTGGAACGGGCACTGGTCCCCGCGGAGTGGATCAAGGCGCTGACGGAATGGGCCGAGGCGCGCGGCTGGACGGTCTCGCTGCAGGGCCGGAAGATCTACGCCGTCCCGCGTCCGCTGACCAAGAGCGCGGCGATGCACGAGGTGGCCCGGCGTACGGAGGCCACCACCACGCTCGCCGCCGGGGACTCACTGCTCGACGCGGACCTGCTGCTCGCGGCGGACGCGGGCTGGCGGCCGGGCCACGGGGAGCTGGCCGACGCCGACTGGACGGCGCCGCACGTCACGGCGCTGACGCAGGCGGGCGTGCTGGCGGGCGAGGAGATCGTGCGGTCGTTCACCCGCGAAGTAGCGCGACTGGGCACACCCTCCACCTGATCATGGGCACACTGGGCCCATGACCAAGGGCAACAGCACCAAGATCACAGACGAGCTCTACCGGTACATGCTCGCGCACAACCCCCCGCTGGACGAGGTCCAGCGGGGGCTGGTGGCGACCACGTACGAGGTGTTCCCGGCCGTGTCCGGGATGCAGTCGGCGGAGGAACAGGGGCCGCTGCTGGCCTTCCTGGTCCGGCTGACCGGCGCGCGGCACATCGTGGAGGTCGGCACCTTCACCGGCTTCTCCTCCCTGTCGATGGCGCAGGCCATGCCGGCGGACGGACGCCTCATCGCGTGCGACGTCTCGGAGGAGTGGACCGCGTACGCGCGCGAAGCCTGGGCGAAGGCCGGGGTCGCGGACCGCATCGACCTGCGGATCGCGCCCGCGCTCCAGACGCTGCGCGCGATGCCGGCCGAGCCGCACATCGACCTGGCGTACGTGGACGCGGACAAGCAGAGCCAGATCGCCTACTGGGAGGAGCTCGTGCCGCGGCTGCGCCCCGGCGGGCTGCTCGTCACGGACAACACGCTGTACCACGGCGCGGTGCTGGACCCGTCGGCGACCGGTGCGGCGGCGGGGGTCCAGGCCTACAACGACCACGTCGCCGCGGACCCCCGCATGGAGTCGGTGATGCTGGCGATCTCCGACGGCATCACCCTCTCCCGCAAGCGCTAGCCGCAGCCACCCCCACCACAGCAGCCTCCGCCGCCCATCGGTGCGGCGGGGGCTGCGGAGGTTCCGCCGACGGCTACGGCGGAGAGCAGCCTGACGGTGTCGGCGTGACCGGCGGGGCAGTCGGCGGGGGCGGAGGACTCGGCCATGGGCCGGCTGACCTCGAAGGTGTCTTCGCAGGTCCGGCAGCGGTACTCGTAACGGGGCATGCGGTACAGGCTACGCAGTGCGGGCCGCTCCCCGGAATCCCCGAGAGGGTGTGGCCCCGGGCCCTGCCCGCGCCCGCGGGCCCACGCGCGGCGCCGTCGCCTGGGGCTCCGCCCCCGGACCCCGGTGGAACGGGCGAAGGGAGGGTAAGGGGCGAGCCCCGCGCAGCGGTGTACCCGGCTCCGCCGGGGTCAGGGGGCCGGTGTGGTGGCGGACGCCGGGGGAAGGCCCAGCTCCGCCCGTGTCGGAGCGCCCTCCCAGTCGCCCGGCGAGGCGACCGCGAAGGCGCCGGCCGTCACCGCCCGGTCCAGCCGCCCGGCCGTGGTCAGTCCGTCGAGCAGCCCCGACAGATACCCCGCGACGAACGCATCGCCCGCACCCACCGCGCCGACGGCATCGACGGCATCGACGGCACGCGCGGGTGCGTGGACCGCCGAGCCGTCCTCCGCGTAGGCAGTCGCCCCGGCCGCGCCGAGCTTGACCACCACTTCGCCGACCCCGAGCGCCGTCAGTTCCCCGGCCTGGCCGGCCGGGTCGGCCGGCCCGCCCGGTGGCAGGCACAGCGGGAGTTCGCCGTCCGAGGCGATGAGGACGTCCACCGACGGCGCCCACTCACGGAGCACCGCCGCCGCCTCCTCCCCGTCCCACAGCCCGGCCCGGAAGCTGACGTCCAGGCAGACCAGCGCCGAGTGCTCGGCCGCGAGCCGCAGGGCTACGGCCGCCGCAGAGCGGGCCGAGCGGGAGAGGGCCGGGGTGATCCCGGTCAGGTGCAGGACCGTCGGCCGGGCCGCGGTGAAGGCGCGCTCCACGGAGCAGGCCTTGAGCCGCGAACCCGCCGATCCCGCCCGGGAGCGGACCCGCCCGAGCTCCGGGGGCCTCGGCTCCGCGAGCATCAGCCCGGTCGGGGCCCCGCCGTCGTCGAGGGAGGCCCCGCTGACGTCGACACCCTCGGCGCGCAGGGTCCGTAGGACCAGCTCACCGGCTTCGTCCTCGCCGACCGCACCCGCCCAGTGGACCGAGTGGCCGAGCCTGGCCAGCCCGATCGCGACGTTCGACTCGGCGCCCGCGACGGAAACCTCCACGGTCCCGCCCTGCCGCAGCGGGCCGCCGCGCAGGGCGACCATCGTCTCCCCGAAGGTGAAGACGTCCGGCCCGGGCCCGGTCATGCGCAGACCGCCCTGAACTCCGCGGCCCGGCGACGCAGCGCGAACAGGTCGCCACCGTCGGCCGCGTCACCGATCAGCGGTGCGCCGACGCCGACGGCGACCGCGCCCGAGGACAGGAACTCGGCCGCGCTGGCCGAGTCCAGTCCGCCGGCCGGCACGAACGGCAGGTCGGGGAAGGGGGTGCGCAGCGCCCGCAGGTACGCCGGTCCGCCGATCGAGCCCGGGAACAGCTTGAGCGCGACTGCCCCCGCCGCGTCGGCTGCGATGACCTCGGTCGGGGTGATGACCCCGGCCAGTACCGGCAGCCCCTGCCGGACCGATTCGTCCACTCCGGCGCCGAGCCCCGGGGTGACCATCAAGTTGGCTCCGGCCTCGGCGGCCCGCTGGGCGTCCTCGGCGGTGAGGACCGCGCCGGCCCCGAGCCACGCCTCGTCGCCGAGCTCCTTGCGGGCCCGGCCGATGACCTCCAGCGCGCCGGCCCCGCTGAGGGAGACCTCGATGAGCGGGACGCCCTCTTCGACGAGGGTCATGACGGTACGGAAGGACGCTTCCACGTCCCTTCCGCGGACGATGGCGACGAGCCGCTCTTGTCGCAGCGCTGCGCCGAACTCCATGGGAATGCCTGCCTTCTGATGTGCGGGGGGTGGGGGAGGGGTGCCGGGTGGTGGTGGGGGCTCACCGCTCGGCGAAGGAGCCGTCGTCGTGGCGCCACTCAAGGTCGCGCCACGCTCGGCCGTTCTTGTCGGCTGCGCGGACGGCAGCCTCGATGTCGATGTCGATGTCGACGCCGGAGCCCGGCCGCCGCTCGGTACGGACGAACATCCGGCGCGGTGGCGCCTCGGACGTCTCGATGCGGGGGCTTCACGGCGGTCGGTGTCATTTCATGGGGGGGCAGCGGGACTCGGTCTGCGGGCCGGCGGTCTGCGGGGTCTACGCGTGGTCGCGCTTCGCCACGTCGAGTAGGTCGAGCACGGCCGTGTACGCCCCGTCCGGGTCCCCGGCCCGGACCTGGTCGACCACGGCCCGATGGATCGCGTAAGGATGCTCGGCCTCTCCCAGGTGCACCGTGCGGTCGCGTTCCACGAGGGCCGGGATGATCACCCGGTACATCTGCGTGAAGAACAGGTTGTGCGAGGCGGTCAGCAGCGCCAGATGGAACGAGGCGTCCGCCCGGACGTGCAGCACCGGGTCGGAGCCGCTCGCCGCCATCGCGGTCAGCGCCGCATCCAGCGCGGCGAGGTCCTGCGCGGTGGCCCGTACGGCGGCGAGCGCGGCCGCGGCCGGTTCGATCGAGCGGCGCAGCTCCAGGAGGTCCGAGAAGAAGCGGTCGGACGCGCCGGCCGCCAGCTTCCAGCGCAGGACGTCGGCGTCGAGGAGGTTCCAGTCGGTGCGCGGGCGCACGAAGGTGCCGCGCTTTTGACGGGCGTCCAGCAGGCCCTTGGCCATGAGCACCTTGACGGCCTCGCGGAGCACCGTCTGACTGACGTCGAGCTCCTCCATGAGGCGGGGCAGGTCGAGCGTGGAACCCGCGTCGTAACTCCCGTCGAAGATCCTGCGGGCCAGCTCTTCCACCGCCGCCTTGTGGACTCCGCGGCCGACGTAGGCGGCCTCGCTGCTGCTGATCATCCCGGTTTCCCTCGCCGTTCTGGGGCTTTAATGCCTATTTTGCCCCCCGGCATGGCAAAGAATTGCACAAGTAATCGTTAATTAGCAATTATTGCGACGGGTAGCCGGAGTGTTGGATTCCGGATCTGGTGGTGGCGGCGGCTGACCAGGCCGAGCGCGTCAACGCATAGGCCCGGCCGGCTCCCGCACCGGACGGACCCCGCGTCGGTCTGCCGCCTACACCGGCCTGCCCACGGGCCTCCCGCTCGTACGGGCCCGGTGCTCCCGAGACGCCTGCTCGGGGTGGCGTGCGCGCCAGTACGGGTTGTCGTGCGGCAGGGCGCTGCCCACCCGCCCGTACATCCCGAACCACATCAGCATCACGCCGACCACGAAGCTGAACAGCACGTTGGGGATGTGGAAGGCCAGGAAGTTCATCTGAGTGTCGAGCAGTGCGAGGTTCACGAACCCGCTCGCGATGAACAGCAGTCCCAGCACGATGTTGAGCGTCGAGGCGAAGCTGCCGCCGATCACCATCCCGGCGAACAGCAGCAGTCCGAAGCAGATCGACAGGACGCTCAGCGCGCCGTTGGTGTTGAGCGCGAGCACCGTGTCCCCGCCGGTGTCGAAGAATCCGATCCGGTCGATGAGCCCCAGGATCCCGAAGAGCACCAGCAGCAGCCCGGTCAGGCCGGCGCCGACCCGGTAGACCTGGCTGAGCTTGTGATCGGTGGGCAGGTGCTCGTCGAGCTGCGCGTTGACGGGACGCATGACGCGGTTCAGTACCGCGGGGAAGGACGGCCCGGGCGTGGGTGGTGGCCCGTACGGCTCGTGGGCCACGTACGGCGCGTAGTGCTCATGCGGCTCGTGGCATCCGTAGAGCGCGTGCGGCGAGTACGACTCGTGCGGTGCGGGCGACACGAGTGGTACGGGCGGTACGGGCGACGGGGGCGGCGCGGGAGGCGCCTGGGACCGGCGAGAGGCCCGGGACCAGCGAGGTCCGTGGGGCCAGTGGTGTGTGGGGGAAGCTTGGGCGGCCATGGCGCCCTCCTCTGCTCCGTTCCTGGCCCCTCCAGCATCCGCTGGTGCCCACCATCGGACAACCCCGGCCGGTGGCGGCCGGGCCGCGGCTCAGGCGTGGCCGCGCTCGGTCCGGATGTCCGACACCACCCGCTGCACGCCCGACCGCACGGCCTCCGTCTCCTGGAGGAAGGCCCAGTAGTCGGGATGGCGGTCCTCCAGGGCGGCCAGCGCCCGGGTCACCCGGGCCACCGCCTCGTCCAGCGGACGCGCGTGCCGGTCCTCGGGGACCGTACGGCCCTCCATCGCCAGCCGCTGCGCGTCCCGGATCGCGAACCGCGTCCGCTGCACCTCCGCCTGCGGGTCCCGCGCCACCGCCTCCAGCCGGGTCAGCCGGTCCTGCGCCGCCGACACCGCCTCGTCGGTGGCGTCCAGCGAAGTCCGCACCGCCTCCACCAGGGCCGTCACATCGGCCCAGCGCTGCTGGTCGCGCGCCCGGCCGGCCTCCGCGAGCCGCTCCTCCGCCTGCGCGACGTCCCGTACCGCCTGCTCCGGCACCTGCTGGAGGTCCTGCCAGCAGGCCGCGCTGAAGCGCCGGCGCAGCTCGCTGAGGACCGGATCCACCCGGTCCGCCCGGTTGCGCAGCGCCTGCGCCCGGGTCCGCAGGCTCACCAGCCGCCGGTCGATCTCCGCGGCCCGCTCCGGGAGCCGCGCCGCCTCGGCCCGTATCGCCTCGGCGTCACGCAGGATCCGGTCGGCGCGCTGGACGGTCTCCTGCACCCCGTGCTGCGCGGCGCCCTGGTTCAGCTTGGTCAGCTCCGGCCCCAGCGCGGCCAGCCGGGCGGCGAGGTCGTCGGCCCGGATCCCCTTGCCGCGTACGTCGTCCAGCGCCGTGCTCGCCGCGAGCAGCGCGGCCCTGGCCCGCTCCCGGGCGGGCGCCACCCGGGCCAGCTGGGTCTCGGCCCGGTCCAACAGCGGCTGCAGGCCCTGAGCGAACCGGTCGAGTTCGCCCTTGACCCGCACCAGCTCGTCCTTGGCCCGCGTCAGCTCCTCGCGGGCCCGCGTCGCGGCGGACGCCTCCAACTCCACCCGATCGAGATCGTGCGCGTCGACGGCGTCGATGTAGACATGGCTGACCTGGTCGATCCGCTGCCCGAGCGCGACGAACCCCTCACTCGCCCGGCGCGCCTCCGGCGAGCCGTCAGCGGCCGCGATCGTCTCGATGGAGATCCGCAGATCCCGCTGAGCGGTGTCCAGCTCGTAGAACGCCGCCGCGGCGGCATCCTTCGCCGCCTGCGCATCCGCCCGCCGACTCTCGTCCCGCCCGCCACCGAACCACCGCCGGGGTGCCGTCGTCACAGTCGCCTCTCCCGTACCCGGTCCGCAATTCCCCTGCCCCGGCCCATTCTCCCTCACGGGAACGGGTTTGCGTGGGGACTACGCCCTGCATGTAGGCTGTCCACTCATCCACGGGTGCGTAGCTCAGGGGTAGAGCGCTGCTCTTACAAAGCAGATGTCGGCGGTTCGAAACCGTCCGCGCCCACAGTGAGAAGACCCCCCGCCGTTCACGGCGGGGGGTCTTCTGTGTCCACATCCTGACCGACATCGGCGGCGACCACCGTCAGGGACGACCTGTCGGCGCCAGAGCGGCTGGAGCAGTCGCAGGCTGTTTGGCCCGTTGTGGGTCCGCTGCCTGTCAAGTCACGTGATGAGGGGACATGACGTGTCCTGCGAGCCGAGGGCTTACTGGGATCTCCCACTTCCCCACTGAAGGAGAATCCCATGGCCCGTATTTCCCGGAAGCACCGTCTGACGATGTTCGCCCTTTCGGCCACCTTCGTCGGAGGAGGCGCGTTGCTGCCCACCAGCGCATTCGCCGCCCCGGCTACGCCGCATCCCGGCGATCTGGCCGCAAGCGCAGCCACCCGTGCCGAGACGAACTTTGTTAATGAGAGCAAAGGCGGGTGGGGCGGGTGGGGCGAGCAGGATGGAGTGGGCAAACGAACGAACGGACACAAAAACAATAAGAAGCGCGGCAACCAGCCTCGGGACGTGGAGAACATGCCCGGCTGTAAATTCGTCAGTGGCAAGGTGTACTGCGAGGTCAAACCTGACCCGAAGCCTGCCGAGCCGAAGCCTGAGATCGAGGTTCGGCCCGGCCGGGTGATTCCCGGCCCGGGTCCGTTCGTGGACCCCGCGACCGGCGCGGACACACGGGGGAAGGCGCCGAAGTGAGCAACCTGACCGGACACCAATAGGTCCGCGACTCGAGAGACCCCCGCCGTTCACGGCGAGGGGTCTTCTTGTATTGCTCGGAAAGGGCGCCGGGTCGGCCGGGAGCGGGATAGTGGGGGTATGTGCCGATCCATTAAGACGCTGCGTCCGCCCGTGATTCCGGAGAAGGCGACCGAGGAGGAGATTCGGGCCGCCGCCTTGCAGTACGTGCGGAAGGTGTCCGGGTTCCGGGCGCCCGCCGCGCACAACCAGGAGGTCTTCGCGGCTGCCGTCGATGCTGTCGCGGAGGCGACCCGGGAGTTGCTGGAGGGGCTTCAGGTCAGGGGGGCGGGGGCGGCCGGGTAGGGGCGGTCAAGCGGCTGCCGGGACGGCGTCCTCTTCCGGGGGGACCACCGCGACCGGGCAGTTGGTGTGGAGCAGTACCGCGTTGGTGACGGAGCCCAGGCGCGGGAGAGGGGGGCTTGCGATGCCGGCCGATGACGAGCAGGTCCGCGGCCTGGGAGGCGGCGACCAGGTGGCCGGCCGCGTCGCCGGGCGCCGACAGCTGCTCGATCTCCACCTCCGGAAACCGCCGGGGCGTACGGGCGCAGGTGCGCCGAGGCCAGGGCTGCGACCTGGTGCGCGTTGGCGGTCTCCTCGGGCGCGGCGGTGCCGATGGCGTCGACGGCTGTGAAGGTCCGGCCGGGCCAGGCGTGTGCGACGACGACCTGGAGCCGGGCCCCGCGCCGGGCCGCCTCGCGGAAATGGTGCTTTCGTCGGGGGCCGCGCTGTTGAGACCGAGTACGACCTGCCCGTACGGGTCGCGCAGGGCTGGCTCGGCGCGCGGCATGGCCACCACGGGGCATGCGGCCCGGCCGGCGCAGGCGATGCCGTTCGAGCCGAGGAGGAGGCCGGCGAAGCCGCCGCGGCCGCGCGATCCGAGAACCGTCAGCTGGGCGTCCTCCCCCAGGCCGGGCAGTACCTGGTCGGGGGCTCCAGGGTACGAGGCGTACTCGATCGGGGGGAGCCCGGCGCGGCCGTGGAGTGCCTCGCGCACCCGGACCAGTACGGGGTCGCGAGGCACTCCACGGCCGCGCCGATGGTGTTCACGTAGAGGCGGGCGTGCACGATGCGCAGCGGGGCCCCGGCCATCAGGGTTTGGGAAATGGCCCACTCCAGGGCCCGGTTGCCGTTCGCGGAACCGTCGACGGCGACGATCACGGGGCGCGGGCTCTGGTCCATGGCGGGCTCCTCGGGGGCTGCGGTGCGGACTCAGCCTTGCGGGAGCGGCGCCGGTCGGGAGTGGGGAAAGTCCCGAACGGGGGCGGGACCATTGGCCACTCCCGTGGCGGGGAGGGGCGTACTAGTTCCGTTCGGGGTCGGTTGGGTTCGGGGTCGGTCGGGGCTTGGGTTGGCTGGGGGTTCGGGTCGGCTCAGGAGGCGTGGCCCGTGCGGCGGCGCAGGAACCAGGCGCCCGCGCCCAGCGCGCTCGCGACGAGCGCGCCTCCGACGGCGATCTCGACCGGGCTCACGGAGTCGACGCTGCCACCGAGTCCACCACGGGCGCCCCCCGGGGTGATGTTCAGAGCGACGGTGACGCGCTCGCCGCCGGGGCCGCCGCACTCGAAGGTGACGGGATGAGAGCCGGCGCTGATGGTCCTCGAGGTGGTGGCGGAGCCGAACAGGTTGGTGGCCTCGGCGTTGCCGGGGGTCAGCCATACGTCGCCGAAGGCACGGGACGTGGCCTTGCCAGTGCGAGTGCCGCAGCCGGTGACGTTGAGGCTGACCCGGCCCCCGGGGGCGACGTTGGTCGGGGAGACGCTGCCGGAGGGCTGGGCCTGGGCGAGGGTTGGTGGAGCGGCCGCGGTGAAGGCGACGGTCGCGGCGGCGACGGCCAGCAGGCGGGGCAGCGGACGGTACCGGCGGGGGCTGTGCGGGGTGGCGGACATGGAGAGGACTCCTCGGGCTCCGGGAACGACGCGGCGCGGATTCGGGTGCGCACCGTCCTCTGGACGCTAGGAGCCCGGCGCTGCCGCGGCGATCGCTGCCGGGTGAACGGGTGAGCGACTGCTCCGCTCGGGGGAGGCCGGACCAGGACCGTGACCCGGACCGGGGCGGGACGGGGAGTGGCTCCGGGCCGGGACGGGGAGCCCGGGGAGGCTTCTCGGGGTTGGGACGGCGCCGGAGCCCTGCGCTATCGGTCGCTGGTCCGGCTGCCGGAGTCGTTGTCGCCGTCGCCGTCGGAACGGGGGGCCGGTCGCGACACGGGCCGCGGGGACCGGAGCGGGGCCAAGCAGGGGCCGGTCGGGGGCGTGGGACCGGGCGCCGGAGGGGGCCGTCGCGGGGCGTGGGGCCCGGACCGGAGCGGCAGGCGCAGGATGGGGGACCCGGGCGGAGTGGGGTCCGGCCTTGGGATGGGGCGGCCGGGTGTGGGGGTGGTGTCAGGTGGTGGGGGATGGCGTGGGGCGGCGGACTACGAAGGCTGCCAGGGCGCCGGCGGCGAAGAGGGCGATCAGGGAGATCGCGGTGCCGAGCCAGGTGGTGCCCAGCCACTGGGTGCCGAAGTAGCCGAGGGCGATGCTGTAGCCGGCCCAGGCGATGGCGGCCAGGACCGACCAGGGCAGGAACTCCCTGACCTTGCGGTGGGTTTTGCCCGCGCCGAGGGAGACCACCGAACGGCCGGCCGGGGCGAAGCGGGCGATCACGACCAGGGCGCCGCCGCCGCGCGCGAGGGCGGTGCCGAGTCGCTCGTGGGCCCGGGTGAGCCGGCGGGAACGGGCGATGGCCCGGTCGAGCCGGGCCCCGCCCCGCCGCGCCAGCCGGTACGCGGCCATGTCGCCCAGTACCGAGGCGGTGACGGCCGTGACCAGCAGCGCCAGGATGTCCGGCACCTGAGCCTGCATGGGCACCGGTCCGGCAGCGCCGGTCGCCGCCGCGGCGGCGGCTGCCGCGGTGATCACCAGTACCCCGCTCGGCAGCACCGGCAGGAACACGTCGAGCAGGATGGACAGCGCCACGAGGGCGTAGATCCATGGGCTCGAAGTCAGCGAGCCCAGAGTCTCAAGCAAAACGGGACTCCCCAGTCCGGTTGACGTGCCTCGGCGTGAGGCGCCGCGACGTCGCGGGGAGCGGCAGGGGCGGCTGACAGCGGGACAGCGTACGCCGGACGTCCACGGACCGGACGCCCGGGGCCGTGCTCCGGCGCGACGGCTTCGCCCCTCCGTGCGTCAGTTCGGAGGCGTGAGGTCGCGGTCCAGGACCGTCACCAGGCGGGGTCCCTTGCGGGCCTGGTCCAGGCGCAGCCGCGCGGAGCGCCCCGACAGTGCGAGCGTCATGAGCTGATTGCCGAACCACGGGCCGCCCGTACGCCGCCAGCTCAGGGGAGGCCGGCCCGTCCGGCCGTGCCGGGAGAAGGCCCGGCCCAGCCACCGGCCCGCCCGCGACCAGCCCAGCCGGAAGCCCCATTTCACGGCCGTGTGGATGGAGTTGTGCACCGGGGAGCACGTCAGCTGGAACACCTGTGCCGTGCTCGGTATTCGGGGCTCCGCGATGTACGCGTGGTGCACGTCTCCGGATAGCACGCACACCGTCGCCGGCGCCCGAGGGCCCGTACCGACCTCCTCGATCAGGTCGCTGAGCGCCGCGAACGAGGCCGGGAACGCCGCCCAGTGCTCCAGATCGCTCCGCCGCCGCAGGTCCTCCCCGATCCGGGCCCACCTCGGGCCCCGCTCCCCCCGGCACAGCGCGGCATTCCACACCTCCGCGTCGTGCACCAGCGGCGGCATCAGCCACGGCAGTGACGAGCCGATGAGGAGGTGGTCATAACCTCCGTGCCCGGCGAGGGCGTTGTCGCGGAGCCACTGCTGCTCCGACGGGTCGAGCATGGCCCGCCCGTCCTCATCGAGCACCCGGGCGGCCCGGGTGTCCACTATCAGCAGCCGGGTCCGGCCGAAGTCGCGGCGGTAGCTCCAGCGGACCGCGGCCGCGTCGGCGTCCGCGGAGGCGGCGAAGTCCCGTAGCGCGTCGGTGCCGTCGGGGGTCGCCCGGACCGCTCCGTACACGGGATCGGCCGCCAGCTCGGCGGGGGAGAGGTTGCCGAGGTGCTGGTACACCCAGTACGACATCAGGCCGCTGAGGATCCGCTCCTGCCACCACGGCGTGGCGCGCATCTCCGCCAGCCAGGCGGCGCTGGTGTTCCAGTCGTCGATGACGTCGTGGTCGTCGAATATGTGCAGGCTCGGAACGGTGGAGAGGAGCCAGCGGATCTCCGGGTCGAGCCAGGATTCGTAGTAGAGCCGGGTGTACTCCTCGTAGTCCGCTACCTGGGCGCCGGGGGCCTCGCGGAGGTCCCGCCGGGCCGCGAGCCACCGGCGGGTGGAGCGGGAGAGCTGGTCCGCGTACACTTGGTCGCCGAGGAGGAGCAGGACGTCGGGCCGCTCCGCTTCCGGGTCGGTGGCCAGCTGGGCGGCGAGGGTGTCGAGCGCGTCGGGGCCGTGCGGTCCGCGCTTGTCGGCCGGCGGGGCGGCCTGGCGGCAGGAGCCGAAGGTGAGGCGGAGGCCGGGAGCGGTCGCGGAGCCAGGCCTTCCCACGGGCGGAGTGGTGATGGTGCTCGGGGGGAACGGGTCGTCGGGCAGCGGCCAGACATGGAGGCCGTCGAGGAGCACCTCGTAGGCCGTGGTGGAGTTCGGCGTGAGGCCGGTGACGGGGATCAGGGCGTAGTGGTGGCCGGCTATCTGGAAGGTGTGGACGCTGCCGCCGGAGCCGTCGGCGCAGCGGACCTCGGCGGTGCACGGGCGGTCCGCCTCGACCCAAATCGTGGCGGAGTCGCCCGCGGCCCAGTCGACGTGGCGCAGCAGCGGTCCCAGGCGCAAGGCCCCCATGTAACTCCCCCTCCTTCGTCCGGCATTGCCGTTCGATCACGGTACGACGGGGAGGGGGTGGTCCACCTCCCCCTGGCGGGGGAAAGATCCTTGGCCAGGGTGGGGTGGGTCCGGGCCCGGGTACGGGCCCGGTGCGGGTGTCAGCAGGCGTTGAGGATGTTGACCAGTGCCGTCTTCTCCGTCGAGTCCATGCTCAGGGCCCAGTACTGCTTCACCCCGACCCACATGCGCGCGTAGGTGCAGCGGTAGGCCGTGCGCGGCGGCAGCCACTTGCCGGGGTCGAGGTCGCCCTTCGCCTGGTTGACGTTGTCGGTGACCGCGATGAGCTGGGGCCGGGTGAGGTCGTTGGCGAACTGCTGGCGCTTTGTGGTGGTCCAGGAGTTGGCGCCGGAACGCCAGGCCTCGGCGAGGGGGACGACGTGGTCGATGTCGAGGTCGGAGGCGGCCGTCCAGGTGGCGCCGTCGTACTCGGAGTACCAACTGCCGCTGACGGCAGCGCAGGCGGAGTCCTGGACCACGCCCGAACCGTCGCGCTTGAGGACGGTCTCGCGGGTGTTGCAGGTCCCGGAGACGGTGCTCCAGTGGGGGAAGAGGTCGCGGCTGTAACCGCTGGTGGAGCCTTCGGTCTTCGGGGTGACGGTGGTGAGGTAGGAGCGGGCGGCCGCGGCACTGATGGGCGTGGGAGGGGCGGCCGCGGCGGTGGGGGCGGCGAGGAGGGTGGCCAGGGAAGCCGCCGCGAGTATGGAGGCGAGCGAGCCGAGTCGACGCGCGTAGAGCGAGGGTATGAAGGGCATCAGGGGCTCCTGAGGGTGAGCGGGAACGGGACGGGTGTGCTGTGGGGCGTGGCCATGCTGGCCGCGGGGGGTTTCGTGGAGGTGGGCGTGAGGTGTCAGTTTGAAGGCATGAGCATGTCATGGCGAGGTGGATGACGGCCTTGGGGTGGGCGAGTTGGGATTCGGCGGCTACCGGCTACCGGCTACCGACTGCGGGATCGGGAACGGGAACGCCGGCAGGCATGGCAACGGCGCCGCACCCGGTCGTTCCGGGGGCGGCGCCGTGATCTGGCTTCAGAGGCCGGTCGTGAAGGGGTTGTTGTGGACCGAGTTGGAGCTGTAAGTGGTCCGGTCCTTGCGCAACTGTGCGGTTCGCTCCAGCTCGATCCGGACTCCGTCCGCCGTCTCCGAGTGGCGGCGCCTTTCCCGGCGCATCACCTTGACGACGGCGTACAGCCCTGCGAGTCCCATCAGCAGGAAGAGGATGATCAGTTCGGTCATGAGTTTCCCCCCGTGGTCAGCTCTCGGCCCGCGCCTTCCGATGACCCGGTGATCCCGTGATCCGGTGCGCCGCGGTCGAACGTACCGTCCATTGTCAGACCTGACTGTAAGGCTGCGGCCATGGAGACGACGATGCAATTGACCATCGACTGCGCCGACCCGCGGGTGATGGTGACGTTCTGGACGGAGGCGCTGGGGTACGTGCCGGAGCCGGCGCCGGAGGGGCATGCGACCTGGCGTGCGTACTGGGCGGGCATGGGGGTGCCCGAAGAGGAGCTGCCCGAAGGGGTGGGGGAGTTGCCGGAGTCGATCGTGGATCCGTCCGGGCGGGGACCCCGGGTGTGGTTCCAGCAGGTTCCCGAGCCCAAGGCCGGCAAGAACCGGGTGCACCTGGACCTGAAGGTCAGTGGTGGACGCGGTGTTCCGATGGAGCTCCGGACGCGGCGCGTCGACGGCACGGTGGAACGGCTCACCGGCGCGGGGGCGACGGTGTTGCGGGTGCTGGACGAGCTGGAGACGCACTACGCGGTGGTGCTGCAGGACCCGGAGGGAAACGAGTTCTGCGTCGCTTGAGTCAGGAGGTGGGGGCTTGATCAGGTCTGGCCCGGCCCGACATCCGGGTCTGGCTCAGCCGGGTTTTGGAGGACCGCCTGGGACAAGCAGCCTGGGTAAGGCTCGGCCCAGGCGGGTGTGGCTGGCTGGCTCGCTCGGGTCCGCCTGGACCCGGCCACGGGCTGACGCCCGGATTTGGCCTCCCGGGTCCAGCTCGCCTCGGTCGGGCCGTACGAGGAAGGCCGCCTGAGTCAGGCTCGCGCGGGTCGGGTTCGCCTGTGTTTGGTCCGACTGGGTCTGCGCCGCATGGGGATGGGGTCGGCTCGCCCGGACCCGGCTTGCCCGGGTCAAGGGCCGCCTTACGCCCGCGTCGGGCCCAGCTGAGTCCGGCCTGTCTGGGCCAGGGCGTCCCGCCAGGCTCACCCGGCCCGGTCCGCCTGACCCGGGCCTCGTCCGGTCTGGGTCCGTGAGGCCCGGGTCCGTCCGGGCCTCGTCCGGTCTGGGTCCGTGAGGCCCGGGTCCGTCCGGGCCTCGTCCGGTGGGTCAGGCTGCCCGGAGCGTGAGGGTGATGGAGCCGTCGGGGGAGGTGGCGACGTCGACGGCGGTCAGGTCCAGGACGTGGGCCGTGGGGCGGTGGGCGGCGGCGCGGGGGCCGACGCCGATGACCCGCATGCCCGCGGCCTGGCCCGCGGCGATGCCGGCGGCCGAGTCCTCGAAGACGATGCAGTCGGCCGGGTCCACGCCGAGGGCGGCGGCGCCCATCAGGAAGCCCTCGGGGTGCGGCTTGCTGGCCTGCACGGACTCGGCGGTGACCCGGACCTCGGGCATCGGCAGGGCGGCGGCCGTCATCCGGGCCGTGGCGAGGGCCGCGTCGGCGGAGGTGACCAGAGCGTGCGGGAGGGCGCTGAGGGCGGCCATGAAGGCGGGAGCTCCGCCGATCGGGACGACGCCCTCGGTGTCGGCGGTCTCACGGGCGAGCATCACCGCGTTCTCGGCGAGGTTCTCTTCCATCGGGCGGTCCGGGAGGAGGATCGCCATCGTGGCGTAGCCCTGGCGGCCGTGGACCACCTTGAGGGCCTTCTCCGGGTCCAGACCGTGGGCGACGGCCCAGTCGTGCCAGCAGCGCTCGACCACCGCGTCCGAGTTGACGATCGTGCCATCCATGTCCAGGAGCAGGGCCTTGGCGGTCAGGATGGTGGTGGCGGTGGTGGTGGTGGTGCTGGCCGGCATGGGGAGGAACTCCAGACAGGACGGGAAAAAGAACAAGTGGTTCCGTCCACCGGTCAGGGAGTGAGGACGGAACCACTTTGTTCCTGAACCATACAAAACAAAGGGGGGTCCTCGCCACCCGATCCCGTGTGTTCTATCCCTCCAAGGCGCGACGGGTCGCCGGACCGTAGACGCCCCACGGGTCCTCGTCGATGCCGTTGTACGCCTGGAACGTCGAGACCGCCGACTCCGTACGGCTGCCGTACCGGCCATCGAACTTGCCGTGGTAAATGCCCTGGGCTGCCAACAGGCGCTGGAGCTTCTCCACCTCGGAACCCGAGTCCCCGTACTGGAGTGTCGGACCCTGTGCGGGGGGCCGAGTGGACGGTGCCGCGGAGCGGCTCGGGGTGGGTGACGGGGAGGCCGAGCGGGTCGACGAGCGGCTCGGGGTCGGGGTCGGGGTCGGGGAGGGTGAGGGAGACGGCGACGCGGACCGGGAAGGGCTCGAGGACCGGGAGGGCGACGGGGTCGGGGCGGCGCTCTCGGCGGACCGTGACGGGGCGACCTGGGTCAGGCTGATCACGGGGGAGGAGGGCTTCGCGTCGAGGAGCGCGGTCTCGGGGGCGTCGGAGCCGGAGAAGGCCGTCAGCGCTAGGGCGGCCGCGCCGATGACCGCCAGGGAGGCGGCGGCGATGAGGAGGATGCGTATGCGGCGCCGCGGGGGTGCGGACGAGTACGCCCCGTCGCCACCCTCCGTACCGTGCGCCCCGACCGCGCGGGCCTCGTGTGACCCGTACGGGCCGTAGGCACCGGGCATCGCGTAGGGCTCGTGCGCCGGGACGGGTCGCAGCTGCATCGTTTCTTCGGGCAGGGACGCCACGGGTATCCCGTACGCGGGAGTCTGCGCCCCGGTGTCCGCCGGGCCGGGGCGCGCGGTGGCGCCGGCCGGGCCAGGGTGCGACGGGGGGCCCACCGGGCCGGTGTGCGGCGCAGCGGTGCTCGCCGTGTCGGGGCGCGTGGCGCCGTCCGAGGGGCCGGGGGGCGTGGCGGTGTCCGGCCGGGCGGGGTGGGGTGGGGTGGTGGGGTTGGGGAGTGTGACGTACGGGCGGACGCGCAAGGGCTGGAAGCCCCGGGCGCAGCCGCAGGCCTCCGCCGGTGCGTCGCATTCTGGACAGTGCTCAGTGCTCACTCGAATCCCTCCCCTGGTCGCTGCCTGCGATTATGCAGACCCTCGGTAACCCGCCCAACCCGTCCGACAGGCCATAACGGGACACACCGCTCAGGATGGAGGAGTCGATCAGGCCTGAGGAGGAGCCGATGGTTCAGGACGTGACCACGGAGCCCGACCCGCGGAAGTCCGGCCCCAGTGCCGAACACGCTTCGCGCGAGGTGCTCGTATCCATCGGCGCGCTCCTGTT
Organism: Streptomyces sp. H27-H1; assembly: GCF_026627445.1. Lineage (GTDB taxonomy): Bacteria > Actinomycetota > Actinomycetes > Streptomycetales > Streptomycetaceae > Streptomyces. Next base: position 292,090 of record NZ_JAPNLJ010000004.1, read on the forward strand.
GGGGCTGCTCATCGCCGCGCTCGACCAGACGATCGTGTCGACGGCCCTGCCGACGATCGTCAGCGAACTCGGTGGGATGGCGCACCTGTCCTGGGTGGTCACCGCCTACATGCTCGCCTCCACGGCCGCCACACCGCTGTGGGGGAAGCTCGGGGACCAGTACGGGCGCAAGAAGCTCTTCCAGTACGCCATCGTGCTCTTCCTGATCGGCTCCGCCCTGTGCGGCCTCGCGCAGAACATGCCGCAGCTCATCGGCTTCCGCGCGCTGCAAGGTCTCGGCGGCGGCGGCCTGATGGTGCTGTCGATGGCGATCGTCGGCGATATCGTCCCGCCGCGCGAACGCGGCAAGTACCAGGGCCTCTTCGGAGCGGTCTTCGGAGCGACCAGTGTGCTGGGCCCGCTGCTGGGCGGACTGTTCGTGGACCACCTGTCGTGGCGCTGGGTCTTCTACATCAACCTCCCCATCGGTCTCGTCGCACTCGTCGTCATCGCCGCGAGCCTGCACATCCCGGTGCGTTCCGAGAAGCACACCATCGACTACCTCGGCACCTTCCTCATCGCCTCCGTCGCGACCTGCCTGGTGCTCGTGGCCTCCCTCGGCGGGACCTGGGGCTGGAGCTCCCCGGAGATCATCGGGCTCGCCGTGCTGGGCGCCGTGCTGCTGGTCGGCTTCATCCTCATCGAGCGGCGGGCGGCGGAGCCCGTGCTCCCGCTCAAGCTGTTCCGGGTCAGGACCTTCACCCTCTGCTCGCTGATCAGCTTCGTCGTGGGCTTCGCGATGTTCGGCGCGATGGTCTACCTGCCGACCTTCCTGCAGGTGGTCCAGGGCGTCTCGCCGACCATGTCGGGCGTCCACATGCTGCCGATGGTGCTCGGCATGCTGATCACCTCCACCGGCTCCGGCCAGATCGTCAGCCGCACCGGGCGCTGGAAGGTCTTCCCGATCGCGGGCACGGCCGTGACCGCCATCGGGCTGCTGCTCCTGCACCAGCTGGAGCGCGCCAGCTCGACCTGGGAGATGAGCGTCTACTTCTTCGTCTTCGGCGCCGGCCTCGGACTGGTCATGCAGGTGCTGGTCCTGGTGGTGCAGAACTCGGTCGGCTACGCCGATCTCGGTGTCGCCACCTCCGGTGCCACCTTCTTCCGCTCCATCGGCGCCTCCTTCGGCGTCGCCATCTTCGGCACGATCTTCACCAACCGGCTCGACGACAAACTGGCCGCCGCGCTGACGGGCGTCCCACTGCCCCCGGGCGTGGACGCGGGACGGCTGGAGGCCGACCCGCGCGCCATCGGGGCCCTGCCCGCCGAGCTGCGCCCGCGGGTGCTCGACGCCTACTCCACCGCCATCACCGACGTGTTCCTCTACGCCGCGCCCGTGGTGCTGGTGGCCTTCGTCGTGGCCTGGTTCCTCAAGGAGGACAAGCTGCGCGGCTCGGTGACGGCGCCCGACGTCAGCGAGACCCTCGCCTCCAACCCCGTCCAGCGGTCCTCCCGTGAAGAGGTCGCCCGCGCGCTGACGGCACTCGGTACCCTCCAGGGCCGCAAGCACGTCTACGAGAAGATCACCGCGAAGGCCGGCTACGACCTGCTGCCCGCCGCCAGCTGGATGCTGCTGCGGATCAACAAGTACGGCTCCGTCGAACCGGCGGCGCTCGCCGAGGGGACCATCGTGCCGCTGAAGGCCGTCACGGACGCGGCCTGCCAGATCGAAGGTCGCGGGCTCGCCGTCCGCGACGGGCTGGCCCTGGTCCTGACGGAGAAGGGCCGGGAGAGCGCGCTGAAGCTGTCCGCAGCGCGGGAGGACTCGCTCGCCGAACTGCTCGGCGACTGGTGGGGCCCGGACAGGCCGACCGACCTGTCCGAGCTGGTCGCGGAGATCAACGAGGAGCTCTGCGGATCCGACTCGGAGGAGCCGTACGAGGCCCTGCCGCGCCGGGACCACTCCGCCAGGTGACCACCCCGGCCCAGGGCCCGGGGGTCCCAGGGCCCGGGCGTCCCAGGCCCGGGGGTCAGACCAGGCGCTTCTCGAACCAGTGCTCGGCGTAGGGACCGGCGCTGTACGCGGGTATCTCCCCGTACCCGTGGCGCGCGTACAACGCCCTGGCCTCAACCAGGTCGGACCGGGTATCCAGCCGGACCCGCTCCGCGCCAAGCGCCCGGCCCGCCTCCTCCAGGGCCCGGAGCAGGGCCGCCCCGCCGCCCGTACCTCGGGCGCGCGGGTCCACGTACACCCGGGTGAGTTCGGCGGTCACGGGGTCCAGGAGGCGTATCCCTCCGCACGAGAGGGGCCGGCCGTCGAGTCTGCCGACCACGAACCGGCCCGTCGGCGCCGTGAGCTCGTCGTCCGGGAAGTCCAGGAGGCCCTGGTCGATCTCGGCCTCGGTGACGGACCGCCGCCAGTACCGGCCGGCGACCTCCGCGTAGTACGCGCGGCGCAGCAGCGTGGCGTCCGGGTTGGTGAAGGGCTCCGCGGTGACCTGCCATGTACGGGCAGAGGCCGAGGTCGCAGCCGAGGCCGGCGTAATGGTCGGCGTAGCGGCCGACGTAGCGGCCGACGTAGCGGTCGTGTCGGTGGTCGGGGCAGTGGCGGTGGGGTTCTCTCTGCTGGTCATGACGTCATTGTGGAGCCGTGCCCAGCCGCCCCGCGTTGGAATATCCACAGGCCCGGGCCGATGATAGGAAAAAGGGCAAACCGTACACATGGAGGGCGTGACGTCATGTCGGAGCATCCAGACTGTGCCCTGATCCGCCGCGGCTACGAGGCCTTCGGCCGGGGCGACATGGAGAAGCTGAGCACGATGATGACGGCCGACGTCATCCAGCACATGCCCGGGAGCGGGCCCCTCTCAGGGCACCACAAGGGCCGGGAAGCCGTCTTCGACCTCTACCGCCGCCTCGGTGAGGAGTCCAACGGCACATTCCAGGTGCATCTGGACAAGCTGCTTGCCGACGGCCGCGGCCACGTCATGAGTTTCCACACAGCGCGCGCCGACCGCGGCGACCGCGGGATCGAGATCCACGAGGGCATCTTCTTCACGATCGTCGCCGGAAAGATCAGCGACCTCGACGTCTGCACCGAGGACATCGACGAAAGCGACGCCTTCTGGGCCTGACGCCTGACGCCTGACGGCTGGTGACGGTCGAAGGAGAAGCAGAGCGGAGAAGAAGGAAGAGAAAAAGAGCGAAGAAAAGAGGCCCGGAGCCGCAGCTCCGGGCCCCTCCGCCGCTCAGACCTGCTTCGGCGCCGCCTGCTGCACGACCTCGAACGACCACACCGACGAGCCCGTGGCAGCCGGCTTCGGCCGCCCCGCACCGCCTTCGCCGCCCCCCGGGCCGCCAGGGGCACCCGCTCCGCCCGCTGCGCCACCCTGGTGGGCCGCCTTCATGGGCCCCTCCATCCACGCCTGGAAGTCCTGCTCGGAACGCCACCGCGTGTACACGAGATACTGGTCCGTGCCCTCGACGGGCCGCAGCAGTTCGAACCATTCGAAGCCGTCCGAGCTCTCCACGGAGCCGGCCCGGGAGGCGAACCGCTGCTCCAGAACCTCGCGCTGTTCGTCCGGGACGGTGAGGGCGTTGATCTTCACGATGCTCATGCCCGCCATCCTAGGTATCGCGCGGGGGATATCGTCGTCCGGGTAAATGAAGCACGCGGTATGGAACGTGGTACGAAACGCGGCAGCCAGGCGAAGTCAGGGTTGCAGTCAACAGGGCGGGAGGCCGGCGAGGCGTGGCTAACGCGGCGGAGCACAGTGGTGCGAACGGACATGCCGGGGTCATAGGCGGTAGCGGCGGTGGCCGGCTGGAGGCGGCACGCCTCATGCTGTGGGCGCTGGCAGGGCTGCTGGCGGTCAGGCAGGTTACGGTCGTGCTGCGCGTGCCACCCGGCGAGTGGCTCAGCGGCTTCCACCTCCCGGGCAGCCTGCCGGGCTCGCTCTACACCAACGGCCAGTTCACCGGGACCCCCTTCGCGGGGCTGGTCCTCAAGCCGCTCCTCGGCCTCGCCGCGCCCTCCCTGGAGGTGGCCTGGACCTGCGTGACCCTGCTGGTCGTCGCCGCCATCGGGCTGGTGGCCGCGCGCGGCCTGCCCGACCCCGTGCCGCGGCGCACCGCGCTGCTCGCCGCCCCCGTGCTGGTCGCGCTGATGATGGTCTCGCTGCCCGTCCGCGAGGCCGCCCTGCCCGGCCAGACCGCCGTACTGCCGGTGCTGCTGGTGCTGCTGGCCGTGTTCCGGGTCCCGGGCGAACGCCCCTCCGGGTTCCTGATCGGCCTCGCCGCGGCCCTCCAGCCCGCGCTGCTGCTCTTCGCCCCGCTGCTGTGGCTGTCCGGACGCCGGGCCACCGCCCGCTCCGCCGCCCTCACCTTCGCCGGTGCCACCGCCCTGTCCTGGGCGGCCCTGCCCAGCGACTCGTGGACGTACTGGGTCCAGCACCTGGCCGGCACCGGCCTCGGCGGCGCACCCGACGGCCTCGCCAACCAGTCCGTGCACGGCGCGCTGCTGCGCCTGGGCGTCTCCGGCCCCGGCGAGGTCCTGCTCTACGCCGCCCTCGCGGCCCCGATCGTCTGGATCGGCCTGCGCCGCGCCGTCCGCTACGCCCGTGACGGACAGGTGCTGCTCGCCGTCGCGATCACCGGCTGCGTGGCCGTAGCCGTGTCCCCGACCGGCTGGCGCCACCAGCTGCTGTGGGTGCTGCTCGCGGTCGCCGGCAAGGTCGGCAAGAGGGCCGCGGACCGGCCGGTGTGGCCGGTCGCCGTGGTGCTGGCCATGACCCTGCCGAGCGCCGTGCTGCTGCCCAACCTGGTCGCACTGGCCCCCGTACGGGACAACGTGCTGCTGCTCGCGGCCCTCGCGGCGGCCTGCGCAGTGCCGTTCCTGCCGCGTTCCTCCCCGTACTGGCGCGAGCCGGTCCCCACCGCCTACGGGCGGCCCGCGCCCGCGCGCTGGGCCCGGGTACCGCTGCTGCCGTTCTGGCGGCGGGTGCTGTCGCGCCCGAACCTGTTGCTGGAACTGCTGCTGATACGGGTCGGGTACTCGCTGTACTCGCACATCCGGGCCGCCGCGCCCACCAGCCGCACCCTCGCGGAGGGCAACGGCAGCCAGATCCACGGGATCGAGAAGGCGCTCGGCATCGACATCGAGCACGCCGTGAACCACGCCGTCGTGAACGTGCCCTGGCTGGAGGCGTTCTTCAACTTTTACTACACCTCCTTCCACTTCGTGGTCCCGCTGGCGATCCTGGCCGTCCTGTACTGGCGCAGCCCCAAGGACTACCGCTGGGCCCGCGCCTCCCTGGGCCTGGCCACGGTCCTCGCGCTCATAGGTTTCTGGCTCTACCCGCTGGCGCCGCCGCGGCTGATGCCCGGCATGGGATTCATCGACACCGTGCACGGCGCGCAGGACCTGGCGAACCCGAGCTACGGGGCCATGACCGCGATCTCCAACCAGTACGCGGCGATGCCCTCGCTGCACTTCGGCTGGTCGCTGTGGTGCGGCATCGTGATCGTCACGCTCGCGCCGAAGGGCTGGCAGAAGCTGCTGGGCGCACTGCACCCGACGGTCACGGTGTGCGCGATCGTCGCCACCGCCAACCACTGGGTGCTCGACGCGGTCGGTGGTGCGCTCGTCGTCACGGCCGGCTTCGGGCTCGTCTACGTACTCTCGGGCCCCCGGGGCGCCGTGCAGGCGACCGGGGCCGCCGTGCCTCGGCCCAGGCGGCCCGAGCGGATCTCGGCGGGGCCCGCGGAGCGGACGAGCGCCTGAGGGCTTGCAGCCCTCGGCTGCGCGAAGGGGTGCCGGGGCGGTGTAGCAGCCCGCCCCGGCACCCCTTCGCGATGGATCGCCGCGTTCTGTCAGGATCCGCCCGTGGGGCGGCTTGCGCCACTCGGGTGAGGCCGGGGCCCTTGGCGTGGCCCGGCTCGGCACCCCCCTGGTTCCTGGCGGGACTGGCCGTGTGCCGGGTGCGGGTTCGTTGTGGCCGGTCGCGCGGTTCCTCGCGCGCCTAGTCGGTCGGCGCGCAGTTTCTCGCGTTTCCAGTGGGGACGAGGTTGGCGACTACGAGGGCTATGGCCGCTCGGGCCGTGTCCGCTTCGCCCAGGACGGTGGTCTGGCGGGGGCCGCGTACGCGGAAGCGGCCATCCGGCAGGGGCTCCACGGCCGGTGCGGTCACGGCGAAGGGATGCCCGTCGGAGGCGCTGAACCACAGGGTGAAGTGGCTGGTGTACGGGTACAGCCGGCGCAGTTCCGGTTCCTGGCGGGCGGCCTCGATGAGGGCTAGGACGCCTTGGCTCATGGGCTCGGATCCGCCGCCGAGATCGACCATCCGCTGCCACGTGGTGGGCAGCCGCTGCCAGCGTCTCGCGCTGGGGTCCTCAAGGTTCATCCGGGCAGTCTGGGGTCCGGCCTGCCGCCTAGGCAATGATCCGGAAGGCGGCGAGACGGTAACGACCGGCCGGTAACAACCAGGGGTCGGCAGGTGGGCCCGAGGGACGGCAGGGGCCGGGCGTGGGAGGTGGGGCCCCTGCCGTCCTGGATAGCGGGTCAGCCGTGGCTGACCCGCAGCTCCTTGATTCCGTTCAGCCAGGCCGCGCGCAGCCGGCGCGGAGCCTCGCCGGCGAGGTGCAGGTCGGGCAGGGCGTCGGCGAGGGCGTTGAAGATGAGGTCGATCTCCATGATGGCCAGGGACTTGCCGAGGCAGAAGTGCGGGCCGCCGCCGCCGAAGCCCAGGTGCGGGTTCGGGTCGCGGGTGATGTCGAAGGCCTCGGGGTTCTCGAAGACCTCGGGGTCGTGGTTGGCGGAGGAGTAGAACATCCCCACCCGGTCGCCCGCCTTGATCTTCTGCCCGCCCAGTTCGGTGTCCTGGGTGGCGGTGCGCTGGAAGGACACCACGGGGGTGGCCCAGCGGACGATCTCCTCGGCCGCCGTCGAGGGCCTGGTCGCCTTGTAAAGTTCCCACTGCTCGGGGTGGGTGAGGAAGGCGTGCATGCCGTGGCTGATGGCGTTGCGGGTGGTCTCGTTGCCCGCGACCGCGAGCAGCAGTACGAAGAAGCCGAACTCGTCGGAGCCCAGGTTGCCCTGGCCCTCGGCCGCCACCAGCTGCGTGACGATGTCCTTGGCCGGACACTCCTTGCGGGCCGCCGACAGGTTCATCGCGTAACCGATGAGCTCCGCCGCGGCGTTGCCGCCGACCTCGGCGGTGATCGCGTATTCCGGGTCGTCGTACGCGATCATCTTGTTCGACCAGTCGAAGATCCGGGACCGGTCCTCCTGCGGTACGCCGATCAGCTCGGCGATGGCCTGCAGCGGGAGCTCGCACGCCACTTGGGTCACGAAGTCGAAGCTGCCGTCGGCCGAGGTCCGGGCGGCCTCCGCGACGATCTTGCGGGCCCGGTCGCGCAGGGCGTCCTCCAGCCCGCGGATGGCCCGCGGGGTGAAGCCCCGCTGCACGATCTGGCGTACGCGGGTGTGTTCCGGCGGATCCATGTTCAACATGATCAGTCGCTGGGCATCTATGGCCTCGCGCTGGATGTGCTCGTTGAAGCGGATGATCGCCGTGTTCGTGGTGGAGGAGAACAACTCGGGGTGCGTGGAGATGTACTTGACGTCCGCGTGCCGGGTGACGGCCCAGTACCCCTCGTCGTCGAACCCCGTGATGCCCCGCTGCTGCGGGCACCACCACACGGGCGCGGTCTGCCGCAACTGCGCGAACTCGGGGTGGGGGACCCGGTCCTGGAGGACGTCGGGGTCCGTGGCGTCGAAGCCTTCGGGCAGCGCGGGGCAGGTCATCGGGCGACTCCAAAGTCTGACGGCCCATCAGAAGATGGCTTGAAGGTAGTAACGAGTTCTAGAAGTGACAAGGGGCCCCGCGCCAACTGTTGCGTGTGGAATCCGTTTGACGTGCTCCTCGGCATGAAATCCGGGGGTTCCTGCCACGGCCGGGTGGCCGTCTGGGCGGCTTCCTGCTTCTTCACGCTGCGCCGGGACTGTCGTCCTGGTCTTACCCGCGCTCCGCGAGGCGTTTAGCCTGTCCGCCCGTCCGGCGGCCAGGGTGTTCTTCGCGGCGTTGTCGTCACGGTCGTGCACGGCCCCACATGCTGCGCATGTCCAGGTGCGGACGTGGAGGGGTTTGGGGCCGTCCTTGACCCCGCAGGCCGAGCAGACCTGCGAGGTCGGTTCGAACCGGCCGATCTCCCGAAGTGCCGGCCGTGCTTGGCGGCCTTGTACTCCAGCATGTCCACGAACGCGGACCAGCCCGCGTCGTGGACGGACTTGGCCAGGCGGGTCCGTGCCAGTCCTGATACCGCGAGGTCTTCCACGTACACCGCTTGGTTGTCGCGGATGATCCGTGTCGACGTCTTGTGATGCCAGTCCCTGCGCCGGTCGGCCACCCTGGCATGCTGCCGGGCCACCTTGATCCGGGCCTTGGCCCGGTTCTTCGACCCCTTCACCTTCCGGGAAAGGTCCCTCTGCAGACGCTTGAGCTTCCGCTCCGCCCGCCGAAGAAAACGCGGCGAGCTGATGCGGGTGCCGTCGGAGAGGGCGGCGAAGACAGACAGTCCCAGATCGATACCGACCTCCGAGTTCAGCTCGGGCAGGAGCTCGGGGGCGGTGTCCACGACGAAACTCGCGAAGTACCGGCCGGCCGAATCCTTGATCACGGTCAGGGAAGTAGGTGCGGCCGGCAGCGGCCTCGACCACGTCACCTTCAGATCCCCCACCTTGGCCACATACAGCCTGCCGTTCGCCCGGAGGGTGAAGGCATTGGTGTTCAAGCGGATGGACTGCCGGGTGTCCTTCTCCGACTTGAACCGTGGCGGCGCCACCTTCCGGCCCTTGCGCTTGCCTGTGGCTGAGTCGAAGAAGTTCTTGAACGCGGCATCCAGGTCCCGCAGTGACTGCTGAAGGACAACCGCCGACACCTCAGCGAGCCAAGAACGCTCTTCGGTCCGCTTGGCCTCAGTGATCCGCAGCCGCGACAGGTCGGCCGACTTCACGTACGGCAACCCCGCCGCCTGCGCTTCCCTCCGGTCGTGCAGACAGTCGTTCCACACCGCACGCGCACACCCGAACGCCTTCGCCGGCGCACGACACTGAGAGGCGTTCGGATACACGCGGTAGTTGTAGCGGAGCTGCATGCGGGCGACCGTACGGGAGTTGGCTGCAGCGCTCTACGTGGCGACTATCGGCGTTTCGGGCGTGCGGGTCGGCTACGTACGCCTACTCGCTCGCTGCGGCCAGATAGCGGCAGGCCGTATCCAGCCTGTGATCAGGGCAGCCCCTGAGGCGTATTTTCGCCCCCGACTACGGGAGATCCTCAGTAAGCCGCGTGCAAGACCCTTGCGTACCGGGTCTTCTGGTCATAAGACTGCGGGGAGAACTAGAACGCGTACTAGTTCGGGTGGGGCGCCGGGACGGCCCATCCGGCAGCTGGAGCGCGCTAGCCGATGCGCGCTGTGCGCTACGCAGGAGCAGGAGAGGACGAGCTCATGGCCGCGGAACCCGTCATCGTCGAAGCCGTACGCACCCCGATCGGCAAGCGCGGGGGCGCGCTCGCCAATCTTCACCCCGCCTACCTTCTCGGCGAGACCTACCGCGAACTCCTCGCACGCACCGGTATCCAGCCCGACTGCGTGGAGCAGATCGTGGGCGGTACCGTCACCCACGCCGGCGAGCAGTCGATGAACCCGGCCCGCAACGCCTGGCTGGCCATGGGCCTCCCGTACGAGACCGCCGCCACCACCGTGGACTGTCAGTGCGGCAGCTCCCAGCAGGCCAACCACATGGTCGCCAACATGATCTCCGGCGGTGTCATGGACATCGGTATCGCCTGCGGGGTCGAGGCCATGACCCGCGTCCCGCTCGGCTCCGGCTCCAAGCACGGTCCGGGCAAGCCCTTCCCGGACGAGTGGAACGTCGACCTCCCGAACCAGTTCGAGGCCGCCGAGCGCATCGCCCGCCACCGGGGTCTGACCCGCGAGGACGTGGACCGCCTCGGCGTCCTGTCCCAGGAGCGGGCCGCGGCCGCGTGGGCCGAGGAACGCTTCAAGCGCGAGACCTTCGCCGTGCAGGTGCCCACCACCGAAGCGGAGCAGGCCGCGGGCCAGGGCATGTGGCGGCTGGTCGACCGGGACGAGGGCCTGCGCGACACCTCCATGGAGGGCCTCGCCCGGCTCAAGCCGGTCATGCCGACGGCCGTGCACACCGCCGGGAACTCCTCGCAGATATCCGACGGCGCCGCCGCCGTGATGTGGGCCTCGCGCAAGATGGCCCGTGCGCTCAAGCTGCGGCCGCGCGCCCGGATCGTCGCCCAGACGCTGGTCGGCTCCGACCCGCACTTCCACCTGGACGGGCCGATCGACGCGACGCGCGCCGTGCTGGGCAAGGCCGGCATGTCCCTCAAGGACATCGACCTCGTCGAGATCAACGAGGCCTTCGCCTCCGTCGTCCTCAGCTGGGCCCAGGTCTTCGACCAGGACCTGGAGAAGGTCAACGTCAACGGCGGCGGCATCGCGCTCGGCCACCCCGTCGGCGCGACCGGGGCCCGCCTGATCACCACCGCCCTCCACGAGCTGGAGCGCCGCGACAAGGAGTTCGCGCTGATCACCATGTGCGCGGGTGGCGCGCTGGCGACGGGCACCATCATCCAGCGGCTGTAGTAGCGGCCGCGACTGGGCCTCGGCTGTGGCTGTGGCCTTGGCTTCAGCCGCGAGTGTCGCGGATCCGGCAGTCGCGCATCCGGCGGCCGCGGTACCCGCCGCGCCGCCCTCGGACCCTGTGGGATGGGATCGCGAAGGCCCCGGTGGCCGGACCTGGGGAGGTCGGCCGCCGGGGCCTTCGCATGCGCGCACCGAGCCCTGCGAGAGGGTGGCGGGCGCCTTCCTGCCTGTCTGCCGCCACTGGTCGGCTTAGTACCAGTGGTGGGACTGCCAGAAGTCCCAGGCGCCGACGGGGCTGCCGTAGCGGGAGTTCATGTAGTCCAGGCCCCACTTGATCTGGGTGGCCGGGTTGGTCTTCCAGTCCGAGCCGGCCGAGGACATCTTCGAGGCCGGCAGGGCCTGGACCAGGCCGTACGCGCCGGAGGAGGCGTTCGTGGCGTTGGGGTTCCAGCCGCTCTCGCGGGAAACGATGTTGTTGAACGCCGCGAACTGGGCCGGGTCCTTGATCATCTGCTGCGCGACCGCCTTGGCGTTCATCGGGGCGGCCTGCGCGGGAACCGCGGCAAGCATGGAGCCGGCGACGCCCAGGGCGAGGACGGTACCCGCGAGGGCCTTCTTGGAAGCGGCGAAGCGGCGGATGACGGTGTTGGACACGGACTGGCCTTTCGGAGGGGACAGGGCGGTCGCAGGCATGCCGAAGACATGCGTGAGCCACTCACGCGGAGGAGAGGGGTTCGTCGGCGGGGATGGAGACCGGGGACGAACCCGGGGGGCTCTCCGTCCGCCTTGCGACTCATCCAGTTCTACGGGGGTTCGCAGCGCCTGGCAACGACCCCTCTTACTAGTGGTCCTCGCAGGCGGGGCGGAACGGCCCCCCTCCGCCCCTGTGGGCATCACTGCAGGTGGGAGGCGGTTCGTGGGGGTGGATAAGGGACTTTTAAGGACTACTATCCCGCTTCGTATGTGACCAAGGTCCTGTGGGGCGGGTCACCGCCAGGAGGCCCGGATCTCACCCTCCGTGCCCACCCGTACCCCTTTCGGGGGAAGGCTAGCGGGCGGATCCGGCCCCGGATCGAAGGCCACGGGAGCGTCGAAGGCAGCTTTCCGTGTCGCCCGCCGCAGCGCCTTCAGCAGGGTCGCGCCGAGCGTGAGGGTCAGTACGACGGTCAGCGCGGCCCGGCCCAGGTCCCAGCCCACCGAGGTCGCCAGACAGTACGAGAGGAAGCGGGCCAGATTCGCGGGCACCGGGTCCCCGGGGTGGAAGGAGATGCCCTGCCCCATGCCCTGCAGGATCACCCAGCCCTGCAGGTTCATGATCGTGCCGTACGCGAAGGAGCCGAGGAACCCGTACAGCGCGAGCATCGCCAGCTCGGCCCGCCCACGGATCCGGTCCGGCCCAGGCAACAGCCCGGCACCCAGCGAGAACCAGCCCATGGCCAGCATCTGGAACGGCATCCACGGCCCCACACCACCCGTGAGCAGGGCCGACGCGAACATCGTGACCGCGCCCAGGACGAAACCGAAGCCCGGCCCCAGGACCCGGCCGCTCAGCACCATCAGAAAGAACATGGGCTCCAGGCCGCCCGTACCGGCGCCGAGGGGGCGCAGCGCGGCCCCGACCGCGGCCAGTACGCCGAGCATCGCGACGGCCTTGGCGTCCATGCCGTCGTCGGCGATGGTCGCGACGACCACGCCCACGAGCAGGGGGAGCAGGGCGGCGAAGAGCCAGGGGGCGTCATGGGAGTGCGCGAAACCGGACTGGCGGTCGGCGAGGAGCGGCCAGCCGAAGGCGGCGAGACCGATGAGGCTGACGAGGACCAGGGCGGCGGCGGCGCGGGGGCCGATGCGCAGGGGGCGGGAACGGGGGAGGGAGACGGGGGCCCGGTTGGGGGCCGGAGCGGGGGTGCTCATGAGTCCACCCCGGCCGAGAGGGCCGCCGCGACCTGGGAGACCGTGAGCCAGTGGCCCGGGGCCAGGATCTTGGCCACCTGGGGCGCGAAGGCGGGGGAGGAGACGACGACCTCGGCGGTCGGGCCGTCCGCTACGACCTCGCCGCCCGCCAGGATCACCACGCGGTGGGCCAGCTCGGCGGCGAGCTCCACGTCGTGCGTGGCCAGGACGATGGCGTGCCCGTCGGCGGCGAGCCCGCGCAGGATCTCCACCAGACGGGCCTTGGCGGCGTAGTCCAGACCGCGGGTCGGCTCGTCGAGGAGCAGCAGGGCCGGGCGGCCGGTCAGGACCAGTGCCAGGGCCAGGGCCAGACGCTGCCCCTCGGACAGGTCGCGCGGGTGGGTGTCGTCGGGGACATCGGGGAGCAGGGCGGCGACGAGGGCACGGCAGGTACCCGGCGCCTGGCCGGCGTCGTGGTCGGCGGCGGCGCACTCGGCCGCGACGGTGTCGGCGTAGAGGAGATCGCGGGGCTCCTGGGGGACCAGGCCGACCCGGGTCACCATTTCGGGGGGCGGCGTCCGGTGGGGGATGCGGCCGCTGACCGTCACCTGGCCGGTGGTGGGCTCCAGGGTGCCGATGAGGGTGGCGAGGAGGGTCGACTTTCCGGCGCCGTTGCGGCCCATCAGGGCGATGGTCTCGCCCTTCGACACGGTGAGGTTGATCCCGCGGAGGACTTCGGCGCGGCCGCGACGGAGGGAGAGGCCTTTGACCGTGGCCGGTCGGTCCCGGTCCGTGGTGGGGGTGGAGGCGGGGGCGGTGAATGCCGACCGGTCGCGCCGGAGCAGGCGGGCGAGGCGGCCGGGGCGGGGGTGGCGGGGGCCGGTGCCGGGGCCCTGCGGGCGGCCGTCCCCTACCCACCCTTCGCCCGTTCCCCGGGGCTGCGCCCCGGACCCCGGTGGGGGCTGCGCCCCGGAACCGGCCTCGGCGCGGGCCGTCACGGCGGGTTGCGCCTCGGACCCGGCTTCGGCCTGCGGCGTCACGGCGGGCTGCGCCCCGGCGGCAGGGTCGGGCTGGGCCCCGGTGCCCGCCGGAGGCTGCGCCGCAGGCTCGGTCCGGGGCTGCGGCCTCGGGTTCGGCGGCTCGGGGGTGGAGAGGGAGAGGAGGCGGTCGCGGAGGGGGGTGGAGCGGCGGCGGGCGTCGCGGATGGAGAGGGGGAGGGGGGACCAGGCGGCCAAGCGGCCCAGGGCCACCACCGGGGGGTGGACCGGGGACACGGCCATGATCGAGGACGGGGAGCCCAGGACGGCGGGTGCGCCCGGGGAGGGGAGGAGCAGGACCTGGTCGGCGTACTGGACCACCCGCTCCAGGCGGTGCTCGGCCATCAGGACGGTCGTGCCCAGGTCGTGGACCAGGCGTTGCAGGACGGCCAGTACCTCCTCCGCCGCCGCCGGGTCCAGCGCGGACGTCGGCTCGTCCAGGACCAGCACCTTCGGGTGCGGGGTCAGGACCGAACCGATCGCCACCCGCTGCTGCTGGCCTCCGGAAAGGGTGGCGATGGGGCGGTCGCGGAGGTCGTTCAGGCCGAGGAGGTCGAGGGTCTCCTCGACGCGGCGGCGCATGACGGAGGGTGCCAGGCCCAGGGATTCCATGCCGTAGGCGAGCTCGTCCTCGACGACGTCGGTCACGAAGTGGGCCAGCGGGTCCTGGCCGACCGTGCCGACCACGTCCGCGAGCTCCCGCGGCTTGTGCGTACGGGTGTCCCGGCCGGCGACCGTGACCCGGCCCTTGAGGGTGCCCCCGGTGAAATGCGGGACCAGGCCCGAGACCGCCCCGAGGAGGGTGGACTTGCCGACGCCGGAGGGGCCGACCAGCAGGGTCAGCTCGCCTTCCGGGAGCGTGAAGTCGGCATGGGCGAGGGAAGGAGCTGCCGCGCCCTCGTACGTCACCGATACGTCGTCGAAACGGATCACGGGGATACGTCGCCTCCTTCGGCGGTGAGGGTGAGGGGGAGGTCGGTACGGGGCGGGGCCGGTGCGGGGGCCACGAACGCCGGCAGCAGGCCGATCAGGATCGCCGCCGCCGGCCAGAGCGGGAGGGTGGGGACCACGAGGGGGACCACCCCGGGCCGCAGGCCCTCCGGGTCCAGGGACGCGGCCCGGATCAGCAGCGCCGCGACCGCCGCGCCCGACCCGGCGACGAGCCAGGCCCGCAGGCCCCACCGGTCCGGCCGGTAGCGGGTCCGGATCGACCGGCGGCCGCCCAGGCGGAGCCCGGCCAGGGCCAGCAGCAGGGAGAGGAGGAGGAGCGCGAGACCGTACTCGGCGCCCTCCGCCGCCAGCAGCCCGTACGTACCCGCGCACATGCCCAGCAGCCCGCCGAGGGTCAGCACGTTGGTGGTGTGGCGGACGGCGGCCGGGACCTGCGCCGTGCGGCCGTAGCCGCGGGCGTCCATGGAGGCGGCGATGGCCACCGAACGTTCGAGCGCGCCCTCCAGCACCGGCAGGCCGATCTGGAGGACGGCCCGCACCCCGCCGGTGGGTCGGCCGCGCAGGCGCCGGGCCGTACGCAGGCGGACCACGTCGGCGACCATGTTGGGCGCGAAGGTCATCGCGACGACCACGGCGACGCCGACCTCGTACAGGGCCGCGGGCAGGGACTTCAGCAGCCGCGCCGGGTTCGCGAGGGCGTTGGCGGCGCCGACGCAGATGAGGAGCGTGGCCAGCTTCGCGCCGTCGTAGAAGGCGAAGACCAGCTGCTCGGCGGTGACCCGGCCACCGAGCCGGATGCCTTGCGCCCAGGCCGGGAGCGGGACCTCGGGGAGGGTGAAGAGGGTGTGCGCGCCGGGAATGGGCGAGCCGAGGAGCATGGAGAAGAAGAGGCGTAGGCCGATGACGAAGAGGCCGAGCTTGACGAAGGCCCCGTAGGAACGGGCCCAGGGGGCGTCGGTACGGCGGGCCGCGACCACGTAGCCGGCGACGCCGACGATCAGGCCGAGGAGGAGGGGGTTGGTGGTGCGGGAGGCGGCGGCGGCGAGCCCGAGGGCCCAGAGCCACCAGGCACCCGCGTGCAGGGCGTTGCCACGCGTGGCCTCGGGGGCCTGCCAGATTTTTTTGTACGTCGGCACGCGCGGGGTGCCGGTTACCCGGTCGGGGGCGTTCGGCCCGGCCGGGGTGGGGACGTCGCCTGCGGGGCCGTGGGGCGTGCGCCCGGCCTGCGGCCGGGCCGGGTTCCCACCCGCACCACTCGTGCGGGTGGGCGGGCGGGTGCGGGTGGCCCTGGTGGGTGGCAGGCCGCCGTCGGCGCCCGCCCCGCCGTCCTCCTCGGGGCCGTCCGTCATCGGATGCGGCGGCGGGACTGCCAGAAAGCGGCTGCGCCCAGGGCGGCCACCGCTGCGATGCCTGCGAGGAGGCCCGCCGACGGGCCGCCGCCGGAGTCGCCGGACGTGGCGCCGGACGCTTCGGCGGACGTGGCGGCGGGCTTGTCCGGGGCGGTGGTGGTGGCGGGGTCCGCGACGGGTTCGCCGCAGCCCCGCTTCGGGTAGCCGGAGACCGCGCACAGCAGTGCCGCGCTGTTGTAGCGCAGCGGCTTGGCCACTTCCGCCAGTGCCTCGGCCGCCGTGGCGTCCGGGCCGACCTGCGCGCATGCCGTACGCGGAGCATCCTGTGGCGGGGTGTCGCCCGCCTGGGCCTCGGCGGGCGTGCCGAAGTCGATGACCAGGGCGATCCGCTTCTTGCCCGCCACCGGGGCGGTGGCCGAGCAGATGGCCGTGAAGTCGGCCTCCGCGCGCGGCGGGGCGGCCTGAGCGGCCGCGTCCTTGCTCACCACGAAGTGGAAGCCCTGCACGGAGCCGTCCGCCGGACGCAGCGAGGAGGGGCCCTGGGTGGCGTACGCCCACGTGCCGCCGGCCCCGTCCCAGAACGACCAGTAGCGGTAGGTCGAGGCCAGGGCGGGTGACGCGGCCAGCAGGGTCATGGCCAGGGTCAGGACGATGCCGCTGACGAGGGCCGGCAGCGACAGGCGGCGCCCGCGCATCAGAGCTGGTTCTTCTTCCGGCGGCCGCTCAGCACGATGCCGATGCCCATACCGGCCGCCGCGCCAGCCAGGATCATCCACCAGACGTTGTTGCCGCCGGATTCCTTCTGCTTCTTCTCCGCCGCCGGCTTCTCCTGCTGCGGCGCCGGACCCGTCGCGTTCAGCGCCGCCACCAGGTCGGTGCCGCCGAAGGCCTTCGGGTCGGTGCCCGTCGCGTGCGCGGCCAGGATCAGGGTGCCGAGGCCGGCCGGGTTGCCCTTGGACCACTCGGCGGAGTTGTTCTTCAGCCACTCCAGGGCGCCCGCAGCGGACTGCTTGTGCCCGGCCGCGGCCAGGGCGATGACCGCGTCGGCGGTGTTGCCGGTGTCCGGGGTCGGCTGGTCGGCGCCCGCCGTGATGGCGGTGAGGTGGCCGTCCTTCTTCAGGACGTCCGCCAGGTACCCGGCGCCGCCCTGAGCCGCCGCCACCGGATCACCGGCGGTCGCCGGGCAGGTGAGCGGGGCCGCGGGGGTGTCCGTGGAGGAAGAGGGGGAGACGACCGGGCCCGTACCGAGTCCGGCCAGGACGACGGCGGCCGTCGCGTCGGCGCTGGCGGACAGCTTGCCGCCGGCCGGCTGGAACGCGAAGGCGCCCCGGTCGGCGGCCGGCTCGGCCGAGCAGCCCAGCTGGAAGGTGAGGAGGGCCTCGTACGGAGACTTGCCCGCCTTCGACTTGACCTCGGCCGGCTTCTCGCCGGCCGCCTCCAGGGCCCGGATGACGAGGGCGGTCGAGTTGGCGTCCGAACCGCCGTCCATGGCGCCGCCGGGGTTGTTGCTCCAGCCGCCGTCCTCGTTCTGTACGGACTTCAGCCAGCCGACCGTCTTCTTCACGGTCTCGGCGTGGCCGCCGACCGCGGCCAGTGCCTGCACGGCGACCGAGGTGGCGTTCGAGTCGATGAACGCCGAGGCGTCGCAGGCCTTGGCCGTGTCGGGGCGGAAGGCGGGGAAGGAGCCGTCGGCGCACTGCTGGCCGACCAGCCAGTCCACGGCCTGCTGCGCGGGCTTCACGCCCACGGTGTGCTGGGCGAGCAGCGCGAACGACTGCCGCCACACCCCGTCGTACGCCGGGTCGTTCTTGCCGAAGAGCCCGGAGGGGATCACGGGTGCCGGGGACGGCGTGGCGACATCGGCGAGGGCCACGGGGGCCGCGCCCACGCAGAGCACGGCGGAGACGGCGAGCGTGGCTGCGCTACGGCGGACGTTCATGGCGGGGCGGGTGCCTCTCGTGCTGGGGACCCGGAGGCAGGCAGCACAGCAGTGGAGGCTGGCACCGGGCTCCGGCTCCGTTTACCTCGACGGTGCCGGCCGCCGGAGGACCCGGCGGCACGAGCCGCGCACCTCCGGTACGGGGCATTCCGGCTCCCCGCCCCGATGCTGCCGGGGTGGGTCACGGTTGCGGGTCAGCGCCGGATTCGCACCGGCTTCCCCCCGTACGGAAGTGTGGACGACGCCCATACTGTACCGGCCCGTAGCCCCGGTGCCTGGTGGTGCCACCTGCCGGCGCCCCTTACCGAGGCCCGCTCGAGGAGCCCGATCCCCTCCCGGGTTCCCGTACCCAGCCGTCTTGCGCAGCCCCCTCCCGCGCTCGCCGTCCGTATCAAACGGCGCGGTACGTCACGGGGTCGCTGCCCGGCACCGCCTCCGCGCGGCCCTGCTTCACGAGGCGTCGCAGGTGGGCTTCCGCTTCGGAGACGGCGATGTTGCGGGAGCCGTACGGGATCTGCTCCCAGGGCCGGTTCCACTCCATCTGCACCGCCAGCGCCCACGGTGTCAGCGGCTCGGCGAGCAGTTCCCACAACCCGGTCAGCCGCTCCTCGTGGTGGTCCAGGAGCTCCCGTACGCGGGCCGGCGCATCGGTGAAGGCGTGCTGGTGGGCCGGGAGCACCTCGGCCGGTCCGAGGCGGCCGATGCGTTCGAGGGAGTCGAGGTAGTCGCCGAGGGGGTCGGTGACCTGTTCGGAGGACGGGTCCTCGTAGAGGCCGATGTGCGGGGAGATCCCGGGCAGCAGGTGGTCCCCGGAGAAGAGGCGGCCGTTGCCGGGCAGGTCCGCCGGATGCTTCTCCTCCAGGTGCAGGCAGACGTGGCCGGGGGTGTGCCCCGGGGTCCAGACGGCCCGCAGCTTGCGGCCGGCCAGCGGCAGCAGCTCGGCGGGGACGATCTCCCGGTCGGGGACGGCGGCCCGGAGTCCGGGCAGGGTCCGCATGCGGCCGTCGGCGCGGGCGGCGCGCAGCGGGGCGATGTGTTCCTCGGGGGCTCCGGCGGTGGCCAGCTTCTCGCTCATGTAGTCGTACCAGACACCGGGTTCGGAGGCCCGGGTCCGTACGACGACCTCGGTGTCGGCCGCGTGCATGGCGATCCAGGCGCCGGAGGCCTCGCGGACCTGGCCGGACAGGCCGTGGTGGTCGGGGTGGTGGTGGGTGATGACCACGCCGTGCACGTCGGCGATGCCGATGGAGAGGGCGCCGAGGCCTGCGACGAGGGTGTCCCAGGACGCGGGGTCGTCCCAGCCGGTGTCGATGAGGACCGGGCCGCGGTCGGTGTCGAGTACGTGGACGAGGGTGTGTCCGAGCGGGTTGTCGGGGATGGGGACCTTGATGCCCCACACGCCGCCGCCGTGATCGGTGACGTGAGGTGTCACGTCCGGGGTGTCCTCTGCCATGAGGGGCTCCGCTCTAACGAGAACAGGTCCAGCAACAGCACGTCCAACAGGAACGTGTTGCAATAGTCGCCCAAGTCGACCACTTTCACAGCTTCCTGACTAGTCGTT
The DNA here is from genome assembly GCF_026627445.1 of Streptomyces sp. H27-H1. Taxonomy (GTDB): domain Bacteria; phylum Actinomycetota; class Actinomycetes; order Streptomycetales; family Streptomycetaceae; genus Streptomyces. The sequence continues at coordinate 311,470 of NZ_JAPNLJ010000004.1, forward strand.
GGATCTTCAAGGTGTCGCGGGAGGCGTCAGGGGAGGCTGCGGCGGAGGTGGTGGCGGAGGTGGCGAGGGGGCGGTTCGGTCAGGGTCGTGGACTCCTAGAACTAGAACTGGTATCAGTTCTGGAACGCCAAGCCGCAGGAGGCATCAGCCATGACCGAGCTCGTGGAACACGGAAAACTGTTCATCGGCGGTGAGTGGACGGATCCGCTGGGCTCCGACAGGATCAAGGTCGTCTCGCCCCACACCGGGCAGGTCATCGGCAGCGTCCCGCACGCCTCGAAGGCGGATGTGGACCGGGCCGTCGCCGTGGCCCGCAAGGCCTTCGACGAGGGCCCGTGGCCGCGCACCACGCTCGAAGAGCGGATCGCGGTGGTCACCAAAATCAAGGACGCCATAGCCGTCCGACACGAGGAGATCGCCCGCTCGATCAGCTCCCAGAACGGGTCCCCGTACTCGTGGAGCATCCTCGCCCAGGCCCTCGGCCCGATGATGGTCTACGACGCCGCGATCACCGTGGCACGCGACTACCCGTACGAGGAGTACCGCCAGGGCGCCCTCGGCCCGATCCTCGTACGGCGCGAGGCGGTCGGCGTCGTCGCCGCCGTCATCCCGTGGAACGTCCCGCAGTTCGTGGCCGCCGCCAAGCTGGCACCCGCGCTGCTCACCGGCTGCACGGTGATCCTCAAGCCGTCCCCGGAAGCGGTCCTCGACTCCTACATCCTCGCCGACATCGCCCGCGAGGCCGGCCTGCCCGAGGGCGTGCTGTCGATCCTCCCCGCAGACCGCGAGGTCAGCGAATACCTCGTCGGCCACCCGGACGTGGACAAGGTCGCCTTCACCGGCTCCGTCCCGGCCGGCCGCCGGGTCATGGAGGTCGCCTCGAAGAACCTCACCCGCGTCACCCTCGAGCTCGGCGGCAAATCCGCCGCCGTCATCCTCCCGGACGCCGACCTGGACACCGCCATCGCCGGCATCGTCCCCGCGGCCTGGATGAACAACGGCCAGGCGTGCGTGGCCCAGACCCGCGTCCTCGCCCCGCGCAGCCGCTACGAGGAGATCGCCGAGGCGCTCGCCGCCGCGGCCTCGGCACTGGTCGTAGGCGACCCGATGGACCCCGCGACGCAGCTCGGCCCGCTGGTGGCCAGGCGGCAGCAGCAGCGCTCGCTCGACTTCATCCGGATCGGCCAGGAGGAGGGCGCCAAGATCCTGTCCGGCGGCGGCCGCCCGGCCGGCCAAGGCCTCGACCAGGGCTGGTACGTGGAGCCGACCCTCTTCGGTGACGTCGACAACTCGATGCGGATCGCCCGCGAGGAGATCTTCGGCCCGGTCGTCTGCCTGATCCCGTACGGGGACGAGGCGGAAGCGGTACGCGTGGCCAACGACTCGGAGTTCGGACTCAGCGGCAGCGTCTGGACCGGCGACGTGGAACACGGCATCGACTTCGCGCGACAGGTGCGGACCGGCACCTTCAACGTGAACACCTTCAGCCTGGACATGCTCGGGCCGTTCGGCGGCTACAAGAACAGCGGCGTCGGGCGGGAGTTCGGCCCGGAGGGGCTGAGCGAGTACCTGGAGCACAAGATGATCCACCTCCCGGCAGGGTACGTACCCCCCGCGGCCGGTGCGTGATGGGCGACAGATGGCACGTCGAGGTGGACCGTGGGGTCTGCATCGGCTCGGGAATGTGCGTGAACCACGCCCCGGAGGGCTTCACCCTCGACTCGGCCCGCCAGTCGCATCCGCGGGCGGCGGAAACGGACGCGAACGAGCCGGTCCTCACGGCGGCGGAGGGATGCCCGGTGGAGGCGATCTCGATCGCACTGCTGGGCACGCGTGAGGCGGTGTTCCCTCCGGAGGAGTAGGGGAGTAGGGGAGTAGGGGAGTAGGGAGTGGGATGGGGGTGCGGGGTAGGGAGTGGTTCCGCGCCAGTGAGGCAGCCGTCGGGGAGTGTCGCAGCGCGACCGTCCCCGGCGGCTGTGCCGTGTCGCTGCGGGGGTGGGGGTTGGGCTTGTGCTGCGGGTGGGTGGTGGCTTTGAGGGGTGCGGTGGGCGTCCCTCCAGTCCAGCGTCCTTTCGGTGTGGGCCGGTCGGTCAAGGGCGCTCCTTCGTCGCGTCGCTTCGCGATGGCCTTCGGCCACCCTTGACCGACCGGCCCACACCGAAACGCCACAAGACTTCCGGGATCCCCCCCCGGGGAATGGCCGGGGGGAGGAATGGGGAGGGGCGGGCGGACTGGACAGGCCCATGCCCCTTCCCCCCGGTCAGCCTGACGACGGACGGTCGGGACCGACCCGTGAGCCGGAATGGACGCCCGGGGCGGTCAGGGCATCCAGGGACGGGCGGTCGCACACCCTTTCCGCGCCTTCGGCCGCCAATACGCGTGCGAGGACGACCACAAGGACCTCAGGGCCGGTGGGCGCGACAGATCGCTACGCCCTCCCACTCGGCTTGGCGACCGACCACCGCCCGTGGCGGGACATACGGGCCGCACACGGCTGGTTGCCCTCCCGGCCGGCTTAGCGGCTACCGGCCGCCGTCTGTGGCCGGTCATGCGCGCTGTGGATGATTCGGGGAGTGGTTGAGGTCGCATAGCAGTGGTCGCGGGCTTGTCGAACAGGGGTTTTTGGCTGGCCAGTTGGAGGACTGGATGTGTCTACGCCGGGGGCCTGACCAGGTTCGCTGTCAGTGCCTTGTGCCATTATTCGGACGCGTCGCGGGGGGAGTGGGCCGCGGTTTTTCGATTGCCAGGGGGTTGGGGATGGGCGCGGGTACGGAGCCGGACGGGTCGTCCAGGTCTGACGAGGAGTGGGAGCGGTTCCTGCGGGAGTCGGTGGCGGGTGCCGGCAACGCGCCCAAGGAGCCGTCGGCGCGTGCCCGTGACGTGGCGAAGCGGCTGGGCGCGGAGCCCCACCGTGGTCCGGAGGCCTGGCGCAGCTATACGCCCGCGCAGCCGAAGCGGCGCACGGGCTGGTACGTGGCCGGGCTGCTGGCCTCGCTGGTCCTCCTGCTGGTGGCGCTCGCGCCGGAGCGGATACTGGACCTGTTCACCAGCGGAGACTCCGACTCTCCGTTGGCGGCAGAGACCGCCCGCCCGACCCAGGCACCTCCGGCGGAAGTGGCTCAACGCCCCACCAAAGAAGAGCCGTTCCGCGGTTCGCCGGCGGCGGGCTGGGCGAACGAAGCGGCGGGGATCACCGTGCCGAAGGCCGGTGCTGTCGGCTGGATGAGTGAGACCGAGGTCGAGCGGGCTCTCGCCCTCAGCCGGGACTTCCTCGTCGCGTCCGGCCTGGACCGTGGGGTGCTGCAGGGCGAGCGCCCCGAGAAGGCGATCGCACTGATCAACCCGCACCAGAAGGACGTCCAAGACCTTCTGAAAACCGCATTCCAAGCCCCGAGCGCGGAGAACGACCCGCTCCTCCTCTTCAGCCGCTTCCAGCCCTCCCACGCCCACTTGGTCGGCGACGTCGTGAAGACCCGGGGCCTGCTCATCTACCGCGAGGGTAAGAACGGCGCACTCGAGGTGACCGCCGACGTCACCTTCGTCTACCCGGTCACCCGCGCGGCCGACAACGACGAGATCGTGCGCACGATCGTCCGACGCGAGCTGGTACTGAGCTGGGACGATCCAGCCAAGGTGCGCACCGAGCCGGGCACGTTCTCGATCGTCTCGTACAAATACAACATGACCAACGGCGGCTGCGGCACCTCCACGGGCTACCTCACGCCGCCCTTCGGCACGGACCGCCGGACGGACGATGCCGGCACGAAGACCGACCCGTACGACCGCAGCACATCGGTAGGCCTGGGGGAGTCCTCCGTAGACGGGTGCGGGACAGCGACAAGGTCCTAGCCCCCTGGCTTGGTCCGAGCGCCCCTTCGCGTCAAACGGACCGGTCTGATCGCCGCCATGCGACCGTAGCCACTTCCCGGACCTTGTGTGGTGCGTATGTCCAGCCACGTGCAGCCGGCAGCCGCTAAGCCGAGTGGGAGTGTGTAGCGATCTGTCGCGCCCACCGGCCCTGAGGTCTTTGTGGTCGTCCTCGCACGCGTGTTGGCGGTGGAAGGCGCGGGGAGAGTGTGCGGCCGCCCGTCCCTGGATGCTCTGACTGCCCCGCGCATCCATTCGGTCCGACAGGGCGGTCCCGATCGTCCGTGGTCAGGCTGGCCGGCGGGAAGGGGCATGGGCTCCTCCAGTCCGCCCGCCCCTCCCCACTCCTCCTCCCGGCCATTCCCCGGGAACCCCCCGGTACTCGTCAAAGCCGCCGAACCCGCAGCTCAGGGCCCTTTGGCCCTGCTCCGACCGTTCAATCCCGGCTTACCGAAACAGGCCCACCCCGCCCCGGTTTCACGTGATGGAACGTGCCCCAACGCGTGGATGATGACCAACGGTTCCTGGGAGCTGCTGCTGATCAACGTGGTGTCGCGCGCCCACAGCCACCCACAGCCAACCCATCCCCGGCCCGGTATCCCCGCCCCGCCATCCCACCCCCACCGACGGCGGAATCAGGCCTTCTCGCGGGCCGCCGCCACCGTCGCCGACGGCGCCGTCAGGTCGATCAGGCGGCAGACCGTTTCGATGTCGATCTTGACCTGGGCGATCGATGCCCGGCCCGACAGCCATGTGATCAGTGCCGAGTGCCAGGTGTGCTCGATCACCCGGACCGCCGAGAGCTGTTCCGCGGTAGGCGGGGCGTCCAGGCCCATCGCGTCCAGGATGATCGCGGTGGTCAGGCGGGAGACCGTGTCGACCTCGGGGCTCACGCTGCGGTCCGCGAAGGTGAGGGCACGGACCATCGCGTCCGCCAGGTGCGGCTCGCGTTGCAGGGCGCGGAAGGCGCGCATCAGGGTCTCCGCGACCCGGGCCGCGGGCTCGTCGCCGGCCGGCGGGCGTTTGCGGAGCGTTCCGTGCATGTGCTGGAGCTGGTCCTGCATGGTCGCGACGAGCAGGTGCACCTTGGAGGGGAAGTAGCGGTACAGCGTGCCCAGGGCCACGCTGGAGGACTCCGCCACCTCCCGCATCTGCACCGCGTCGAAGCCGCCCCGGCTCGCCAGCTGCGCGCTGGCGTGCAGGATCCGCCTGCGGCGCGCCTCCTGGCGTTCCGTCAGGGGCGGAGACGCCGGTGTGGTGACGGCTGGGGTTCCGGCCTTCGCTTCCGCTGTCATCTGTCCCGTTCCAAGGCGTTCCAAGGCGATCATGTCTGTGCAGAGGTTGTCGCAGGTGGTTGTCGCAGGCGGCTGTCGCAGGAGGCTGTCGCGGGGCTGCCGCGCGCCCAGCATGGCAGGCGCCCGAGCCGTGGCGCGAATCACCTGCCACCCCTCTTACGGTGTGGTTTCCGGCCGGTAGATTCAATGCTCTTCAGCGGATCAAGTCTGAAACTTGTTCTACATTATGCGAGCGGTTACGCTCCGGCGAAAGTGCAGGGAGAAGGGGGCCGAGAGTGACCGCAGAGGCCATGGTGACGAGCCCTTTCACGGGTCCGGCCGCCGACGACAGCCGCCCGTTGCGGATCGCACTCCTCACCTATAAGGGGAACCCGTTCTGCGGTGGCCAGGGCGTCTACGTCCGTCACCTCGCGCGCGAGCTCGTGAAGCTGGGCCACTCCGTCGAGGTCATCGGCGCGCAGCCCTACCCGGTGCTCGACACCGACGCACTCACCGGCGCCGGCGCCACCCTCACCGAGCTCCCCAGCCTGGACCTCTACCGCAGCCCCGATCCGTTCCGCACGCCCCGGCGCAGCGAGTACCGCGACTGGATCGACGCCGTCGAGGTCGCCACCATGTGGACCGGTGGATTCCCCGAGCCGATGACCTTCTCGCTCCGCGCCCGCCGCCATCTCGCGTCCCGCGCAGGCGAGTTCGACGTCATCCACGACAACCAGACCCTCGGCTACGGGCTGCTCGCGGACCTCGGCGCACCGCTGGTCACCACCATCCACCACCCCATCACCGTCGACCGCAAGCTGGACCTGGCCGCCGCCAAGGACCGCAGGAAGCGTGCTTCCGTGCGGCGTTGGTACGGGTTCACGCGCATGCAGGGCCGGGTGGCCCGGCGGCTGCATGCGGTGCTCACCGTCTCCGGCTCCTCCAAGAAGGAGATCGCCGAGCACCTCGGTGTCCAGGACGAGCGCATCCACGTCGTCCACATCGGCGCCGACACCGACCTCTGGTCGCCCGACGCCTCCGTGGCCGAGGTGCCCGGGCGGATCGTGACCACGTCGAGCGCCGACGTCCCGCTCAAGGGGCTCGTGCACCTCGTCGAGGCGCTCGCGAAGCTCCGTACCGAACAGCCCGACGCGCACCTCGTAGTCGTCGGCAAGCGCGCCGAACGTGGCCCGGTCGCCCGGGCGATCGAGACGTACGGGCTCCAGGACGCCGTCCGCTTCGTCAAGGGCATCACCGACACCGAACTCGTCGATCTCGTCCGCAGCGCCCAGATCGCCTGCGTGCCCTCGCTGTACGAGGGCTTCTCGCTCCCGGCCGCCGAGGCCATGGCCACCGGCACCCCGCTGGTCGCCACCACCGGCGGTGCGATTCCCGAGGTCACCGGCCCCGATGGGGAGACCTGCCTCGCCGTGCTGCCCGGCGACGCGGGCGCGCTGGCCGCAGCGCTGGGCCGGTTGCTGGGCGATCCCGAACTGCGCGCCCGGCTCGGTGCCGCCGGCCGCGAGCGGGTGCTGTCCCGCTTCACCTGGGCCAAGGCCGCCGAGGGCACCGTCGTCCACTACCGCGCCGCCATCGAGCGGGCGGCCGCGGCGGCTCCGAAGGCCCGTACCGCCCGGTGACTTCCCCCTTCCGTCCGAAGCAGTTCCCTTCCCACCCCCGCGACCGCGAAGGCAGGACCACGTGCTGACCGTCGATTTCTCCCGGTTCCCGCTCGCCGCAGGCGACCGTGTGCTCGACCTGGGCTGCGGCGCAGGCCGCCACGCCTTCGAGTGCTACCGGAGAGGCGCCCAGGTGGTCGCCCTCGACCGCAACGGCGAGGAGATCCGCGAGGTCGCCAAGTGGTTCGCCGCGATGAAGGAGGCCGGTGAGGCCCCGGCCGGCGCCACCGCCACCGCCATGGAGGGCGACGCCCTCGCGCTGCCCTTCCCCGACGACTCCTTCGACGTCGTCATCATCTCCGAGGTGATGGAGCACATCCCCGACGACAAGGGCGTCCTCGCCGAGATGGTCCGCGTCCTGAAGCCCGGCGGGCGCATCGCCATCACCGTGCCGCGCTACGGCCCCGAGAAGATCTGCTGGGCGCTGTCCGACGCCTACCACGAGGTCGAGGGCGGCCACATCCGCATCTACAAGGCGCAGGAGCTCCTCGGCAAGATGGAGTCCGCGGGCCTCAAACCGTACGGCACCCACCACGCGCACGGCCTGCACTCGCCGTACTGGTGGCTCAAGTGCGCCTTCGGCGTCGACAACGACCAGGCGCTGCCCGTCAAGGCGTACCACAAGCTCCTGGTCTGGGACATCATGAAGAAGCCGCTGGCCACGCGGCTCGCGGAGCAGGCCCTGAACCCGGTCATCGGCAAGAGCTTCGTCGCGTACGCCACCAAGCCGCACCTGCCCGTGGGCGCCGCGCAGTGACCTCTCCCGGGCGCACCGCGCCCGAACACCTGGTCCTGGACGGCGTACTGACCGCCGATCAGGCTGCCGTCACCGTCGCCGGGATCCTCGCCGCGCAGCGCGCGGACGGGGCGATACCGTGGTTCCGCGGGCACCACCTCGATCCGTGGGACCACACCGAGGCCGCCATGGCGCTCGACGCGGCCGGAGAGCACGAGGCCGCGGAGCGGGCCTACGACTGGCTGGTCCGCCACCAGAACGACGACGGCTCCTGGTACGCGGCGTACACCGACCGCGAGGACGGGGTCGACACCCGCGAACCGCAGGACGCGAGCCGCGAGACCAACTTCGTCGCCTACCTCGCCGTCGGCGTCTGGCACCACCACCTGTCCACCGGGGACGAGGCCTTCCTCGACCGGATGTGGCCCGCCGTGTACGCGGCCGTCGAGTTCGTCCTGGGGCTCCAGCAGCCGGGCGGCGAGATCGGCTGGAAGCGCGAGCCGTCCGGCGAGGCCGTCCCGGACGCGTTGCTCACCGGGTCCTCCTCCATCCACCAGGCGCTGCGCTGCGCGCTGGCCATCGCCGATTACCGGGGCGACGCACAGCCGGACTGGGAACTGGCGGCGGGAGCCCTCGGGCACGCGATACGCCGGCACCCGGAGCGGTTCCTGGACAAGTCCCACTACTCCATGGACTGGTACTACCCGGTCCTGGGCGGGGCGCTGACCGGCGCGGAGGCGAAGGCCCGGCTCGAGGAGCGGTGGGAGGAGTTCGTCGTCCCGGACCTCGGCGTACGGTGCGTGCTGCCGAACCCGTGGGTGACCGGCGGGGAGTCCTGCGAACTGGCGCTCGCGCTGTGGGCGACGGGGGAGTCGGACCGGGCCCTGGAGGTGCTGCGCTCGATCGGCCACCTGCGGGCCGACAACGGCATGTACTGGACCGGGTACGTCTTCGACGACGGGGCGGTCTGGCCCGTGGAGCAGACCACCTGGACGGCGGGTTCGCTGCTGCTGGCGGTGGCCGCCCTGGGCGGCGACGAGGCCACCGGCATCGTCTTCGGCGGGCTGGGCCTGCCGGCCGGCCTCGAGCCGGACTGCTGCGGCTAGTGATCTGGTTTTGAGGTCTTGGCTCGCCTCGTGAGTCGTGTTCTGTTTCAGGTTTTGGGGTTCGCCTGACGTGGCTGGTCCTGGGTCGCTCTCCTGGATGGATGGGTGACACCAGGCTGGCGC
>NZ_JAPNLJ010000050.1:0-20741 GCF_026627445.1 Streptomyces sp. H27-H1
CCCTCGATGGGGCGGGGGGCCGGCCGGGGCACGGTGATCGGGCCGGGCTGCCGGGGCGGGTCCCGTCGCGGAAGGTGGTGCGGCGGGAGGGAGGGAGGGAACGCGGGTGCGGTGGGGAACCGCTAGCCGTGGCCGTGCAGGACGCCGCGGCCGACCGTGGGGGCCTGGCTGTCGGCGGCGGTCCGGGGGCTGACGCCCACCCGGTCCGCGAAGGCCGCACGCACGCCAGGGGCAGCCTGCGGCAGGCACTCTCCCGTGACGCTTCGTGTGCGGTTCATGGTCCGAGTGTACGGGCGCCCGCGTGACCCGTACGCCGCGGAGCGGCCGGCGAGGACCGGCCGACGAGGAGGCCGGCCCTCTTCATGCGAGGCGGTCGATGAGGATCATCGCCACGTCGTCGGTCAAGCGGTCCTCGGTGTGGCGGATCAATGCCTTGTGCAGTTCGTACAGGAACTCCTGTGGGGCGGCGCCGGCGGCTATCTGCTCCATGGTCTCCGGCAGCGGGAGGAAGTCGTTGTCACGGTTGCGGGCCTCGATCACTCCGTCGGTGTAGAGCAGCAGCCGGTCACCGGGTAGGAACGGGTAACTCTCGGGCCCGGCTGGAAGGCCGTCGACGAGGTCTTCGAGACCGAGCGGCGGCATCGGCGAGGCGGGCATCAGAGCCCGAACCTTGCCCTGGCGCAGCACCAGCGGCGGCGGATGGCCGCGGTTGACCAAGGTCACCACCGGGTCGTCCGTCACCTGGGCGATGAGCGCGGTGGTGAACCCCTCCATGAGGACCTCGGGAAGTTCTGTCTGGGAGTAGGTACCCGGTACGGCGGCCTCCCGCCGCAGCGCGGCCGCGCAATGGTTCATCACCTCCTGTACCTCGTCCTCGTAGTGCACGGCTTCCCGGAACGCGCCGAGGGCCACCGCGACCGCGCGTATGGCGGACAGCCCCTTCCCCCGGACGTCCCCCACGATCAGACGGACGCCGTAGCGGGTCTGCACGGCCTCGTACAGATCGCCGCCCACCTGGGCCCCTGTCCCGGCCGCGAGGCACAGGCTGGCCGCCCGTACCGGGCCCAGGAACTCGGGGACGGGCCGCAGGACGACCTCCTGAGCCGCCACCGCGATCCGGCGGACCTGGTCGAGCTCGCCCTGCCTGCGCGTGCGCACCGCGTTACTCAGGATGACACTGGCCACGGACACCACGATGATCCCCAGGAAGTTGCCGATGATCAGCTGGGTCTGCGTTCCCCACGACTGGTTGTAGGTCGCGGAGGTCGCGTTCACGGCTGCGGCGAGGGACGCCGCCGACAGCGTGCCCATCGGGCCCATCGTCAGCGCTGCCAGCGCCGGCGTCGTGGTGAGGACGGGACCTGTGACCAGATCGTGTGCGGGCGAGAGCTCGATTCCCAGCACACCCAGCGCGATCGCGAAGGGCGCACACTGCGCCAGTGTGAACAGGACCGCGCCGTGACCGCCCACTCCTGATCGGGAGGACGGTCCTTGCCGACCGGGCGAGCGAGGATGTGACCCCATGGGTACAGCGTGCCTCGCCAGAGCGGCTACGGCCTCCCGGAACCCCGTGACCAGCGGCGTCCCCGCACTTCTGCGCCCCGGTCGTGATCAGTGACCAGTGCGCTGGCTCTGCCGGCATCAGGGCCTGGACGAGCTGAGCCGTCCGGCAGCCCGGTCGCATTGCGCCGCGTCGGCCACTGCCGAGCCGTTGGCCGGGGTGGGGGCACGGCGACCGAGTTCGTCTCTGACACCGTGACCGGTACCCCTCGGATCCGCGTCGACGGCGCGGGAGTTCGGGCTGTCGCCGGACCGCTGCTCCAGCCGGCCACCGGTGCCCGCGTCGGCGGTCCCTTCGCCCAAGCCCCGAACGCCCGTGAGAACGCCCTACCGCACCCGGTTCCGGCCGCGGTGCCTAGGGTGGCCCCTATGTCTGTCACTTTGAGCTCCGGAAGAGCTGCCACCGCTCTTCGTACGTCGGCGCGCGTCAGCGCCGAGTCGCTGGTGGTACTGGCGATGGCGGCGGTCACGCTGTGGATCCTCGGCCGCATGTGGTCGGTGGTCTGGCCGCTCATCGTCGCCCTGCTCCTCACCACCCTGACCTGGCCGGTGGCCGCCTTCCTGCGTCGGCGCGGATGGTGGCCCGCCCTGGCCGCGACCGTGGTGACCGTGCTGTTCCTCGTCGTCGCCGCGGGCATCATGGCGCTGATCGCCGTCCCCGTGGCCTCCCAGTCGGGCGAGCTGGTCGACGGGGTGGTCCAGGGCATCCAGCAGCTGCGCGAATGGGCTGCGGGGCCGCCGCTGAACATCGGCGACGACCAGCTCACGGGCGCCTTCGACGCCGCGATGGACCGCCTGCAGAACAGCGTCGGGAGCGCGGTCTCCACCGTAGCCACGGGGGTCGGCACCGTATTCAACGGCCTGGTCACCGCGGTCCTGGCGCTCTTCCTGATGTTCTTCTTCCTCAAGGACGGCCCACGGTTCCTGCCGTGGCTCGCCCGCCAGCTTCCCGGACGGTTCGCCACCGACGTTCCGGCCGTGGCCGTGCGCGGCTGGGAGACCCTGGGAGCGTTCGTGCGGTCCCAGGCCTTCGTCGGGCTCCTCGACGCCGTGTTCATCGGCCTCGGCCTGTGGATCGTGGGCGTGCCCCTGGTGCTGCCGCTGGCGGTACTGACCTTCGTGTCCGCGTTCGTACCGATCGTGGGCGCCCTGTTCGCCGGCCTCGTGGCGGTGCTCATCGCGCTGGTGTCCAACGGGCTCACGGACGCGCTCATCGTGCTGGCGATCATCATCGTGGTGCAGCAGCTCGAAGGCAACGTGTTCCAGCCGATGATCCAGAGCCGCGGCCTCGGTCTCCACGCGGCGGTGATCCTGCTGGCGGTCACCCTGGGCGCCAGCCTGGCAGGTGTGGTGGGCAGCCTCCTCGCAGTGCCGGCGGCCGCGCTCGTCGCCGTCGTCTGGAACTACCTGCGCGACCAACTCAGCGAACCGCCACAGGCCCCTGAGCCCGCGGACCCCCTCCCCGCCGCCCCCACCCCCTCCTAGGCCGTCTCTTTCGGATCTTGCCGGGCCCGCGGGGTCGGGCACCGCACCTGGCCGCGTTGTCGGGACGGCTGAGTACGTCCAGTACACGGCCCCCTCCGCCTTGCCAGGCACGGCACCAGACCCCGCGGGCTCGGCCGACAAGATCCGAAAGAGACGACCTAGCCGCGCGCCACACGAGCAAAATGGCCGACCGCAGCCGGGCTCGATCCCGAGGAGCTGAGCCCGCACGAGCCCGGCCTGCGCGTCGCGTACCCTCCGCTGGTCAACGGATGCTGTCGGGTCGCCAGAAGGAGAATCCACCCATGGCACCTACCCTCACCGCTTCGTCAGGCCGTGCGTACCCCTCTCACTACGCCGACGTGCACGCCCTGGTCTACCGCGACGGCGACCTGCTGATGAGCCTCCGTCGCGACCAGCCCGTCTACCCACGGGTGTTCCAGGTCCCCGCAGGCCTCATGGAACGAGGAGAGCCCGCGACCGTGGCGGCCTGTCGCGAGCTGCGCGAGGAGACCGGACTGATCGCGGACCCGGCAGACCTCCGGCTGGTGCACCTGATGCACCACGTCTCCCCCTACGGCCGCAACGCGCGGCTGGCCATGTTCTTCGAGGCCGGCCGGTGGGGTGGCGACCTGGTCAATGCCGAGCCGGAGAAGTGTGAAGGCTGGCACTGGCACAACATCGACGCCGTCCCCGAACCCCTGCCCGCGTACCTGCGCACCGCCCTCCAGCACATCAGGCACGGCATCCCCTACAGCGAGTTCGCGTGGGAGCCCCCATCCGCGACCGCTCGGCCGACCGACGGCTGACCGCCTTCGGGCCAGGACGTGTCGGCGGTCACGACGCGCGAGAAGGACGCCGTGCGCTGATCCCCAAGGCGTCGCATCTCCCCCCAAGGCAGCCTCCGTCTCCGTCTCACCCGGCACGCGCCGCCTCGAGCACCCTGCCGTGGGCTCGCCGCCCCCATGTCCAGCCGGAACAGCGGGTACTCGTCGGTCAGCAGGGCCGCGTAGACGAGGACCCGCAGGGTCCAGCGCACCAGGCCCATGAGCAGGTCGAAAATGGCCTATGTCAAGCCGCGATCTCGGGGCATGACCCGACCGTCCTGACCGTCCCCTGAGAAAACCTTCAGGAAATTGCGCGGGTCGCGGGCGGGAGGGATCCTCCGCGCCGCCAGGCTGCGCCGCTACCGCACCCCCAGGCCATCCGCGCCGACGAACCGGGTCGCTCCGCCTTGTCGTGGACGACGAAGTCGCGACCGTGCCCCTCGCCTACCTTTCGGACATCACCGGCTCGAACCCTCGGAAGTGGGGACCCGCATGTCCACGTGCGAAGAGCTCAACCGTCCGTCCGCACGGCCCGCGCGGATCGCGGGGCGCACCTGGCCGCTGCTGGCCGCCCTCGCGCTCGTGACCACCGGCTGCGACAGCGCCTCAGATCCAGGCAGCGCCCCGGGAGGCGAGTTGGCGGACGGGAAGACGTTCACCACGGCCACGGCCGTGGCCTCGGATACCGGAGGCCTCGACCCGGCGAAGACGGTGATGTCGGTCGCCATCTGTGTCAACCGCTACCTGTACGACCCGCTGATCCACCTCGACGACGGGGGCGAGCCCGAGGCGGGGCTGGCGGAGAAGTGGCAGGCGACGCTCACCACGGCCACCTTCACACTGCGCCCCGGCATCACGTGCGGTGGCGGGCCCCGAGCGGAAGCTGCTGGCCGCGCAAAAGCTGTTCCACGCCGATGTGCAGGCACCGCTCGGCGAGTTGTACTTCAACGGTCGCGACGAAGGCCTTGGTCATGCTGCCGATCCGGTAGTGGTCGACCACCGAACGCGGCGTGCGCGAGGCGAGGTCCTTGACGCCCGAAGTGCCCGGCCAGATCGAGTACGCGTCGCCGACCTGCCCGGTGACGCCGGGCACTCCGTCCCTGACCGCACTGTCCATGGCCTGCTGGGTTCGCGTATGCCCCGAGCCGTAGCCGGCCGCCGCGGGTGAGATGAACGGTCCCGCGGTCAGTGCCGCCGTAGCCACCAGGCGTTTTCTCGAACCGTTGATGTCCGGAAGGTAGAGGCGGCCGCCAGGCCGTCGCTTCGTCGCGGGCGACAACGCGGGACGGGACGCTCATCGGCGGCGACGAACGCGAGACGAAGGCCTGTTCGGCCCCTTCACCGACAGCTCGCGGACAGCGGGGACATGCGGCCGGACCCCGGGGTGAGCACCGTGCGAACGCCCCGTGACGTCGGCGGACCCACGTCACGGGCGTCCACGGACCGGCCGTCCGGACGGCTACCGGCTGAGCGACTTGAGCGCCGCCGCGTCGTACGGCTTCAGTTCGTCGAAGCGGTTGCCGAGGACCTTCGACGCCCAGTGCGGGTCCTGGAGCAGGGCCCGGCCGACGGCGACCATGTCGAACTCGTCCCGTTCCATGCGGTCCAGGAGGTTGTCGATGTCGCCGAGCGCCGCACCCTCGCCGGCGAAGGCCCGGATGAAGTCGCCGTCGAGGCCGACCGAGCCGACGGTGATGGCCGGGCGGCCGGTGAGCTTCTTGGTCCAGCCCGCCAGGTTCAGGTCCGAGCCCTCGAACTCAGGGAGCCAGTAGCGCCGGGTGGAGGCGTGGAACGCGTCGACGCCGGCCGCCGCCAGCGGGGCCAGGATCGCTTCCAGCTCCTCCGGGGTCTGTGCGAGCCGGGCGTCGTAGGCCTCCTGCTTCCACTGCGAGTAGCGGAAGATCACCGGGAAATCGGCCGGGACGCGCTCGCGGACCGCGGCCACGATTTCCGCGGCGAACTTCGTACGGTCCGCCGCGTTGCCCCCGTAGACGTCGGTGCGCCGGTTGGTCCGTTCCCACAGGAACTGGTCGAGCAGGTAGCCGTGGGCGCCGTGCAGTTCGACGCCGTCGAAGCCGATCCGCTCGGCCTGCGCGGCGGCGTCGGCGAACGCGCCGATGACGTCGTCGAGGTCGGCGCGGGTCATCGCCTTGCCGGTTCCCTCGGTGCCGTCGACGCGGATGCCGGAGGGGCCGACGGCGGGCGCGTCGGCGTACGGTGCCTCGCCCTGCTTGCGCACCATGCCTATGTGCCACAGCTGAGGCACGATCGTGCCGCCGGCCTCGTGCACTGCGGCGGCGACCTTCGCCCACCCCGCCAGCTGGTCCTCACCGTGGAACCGCGGCACCCGGTCGCTCTGCCCGGCGGACTCGTGGCCGACGTAGGTGCCCTCGGTGACGATCAAGCCCACACCCGCGGCGGCCCGGCTGGCGTAGTACGCCTGCACGTCCTCGCCGGGCACGCCGTCGGGGGAGAACATCCGGGTCATCGGAGCCATAGCGATGCGATTGGGGACGGTCAGGCCGTTCAGCGTGATGGGCCGGGACAGGATCTCGGCGGCGCGGGAGGCCGTGGACGAAGTGACGGTCATGCGGGTCCTCCGGGGTGAGGCTGTGGCTCGTCGGGATGACAACGAGGAGTGCATAGTACATACATTATGTATCATGCATATTGCCCACTCGGCTCGGCCCTCACGCGGAGCCGTCCGCGGGTCCCCCGTAGAGGTCCGCCGGTCCAGGGGTCGGTGATAATGGAGCGCCGGAAGGAGGGGGAGTCGCAGTGCTGGAGAAACTGGAGCGGGAGCTGATGCTGCTTTCGCGGCACCAGGTGCTTGCCCGTCGTGAGCGCGACCCCGACCGCCTGGAGCGGTCGGCGTACCTGCTGCTCAGCCGGATCGACACGCAAGGCCCCATGTCCATCGGACAGTTGGCGGAAGCCTTCGGGCTCGACACCTCGACCGTGAACCGGCAGACGGCCGCACTGCTGCGCTGCGGACTGGCCGAGCGCGTCGCGGACCCGGACGGCGGCATGGCCCGCAAGCTGCGCATCACCGAGGAGGGCGGGCGCCGGCTCGCCGGAGACCGTGAGGTCAATCAGTCCTGTCTGGCGCGGGTGGTCGCCGGCTGGTCCCCCGAGGAGGTGCGGGAGCTGGAGGACGTCCTGGTCCGCCTCAACCGCAGCGCCGAGGCCCTCGAGGGACAGTTCTGGCCGCGCACGGAGGAAGACGACACCCGCGCCGCGAGCCGCCCGCCGGTCCCGCAGGAATGGCGTTGACGAGCGCCATCACCTTCACGGCCTTCGGGGAGCCCGGCCGGCTGTGTAGGTGAGAGCGGGTTTCCGGCCGTACGACGAAGGCCCGGTTCCCTTGGGGGAACCGGGCCTTCGTACTGAGTAGCGGGGGCAGGATTTGAACCTACGACCTCTGGGTTATGAGCCCAGCGAGCTACCGAGCTGCTCCACCCCGCGTCGGTGAACCCAACCCTATGCCATCCGGCCGGCCGGCTGCACCACTTTGTTCATCGGCCGGCCGGCTGGGAAACATCGGGGTGCGGATGTCGGCTTCCTCGACCCGGGTCCGAGCCCGATCGCGGGATGGGGTCCGGGTGGTCGCTACGACCCTTCCCGCGCCCCCGGCGGCGTCGCGGGCGCCGGCCAGATGCCGCCGAGCAGGAGTCGCAGCTGCTCCGAGAGCCGAGTGGCGTCGATCGCTCCGGGGGAGGTGAGTGCGAGGCGTGCGAAGTGTTCCGCGGAGGCCACCAGGGCGTGGGCGAGGACCTCGGGGTCGGGTGCGGGCCGCTGCGCAACGGCGGGAGCGGACTCGAGCCACGAGGCGACCCCCTGTCGGAACCGCTCCCGGTCCGCCTCGATGCGCGCGTGGACGACCGGGGGCGTGGTTGCCGGGGTGAGCAGGATGAGGCGCCAGGTGTCCGGGTCCTCCCGCAGCATCGCGGCCATCCGGTGCACCGCCTCGCAGACGAAGCCGACCGGGTCGTCGGCGCGGAGGGGATCGGGAACGGCCGCGAGGAGACGGGTGAAGGCGCGCTCCTGCTGACGGTCGAGGAGGGTGAGCAGCAGTGCGTCGAGGTCGCTGAAGGCGCCGTAGACGACGGACCGCGCGACATGCGCCCGCTTGGCGATCGCGTCGATCGAAACCCGGCCGTAGCCGTCGCTCACGATCAAGGCGAGGGCCGCGTCGAGCAATTGCTCGCGCCGTTCGGTCATCGGGACGCGCGGAGCGTAGGGGCGCCGCTTGTGCGGCCTGTCGCTGGGAGACGTCGGTGTCGACACCTTGGCATCTTACGACAGTCGTGTCTTAATTTACGACAGCACTGTCTTATTTGGGGAGCGGCATGCGCCCGCCGCCACGGACACGAGGGAGGGCCCTGATGGCCCGACTGAACGGCAAAGAGGTCGAACCGCACGAGGACTACGGATTCTTCGGCCCAGGATCGGTGGTCTGGAAGGTGTGGAGCTACCCGACGGCGCCCACGGTGGGCTTCCAGCGCTCTGTGGTGGTCGAGGAGCTGGATCCGCCGCTGGTGGCCGCGGTCCACGGCACCCAGGGCATCTACGAGCGCACCCGCACCCGCTATGACCGCACGCTGCGCTACTTCTCCATGGTGGCCTTCGCCGGCTCGGAGCAGGTGTGCAAGGCCGCCGACGTCCTGGTCAAGATCCACTCGAAGGCCATCGGGCAACTCCCTTACGGCGAAGGCACCTACGACGCCAACGACCCCGCCTCGCAGCTGTGGATACAGCTCACCGGCTGGCACTCGATCCTCTACGCGTACGAGAAGTACGGGCCCGGCAAACTCACCGCGCAGGAGGAGCGGGAGTACTGGGAGGCCTGCGCGCTCGCAGCGGAGCTGCAGACCTGCTCGCCCGACGACGTTCCGCGCGACCGTGCGGGAGTCCGGGCGTACTTCGAGCGCATGCGCCCACAGCTGTCGGCCAGCCCGATCGCCCGTCAGGCCATGAACCACCTCCTGAACACCGATCTCGTCCTCCCGCCGACGCCCTGGTGGATGAAGCCCGCGCGGACGGTCGTGGCGCGGACGCACCGCATCGCCACGATCGCCACCATGCCGCGCTGGATGCGGGAGATGGCCCAGATCCGCCAGTCTCGCCTGCTGGACGTCCTCGTCGTCCCCGTCATGCGGACGGCGTTCGCCCTCGCGCACCTCAGCCCGCGGGTCGAACTGTTCCTGCTGGGGATGCTCTCCCCCTCCACGGTCAAGGTGGTCGCCCCCATCAAGCTCGGCGTACCTCCCCGGACGAAGGAGGTCCTCACTCCCGAGCAGGCACGCGCCCGCCACGGCTACGTGAAGCCCGCCGAGGCGCACGCCCGGTTCCGGGCGCGCCAAGCCGCACGCGTCTTCGGCGATGGAAAGGCCCCGAGCGACCAAGGCCTCATCGAGTCCCAGGAGGTGCTCGGCCCGCTGGCCTGACCACTCGGGCGGACACCCGCCGCCGGTGGCCGCGCGAGCCGCACCGGTTCGGCGCCCTGCCTGGGCGACCCGTGAGTCGCGCGAGCGTGGTTCGTGAATGTTTGCGATCCCAGGCTGGGTGTACGAAATGTTCCGTCGAGCGGTGGTTACGGAGTCGGCTGCTCCGCCCGGGTGAGTGGTGCGCCGTGCGTGCCTGGTGGCGTGAAGGGGTATGGGGCGGCCTCCACGTACGGGTGGCGGGCGCGTGCATGGGGCAGCGGTTGTCCGGGCCGTGTCGGCTCTGAATACATGCCCCCCGCAGACAACGGTGACGGGATTGTCCGTATTGGGTAACCGGGGCCGCCGGGTGTCGTGTGGGCTGCGCGTTGTGCCGAAGCTCTGGGTGTGGCCCCATCCGGGCCGGGTATCCGCACCGCCTCCGTGACCGAGTTCCGGCCGGCGGGGCACTGTGTTAGAGGGAGCGTCACCCATGTCTTCTCTTTCTTCGCCCACTCGTCGTATCGCCGCCACTGTCCTGGCGGCCGGAGCCGTCGTCTGCGCGGTCGCCGTGCCGGCCGCCGCTGACGGCGGGGGCCGGCATCACCAGCGCCACCAGCCCGTGGAGATCAGCCGGGTGCAGGCCGACAGCCCCGGCCATGACGACCGTTCCAACCACTCGCTGAACGCGGAATGGGTGGAGATCACCAACACCACCCGCAGGGCGGTCGACCTCAAGGGCTGGACCCTGCGGGACAAGGACGGTCAGCGCTACCGCTTCGAAAGCGTCCGTATCGCCCCGCGGGGCACCCTCCGCATCCACACCGGCCAAGGCCGCGACACCCGCACCGACCTGTTCCAGGACCGCCGCGACTACATGTGGGACAACCGCGCCGACACCGCGACCCTGCGCGACGAGCGCGGCCGCACGGTGGACACCGAGTCCTGGAGCCCCCGCCACCGCTAGCCCCCGCCGCGGCGCTGCGACAACCGTCGCAGCCGCCGGCGGACCATCCTGAAGACCGTGTGCCGGGCAGAGCACGAGACTGCCGGCACACACTCACGTCCAGGTCCGGCGGGCCGGCGCCGGGTGTGCCAGGGTCCGCGGGGCCGGGCGGCGGTGCTGGTGACGCCGGCGAAGCCGGCTCTTCGGAGGCCAAGCCGGTGGCGGTCGAGCGCGGCGGCCCGCTGCGGTCCCCGACGAGGAGTACCGTGGCAAGGGTTCGGCGGGATCGGTGACACCAGAAACCTGTTGCCGCATTCCTTCCGCCCCAAGCGCCCTCACTCAGCCACCCCCCCCGGCTGGGTCAGGGCCCGGCCCCGACCGGCCTCTCCCCCCCAGGCTGGTCGGGGCCCCTCCTCCCTGCCTGTGGTGTGACCGGGCGGGGGGTGGCCTCACCCGCCGGGCGTGAGAGCGAGGGGTGAGCTGCCTCAGGTCTCGCCGCGTCGGCCGCGCACGAAGTAGGCGACGAGAGCGGGGACATCGCGGGGCGTACCGCCGCTGCGGAGTGATCGCGTGGCCCGCACTCCGGCGGCCACGGCCAATTCCTCGTTGGCTTCTTCCCCGGGGAGCCCACCGGAGTCGTGCTCTGCGAGTCCCGGCCGCTGGACCCGCAGTTGCGACGCCGTCTTCCCGGGCACGCGAACATCGTGGCGTTGCAGAGCCGGTTCACCCTCACCGGTGACAGGGGACGGCCGGAGGACGAGTCGGCCGTCGCCTTCGTCTTCGGCGGCAGCGAGGCCGACCGCCGAACCCTGCCCCGCGAGACCGGCATGCAGCGCGCGGTCCTCGACCACCCCGACGAGGAAGGTCACTGGTACACGCGACTCGGATGGTTCGCTCTGGGCTCCGAGTGACGGCTGACCGAAGATGTGTCCGGGTCGGTGCGGACCGTACTGCCGTGTCAGTCGGCGTTGTACCGGATCACCGTACGTGCCAGCCGGGCCCGGGCCGGAGCCAGTTCGGCCGCGATCGACCGCGTCCGGGAGGCGTCGCAGACCACCCGGGCCGGATGCGGCCCGGCCGAGGCCAGGCAGCGGCGGCGCAGGTGGGTCGGCGGGTGGGTGTCGTCGACGCTGTGCCCGCGCCGGGCCGAGACCCGGCGCAGCCGCTCGTACTCGCTCTCGGGTACGGAGCCGATCCGCGCGGCCAGTCGCTCCCACAGTTCTCGCTCCGCGGCTTCGCGCGCCTCGCGGCCACGGGATCCACCGGAAGCCTCGGGCGCCGTCATCGACGCGCGCCGCAAATGTGCCTCCACCGCGTCGCCGATCAGCAGCCGGTCCATCAGCGTGACGGCGGCCACGGTCGAACCGGCTCGGGCCGCGCCCGCGTCCGCCAGATACTCCGCCCGCTGCGAAGCCCGCAACGTCAGGCCGTCGAGCAGGACGATCAGCCCGTAGACCGCCCAGCGCGGCAGGAATACCAGGGTGTTCACACAGAGGTCCAGGAGACTGTCCAGGGGGTGCGGGACCAGGAAGTAGTACCAGCGGGCCAGGGTCCGCAGCGCTCCGTGCATCACGAACGAGGAGCGGACGTCGCCGTTCGCGAAATGCCCGAGCTCGTGTCCCAGCAGGGCCACGCGTTCCTGGGGCGAGAGGACCTCCCACAGCCCGGCTCCCAGACACATCACCCGCCGGTTGCGGATGCCGTAGGTGCTCACCCACGCGTTGTGCGCGGTGTCCAGCGCCACCGCGTGCACCCCGGTCGTGCCCACGGCCGCCCCGACCTCGTCGATCAGCTCGAAGAGCCGGGGCGCGTCCGCCCGGTACAGCACCGGCGCGCCCTTCGGCAGCCGGCCCGGTCGGGGCAGCAGCGTCGCCACGGCTATCAGGAGCACGATGCCGAACACCGGCAGGATGCGGGTGTGCCACCCGCCGATGATCAGCAGCCCCGCAGCCAGCAGCAGACCCCCGGACACCGAGTGCACCAGCAGGGAGACGCCGAAAGCCAGGACGGTCGACCCGTCCGGCCCGACCCGGCGGGCCTCCTGTCCGCTGCGCTCGATCTCCTCCGCGAGCTGCTGCCCGTAGCGCCTGGCCAAACGCTTCCGGTACGCCGCGAGGCGCCCCCGGTCCGGATCCGGTGCGCCCGGATCCACGTTCCAGTCGCAAGCCGCGCACCAGCTCACGAACCGTGCGTGTACGGAGACGGTGGCCCCGCACTCCGGGCACTGCCGCACCTGCGGTGCGTCCACCTCGTCGACCGTTTCCATGCCTGTTGATCCCCTCCACGCCGAGGACCTGCTGTGATCCCCGGTCAGCGCAGGATAGGTGCGACTGATGAGGGCCCCGCGGCCGCCCCGGAGTGGACGATTTCGGTCGGGAAAGTGCGCCTTGAGACGGCGGGTGAGGTGCCCATCCCGGCGGCTCGTTGAGGACCTCTACGCCTGCGGCGAAGCAGCATCGTCCATGTGCACGGCGCGTGTTTGAGTGACCCGATGAAGATCTTGGTATTGGGCGGAACAGCGTGGGTGGGCCGTGAGGTCTCGCGGCAGGCACTGGAGCGCGGGCATCGGGTGACGTGCCTGGCCCGCGGGGAGAGTGGCAAGGCAGCCGAGGGTGCGGTGTTGGTCGCCGCGGACAGGCGGGACCCTTCGGCGTACGAAAGCCTGGCGGGCCGGGATTGGGACGCCGTGGTCGAGGTGTCGTGGCAGCCGGGCTTCGTCCGCGGGGCCCTGGCGGCGCTCGGCGAGCGGGCGGGCCACTGGTCCTACGTGTCGTCGGTCAGCGCGTACGCCTCGCATGCGCAGCCGGACGCGGACGAGTCGGCGGAACTTCTCCCGGCGGCCCAGCGGGACGAGGTCGACCGCGAGGAGTACGGGGAGGCCAAGGCGGCCTGCGAGGAAGCCGCAACGGCCTCCGTGGGAGACCGGCTCCTCATCGCGCGGGCGGGACTGATCGGCGGCCCCGGTGACCACAGCGGCCGCACCGGGTACTGGGTCGGGCGCGCGGCCCGAGAGCCACTGGCCCCGTTGCTGGTGCCGGCCTCCCCTGGCATCCCGACACAGGTGGTCGACGCGCGGGACCTCGCGGCGTGGCTGCTGGACTGTGCGGAGAGGGGGACGACCGGAACGTACAACGCGGTCGGCCCGATCGTGCCCTTCGGGGAGTGGGTCGCACTGTCGAGGGAGATCGGCGGGCACACCGGGCTGACGGTGGAGGCCGACGCCGACTGGCTGCTCGCACAGGAGGTGGGGCAGTTCATGGGCCCGCAATCGCTTGCGATGTGGATGGCCGACCCGGACTGGGCCGGCTTCAGCGCCCGCAACGGCGCTGCGGCGAGCGCGGCCGGCCTGCGGCACCGGCCTCGGGCGGAGCTACTGGCGGACACCCTGCGCTGGGAGCGGGAACAGGGCCTGGACCGGCCCCGCCGGGCCGGCCTGAGCATCGAGCGCGAGCGTGAACTCCTGGAGGCACTGGCGCGCGTCATCCGGTGAGTCGGGCGTGTCCTGAGGAGCCCTGGGCGGTTGGGTCCGGCTGTCAGTTCTCGTGTCTTCCGTGGCGGGGTCGGCTGGGTGATTTCCTCAGTCCGGGGCGCCTCGGGGGGAAGGCCGGATTCCGGTGCCGTTTCGACTCCGACTTGATTCAGCCTGAAATCAGGACTGTCTTGATTGATGCCAAGGCGGCAATCTCGTTCCTACGAGGAAGGCCAACCGCGAAGGAGACGGAGGGTCGCTGACCGGTAAGGGGTTGGGATATGGCCAGGATCGTTGTGGTGTCGGGGAGTCTGCGCCGGCACTCGGTGAACAGTGCTGCTCTCACCACCATCCGCAGCATTCTCGACCGGCGTGGCGGTGAATTCCAGACGTCGGAGATCAGGATTGCTGATCTTCCGTACTACAACGAGGACCTGGACGTGGGTTCCGGGCCGGCGGCGGTGCGGGCTGCACGCGGGCTGCTCATCGCAGCCGATGCCGCCATCATCAGCACCCCGTCTTACAACGGTGCCATGACAGGGGCGTTGAAGAACGCCCTCGACTGGCTCTCCCGGCCGTGGAAGGAGAGCCCGCTCTCCTGTAAGCCGGTCGCGCTCCTCACCGCTTCTCCCGGAATATACGGCGGCGCCGATGCGCAGCCCGATATGCGCAGGGTCCTCGAAAGGTGTGGCGCCGTACTGATCGATCATGCGCGGGTGGCCATCGGCAACGCCGAATTCCTGGTCGGCCGGGACGGCACCATCACCGAACCCTCGGTGGTGGCGGAGCTGGAAGGCCTCGTCGAGGCCACCGTCGCCGCGGTCCGCGGGCACCACCGCGTCCCCGTCGCGGCCTAGGCCACCGGACCCCCCTCGTACACACCCGTAGAAGGAGGTGATTTCCGTGAAGAAGATTGTCCGCCGTGTCGTCCGTAACGACATCTGATGTTCGGGTCCGGCCCTTCGTGTTGCGGAGGAGGTGATTTCCGTGAAGAAGATCGTTCGTCGTGTCGTCAAGAACAACATCTGATCCCTCCCGGGCTGATTCGGGTCCTTCTGTCAGCTTGTTCGCGGGGGAGGTGATTTCCGTGAAGAAGATTGTCCGCCGTGTCGTCCGTAACGACATCTGATGTTCGGGTCCGGCCCTTCGTGTTGCGGAGGAGGTGATTTCCGTGAAGAAGATCGTTCGCCGTGTCGTCAAGAACAACATCTGATCCCCCCTGGGCTGATTCGGGTCCTTCTGCCAGCTTGTTCGCGGAGGAGGTGATTTCCATGAAGAAGATCGTTCGCCGTGTTGTCAAGAACAACATTTGATGCGGAAGCCGCATCCCAGCCGAGGGGTAGACCTCCTCAGGTACTTGTCTCCCGGGGAAAGCGAACTGCTTTCCCCGGGGGCTGTCCCGCTGAACCCGCTTACCCACAGGAGGTATTTCCATGGCGAACCTGGAGCGCCTGACCCGTATCGTGAACAGTCCCGGCCGGGGCCTCCTGGGCGCAGACGCCCGTGGCGGCCTGCACTGGCTCGACCGCGATCTCAATGTGCTGAGTTCCTCCCACTCCTCAGCCCCGTCGCAGGACCCCGCCGGCGACCCGGTCTACGCCGTCACCTTCGTCGACGACTGGATCATCACGCGCGACAAGACCGGCACCATCTCCCGCTGGCACGCCGACACCCTGCGGCTCAGCGACCGCCTCGACGCCGCCGCGACCGCCGACACCTCGCTGCTCCTCGAAGGCGAGCAGCCGGCCCCCACCATGCTCCGCGGCATCGGCGTCTGGGACGGCAAGCTCTACACCAACAACGGCTACTTCCAGGTCGTCGTCATCGACCTGGAAACCTTCACCATCGAGCGGATCGCCGAGTGGCCACACGGCTACGACATGCTCGAATGGTTCTGCACCGACGCCCCCGGGGTGCACGCCGTATCCGACCGCTCCGGCCGCATCCACCTCGGCTCGCTGCCGGAACTCTCCTTCCCCACGGTCGTCCAGGTCGACACCTCCAACGTCCACCGGGTCGTCTACGACGCCCGGCACAACCGCCTGTGGGCCCTCGGCGACGCGGGCATCGGGCAGACCCACAACATCGCCAACGGCCTGATCACCCTCGGTCTCGACGGCACCATCGGCGAGCGCTTCGACTACGCACGCAACGACGTCGAAGGCCTCGTCTTCTCGCCCGACTTCTCCCGCGTCTACACCGGCGGCTTCGACGGCGAGCTGCTGATCTTCGACAACACCCACCCCGAGCTGCGCGTGGCCAAGCGGATCGGCGGCTTCAGCCACCAGATCATCGACATCACCATCGACGAGTACGGCGACGTCTACACCCTCACCCAGGACGGCGAGGTCACCGCGCTGACCGCCGACGGCACCGTACGCGGCCGGCTCGGCTACGAACGCCAGTGCGTGTGGGACCTCCAGCCCGTCCCGGGCGACGACCGCGCCCTGCTGGCCGCGACCGACGACGGCACGGCCCTGCTGCGCCTGGTCGAACAGATCCCGGGCCACCCCGCACTCGTCCTGGCCGGACAAGAACTCTCGGGCCTCGGTTTCACCCGCCGCCTGGTCACCCTCGACGACGGCTGGGCGGGAGTCTTCTGGCCGGGGACCGTACGCCGCGTCTCCGGCACGGGCCAGGTGGTGTGGGAGCGGCAGATGCCCAGCATCTCGCACACGCTCAGCCGGTCCCCCGACGGCAGCCGCCTGCTCGTCGCCTCCAACGCCGGCGCGATCGAGCTCGACGCCGCCACCGGTGAGGAGCTGTCCCGGATCGACGATCTGCCCGCCAGTGCCTGGGCCGGCGCCTACCTGCAAGACGGCAGCCGGCTCGTCGCCACCCGCAACGGGGTGATGGCCGCCTACTCGGCCGAGGGCGACGTCACCTGGACCACCGAACTCGGCGGCTACCCCAAGCGCCTCGTGGTCGACGGCAACCAGGTACGCGCCACCGGCGGCGGCGGCATCAAGGAGTTCGAGGTCGGACAGCCCCAGCTCGGGCAGCGCTTCACCGAACTGCTCGACAACACCGGCGAGAACTGCGTCATGGCCGACGGCATCCTCGTAGCGATCACCTACGGCCTCCAGGTCGCGGCCTACGACCACGCATCCGGTGAACTCCTCGGACTCCACGAGGACCTCCCCGACTTCCCCAAGGGCATCGCCTCGCTACGCGGCCAGGACGGCGCCACCTACGTCGTCATCGGCGGCCGCGGCGGATACCTCCGGCTCTACCGGCTGGACCGCAACCGCAAGGACAGCGTCCTGACCCCCCTACGCGACCTGTGGCTGCCCACCGCCACCGGCGACTACCCGAACGCCGGCGCACGATGACCTCCCCCGCGGCCACCACGCCCAAGGCCGGCCCCGCCGCCGGTTCCGACGCGGTGGTCGAGCCCTCGCCCTTCCAAAACCCGCGGTTCACGGTGTTCGCCGCGGGCAATGCGATCAACAACATCGGCGAGGCGATGTACGCGACGGCCCTGCCGTTGCTCGCCTACCGGCTGACCGGCTCGCTCACCATCATGACGTTGCTGGCCGCCGCGGTCCCCGTCGGCATGCTCATCGCACCCTCCCTGGGCTGGGTGGCCGACCGCTGGGGGCCGCGGGCCCTGGTCGTACCGGGTCTGCTGCTGCAGGCCGCGGCAGCCCTGATCATGAACCTCATCCTGCACGCGGGCACGCCCACCCCGGCCTCGCTCTTCGTCTGCGCACTCCTCGTCGCGATCGGCGCAGCCGCATACCGGACGGGCTGGATGACCGGCGTACCGGGGATGTTCCCCGACTGCCCGGTACGTGCGCGAGGAACGCTCAACAGCCTCTTCTTCGCCGCCACCCTCATCGGCCCCGTGATCTTCTCCCTCTGCCTTCCCTTCATGGGCTACGAAGGTCTGCTCTGGCTCAACCTGGCCACCTTCTTCGCACCGATCGCGGTCTGGGCGATGGGAGTCCACCCGCCCCGCGTCCGACAGGGCGGAGCGGGCGCGGGCCACAACTGGAAGCTCTCCCAGGGATGGAAAGCGATCGTCGCGGATCGCCGAATCCTGGACATGCTCATCGTGCAGGTAGTGCTCGCCGTCACCTGCGGCGCCGGCTTCCAAGCCCTGGTCATCTACTCACTGGGCCACACCTGGCACCTCTCCGACCGCTCCGCGAGCACTGTCATCACCGTGATGAACGCCTGCATGCTCGCGGGCAACCTGCTCGTCGCCCAACGCAAGCGGATCCGCCCGTGGATCGCCCTGACCCTGGGCATGACCGCCTGCAGCCTCGCGCTGCTGCTGCTGGCCGTGCCGTGGTGGCCGCTCTTCGTCACAGCCATCGCACTCGGCGCGCTCGGCCAGGGCGCCGTCCTGAGCACCGTCGTGATGATGCGCGTCAAGTACCTGCCCGGCCCGGTACTGGGGCGCGCCTCGGGACTGATGTGGCTCATCACCGGCGGCGCCGCACTTCTCTCACCCGCCCTCACCCCGGTGCTGACCGAGGCCGTCGGAGCACAGGGGACGTTCCTCGTGCTCGGCCTGGGCGCTTGCTCCGCCCTGGTGTACCTCAGGCACGGCCGCAAGGAATGGGTCCGGCCGTCAGTGCCGACCGCCACCGAACCGAACGCATAGGAGGAACCACCATGCAGGAAGTTGCCGAGACATCCCGCGACACAACCCACCTCGGGCCCCTCCGTCCCCGCGCCACGGTGCGCTCCGAGGTACGCGTCCCGCTGAGCTTCGGACCCGGCCCCCAGCTCGAGGCGCAGGTGACGACCTTCGGCGGACTGACCGACGGCAAGGAGCACCTCGCCCTCGAACTCGGTGTCCGCCCGGCCGACGGCATCCCCCTGGTCCGCCTCCACTCGGAGTGTCTGACCGGCGACGTCTTCGGATCGGCCCGGTGCGACTGCGGTCCCCAACTGCACGAGGCCCTGCGAATGATCGACGGCGTCGGTGGCGTACTGCTCTACCTGCGCCAGGAGGGGCGCGGCATCGGCCTCTACAACAAGCTCGACGCCTACCGGCTCCAGGACGACGGCTTGGACACCTACGAGGCCAACCGCGCCCTGGGCCTCGGCGACGACCTGCGCGACTACACGGCCGCAGCACAGATGCTGCGAACCCTCGGGATCAGCGAAGTCGATCTCCTCACGAACAACCCCGACAAGTCCCGGCAACTGACCCGGCACGGCATCACGGTGCGCACGACCGTACGCACCGGGGTGTTCGCCAACCCCCACAACATCTCGTACCTCACGGCGAAGGCCGACAGAACGCAGCACACCATCAGCCTCAAGGAGAAGATCGCGTGATCAAGCACCAGGGCCCGATCAGCGGGGTCGCCACCTTCGGTGACCGCTACGTGGCCACCGCCGGCTACGACAACCAGGTCATCCTCTGGGACGCCGCCAAGCACACGCCCCTGGCACGCGGCGTGCACGACCATCTGGTCAACCAAGTGGCGTTCAGCCCGGACGGCTCACTGCTCGTCACCTCCTCCAGCGACTACACCTCACGCCTGTGGTCGGTCCCCGACCTGCGGCTGCGCGCGGTGCTGGGCGACCAGAAGGACGACGTGGAGATGTCCGTCTTCCACCCGGAACAGGAACTGGTCGCCACGGCCTCGCGAGACCACGTCCTGCGCGTGTACGACTTCTCCGGCGCCGTGGTCCGCCGCTTCGAGGGCCACACCGCGGATGTGATCTCCGTCGAGTGGCTGCCCGCCACCGGCGAGCTGATCTCCTCCAGCGACGACGGGACGATCAAGCGCTGGTCGCTCGCCACGGGTGAGATGACCGCAGACATCGACCTCGACGGCGTCGAGACGGACACCATCGCCATCACGCGCGGCGGCGTGGTGTTCGCGGGCAACGACGACGGCGCCATCATCCGCATAGAGAACGGCGAGACCGAGTACTTCCCGGCCCACGACGCCGGCATCAAGCGCCTCGTCCTCAACTCCGCCACGGGCGCCCTCGTCAGCCTCAGCTACGACCGCTCCCTGCGCATCTGGGACACCGCCGCAGGGCTGCGCCCGCTGCACACCGCCGAGTTCCCCGCGGAGATCTGGGCCCGGTCCTGCGCGTTCCTCGACGACCACACGCTCGCCTTCGCCACCTTCGGCTCCACCTACGCGACGTACGACACCCTCTCCGCGACCTGGAACCTCGACCTGGTGGAAGGCACGCGGTGCGTGAACGCCGTCACCACCCTGCCGGACGGGCGCACCTACACCGTCGGGGACGCGGGCGTCGTCCGCGTCGACGGAGCCGAGGCGGGACGCCCGGACAGCCTGTGCAACTTCCTCACCCCCGTGGGCGGCCGGGTCTTCACCGGCGGCCAGCTCGGCCGCGTCTTCGACGCCGACACCGGCGAGACCCTCCACCAGCACCGCTCCCCGCTGAACTGCGCGGCCGCCTTCGAACGAGACGGCGTACCGCACGTGATCGTCGGTGCCTACACCGGTGAAGGCCTCGTCTTCGCCGTACGGGCGGACGGCGGGGTCGAGCACGTGGCGACACTCCCGCTGCTCGCCAACGCCGTGAAGGGACTGGCCGTCTCCGGCGACACGATCTTCGCGGTGTGCGCGGACGCCTCGGCCAGCTGGTTCAGCACGCAGACCCTCCAGGAGACCGGCCGAGTGGAGGAGGCACACACCCGCATCGCCAACGGCTGCGCAGCGCTGCCCGGCGGCCGGTTCGCCAGCGTCAGCCGGGACCTGGTCCTGCGCCTGTGGGACGGCGACGGCGTGACGGCCGTGCCCACCCCGCACGACCACTCCATCAAGTGCGTCGCCGCCTCCGCCGACGGGGCCCTGGTGGCCACTGGCTCCTACGGGGGCACGGTCGCCGTGTACGACACGCGCACCGGAACCTGGCCGTACGTCGGCAAGCCGACCACCGCCGGCATCTCCAACCTCCACTACGCCCCGGAGACGGACACCTTCCTCGCAGCCTCCTACGACGGCTCGGTGTACCCGATCCCGGCGGCCCGCGAGGCGGCGGGCATCTGACGCCGCGAGCCGCTCGAGGAGTTGTGGCGGGGCGGTTAG
>NZ_JAPNLJ010000050.1:20751-48451 GCF_026627445.1 Streptomyces sp. H27-H1
CCCCCCCCCCCCCCACAACTCGGTGCGAACCGTGCACGAAGAACGCGGTCGTGGCAGCGGAAGCGGCAGAGCGCGCGAGCAGTTGGAGCAGGATGCCGCCGAAGCAGCGGAATGGGCCCGCGGCCGGCGCTCACGGCCTGATCACGCCAGCGCCCCGGCCACCCTGCGCGGAGGCTCGGCAGCGGGCAGAAGCCGTTGGCATGGTTGCGGGCCTCGATCACCCCGTCGTGGAGAGCAGCGGCCGGTCACCGGGCAGCAAGGGGAACTCTCGGATTCCTGGACCGGTTCGGGAACCGTTCCCCAGGATCCTGCGTGACCTCTTGATGTGCAGTCGGCTGGCGGAGGAGACCGGATGAGAATGCGGACGATGGTGAGCGTGGGGGTATCGGCCTGCGTGGCGCTGATGGCGTGCGCGTGCGGTCCGGAGAAATCGAAGGGGGGCGCGGACGCGAAGCCTTCGCAGTCGTCCGCGTCAACGGGGTCGCAGGAGCCGCCTGTCACGCCGTCCGCAACCGTTCCTACCGGGAAGCCGTCGGCCAGTGCGACCGGTCGCCTGCCCGCGCCCAGGACGAAGGAGCGGGCGATCGAGCGGTACGAGCAGTACCTCCACGCGCTGGGCCATGAGGACATCGCCACGGTCTGTGAAGTGGCCGGGCCCGGGGCGAAGAAGGCACAGGACATGGGGTTCGGTCCGTGCACGTCAACGTACGTCGTTGTGTTCCAGATGATCTCGCCCGCGCAGAAGAAGGCCCTGCAAACCGCGACGGTCGACCCGCAGCGCGTCGCCGTTCGCACCCTCGACAAGATCGAGATGCCGCTCGAAGCGGTCAGGGCCTCTGCCACCTTCTCCGAGGAAGACCTCGGCAGCTACACCCTGGAGTACCTCAAGAACGACTACTACATCACCGACGGATCGTGACGCCTCGTAGGCCCCAGGCGGCTGCACCGGAGGTAGCGGGACCACTCCATGGCGCCCGTCACGGGGACACCGCGATGCCGAGGGAGTCGGCGGCCAGGAACTTGGGGGCTCCCCGCTCGTAGAAGACGTCCAGTTCGGTGACGTTGAAGCCGGCGGCGGTGAGCAGGTCGGGGATGGGGCGGGTGAGGTGGCATCCGGCGAAGACGCGCTGCTCCAGCGGGTCGAGGCGGCGCTGCCAGCGGCGCACCCGCTCGTCGGGGGCCAGGCCGTGCTCGACGAAGTGCAGGGCGGCGCCGGGTTTGAGGACGCGCCGTACCTCCCGCAGGGCGGCGCCGGCGTCCGGGATGGTGCAGAGGGTCCAGGTCGACAGTGCGGCGTCGAAGCTCGCGTCGGCGAAGGGCAGCGACTGGCCGTCGAGGCCGGCGCGCTCGACGGGGGTGGTGGTCGCGTTCAGGCGCTTGGTGGCCAGCTTCCAGCCGATGCCCGAGGGGTCGATGGCGGCCACGTGAGTGACGGCCGGAGGGTAGAACGGGATGTTGTGCCCGGAGCCGAACCCGATCTCCAGCACCTCGCCGGCCAGGCCCGCGCAGACCCGGCGCCGCAGGGCCTTGGCCTCGCCCGTGGCGCAAGCGACGTTGATGATCCGCGGGACGACGTGCTCGGCATAGAACCCCATGGCGGCCTCCGGCGCTCACCAAAAGTCTGACAGCATGCCGACGCCGGTGCGAGTCGCCGGCCGGGATCGCGCCGGCCACGTCCTGGCTCGGCACGCTCCGGGGAACCAGCGGCCCGCGCGGTGCGGGGCTCGAGCGGTCGCGGGACGGTGTAGGCCGGAGGGGCCAGCGGTCGTTGTAGTGGGCGATGGTGCGGCCGGCGACCAGCCCGCCTCGCGGAGTCAGGCCCCTCCCACACGTCCCTTCTGCACCGGCTGGGCGCAGCGGGAGCGGGTAGTCGAGCGGCGTGAGCGACGCTCGGAAGAGACTCGGAAGTCGCAGGGAAGACGCACGGAAACGGTGGTCGGATTGAGCCTGACGGGGATCGACGTGGTGTACGCCTGCGCCGGGCTGGGCGCCCTGTGCGCGGCGGTGTTGCCGACTGCTCTGGCCAGACGGCCGCTGTCCCTGCCCATGGTGTTCCTCGCGGCCGGCTTCCTGGTGTTCCTGCTGCCGCTCGACGCGCTCCCGGACCTCGACCCCGTCCGGAACCGGGTCCTGGTGGAGCACCTCACCGAGGTCTGCATCGTGGTGGCGCTGATGGGCGCGGGACTGGCCATCAACCGGCCGCCCGGCCTGCGCGCCTGGTCGACGACCTGGCGGCTGCTCGGTCTGGCCATGCCCCTGACCATCCTGCTGACCGCGGCCGCCGCGAGTTGGCTGGTGGGCTGGCCGCCGGCGGTCGCACTGCTGGTGGCGGCCGCGCTCGCCCCCACCGACCCGGTGCTGGCCGCGGAGGTACGGGTGGGCGAGCCGACCGACGAGAGGGACGACGAGGACGAGGTCCGCTTCGGGTTGACCAGCGAGGCCGGCCTCAACGACGGACTGGCCTTCCCCTTCGTCCTGGCCGCCATCGCCCTGACCACCGCCTCCCAGAGCGGGTGGTCCTCGGAAGGTCTGTGGCACTGGGCCTGGAGCGACGTACTGGTGCGCAGCGCGGTGGGGCTGCTGGTGGGCGTCGCCGTCGGCCGGCTCCTCGGCTGGATGTTCTTCCAGGCGCGCTGGAAGGCGCTGCGGCTCGCCGAACACCGCGAGGGTTTCGTCGCCCTCGCCGCGACCTTCACCGCGTACGGGCTGACGGAACTGCTCCACGGCTACGGCTTCCTCGCCGTGTTCGTCACGGCCTGCACGATCCGGGGCGCGGAACGCGCGCACCGCTACCACCGCGTCATGCACGCCTTCACCGACCAGGTCGAGAGGCTCCTGACTGCCATCGTGCTCTTCCTGGTCGGCGGATACCTCGCCAGTGGCGGTCTCGCGGCGCTGACCTGGCGCGGGGCCGCGCTGGCACTGGTGCTCCTGCTGCTGATCCGCCCGGTGGTGGGCTGGGTCAGCCAGCTGGGGGGCCGCGCGGTGGGGCGGGAGCGGGCCGCCATCGCCGTGTTCGGAATCCGCGGGATCGGCTCCTTCTTCTACTTGGCGTACGCACTGGGCGAGGCGCACTTCGCCGCCCCCGCGAAGGAGCTGTGGGCCGTGGTCACCTTCGCGGTCCTGGTGTCGGTACTCCTCCACGGAGTCACGGCCACGCCGGTCACCGTCCGGCTGGACGAGGCGCAGGAGCCGGGAGGGGTTTCCTCCTGAGGACGTCCTGGGGGCATCCCGAGGAGGCGACACGTTCGGGCCGACGACGGTAGCCGGCCGTCGAACGGGGTAGCAGCCTGCCATGGAACTGCTGACTCCCGCCGCCCTCGCCCCGCGCGCCGTCCGGCAGCTGCGGCGCATCCGCACCGTGTACGCCGCAGGGCTCGCCCTGTGGGCAGTCGGAACCGCATGGGAGGGCCTGCAGCATCCGGGAAGCCGCGGTATGTGGCTGTCCCTGCTGCTCCTGGCCGTCTTCACGGGACTGCTCTCGCTCACCCTCGCCTTCCTCGGGCGGCACCGGGCAGCGCTGCGCCTGCGCCGGACGCGCCGGCGTAGTGGGCCGGCGCCCAGGCAGCCCGCCTAGCCAGGGGCCACAGGGGTTGCAGAGGCCACAGGGATTCCGCCGGGCCCGCATGATCCCCCGATGCGCGGGGAGGCGCGCAGGTAGACCACATTGCGCCCTGGCCCGCCCTGGCGCTGAGATGAGGAGAGGACCCGCCATGACCGCATCCGACGCCCGCGGCGACGACGTCTACCAGCCCCAGCCGGAGGACGAGCGTTCCGAGGGGCAGCCCGACATGGACGGCAGCGTGGGGGAGCCCGATACCGATTTCGTGCTCGACCAGGGCTACTCGCCGCCCGAACGGCCCTACGCGAGCGACGGCCGCTACGCCACCACCGGTGAGGAGCAGCAGCGGGGCGAGAGCCTCGACGACCGCCTGGCCCGCGAGGTCCCGGAGGTGGAGTCCCTCAAGGGTGACGGGATCGGGGACCTGGTCGACGGGGACGGCGAACCCGTCGACCCGCAGGTGGGCGACGCACGCGCCGGGCGGCTGGCCCCGGCCTCCGAGTCACCGCGCGAGAACAACGTACTCGCCCACGACGTCGGCATCGACGCCGGAGCCGCCTCCGCCGAGGAGGCCGCCGTGCACATCATCGAGGATCCGCAGGACCCGCTCTAGGAGGACGGCCCCCGCGACCGTAGCCCCCGCGACCGTAGCCCCGGCGACCGGTACGGGGCTGCGAGCCATCCACCCGTACGCCCACGGGGCCCGGCCCCTCTGCGGCCCGTACGCCGGCCAGCGGCGGGCACGGGGATTGACAGGCGGGCATCCGGACACAAGCGGGGGGTGCTGAAGATACTTCTTGTGGTCCTGCTCGGCGGGGCGGCGGCGGTCGCCTCGGTCGCCGCCCTCCTCGCGTCGCCCTGGTGGTGGGCCGCGGCCGCACCCCTGCTGCTCCTCGTCCTGACCGCCCTGCACGACCTGCTGCAGCACCGGCATTCCGTCCTGCGGAACTACCCCGTCCTCGGGCACCTGCGGTTCGCCCTGGAGGCGCTGCGGCCCGAGATCCAGCAGTACTTCATCGAGCGGAACTTCGACGGCCGCCCCTTCGACCGTGACACCCGCAGCATCGTCTACGAGCGGGCCAAGGGCACCGAGGCCGAGGAGCCGTTCGGCACCGAACTCGACCTCTACCGGCCCGGCAGCGAGTACCTCACCCCTTCCATGGCTCCGCTGCCGGTACGGGCCGACCCGCCACGGGTCCGGATCGGCGGACCCGACTGCACCCAGCCGTACGACATGGCCCTGCTCAACGTCTCGGCGATGAGCTTCGGCTCCCTGTCGGCCAACGCGGTCCTCGCGCTCAACACCGGTGCGCAGCTCGGCGGGTTCGCCCACGACACCGGCGAGGGCGGCATGTCCGAGTACCACCTGCGCCCCGGCGGGGACCTCGTGTGGGAGATCGGCACCGGATACTTCGGGTGCCGTACCCACGACGGGGGCTTCGACGAACGGCAGTTCGCCGAGAAGGCCGCGCACCCGCAGGTCAAGTGCGTCTCCTTGAAGATCAGTCAGGGGGCCAAGCCCGGCATCGGCGGAGTCCTGCCCGGCGCCAAGGTGACCGCGGAGATCGCGAAGGTGCGCGGCGTACCGCAGGGGGAGACGGTGACCTCGCCGCCCTACCACCGCGTGTACTCCACCCCGCGCGAACTGGTGCGCTTCCTGGCCCGCCTGCGCGAACTCGCCGGCGGCAAGCCCGTCGGGTTCAAACTGTGCGTCGGCTCGCGCCGCGAGTTCCTCGCCGTGTGCAAGGCCATGCTGGAGGAGGACACCACCCCCGACTTCATCGTCGTCGACGGGGCCGAGGGCGGAACCGGCGCGGCTCCCCTGGAATTCGCCGACAACGTCGGCCTGCCGCTCGGTGACGGGCTGATGACCGTGCACAACGCACTCGTGGGCGCGGGACTGCGCGACAGCGTCCGGATCGGGGCCGCCGGCAAGGTCGCCACCGGAAGCGACCTCGTCAAACGCCTCCTCCAGGGCGCCGACTACACCAACGCCGCCCGCGCCATGATGTTCGCGATCGGCTGCATCCAGGCCCAGCGCTGCCACACCAACACCTGCCCCGTCGGCGTCGCCACCCAGGACGAGCGGCGCGCCCGGGCCGTGGACGTCGGCGACAAGTCGCAGCGCGTACGGCGCTACCAGGAGGCGACCGTCAAGAGCGCCCTCCAGATCATGGCGTCGATGGGGGTCCGGGATCCGCGCGGCCTGCGCCCCCACATGCTGCTCCACCGGGTGGACCCGCACACCGTCCGCTCGTACGCCGAACTCCACGCCTGGCTCGCTCCCGGGCAGCTGCTCGCATCTCCGCCCGAAGGCTGGGCAGGCGACTGGAAGGCGGCCGATCCCGACCGCTTCTCCCGCTGAAGCGGCGCTCGCACCGAGGAGCCGCGACCCGACCGAAGGGCACCCCTGTGGCACGCACCGTCGCCCACGTGATCGTCAACGCACTCAAGGAGCTGGGCGTCCAGCACGTGTTCGGAGTCGTCGGAGATGCCTTGAACCCGCTGACCGACGCCATCCGCACCACCGACGACCTGGAGTGGGTCGGATGCCGCCACGAAGAGGCCGCGGCCTTCGCGGCCGGGGCGCAGTCGCAGCTCTCCGGAACCCTCGGGGTGTGCATGGGCACGGTGGGACCGGGCTCCGTGCACCTCCTCAACGGTCTCTACGACGCGGCCAAGAGCCACGCCCCCGTCCTCGCGATCTGCGGCCAGGTCCCCCTCTCCGAGATCGGCAGCGACTACTTCCAGGAAGTCGACAACGACCTGCTCTTCCGGGACGTGGCCGTCTACCGGGCCACCGTCACCTCCCCGGACCAGATGCCCCGCCTGCTCGAGTCCGCCGTCCGCGCCGCCGTGACCCAGGGGGGAGTGGCCGTCCTGACCGTCCCCGGCGACCTGGGGGACCAGGAGCTGACCGACGACCGGCCGACGCGCTTCGCGCTCGACCGCGCCGTCACCCGGCCCGACGACCCGGCCCTCGTCCGGGCAGCCGAACTGCTCAACGAGGCCTCCCGCGTGACCCTGCTCGTAGGCCAGGGCGCCCGGGAGGCCCGCACGGAAGTCCTGGCCGCCGCCGAACTGCTCGCGGCGCCCATGGTCCTCACCCTGAAGGCGAAGGAGGGGTTCGAGGACGACAACCCCTTCCAGGTGGGGCAGACCGGCCTCATCGGCAACCCCGCCGCCGCCCACGCCCTCGACAGCGGCGACGCGCTCCTGATGCTGGGGACCGACTTCCCGTACCGGGAGTGGTACCCACAGGACGTCAAGGTGGTCCAGGTCGACGCCCGAGAGCAGCACTTGGGGCGCCGGACCCCCGTGGACGTGGGGCTGGCCGGCGACGTGGGCGCCACGCTGCGGGCCCTGCTGCCGCTGCTGAAGCCGGCCCCCGACCGCTCTCACCTGGACGACGCCCGGGAACGGTTCGTCCAGTGGCAGGAAGGGCAGCAGAGGCTGGCCGACCCCTCGCACGAACGCCGCTGGACCGGGAAGCTGCGGGCCGCACTGGACAACCGCGACCACGAGATCCGCCCCGAGGCACTGGCCGCGGCGGTGGACGCGTACGCGGCCGAGGACGCCGTGTTCACGTCCGACACGGGCATGGCCACCGTCTGGCTCTCCCGCTTCGTCACCATGCGCGGCGACCGGCGCCTGATCGGCTCGTACAACCTCGGCTCGATGGCCAATGCCATGCCTCAGGCGCTCGGAGCGCAGCTCTGGGCACCGGACCGGCAGATCGTCGCCCTCTGCGGGGACGGCGGCCTGAGCATGCTGCTCGGCGACCTGATGACGATCAAGACGTACAGGCTCCCGGTGAAGCTCGTCGTCTTCGACAACCGACGGCTGGGCATGGTCAAGCTCGAACAGGAGCAGATGGGCCTGCCCGAGTTCGCTACCGAACTCGACAACCCCGACTTCGCCGCGGTCGCCACGGCCCTCGGCCTGACGGGGATCCGGGTGACCGACCCGGCCGATCTGAACGACGCGGTACGCCGGGCCTTCGAGACTCCCGGCCCGGTCCTGCTGGACGTACTCACCAACCCCGAGGAAGTGGCCGTCCCGGGCAAGCCGACCGTGTCGCAGGGTTTGGGCTTCGCCGTGGCCAAGGTGAAGGAGATCCTGCCGGGCCGGAGCTGACCGGACCACAGCTGTGTTCCCCCTCCGCGGAATCCGGTCACGGCGCCGTGCGAAAACCCGTTTGATGGCCCGCGGCGACCCCTGCTACGTTGCCGACGGCCGTGCGAGAGAACGAGGAGGTGGTACCCGTGGACGCAGTATCGACATGGGTGCTCCCCTCCGGGGTCACGGTCGGGCGATAGTTCGTCCGGGAGCGCCACTCTGAGCACTCCCGAAAGGCACGACCATGCAATTCACATCTGAACAGCGCCTCGACGACGGCGTCCTCGAACGCGAATTCACCCTCGGCGAGATCCCCGGCACCCTGTGGACGCCCGAATCCGCCGCCCCGGTGCCGCTGATCCTGATGGCCCACAACAACGGCCTGCCCAAGGGCGACCCCAGGCTGGTGGCCCGGGCCCGGTACACCGCTTCGTGCGGCTACTCGGTGGCCACCATCGACGCCGCCGGGTGCGGTGACAGGCCCCGTTCCGCCGCCGACGAGCAGGCCCGCGCCGAGCTCCGCCGGGCGAGGCGGGCCGGCGAACCGGTCGATGAGATCTTCGAGTCCTTCATCGGCCCGATGGTCGAAAAGGCGGTCCCGGACTGGCAGAGCACTCTGGACGCCCTCCTCGACCTGCCCGGGATCGGCGGCCCGGTCGGGTACTCGGGAGGCTGGACCGCCCTCGGCATCCGCCTTGCGGTGGTCGAGCCGCGCATCGCGGCCGCCGGCTTCTTCGCCGGGGGTTACGTGCCCCGCGCCCAGCGCGAGGAGGCCCGGCAGGTCACCATTCCGCTGCTGTTCCTGCTGCAGTGGGACGACGAAGGCAACCCCCGACAGCGGGCCCTGGACCTGTTCGACGCTTTCGGCAGCGAGGCGAAAACGCTGCACGCCAATCTGGGCGGCCACACCGGCACCCCGTGGTTCGAGCTGGAGGACGGGGTCCGGTTCCTCAACCGGCACCTGAAGTGAGGCCGGCCCGCCAAGCCGACAACAGACGGTAAGCGGTGCCGGACTCGGCCCGGCGTGGTGGTTCCGTGCGCCGGACCAAGTCCGGTTCGGCTGCGGCGCCGGCGGGATTTGAATCCGCGGACAGATGGGGGCAGGTCCGCCCCGTCCCCGTCAGTCGCCGTGGGCGGGACCTCGCCCACGGCGATCGCAATGGGCCGCTCTGCCACGGCACCGCAGCCTGCGGGAATGCGCGCCCTCCCGCTCGACTCAGGGTAAAGACATCGCCCTCCGCGGACGAGCCCTTATCTCGACGTGCTTGCGCGCACCGTCCGCCGACGGGACTGGACTGGTGCTCGCAGTGCTCACGAGGGTGACCCGCCGAGTGAACCCCCTGTGTCCGCACCCCCTGGGGGCCACTTCGGGTCATCTGGGATCCGCAGAGGCCTCGCGACGTGTACGGCCTGGTGGTCCGGTCGGCAGCGGAGCCGCCGACGGGGGGCGAAAGCGGACCGGTCGGGCCCAGTCGCAGGTGGAAGGCGGCGGAGAGGGCCAGGGGAGTCGTGTCATGAGTCGAACAGGTGAAGCGCTCGGTGTTCCGCGCCGGCTCGCGCGGCGCCGGCTCCGAGCAGACCCTCCTGCGCGGCTTGCAGGAGGGTGAGCCTGAGTGCGTTGCACTGTCCGCATTCGTCTGTCCAGGCGGGTACGAGCTCCAGGTGGTGGTTGGCGACATGCCGTGCGAGCCGTACCCGGGGATGAGGCGGTGCGTAGCTACGATCGGGTGATTCGCTCTCTTCGCCTGCGTATTCCCGCAGGCCCTGGCGGAGCTGGGCACACTGGTCGCAGCGGGCTGGCAGGGGTGTTTCGGCCGGGCGATTGTCGACGCTCATTCCAGGACGGTAGCCGCCAGCTCGCACAGAGGCGTCGGGCCACAGCGACATAACGTCCTCTACTAGCCAAACAGTCGTCGAAGGCATCGCACGAAACCTGCGACGGCCCGGGCTCGGTACCTTCGCCGCGCCCGCACCCGGGGGCCCTGCCGTCCACCGGTGCCCGTCGCGGGCAAGGCCGTACCAGTCGGCGTGCACCGCGCCCGCGGCCGCCGAAACCTCCCGCCCAGGGACCTCCGGCCGTAAGGGCCGGGCTTTTCGGCCGTGCCGGGTGGGACGTACGGCCGCTGGTCGCGCAGAGCGCGCTCCGGTTCAGTGGAGAGCCGCGCCATCGATCCGGACGGACAGCCCGAGATGAACCTTCGGTCCGCAGGACCTGCCCCCGCCGCTCGCATCCGCGGCGCCTCCGCCGACGGCAGCCCCGCCGACGGCGTCTGCGCCGCCCCCGACAGCCTCTTGGTTGACCTCTCCGACGGTCCGGACGGCGACGGCCCGATCATGCACGCCGATCCGCGAGCGGCCGCCCTCCTCGGGATGGACCCGCACGAGATGGTGGGGCTCCCCTTCTCCGCCCTCGCCCCCTCCGGCTACGCCGGATCGCTGTCCCGGCTCCTCCTGGACGCCGTCCAGGCGGGCCGCGCGGGTTCGGAGGATCCGGCGGTGGTCCGCCGGCCGCTCCTGCTGCGGGGTACGGGCGAGGCGGTGCTGTGCCTGGTGTCGGCCCGTCCCGTCGTGGGACTCGCGGGACCCGCGGGACCCGACGGTCGGCCGGTCGCGCTCGCGGTCGTGGAGCTGGAGCCGGCCATGCCCGGCGAGTCGGAGAGCTGGGCCGTGCTGCACGCCATGTCCGTGCTCCGCGGCCAGTCCATCTGGGCCTACGACGAGGAACACGACCGGTTCCGGTGGGTCGAGAACTCCCTGGAATACAGCAGGCACCGCAGTGCCGGGGACCTTCCGCTGCGCAAGGTGCTGGACCAACTGCACCCCGATGACGTGGCCCACGTGAAGGACGCCTTCTGGGCGCTTCGCCGGGGCGAGCGCGAGGTGGTCAACATCCGCTTCCGGTATCCCGACGGGCGGGGAGGCTTCCGTTGGCTGCGCTCGGTCTCCCGGATCATGCG
Source organism: Streptomyces sp. H27-H1 (assembly GCF_026627445.1). Lineage (GTDB taxonomy): Bacteria > Actinomycetota > Actinomycetes > Streptomycetales > Streptomycetaceae > Streptomyces. The sequence continues at coordinate 31,390 of NZ_JAPNLJ010000050.1, forward strand.
CATCGGCTTCGAGGGGACGCGCCGGATCGTCGGCTCCACCTCGGACCACACGGCCGCCGTCGAACACGACCTGGCGGTCACTCGGGAACACACCCGGCAGAGCGGCCTCGTGCGCGAACTGGCCGCGGCGTTCGTGGCGGCCAAGACGGAGGAGGAGCTCACCGAAGCCATCCTGCACAAGGTGGCGCCGGCCTTCGCCGGTACGGGCACCCTCCTGGCGTTCGTGGAGAACGAGCGGCTGCGGGTCACGTTCGGCGAAGGCATCGACCCGGCCATGGCGCGTTCCCTGCACGGCATGGGGCTGGACGCTCCCAAACCCCTCGCCCATGCGGTCCGGACCGGCCGCACCGAAGTCATCTGTTCGCGGGAGGCCTATCGCGCGGCCTGGCCGCAGGCCCACGGACTGCTGGACGCGACCACGGCGCAGTCGTTCCTGATGGTGCCCTTCGCCGCCGAGCCCGGCACTCCCCTCGGCGGCTGGGTCATCACCTACGACGCGCCCCACCGCATCACCGAGCCCGAGCGCACCCTCCTCGAGGTGATCGCCGAGCTGGCAGGTCAGGCCTGGGCACGGATCCGCCTGAGCACCGCCCGGCTGGAGCTGGCCGGGGCGCTCCAGCGGGACCTGCTCCCGGCCGTGCTGCCCCGCGTGGAGGGCTTCGAGATCGCCGCACGCTACCTGCCGGCGAACGAGGGGCTGGAGGTGGGCGGTGACTGGTACGACGTGATCGCCCTCCCCGACGGCGGGGTCGCCTGCATCATCGGGGACGTTCAGGGCCACAACATCCAGGCGGCCGCGCTGATGGGCCAGGTCCGTACCGCCATGCACGCCTACGCCTGGGAGGACCCCTCACCGGACCGCGTCCTGGAGCGGACGAACGAGCTCATGATGCAGATGGGCGCCACAGGCTTCGCCACCTGCCTCTACGCGCTCCTCGACCCGTCCGGCCGGATGCTGTCCGCCCGAGCGGGTCATGTGCCACCGGTCCTGTGCGGGGCCTCGGAGGCCACCGCGCCGGAGACCCCGGGCGGACTTCCGCTGGGTGTGCAGAACGGTACGCGGTACCCGCTGTCGCCGGGCCGCCTCGCGGAGGGGGAGACCCTCGCCCTGTTCACCGACGGCCTGGTGGAAGGACCACGGCTGAGCCTGGACGAGGGCACGGCCCAGGTCTGCCGGACGCTGGAGGAATCCCGGGACGCGCCGGCCGGGCAGCTCGCGGACGCCTTGATGTCCTGCGCCCAGGCCACCGACCACAGCGACGACCGGGCCGTCCTCGTCGTACGCCGCCTCAGACAGGCCGGCCGCCGGCGCCGCCCCCGGAGCTGACGCCTCGACGGAAAACAGCCCCCGGGGCGGCTGTACCGCCGCCCCGGGGGCTGTTGCTTACTGCGGGCGGTCAGCACACTTCCGACCTTGGCCGTTCCCGTGACGGACGGGACGCTCGTCGTCTTGGGCGCGGCTCCCTTTACGAGCACGGCGGGGCTGGTGGCCTTCACCGCCGGGTGCCCGGCCCTGCGGGCGGTCACCACCACGGTGAGCTGCTTGCCCAGGAGCGCCGACGGCAGGATGTACGACGCAGCCGTGGCACCCGTGATCGCGACCCCGCCCGCCTGCCACTGGTAGGTGTAGGAGCTGGCGACCGGCGACCACGGCAGAGCGATCACCAGCGTGCTCGGCCGGGAGGCCGTCGGGGGGGCCGGGTTCGGGAGAGAAACAGGTGTACCCCCAGCAACCGTTTTGCAAACCCGCCCAGTTGTACAGCCACGGTGTCGGTGACTGCGCAGAGGTCCCGGCGGGCGTGAACCGCAGGTCGAACCTGTCACCCGTCGCCGTCGGGAGCACGGCGCAGATCGCCGTCTTCTGCTCGCTCAGCGTGGCGGTCAGTGGCCCGAACCCGTAGCTCACGTTCGGGACCTTGACGCACTCGGGGGCGGGTTCGGCCGGGGGTGCCGATGCGCAGTGCGTCCAGCCGGTAGGCGGGCGCCGCGGTCTTGCCCTCCGGAACCTGGACGAGGACCTGGTAGCGGATGGAGCCGGTGGCGGCACAGCCCGCGCCGAAGCAGTCGCAGACGACGTCGCCGTTCGACTTGTACACCAGGAGCCGGGCGGAGCCCTGCGCGTCACGGACGCTCAGGTGGCCAAGGTGGACGTGTTCGAGCGGTTGACCGGACTACCGCAGGACACGCCGAGCCGGCCGTGCCTGTCACCAGATGAGGGCTCCGCCCCCCAACGCAGCTGGGATCGTGGGGGACTGGTCGAGCACGAGGTGCAACGAGATGTGTTGACCGTGATGTTGATGTCGCAGTTCCGGTCGTCGGAGCTGTACGCCTGCCTGACGGCTCACAGCTTGGATGGCCGCCAAGACTTCGCCGGGTGAGGCGAGGGGCTCGGTGGTGCTGGATTTCGTGGATGTCGAGGTGCCCGGCATCCCGATCGGACAGAGTCTGGGCACCGGCACCGGTACCCCTCAGCCGGTACCGAGCCAGCTCATGATCGCGACGGGCAGCAGCAGCATCCACTGCGGCAGCCGGAGCAGTGGCTTCGACCAGCCGGCCGATACGGTGATGACCAGGAAGACCGCCGAATATGCGATGAAATGCACGGCTACGAACAGTGCCACCAGGTCGGTGCCCGAGGATTGGGGCTCCACCGCCAGGTAGATCAGCACAGCCGCGGCAAGAGCCAGGTCGGCGCTCACCAGGTGCCATACCGCGTGCAGAGTGCGTTTGGGGACATCTGCGAGCCCGGAGGTGAGGAGAGGTCGCACCGGGTCCCGATGTCCGGCGACGAGGTGAACACCGGCCACGCCGGCCGCGGTGACACCCGCTGCGAGAAGCCAGCCGTTCACAGGGCCTCGATTCCCTTGACCACCACTGCCGCCAGCTGGCCGGCCAGTCGGTGGGTCGGGGGTTCTCCGGCCAGTCCCACGTGGAAGAACACCGCTCCGGCGAGCGTGTCGAGCACTAGATCCACGGGGGTGCCGGCCGACATCTCGCCACGCTGCGCGGCTCGGTCGAAGATGTCTACCAGGCGCTCCTTGGCGGGGGCCAGGAAGCCTGTACGGATGCGCGCCTTCAGCACGGGGTCGGCGGCGAAGTCGGCAAGCAGCCCGGGCAGCGCCGCAGCACCCGCGGGTGTGCTGAATTCGTCCACCAGCCCTTGCAGGAGCACCGTCAAGTCCCCGGTCAATGTCCCGGTGTCCGGTACCGGAGCCTCATCCGTGGTGGTGAACACCGCCTCGTAGACCAGCTCGGCCTTTCCCGACCACCGTCGGTAGATGGTGTCCTTGCCGACACCGGCGCGTGCGGCCACGGCCCCGATCGACGTCGCGGCGTAACCCACCTCGGCAACCAGCTCCGCAGCTGCCTGGACGATCGACTCGTGGGTACGGCGATCCCTGGGGCGTCCCCTGAGGGACGGAGAAGGATTCATGGCAATAGTTTACGGGTCGACCCGTTTGGTAAACAAGGGGGGTGGATGCTGGGCCCCGGGAGCAGCCGACCCTGCGGCACGGGCACGCGTGGCAGGCAGGTGATCGAACACGGGCCCGCCGGTGCACAGCGGGAGGGAACTCCGGTGTACCCGGCCGAGGACTGGCTACCGCGACAGGCAGGCACCGCAGTGCAAGGGCTGTGACGGCTCCGGCACCGGGAACGCCTGCTCAGCGCAGTTGCTCGGCCAGTCCGACGATGATGCCCTCCGGGCCGCGGACGTAGCAGAGCAGATAGCTGTCCTCGAACCGGGCGATCTCGCCGACGAGTTCGGCGCCGTGAGGGCGCAGGCGGGCAACGGTGTCCTCGATGTCGTCGACGGCGAACATGACGCGGTGCGTGCCCAGAGTGTTGTGGGGCCGGTTGCGCGGTCCGGCACTGATCACCTCGGGGCTGCGGTACTTCGCCAGCTCGAGCCGGCTGTGACCGTCCGGGGTCCGGACCATCGCGATGTCACAGCGGACGCCGTCGAGTCCGGTGCACTGGTCGGCGAAGAGGCCCTCGACATCCCCTCTGCCCTCCAGCTCCATACCGAGTTCCACGAAGAACGCGATGGCGGCATCCATGTCCTCGACGACGATGCCGACGTTGTCCATCCGCTGAATCGCCATGCTGGCTCCTCGTTCTTCCTCGTACGGCCGGTGGTGGCCGCTGATGTCCCTGGGACGGAGCCGGTGGCAGGTTCTCGACATCCTCGGACCGCCGACTCCGAAAAAATCTACATCGCGCCTCAGCATCACTACGGCAGACCCGCGAGCCATAGGCCACCCCCGGGGGTGAGTACGGCGCAGGTGACCGTTCCAATGAAGGCGATCACCCTTGGCGGGTGGAGTTCCCCGTGCCGCTCGCCCTTGCCGCACGCTGGCCGCCCGGACCCGGGGGCCGTACTTGGGTGGGCCCGCTGCGAGGCGGTCACACAGGGCGGCGGGGGTAGGTCTCATCGACCGCAAGGGTTCCTGGGGTGAGGGTGTGCTGCTTCGACCCGCGGCGACGGCACACCAGCAGATCCGAAAGGGAAGGTGAGCAATCCCCGTAGGCCCGGGCGGAGGTGCGCAGGTGACGCTGCTTCGCACCGGCGCGGCGGAGAAGCCCGCGGCTTGCGTGTCGCAACGAATCACGCGGACGGATTCGCAGCCGGCCGCGCGAGCCCTGTGTCGTGCGCGGTACAGGTGGAGCGGCAGGCGCCGAGGTGTGCGGCGGTGGTGACGGACTCCTTCGCGTCGCGGCGTGGCTGGGCGACGGAGCATGTCCCCGCCCGACGGCCGTCGGGCGGCCTCCGTGGTCGCCGTTGGCGTGGGTGGCGGTGCCGGGCCGGCCGAAGGGCCGCTTGGGGGCGGATGAATACTTGCGCGGCCTCGTTCATCGCGGCGAACACGACGAAGGGTGAAGCCGGTGTGGCGGGACGTGCCGAGGAGGGAGGGTGCGGGGCGCGCCGGTCAGGACTCCGGGTGGGCCAGGCGGCTCAGCAGGGCGATCGCGTCCGCGCGTACGACCGGCCGGAAGAACTCCGTGTCGACGGCTTCCACGGCGGCGATCGCCCGTGGTGCCAGCTCGGCGCCGGCCTCGGTGACGCGCAGCCGCCTGGCGCGTGTGTCCGTCGGGTCCACCTCGCGTGCGAGCAGCCCCTTCTGCTCGAGGGTCCGTACGACTTGGGAGGTCATCTTCACGTCGGTACCGGCCTGGCGCGCCAGTGTCTGCTGGTTGGGGTGCTCGCCCTGGCCGTTGAGCCACCAGGCGCAGGCGAGCAGGACGAACTGCACGTGGGTCAGTCCCAGGGGGCCCAGCGCGGCGGCGATGCCGCGCTGCCAGCTCAGGGTGGCGTGCCAGAGGAGGAATCCGGGGCTCTCGCCCGGGGTCAGGGCCATCAGCTCCGTGCCGTCCGGACCAGCGCGGCCATGGTGTCGGGCCAGTCGGCGGTGATGGCCGGGCCGATGTGCGGGCCGGCCTCGCCGGCACCCTCGCCGGTGATCTCCATCCGGTACACGACCCGGCTGCGATCCTGGTCGAGCCGGTCGATCCGGTGGGTGGTCCGCAGGACCAGCCCCTCGAAACGCGCCTCGTCGACGAACATCTCGCCCGCGACCGCTTCGGCGACGAGCAGTTCCACCGGGTCCTGGCCGGCCGGGGTCATGGTGATCTGCGCGCCCGCCGCGAAGGGGCCCCGGAGCTCGATCTTCTCGATGTCGGCGTTCCAGGTGCCCCAGCCCTCGACGTCGGCCCACAGGGCCCAGATCGCCTCGGGTGCGGCGTTGGTCTCAACGCTGTGCTCGTACTCCCACATGACTGACTGCCTCCTGGTAAATATTCTACGCGCAGACTATCTTCGCGCAGAGTATGTGTCCAGGAGGTTCGGCCTACGGTCGGGGGAGTCGTCAAGAGCTCGCGCGCAGGACGCAGGCGGACGGCGAGGCCAGGGTCAGGACGGCCGCGGGGCGAGCTCGTAGTGCTTCGCGCGCAGGCGAAGGCCGTGCCGCGAGGTGGGGTTCGTGTCGTCCACGGTCACTTGTCGGCTGCCGTCTGTGTAAAGCCACCGAAGAATGCGGCTTCGACGCTCGAGGGCCACAGGCAGAGGAGGTGTCCGCCTGACGGGCCGGTACGGAATCCGTGGACGGCGCCAGGCGGAATGAAGACGAAGGTGCCCGGACCGATTCCCTCTGCCGGAGCGGAGTCGGTGTAGAAGGTGTAGGTGCCTTCGAGTACGTAGAAGGCTTCCGCTTCTTCGTGGGTGTGCGGCGGGTTGTCGAACCCGGGATCCTGCGTGGCCTCACCGAGTGCCCAATGCCCGCCGGTTTCGGTCCGGGACGCCTTGCGTGTGATGTGTGCCTGCCGGCCGCCCATCGGCAAGGTGATGCTGTCTCCCTCGGTGGGCCCGCGCAGTACCACCTGCGGTCCCTTTTGCTCAGGCATCACGGGCCTCCTCTCACCGACGGGCTCTGAGTTGCCCGGGGTGATGTTCGGGTGCTTTGAAGCCGAACATCTCCATCGTCACCCCGGCGCACGCCCGGCGCGACAAGGGTGTGATCCGGTCGCAGGCGATGCCGTCGCCGTCCCGGTCGAGAGCGTTGCGGTAGCCGGGCTCGCCTCGGCGGATCGGTGCGGCGTTGGCGGCCTTGGCCGCGTCGCAGTTCTTGTAGTACACGCTGCCACCCCCGCCGGAGCTGGACGGGATCGGGTCGCCGTCCGTGCCAGGGCACGGCCACTCGTTCCGGGTGACGGCGAAGTCGATGGTGGTCTGCTTGCCGACAGGCTTGTCCGCGAGGGCCTGGAAGCACGCCTTCCAGTTGCCGTCGGCCCACTGGCCGGTATCGCCGGGGCCGGCGTCGTGTGAGATCGACTTGAAGCCGGCCGCCACGGCCGCGGCCTGGGCGCCCTTGAGGTTCCGGCCCACCGGGTTCGGCGGCCCGGAAGGGGTGCCCGCCCTGTGGACATCCACCGGGTCGCAGGAGGGGCGCGAACGGTTCCTTCGCGAAGTCCGTCCGCCTCGTCCAGCACCCCGGCCCCCATGAGCACGTACGCCAGCACCTACGCGAACACTTCCGCGCGCACGCCGAACAACGCGGCCGAGACGTCGACAGCGCCCGCCCGCACTCGGCAGACGCACCACCTCATGGGTGAAGCGCCACATGCGAAGTTGAACGGAGAGCGTTCGACCTCGGCCCAGCCGTTCGGAAGGCAGACAAGCGGACCAACTCAGTCCTGAGCCGCCCTGCGCGCCCGGAAGATTGCGCCCTTGACCCGACTTCGGCAGGCCGTGGAGCAGAAGTGGCGCACTGCGTTGCGGGAGTTGTCGATGTAGACGCGGTCGCAGTGCGGGGCCGTGCAGACGCCAAGGCGTCCTGTGAGGTTGCTGCCGATGGCCAGGGCGAGGGCGGTGGCGCATCCGGCACTCCAGCCCACGGAGAGGCTGTCGTCAGCTCCGTGGAAGTGGACCTGCCGTCTTCGGGCTCGCCACGATCCCCTCGCGTCTGGCGGGCGGTCGCCTGGCCGACCGTATCGGCCGACGTCGCACGATCGTGCTGGGGCTGACCGGATGTGCGGTGGCGCAACTGGGCATCGCCTCGGCCGACGGCCTGGTGTCCGCCGTCTTCTTCGTCGTACTGATGGGGCTGGTCTTCGAGATCTACGAGCCCCCCAGCCAGGCGATGATCGCGGATTTCGTGTCGCCGGGGGACCAGGTCCGTGCCTACGGCTTGTTGAACGCGGCCTTGGCCGTGGCAGGCATGGGCGCGGGTCTCCTGGCAGCCGGCCTGGGGCGCTGGGACCTGCGTTGGCTCTTCGTGGTCGATGCCCTCACCTGCCTGCTCTGCGCGTTGACGGTGCGCCTGGTCCTGCCCGCTGACCATCGGCCTGCGGCAGGAGCAACAGGGCCTGTGGCTCCCGCGGAACGTTGTTCGCGGTGCTCTACCTCCAGATCATGATCACGCTGCCGCTGCCGCTGCCGCTGCCGCTGCCGCTGCCGCTGTCCCTGGAACTGGGCGGGCTGCAACCAGCTGATGCCGGAGTCCTGTTCACCGCCTCTGCCCTCACCATTGCCGCCGGACAGCCACTGATGCGCCTGAGTCGACTCACCGCACTGTCCGCACCTGCCGCCTTCGCCGGCGGCTACCTTCTGATGGCGCTGGGGCTCGCCGGGTACGCCCTTGCATACAGCCTGGGCACCTTCATCGCGGCAACCGTCGTGTGGAGCGTGGGCGACCTGTTCCTCGTGGGCCGCGCGTACGCGTTCGTTGCGAGTTTGGCCCCCACCGGCGCAAGAGGGCGGTACCTGGCGGTCTACGGCACCAGCTGGGGCATCGGCGGGATCCTCGCACCACTCGCCGGGACACAATTGCTGGAGCACGTGGGAACGGCCGGACTGTGGAGCGGCATGGCCGTCGTGTGCCTGACGCTCGCGGCCTTGCAGCCCGCCCTGGTCCGGCACGCCGACAAGGATCGCGAATACGGTCAACCTCAGCCAGCACCCGTTGAGTTGCGGACCGATCAAGGCGACTGACCAGACCAGCACGGGTGCTCGACGTCTCACGGGGTGCACGGCATCAAGAGCGCCGCCGCTGGCCTGCGGCGGCGCCGAGCAGAGCGAACAATCGGTTCGCGAAGCCAAGGTCCGACGCTCGCCACGAAGTGGAACACCGCAGCCGCCACTGCCGATCAGCTGGCGCGCGCCAAGTCCGCCCGTGCTGGTGCCGGGGTGGAGCCAAGGGCCTTGCGTACCGGACAGTCAAAAACCCCTTGCTCAATGGTCAAGAAGTGTTGACCATTGGGGGCATGGCTACCGATGATCTTCCCGAGACGTTCCACGTCACCACTGACGAGCAACTACGCGCCGTTTCCAGCCTCACGCGTCACCGGATCATGGCCGTGCTCCGCTTCGAGCCCGCGACGATCACCCAGATCGCCGAGCGAGTGGGCCTTGCGAAGGGGAGTTCCAGCTACCACGTACGGCTGCTCGAACGGGCCGGGCTGGTGAAGGTGGTACGAACGCGGAAGGTCCGGGGCGTCACCGAGCGGTACTACGCAATGGCCGCGCGGGCGATCGTGCTGCCGGATCCGGGCGAGGGAGGGCCGGATGTGCTGATGCGGCATGCGGTGGCGGATCTGGAGGCGTCGCCGGTGGAGGGCGAGCGGCACGTACGGATGGCGCATCTACGGCTCACCGGGGAGCAGTTCGCAGAGCTGGGGGCGCGCCTGGAGGCGCTGGCGGACGAGTACCGGGAGCTGTCCGATCCCTCGCTGCCGGACGCGTCGCTCGTCTTCGCGCTGTTCCACCCGGCACCGCGCGAGCAGGCAGAGGGGGAGCCCAAGTGACCCTAGATGCGAGAAAGTTGCCAGCCGGATTCGGGCGGCTGTGGACCGCGCAGACGGTGTCCTCGCTCGGTGACGGGGTGACGCATGCCGCGCTGCCGCTGCTCGCGTTGACGTTGACGCGTGATCCGATGGCGCTCGCCGTCGTCACGGCCGCCGGGACCCTGCCGTGGCTGCTCGTCGGGGTGCTCGGCGGTGCGCTGGTGGACCGCTGGGACCGCCGGCGCACGATGTGGGTCGCGGACGCGGCGCGTGCGGTGCTGCTCGCGATACCGGCGGCGGCGACCGCGCTCGACGTGCTGAGCATTCCGCTGCTCGCTGCCGTAGCCTTCCTCCTCGGCCTCGGCGGACTCTTCTTCGACACGGCCGCCACGGCCTATCTGCCGGATCTGCTCGGCCGTGACCCCGCACTCCTGCAGCGCGCCAACTCCCGCCTGCGCGGCGCCCAGACCGCCGCGTCCGGCTTCGCGGGGCCGCCCGCGGGCAGTGCGCTGCTCGCGCTCGGGCGCGCGGTTCCGCTGCTCGCCGACGCGGTGTCGTTCGCGCTCTCCGCACTGCTCGTACGGTCGCTGCCCGCCGCGCCCCGGCCTACCGGAGGCGCCCGCGAGTCGCTGCTTCGGCAGGCACGGGCCGGGGCCTCGTACGTCTTCCGGAACCGGTTGCTGCTCGGTCTCGCTCTCCGCCCGGCGGTCGGGAACATCGCCTTCCTCGCCGTGGAGACCGTCCTCGCCCTCTTCGCACACGACCGTCTCGGCATCGACACCTTCGGCTTCGGTCTGCTCCTCACAGCGGAGGCCACCGGCGGTCTGCTCGGCGCGGGCGTCGCCTCCTTCCTCGGCCGACGACTCGGCACCGGCACAGCACTGACCTGCACGGCCGCGGTCGAGGGACTCGCCATCCTGGGTCTTGCCGTCGCCCCGAACCCGTACGTCGCCGGCCTCGCGCTCGCCGTCTGCGGAGCGGGCATGGGAGCCACGATGGTGCTCGCCCCCTCCCTCCGGCAGGCGATCGTCCCCGCCCGGTTGATGGGCCGGGTCGCCTCCACCTCCCGCATGCTCGCCATGTGCGCCGCCCCGTTCGGCGCCTTCCTCGGCGGCTGGCTGGCCAGCACCTACGACGTACGCACCCCGCTCTACGCCGCCGCCGGTCTTCTCCTCACCATGACCGCCGTCACGTCGACCATGACCAGTAACCGCCGGGTTGAGGCAGCGCTGCGTGCCGCCGCCACGGCCGATGATCCAGATCACCCGGAATCCCGGGACCCCGTTCAGAAGAGTGCCGTTTAGGGCTCCGCGAGGTCGTTGAGCCAGTGCCAAGTGGTGTGCTGCGGAGAACCTTTTGGGCCAGCCAGGAGGTATGCACTGGGGTAGGGGCCAGCCCGGAAGTCGGGGTCGCCGACGAAGATCCAGGAGCGGTGCTGCCAGTGGCCGATGCGCAGCCGGACGCGGGACCGGCCGGTGCTTCGTTGGACGGCTATGAACCGTGCCTCGTCTTGGGTGGGATCCGCGTGCGGACGAGGTTCCGCATCATCGCCGCGCCCGCCACCACAGCGCAGAGAAGCACCGGCATCACGACGGTGGGGCTCTCCGGCGGTGTGACATCGGCGGGATCCGTTACCGCTACGTACAGCATGAGGGGCAGCTTCCAGGCGCTCCACGCGAACAGTGAGCCCGACCCCAGCCATCCGAACGCCAATGGGAGCCAGCGCGGCCACCGGGCAGGTCGTGCTCGGGCGAGCACCCAGAGGGCGGCCGCTCCAGCGAGTGCCCAGAACCCCCAAACAGCTGCCAACAGGTGCCAGTCGGTGTTCCGTTCGGCCGGGTGGGCAATGCCGACCGTGCCGCCGGCCGCCCAGTAGATCCATACCAGGGCGACCGCGGCACCGACGACAGCCGCAGACGGCGGTGCCGTACGCGGACCGTCACCGACGCGCCCGATGAACGCGTCCGGCCAGCGGCGACGCAGATACACCGGGACCGCGAGGGCCAACCCCAGCCCCATCCCCACGAAACTGAACTGGACCAGCACCCCCTCCCAGACCGGCATGGCCGGATCGTCGCCGCCCCCGCTCTTCTGTGAGCCGCCACCCAGGAGCGCACTGAACAGAACGAAAGGCAGCACGGAGACGAGGAACCCCGACCCCACCCAGGAACAGAACGCGGCCGGCGCCCCCGGTATCCGCATCCCCCACGGCCGCACCAAAGCGAGTGCCAGAGCGATCCCGATCACTGCCATGACGACCGTGACGGTGTTGAGCACCACCCACTCCGCCAAGCCGAACCCAGCACCGATCGGCAGCACGCCCATCAGCGCACCGACCACCCACGAGACTTTGATCAGCAAGTACGGAGACAACGCCAGAGCCGCCCCGTACGCCGGGCTCCGCCCGACCCGATCCCAGCGCTCCACCCGACTCCCCTTCCATCAGCAAGAAACCCAGCCTCCGGCCATACCCGCTCGGCCGCATCCCCCGCCAGAGGCATCCGCCTCCCCCACACGGGGGAGCCCATGGGCGGCAACTGAGTGCCGGTGCAGCACAAGTAGGGCAGCGTCGCCGTCGTGATGCGCACCTCCAGTCCGTGCTGAAGGATGTTCAGGAAGGCCGCCAGCCTGCTTCAGTCCACCACGGCTGTGTCGCCGCACGGGGCTCCACGAACTTCTTCGCCTGCTCCGCCTTCCAGTGCGCAGCCAGATCCGCGACGCTCCTATCTGCCGGGGCCGGCCGCGAGGACCTGACGAGACAGCCGTCCCAGTCCGGTCCGTTCAGCTCTACCTCGTACCGGTTGCCCGGCGCGAGCCTGTCCGCCGACACGGACGGCACCCAGACCTCCGCGCTCGACGGCAGCGTCCCCTTGAACACCAGTCGTGGGGAGGGTGTGCACGATTGAACTTCACCGTGGACAGCAGCTCACTGAACTCCGGGCACTGCGACGGGTGGAGGCGGCTGGGGGTGGCGGCCTCCCCATCGAGGGGGCCCGGGTCCTCGATCACGGCCTTGGCGAGGGCAAGGCCCTGATGGTTGGTCGACTGCTGATCGGTCGGCACCCGCTTGTAGGCCAGGTTGACCTGCGACTCCCCGTTGGGGTGGTCGCAAGTAAACCTTTCCGGTCACAGCGCTAGCTCGGGCGGATCACGGCCTCGATGTGGGCGAGTTGGGCGGCGAGGATCTCTTCGAATGCGGCGTGGCGGTCTGCCCCGAGGGGGCGGACGTCGCGGGCGAAGTGGGCCAGGGCGGGGAAGCGTTCGGGGTCGGCGCCCAGTACCGCAACGCGGAACAGCTCCATGCCCTGTTCGTGCTCCGTGGGGGTGATGGTGCTGACTCCGGCCTCGGAATCGATCAATGCGGCGAGGAGGACCGCGATCCGGTGGTAGCGCACTGGGATCTCTTCGTCGGGCAGTCCCGATGCTCGCAGGGCCTGCAGCATCTCTTCCATGACCAGCCGGGAACCGGTGCCGCTGGACGCGTAGCGTCCCCAGACCGCGGCGAGTTGGGGCTGCTGACCGAAGGCCTCTCTCACGCGCAGGGCCAAGGCCGTGATGCGCTGCTTCCAGTCGCCCTCGGGGTGGTAGCCGTCCATCGCCGCCAGGAGGATCCGGTCGGCGACCGCCCGCAGCAGTTCGGTCTTGCTGCGGAAGTGCCGGTAGAGGCTCGAGGAATCGGTCCCGAGGGCTGCGGCCAGCTTGCGCACGCTGAACGAATCCGCGTCGCTCGTGCGCAGAAGCTCCGCCGCCGCATCCAGGATCTCTTCGGTTGACCAACGCCTTCGGCCTGCCATCTTGTTCCTCTCGCCGGATCTCATCCTACCTATGCACTTGGTGTTGCACGCACCGCGTGCATACTGAGGGCAGGAGCATGCCGGGCGGGCCGGCATGCCATTCGTGCCCTGTTGCCCGGGTCAGGCGACCGATGCGTGGCTCACCCCGGGGAACGCGAAAGGACGCATGACGTGAAGAACCCACTGGATTCCGCGGCGCTGGACGCAGCCATCGAGAACGTCCACCGTGCAGGGATACCGGGCCTGTTCGCCGAGGTGCGTGACGGCGACCAGGTCTGGCGTGCCGCCGTCGGGGTCGCCGATGTCGCCACCGGCCGTCCCGTCACCGCCGACATGCGGCACCGCGTCGGCAGCATCACCAAGACCTTCACCGCTGCCGCGGTTCTGCAGCAGGCCGAGAGCGGTCAGATCGGTCTCGACACACCGATCGGCCGGTACCTTCCGAGGCTGGTCCCCGGAGAACGCGGTGACGCGATCACGGTCCGGATGCTGCTCAACCACACCAGCGGCCTCGCCGAGTACCTCCCGTACGCCTATCCGTCCCTCAAGGCGTTCCCCGACCTCGCGAACACCAGCCCCCAGAGCCTGGACGACCATCGGTTCACGCGGTTCGACCCCGTCGAGCTGATCGAGCTGGGGGTCGCCGCACCTGCTGTCGGCGCCCCGGGTGGTGCGTTGGGGCTGTACTCCAACACCAACTACCTGCTCCTCGTCGAACTCCTGGAACAGGCGACCGGCATCACGGCCGAGCGGTACATCACCGAGAACGTGATCGAGCGCGCCGGGCTCCAGGACACCGAGATCCCCACCGGGCCGTACGTCAACGGGCCGCACTCGCAGCTCTACGAGGCGTGGTTCGGCATGATCGACCCGCCGCGCGACTACAGCGTCTTCGACATGTCATGGGTGGGTCCTTCGGCCTCGCTGATATCGACCGTCACGGACCTCAACCGCTTCTACGGCATGCTGCTGGCCGGGGAGATCGTCAGCCCGTCGTCGCTGGCGCAGATGCGACGCACGGTCCCGGTCGTCTCCCAGGAGGGAAGGACGATCGCGTACGGCCTCGGGCTGCACCCGGTGGAGGAGCCTGGAAAGGACACCTTCTGGGGGCATGGTGGCACGGTCTGGGGTGGTGGAACGCTGGCCATGACTCGTGCCGACGGCAAGCGGCAGATGGCGGTCGCGGTGAACACGCAGAGGTGGAACAGGCTCGACTCCTCGGGCAGGCCGCAGCCCCATCCCATCGACGGCGCGCTCGCGGCCCTGTACCGCGTGGCAATGTACGGCTGATCCGGTCTGGTCGGGCGGGAGAACGGTCGACGGGAGGCGTTCCGTGTCCCACACCTGCCCGACCCCGGCACCACCTGGGGTGTCCCGTCCGTGAGCGGGTAGTCCGGCCAGCAGACATACTGGAGGCAACATTTGGAGGATGCGTAGAATCCGATGAGCCGACCTACCAGTTCCGGCGCGATGTCACGCGACCAGAAGTGGAAGGCCCCCCGAACCTTCTGGGCGTGACGGGGGTGAACCGTCTGGCCCAAGCCGCTGGCATTGCGAGCTTCTGGATCCGCAAGGGCATCGCCGACAGCGTCGAGGTACTCAACCGGCAACGACTAGTCCTTTCCATCTCACGATTCGACGTGCGTGTACTCGATGAACCGCGCCGGCAAGACACCTACCAGGTCCGGACACTGGACCAACGGCACGTCTTGATCTGCTTCGGCCGCGCAGCCGAGCTGCGAGACGCGTTGTTCCTCGCTGATGAGCAGCTGCTGTCCCGAAGTGCGCCCGCTGCAGTGGAGGTTCGCAGAGATCGCACCACCGTCGCACTTCTGACCCGCGCGGACCTGGGCCGGATATGGCCCGGACGCGGCGCTCGCATGTGCATCGGGGACGCGGGCTTCAGTCGAGACGAACCGCACCCATGGTCATTCGACTAACCAGAGTCGGACGGCAGCGGCTGTGGCCGTGCTGTGGAAGACGTACGCGCGCTTGTCGTAGCGCGTCGCCACGCGCGGAAACCCTTCAGTCCGTGGGCGTGCGGGGGTGGCCGCCACCTCCGCGGGGAACCCGGACCTGCCATGACCGTTCGAAAACGCTCCGGTCGTGGGCTTGACCGGGAGTGATGAGCAAGCCGAGTGGCCGGCGACCGACCCGTTCGCCGGCCAGATGCATCTTGCTCGTCAGCCCGCCGCAGGGCCGCCCGAGCCCCTCATCGGTGCGGTGCCGGGCAGGGACCGCACTTTGTTTGAAACCGTTGGTCGGAACGGCCTTCCGTGCCCCTGCGGCGTGCTGGTGGGCCCGGCAGATGGTGGAGTCGACGCTCACCTGGCTCCAGTCAGGACGGCCCTCCTCGTCGGCGCGGGTCTGGACAGCTTTCAGGATCCGGTCCCAGGTCCCGTCCGCAGACCAGCGTCGATGGCGTTCGTGACTGGCCGAGGCCGTGGGCGAGGGTCTGGGGCACCGTTCAGTCTGTACCTGGACCACAGCGTCCGGATCCCCCTGCTCGCGCCGAACTCCTCGCCCATGATGCTTTCGACCCATGGCTCTGGCCCAAGGGGCAAGCGCGTGAGACGAAACCCTGTCTGCTCATCTCAGTGCTGATACCAATCTCGGCCCATACCGGTGGGCGTTCCGCCGGGGATGCGGAGATTTCCAGGGGAGCTGAGCTCGTGTCCAGGCGACGGCTGCTTCCAGGGTGTGGTCCTGGCTGTTTCCGAGGTTCCGCGAATCGTCCGGGATCTTTTCGTCGGGAGGGATGGGGCCGTCGTAGAGATGGCCGGTACGGTCGGCTTCGCGGGCCTGGGTCGGAATGATCATCGCGTCGTCGGGCAGACGGTGGGAGTCGTTGGCGGTGGGAACACCGCGAGTGGGCTGGCCGAAGCTGCGTGTGCGCTCCTGGCCGCGGAAGGCGATGGTCACGGCCTCGGCTGCGCTGGCGGTCCGGCCGCTGGTGAGTACGGCAACTGGTGGATCCGGGTGGGTCAGCGGTTCGGCGGGGCCCCACGTGGAGAGGTAGTCCGTCGGTGTGCCGTCCTGGATGGTCCAGGGGGTCCTTTTGCCGTCGGAGTCCACGAGCGAGCCGACTACGCCGTCCCCAAGGAGGCGGCCTACGGAGGCGAGCGGCCCCCACATGTCTCCGCCGGTGTTGCTGCGCAGGTCAACGATCCAACCCCGGGCGCCTTGCCCGTCTGCATCGCGTACGGCGGCCCGTGCCTGGCGGACGTAAGCCGCGGAGGCGGCGTCGGAGACGACGGAGGGAAGCGAGAGGTAGCCGATTCCTCCGGGCAGCACGCGGGCCTCCGGGAGTACGGAGCTCTCCGGTGAGGGGTTCAGGGCCTGCTTGGCTTCGTCAGGGGACATGAACTGGCTGTGCTGGTCACCGAGATCGCGGAGTGCTTCCCGGATGGCTGCGTAGGTATCGGCCGGGCTCTGGGCTGTGGCGCTGCGTGCCAGTGTGGTGCGCCGCTCCTGCGGCCGCCATGAGCCGGCGTTTTGTCAGCGCCTGCTTCGCTGGGGCCCGCATGCCGCTCCGTTCCTTCTTCCTGCCGTTCCGAATGTGAGCCGAACACTCGGCCGTCGTGCGCCTCAGGGGCCCGATGGGGACGCCGGCGGGCTCAGCCGCACAGCCAGCCCAGCTTGTGCACTGAGCACTGAGCACGACGCGGCCGGGCTCCAGCTCACGGCGGCCGGTCCTCTCCAGGTGCGTGACGGTCTGGGCCGTCCGAACACCGTACCCGCGCCCACCGACGACCCAGGGTTCGGCCCCCGCGCGCCGAAGGGGGCGACGCGCCGGTTTCGGGCTGCCAGGTTCGCCCAGGGCCTTGAGTTACTGGTGGGCCCACCGTCCGAGCGGGAAGTCCCTACTAGGTCCTGTCTGGAGTTCAGATCATGAATGTGGTGCGATGCTGCGGAGCCAGAGCATCGCACCACACAGATGCAGGCCGGCCTCGTAGCTCTCTGGCGTCTTGTCGAAGCGGAACGCGATGCCG
>NZ_JAPNLJ010000051.1 GCF_026627445.1 Streptomyces sp. H27-H1
GGTGGTGGGTGGGTTCTGGGGTGGCCGAGGGGGCGGGTGGGGTGGGGCGGCGGTCTTCCGGGGGGATTACGGGGGTGGTCGGCTGGCTCAGGAAGACGCGGCGGACCACGCGTTCCGCCGCCTGGCCGTCGTCGTGGGTGCAGAAGCGGGTCCGGAAGGACGCGCGGAGCTGCGCCGAACGCGAGCCCTGCCAGTGGCCCGTGGCGAAGATGTCCACCAGCTCGTCCTCGGTGCGGGCGATCGCCCCCGGGGGGAAGCCGCGGAGGTCGAAGTACGTGCCGCGGGAGGCCTCGTACGCCTCCCAGTCGTCCGCGTGGATCACGATCGGGCGGTCCAGGGACGCGTAGTCGAACATGAGGGACGAGTAGTCCGTCACCAACGCGTCCGAGGCCAGGCAGAGTTCCTCCACCGAGGGGTGGGCGGAGACGTCCAGCAGGCGGGGGTGCGGTTCGGGGGAGGGGGAGCCCGCGTAGGTGAGGTGGGTGCGGGTCAGGATCGTGTAGCGCGGGCCCAGGTCGCGCAGGATCCGGTCGAAGTCCAGGTGCGCGGGACGGCTGCGCCGGTAGTCGCGGTGGGTCGGCGCGTACAGGATCGCCGTGGAGCCCGGCGGGATGCCGAGGCGTTCGCGCAGCTCCAGGACGTCGGCCTGGGTGGCCCGGTGGAACACGTCGTTGCGCGGGTAGCCGTATTCGAGCGTGGTGTACGAGGAGGGGACCGCCTTCTCCCAGACGAGGGTGGAGTGGCGGTTCGAGGAGAGCAGGTAGTCCCACTGGTCCGCGCCTCGCAGAAGGCCGGCGAAGTCCGCCGTGGGGGTGGCCGCCGGGCGGTCCTGGAGGTCGAGGCCGACCCGCTTGAGCGGGGTGCCGTGCTGCGTCTGGACGAGGATCTGGCCGGGGCGCTTGACCAGGGCACGGTCGAAGTTGACGTTGGTGACGAGGTAGGTGGCGCGGGCCAGGGCCGTCCAGTACGCCGCCGAACCCGGCCGGAGCGCGGTGGTTTCGCGGGGCAGGGTCGAGGCGTGCGCCGGGTCGCAGATCCATGCCGTCCGCATGCGCGGGGCGAGTTCGCGCAGCTTGGCCTCGATCGCCGCCGGGTTGCAGGAGTAACCGCCGTGCCAGTACGCGGAGAAGACCGCCAGCTCCGGGCGGAGCGGGAGCAGGCGCTGCGTGCGGTAGTGCAGGCGCAGGGCGGTTTCGCGCAGGCCCCGCCCCAGGACGGCCCCGGCGCGGCCCGCCGTGAGCGAGGCCGAGCGGAGCAGGGACAGCAGGCGGTACGCGCGCCTCGTGCCCAGCCGCATCAGGAGGTGGCGGGTCCGGTCCGTCCGGCTCAGGGACAGCGGCCGGAGTCCCGGCACCCGGTAGCGGCGCAGCAGGGCCGAGGCCCGGGTGAAGAACTCGGCCCGGGCGGCGCGCGGGAGCCGGCGCGGGTCCGCGTACAGGGCGCAGAAGTGCTCGGCCATCCGCCGGTGCACGGCGGGCCGCCAGCGCTCCAGCTCGGGGCGGGTGGCGAGGTAGCCGAAGACGCGGTCGTACTGGTCGAAGATGTCGAGGTGGCGGCGGGTGGACGTGGTCAGGATCGAGCCCGTGCGGCGCTGGCGGTAGTGCACGCAGACCCGGTCCAGGACGGCCACGGACTCCGCCGCCAGCAGGGCGGGGTAGGTCCAGGGGGTGTCCTCGTAGAAGCCGGGCGGGAAGGCGAGGCCCTCGCGCTCCACGTATTCGCGGCGGTAGGCCTTGTTCCACACCACCATCAGCATGCCGAGGAGGGCGGGCCGGTCGGCGAGGCGGAAGCTGGCCGGGCCCTCTTCGCAGAGGCGGTGGGAGAGGCTGTTGCGGACCAGCTCGCCGGTCCAGTAGGTGCGCGCGTAGTCGTAGACGAGGACGTCCGGGGAGCCGGTGGCCTTCAGCCGGTCGGTGACGGCCTGCAGGGCGCCCGGGGCGAGGGTGTCGTCGCCGTCGAGGAAGATCAGATAGTCGCCGGTCGCCCGGGACAGGCCCGCGTTGCGGGCCGGCCCCAGGCCGAGGTTGTGCGCCAGGTGCACGGCGGTGACCCGGGGGTCGCGGGCGGCGTAGTCGTCGATGATCGAACCGCAGGCGTCCGGGGAGGCGTCGTCGACCACGATCAGTTCGAGGTCCGGGTACGACTGGGTCAGGACCGAGTCCAGACTCTCCTGGAGGTAGGCCTGGACCTTGTACGCGGGCACGATGACGCTGAACCGGGGCACGGCACATCCAGGGGTCGGCGCGGGCAATATTGCCCAGGAACCCCCGGCGTGGTGATCGGGTTACGCGGGGTGCGGCATTCGGGTTACGCAGCGTCAACCCGGCACGTCAACAGCATGATCAGAAGCGGATTACTTGATCGCTCCCGCCATCACCCCCGAGACGAACTGCCGCTGGAAGGCGAAGAACACGACGAGCGGCACCACCATCGACAGGAAGGCGCCGGGCGCCAGCACGTCGATGTTGTTCCCGAACTGCCGTACCTGCTGCTGGAGTGCGACCGTGACGGGCGGGTGCGCCGAGTCCGCGAAGACCAGTGCGACCAGCATGTCGTTCCACACCCACAGGAACTGGAAGATGCCGAGCGAGGCGATCGCCGGACCGCCCAGCGGCAGCACCACCCGGGTGAACAGCCGCAGTTCGCCCGCCCCGTCGAGGCGGGCCGCCTCCAGCAGCTCGCGCGGGATCTCCGCGAAGAAGTTGCGCAGCAGGAACACGGCGAACGGCAGCCCGAAGGCGGTGTGGAAGAGGACCACGCCCGCCGTGGTCTCGAACAGGCCGATGGAGCCGAAGAGTTCGGAGACCGGGATGAGTGCCACCTGGACGGGTACGACGAGCAGCCCGACCACGATCAGGAACAGCCAGTCCCGGCCGGGGAACTCCAGCCAGGCGAAGGCGTATCCGGCGAACGCCCCCAGCGCGAGGACGAGCAGGGTCGCCGGGACGGCGATGGCCGCCGTGTCGATCAGCGAGCCCGTAACGGTCTCGTTGGCCAGCAGCCGCTCGTAGTTGGCGGCCGTCAGCCGGGATGGCTCCGTCAGCGCCCGCCACCAGCCGCCCTCGTTCAGCGCGGTGGGGGACAGGAACGAGGAGATCAGCAGCCCGAGCGTGGGCAGCAGCCAGAACAGGCCCGCCAGGACCAGGAAGACGCGCAGCGCCCCGCCGGCCGCCCGTGAGGCGAGGGACCGGGCGGTCGGCGCCGTACGGGACGGCGTCCCGGAACCGGTACGGGTATCGGAGCGGGTGGCGGACGGGGTACGCGGCAGTGGGCTCATCGGCGGGCCTCCCGGCGCATCCGGCGGATGTTGTAGGCCATGACGGGAACGACCAGCACCAGCAGCAGCACCGCGATGGCGCTGCCCAGACCCGGATCGGCGTCCGTGCCGAAGGAGGTCCGGTACAGCTGGAGCGCCAGCACGTTGGCGTCGTCCTGCACCGCGCCCGGCGCGATCACGTAGACGAGGTCGAAGACCTTCATGACGTTGATGACGAGGGTGACCAGGACGACGGCCAGCACGGGCGCCAGCAGCGGCACCGTGATCCGCCGCAGCACCTGCCACTCGCTCGCCCCGTCCACCCGCGCCGCCTCCAGCAGCTCGCGCGGTACGGCGGCCAGCCCGGCCCCGATCAGCACCATCGCGAACCCGGCCCACATCCAGACGTAGGCCCCGATCACCGCCGGGGTCACCAGCGTCGGGCCGAGCCACTCCACCCCCGAGTACGCCTCCCGGAAGTTCGAGGCGGGCAGCCGCAGCATTGCGCCGTCGGCCGCGGCGGACAGGGTGAAGGTGCCGTCGGCACGGGTTTTCGCCGAGTCGACCACCCGGCCGTCCTTGACCGCCTCGACCCGCAGCCCGGCGAGCGCGGACTCGGTGGCGTCGACCGTGTTCGTCGTACCGCCCCCGCCCCGGGTGAAGTCCTGCCAGGCGGTGCCGGTGACCTTCCCGGGCTCGGCGCCCGCGGCCTGCGCCGTACGCGTCCCCGCGGGCAGGGCCTCCGGGGCGATACCGACCAGCGGCAGCTGCGCGGGCACGCCCGCCCGTACCGGATCGCGGGTCAGGTACGCGCCCCCGTCCGCCGGGACCAGCGGGGAGTCCCGGCCCGGGCGGGCCTTGGGGAAGGCGGAGGACTCGGCGAAGGTGTCGTGGACGCCGACCCAGACGGCGTTGGCCACGCCCCGGTCGGGGTCGGCGTCGTAGACGAGCCGGAAGATGATGCCCGCGGCGAGCATCGAGATGGCCATCGGCATGAAGACGATCAATTTGAACGCCGTTCCCCAGCGCACCCGTTCGGTCAGCACGGCGAAGAGCAGGCCGAGTGCGGTGGCGGTGACCGGGGCCAGCACCACCCAGAGCGCGGTGTTTCCCAGGGCGGTGCGGATCGTGTCGTCGTTCAGGATCTCCCGGTAGTTCCCGGCGCCCACGAACTCCTCGCCGGTGCGGTCGAAGAAGCTGCGGTAGAGCGAGTAGCCGATGGGATGCACGACGAGCGCCCCGAGCAGGACGAGGGCGGGGAGCAGGAACGCCGCGGCGGTCAGCCGGCGGCGCCCGGCCCCGGCCGGCCTGGCCGTGCGGGCGCGGAGGCGACCGCCGGCCGGCCTGGCAGCGGGAGAGGGAGCGGGAGAGGGAGCGGAGGTGGAGGTGGAGGTGGAGACGCTCTCGCGATCGGCGCGGGCCACGGGATCAGTTCCCGTAGGCCTTGGCCGCGTCCGCCTCCAGCCTCGCCTGGGTCCCCGCCACGTCCGACGGGTTCGCCAGGAAGTCCTGGAGCGCCTTCCATTCGCCCGCGCCCGGGGTTCCGCCGAAGGCCGCCGGAGCCTGGTCCGACATGTCGAAGCGGAAGTCGTCGCCCGCCGCGATCAGGGCCTGGGCGATGCCTCGCTGGATGTCGTTCGGGTACGCGGCCGGCTCGACCGACTTGTTCGGGGAGAGGAAACCGCCCTCCTTGGCCTGGATCCGCGCCGAGTCGGCCGAGGCCAGGAACGTCAGCAGCGCCTGTGCGCCCTTGGAAGCCTTCAGCGCCACCGCCACGTCCCCGCCCGAGACCACCGGGGCCTTGGCGCCGACCGCCGGGAAGGGGAAGACCAGCGCGTCCGTGCCCACCTTCGCCTGGGTCTGCGCGATGTTCACCGCCACGAAGTCGCCCTCGTAGACCATCGCGGCCGCCGGCCGGTCCCCGCCGGTGAAGGTCTGCGTCACCGACTTCGGGAACTCGGTCGCCAGCGCCCCGCTCTGGCCGCCCGCCAGGAAGTCCTTGCGGCCGAACAGCTCGGCCAGCGAGGTCAGCGCCTGCTTCACGCTGTCGTCCGTCCACTTGATCTGGTGCTTGGCCAACTGGTCGTACTTCTCCGGGCCCGCCTGCGAGAGGTAGACGTTCTCGAACCAGTCGGTCAGGGTCCAGCCGTCGGCCCCGGCCACCGAAACCGCGGGGGTACCCGACGCGGACAGGGTGTCTGCCGCCGTGATCAGTTCCTTCCAGGTCGCCGGGGGTCGTACGCCCGCCGCCTCGAAGGCCTTCGCGTTGTACCAGATCAGCGACTTGTTGGCGGCCTTGTAATACACGCCGTACTGGGTGCCGTCGACCGCGCCCAGTGTCTTCCAGCCGTTCGAGTAGTTCTTGTCGAGCTGGGCCTGCGCGTCGGCGCCGACCGGCTGAGCCCACTTGTTCTTGACCGCCGAGACCAGCGCCCCGACCTGAGGGAGCAGCGCCACGTCCGGCGGGGCGCCGCCCGCGATCTTCGAGCCGAGGAAGGTGACGATCGGGTCCTGCGCCGGCACGAAGGTGACCGTGGCGCCCGTCCGCCGCTCGAACTCCTTCAGGACCTTGACGAAGTTCTCCTGCTCCGCGCCCGTCCAGACGGCGGCGACTTCCAGCTTCTCCCCGTCGAGTCGGGGCAATGCGACGGCGGGCCCCGCCGAGGCGTCGGGGCCGTCCGTGCCACTCGGGGACTTCTCGCCGTCGCTGCCGCACGCACTGAGCGCGAGCGCGCCGACGACGGCCAGAGCGGCCCAAGTGCGGTGCGGTTTAAGGAATGTCGTGTGGCTCGATCCGTACGTGCGCATGGCGCTGCCCCCGGTGCCTCGCTGGCGATGGTGTGTCCCGTGCCACAAGGTCTACGCCGCCCCGCGCACCCCCGCAATACCGCCTCGCGGTGTCCGGGGGTGCGCGGAAGACCGCTCAGGGGGCAGGTGGAAAGAGCACCGGTACGGCCGAGACCAGGTGCGAGGCCCGGTCCAGGGCGCTGGCCAGCAGCGCCAGGTCCGTCGGGCCGTTGCCCAGCTCACGGACCGGGCGCCGGGCCGGCGGATCGCCCATCCGCTCCCACTCCACCGGGATGACAGTCGGCCTCAAGGTCGCCGTCCGGGGGATCCGGCCGGTGACCCGGCCGCCCTGGAAGGCGACCGTGCGCCCGTCGGCGTACCGGAGCACCCCCCGGCCGGGGCCCGGCTGGTCGGGGGCGTCGAGTTCTACGCGCAGGGTCGTGAGCCGGGCCAGCTCGGTGTCGGCCGTCCGTTCCGGGCGGGCGCTGGTGGCCACCAGGTGCACACCGAGCCGGGCCCCTTCGCGGGCCACCGCCTCCAGTGCGCGGACCACCGAACCGGCGGCGGGCCGGCCCGTGCTGCCCAGACCCGGTGCGACCAGTGCGTCGAAGTCGTCCACCAGCACGACCAGCCGGGGCAGCGGGCTGGGCCCGGCCGCCGGGTCGGTACGGGTGGCCGAGGAGCGCAGCCGCAGGGTGCCGGAACGCTGGGGTTCGAGGTCGCCGCGCAGCTCGCCGGGGGTGGGCTGACGGGGCGAGACCATCCGGTCGGAGACCTCGTGCAGCGCGTGCCACTCGGAGAACGCCGCGCCGTCCAGGAACTCGGCCCGCCGCTTGAGCTCGGCGCCCAGAGCCTGCGCGAACTCCCGCATCCGCAGCGGGTCCGAGGCCACCAGGTGCGCAGAGACGTGCGGCAGCTCCGTGCAGGGCAGCAGGCCGTCGCCGCGTTCGCCGCCGGCCCCGTCGAGCAGGACCAGGCCGAGCCGGTCGGGCCGGGCGGCGGCCGACAGGGAGGCCGCGACGGAACGGAGCAGTTCCGTACGGCCGCTGCCGGCGGGCCCCTCGATCAGCATGTGCGGCCCGTCGGTGACCAGTTCGGCGCCCACCGGCCCGCGCCGGCCGTTGCCCAGCACGATCTCCGCGAGGCCGCCGAGGTGCTGTCCCTGGTCGGTGGCAGCCGCCCAACGGGCCATCAGTGAAGCCGGGGTGGCCCGGGCCAGCCCCAACTCGTCGAGCAGTCTGGAGGTCTGGGGCAGGCTGGCGGCGGCCGGCCGGTAACCGCCCTCGGTGGCGGGGGAGTCGGGCTTGAGGGGAGCCAGGGCGCGGGCGAACCGCTCCGCCCAGGCCGCTGATACGGCGTCCGCCGTGGCCGTCCCACCGGACGCGGCCGGTCTGCCGCCCGAGACCGCGAAGGTCCGTACGGTCGTGGCCACATCGCCGCTGAGCAGGGCGGCGGCCCCGCAGTCCCGGAAGGCGGGGGTGGCCGCGCAGGCCGCCTCGTAGGTCTCGGCGACGGGCGAGGCGGGTGTCGCGGCCGGCGCCTCCGCGAGGGCCAGCACGTGGATCCCGGCGGCCGGGCCGTGCGAGGCCAGCCGGCTGGTGATGTCCCTGAGCGCCCCGGGGCCGGGGTCCCCGTCGAGGACGAGCAGGGTGTAGGGGCCCCGGTAGCCGTACGAGGCCTCGCGGACCGCGTCCGGGCCGGCGGCGGCCCAGTGCGTGCCGAGCGGGCCGTCGTCGAGCCGCCGGGTCAGCTCCCCGGCGCGGGCGGCCGCCTGATCGCGGTCGTAGGCGAGCAGCAGCCGGCAGTCCTGCCCGTGCGCCGGGCGTACGTGGGGCAGCCAGCCGAGCCAGCCCCAGTCACGGCGGCGTTCGGCGAGGGGGCGGGCCCGGTCGGCGCAGATCAGCACGATCTCCAGGCGCTGGCCCGGGGCGTGCAGGGCGGCGAGCCGGGCGATGACGGAGCGGGCCACACCGGTCAGCCGGGCCCGCGGTCCGGCGATGCCGAGCGCACCGGTCTCGCGGAGCGCGACCTCGCTGCCCGCGCCGAGCGCGACATCGAGCCCGGCGGGCCCGGCCCACAGCCGCGGGGCCGGCCCGAGGGCGGTGAGGAGAAGGGCCGCGGGATCGTCCGATCCGGGCCGGGCGACGACGGCGGCCGCGGTCTCGGTGACCACCTCGACCTCGGCGGCCTCCGGCCCGCGCACCCACTTGCGGGCCCAGGCCCCGATGCCGCGGCGCGATCCGCGGCGGGACTCGATCTCGGGGGCGGGCGAGCGGTCGGGGGCGGGCTCCGCGGTGGGCTGCCCCCAGCCGCCTTCGCCGTGGTGCTCGACCCCGGTCCGGTGCTGCGCACCCGGTCCGGCGTCGCCGTACTGACCGGCGGCCCTGGCTCCGGGCGCCGATCCGCCGTGCGGCCGGACTCCGGACGCGGCCCGGCCGGGCCCGCCGTACGGCTCGAGCCCCGGCGCGGAGGCTCCGAACCCGGAGGCTCCGGATTCGGCGGCCCCGGATCCGGCGGCGGCGCGGTCGGGGGCGGCCGGGTCGGGGGCGGAGCGGTAGCCGGCCCCCGGGGTGCTGGGCCCGGGCCTGGCGATCCGGCCGGCGCGGGCGGGGCCGGCGGTGCCGTCACGGTCGGGCCCGGGGTAGGGCCAGTCGTCCGAGGAGGCGGAGCCGGGCGTGCTCCAGCCGCCGCCGGTGTACTGCTCGGAGCCTGGGGCGGCGGGGGCCGGTCCGGCGTTGCCGTTCCGGTGCGCCTCGGGCGAGCCGGAGGCGGGTCCGGGTCCGGTGCCGGTGCCGGTGCCCGGGGCGGAGCCGCCGTCCGGGGAAGGGGAGGGGTGCGGGACCCGGCCCTGCGGTGCCCGCCCGCCCGCGTGGGGGTACGCCCCGCTCGGGGCGCCGGGGACGGAGCCGGCCCAGGCGCCGCCGGGGTGCTCCCCGGGCCTCGTGCCGGGCACGGAGCCCGGGGCTTCGGCCGCGTGGCCGCCCCGGGGCCCAGGGCCCGCGCCGGGGCGCGCCGCGGGCACGGTCCGGGCCGGGGCCCCGCCGTGCCCGCGGGCCTCGGCGTGGGCCCCGGTGGCGGCGGCGGGCGCCGGGTCGGCCCAGGCTCCGCCGTGCCCGCCGTGCCCGCCGTGCCCGCCGGGCTCGGCGTACGCTCCGGCGCCGGTACGGGGTGCGGGGCCGGTCCGGGCCCCTGCCTCCGCGTACGCCCCGGCGGCGGGTGTCGGGTCGGTCCGGGCTTTACCGCCCGCGGGGTGCGCCCCCGCCGCGGAGGCGGGCGTAGCGCCGGTCCGGGCTTTGCCGGGGTACGCCCCGGACGGTCCGGGCTCCGCGCCGGGTTGGGCCCCCGGGAGCGGGACGCAGAGGTGCCCCTCCAGGTCCGGGGTGAGGGAGAGGGGGGCGGGGGTCGGGCCCACGGCCAGCCGGAGGGTGGATTCGCCGACCCGCAGCAGTGCGCCCGGCGCGAGCGCCACCCGCTCCGCGCCGACCACCGTGCCGTCGAGCGTCGTACCGTTCGTCGACCCGAGGTCGGCCACCGCCACGCGCCCGTCCGGGAGCACCGTCACGGTGCAGTGCAGGCGGGACACGTCCGGATCGTCCAGCGGGACGTCCGCGTCGGCGGAGCGCCCGATCCGGATCGCTCCCGGGTGCAGCAGGTGCACCCCGCCGGCGTCCGGCCCGCCCACGACGTGCAGCTGCGGCCCGTCCCCGATCCCGGCGCCGGCCGCGTCCGTCCGTACGTCGGGGCCGGGCACGTTCAGCGACAGCACCGCCCCGTCCACGAGCGGCGGCTCGCCGAGCGCGCACCGCGAGGGGTCCAGACGCTCTGTACCGGCGTAGAGCACGACCGTGCCCCCGGTGTCGGGTCCGCCCACGGTCGCCGCGAGCCCGGAGGCCACCGCGGACAGGGCGGTGCCGGCGGGCGCCGTGACGAGTACGTCACAGCTCGCCGGCGCGCCTCCCCCGCCGGCACTCCCGCCGGAGGCGGTCGCGGTGGCGGTCTGGTGGCCGCTGCGCGACCCCGACCCAAGGACGGTCAGCCGGATCTGCATCGCCGTCAGCGGTCCCTTCTGCGCGGTGCGCGGTGAGTGCGCCCGGCAGGGACCCGCGGGACCGGTCGCCCATGCGTCCGCATGTGGTGCCCGTCCGCCCGCCCCCACCCGGCACGGACGCGTCGTCCGGTCAGGTCTGCCCGGAAGGCGGGGCTCCCGTCCCGGCCGTTCCGTACGGGTGCATCCTCGCACCTGTCGTCCTCAACACGCCCGCCACCCACCGGTAAGTGATCTTGATCGGTCGCGGACCGGTACCGGACCTGCAAGCGGGCCGATCGGATATCGACAGGAAGGCCGGGAAAATCGCCCCCGGCATAGACCCGAAACATCACTCTTCGTGCATATGTGCGGCAACCAACCTCCCGCACTCAGCGTCTTCCCTCGGGACAAGCCCTAGAGTGGGCCGGAAAACCATTTCGCGGATCCAAGCGCATATCGAGCGCGGATCACTCGCCGAAATCGACGACAGCAGGGAGCGCGCGACGTGCGGCCAGTCGGCAGCAAGTACCTGCTCGAGGAGCCGCTCGGGCGCGGCGCCACGGGCACCGTCTGGCGCGCTCGCCAGCGGGAGGCCGCCGGTGCGGAGGCGGCAGTCGCCGGCCACCCCGGCGAGACCGTGGCCATCAAGGTCCTCAAGGAGGAGCTGGCCCAGGACGCGGACATCGTCATGCGCTTCCTGCGCGAGCGCTCCGTCCTGTTGCGCCTGACCCACCCCAACATCGTCCGCACCCGCGACCTCGTCGTCGAGGGCGATCTGCTCGCGCTCGTCATGGACCTCATCGACGGTCCCGACCTGCACAAGTACCTCCGCGCGAACGGCCCCTTCACCCCGGTCGCCGCGAGCCTGCTGACCGCTCAGATCGCGGACGCGCTCGCCGCCAGCCACGCCGACGGCGTGGTCCACCGGGACCTGAAGCCCGCCAATGTCCTTCTCGACGAGCGCGACGGCCAGATGAAGCCGATGCTCACCGACTTCGGCATCGCGCGCCTGGCCGACTCCCCGGGCCTGACGCGCACGCACGAGTTCGTCGGCACCCCGGCCTACGTCGCCCCCGAGTCCGCCGAGGGCCGCCCGCAGACCTCCGCCGTCGACATCTACGGCGCCGGCATCCTGCTCTACGAGCTCCTCACCGGACGGCCGCCCTTCGCCGGCGGCAGCGCGCTGGAAGTCCTGCACCGCCACCTCAGCGAGGAGCCGCAGCGCCCGCCGAACGTGCCCGAGCCGCTGTGGACGGTCATCGAGCGCTGCATGCGCAAGGAGCCGGGCGAGCGTCCGAGCGCGGAGAGCCTGGCGCGCGGCCTGCGCGTCGTCGCCTCCGGCATCGGCGTGCACTCCACGGGCGCCCAGGTCGAGGCCGCCCTCGGAGTCGGTGCGCTCCTCGCGCCCGACCCCTCGCCCGCGCCGGTGCCCGAGACCCCGGGCGCCGCGGACGCGACGCAGATGCTGTCCGGCAGTGCCTCCCCGCTGGGGGCTTACGACCCCAGCGCCATGACCAGCGTGATGCCGCCGGTCGGCGCGGCCGACGCCACGTCCGTGCTGCCGAGCACGGGGGCCCCCGGGGCCGATCCGACCTCCGTGATGCCGCCCGTGCAGCGGCCGGACCAGCCGCACCCGTGGCAGTCGCAGATGCGGGCGGCCCGCGACCGCAACGAGCAGACGCAGATGCAGTACCTGGACCCGAGCGAGGATCCGCTGCGCCGCCGGCCGCAGCGCCAGGGACCGCCGCCCCAGCAGCAGCACCAGCAGCCGCAGCGGCCCCAGCGGCAGCCGCAGCGACCCCAGCAGCCTCCGCAGCAGCAGCAGCCGTACCGGCAGGCCCCGCCGCCGCAGCAGTACCAGCAGCCTCAGCAGTACCCGCAGCAGCAGTACGCGCCGCAGCCCCCGCCGCAGCACTATCAGCCGCAGCAGCAGCACCCCCAGCAGTACCAGCAGCCGCAGGGGCAGCCCCAGTACCGCCAGCCCCAGCAGCAGCCCCCTCAGGGGCCGCCGCCGCGTCAGCAACCGGAACGGCGGGAGCCCCGCGAGCCGCGCCGCAGCGCGAACCCGGTGAAGATCCCGGGTCTGGGCTGCCTCAAGGGCTGTCTCGTGATGATCCTCGTGTTCTTCGTCGCGGGCTGGCTGGTCTGGGAACTGACCCCGCTCCAGGAGTGGGTCGGCACCGGCCGGGGCTGGTGGGACCAGGTGTGGACCTGGGGCACGGACGTCGTGGACTGGGTCGGCGCGATCGGCGACAGCACGGGCGGGACGGGCTCCTGAGCCCTCCCCGTCCCCGAGCGCGCTGTACCGGCGCAATCCGCCCGAACCGGGCCTCGTACCGGTGACTTCGTGGATTTGTCGACTTCCAGGGCGTGATTTCGCCCGCAGAAGTGAAGGTCGCCGCGATCCGTGGACCCCAACCCCCACCCGGCCGCGTAGCTTTGGTGCTTACGCCAGCCGCTGAGGGAGCAGTTGTGGCACGGAAGATCGGCAGCCGGTACACCGCGCATCAGATCCTGGGGCGCGGCAGCGCGGGCACGGTATGGCTGGGCGAGGGGCCTGACGGCCCCGTCGCCGTCAAACTGCTGCGCGAGGACCTCGCGTCCGACCAGGAACTCGTCGGACGGTTCGTCCAGGAGCGCAGCGCGCTGCTGGGCCTGGAGCACCCGCACGTCGTCTGCGTCCGCGACCTCGTCGTGGACGGCAACGACCTCGCCCTCGTCATGGACCTGGTCCGCGGTACGGACCTGCGTACGCGCCTCGACCGCGAGCGGCGGCTCGCCCCCGAGGCGGCCGTCGCCATCGTCGCGGACGTCGCCGACGCGCTCGCCGCCGCGCACGCGGCCGGGGTCGTACACCGGGACGTGAAGCCGGAGAACGTCCTCCTCGACATGCAGGGCCCACTCGGCCCGGGCGGCGCCCATCCGGCGCTGCTCACCGACTTCGGCGTGGCCAAGCTCATCGACTCGCCGCGGCGGGCCACCGGCGGACGGGCCTCGGCCCCCACCACCCGGATCATCGGAACGCCCGACTATCTGGCGCCGGAGATCGTGGAGGGGCTGCCCCCGCGCGCGGCGGTGGACATCTACGCGCTGGCCACCGTGCTGTACGAACTCCTCGCCGGTTTCACGCCGTTCGGCGGCGGGCACCCCGGTGCGGTGCTGCGGCGGCACGTGACGGAAACCGTCGTCCCGCTGCCCGGCATCCCCGACGAGCTGTGGCAGCTGATGGTCCAGTGCCTGGCGAAGGCCCCCGCTTCGCGGCTGCGGGCCTCGGAGCTCTCCCTGCGGCTGCGGGACCTGCTGCCGCTGCTGGTGGGCATGCCGCCGCTGGACGTGGACGAGCCGGACGAGCCGGAGCCGGCGGAGTTCGTGGAACCGGAGACGGTCGCGGATCCGGTGCGGCGGCGGGGTGTGGTTCCGCTGGTGCCGGGGTCCTCCACGGACTCCAACCGGGACACCCACACCTCGATGCGGGTGCCGGGGCCGGACGAGCTCGCGGGGGGCGCGCTCGGGACCGCCCGGGTTCCGCGCCCTGCGGGTGGGCATCGGCCGGGGTCCGCGCGGCACCGGGCGGAGACCGTGCGCAAGCGGAGGCTGGCGTTGTCGGCCGCCGCCGTTGCGCTGGCCGCCGCGGTGGGTGTCGGGGGGTGGCTGGCCGTCTCCTCCGACTCGGCGCCGCCGCCCCAGGACAGCAAGCAGTCGGGGTCGACGGCCCCGTAGCCCCCGCGCCCGCGCCGACCCCGGTCCGCCCTCCGGGGCTGTCCCCTACCCTCCCTTCGACCGTTCCCCGGGCGCTGCCCGACCCCGGTCCTCAAACGCCGGACGGGCTGAAACGACCCCGGGGCTCCGCCCCCGACCCCGGTCCTCAAACGCCGGACGGGCTGAACAGCCCCACCCCAGAGCCCGCGCCTCGGACGCCGGACGGGCTGAAACGAGCCGCCCCTCAAACACCGGCGGGGCTGTCAATGGCCCGCCGGGGGCTACGCGCCCGTCAGTTCCGGATGCCAGCGCCGCGCCACCGCGGGGTGGGCGCGGACCCAGCCCTTCAGTTCGTTGCGGCCGTACTCCGCGTGCAGCGGGTTCGACGCGTCGTGTGCGAGGCCCGGCGCCGAGTCCAGGTAGCCGCCCGGAACCGTCTCTATGACGGCGTCGAGGCGCGGGTTGTAGAAGAACGGCACCGAGAACCGCTCCACACCCCCCGCCGGGCTCACCACGCGGTGGTCCGTCGCCGTCAGGTACCCCTCGGTCGCGATCTCCAGCAGTTCGCCCAGGTTGACCACGAAGGCTCCCGGCAGCGGGGGGACGTCCAGGAAGGCCCCGTCCCGGACCACTTGGAGACCGCCCACCGCGTCCTGGAGGAGCAGGGTGAGGAAGCCGTAGTCCTTGTGGGCCCCGACCCCCTGGTCGGCGCCCGTCGGGGCGGCTCCCGGGTAGCGGATCAGCTTCGTGTGCAGGTGGGGCCGGTCCGCGAAGGCCGCGTCGAAGAAGTCCGCCGGGGCGCCGATCGAGGTGAGCAGCTCCTGGAGCAGGCGGTGGGCCACCGCCGCCAGCCGGGACTGCCACTCCAGCACCACGTCCCGCAGTTCCGGCAGCGCCGCGGGCCACTGGTTCGGGCCCTCCAGCCACAGGTACGCCGGGTCGTCCGGCCCGACCGCCGGCGCCGGCCGCTCCGCGCCCACGTCGAGCTGGTCGCGCCAGTCGGAGGCGCCGCCGGTCAGCTCGTGCCCGATG
Organism: Streptomyces sp. H27-H1; assembly: GCF_026627445.1. GTDB lineage: Bacteria > Actinomycetota > Actinomycetes > Streptomycetales > Streptomycetaceae > Streptomyces. The sequence continues at coordinate 14,802 of NZ_JAPNLJ010000051.1, forward strand.
CGGGTGTAGCCCCGGAAGTGCGGTGAGCTCAGATTGCTCACGGCCAGCCGGTCCGCTTCCGGGAGGGCGAAGAACGCCCTGGTCAGTTCCAGGATGCGGGAGGTCTCGGCCGCCGTGATCCCGTGCCCGGTGAGGTGCAGGAATCCGCTGTCCCGGGCGGCCGCGTGCAGTTCCTTGCGGAAGGAGTCGCGCAGCGCCGGGTCGTCGGCCTGGGAGAGGTCCAGGACCGGGAGGGAGGGGGCCGCGGGAGAAGGGGCCGGGGAAGGCGCAGGAGCAGGAGGAGAGGAAGGGGCTGGAGGGGGCGTGGCAGTGGTGGAAGCGGAAGGAGAGGGGTGCGCGGACGGCATGACGGCTCCGTTTCGGATGTCACGGGGTCCTGTCCCCAGGGGTGGCGGGGGCCGCGGCTGGGGGAGGGCCGCCGGCAGGGTTGGCGCCGGGACCGCGAGGCCGCGTACAGGACCAAGTCGGATCGGGGTGGATCAGGCTTGGGGATGGTCCGGCGGCAGACAGCTCGTCGTCGTGACACGCATGTGGTCCACATGGCGGCGCTTGACGAGGAAGACGGTCATATCGTGAGCGTACGCCCGTGCGACCCGACCTCAGTACGGGTGATTCGGCCTGGCCGGAGAGCGTCCCCCGGGGACCGGCTACGCTGGACCCGTGGCAGTCGTCGATGTTTCCGAAGAGCTGAAGTCCCTCTCCTCGACCATGGGGTCGATCGAGGCCGTCCTGGACCTCGACAAGCTGAGGGCCGATATCGCCGTGCTCGAGGAGCAGGCAGCCGCGCCGTCCCTGTGGGACGACCCGGACGCCGCCCAGAAGATCACGAGCAAGCTTTCGCACCTCCAGGCCGAGGTTCGCAAGACCGAGCACCTGCGCGGGCGCATCGACGACCTCTCGGTGCTGTTCGAGCTCGCCCAGGAGATGGACGACGCGGACACCCTCGCCGAGGCGGAGACCGAGCTGGTCTCCGTACGCAAGGCGCTGGACGAGATGGAGGTCCGCACCCTGCTCTCCGGCGAGTACGCCGAGCGCGAGGCGCTGGTCAACATCCGTGCCGAGGCCGGCGGCGTGGACGCCTCCGACTTCGCCGAGCGCCTGCAGCGCATGTACCTGCGCTGGGCCGAGCGCCACGGCTACCCGACCGAGATCTACGAGACCTCGTACGCGGAAGAGGCCGGCATCAAGTCGACCACCTTCGTGGTCAAGGCCCCGTACGCCTACGGCACCCTCTCCGTCGAGCAGGGCACCCACCGGCTCGTCCGGATCTCGCCCTTCGACAACCAGGGCCGCCGCCAGACCTCCTTCGCGGGCGTCGAGGTGCTGCCGGTCGTCGAGTCCAGCGACCACGTCGAGATCGACGAGGGCGAACTGCGCATCGACGTGTACCGCGCTTCCGGCCCCGGCGGCCAGGGCGTCAACACCACCGACTCCGCGGTGCGCATCACGCACCTGCCGACCGGCATCGTGGTCTCCTGCCAGAACGAGCGCTCGCAGATCCAGAACAAGGCCAGCGCGATGAACGTCCTCCAGGCCAAGCTGCTCGAGCGGCGCCGCCAGGAGGAGAAGGACAGGATGGACGCCCTCAAGGACGGCGGAAGCTCCTGGGGCAACCAGATGCGGTCCTACGTCCTGCACCCGTACCAGATGGTCAAGGACCTCCGGACGGAGTTCGAGGTCGGCAACCCGCAGGCGGTGCTCGACGGCGAGATCGACGGCTTCCTGGAGGCCGGGATCCGCTGGCGCAAGCAGCAGGAGCAGACCGCGTAGGCAGCGGCGCGAGCACGCGGCAGAGTACGGAACAGAGCATGGGAAGGGCCCGGACACCTCGCAGGTGTCCGGGCCCTTCCGCTGTGCTCGCGATCGGGCCGTGGGCCTGATCTGGACGCGCTTGTGATCGGGACGTGGCGGCTGAGGAGCTACGCCGTCTGCTGAGCCACCAGTGCCAACGCGGCCACCAGGATCACGAGCAGCGCGATGAGCGCCACCGGGTTCAGGCCGCCTGAAAAGGGGCCCTCCTGCTGGAGGCGCTGGCGGTTCGCCCGGCATACCGGGCAGCGGCCCTGGTTCACGGGTCCGGCGCAGTTCGCGCACACGAGCCGGTCATATGTCATGCGCTCCTCCTTCCGTCCCCTCGGGTACAACGGCAGCGGGCACGACTCCGTTCCCTACCACTGTGCCAGCTCCGGGGACATTAGGCGCGGCCCGTCCGGACAATCGCGGTCGTGCACGCCGGGGACCACGGGATATATCGGACAACTCCGGACGCCGGGTCCACACCCCGCGCCTGTTCGCGTATGGTCACGCACACCTACTCCCGGCGACCGTGGTGCACCCGTGATCCGATTCGACAACGTCTCCAAGTCCTACCCGAAGCAGAGCCGCCCCGCACTCAGAGATGTCTCCCTGGACATCGCGAAGGGCGAGTTCGTCTTCCTGGTCGGCTCCTCCGGCTCCGGCAAGTCCACCTTCATGCGGCTCATCCTGCGCGAGGAGCGGGCGAGCCACGGCCAGGTGCACGTCCTGGGCAAGGACCTCGCCAAGCTCTCCAACTGGAAGGTTCCGCAGATGCGGCGCCAGCTGGGGACCGTCTTCCAGGACTTCCGGCTCCTGCCCAACAAGTCGGTGGCCGACAACGTGGCCTTCGCCCAAGAAGTCATCGGCAGACCGCGCGGCGAGATCAAGAAGGCCGTCCCCCAGGTTCTGGAGCTCGTCGGCCTCGGCGGCAAAGAGGACCGGATGCCCGGCGAGCTCTCCGGCGGTGAGCAGCAGCGCGTGGCCATCGCCCGTGCCTTCGTCAACCGGCCGGCGCTGCTGATCGCGGACGAGCCCACCGGCAACCTGGACCCCCAGACCTCCGTCGGGATCATGAAGCTGCTGGACCGGATCAACCGGACCGGCACCACCGTGATCATGGCGACCCACGACCAGCAGATCGTCGACCAGATGCGCAAGCGCGTCATCGAACTCGAGCTGGGCCGTCTCGTCCGCGACCAGTCGCGCGGCGTCTACGGCTACCAGCACTGAAAGGCTCCTGAGACGCGATGCGCGCCCAGTTCGTCATGTCGGAGATCGGGGTCGGTCTCCGCCGCAATCTGACCATGACCTTCGCGGTCATCATCTCCGTATCCCTGTCGCTGGCCCTCTTCGGCGGCTCCCTGCTCATGCGCGACCAGGTGAGCAAGATGAAGGGGTACTGGTACGACAAGGTCAACGTCTCGATCTACCTCTGCAACAAGAGCGACGCCGAGGCGACCAACGGGGCCTCCTGCTCCAAGGGGGCGGTGACCCCGGAGCAGAAGAAGGCCCTGGAGGCCGAGCTCAAGGGCATGGACCTCGTCGAGAACGTCACGTACGAGTCCTCCGACGAGGCCTTCAAGCACTACAAGGAGCAGTTCGGGCACACCGCCCTGGCCGCCTCCATCACCCCAGACCAGATGCCCGAGTCCTTCCGGGTGAAGCTCAAGCAGCCGGAGAAGTACAAGGTCATCACGACCTCCTTCTCCGGACGCGACGGAGTCCAGTCGGTCGAGGACCAGCGCACCGTGCTGGACAACCTCTTCAGACTCCTCGGCTACCTCAACATCGCCGCTCTCGGCATCATGCTGATCATGCTGGTCGTGGCGCTGCTGCTGATCGTCAACACGGTGCGCGTCTCGGCCTTCAGCCGTCGGCGCGAAACCGGGATCATGCGCTTGGTGGGCGCATCCAGCTTCTACATCCAGGTGCCGTTCATCATGGAGGCGGCCTTCGCCGGCCTGATCGGCGCGCTGCTCGCCTGCGGGATGCTCGGCGCCGGCCAGTACTTCGTGATCGACCACGGCGCCGCGCTGCGCGACAAGATGGAGCTCATCAACTTCATCGGCTGGGACTCGGTCCTGACCAAGCTGCCGCTGGTGCTGGTCATCGGTCTGCTGATGCCCTCACTGGCCGCCTTCGTCGCGTTGCGCAAGTACCTGAAGGTGTGACGAGCGCCCCGTGAGCGGTACGGCCAACCACCCGTAACGGCGCGGGGCTTGTCCTAGACTCGGCGCCATGCCGGCTCTGCCCGCCTTCTGTCTCCGGCCCCGCGACCAGCGTCGCGGGGCCGTTTTGACGTTGCTCTTCCTCGCTGCCGTAGGGGTCGGCGCGTGCACCGGGAGCTGGGACTTCGGCTCCGGCCGGGCCGCGGGCGGCGCCGGCCTGGTCGTGCGTACGGAGCCTGCCGGGACCGGGCCGGGGGCGTCGGCGCAGGCGCCCCGGGTGGCGGGCACCGCCGACCGGGACGCGGTGGCCCGCGCGGTCGCCGAAGCCGTCGCCGAGGGCAAGTCCGCCAAGTCGGCGGCCCAGGAAGTGGTCAGCCGCAGCGGGGACCGCTGGGGCGCGGTGTACGACCAGGGCGAGTACGAGGCCTTCGCCGACGACCTGGACGGTCACTGGACGGGCGTCGGCCTGTGGGCCGGGCGGCTGCGCGACGGCCGCATCGAGATCGACCGGGTCCAGCCCGGCGGCCCCGCGGCGCGGGCCGGGATGCGCGCAGGGGACCGGCTGCTGAGCATCGACGGGCAGGGCGTGACCGGACTGCGGGTGGCCGAGGTGGTGACCCTGCTCCGCGGCAGGGCCGGCACCCCCGTGATGCTGAAACTGACCCGCGGCGGGGGCGACCTCACGGAGACCGTGCGGCGCGAGGAGCTGCGCAGCGATCCCGTGACGGTCCGGGAACTGCCCGGCGGGATCACGGTCATCAAGGTCGCCTCCTTCACCCGGGGCTCCGGCGACCGGGTCCGCTCCGCGGTCCGCGCCGCCCCGCCCGGCGCCGGGGTCATGCTGGACCTGCGCGGCAACACGGGCGGCCTGGTCACCGAGGCGGTGACAGCCGCCTCCGCCTTCCTGGACGGCGGGCTGGTGGCCACGTACGACGTACGGGGCGCCCAGCGCGCCCTTTACGCGAGCCCGGGCGGCGATACGGCCCGGCCGCTGGTGGCGCTGATCGACGGCGGCACGATGAGCGCGGCCGAGCTGGTCACCGGCGCCCTCCAGGACCGCGGCCGCGCGGTGGCGGTCGGTACCCGCACCTTCGGCAAGGGCTCGGTGCAGATGCCGACGGAGCTGCCGGACGGATCGGTGGCGGAACTGACGGTGGGTACGTACCGCACTCCGGCGGGCCGCAGCCTGGACGGCGGGGGCATTACGCCGGACCTGGCGGCCGCGGACCGGGTCGAGGAACGGGCCCGCACGGTATTGAGTGGCATCGGGGTGGGTCCGTAGTGCGAAAATGACCGCACTATGGCTAAGGAAACAGGGCGCAAGCTGATCGCCCAGAACAAGAAGGCGCGGCACGACTACACGATCATCGACACCTACGAGTGCGGCCTCGTGCTCACGGGTACCGAGGTCAAGTCCCTGCGTCAGGGCCGCGCCTCGCTGGTGGACGGCTTCGTGTCGGTGGAGAGCGGCGAGGCCTGGCTCTACAACGTGCACGTGCCGGAGTACAGCCAGGGCACGTGGACCAACCACAGCGCGCGGCGCAAGCGCAAGCTCCTCCTGCACCGGGAGGAGATCGACAAGCTGGAGTCGAAGACGGGGGAGACGGGCAACACGATCGTGCCGCTCGTCCTGTACTTCAAGGACGGCCGGGCGAAGATCGAGATCGCGCTGGCGAAGGGCAAGAAGGAGTACGACAAGCGGCAGTCGCTGCGCGAGAAGCAGGACACGCGCGAGACGAACCGGGTGATCTCGGCCGTGAAGCGCAAGGAGCGCGGCCAGCTTTAATCTTCTGGCACAGCGTGGTCCACTTCGCGTACGATGGCGTCAGCACCACGCGCTTGCGGGTGGTGGCTGTGCGAGCAGGGCCAGCAGGACCGGCAGAGCTCCTGGAGCTCTTGAGGTTCCGGCTGGATCTAACTGAATAGCGTGAAACATGGGGATGATCGGTTTCGACAGCGGATGTCGATGTAGGGGAAGCGAGCCGAGGAAGCGGCAATGATCTCGTTAACCATATGTCGCAAACAATAATCGCCAATTCCAAGAGCGATAACTCCCGCTTCACCCTCGCTGCCTAATAACAGTGAGCTGAAGCCTCTGTGAGGAGCGTCAGCCCGGAAGTGGTCCCGGTCCGGATCCTGGCGTCAACTAGGGATCTAAACCTCTAACTCCGGTCACGGGGGATAGAGGGAAATCAAACAGTGACTGAGCCCGTCGGAGACTTGTCCGTGTGATCTCCGGGGCCGAGAAAAGCGCAGCGGAATGCGCTCGGAGAAGCCCTACTTCTGCACCGTTGGACGCGGGTTCGATTCCCGCCATCTCCACAACCCCATGTGAAAAGCCCCCGGCTTGCGAGTGTTCTCGCGGGTCGGGGGCTTTTTGTTTGGGCGGGGGCGGGTGTTGGTTCGTCGCCACGAGCGTGGCCCGGCCGGCCCGTGCACGCCTCGTCGCACGCCTCGTCCTCCGTCACCCGGCAGCCGGGTGGTTCACCGCCCTGAACGCGGTGCTTCCGAGCCCCAGGGCCACCAGCGCCGCCGCGGCCGGAAGGGCGTACGGGGCGGTCGTGCCGAGGTGGTCGATCGCGGCGCCGGCGGTCGCGGAGCCGGCCGCGATGCCCGCGAAGATGGCGGTGACGGCGAGCGTCATGCCCTCGTTGAGGCGGCCCGCCGGGATCGCCGTGTGGATCCGGGACATCGCGGTCACCATGACCGGGGCCGTGGCCATGCCGGCCGCCAGGAGCGCCAGGGCCAGCGGGAGGACCGAGCCGGTGGCCGCCGCCGCCCAGGGGAGGACCATCGCCGCCGCCAGGGCTGCCAGGCAGGTCGGGAGGGGCCGGGGGCGCAGGGTTCCGTAGAGCAGGCCGGCCGCGCAGGAGCCGGCCGCCTGGAGGCCCAGGACCGGGCCCGACAGGGCGCCGAGGCCCTGGCCGCCGAGGTGGGCGACGGAGGTGATCTCCAGGGAGCCGAACATCGTGCCGAGGACGAAGAAGAGCGGCAGCAGCCGTCCCAGGCTCCGCAGCGGGGACGGGCCGCGGACCGCCGCCACCGGCGGGGGCTCGGTGGCCCGGTGGGCCGTGAAGACCAGCATCCCGGTGAGGAGCAGCGCGGCCCCGGCGAGCGTGCCCGCCTCCGGGAAGACGGCGGTGCAGAGGAACGCGGCGGCCACCGGCCCGAGCATGAACGCCAGCTCGTCCGCGGCCTGTTCGAAGGACATCGCGGTGTGGTGCGCGGCGGGATCACCCTTGAGCAGGCCGGTCCAGCGGGCGCGGGACATGCCGCCGATGTTGGGGGTGGTCGCGGTGGCGGCGTAGGAGGCGAAGAGGGTCCACGCGGGGGCCCCGGTACGGACGCACGCGACGAGGGAGAGCGAGCCGAGGACCGCGATCAGGGTGGCGGGCAGGGCGACCCGGGCCTGCCCGTGCCGGTCGACCAGCCGGGCCGTCCAGGGCGCCACGAGTGCGGTGGCGGCCAGGCCGACGGCCACGACCGCGCCGGCGAGGGCGTACGAGCCGCGCTGCCCGGCGATCATCATGACGGCGCTGACGCCGAACATGCCCATGGGGAGCCGGGCGATGAGGTTCCCGGTGGTGAACCCGCGGGTGCCGGGGAGGGCGAACAGCCGCCGGTACGGGCCCGGTGCGCGGGCCGGCCGCGGCGGGCGGGCCGTGGGGGAGCGGTGCTCCGGGCGGGCCGGGGCGGAGGCGATCACCAGGGTGGTGCCGGTGACGGCCATCAGCGGGGCGGGCCGGGCTCCGGAGGCGCCCCGGGTGGCGGAAGGGGCAGTGGACGCGGGCAGTGGGGTGGCGGTGGGCATGGGTCAAGGCTCCGGCCGGGAGCCGCCGGCGGTCCAACACCTGTTCGGGGCCGATTCACCGCTCCGCGTTGTTACTGAGGTTTTCAGGGTGGAGTCGGTGGTGAGAGGGTCAGGCCGGTGGCGGTGAGGCAGCCGTCAATCAGGCGGGGCTGGAGCTGGATCCTGCGTAACTCGCGGCGGAGTATGCGGTCGAGGTCGTCGGGTGTCTCGAAGGCGGTGTTGGCCATCGCTCTGCGCACGAGTGACCAGACGGCCTCGACGGGGTTCAGGTCGGGCGCGTACGCAGGGAGCCGGACGGTGGTGAGCCAGTCGTGTTCGGCTTCATAGCGTTTCAGCCCGGCGGCCAGGTGGGTGTTGAGGTTGTCCCAGACCACCACGATCGGTCCTCCGAGCTGAATGTGTGCCCGGACCAGCAGGTCGCGGTAGTCCTTCCAAGAGAAGCTCTTGCGGGCGCCCTTGAGGAGGAGATGGGTGCGGGGCCGGTAGATGAGACGGCTAGGCTCGCCGGGTTTGTAGCAGCAGAGTGTGGCGACGGAGGTCCTGCGGCGGGACCTGCCTCTGACCCGGATGACGGGGGTGTGTCCGCGCCGGCCCCAGGTGCGGGCGCGGGGCGGCGTCATGGAGAATCCGGCCTCGTCCTCGAAGACGATCCAGCCCCCACACGCCGCCGCGAGGCTTTTACCCGCGGCCACACCTCCTTCTTCCACAGCTCGACGGCCTGCTCGTCGCGTTCAAGGGCTCTGCGGGCGGGCGCCTGCCAGGACCAGCCGTGCCGTTTCAGCAGCCGCCAGACCGTCGCCACCGACAGCGTCAAGCGCAGGCGGCGGCGGATCACCGTCTGGACGCGGGCCAGGGTCCACCGCTGATCCTCGAAACCGTGTGCTGACGGGCCCTTGCCGAGTTCGTCCTCGAGTACGGCGAACTGGGCATCGGTGACGGTCGGGGAGTTTGCCGGGCCACTCGAGCGAAGGGCGTCCATGCCGCCCTCGCGCCAGGCACGGCGCCAGCGTTCCACCGACCGCACACTCACCCGCAGATCCTTCGCGATCACCGCGGTCTTCTCACCCGCCGCGAACCTCTCGCCGGCCTCACGCCGGATTCCCTCACGAAACGCCCGACGCTCAGCGGTCAGGCCCCCACCCTCCGGATAACGCATACCACCGGCATACCGCAGGGATCATGACCCGTCACCACCCGACGGCAACCCGAAATCCTCAGTAGTCTCCGCAGGTGACAGCCCGAGACGTGGAACCCCGCCTGCTGCGAGCCTTCCTTGCCGTCGCCGAGGAGCTGCACTTCACCCGTGCCGCCGCCCGGCTGTACGTGGCCCAGCAGGCCCTCAGCCGGGACGTGCGTCGACTCGAACAGACCTTGGGCGCGCCCCTCTTCGTACGCACCACCCGCGCCGTCGAGCTGACGCCGGACGGGGAGCGGCTGCTGCCCCTGGCCCGCGGTGTGCTGCGGGCGCAGGAGGAGCTGGCCGCGGCGTTCGCGGCGCCCCGCCCGCTGCTCGTCGACCTCAACACCGACGGCCCCGGCACCGCCCGCGCGGTGCTGGACCGGGCTCGCGAACTGGCCCCCGACTGCGAGCTGATGGCCCGCTTCGAGTCCGGGCTCACCCACGCCGCCGCCGAGATCGCCGCGGGCCGCCTCGACGTCTCCTTCGGGTACGCCGACGGCCTCGACCCGGCGCTGCGGGCCCGCCTCGCGCGGACGCCGGTACGGTACGAGCCGCTCGCGGTGCTGCTGCCCGAGGAGCACGCGCTGGCCGCGCTGGACGCCGTACCGCTGGCCGCGCTGCGCGGCCAGACGGTGTACGCCGGGGCCGGGAACCCGCGGACCGTGGAGTGGACCGGGCTGGCGCGCGAGCTGTTCGCCGGGCGGGGCATCGAACCCGCGCCGCCCGCGCCGGTGGCGATGGGCAAGGAAGAGTTCCGCCGGGTCATGGTCAAGACGGGCAATCCGGTCCTCGCCACGGTGGACTTCGTGGACATGCCCGGCTGCGTCAAACGGCCGCTGACCGCCCCCGTACCGCTGTCGCCGCTCGCGATGGTGTGGCGGAAGGGACTGAGCCATCCCGGGCTCGACGCGCTGCACCGCGCCGCCGCGGAGCTCGGGGCCGGGCGCGGCTGGCTGGACGTTCCTCCGGACAGCTGGCTGCCCGCGCTCACACCGGCCCCGGACGGCGGGTGAGAGCAAGGTTTCCCGGCGGTCATCCGGCGGGGACCGGGGCCGAAACGAGCTGTTCCTACGGTCGTCACCACGGACGAGACGCGACGAGAAGCGACCAGACGCGGCGACGCGCGGCGGGCGCGACGGGCGCGACGTGATCGCAGCAGGCTGTGGAGGCGTGTGATGACCAGTACGACCGCACCGCGCAAGGGTGGCCGCTGGATCGAGCGGTGGGACCCCGAGGACGAGACCTTCTGGCGGGAGACGGGTGAGAAGACCGCCCGCCGCAACCTGATCTACTCCGTGCTCTCCGAGCACATCGGCTTCTCGATCTGGTCCCTGTGGTCGGTGATGGTGCTCTTCATGGGCCCGCAGTACGGCATCGACCCCGCCGGGAAGTTCTCGCTCATCGCCACCGCCACCTGCGTCGGCGCCCTGGTCCGGGTCCCCTACACCTTCGCCGTGGCCCGCTTCGGCGGCCGCAACTGGACGGTCTTCAGCGCCCTGCTGCTGCTCGCGCCGACGGTCGCCGCCTGGCTGGTGATGGAGCCCGGAACCTCCTACAACACGTTCCTGTTGGTGGCGGCGCTGACCGGGGTCGGCGGCGGGAACTTCGCCTCGTCGATGACGAACATCAACGCCTTCTTCCCGCTGCGCAAGAAGGGCTGGGCGCTCGGCCTCAACGCGGGCGGCGGGAACATCGGCGTCCCCGTCGTCCAGCTCGTCGCCCTGCTGGTCATCGGTACGGCCGGGGCAGGCCACCCGCGGCTGCTGCTCGGCGCCTACATCCCGCTCATCGTGGTCGCGGCGGCGCTCGCCGCCCTGCGGATGGACAACCTGGCGCCCGTGCGCAACGACACCGGGGCGGTACGGGAAGCCGTCCGCGACGCCCACACCTGGATCATGGCGTTCCTGTACGTCGGCACCTTCGGCTCCTTCATCGGCTACAGCTTCGCCTTCGGGCTGGTGCTCCAGACGCAGTTCGGCCGCACCCCGCTCCAGGCGGCCTCGCTCACCTTCATCGGACCGCTGCTCGGCTCGCTGATCAGGCCGGTCGGCGGGGCCCTCGCGGACCGGTTCGGCGGCGCGTGGATCACGCTGGGCACCTTCGTGGCGATGGCGGGGGCGACCGGAGTGGTGATCCTGGCCTCCGTACAGGAATCCCTGCCGGTGTTCCTGGTCGGCTTCGTGGCGCTGTTCGTCCTCAGCGGGCTCGGCAACGGCTCCACCTACAAGATGATCCCCGGCATCTTCCAGGCGAAGGCACTGGCCCGCGGGATGAGCGGCGAGGACGCGGCCACGTACGGGCGCCGGCTGTCCGGCGCCTCCATGGGCCTCATCGGCGCGGTCGGCGCGCTCGGCGGACTCGGCATCAACCTGGTCTTCCGGGAGGCGTTCCTGAGCTCCGGCTCCGGCACGGCGGCCTTCGTGACCTTCCTCGGCTTCTACGCGCTGTGCTGCGGGGTCACCTGGGCGGTATACCTTCGCCGGCCCGCCCAGATGATGATCCCCACGGCCGGTTCGGAGACGAAGCCGCAGCTCACCTCGGTGTAACGGGGAGCACACGTCGGTTAACGGCACCGAAATACGCGTGAACCGAGCCTGATACGCCCCCAGGGCAGGCTCGGTTCACGCGAACGTCACACGTCACCCCACCCGACTGCGTGTGAACGCGACACCGGACCGACACCGGACCCGACCACTGCGCGAGGCAGGTCACCATGCACGACACCCACACCGGTCCGCCGGCCGGCCCGCTCGCCGGATTCACCGTCGGGGTCACCGCCGCCCGGCGGGCCGACGACCTCATCGCCCTGCTCCGCCGCCGTGGGGCCACCGTGCTGCACGCACCCGCCCTGCGGATCGTGCCGCTCGCCGACGACACCGAGCTCCTGTCCGCCACCAAGGAACTGATCAGCTGCGCGCCCGACGTGGTGGTGGCGACCACCGCCATCGGCTTCCGCGGCTGGATCGAGGCCGCCGACGGGTGGGGACTCGGCGAGGAGCTGCTCGGGCGGCTGCGGGAGACCGAGCTGCTGGCGCGCGGCCCGAAGGTGAAGGGCACGATCCGGGCCGCCGGGCTCGTGGAGACCTGGTCCCCGCAGTCGGAATCGCTCGCCGAGGTACTGGACCGGCTGCTGACGGCCGGGGTGGCCGGCCGGCGCATCGCACTCCAGCTGCACGGGGAGCCGCTGCCCGGGTTCATCGAGGCCCTGCGGGCGGGCGGGGCCGAGGTGGTCGGCGTACCCGTGTACCGGTGGATGGCGCCGGAGGACCTCGGGCCGCTGGACCGGCTGCTCGACGCGGTGGCAGCCGGAGCGGTGGACGCGGTGAGCTTCACCTCCGCGCCGGCCGCGGCCTCGCTGCTGTCCCGGGCCGCGGAGCGGGGCGTACGGGAACCCGTGCTCGAGGCACTGACCGGCGGATCGGTGCTGGCGGCGTGCGTGGGGCCGGTGACGGCCCTGACCCTGCAGGCGGAAGGCGTGCCCACGGTGCAGCCCGAACGCTTCCGGCTCGGACCCCTCGTGCAGCTCCTGTGCCAGGAACTCCCGGGCCGGGCACAGGTCCTCCCGGTGGCCGGACACCGCCTCGAACTGCGCGGCCACGCGGTCCTCGTCGACGCCGAGCTGCGCCCCGTCCCGCCGGCCGGCATGGCCCTGCTGCGGGCCCTGTCCCGCCGCCCGGGCTGGGTGGTGGCCCGCTCCGAGCTCCTGCGCGCCCTCCCGGGCGCGGGCCGCGACGAGCACGCGGTGGAAACGGCGATGGCCCGCCTGCGCGTGGCCCTGGGCGCGCCGAACCTCATCCAGACCGTCGTCAAGCGGGGCTACCGGCTGTCCCTGGACGCGGGCTCCTGCGCCGACTGACGCGGCCGCGGACCGGCGCCCGAGTCGCGGGACAGGTGGCCGGAGAGCTGGCCCGGCTCCGCGCCGTCCGTTAGCGTGCCCGGATGATCATTGACGGGGTGGAGATGCGGGACATCCGGACGGCCGACGCCGCCGGGCTCGCCGAGGTGCTGGACCGCAACCGGTCGTACATGGCCCCCTACGAGCCCCTGCGGCAACCGGGGTTCTACACCGAGGCCGGGCAACGGGCGCGGATCGAGGCGCTGCTCGCAGACCGCGACGGCGGCCGGGCGCGCCCGTACGTGCTCGTCGCCGACGCGTCGCCCATCGGGACGATCACCCTGAACTCCATCGTGCTCGGCCCGCTGTGCAGCGCCAGCATCGGCTACTGGGTGGCCGAGGCATGGACCGGCCAGGGGGTGGCCACCGCCGCGCTGGAGGAGCTCTGCCGGATCGCCCGTGACGAGGCCGGACTGCACCGGGTCGAGGCCGGGACACGGGTCGACAACCTGGCCTCGCAGCGGGTGCTGGCGAAGGCCGGCTTCGAGCAGTACGGGCTCGCGCCCCGCTACCTGCACGTCGGCGGGGAGTGGCACGACCACCGCCTCTTCCAGCGGCTGCTGCACGACGACCCGCCCGCCCTCTAGCCCCCCGGCCCGGAGACGGGCACTCTGGGGGCACGCCCCGAGAGTGAGGCGGTGACGGGTATGTGGTTCGACTCCGGGCGGGTCTGCCTGGACCTGGTGGCGACCTTCGCGCCCCACACGAACACCGAGGGCATCCGGGACGGAGACGGCCTGCGGCTGTGGCTCACCGGAGCCGGGCTGGTGCCCGACCGGACACCGCTCGGCCGGGTGGGGGACGACTGGGTGCGGGCCTTCAGGGTGCTGCGCGCCGACGCCGAGAGCCTCGTACGGGCCGAGCTGGCCGGCGCCGCGCCCCCCGGGGCCGCACTGGCCCGGGTCAACGCGGCGGCCGCCGGTCCTCCCCCGGGACTTTGTGCCGTACAGGACCAAGAAGGTCACCTCGTGCGGGAGTTGTGCGGCGGTGTCGAATGCGCCGGGCTGCTCGCCGCCGTGGCCCGGGACGCCGTCGAACTGCTCACCGATCCCGGTGAACGGGCGCTGCTGCGGGCCTGCGAGGGCGACGGCTGCGCCCGGGTCTACCTCGACACCTCGCGCGGACACCGGCGCCGCTGGTGCTCCAGCGAGCTCTGCGGCAACCGCGAGCGCGTGGCCCGCCACCGGCGCCGCGTACTCGAATCCCGCCCCGGTTGACCCGGTTCGCGACGCCCGCCGGACGTGATCTTCGTCTTGATCCGCGAGCCGTTCCGGAACGGGCGTGCGCGCACGGGCCCCTTCGCGTACGGTTGACGGTCGCCCATGCACGTCAGAAAGGGGCCTTGGTGGCCGCGCAGAATGCCGCTGTCGACAGCACGGCGGATTCCGTCCGCGATCGGGAGATCGCGGTCGAGCAGACGCATCTCGATCACGTGTACCGACGCCTTGAAGAGAAGATCCACGAGGCGGAGTTCCTGATGAACGACGCCGCCAAGCGTGGCCAGGTCGGCACACCCGGAGCCCTCGCAGAGCGGGACGCACAGGTCTTCCGGGCCGGAATCCATCTCAACCGTCTCAACAACGAGTTCGAGGACTTCCTGTTCGGCCGCGTCGACCTGATCCTCGGCAAGGACGGGGAGCGGGGCCCGGACGGCGCCTTCACCTCCGTCGAGCCCGCCGAGGACGCGATCCGTACCGACCTCACGGCCGATATCGCCGAGACGCTCCACATCGGCCGCATCGGGGTCCTCGACTCCGACTACTCGCCGCTCGTCATCGACTGGCGCGCCCCGGCGGCCGCGCCGTTCTACCGTTCCACGCCCAAGGAGCCCGGCCGCGTCGTGCGCCGGCGCGTCATCCGCTCCAAGGGCCGCAAGGTGCTCGGCGTCGAGGACGACCTGATGCGCCCCGAGGTGACCGCCTTCCTCGACGGGCGCGAGCTGCCCGTCATCGGCGACGGCGCACTGATGGCCGCCCTCGGGCGGGCCCGTACCCACTCGATGCGCGACATCGTCTCCTCCATCCAGGCCGAGCAGGACCTCGTCATCCGGGCGCCCGCCGCCTCGGTCGCCGAAGTCGCGGGCGGACCCGGCACCGGCAAGACCGCCGTCGCCCTGCACCGCGCCGCCTACCTGCTCTACCAGGACCGGCGGCGCTACTCCGGCGGCATCCTCATCGTCTCCCCGACCCCGCTGCTCGTCGCCTACACCGAGGGCGTCCTGCCCTCCCTCGGCGAGGAGGGCCAGGTCGCCATCCGGGCGCTCGGCTCGCTCGTCGACGGAGCCGAGGCGACCACCTACGACGATCCGTCCACGGCCCGCATCAAGGGCTCGTCCCGGATGCTGAAGGTGCTGCGCAAGGCCGTACGGGGCGCCCTCGAGTTCGGCGGCCCCGGCGGGGCGCAGGCCCCCGACCGGCTGCGCGTGGTGGCCTTCGGGCGCCGCCAGGAGCTGGAGGCCGGCGATCTCGACCGGATCCGGCAGAACGTCCTGTCCGGCACCACCCCGGTCAACATGCTGCGCCCGCGCGCCCGCAAGCTCCTGCTGGACGCGCTGTACTCGAAGTCCGGCGGGGCCGGCCGGCACAGCGACCCGCAGCTCGCCGCCGAGCTGCGCTCCGCCTTCGACGAGGACGTCTCGACGGAGGACGCGTTCATCGAGTTCCTGAACGCCTGGTGGCCCGAACTGACCCCGCGCGGGGTGCTGGCCACCATGGCGGACGAGCGGCGCCTGTCGCGCTGGTCGCGCCGGGACCTGAACCCGCGCGAGACCCGCCAGCTCGCGCGCTCCCTGCGCCGGGTCGGCCCGGACGGCAAGGGCGCCCTGTCGGTGCACGACGTGGCGCTGCTGGACGAGCTCCACCAGCTGGTGGGCGCGCCCGCGCGGCCCAAGCGCAAGCGGGAGATGAACCCGCTGGACCAGCTGAGCGGGCTGGAGGAGCTGATGCCGACCCGCGAGGAGACCCAGTGGGAGCGGGCCGAGCGGCTCGCGGCGGAGCGCACCGAGTACGCGCACGTCATCGTCGACGAGGCGCAGGACCTGACGCCGATGCAGTGGCGGATGGTCGGCCGCAGGGGCCGGATGGGCACCTGGACGGTGGTCGGAGACCCGGCGCAGTCCTCGTGGACGGACCCGGAGGAGGCGGCGGCCGCGCGGGACGAGGCACTGGGGTCACGCCCGCGGCGCCGGTTCACCCTGACGGTGAACTACCGCAACCCGGCCGAGGTCGCGGAGATCGCCTCCCGGGTGCTGAAGCTGGCGGCGCCGGGCATGGAGCCGCCGACGGCGGTGCGCTCCACGGGCCTCGAGCCGCGTTTCACGGCGGTGGCCGACGATCTGCGCACCACTGTCCGGGAGGAGACCCGGCGGCTGCTGGAGCAGGTGGACGGCACGGTAGGCGTGGTCGTGGCGATGGACCGGCGGGTGGAGGCCGCGGGCTGGCTGGCGGACCTGGGGGAGCGGGCGGTCGCCCTGGGCAGCCTGGAGGCGAAGGGCCTGGAGTACGACGCCACGGTGGTGGTCTCCCCGGCGGAGATCGCGGACGAGTCCCCGGCGGGCCTGCGGGTGCTCTACGTGGCCCTGACCCGTGCGACGCAGCAGTTGACGGTGATCTCCACGGTCCGGGACGCCCCGGACGCCGGGGGAGTCGCGGCGCTGCTCCAGCCTTAGCTCCCCTACGGTCTCGCGGCACCTGGTACGGGGCTCGTCGAGCCCCGTACGGCCGGTTGGTCGGCGGCCAAGGGCGTGGTCGTCACAACCGGTCCCCTGCAGGGGGATCACTTCGGGCGAACCTTTGTTAGCCTGGGTTACGGCACCGACTCGATCCAAGCCCCCGGGCCCAACCTTCGTCGCCTAGAGCGACCACTTGCCGCGAGGCGAGCATGGCGGGTCGGTGTCATAGACGTCAGTGAACAGGTCTGTCCCCTTCGCGGAAACGGAGGGGACGGGCCTGTTTTGCGTGGCCGGAAAGGGTTCCGTGGGATGAGCAAATCTCGTATGGTGGAAGTGTCTTTCCGAAGTTTGTAGCTGGTTACCTTTTACCGGCTGGTAGGTGGGACGATCGGACAACAGGTCCTGCCATACCTGCCGTCGTTGGGCGGTGCCGCGGGGCCCTGTGTACAGAAGAACCAGGGACAGAAGAGGAACACGGCCATGGCAACGGCGCCCAGCGTCTCGTACTCGATGACGGTCCGCCTGGAAGTGCCCGCGAGCGGAACCGCGGTCTCCCAGCTCACCACCGCCGTCGAGTCCTCCGGTGGCTCCGTCACCGGCCTCGACGTGACCGCATCCGGCCACGAGAAGCTCCGGATCGACGTGACCATCGCGGCGACGTCGACGGCGCACGCGGACGAGATCGTCGAGAAGCTCCGCGGGATCGAGGGCGTCAGTCTCGGCAAGGTCTCCGACCGAACCTTCCTGATGCACCTCGGCGGCAAGATCGAGATGGCGTCCAAGCACCCCATCCGCAACCGCGACGACCTCTCGATGATCTACACCCCGGGTGTGGCCCGCGTGTGCATGGCGATCGCCGAGAACCCCGAGGACGCTCGTCGCCTCACCATCAAGCGCAACTCCGTCGCAGTCGTGACGGACGGCAGCGCCGTACTGGGCCTCGGCAACATCGGCCCGATGGCCGCGCTGCCCGTCATGGAGGGCAAGGCGGCCCTCTTCAAGCGCTTCGCCGGCATCGACGCCTGGCCGATCTGCCTGGACACCCAGGACCCGGACGAGATCGTCGCCGTCGTCAAGGCGATCGCCCCGGGCTTCGCGGGCATCAACCTGGAGGACATCTCCGCGCCGCGCTGCTTCGAGATCGAGGCCCGGCTGCGCGAGGCCCTCGACATTCCCGTCTTCCACGACGACCAGCACGGCACGGCCATCGTGGTCCTCGCCGCCCTCACCAACGCACTGCGCGTGGTGGGCAAGGCCGTTGGCGACGTCAAGGTGGTCATGTCGGGCGCCGGGGCCGCCGGTACCGCGATCCTGAAGCTGCTCCTCGCGGCGGGCGTCAAGAACGCCGTCAGCGCCGACATCCACGGTGTCGTGCACTGCGACCGCCCCGACCTCGTCGACGCGGCCCCGGACTCCCCGCTGCGCTGGATCGCCGACAACACCAACCCCGAGGGCTACACGGGCACCCTGAAGGAGGCCGTGGTCGGCGCCGACGTCTTCATCGGCGTCTCGGCCCCCAACGTCCTCAGCGGCGAGGACGTGGCCGCCATGGCGGAAGGCGCGATCGTGTTCGCGCTCGCGAACCCGGACCCCGAGGTGGATCCGGCGATCGCCCGCCAGACCGCCGCCGTCGTGGCCACCGGCCGCTCCGACTTCCCGAACCAGATCAACAACGTGCTGGTCTTCCCGGGTGTCTTCCGCGGCCTGCTGGACGCCCAGTCGCGGACCGTGAACACCGAGATGATGCTGGCCGCCGCGAGCGCCCTGGCCGACGTGGTCGGCGAGGACGAGCTGAACGCGAACTACATCATCCCGTCGGTCTTCAACGACAAGGTCGCGGGCGCGGTAGCCGGAGCGGTCCGCAAGGCCGCCTCCACGGCTGTGACGCCCCCCACCTCCGTCTGATCCCCGGCGCGTCGCGGGATGCGGGCCCCCCGGGCCGCCTCTAGGGTTGCGGGGATGCCCGCGTGGTCCGCGGTCCGCGTCCCCGGACGCCATCCGGGACCCTTTCCGGTGCGGACGGAGTGTCACCGCGGCGTGACTGTGGCGCTTTTCGTGTGACCCCGGCGGGTGCCGGATTGGCTTTCCCGCCGGTGGTGGGGGCAGGATGCGTAACCGGGCGAGAGGGTCTGACGTCAGACCCGGGTCCGGGGACTGTCCTAGGGCCCTGGCAGCATCGGCTTCGATCTCACGCCTCTAAGGCACGTTGAACACGGGAGTACAACATGAACCGCAGTGAGCTGGTGGCCGCTCTGTCCGAGCGCGCCGAGGTGACCCGCAAGGACGCCGACGCCGTTCTGGCCGCGCTCGCCGAGACCGTCGGTGAGATTGTCGCCAAGGGCGACGAGAAGGTCACCATCCCCGGCTTCCTGACCTTCGAGCGCACCCACCGTGCCGCTCGCACCGCGCGCAACCCGCAGACCGGCGACCCCATCCAGATCCCGGCCGGCTACAGCGTGAAGGTCTCCGCGGGCTCCAAGCTCAAGGAAGCCGCCAAGGGCAAGTAGTCCGCCCTTGTGCCGAGGGCCGCACCGGCCCCCGGGACGGTAGTGATACGTAGTACGCGAGAGGCGGCCACCCCGCCCCGGGTGGCCGCCTCTCGGCGCTCCCGGCATGCCGGGTGGCCCCCGGGACCCAGAACGCCCCCACAGGCCCCGTACAGGGCCTGTGGGGGCGTTCTGGGTCGGTCTGTGCGCATCTACGGCGTACGCCGTACCGGCCGGGCCGGTCAGACGAGGTCGCCGCCCGGGAGCTCGACCTTGGCGCCGAGCTCCACGAGCTTCTCCATGAAGTTCTCGTAGCCGCGGTTGATCAGGTCGATGCCGTGCACCCGCGAGGTGCCCTCGGCGGCCAGCGCCGCGATCAGGTACGAGAACCCGCCGCGCAGGTCGGGGATGACCAGATCGGCGCCCTGGAGCTTGGTCGGGCCCGAGACCACGGCCGAATGCAGGAAGTTGCGCTGGCCGAAGCGGCAGGCGCTGCCGCCCAGGCACTCCCGGTAGAGCTGGATGTGTGCGCCCATCTGGTTGAGCGCGGAGGTGAAGCCGAGACGGGACTCGTAGACCGTCTCGTGGACGATCGAGAGGCCGGTGGCCTGGGTCAGCGCCACGACCAGCGGCTGCTGCCAGTCGGTCTGGAAGCCGGGGTGGACGTCCGTCTCCAGCGCGATGGCGTTGAGGGGGCCGCCCGGGTGCCAGAAGCGGATGCCGTCGTCGTCGATCTCGAACGCGCCGCCGACCCGGCGGAAGGTGTTCAGGAAGGTCATCATCGAACGCTGCTGCGCGCCGCGCACGTAGATGTTGCCGCCGGTCGCCAGCGCCGCGGACGCCCAGGAGGCGGCCTCCAGCCGGTCCGGGAGCGCCTTGTGGTTGTAGCCGCCGAGGCTGTCCACACCGGTGATCCGGATGGTCCGGTCTGTGTCGACGGAGATGATCGCGCCCATCTTCTGCAGTACGCAGATGAGGTCTTCGATCTCCGGTTCGACGGCGGCGTTGCCGAGCTCGGTGACGCCCTCGGCCAGGACGGCCGTCAGCAGCACCTGCTCGGTCGAGCCGACCGACGGGTAGGGCAGGCGGATCTTGCAGCCGCGCAGCCGCTGCGGGGCCTCCAGGTACTGGCCGCCCTCGCGCTTCTCGATGGTGGCACCGAACTGGCGCAGCACGTCGAAGTGGAAGTCGATCGGCCGGCCGCCGATGTCGCAGCCGCCGAGGCCGGGGATGAAGGCGTGGCCGAGCCGGTGCAGCAGCGGGCCGCAGAACAGGATCGGGATGCGCGAAGAGCCCGCGTGGGCGTCGATGTCGGCGACGTTGGCGCTCTCGACGTGCGTGGGGTCGAGCACCAGCTCGCCCGGTTCGTCACCGGGGCGGACGGTCACCCCGTGCAGCTGGAGCAGCCCGCGCACGACCCGGACGTCCCGGATGTCGGGAACGTTGCGCAGCCGGCTCGGCCCGCTGCCGAGCAAGGCCGCGACCATCGCCTTGGGTACGAGGTTCTTCGCGCCGCGGACACGGATCTCGCCCTCGAGCGGAGTTCCGCCGTGGACAAGCAGTACATCGTCACTGATGCCGGTCATGAATCTCGCGTTCCGGAGAGGGGTGGGCAGGGGGCCAGTGAAAAGGGTAAGGGGCATGACCCCCCTGTTCGTAAGGGTGACGGGGCCGTAGGACTGTCATGAATTCGGTACAACACCCTGGGTGCCCGCCAGGTGGCGGAGCGTCTCCTTCCGCACGGGGTCCGGCCGGTCGCCCGTGCGCGCCCCGCACCGCCGCGGTGCGCCCTGAGCTGCGTACGGTCCGGATGCGCCGTCCACTCCCCCTCGCGGGCGAATGTGCGAGACCATGTCGCCATGACCGAGGTGTCCTCCCTCACAGGGCGGTTGCTCGTGGCCACCCCAGCCCTCGCGGACCCGAATTTCGACCGCGCGGTCGTTCTGCTGCTCGACCACGACGAGCAGGGCTCGCTCGGCGTCGTCCTCAACCGCCCCACCCCGGTGGGTGTCGGTGACGTGCTGCTGCCCTGGGCCCCGCTGGCCGGAACCCCCGGAGTGGTCTTCCAGGGCGGCCCGGTGGCGATGGACTCCGCGCTGGGGCTGGCGGTCATCCCGGGCGAGGAGGGGCCGCTCGGCTGGCGCCGGGTGCACGGGGCGATCGGCCTGGTGGACCTGGAGGCCCCGCCCGAACTCCTGGCGGCGGCCCTGGGCGGGCTGCGCATCTTCGCCGGGTACTCGGGCTGGGGCCCGGGGCAGCTGGAGGAGGAACTGGGCGTGGGCGCCTGGTACGTCGTCGACTCCGAGCCCGGCGACGTCTCCTTCCCGGATCCCGAGCGGCTGTGGCGCGCCGTGCTGCGGCGCCAGCGCAGCGACCTGGCCATGGTGGCCACGTACCCGGACGACCCGTCGCTGAACTGAGCCGCCGCCCGGGCCGACGCCGCTCAACCCCCGCGCGCGAGGATCGGTACCCTGGCAGTCATGAGCACTCTTGAACCCGATCGCGGGACTGGTACGGGGACCCTCGTAGAGCCGACGCCGCAGGTGTCCCACGGTGACGGCGACCACGAGCGCTTCGCCCACTACGTCCAGAAGGACAAGATCATGGAGAGCGCGCTCGGGGGCACCCCCGTCGTCGCGCTCTGCGGCAAGGTCTGGGTGCCGGGCCGGGACCCGAAGAAGTACCCGGTCTGCCCCATGTGCAAGGAGATCTACGAGTCCATGGGCCCCGGTGGGGACAAGGACAAGGGCGGCAAGGGCGAGTAGTCCGGCCCCTCCCGAAGCAGGGCGAAGGCCCTCGGTGCGCGCGTGCGCGTCCGGGGGCCTTTTCCGTTCGCGGAGGGCCGGTTAGGGTCGCCGCGTCAGCGCCCTGTGAAACGTACGTTGCACATGATGCAACGGTGGAGGAGTCGAGGCCATGCCCGAGTTGATTCCGGAGCCGCGGTACGCACGATTCCTGCCCGACGGCGGCACTTGTGAGCTCGCCGACCCGCTGCTCGACGCCGGACCCGGCACCGAGGAGACGGCCGGCTGGCTGCGCCGCGAGCTCGGCGCCGCCACCGGCTGGGCGCTGCCGGCCCCGGTCCGCGGGGAGCCGTACGGCGAGCGCCCGGTGATCCGGCTCGCGCTGCGCCCCGGGATCGCGCGGGAGACCGGGGCCGAGTCCTACGAACTGCACGTCGCGCCCGGCTCCGTCCTGCTGGAAGGCGCCGACCCGGCGGGCCTCTTCTACGCCGCCCAGACGCTGCGTCAGCTGCTCGGGCCCGACGCCTGCCGGCGGGCGCCGCTGCCCGGGGCGGTGTGGCGGCTGCCGTACGGGGACATCGAGGACGGGCCGCGCTTCGGCTGGCGCGGGATGATGCTCGACGTGGCCCGGCACTTCATGCCCAAGGACGGGGTGCTGCGCTACGTCGACCTGCTCGCCGCCCACAAGCTCAACGTGCTGCACCTGCACCTGACGGACGACCAGGGCTGGCGGGTGGAGATCAAGCGCTATCCGCGGCTCACCGAGGTCGGCGGGTGGCGGGCCCGCAGCCGGTGGGGCCACCGGGCCTCACCGCTGTGGAACGAGACCCCGCACGGCGGCTACTACACCCAGGACGACCTCCGCGAGATCGTCGCGTACGCGGCGGAGCGGCACGTACGGGTGGTGCCGGAGATCGACGTACCGGGGCACTCGCAGGCCGCGATCGCCGCCTACCCGGAGCTCGGTAACACGGACGTGGTGGACACGGCCGCGCTCCAGGTGTGGGACGACTGGGGCATCAACGAGAACGTGCTCGCCCCCACCGAGGCCGTCCTGCGGTTCTACGAGGGGGTCTTCGAGGAACTGCTGGAGCTCTTCCCGGCAGAGGTCTCGCCCTTCGTGCACGTGGGCGGCGACGAGTGCCCGAAGGCGCAGTGGCGGGCGTCGGCGGTGGCCCAGGACAGGATCCGGGAGCTGGGCGTCGACGGCGAGGACGGCCTGCAGTCCTGGTTCATCCGGCACTTCGACGGCTGGCTCGCGGAGCGCGGCCGCCGGCTCATCGGGTGGGACGAGATCCTGGAGGGCGGACTGGCCCCCGGAGCGGCCGTCTCCTCCTGGCGCGGCTACGCGGGCGGCATCGCCGCCGCCGAGGCCGGCCACGACGTGGTGATGTGCCCCGAGCAGCAGGTGTACCTGGACCACCGTCAGGCGGACGGTGAGGACGAGCCGATGCCGGTCGGGTACGTACGGACAATGGAGGATGTGTACCGGTTCGAGCCGGTACCACCGAAGTTGTCCGAAGAGGCTGCCGCCCATGTGCTGGGCGCGCAGGCCAACGCGTGGACCGAGGTGATGGAGAACCGGAGCCGCGTCGACTACCAGGTGTTCCCGCGCCTCGCGGCCTTCGCCGAGGTGGTGTGGTCCCGGCTGCCGCTGCCCGAGGACCGGGACTACCAGGCCTTCGAGGCGCGGATGACGGCGCACTACCGGCGCCTGGACGCCCTCGGGGTCGACTACCGGCCGCCCGGCGGCCCGTTGCCCCGGCAGCGCAGGCCCGGAGTGCTCGGACGCCCGATCGAGGGAGCGCCCCCGAACGTGTGAGAGCCCCCGCGCGGATGAGCCGGAGCGGCGGGCGAACGCGGGCCGCGGGGGGAGCCGCGGGCGGGTCTCCAAGGGGGTCCGTACCGGGGGCGTGTGCCGGTGGTGCGCGGGCGGCGGACCCTCGCGTCCGGTGCTCCGGAAGATGTGCCAGAGTTGCCACCTCCCGGCGGTGAGCACGTACCGTACGGCGGACAGGCGTGAGCGCCGGGACCGGGACATCGGGAAGGGGCAGCTGGGTTGACCACGCACGCACCGCACGCACCGCAGGCACGGGATTCGTCCCAGGGGCCCCGCAGCGACCCGCGGGCGGGGAACGCGACGCAGTCCGTGACGCTGCCGGCCTCGCTCGAAGAGGCCGTGGCGGCGCTCGCGGCCATGCCCGCCGCCGTCCCCGTGGCCGGCGGCACCGACCTCATGGCCGCCGTCAACGCGGGACTCCTTCGCCCCGCCGCCCTGGTGGGCCTCGGCCGGATCAACGAGATCCGCGGCTGGCAGTACCAGGACGGCCACGCGCTGCTCGGCGCCGGCCTCACGCACGCGCGCATGGGGCGGCCGGACTTCGCCGCCCTCATCCCGGCCCTGGCCGCCGCCGCGCGCGCCGCCGGGCCGCCGCAGATCCGCAACGCCGGCACGCTGGGCGGCAACATCGCCACGGCCGCGCCGACGGGTGACGCGCTCCCCGTGCTGGCCGCGCTGGAAGCCGTACTCGTCATCGTCGGGCCCGGCGGTTCGCGTCGCGAGATCCCGGTCTCGCACCTGCTGGCCGGGCGTGAAATGCTCCGCCCAGGAGAGCTGATCGGCTTCGTGCGGGTGCCGTTGCTGCACGCGCCCCAGGTGTTCCTCAAGGCCACGGGCCGTACGGGACCCGGGCGCGCGGTGGCGTCCGTGGGGCTCGTACTGGACCCCGCGCGCCGAGGTGTGCGCTGCGCGATCGGCGCGGTCGCCCCGATGCCGCTGCGGCCGCTGGAAGCCGAGCAGTGGGTCGCATCGCTGATCGACTGGGACGGGGACCGCAGTCTGGCCCCCGAGGCGCTGGAAGCCTTCGGCGAGTACGTCGCGGCGGCCTGCGTGCCCGACCAGGGGGAGCCCGTGGCCCCCGGAGTACTGCATTTGCGGCGGACGGTGGCCGTGCTGGCACGGAGGGCCCTGGGGAGGGCGCTGAGCTCATGAGTGAGAACGAGAACACGGGTCCCGCGGGTCCCGCCTGGGGCTGGGAGCCGGTGCCGCACGGCGGCGAGTACGACTCCGACGCGACGGCCTTCGTGAAACTGCCGCAGGACATGCTGGACGCGCTCGGCACCGGAGAGCCCCTCGCGGCCCCCGGGCACGGCTACGTGCCGCCGCCGATGATCGTGCCGCTGGGCACGGCCAGTACGGATCCGGCGGCCACGGGAACGTGGACGATCCCGGTGCAGTGGCCGGAAGCGGGTGGAGCGGTCCCCGCGGACTCGGGTGCCCCGGCCCCGGGGGCCCAGGCGCGGGCGCCGATCCCGGCGTCGGTACCGATCCCGGCGTCGGTGGCCGCGGCGTTCGCGGAGCAGGCGGCGGAGCCCGTGGCCGAGCCCTACGCCGAACCTGTCGCGGAGTCCTACGAGGAGCCGTTCGCCGAGCCCTTCGCGGAACCCTTCGCGGGGATTCCGGTCGCCGCGCACGAATCGTCGGAGACCGCCGAGTGGCGCTTCCCCGAGGCGGCGGCGAGCGACGTGTGGACCCCGGGCGGTACGGGCGACACGGGCAGCTACGGGCATTTCGCGGCCTCGGCCGACTGGAGCCAGGCCCCCGCGACGCTGCCGGGCGGGGCCGCGGCTCCGTGGGCGACGCATCCGGACTTCGAGAGTGTGCGCGGGTACGTGGCGCAGCAGCCGGGCGGCGGGGACGGCGGGGGTGAGGACGGGCCGGGCGCGCTCGGCTCCGACCCGCTGGGGTCCGCGGGGCTCGACTCCGACCCGCTCGGATCCGACCCGCTCGGATCCGGGGTGCTTCCCGGGGCTTCCGCCGCGGGCGGCGCATTCTTCGGCTCGGCCCTGGGGCGCGGACCGCGCGTCCTGGGCGGCCCGGGGGTCGGTACCCCGCTGGACGGAGAGCCGGGCTACCCGGCCCCGCACGACATCGAAGCCGCCCACGGCCCGGCGCCGGTGCCGGACTCGGGGGAGCGGCCGCATCCGGGGAACGACGGCGAAGCCGGGGCCGAAGCCGGGGCCGAAGCCGGGGACCGGGCCGGAGCCGGGGTCGCGGAGGCGGAGCAGGGCGGCGACGGAGCCGTACCGGCCGCCGGCGAAGCCGGGGCCGCGCCCGCGCCGGGTACCGAGGACACCGGCCTGGCTGTCGCGACCGCTTCGGCGGGGACGGCCGAAGGGGTTCCGGGCGAGGGGGAGACGTACGAGGAAGAAGCCGCCGACGGGGCGGACGCCGCGGCCGTCACCCATCACGAGCACCCGTCCGCGTCCTACGTCCTGCGCGTCAACGGGGCCGACCGCCCCGTCACCGGCGCGTGGATCGGCGAGTCCCTCCTCTACGTGCTGCGCGAGCGCCTCGGCCTCGCCGGCGCCAAGGACGGCTGCTCGCAGGGCGAATGCGGCGCGTGCGCCGTACAGGTCGACGGCCGGCTCGTCGCCTCCTGCCTCGTCCCGGCGGCGACCGCGGCGGGCAGCGAGGTCCGGACCGTGGAAGGTCTCGCCACCGACGGGGAACTGTCGGACGTGCAAGAGGCGTTGTGCAGGTCGGGTGCGGTGCAGTGCGGGTTCTGCGTACCCGGCATGGCCATGACCATCCACGACCTGCTGGAAGGCAACCACGCCCCCAGCGAGCTGGAGACCCGCCGGGCACTGTGCGGCAACCTCTGCCGCTGCTCGGGCTACTCGGGCGTCATCGAGGCCGTGCGCGAGGTCGTGGCCGAGCGCGGCTCGGCTGCGGAAGCAGCCGCCGTGGCCTCCGCCGAGGCACGGATCCCGCACCAGGCGCTGCCCGGCGAGGGCGGCATCCACGGGATGCAGGGGAGCCACGGGATGCAGGGGACTCAAGGGGCTCAGGGGAACCTGGGCAGCCAGGGCAACGACGGCCACACGGGCAACGACGGCCACACGGGCAACGACGGCAACACGGGCAACGACGGCAACACGGGCAACGACGGCAACACGGGCAACGACGGCCACACAGGCAACGAGGGCAACCACCAGGGAGGCACCGCGTGAGCGCCCACGACGCGGCGACGGTCCCGGCAGCGGTCTCCGCACCGGCCCCCGAGGGCGCGGAGCCGTCGGAGTCGGCGGTCCCCCGCGGCATCGGCGCGTCCGTCCCGCACGCCGACACCCGCGCCAAGACCGAGGGCACCTTCCCCTACGCCGCCGACCTGTGGGCCGAGGGCCTCCTCTGGGCCGCCGTGCTGCGCTCCCCGCACGCCCACGCCCGCATCCTCTCCATCGACACCTCCGCCGCCGCCGAAATGCCCGGCGTGCGGGCCGTCGTCACCCACGCCGACGTCCCCGGCGCCACCACGCACGGCCGCCGCATCGCCGACCGGCCCGTCTTCGCGCACGACGTGGTCCGCCACCACGGCGAGCCCATCGCCGCGGTCGCCGCCGACCACCCGGACACCGCACGCCTCGCGGCCGCCGCGATCGCCGTCGAGTACGAGCTCCTCGACCCGGTCACCGACCCCGAACAGGCCTTCGGCGCCCCCGACCTGCACCCCGACGGCAACCTGATCCGGCACATCCCGCTGCGCTACGGCGACCCCGAAGCCACCGGCGACATCGTCGTCGAGGGCCTCTACCGCATCGGCCGCCAGGACCCCGCCCCCATCGGCGCCGAGGCCGGCCTGGCCGTGCCGCGGCCCGACGGCGGCGTGGAGATCTACACCGCCTCCACCGATCCGCACACCGACCGCGACCTGGCCGCCGCCTGCTTCGGCCTCGAACCCGACCGGGTCCGCGTCGTCGTCACCGGAGTCCCGGGCGCCATGGCCGACCGCGAGGACGCGGCGTTCCAGCTCCCGCTCGGCCTCCTCGCCCTGCGCACCGGCTGCCCGGTCAAACTGGCCGCCACCCGCGAGGAGTCCTTCCTCGGCCACCCCCACCGCCACCCGACACTGCTGCGCTACCGCCACCACGCGGACACGGACGGCCGGCTGGTCAAGGTCGAGGCCCAGATCCTCATGGACGCCGGCGCCTACGCCGACGCCTCCTCGGAATCCCTGGCCGCGGCCGTGGCCTTCGCATGCGGCCCGTACGTGGTCCCGCACGCCTTCGTCGAAGGCTGGGCGGTCCGCACCAACAACCCGCCCTCCGGCCACGTGCGCGGCGAAGGCGCCATGCAGGTCTGCGCGGCCTACGAGGGCCAGATGGACAAGCTGGCGGCCGCCCTCGGCATGGACGGCGCGGAGCTACGCCTGCGCAACGTCCTGGCCACCGGTGACCTGCTCCCCACCGGCCAGACCGTCACCTGCCCCGCCCCCGTGGCGGAACTCCTGCGCGCGGTCCGCGACCACGAACTGCCCGCCCTCCCCAAGGACACCCCGGAGGAGGACTGGCTGCTCCCGGGCGGCCTGGAGGGCGCGGGCGAGCCCGGCGCGGTACGGCGCGGGGTCGGGTACGGGGTCGGCATGGTCCACATGCTCGGCGCGGAGGGCACCGACGAGGTGTCCACGGCCACGGTGAAGATCGTCGGCGGTTCGGCGACGGTCATCTGCGCGGCGGTCGACACCGGCCAGGGGTTCTCCACGCTCGCCCGCCAGATCGTCCAGGAGACCCTGGGCGTGGACGAGGTCGTCACGGCCCCGGTCGACACCGACCAGCCGCCGGCGGGCCCGTCGGCGCACGGCCGGCACACCTGGGTCTCGGGCGGCGCGGTGGAGCGCGCGGCGAAGATGGTCCGTACGCAGCTCCTCCAGCCGATGGCCCACAAACTCGGTATGTCCACCGAACTCCTCCAGATCGCGGATGGCCGAATCACGTCGTACGACGGTGCCTTCTCTACGACGGTCGCCGAGGCGATGGAGGGCAAGGAACTCTGGGCGACGGCCCAGTGCCGCCCGCATCCGACGGAACCGCTGGACGGGGACGGCCAGGGCGACGCCTTCGTCGGCCTCGCGTTCTGCGCGATCCGCGCGGTGGTGGACGTGGACATCGAGCTCGGCTCGGTGCGCGTCGTCGAACTCGCGGTCGCCCAGGACGTCGGCCGCGTCCTCAACCCCCGCCAGCTGGAAGCCCGTATCGAAGCGGGCGTCATCCAGGGCGTGGGCGCGGCCCTGACGGAAAACCTCCGCACGGCCTCCGGCCTGATCCGCCACCCCGACCTGACGGGCTACGCACTCCCGACCTCGCTGGACGCCCCGACGGTCCGCATCGTCAAACTCGTAGAGGAACGCGACGTGGTGGCGCCCTTCGGCGCCAAGCCGGCCAGCGCCGTCCCCGTGGTCACGGCCCCGGCGGCGGTGGCCTCCGCGGTCCGCGCGGCCACGGGCCGCCCGGTCAACAGGCTCCCGATCCGGCCATCGGCGGCGGTGGCGGCGCCCAACTCGTAACCTTGTGACCCTGATTGCACCTGCAACCCAGAACTTGGGCCTGTCGGACTCTGTCGATAGACTGTTTGGGGACACTGGCGACGTGCGTGTGCGAATACGCGCGAACGGGTGTGAACGGGGACGACGGGGAGTCGGGGAGGCCATCGTGGCAGTGGACTATGGGCCGGGCGTGTTCGGGCTGGACTACGGCGTGGGCGTTGCCTCGCCGGCGGCTCTGGGCGCGCTCCAGGTCGAATACGAATCGCTGACGGACTACAAGAAGCGGGTCGACGGCCTGCTGTCGAAGCTGGACGGTTCCCCGGCGAGCGACAAGAAGCTGGCGGACGGCACCCTCCCGGAGAACTCCCTGGGCGAAGGCTTCGCGGAGGCCCAGCGACTGTTCACGGCCTACTCGAACGTGCACACGCAGTTGCTCGCACTGTCGAAGGGGCTGGCCGACCAGATCGAGGGACTGGGCATCGCGATCCAGACGGCGGGCCGGGGGTTCGGGGACGTGGACGAGGACACGAAGCGTCGGATGCTGGCGATCAGTGAACAGGCGAAGGCGGACTACGTCCCGGAACGGGACCCGTTGGCGCCGCCGCCCCCGCACAGTTCGGCTTCGCAGGGAACTGCACCGGGTGCTACGCAGGGTGGTGGCTTCTGATGGCGACGAACTTCGAGAGCCACACGCACCAGCAGCTCCTGGCCATGCTCCACTCGGCCAATGCGGAGACCCTCAAGGCGCGCGGCGATCAACTGACGGACGCCGCGGCGATCATCAAGGAGATCGGCGAAAGCCTCAAGGACCACCGGGTCACCGGCTGGGAGGGCGAGTCGGCCAGGGCCTTCCAGGACTGGGTCAGCCGCACGGGCAACGCGACGCTCCGCCTGAGCGATTACAGCGCCGCGGGCGGCAAGCAGATGACGCAGGCCAGCCAGGTCGTCATCGAAGTCAAGGCCAACATGCCGACGTACGACTCGTCGGCGGCCGCCAACCTGAAGGCGGCCCGGGAGTTCCACAACGACCCGGATTCGCAGCAGATCGGCCAGCAGGCCAACTCGAAGCTGTCCGGGGACCACCAGCTGGCAGTCCAGCAGATGACGAAGCTGGCGCAGGGGTATGAGGCTTCGGCTACTGGGATGGAGGTGGCGGAGGTTCCGACATTTCCGAAGTTGCCGGGGATGTTCGTTCCGAAGAACGTTTCCACCGAAATGGCGCGGCCCGTCTCTGAAGGTGGTTCAACAGGGAGTACTGGAACGGGCGGGGCATCGTCTGTGTCACCTGTGACAGTGGGTCCCACTGGTTCGTCGTATGACGGTGGATCAACGGGCGGTTCGGGCGGCGGAGTGCCCGTGACACCGGATCCGGCACCGGGCCCCGCGCCGGCGCCCCCGGACCGCAACGTGGGCACCGGTCTCGATACCGTCGGCCCCACCCCGAGCACGACTCTTCCCCCGATCACGGGAGGGCCCGGAGGCCCCAGTCCGGTAGGGCCGGGCGGTGGCGGTCCAGGTGTCGGTCCCGGAGGATTTCCCCCTCCCCTGACCCTTCCGCCTGTCGGCGGTGTTCCGAAGCCGGGCGGCGGTATCGGTCCTGGCGGCTTCGTTCCCAGAGGAACGGGTCCTGGCACGAGCGGTCCTGGCGGTATCGGTGGAAAGGCCGGGGGAATTGCCGGTCTGCCTCCGCGCGACAGCGGGATCGTAGGTGGTCGTCCGGTCACGCCGAGCGGTCCGGGCGCGAGTATTCCGCGGGGCACGGTCATCGGAGGCGAGGGCGCCCAGACAGCCGGCCGCGGTATGGGTATGGGCGGCGGCATGGGGGGCGGCGGTCCGCACGGCGGTGTCGGCGGTTCCATGGCCGGCCGCCGTCTTGCCACCGAAGCTGGCGGAGTCGTCGGAGGGCGTCAGGCGGGTACTGGTGGTCGCTCGATCGCTGGTGGTCAGCCGTTCACCCAGGGCGGTTCGGGGCTGGTCCGTGGTGGATCGGGCACCGGCCCCATGGCTGGCCCGATGGGCCGCGGCGGTGCGGGTGCCCAGCCTCCGGGTCGGCGGGGCAACGGTCAGACGGGTGAACGCGCCGACTACCTGGCCGAGGACGAAGAGACGTGGCAGGGCGACCGTAATGTCGTTCCGCCGGTGATCGACTGAGTGGAGCGGACGTTGCACGGGATGCGTATGCGTAAGGCGACCGCGGCCTTGGCGGGCTTCCTGCTGGCCGGGGTCGCCGCGACGCCGGCTCATGCTGAGACCATTCGGTCTCAGCAGTGGCATCTGACCTCGATGAAGGCCGAAGATATCTGGAAGACCAGCACGGGCAAGGGCGTCACAATTGCCGTCATCGATAGTGGCGTAGACCATCTCCCAGAGCTGGAAGGGCAAGTTCTCCCAGGAAGGGACTACGCCCCTTCCACCTACAAGGGGGACGAGCGGACGGACTGGATGCCGCACGGCTCCAGCATCGCGGCGATCATCGCAGGGACCGGGAAAAACCCCCGTGGCGACGGGGCGTTCGGACTCGCGCCTGGCGCCAAAATTCTTCCCATCCGTACGCCTCAGGGTGAAAGCGCGTTCGACCCCACCTGGACCCAGGCGATTCGGTATGCCGCGGATTCAGATGCGAAGATCATCAACATTTCGATGGCCACATCAGTTGAAGATCCCGCACGGCTTGATGCGGTGAAGTACGCCCTTTCCAAGGGCAAGCTGATTTTTGCTGGCGTTGGCAATGATGGCGATTCGACCAACGAGGTCATGTACCCGGCGGCGACACCTGGAGTAGTAGGGGTCGGTGCTGTAGACCGGGACGGCAAGGTGACCGCAGAGTCACAGCATGGCTCCCAGGTTGATCTGGTAGCTCCCGGCATGGAGATTGTCACAGCCTGCTCGACAGGCGACACGGGGCTATGCACGAGCCACGGCACAAGTGACGCCACCGCCCTCGCCTCCGCCTCAGCCGCACTGATCTGGTCCGCCCATCCCGACTGGACCAACAATCAGGTGCTCCGGGTCCTCATGAACACAGCCGGCAAGCCCACAGACGGCGCCGCGCGGAGTGACTTCATCGGGTACGGAATCGTCAGGCCCCGCATCGCCGTGGCAACCCCCGGCGACCCCGGCCCCGCGGACGCCTACCCGCTCCCCGACCTGGCGGCAGCCGGCGGCGGTACCGGGCCCAAGGGTTCGCCCGCGCCCTCCGTGGACGGCAAGACTCCCCAGTCCGGCGGCGCCGCCACTCCCGCTCCCCAGGCCGACGCGAAGAAGGGCGACGGCAGTGTCCTCCCCTGGCTCGCCCTCGGGCTCGGTGCCTGTGTGGTCATCGGCGGAGCCGTCACCGCGGTCGCCGTCCGGCGTAGGAGCCGCTGAGCCGCGTAGGGCCGTAGAGCTGTCGGCCGAGTGGGACGGGACTGAGACGGACGACGAATGGGCGGCACCCCGTGGGGTGCCGCCCATTCGTTCTGCCTGTTCAGGCATCCAGAAGCCGTGACCGGAATCGAACCGGCGTAACTCGCTTTGCAGGCGAGTCCCTAAACCACTCGGGCACACGGCTGGGTGGTGGTGATGTGTATGACCGTACGAGGGTGGGAGCGGGCGCGGAAGGGGTGCGTGGGGCGTGCAATGTGACTGCCATGCCGCGTTCACAGAGGGGGTGCGGGAGGGGGGAGCAGGGGGTGGG
>NZ_JAPNLJ010000052.1 GCF_026627445.1 Streptomyces sp. H27-H1
CGCCAGCCTGGTGTCACCCATCCATCCAGGAGAGCGACCCAGGACCAGCCACGTCAGGCGAACCCCAAAACCTGAAACAGAACACGACTCACGAGGCGAGCCAAGACCTCAAAACCAGATCACTAGTCCGAGAGGCCCGCCAGGTCGCGGAGGCGGCGGGACTGGGCCGCGCGCTCGGCGGCCCGCTGGTCGTCGTACGTGCGTGAGCCCGCTCCGCGCAGCAGCGCCTTCGTCTCGATCACCGCATCCCGCGGCGGAGCCAGCAGTGCGGTGGCGAGGTCCTGGACGGCCGCGTCGAGGTCGGCGGCGGGGACGACCAGGTTCGCGAGCCCGATCCGTTCCGCCTCCTCGGCATGCACGAAGCGGCCCGTCGCGCAGATTTCGAGCGCGCGGGCGTAGCCGACCGCCGAGGTCAGCGGTTGGGTGCCGCCGAGGTCGGGCACCAGGCCGAGCCCGGTCTCGCGCATGGCGAACTGCACGTCGTCCGCGACGACGCGCAGATCGCACGCGAGGGCAAGCTGGAAACCGGCACCGATCGCGTGCCCCTGGACGGCAGCGACGGAGATGATGTCGTTACGCCGCCACCAGGTGAACGCCTCCTGGTACTCGGCGATGGTGGAGTCGAGCAGTTCCGCCGAACCGCGCGCCAGGTCAAGGAACGACGGCTCGCCCTCGAAGCCTTCAGGGGTGAATGCCTGCCGGTCGAGCCCTGCGGAGAAGGACTGCCCTTCGCCGCGCAGCACGACGACCCGGACGGTGCCCGGCAATGACCGTCCAGCCTCCGTCAACGCCCGCCAGAGCGCGGGGGATTGAGCGTTTCGCTTGGCCGGATTGGTCAGTGTCACCGTGGCGACCGTGTCGTCGACGGTGAGCCGTACGCCGTCCTTGTCGAGCAGAGCCATCTGTGTGCCTCCGGTGGTTGTGCGGTCGTTCGGCCGTGATCTCGGCCTAAGTGACTGCACAGTAACCACCCAGCCGGCCATGGAGCCGGCCGGGGGTCACCGAAGGACGGTGGAACTGGAACAGGTGAAGCTGAATACGGAAAACCGTTGGAACCAAGTGGAACCAGATGGTCAGGCCGTAGCCGCCTTTTTGCCACGTGTCGCGCCACCGCGACCTCGCAGCGTGACTCCGGACTCGCTGAGCATCCGATGGACGAATCCGTAGGACCGGCCTGTCGATTCGGCCAGCGCCCGGATACTCGCACCGGAGTCGTATTGCTTCTTCAGGTCTGCCGCGAGCTTGTCGCGCGCGGCGCCGGTTACCCGGCTGCCCTTCTTCAGAGTTTCGGCCACCCGTGCCTCCTCATGGGAAGTGCGCTCTGGACTTCTCATGATCACCCCTCCCCGGCTTCCTGGCCACCCATTCAGCAAGGTCGGTACGGCGGCATTTCTTCAGCCGTCGACACCCGAGCAGAACGGAATCTCCTCTTCCGCTGCATGACCTCCGTCACATTTCCGCTCGGCGGGTATGAATCACCAGGTCAGGGGCCGGAGCGGGAAAGCGGAAGGCCCCGGCCGCGCATCTTGGGAGATGCGGCCGGGGCCTTCGCCGAGCACGGAGCGGTATGAGACCGTCTCACTCAGATGATGGATCACGTCTGAGCCGAATGATCCATAAGCGGCTGGATCACGTAAGCGGAGGCTCAGGCGAGCGACACGAGGTCCCGGTAGTCCGGGCCCCAGAGGTCCTCGACACCGTCCGGGAGCAGGATGATCCGCTCCGGCTCCAGCGCCTCGACGGCGCCCTCGTCGTGCGTGACGAGGATGACGGCGCCCTTGTACGTGCGCAGGGCGCCCAGGATCTCCTCGCGGCTGGCGGGGTCGAGGTTGTTCGTGGGCTCGTCGAGGAGCAGCACGTTCGCCGAGGAGACGACCAGGGTCGCCAGGGCCAGACGGGTCTTCTCACCGCCGGACAGGACGCCGGCGGGCTTGTCCACGTCGTCGCCGGAGAAGAGGAACGAGCCGAGAGTCTTGCGTACGGAGACCAGGTCCAGGTCCGGTGCCGAGGAGCGCATGTTCTCCAGGACCGAGCGCTCCGGGTCCAGGGTCTCGTGCTCCTGGGCGTAGTAGCCGAGCTTGAGGCCGTGGCCGGGGACGACCGAGCCGGTGTCGGGCTTCTCGGTGCCCGACAGCAGGCGCAGCAGCGTGGTCTTGCCCGCGCCGTTGAGGCCGAGGATGACCACGCGGGAGCCCTTGTCGATGGCCAGGTCGACGTCGGTGAAGATCTCCAGCGAGCCGTACGACTTCGACAGGCCCTCGGCGGTCAGCGGGGTCTTGCCGCAGGGCGCCGGGTCCGGGAAGCGCAGCTTGGCGACCTTGTCGGAGACGCGGACGGCGTCCAGGCCGGCGAGCAGCCGGTCGGCGCGCTTGGCCATGTTCTGGGCGGCGACCGTCTTGGTGGCCTTGGCGCGCATCTTGTCGGCCTGCGAGTTCAGCGCCGCGGCCTTCTTCTCGGCGTTCTGGCGCTCGCGCTTGCGGCGCTTCTCGTCGGCCTCGCGCTGCTGCTGGTAGAGCTTCCAGCCCATGTTGTAGACGTCGATCTGGGCGCGGTTGGCGTCCAGGTAGAAGACCTTGTTGACGACCGTCTCGACGAGGTCGACGTCGTGGGAGATCACGATGAAGCCGCCGCGGTAGTTCTTCAGGTAGTCGCGCAGCCACACGATCGAGTCGGCGTCGAGGTGGTTGGTCGGCTCGTCGAGGAGCAGGGTGTCGGCGTCCGAGAAGAGGATGCGAGCGAGCTCGACGCGGCGGCGCTGACCGCCGGAGAGGGTGTGCAGCGGCTGGCCGAGGACCCGGTCGGGCAGGCCGAGGGCGGCGGAGATGGTCGCGGCCTCGGACTCGGCGGCGTAACCGCCCTTGGTGAGGAACTCGGTCTCCTGGCGCTCGTACTGGCGCATCGCCTTGTCGCGGGTGGCGCCGGCGCCGGAGGAGATGCGCTCCTCGTTCATCCGCATCTTCTTGAGCAGTACGTCGAGTCCGCGCGCGGACAGGATCCGGTCGCTGGCCAGCACGTCGAGGTCGCCGGTGCGCGGGTCCTGCGGGAGGTAGCCGACCTCGCCGGAGCGGGCGATGGAGCCGGCGGCCGGCGTCCCCTCGCCCGCGAGGCACTTGGTGAGGGTGGTCTTGCCGGCTCCGTTGCGGCCCACGAGGCCGATGCGGTCGCCCTTGGCGATACGGAAGGACGCGTTCTCGATGAGGATGCGGGCGCCGGCGCGCAGCTCGATGCCGGTGGCGGTGATCACGGAAATACTCCAGGGCGGGTCGGGACGGCGGAAGGGGGGCAGGACGCGATGCTTCGACGCCGCTAATCCGCGAGGAGATTTGCCATGGGAGTCATTCTACCGGGGGTCCGCAACTACTTTCGGGCCCGGCCGCCCCCCGCGGAACCAGCCCCTCCCCCGTCGCCGCGTCCCCCGTTCGGCCCACGGAACACGCCTCGCGGCCGGAGGGCGTACGACGATGAACGGGTTGATACTCGCCGCAGGGGCGGACACGTACCCCCCTTGGTCAGGAATGGAGGGCGGTGCGGGATGCAGTTCGACGACGACGCCAATCTGGACACTTCCGAGGTCAAGGACGTACGCGGCAGCCGCGTCCCCGGCGGGAGGGCCACGATCGGCGGCGGCATCATCGGGTTCATCGCGCTGGTCATGGGCCTGCTCTTCGGGGTCGGCCCGGAGCAGCTGGGCCTGTCCGACGGAAGCCCGGATCCCGCGGCCACCTCCTCTTCCGCCGCCCAGGTGCAGCAGAGCTGCAAGACCGGGCAGGACGCGAACACCAAGGAGGACTGCCGGCTCGTGGCGGTGATCAACAGCACCCAGGACTTCTGGAAGCAGGAGTTCGCGCGGCGCGGCGCCCAGTACACCCCGGCACAGACGGTGTTCTTCACCGGCAAGGTGGGTACCGCCTGCGGGGCGGCCACCTCGGCGGTCGGCCCCTTCTACTGCCCCGGCGACCGGCAGGTCTATCTGGACCTGGGCTTCTTCAACGAGCTCCGCACCAAGTTCGGCGCGAGCGGCGGCCCCTTCGCCCAGGCGTACGTGGTGGCCCACGAGTACGGGCACCACATCCAGAACCTGACCGGCACCCTACAGAAGGCCCAGGACGGCCGGCAGGGCGCGAACAGCAATGCGGTACGGGTCGAGCTGCAGGCCGACTGCTACGCCGGGGTCTGGGCCCACAACGCGACGAAGACCCCGGACGAGTCCACGGGCAAGCCCCTGATCACCAGCCTCACCGACCAGGACATCAAGGACGGCCTGGACGCGGCGGCCGCGGTCGGCGACGACCGGATCCAGGAGAAGTTCCAGGGCCGGGTGAGCCCTGAGTCCTGGACGCACGGCTCGGCCGAGCAGCGCCAGCAGTGGTTCTACCAGGGCTACCGCACGGGCGACATGGCCCAGTGCAACACCTTCCGCTGACTTCTCGTGGCGCCTGCCATGCTGTGACGTGGCTCACCGTCCATCCGCGGTACGAGAGGGAGTGATCGTCATGGCAGGCGTTCCGTCCATCTGCCCGACCCTGCTGTACACCGATGCCAAGGCCGCCATCCAGTTGCTCACCGAGGCCTTCGGCTTCACCCAGATCGCGGCGTACGAGGGTGAGGACGGCGCCGTGATGCACGCCGAGCTGTCCTACGGGAACGGCATGGTGATGCTCGGCAGCAAGGGCCGCGGCGGCGCCTTCGACAAGGCCATGGAGGCGGCCGGCCCGGCCGGGGTCTACGTACTCGTCGACGACGTGGACGCCCACCACCGCCGGGCCGTCGATCACGGTGTGGAGATCCTGATGGAGCCGACCGACCAGGACTACGGCTCGCGGGACTACATGGCGCGCGACGCCGAGGGCAACGTGTGGAGCTTCGGGACGTACGCGCCGCAGGTCTGAGCCCCGCGGCGCGTACGCACTCAGCCGTACGGGGCGCTACGCGCCGCCGGTGTGCACCTGGAAGGCGGCCCGGCGCACCGCCTTGGCCAGGGCGGGATCGGGATGGGCGGCGGCCAGTGCGACCAGCACCTGGACCGTGCGCGGGTGCCCTACCGCGCGGACCTCGTCCAGCAGCCGCGGAACCGTGGTCCGTACGGCCGAGTCCAGGTGACGGGCCAGCAGCTCGGCCTCGCCGTGGTCCGCGATGGCGGCTGCGGTGTCCACCCAGAGCCAGGTCTGCTCCTCGGCGGTGAGCACGTCCTGCGCCTCGTCGGGGTCCACCCCGTCGTGCTCGGCGAGCCAGAGCAGGGCGTAGGGGCGCAGCGCGGCCTCGCGGGAGGCCCCCCGCACCTCCGGCTCGGCGGGGGCTCCGACCACGCGCAGGGCTTCGAAGGCGAGCCCGCGCAGCAGGGCGTCCTCGCCCCGGGCGGCGTGCAGCAGTTCGGACACCGCGTGGCCGACGGGCCGGGCGGCCAGCCAGGCCTGGTACTCGGCGCGGGCCGGGCCGGGGGTGAGCCGGGCGCAGCCGTGGAGCATGGCGGCGGCGGACTGCTCGATGTTCCCGGCGGGGCTCTGCGCGGCGACGCAGATCTGCTCGAGCTTGACCCAGACGGCCCAGCTTCCGAGCGGGGTGAGGGTGGCCCGGGCGGGGCCGAGGGTGACTGCGTCCACGGCGGCGAGCCCGCCGAGCGCCCAGCGCAGCAGCCGGGCGAGCGGGACGGGCGGCGCGGCCGGCGCGGGGCCGGTGTGCGGAGCCCCGGCGGTCCCGGCGGCTCGGGGGGCCTCCACCGAGTCCGCGGCCTGCGCCGTGGTCTCGTAGGGGACCTCGCACCGCTCGTCGCGCAGTTCGTCGACGCGCTGTCCGAGCAGGTCCAGCAGGTCGGGGACGGTCACGGGACCGGCGGAGAGCTGGAGCAGGGAGAGCAGCTGGGGCATGGCCTCGACCACCTCGGCGACGGCCGCGGGGGCGATGTCGGCGGGGGCCGGGTGGACCAGTGACCAGGCGTCGAAGAGGGCGACCCAGCCGCGCAGTACGGCGGCGTCGTCCCGGTTCCAGGCGCGCAGGCGCCAGCCGGGGCGGGCGTGTCCGCCGTGCATCTCGATCAGGCCGGCGAGCCGGGCGCGGTCCCAGCCGACCCGGATCTGGCCCGGCGTCAGGCTCAGCTGGGTGGCGGCGCGTTCGGCTTCGGCGGCGGGCAGCGCGCCCCCCGGGGTGGGCCCGGCGTCGTCCGCGACGCCGAGGTGGAGCTCGGCCCAGCGGGCGAGCCGTACCGCGTCGGAGAGGGAGGCGCGGGCCCTGTTCGCCAGGTCGGCCGTGGCGGGGGTGCCCGCCGGAGGCCGCGGGGCGGTCCGGGTGCGCCGGTCGGTCACCGCCTTGCGGGCCGTGGCGACGGACCGCGGGGCGACGAGTCGGAGTCTGGAGTCGCGAGCCAACTGCTCATCAGGCTTTCGGGACGTCACGGGAGCAGTCTCGCCCGTCACTGGCCGAAAGCCCAAACGGAACCAGCCATTGCCACAAGGCCCGGTAAGGACAGAACGGGACAACCCGCCCCTCCGCCCTGCCAGTCCGGCATTCTTCGGACAACTCGTCCGACGGCCCGTCACACGGTCTGTCACATGAGCGGGGTCAGGAAGCGGCGCAGCGCCTCTTCGTACGCGGCTGGGTCGGCGTTCCACATCGCCCCGTGGGCGGCGTCGGAAGCGGAGTGCAGGGTGACGAGGTCGGGGCGAGCCGCGGCGAGCCTGCGGGAGGGGGCCCAGGGGGCGATCGTGTCGTCGGGGCCGTGGAAGATCAGCACGGGGACCTTCAGCGCGGCCGGATCCGACCCCGGTGCCCGCCTGCCCGCGCGCAGGCCCGCGCGGCCTTCGGCGGCCTTGACGGCGAACGGGAGCAGGGGCGCCGGGGTGCGGCGCGCGGCGGCGAGGGCGCGCAGGGTGGCGTGCCAGTCCAGTACGGGCGAGTCGAGGACCAGCCCGGCGATCCGGTCGGCCAGCGCCGAGCGCTCGGCGGCGTGCAGAGCCATGGTGGCGCCGGTCGACCACCCGTGCAGGACCACGCGGCGGGCTCCGTAGCGCAGGGCGTAGCGGATGGCGGCGTCGAGATCGCGCCATTCGGACTCGCCGAGGTGGCCGAGGCCGTCCGGGGACCCGGGGGCGCCGAGGTCGCCCCGGTACCCGAGGTCCAGGACGGGGACCTTGTTGCGGTGGAGGAAGGGCATGACCACCATCGGGTGCTCGCGGGTGGCGCCGAGCCCGTGGACGGTGATGACCCAGGTGTCGCGGGCCGCGGGCACGAACCAGGCGGGCAGGGCGCCGAGCTCCCCGGGGATGTCCACGTCGGCGTGGTCCAGCCCGAGAGCGGCGCCCGGGTTGCCCAGGTGGATCTGGGGGGTGAGGGTGACGCGGGTCCCGGGGTCGAGGCTGCCGTGGGTGACGGCGACGAGCCGGCGCACCACGGTGTCGGGGCCGTGCGGGGCGTCCGGGAGGACGGGCCCGACCACGGCGTGCACGCCCGGCGCGGTGAGCCCGTAGGTGCCGGGGCGCAGGGAGGCGAGCGACCTGGTCAGCTCGACCCGGCCGGCCGCGGTGGAGTGGACGACGAGCCGGGGCCCGCCGGGCAGTGGGCGGCCGGGCTCGGTCCGCAGGGCCGCGTCGGCGGCGTACCGGCCGGCGAGCGCGGCGGCGGTGACGGCGGCCGCGCCGGCGCCGAGCAGGGTCGTAGTGACGGCCACTGCCGTCGCTGTAGCGGTACGCACCGCTCCAGTGTCGAGGCGGATGGGCGGGCGGGCCACCGGAGGGAACGATTCCGGGCGGCGGCCCGGCGAGGCGACCCCAGGGGTGATCTAGGTCTCTTCGGGGTTCCGCTCGTATGCAACGGCCTACCGGAAGTCCCGTCCCGGAGGGCGCGGCCACCCGGCCGTGACGTGCACCAATCGCTGTATTCGCACCCCTCTCGGGACGAAGGTCCCGATCGGGTGCCGCATCGATACACCGGACGACCCCTGCCAGTTCACCTTCCGTTCATCCAGATTGCCTACGGTCCACGAACCACTGACGTCAAACAGAAGCCTGGGTAAATGGAGCACATAACGCTTCTCCTCGGGATCGTGATCATCACCGCTCTCGTGTTCGATTTCACGAACGGTTTTCACGACACGGCCAACGCGATGGCCACCACCATCTCGACGGGCGCCCTCAAGCCCAAGACCGCGGTGGCCATGTCCGCCGTACTCAACCTCGTCGGCGCTTTCATGTCCGTGGAGGTCGCCAAGACGATCTCCAAGGGCCTGGTCAACGAGGAAGGCATCCAGCCGGAGGTCATCTTCGCCGCCTTGGTCGGCGCGATCCTCTGGAACCTCGTCACCTGGCTCGTCGGACTGCCCTCCAGCTCCTCGCACGCCCTCATGGGCGGACTGATCGGTGCGGCCGTGGCCTCCGCCGGCATGGGCGCGGTCAACGGCAGCGTCGTCGTCACCAAGGTGCTGATCCCCGCGATCGCCGCGCCGCTGGTCGCCGGCATCGCCGCGTACCTGGCCACGAAGGTCACGTACAAGGTCGGCCGCGGCATGGGTGAGAAGACCTCCGCCAAG
This sequence comes from Streptomyces sp. H27-H1, assembly GCF_026627445.1. GTDB lineage: Bacteria > Actinomycetota > Actinomycetes > Streptomycetales > Streptomycetaceae > Streptomyces. The sequence continues at coordinate 8,519 of NZ_JAPNLJ010000052.1, forward strand.
GGCTACCGCGCGGGCCAGATCGCTTCCGCGGGCCTCGTCTCGCTGGCGCACGGCACCAACGACGCGCAGAAGACGATGGGCATCATCACCCTGGCGCTCATCGCCGGGAACGCCCTGCCGGCCGGCGCCAACCCGCCGGTCTGGGTCATCGGCTCCGCCGGTATGGCCATCGCGATGGGCACCTACCTGGGCGGCTGGCGCATCATCCGCACCATGGGCAGGGGCCTGACCGACCTGCAGCCGCAGCAGGGCTTCGCCGCCCAGACCTCGGCCGCCAGCGTCATCCTGGCCTCCTCCTCCCTGGGCTTCTCCCTCTCCACCACCCACGCGTGCTCCGGCGCGGTCATGGGTTCGGGTCTGGGACGCAAGGGCGGCGTGGTCCGCTGGTCCACCGCCTCCCGCATGTTCATCGCCTGGGGCCTGACCCTCCCGGCCGCCGCTCTCGTCTCCGCCGGCGCCGAGCTGGTCATGCGCACCGGAGGCATCGGCGTCGTCTGCGTCGCAGTCTTCCTGGTCGCCTCCTGCGTCGCCATCTACCTGATCTCACGCCGTCAGGTCGTCGACCACACCAACGTCAACGAGGTCCAGGCGGCCGACGCCGAGGAGCCTGGTGTGGTCACCACGGCCATCGCGGCCGTCACCGTCCCGCCGACCTCCGCCGCCACGGGCAGCACCGCCGCGGTGACGGACGAGGAGCTCAAGGCCACCATCCTGGCCGCGGCTCCGGCCGCCGCGGTCTGACCCCGAGAACGACAGAGGATTCAGCGGTATGAAGATCGACTGGGAAGCCCTCGGCTCCGTCTTCGGAGTCAGCCTCTCCGCCACCGTCGCCCTCGTGACCCTGTTCACCCTGGGTCTGATGGGGCTCTCCAAGCACGAGGCCGCCACCGAGCAGGGCGGCGCGGCCACCCTGGCCCGCAGCGGCGCGTACGCCTGCTTCGCGGTCTGCACGGCGGCCGTGACCTACGGGATCTACCTGATCGTCGCCTGAGGCGCCGGACAACACGCACGAAACAGCACGCACGAAGGCTCCCTCCGGGTCCGTCCCGGAGGGAGCTTTCGCATGCCCAGGACCCACCACCCCACCGCAGGTCAACGGCGAGTTGACGGGCCTTCGCGCTGCGTGGTGGACTGCCCGAGCCATTACGGCGGCATGGAGAGGAAGTCCGGTGCGAATCCGGCGCGGTCCCGCCACTGTCACCGGCGCACGCGGACCCCAGGGCCGCGCGCGGCCGGGAGCCAGGAACTCTCGCCGCCGGACACGTCGAACCAGGGCGCGGACCCTGAGTGAGGACATACCTGCCACCATGCGTGCCGATCGCGTCTTCGCGTACGGCGTCACGGCGGGCCTGATCGGCGACCGGATCCTCGGGGATCCGCGCCGAGGGCACCCCGTGGCCGCCTTCGGACGAGCCGCCGCCGCCGTCGAACGCGCCCTGTGGCGCGACGACCGCGCGCGGGGCGCCCTGCACACCCTGCTGTGCGCCGGAGGCGCGGCCGCCGTCGGCGCGCTGGGCGCCCGCGCCGTGCGCTCCCGGCCCGCGGCCGCCCGTATAGCCCTGACCGCCGCCGCCACCTGGGCCGTCGTGGGCGGCACCTCGCTGGGCCGGGAGGCCCGCGCCATCGGCGGCGCGCTCGCCGCCGGGGACGCCGACGTGGCCCGCGAACGGCTGCCCCACCTGTGCGGTCGCGACCCGCAGGCACTGGACGAGCAGCAGATGGCCCGGGCGGTCGTCGAATCGGTCGCCGAGAACACCTCCGACGCGGTGGTCGGGGCCCTGGTGTGGGGCGCCGTCGCGGGCGTCCCCGGCCTGCTGGCCTTCCGCGCCGTGAACACCCTGGACGCGATGGTCGGCCACAAGTCCCCCCGCCACCTGCGCTACGGCTGGGCCTCGGCCCGGCTCGACGACGTGGCCGGCTGGCCGGGCGCCCGGCTGACGGCCCTGGCCGCCGTACTGGCCGGTCCCGACCGACGGGGAGCCGTACGGGCCTGGCGCGCGGACGCCGCCAAGCATCCGAGCCCCAACGCGGGGCCGGTGGAATCCTCCTTCGCCGGGGCGCTCGGCGTACGGCTGGGCGGGACCCTGGCGTACGGGGGGCGGGTCGAACACCGGGCCGTGCTCAACGGAGCGGCCGGGCGGCCCGTGGAGGTCGCCGACATCGAACGGGCGGTACGGCTGTCGCGCCGGGTGACGTGGGTGGCGCTGGGAGCCTGTGTGGCCGCGCGCACGCTGGTCTCGCGGACAGCACGTACGCGTACATCACGAAGGGGACGCGCATGAGCGGCGCGAGGCGCGGCGGGGGACTCCTCGTCGCCGGTACGACATCCGACGCGGGCAAGAGCGTGGTCACGGCGGGCATCTGCCGGTGGCTGGCCCGGCAGGGCGTGAAGGTGGCGCCCTTCAAGGCCCAGAACATGTCGCTGAACTCCTTCGTCACCCGGGAGGGCGCCGAGATCGGCCGCGCCCAGGCCATGCAGGCCCAGGCGGCCCGGGTGGAGCCGACCGCGCTGATGAACCCGGTGCTGCTCAAGCCCGGCAGCGACCGGAGCAGCCAGGTGGTGCTGCTGGGCAAGCCGGTGGGCGAGATGAGCGCCCGCGGCTACCACGGGGGCCGCCAGGAACAACTGCTCGGCATCGTCACGGACTGCCTCGAGCAGTTGCGGGGCACGTATGACGCCGTGATCTGCGAAGGGGCGGGCAGCCCGGCCGAGATCAACCTGCGCCGGACCGACATAGTGAACATGGGCATCGCGCGGGCCGCGCGGTTCCCCGTGGTCGTCGTCGGCGACATCGACCGGGGCGGGGTCTTCGCCTCGTTCTTCGGTACGACGGCGCTGCTCTCGCCCGAGGACCAGTCGCTGATCGCGGGCTACCTGGTGAACAAGTTCCGCGGTGACGTCACGCTGCTGGAACCGGGCATGGAGATGCTGCGGGGTCTGACCGGGCGGGCGACGTACGGCGTGCTCCCCTTCCAGCACGGTCTGGGCATCGACGAGGAGGACGGCCTGCGGGTCTCCCTGCGGGGCGCGGTACGGGAATCCGTGGTCGCCCCGCCCGTGGGCGAGGACGTGCTGCGGGTCGCGGTCTGCGCGGTGCCGCTGATGTCGAACTTCACGGACGTCGACGCGCTGGCGGCGGAACCCGGCGTGGTGGTGCGGTTCGTGGACCGGGCCGAGGAACTGGCCGACGCGGACCTGGTCGTCGTCCCGGGTACCCGGGGCACGGTCAAGGCCCTCGCCTGGCTGCGCGAACGCGGGCTGGCGGACGCGCTGGTGCGGCGGGCCACCGAGGGCCGGCCGGTGCTGGGCATCTGCGGCGGGTTCCAGGTCCTGGGCGAACACATCGAGGACGAGGTCGAGTCGAAGGCCGGCTCCGTGCCGGGGCTCGGGCTCCTTCCCGTACGGGTCCGCTTCGAGCGGGAGAAGACCCTGGCCCGGCCCGTCGGCTCGGCACTGGGCGAGCCCGTCGAGGGCTACGAGATCCACCACGGGGTGGCCGAGGTCCTGGGCGGCGTCCCCTTCCTGGACGGCTGCCGGTCCGGATCGGTGTGGGGCACGCACTGGCACGGCTCGCTGGAGTCGGACGGCTTCCGCCGGGCCTTCCTGCGCGAGGTCGCGGCCGCCGCCGGGCGCCGCTTCGTCCCGGCCCCGGACACGTCCTTCGCCACCCTGCGGGAGGACCAACTGGACCTGCTCGGCGACCTGATCGAGGAACACGCGGACACCGGCGCGCTGCTTCGGCTGATCGAGTCCGGCCCCCCGCCGGGCCTCCCGTTCCTGCCGCCGGGCGCGCCGTGACGGCCCGCGCCACGCACGACCGCCCGCGCACGCGTACCCGTACCCGTACCCGTACCCACGCAGAAGGAGGGGCCACCGCATGAGCACGCCCTACCCGTTCACCGCACTGGTCGGCCAGACCGACCTGCGCCTCGCGCTGCTGCTCAACGCCGTGAGCCCCGCGGTCGGCGGCGTCCTCGTGCGCGGTGAGAAGGGGACCGCCAAGTCCACCGCCGTCCGCGCCCTGTCGGCCCTGCTGCCGCAGGTGGACGTGGTCCCCGGCTGCCGGTTCAGCTGCGCGCCCGCCGCCCCGGACCCGGTCTGCCCCGACGGCCCCCACGAATCCGGTCCGGCCACCGCGCGCCCCGCCCGCATGGTGGAGCTGCCCGTCGGCGCCTCCGAGGACCGTCTCGTCGGCGCCCTCGACATCGAACGCGCCCTCTCCGAGGGCGTGAAGGCCTTCGAGCCCGGTCTGCTCGCCGACGCGCACCGCGGCATCCTGTACGTCGACGAGGTCAACCTGCTCCACGACCACCTCATCGACCTCCTCCTCGACGCCGCAGCGATGGGCGCCTCCTACGTGGAGCGCGAGGGCGTCTCCGTACGGCACGCCGCCCGGTTCCTCCTCGTCGGCACGATGAACCCCGAGGAGGGCGAGCTGCGCCCGCAGTTGCTCGACCGGTTCGGGCTGACCGTCGAGGTCGCCGCCTCCCGGGAGCCCCTCCAGCGGGTCGAGGTGGTCCGTCGCCGGCTCGCCTACGAGGACGACCCCGCGGGCTTCGCGGGCCGCTGGTCCGGGGACGAGGAACAGGTGCGCGCCCGCGTGGTGGCCGCACGGGCGCTGCTCCCCCGGGTGGTCCTCAACGACATCTCGCTGCTGCGGATCGCCGCGACCTGCGCCGGTTTCGAGGTCGACGGCATGCGCGCCGACATCGTGATGGCCCGCACCGCGACCGCGCTGGCCGCCTGGGCCGGACGGACCGAGGTGCTCAAGGAGGACGTGCGTCAGGCCGCCCTGCTGGCGCTCCCCCACCGCCGCCGCCGCAACCCCTTCGACGCGCCCGGCCTCGACGAGGAGAAGCTGGACCAGATCCTGGACGGGTTCCCGGACGACGAGCCGGAGCCCGAGCCCGAGCCGGAGCCCGAGGGCCCGGGCGAGGGACCGCAGGACGACGGCCCGGACGGCGGGGGCCCCGACGGCGGGGGCGGCGTACCCCCGCAGGGCTCCGGACCGGACGCGCCCGAGGCCGAGGCGCCCGCCGACCCCGGGCCCGAGGCGCCGGCCGAGCCCGAACAGCGGCCCGAGACGCAGCCCTCCGCCCAGGACAGCGGGGCGGCCGGTCCGGCCGAGCAGGCACCCGTACGGGCCGCCGAGCCGTTCCGAACCAAGATGCTCAGCGTCCCTGGGCTGGGTGAGGGCGCATCCGGCCGGCGTTCGCGCGCCCGTACCGCGCACGGCCGTACCACCGGCGCCCAGCGCCCCCGCGGCCAGCTGACGAAGCTGCACCTGACGGCGACCGTCCAGGCCGCGGCCCCGCACCAGAAGGCGCGCGGGCGCACCGGGCGCGGGCTGGTCGTCCGCAAGGACGATCTGCGGCAGGCGACCCGTGAGGGCCGCGAGGGCAACCTCGTGCTGTTCCTCGTGGACGCGTCCGGCTCGATGGCCGCCCGGCAGCGCATGAGCGCGGTCAAGGGGGCGGTGCTGTCCCTGCTGCTCGACGCCTACCAGCGCCGGGACAAGGTCGGCCTGATCACCTTCCGGGGCGCCTCGGCCGAGCTCGCCCTGCCGCCCACCTCCTCCGTCGACGCCGCCGCGGCCCGGCTGGAGAACCTGCCGACCGGCGGCCGCACCCCGCTCGCCGCCGGGCTGCTCAAGGCCCACGAGGTGCTGCGGATCGAACGGCTGCGGGACCCGAGCCGACGGCCGCTGCTCGTGGTCGTCACCGACGGGCGGGCCACCTCGGCCGGCGCCCTGGGCGGGGATCCGCGTGCGCTCTCGACGCGCAGCGCCCGGCTGCTGGCGGCCGGCGGGGTCGCCTCCGTCGTCGTGGACTGCGAGTCGGGGCCGGTCCGGCTGGGGCTGGCCGCAGTACTGGCCACCGATCTGGGCGGCCCGGCCGTCACCCTCGACGGGCTGCGGGCCGATTCGCTGGCCGGGCTCGTGAAGAACGTACGTACCCCATCCCCGACCCTCAGGAGGGCCGCGTAATGCCGCAGGGACAGCCGTCCGTCGTTCCGGACGACGGACTCACGACGCGTCAGCGCCGCAACCGCCCGCTCGTCTTCGTCCACACGGGGCCGGGCAAGGGCAAGTCGACGGCGGCCTTCGGTCTGGCGCTGCGCGCCTGGAACCAGGGCTGGCCGATCGGGGTGTTCCAGTTCGTCAAGTCGGCGAAGTGGAAGGTCGGCGAGGAGAACGCGCTGAAGGTGCTCGGCGCCTCCGGCGAGGGCGGCTCCGTCGTCTGGCACAAGATGGGCGAGGGCTGGTCCTGGGTCCAGCGCGACGCGCAGCTCGACAACGAGCAGGCGGCCAAGGAGGGCTGGGAGCAGGTCAAGCGCGATCTGGCCGCCGAGACGCACAAGCTGTACGTGCTGGACGAGTTCGCGTACCCGATGCACTGGGGCTGGATCGACGTCGACGAGGTCGTCGAGGTGCTGCGCAGTCGTCCCGGTACCCAGCACGTGGTGATCACCGGCCGCAACGCGCCGGAGAAGCTGGTGGAGTTCGCGGACCTCGTCACCGAGATGACCAAGGTCAAGCACCCGATGGACGCCGGCCAGAAGGGCCAGAAGGGCATCGAGTGGTGACCTCGATCAACGTACCGAGACTGGTCGTCGCCGCGCCGTCCTCCGGCAGCGGCAAGACGACCGTCGCGACGGGCCTGATGGCGGCCTTCTCGGAGCGCGGCCTCGCCGTGTCCCCGCACAAGGCCGGGCCCGACTACATCGACCCCGGCTACCACGCACTGGCCACGGGCCGCCCGGGGCGCAACCTGGACGCCTTCATGTGCGGGCCGGACCTGGTGGCCCCGCTGTTCGCGCACGGGGCGGCCGGGTGCGACCTGGCCGTCGTCGAAGGCGTGATGGGGCTCTACGACGGGGCCGCGGGGCGGGGCGAACTGGCGTCGACGGCGCAGGTCGCGAAGCTGCTCCGGGCGCCGGTGGTGCTGGTCGTCGACGCGTCCTCGCAGTCGCGGTCGGTGGCGGCGCTGGTGCACGGTTTCGCCTCCTTCGACCCGCAGGTGCGCCTCGGCGGCGTGATCCTGAACAAGGTCGGCTCCGACCGGCACGAGGCGATGCTGCGGGAGGCACTGGAGGAAGCGGGGATGCCGGTGCTCGGCGTCCTGCGGCGGGTTCCCCAGGTGGCCGCGCCGTCGCGGCACCTGGGGCTGGTGCCGGTGGCCGAGCGGCGGGCGGACGCGGTGTCCTCCGTGGCCGCCCTGGCCGACCAGGTCCGGGCCGGCTGCGATCTGGAAGCCCTGATGGCGCTGGCCCGTTCCGCGCCGCCGCTGGCCTGCGAGGCCTGGGCTCCGGAACATGCGCTGCTCCCCCACCCCGCCCCTGCCCGAAACCGGCCCCTGTCCGGGCCCGCGCCGGCGTTCGAGGCTCAGGGGTCCGGGAGCGCAGCCCCCGGCAGCGGCGCCGCACCGGTCATCGCCGTCGCGGGCGGGCCGGCGTTCACGTTCTCCTACGCCGAGCACGCGGAGTTGCTCACCGCGGCCGGGGCGCAGGTGGTCACCTTCGACCCGCTACGGGACGAGGCGCTGCCCGAAGGAACCACCGGCCTGGTGATCGGTGGCGGCTTCCCCGAGGTGTACGCCCCGGAGCTGTCCGCGAACGAGCCGCTGCGCAAGGCCGTCGCGGCCTTCGCCGCGGCCGGCCGGCCGGTGGCCGCCGAGTGCGCGGGGCTGCTCTACCTCGCCCGTTCGCTGGACGGGAAGCCCATGTGCGGGGTGCTCGACGCCGACGCGCGGATGTCGGAGCGGCTCACGCTCGGATACCGCGAGGCGGTCGCCGTCTCCGACAGCGTCCTGGCCGTGGCCGGGACCCGGCTGCGCGGGCACGAGTTCCACCGGACGGTGATCGAGCCGGGCGCCGGCGCAGCGCCCGCATGGGGCTTCACCCATCCGGAACGCCGGGTCGAGGGCTTCGTGGCGGGCGGTGTGCACGCCAGCTACCTGCACACGCACTGGGCGGCGGAGCCCTCCGTGGCCCTGCGGTTCGCCGAGGCCGCGGCGGCGCGTCCGGCAGCTCTTCGGTGAACCACAGACCTCCGGGGCGCCACCGCTCCGCCCGGCCCCTCCGGCCGGTCCGGTCCCACCGGCCGGTCCGGCCCCACCGGGCGGTCCGGCCTCTCCGGTCGCTCCAACCGGTCCGGTCACTCCGCCAGGCCCACGACCAGCCAGATCCCCGCCACCCCGCCCACGGTGCACATCAGGGTGGACAGCGCGGGGTGCTTGTGGTGGGCCTCGGGCAGGATCTCGGCGGCGGCCAGGTACAGCAGGACGCCGCCGAAGAAGCCGAGGTAGGCCCCGAGCGGTTCCTCCGGAAGGGTGAACAGCAGAGTGGACGCGGCGCCCACGACCGGGGCGGCCGCGTCCGCGAAGAGCATGAGCAGGGCCTTGCGGCGGGCGTTCCCGTACAGCCGGGTGAGGGTGTACGTGTTGAACCCGTCGGCGAAGTCGTGGGTGACGACGGCCAGCGCCACGGCCACGCCCATCCCCCCGCCGACCTGGAACGCGGCGCCGAGGGCCACCCCGTCGGCGAGGCTGTGGGCGACCATGGCCGCGGCGGCCGTCAGGCCGACCTGGGGGACCCTGCCCTCGTGGTCCGCGTGCCCGTCGCCGTTCCGGCCCCCGTGGGAGGCCTGGCGGACGGCCAGCAGGCGTTCCACGCAGTGCGCGGCGAGGAACCCGCCGACGAACAGCAGCAGGGCGAGGGGGACTCCGAAGAGTTCGTCGCCGGCCGCGTGCATGGCCTCCGGCAGCAGGTCGAGGCCGACGACGCCCAGCATCAGCCCGCCGGCCAGGCCCAGCACGAGGTGGCGGCGGTCGGTGACGCGCTGCGCCGTCCATCCGCCTGCCAGGGTCATCAGGAACGCGCCCAGCGCCACGATCACGGCCATGTGCCCCTGCATACCGACTCCGCGCCGCCCGCGCACTTCCGCAAGCGGGTGGCGGACCACGGAGGGTTGACGGGCCCGCCGCACACGGAGTCCGCGAGCGCGGCCGTCTGTGCGGGCACGACCACGAGCGGCACCACGAACACGACGACGGAGAACGGGTGAATCTGTTGGACGAGTACGCGACGCAACTGGTCGTCGGGGTCGGCGGCCGCGCGGGTGTGTCCGTGGCGGAGGTGTGCGCTCTGGTGGAGGAGACCCTGCGCGGCGCCGGGCTGACGGTGGAGGCCGTGACGGCCCTGGCCACCGTGGAGGCGAAGGCGGTGGAGGCGGGGATCGCGGGTGCGGCGGAACGTTTCGGCGTGCCCTTGCTGAGCTACCCGGCCGAGCTGCTGGCCGCGATGGCGGTGCCGCACCCCTCGGACGCCGTACGGGATGCCGCCGGCACCCCGTCGGTGGCGGAGGCCGCAGCGCTCGCCGGGGGCGGGGAACTCCTCGTACCCAAGCGGCGTTCGATGGCGGCGACCTGCGCCGTCGCCACGGCCCATACGCACGACCTGCGCCACCACGGGGACGCGGAGGTGTCGGACGGGGGTGCGGGGCTGGTCGACCTCGCCGTGAACGTACGGTCCAACACCCCTCCGCAGTGGCTGAAGGACCGGATCGCGGCTTCGCTCGACGTTCTGTCCGCCTACCCCGACGGCCGCGCCGCCCGCGCGGCCGTGGCCCTTCGGCACGGGCTGCCTGTCGAGCGGGTGCTGCTGACGGCGGGGGCCGCGGAGGCGTTCGTACTGATCGCGCGGGCGCTGGGCGCCGTACGGCCGGTGGTGGTGCACCCGCAGTTCACCGAGCCGGAGGCGGCCCTGCGCGACGCGGGCCACCGGGTGGAGCGCGTGGTGCTGCGGGCCGCGGACGGCTTCCGGCTGAACCCGGCGGCGGTACCGGAGGAGGCCGACCTCGTGGTGGTCGGGAACCCGACCAACCCGACCTCGGTGCTGCACCCGGCGGCGACCCTGACCGCGCTGGCCCGGCCCGGGCGGATCCTGGTGGTGGACGAGGCGTTCATGGACGCCGTACCCGGCGAACGCGAGGCGCTGGCCGGGCGGACGGACGTACCGGGCCTGGTGGTGCTGCGGAGCCTGACCAAGACCTGGGGCCTGGCCGGGCTGCGCATCGGCTACGTACTGGCCGAGCCGGGGGTGATCGCGAAGCTGTCGGCGGCGCAACCGCTGTGGCCGGTGTCCACGCCCGCGCTGGTGGCGGCCGAGGCGTGCGTGACCCCCGCGGCGCTGGCCGAGGCCGAGGCCGCGGCACGGCAGATCGTGGTGGACCGGGAGCACCTCCTGGCGGGGCTCGCGGAGTTCGAGGAGATCTCGGTGGCGGGCACGGCCGAGGGGCCGTTCGTCCTGATCCGGATCGAGGGCGCCGCTGAGATCCGCACCCGCCTGCGCGCGCTGGGCTTCGCCGTGCGGCGCGGCGACACCTTCCCGGGCCTGGACGACTCCTGGCTCCGGCTGGCTGTCCGCGACCGGGCGACGACGGGCCGCCTCCTCCAGGCCCTCGACCTGGCCCTCGCGGCGCGCTGAGACTCGCGGACGGGAGCGGCCCGCAAGCCGCGAGTCTCACTCCGATGGCGCGTTTGCGCGGGTCGCGTATGGCGGCGCCCACACCGGTGCGGGACTATTTCCGCAGGTAGTGACCATGCGATGGCGGGGGTACGGGGATGAAGGCAGTCGGCAGGACAGGTGTGGCCGTGGCCGCGCTGGCCGTGGTGGGGGGCGCCGCGTACGGCGTGACGCACCTGCCCGGCGAGGACGGCGGCGCAGTGGCCGAGCAGCGGCTGCGGGCGAAGCCGGAGGCGGCGGCGAGTCCGAGTCGGAGCGCCGCCGCCGAAGCCGCGGCCGTGGCCGGCGGGAAGCCGTTCACCCTCGTCGGGACCGGCGACATCATCCCGTACCCGTCGATCATCCAGCGGGCCGCCGACGACTCCGCGGAAGGGGGCGGCTACGACTTCCGGAAGATATTCGCCGGGGTCAAGCCCCTCGTCTCCGCCGCCGACCTGGCGATATGCCACCACGAGATACCGTACGGCCGGCCCGGCGGCCCCTACACCGGATACCCCCTCTTCAAGGCCCCGCACCAACTGGCCGACGCCCTCGCGGACTCCGGCTACGACAGCTGCTCGACCGCCTCGAACCACACCTTGGACGACGGGTACGACGGTCTCGTCCGCGTCCTCGACAACCTCGACCGCGTCGGCATCCGCCACGTCGGTTCGGGCCGCAGCGCCGAGGAGGCCAAGGCCCCGGCCCTGCTCGAGGCCGGCGGGGCCAAGGTCGCACAGCTGGATTACACCTACGGCACGAACGGCGTCCCGCTCCCCGCCGGCAAGCCCTGGGCCGTGAACCTGATCGACCAGGAGCGGATCGTCTCCGACGCCCGCGCCGCGCGCGCGGCCGGCGCGAACGTCGTCGTCCTCAGCGTCCACTGGGGCTCCGAGTGGCAGACGGCGCCGGACAAGCAGCAACTGGACCTGGCCCAGGCCCTGACCGCGTCGCGCGGGGCGGACGGCCTCCCCGACATCGATCTGATCCTCGGCACCCACAACCACGTGCCGCAGCCGTACGAGAAGGTCAACGGCACCTGGGTGGTCTACGGCATGGGCGACCAGGTGGCCAGCTTCTACGAGGCCCAGAAGGCCCGCGGCAACATGTCCTCGGTCCCCCGCTTCACCTTCGCCCCGGCGGCCGCCCATCCGGGGCGCTGGGAGGTGGTGAAGGCCGAATACCTCACGCAGTACTCGGACATGCGGCCGCCGTTCCGCGTCGTCTGCACCTCGTGCGAGGCCTCCACCGCCTCCGCCGACAGCACGTACGCCGCCGCCGACCGCGAGGTCACGCGGGCCGTGATGTCACGTGGCGCCGGGGAGCAGGGGCTGACCCGCGCGACGAAGTAGGCGCACGGCCTACGAGGCCTTGCCGCGCCGGGTCATGACCAGCGCGGCGGCGCCGAAGCCGAGCAGGATCAGCGCACCGCCCGTCACGAACGGGGTGAGCGAGCCGCCGCCGGTCTCGGCGAGGTCGGCCGGGGTCTGCGAATCGCCCGCGGTACCGGTCTGGGGTTTAATGTCGGGCAGCTTCGAGGGGCTGGGGGCGGGGGCGGCCGGGGACTCGCAGCGGGCCTCGGCGAGCACGATCTCCCCTTCGACCTGGGCGACGTTCAGGTCGAGCGGGTTGACCGACACCTTGAGCCGCAGCGCGGCCGCGGCGGCCGTGGTGGAGGTGGTCTCGGTGGCGGAGAGCTCCAGGCTCACCCGGCCGACCATGGGGACCTCGACCTTGGTGGGGCCGCCGGCCGAGAGGGTGACCTTCTTGCCGAGGACGGTCACGGCGCCCAGGACGTTCGAGGTGGCGACCGGCTTCCTGCCCGCCTCGCAGACGGCCTTGGAGCTGACCTTCTCCACCTCGATCAGGGAGAGCAGCGGCAGGCCCGGTACGTGGATCCGGGCCTTGGCGAGGTTGGCCTCCGCCGCGGCCCGGTCGGTGTCGGCGGTGGCCTTGGAGGTGGCGACGTCGGCGCGCAGGATGCTCACCGGCTTCCCGCTCTCGACCCCGTCGAGGGTGACGGTCAGCGCCGTCTTCGCGGCGTCCGCCGGGGCGCTGACCTCGTTGAGGGTCGCCTTCAGCGGGATGTGCACGGTCTTGTTGAGCAGGCCCACGTCCAGCGTGGTGCGCAGGACGACGGCGCCGGCCTTGCCTCCGCCCGGGTGGGAGCCGGTGGGACCGGTGGAGCCGGTGGCGAAGGCGGGCGGTGCGGCGAGCAGGGCAACCGCTCCCGTGGCGACGAGTGCGGCCACGGGCATGCGGAAGGTGTTGCTGTTCAAGGTGGTGGAACCCCCAGGGAGATGGGAGCCGTCGCGCCGCCAATGGGGGACATTGCGCGCGCCGACGGCCTCGACCCCGGAATCTTTACGCACTGAGAGTGAACGGGGGCCTACCTGACGTGAGTTCACCCCAAAGGGTGGTTTCCAGGCATAGGTTCGAATAAATACGCCCCACCCGGAACGGGAGTTCCCTCCCATCACGGAAATCTCGCCTCCCGGCCCCGCGCAGGGCGTACACAACGACCGTGCGGCCGCCGGCGTCACGCCCCGTCAACTCCCCCGCGCTCCTGGGGCGCTCACGCCCTCAGGCCACCACCGTCCCGTTCACCACCACCCTCAGCGGCTGCGCCAGCGCCCGTACGTCGGCCCGCGGGTCGCTCCCGTAGACCACGAGGTCGGCCGGCGCCCCCTCGGTGAGGCCGGGCCTGCCCAGCCATTCGCGTGCGCCCCAGGCCGTCGCCGAGAGGGCCTCCAGCACCGGGATCCCGGCCTTGACGAGCTCGGCGACCTCGGCGGCGACCAGGCCGTGCGGCAGGGAACCTCCCGCGTCCGTGCCGACGTAGACCCCGATGCCCGCGTCGTAGGCGGCGCGGACGGTGTCGTAGCGCCGCTCGTGCAGTCTGCGCATGTGCGCCGACCACCGCGGGAACTTGGCCTCGCCGCCCGCGGCCATCTTCGGGAAGGTCGCGATGTTCACGAGGGTGGGGACGATGGCCACCCCGCGCTCCGCGAACAGCGGGATGGTGTCCTCGGTGAGGCCCGTGGCGTGCTCGACGCAGTCGATGCCCGCCTCGACCAGGTCCCGCAGGGAGTCCTCGGCGAAGCAGTGGGCGGTGACGCGCGCCCCGAGGCGGTGGGCCTCGGCGATGGCCGCCTCGACCTCGGCGCGCGGCCAGCAGGCGGTCAGGTCCCCGGCCTCGCGGTCGATCCAGTCCCCGACCAGCTTGACCCAGCCGTCGCCGCGCCTCGCCTCGCGGCCCACGTACTCGACGAGGTCGGCGGGCTCGATCTCGTGGGCGAAGTTGCGGATGTAACGGCGGGTGCGGGCGATGTGCCGGCCGGCCCGGATGATCTTCGGCAGGTCCTCGCGGCCGTCGATCCAGCGGGTGTCGGACGGGGATCCGGCATCGCGGATGAGGAGGGTGCCGGCATCCCGGTCGGTCAGGGCTTGGCGCTCCGCGGTGTCCGCGTCCACCGGCCCGTGGGCGTCGAGTCCCACGTGACAGTGCGCGTCGACCAGCCCGGGCAGCACCCACCCGGAGACCTCGGTGACCTCCCGGGCGCCGCGCGGGCGCTCGTAGGAGATCCGGCCGCCGACCACCCAGAGCTCGTCGCGGACGTCATCGGGCCCGACCAGCACCCGCCCCTTCACATGCAGAATCCCCGACCTTGCCCTGTCGCCGTTGACGTCGTCACTCATGGCGGCACTCTATGTGCGGGCTCGGTAGGCTCTCCAGACCGGTCCGGACGATTCCGGACGAACGACCCCGGGCGACCGGCCTGTACGACCGGCCCCGGACGACCCCGGACAAGAGAACGAAGAGAGCGGCGCCGTGAACCACCCCCTCCTGGACCTTCCGCCCCTGACCGCCGCGCGGTTCGCGTCGATCGAGCGGGGGGTCGCGGAGCTGCTCGGGACCCGGGCCGACGTGGTGATCACCCAGGGCGAGGCGCTGCTTCCGCTGGAGGGGTGCATCCGGTCGGGCGCGCGGCCCGGTTCGACCGCGCTGAACGTGGTCACCGGCCCCTACGGCACCACCTTCGGCAACTGGCTGCGCGACTGCGGGGCGAGCGTCGTGGACCTGGAGGTCCCCTTCGACACGGCCGTGTCCGCCACCCAGGTGGACCGGGCCCTGTCCGCGCACCCGGAGATCGACTTCGTCTCCCTGGTCCACGCGGAGGCGGCCACCGGGAACACCAACCCGGTGGCGGAGATCGGCGAGGCCGTACGGGCCCACGGGGCGCTGTTCATGCTGGACGCGGTGGCCTCGGTGGGCGCGGAACAGCTGTTGCCGGACGCGTGGGGCGTGGACCTGTGCGTGATCGGCGCGCAGAAGGCGATGGGCGGGCCGGCGGGGGTCTCGGCCGTGTCGGTCTCCGACCGGGCGTGGGCCCGCTTCGCGGAGAACGCCGCCGCGCCGCGCCGCTCGTACCTCTCCCTGCTGGACTGGAAGGAGCGCTGGATCGACGGCGGGCGCACTGCCCTGCCGCACGCGCCGGCGCAGCTGGAGATGCTGGCGCTGGAGGCCTGCCTGGACCGCATCGCGGCCGAGGGGCTGACGGCGGTGACGGCCCGTCACGCGGCCGCGGCGGCCGCGACCCGCGCGGGCGCGGTGGCGCTGGGCATCGCCCCGTACGTCGGCGCGGCCGCCGCGGCGGCCCCGGTGGCCACCACCCTGCGGGTCCCGGAGGCCTCGCTCGTGGTGGCGAAGGCTCTCGCGGCGGACCCGGCGGCCCCCCTCGCGGCGGGCGGCGGCGCGCTGGCCCGGGAGATGGTCCGGGTCAACCACTACGGCACGGCGGCCTCCCTGGACACCGTCGGATCCTGCCTGACGGCCCTGGCGGCGGCGCTTTCGGTGGACCCGGCCGCGGCGCTCGCGGCGGCCGGCTCGGCCTGGTCGGCGGCGCTGCCGGGCTGACCGGGGCGGCGGGGTCAGTCCTCCAGGACGTTCAGCAGCCGGTCCACGTCCGCCTCCGTGTTGTAGAGGTGGAAGGAGGCCCGCAGGTGGCCGGCGCGGGCAGCAGTGGCGATGCCCGCCGCGATCAAGGCGCTTTGGCGGCCGGCCAGTCCCGGGACGGAGACGATCGGGGATCCGCCCGCGACGGGCTCGTGGCCCAGGCGGGTGAGACCGGCGCGGTAGCGGGTGGCCAGGGCGGTGTCGTGGGCGTGGACGGCCCCGATGCCGATCCGCTCCAGCAGGGCCAGCGAGGGCTCGGCGGCGTGATAGGCGAGGAAGGCCGGGGACTCGTCGAAACGGTGGGCCCCGTGGGCCAGTCCGCGCAGCGGGCCGTAGATGGTGTCCCACCGGGAGTCGAGCGCCACCCAGCCGGCGTGCAACGGGGTCAGGGTGTCCTGGGCCTCCTCCGAGACGGTCAGGTAGGAGACTCCGCGCGAGGCGAGCAGCCACTTGTACCCGGCGGTGACCGTGTACTCGTACGGGCTCGCGTCGAAGGGCAGCCAGCCGGCCGCCTGCGAGGCGTCCACCAGCATGCGCGCCCCGTGCGCGGTGGTCGCGGCGCGTACGGCCGCCAGGTCCGCCGTACGCCCGTCCGCGGACTGTACGGCGCTCAGTGCCACCAGCGCGGTACCCGGACCGACCGCTTCGGCGAGGGATTCCAGTGGGGCGAAGCGGACCTTGAGGTCGTCGCGCACCACGAAGGGGTTGATGATCGAGGCGAAGTCCCCTTCGGGGCACAGCACTTCGGATCCGGCCGGCAGCGCGGCGGAGACCAGGCCGACGTGGGTGGCTACGGCCGAGCCGACGGCCACGCGGTCCGCGGCGACCCCGACCAGGCGGCCGAACGCCTCGCGGACCCGGTCGACGCGGTCGAAGTCGCCGAAGCCGGCCGGGATTCCGGCCCCCGCGGCCTCGGCGAGCCGCCGCACCTCGGTGACGGCGGCTCGCGGGAGGACTCCGCAGGAGGCGGTGTTGAGGTAGGTGGTGGAGTGCGCGAACTCGCCACGGACGGCTTCGGGCGACAGGAGGGCCATGACGTTCACTCTGCGCCAGGGCCAACCCAAAGTCCATTGGTGTGATTTACGGGTCACACCAAAGGATTACTTACCCTCTCGCCTCAGGCCCGCGGGACCGCGCACGCGCCGTCGGGCTCGCACGCCTCGCCCTCGGGGGCGGCGGGCGCGAGCACTTCGCGACCGGCCCAGGCCTGCTCCAGCGCCTGGGTGAACACCTCGGCGGGCTGACCGCCGGAGATCCCGTAGCGGCGGTCGAGCACGAAGAACGGTACGGCGTTGGCGCCCAGTTCGGCGGCTTCGCGCTCGTCGGCGCGCACCTCGGCGGCGTACGCGGACTCGTCGGCCAGCACCGCGCGGGCCTCCGCCCCGTCCAGTCCTGCCTCGGCGGCGAGGGCGACCAGCACCTCGGGGTCGAAGACGGAGCGCTCCTCGCCGAAGTTGGCGCGGTAGGCGAGGTCGAGCAGCTCCTCCTGGCGTCCGCGGTCGGCGGCCAGGTGCAGCAGGCGGTGGATGTCGAAGGTGTTGCCGTGGTCACGGCCCTCGGTGCGATACGTCAGCCCCTCGGCGCGGGCGCTCGCGGCAACGTGCTCCTCCATGCCGCGGGCCTCCTCGAGGGTGCGGCCGTACTTCTTGGCCAGCATCTCCAGCACGGGCGCTACCTCGCCCTTGGCGCCGTTGGGGTCGAGCTCGAAGGAGCGGAAGACCACCTCGACCTCGTCGCGGTGTGCGAACCCGTCCAGCGCCTTGGCGAACCGGGCCTTGCCGATGTAGCACCACGGGCAGGCGATGTCGCTCCAGATCTCGACGCGCATGTTCCCTCTTCCCTCCACGGAATCAACTGTTCCGGCTTCAACCATTTACTGCCGCGTCTCATTCCCCGGACGGGTCCTGCACCGTGAGCCACAGCGTGCGGTGGGAACCCGAGTGGGTTCCGGCCGGGTCCGGGAGCCAGCCGTGGGTGGCGTAGAAGGCCTGGGCGCGGAGGTTGTGCTCATAGACCTCCAGGCGGACCTTCTGGATACCCGCCCGGCGCCAGGCGTCGAGGCAGGCGGCATGCAGCGCCGCCCCGGTGCCCCGGCGCCAGTGCACCGGGTCCACGTGCAGCTGGGTGAGGGTGGTCTCGCCGTCGGCGGTGCGGAAGGCCGCCACCCCGGTCAGCTCGCCGTCGCTCTCGGCGCAGAGCACCGCGCCGGCCGCCTCGGTCCGTGCGACCGCCCGGGACCAGCCCTCGCGCGTGCGCGCCAGCTCGGCCGCGCCGCCGTAGGCCTCCTCGGATATCCGGCCCTGGTAGTAGGTGGCGCGGGCCCGGGTGTGGAGGGCGGCGATGGCATCGAGGTCGGCGGGGTACGCACTGCGGATCATGGGAAAGAAAACGCGCCGGGAACCCTGACGGTTCCCGGCGCGCGTCCTGCGCCTCCCGCACCCACCGGATTCGGCCACGCGTACGAGCCGTCCGGCGCGAGGCCGCGGGCGCGGCCACTACTTCAGCCAGGCCTGCATCATCTTCTTCGCGACGGGGGCGGCCAGCTTGCCGCCCCCGATCTCGGAGCGGTCGGTGTCCGAGTTCTCGACCACGATCGCGACGGCGATCTGCTTGCCGTTCAGCTTTCCGTACGAAGTGAACCAGGCGAGCGGATCGAGGCTGTTGTTCACGCCTCGCTGGGCGGTACCGGTCTTGCCACCCACTTCGGCGCCCGCGACCTGGGCCGGCCGGCCACCGCCCTCGGTCGCCACCGTGATCATCGCGGCCCGGATCATCGCGGCGGTCTTCGAGCTCATCACCTGCTGGGACTTCGGGTTCTTGAAGCTCTCCAGCACGTTGCCGTTGGAGTCCGTGACCTCGGAGACCTCATACGGGGAGACCAGCTTGCCGCCGTTCTCGATCGCGGCCGTGACCATCGCCATCTGCAGCGGGGTGGCCTGGACGTCGAACTGGCCGATACCGGTCTGCGCGACCTGGTCGACCGACATCTTCTTCTCCGGGTACCTGCTGGTCGGGCTGGTCCAGACGGGGACCTTCTGCACCACGTTGAATCCGAGCTTCTCCGCCATGGCGCGCATCTTGTCCTGGCCGAGCTTGTGGGCGAACTCCGCGAAGACGTTGTTGCAGGAATACCTCAGCGCGGTCCGGGGGGAGGCGTTGTTGCAGGTCGCGTCGCTCGCCTCGCTGCCGAGTCTGGTCCGCGTGCCGGGAATCGTGTAGTCGCCGGGGGTCGCGGTCGGCGTGTCGATGTCCGTGACCAGGCCGTTCTCGATGGCCGCCGCCAGGGTGACCAGCTTGAAGGTCGATCCGGGCGCCTGCGGCTTGCGCAGCGCCGTGTTCTCCATCGCCTTGCCCTTGTCGGCGCTGAGCGCCTCCCACGCCTTCTGGTCCGCCTCCCCGGCGCCGGCGATCGTGCCCGGGTCGAAGGACGGGTTGTTCACGACGGCCAGGATCGCGCCGGTCGCCGGATCGATCGCCACGGCGGAACCCTGCTTGCCCTTGAGGGCGTCGTAGGCCGCCTTCTGGACGTCCTCGTCGATCGTGGTCACCACGTTGCCCGGGGACCCGCGCTTATTGGTGAGCGTGTCCATGATCGTCTTGAGCCGGCTGTCGGAGCCGTTGAGGATGTCTTTGTAGACGCCCTCCAGCATGCTCGACCCGAACGCCTGGGAGCTGTAGCCGGTGACGGGTGCGTAGAGCGGCCCATCGGTGTAGGTCCGCTTGTACGCGAAGTCCTTGCCCCCTGTGTTCGTGGAACCGGTGATCGGCTTCCCGCCCACGATGATGTTCCCCAACGGGTTCTCGTACTGCCCGATGAGGTTGCGCCGGTTGTTCTTGTCGTCTGCGAGGGCCTGGCCTTGATATGCCTGCACCCAGGTGACCCGCACCAAAAGGGCAAGCACCAGAAGCAGACAGAAGACCGACGCACGCCTGATCGTCTTGTTCATCCCCCAGAAGGACGTCCCAGCCGTCCCAGCCGTTCCGCTCTGCCCCGATTGTGGCGGAGTTCTCAGCCTTTCTTCATGAGGAAGCCTCCCTCGTACGCCGCGATGACCGCCTGGGTGCGGTCCCGTGATCCGGTCTTGGCCAGGACCGCGGCCACATGCGTCTTGACCGTCTGCGGGCCGACCCCGAGACGCTGGCTCACCTCGTGGTTGGAGAGCCCGGTGGCCATCAGGCGCAGCACGTCGGCCTCCCGGTCCGTGAGCCGGGCGACCCAGGGCGCGTCGGCCGGACCGGCCCCGGGCGGGGCGTGGGCGGCGGCCAGGGAGCGGACGGCCGCCGGGAAGAGCAGCGAGTCCCCGCGGGCCACGAGCCGGATCGCGGCGGTCAGCTCGTCGGGGTCGGCCCGCTTGAGGAGGAACCCGGCGGCTCCCGCGCGCAGCGCGTCGTAGACGTACGAGTCGTTCTCGAAGGTGGTGACCACCACGATCCTGGGCGGCTCGGCCATGGTGGCGAGGATCCGCTCCGTGGCCCGGATGCCGTCTATCTCCGGCATCCGGACGTCCATCAGCACCACGTCGGGGCCGAGCGCGCGGACCACGGCCACGGCCTCGGCCCCGCCGGCCGCCTCCCCGACGACCTCCATATCGGGCTCGGCGTCAAGGATGACCCGCAGAGCGGTACGAACCATCCGCTCGTCATCGGCCACGACGACCCGCAACGGGGTCCGGTCCGCCGCCTTCACCGCACACCCCCGCCGTCCGGCAGGGCAAGGTCCGGCAGGGCGAGGTCCGGCACGACCCGGGCCGCCGGGACCCGGGCCGACGGGACCGTCCTGAGCCGCGGCGAGACGACGCCACGCGGCGAGGGGCCTGCCGGGCGGGCGATCGCAGGCCCCGGCGAACCGGCGACGGGCGGCGAGGCGCCGGCCTGGCGGGTCATCGCGGGCCCCCGCCGAGCGGGAGGACCGCCCGCAGCTGCCAGCTGCCCTCGCGGGGGCCTGCCTCGACGCGGCCGCCGAGCAGCGCGGCCCGTTCGGCGACCCCGCGCAGTCCCCGGCCCCCGGTGGTGCGGGACTCCGGAGCGGTGGCCGGATCGTTCGTCATGGTGATCTCCAGTTCCTCGTGTCCGCCGCGCATCCGTACGAGGATGCGCAGGTCGACCGGGCCCTCCCCGTGCCGCAGCGCGTTGCTCAGCCCCTCCTGCACGATCCGGTACCCCTCGCGGGAGGTGATCGCCGGAAGCCGCCCCCAGTCCCCCACCGGTCCCGGGTCCTGGCGGGCGGTGATCAGGATTCCGCAGGCCCGGCTCCGGTCCAGCAGCCCGTCGAGGTCGGCGGCCAGCGTGGGCGCGGGCCCGGCGGCCCCGGCGCCGGCGGCCACCCCGTCCCCCTCGCGCAGCAGGCCGAGGACGGCGTCCAGCTCACCCACCGTGCGCCGGGTGGTGTCCTCGATCGCGGCCAGCGCCTCCCGTACGAAGCCGGGGTCGCTGTCGAGCACCCGCCGGGCGGCGCTCGCCTGGAGGGTGACCGCACTGAGCGCGTGCCCTACCGCGTCGTGCAGCTCCCGGGCCAGGCGGCCCCGCACCGCCAGATCGGCGGCCCGCTCCTCGGCCGCTGCCAGCCGGTCGGCCGCAGTCGGCCCGAGCAGTACGGGCGCCAGCCGGGCCAGCAGCGCCCCCGTCCCGGCGGCGCACAGGACCACCCCGGCCAGCAGCCCGATGCCGAGCACGGGGGCCACGTATGGCTCGGCCCCCGTGTTGAACCAGCCGAATCCGAGCGGGAGCTCCCGCAGCGCGCTCACGAACGGCAGGGCGATCAGCACCACCGCCATGGGCGGCACCGCCAGGCTGATCCCGCTGACCAGCGCCCCGACCCCCAGGTGCAGGGTCCACCAGGCCGAAGTCCGCCACCGGGCCGCCCAGGTCCGGGCCGGCCCCTCGGCGAGCCGGTCACCCGGCACCCCGCACAGGGCCCTTGCCGCGGCCACCGACATCGGCCGGACCAGCCCGAACAGACCGGTCGCGGCGATGAGCGGCAGCGCGGCGACATACGCGGCGAAGCTGAGCGGCAGGGAGTCGAGCGCGTTGACCCCGCCGCCATAGGCGCCCACCGCCACCTGCGCCAGCAGGAAGTACGGCATCAACAGGGCCCCGCCGAGGATCAGATGGACCCAGCTCAGACGAACCCGGCTCGAAGCCACCCGCCTCAGGCACCCCCACCTGGGGCGCTCCCGGCCCGGCCGCGTCCGGCGCGGCCACATCCGGCCCGGCCGCATCCCCACCCCGGGCGACCGCTCCACCCCGGCCCGCCGTCAGGCCGCGCGGCGGCCGGCGAGGAACCGTCCCACGACGGCGGTTGCGAGGAGGGCGGTGATCATTTGGCCAGCGTAGATCAGGTAGGTCGCCGTGGTGGTCCGTTCGTCCGGGCCCGGCTCCCCACCCGTGAAGGCGGCGAGCATCCCCATCCCCCAGCACAGGGTCGAAGCCGCCCCGGTCCACGCGACGGCCAGCGGCCACCCCGCCCGCCGGTCCCCGCCCCTGGCGAGCAGCAATGCCCCCGCCCCGGCGGTCAGCGCGCATATCCCGTGAACCGCGGAGCCCACGCCCGTGTCCGACGAGTACTGCGCGATCTGCGCCGCGTTGTGCCCGACCGTGCCACCGAAGGCCCAGTAGAAGTGCGCCGCCGAAACCACCACCGCCAGTGCCGCCGCGGCTCCCGCCACCCCCCCCGTGGGTGAGGGGAGCCGCGCGCCGAGAGGCCCTTGCCAGCGCCCGCCCCAGCGCTCCCGCGCATAGGGCACGAACAGACCGGTCAGGGCCAGCGCCTGAACGATGAAGCCCGAGTAGACGACCTGGAAGACCCAAGGGTCGAGGAAGGGCTCCTTGGCTGCCTGCTCGGCCGCGTCGGGCCCCAGACCCAGCGTTGCCAGGAGCAGCTGGCCGGGGAACGCGAGCACGATGGGTGTGAGCAGGCCGGTGGCGACGAAGGCCGGGACGATCAGCAGCCAGGGCGGCAGCCTCACGCCCCAGGGTCTGGTGAGCACCAGCACGAGCGCGATCACACTGGCGTCCATCAGCACCGTGACGGCATTCGCCACGGTGATGAGCAGTCCGGGCTCCAGCAGGACGCTGCCCGCCGGTATCCCGATGTGGCTCCCGGCCAGCCAAGAGGTCTTCAGCGCCAGGTACGGGACGGTGGCGGCGACGGCCACCGAGGCCAGGATCCTGTGTCCGCCCCCCGACCGGGGGGCGGACGGCTGTGTCGCGTCATACGGCGGTCGTCGTGACCGCGGCGGTTGAACGGCTCGTGTGGTCATGTCTCAACGGTCCCGTGTCCGCGCCCCCGCCACCTCCCCCTTGAAGGGGAACCGCCTCCCCCGCCCGGGGGAGGAACCGGCCCCTCCGCCGCACCACCCGCGCCCGCGCCCGCCCGCACCCGCCGCACCGCACCGCACCGCACCCGCACCGCCGACTTCTGCCCGTACCAGGCCACATCCGGCCACATCCGGCTACATCCGGCTACATCCGGCGAGTCACCACCGACAGCCGGTCGCGCGCCGCGAACAGCGCCGCCTTGATGCCCCGTTCGTGCCCCGGTGTCAGCCGCGCCACCGGCACCGAGCAGCTCACCGCGTCCCGCGCCGGCGTCCGGTACGGCACCGCCACGCCGAAGCAGCGCAGTCCGAGGGTGTTCTCCTCCCGGTCCACCGCGTACCCCTGTTCCCGTACCAGTGCCAGCTCCTCGATGAGCCGGCCGCGGTCGGTGATGGTGTGCTCGGTGACGGATTCCAGCTGCCGCGGCAGCAGTCGGCGTACCTCGTCGTCCGTGTACGTGGCCAGCAGGGCCTTGCCGAGCGCCGTCGAGTGCACCGGCAGCCGCCGCCCGACGCGGGTGAAGGGCCGCAGGTAGTGCTGGGACTGCCGCGTCGCCAGGTAGACCACGCTCGTCCCGTCCATGCGGGCCAGGTGGATCGTCTCCGTCGTATCGTCGGAGAGCCGGTCCAGCGTGGGCCGCGCCGCCGCGACCACCTCGTCCCCGTCGATGTACGAGCTGCCGACGAGCAGCGCCCGGACGCCGATGCCGTACCGCGTGCCCGACGCGTCCGTCTCCACCCAGCCCAGGTTCACCAGGGTGCGCAGCAGCATGTAGAGGCTGGATTTGGGCAGGGAGAGGTCGCTCTGGATGTCGGCCAGGCTGTGCAGCCCCGGCCTCGATGCGAAGTGCTCCAGCAACAGGACCGTTCGTACCGCCGACTTGACGGCCGCCGGTGCGCCCGCGCCCCCCGACTCAGCTGTGGTCATCCGCCTTCGTGCCCCTCTGTCTCTTGCTGTCTCTTGTCAACCCGTAAGACACGGAAATAGAGTCCGCGGTGGATGTGATCATTCATTCAACGGAACAGCGTTCACAATACTGAACGCATCCGCGCGGGTCAGCGTAGATCCAGGAGGCAGTTCGCCATGGCAGCAACACCAGTCTGGAGTGTGGACCCCCGCACCGGGAAGCACCGCGAGCAGGTTGCGGTGGAGGCCACATCCCGGGAGGTGGACGAAGCCGTGCGGGCGGCCCACGCCGCACGCGGCTCACTGGCCGACCCCGCCAGGCGGGCCGCCTTCCTGCGCACCGCCGCCGCTCTGCTCGACGAGGCCGTTTCCCACGTCATCGAGGCCGCCGACGCCGAGACCGCGCTGGGCCCCGGCCGGCTCACCGGCGAGCTCGCCCGCACCACGGGCCAGTTCCGCGCCTTCGCCGACGCCGTGGACGAGGGCTCCTACCTCGACATCCGCATCGACCGCGCCGATCCCGCCGCCGCCCCGCCCCGCCCCGAGCTGCGCCGTTACAAGGTGCCGCTGGGCGTGGTCGCGGTCTACGCCGCCTCCAACTTCCCCCTCGCCTTCTCCGTGCCCGGCGGCGACACCGCCAGCGCCCTGGCCGCCGGCTGCCCGGTCGTCGTCAAGGCGCACCCCGATCATCCGGCCACCTCGGAGCTGTGCGCCTCGCTGCTGCGCCGGGCCGCCGTCGCCGCCGGCCTGCCGGCCGAGGTCGTCGCCGTGGTCCACGGGTTCGACGCGGGCCTGGAGCTGATCCGGCACCCGCTGATCAGCGCCGCCGGGTTCACCGGGTCCATCCGGGGCGGCCGGGCACTGTTCGACGCCGCCGCCGCACGGCCCGTACCGATCCCCTTCCACGGGGAATTGGGCTCCCTGAACCCGGTCGTGGTCACCCCGGCGGCCGCCGCCGAGCGCGCCGAGGAGATCGGCGGCGGGCTGGCCGGCTCGGTGACGCTCGGCGTCGGCCAGTTCTGCGTCAAGCCCGGCCTGGTCCTCGTACCCGAGGGCGCGGACGGGGACCGGCTCGCGGGCGCGCTGACCAAGGCGCTCGGGGAGACCGAGCCCGGGGTACTCCTCGACCACCGGATGCGGGAGAACTTCGTCTCCGGGGTCCGCGAACGCGGCGCCCTGCCCGGGGTCGACTCGCCGGTCACCCCCGGCTCGGGCGGCGAGCACACCGTCGGCGCGGGCTACCTGAGCGTGCCCGCGCGGACCCTGCTGGAGGGCGGGCCCTACGAGGTGCTCCTGGAGGAGTGCTTCGGCCC
The DNA here is from genome assembly GCF_026627445.1 of Streptomyces sp. H27-H1. Taxonomy (GTDB): domain Bacteria; phylum Actinomycetota; class Actinomycetes; order Streptomycetales; family Streptomycetaceae; genus Streptomyces. The sequence continues at coordinate 33,516 of NZ_JAPNLJ010000052.1, forward strand.
CGTCACCGTGCTCGCCCGGTACGCCGGCCAGGACGAGGCCGCCGCCCTGCTCGGGCGGCTCCCCGGGAACCTCACCGCGACCCTGCAGCTGTCGGCCGCCGAGGCGGACGGCGGCCCGGGTCCGGCGGCAGAGCTGATCTCCCAGGTCACGGCACTGGCGGGACGGGTCGTGGTCAACGGCTGGCCGACCGGCGTGGCGGTGGCCCCGGCCCAGCACCACGGAGGCCCCTACCCGGCGGCGACCTCCCACTCCACCTCGGTCGGCGGCACCGCGATCGAGCGCTGGCTGCGCCCGGTGGCCTACCAGTCGGTCCCGGACGCCCTGCTCCCGGCGGAACTGCGCGAAGCCAACCCCCTGAACCTCCCGCGCCGGGTGACGGGCGGCTAGGCCGAGTCCTCCTTCGGGTCGGGCGGATCGGCCCGCCCGACCCGAAGGGCGCTCACGCGCCGAGGACCCGGGCCTTCTCCGCCGCGAACTCCTCGTCGGTGAGCAGGCCCTTGGCCTTCAGTTCGGCCAGCGCGGTGAGCTGGCCGACCCGGTCGGCCGCGGGAGCCTGCGCGGCGGCCGTACCCGCCACGACCGCGGTGCGGGCCATCGTGCCCAGCAGACCCGGACGCCCCATACGTCGACGCATGACTCTCCTCCCTACTTCTCGGCCAGTGCGGCGACGGCTCGTTCGACGCCGTCCCGTGGAACGCGTTCCATGAAGAGCACCTGCCCGTTGGACTCCCGTACCGCCGAGGCCAGGCGCGTGGCCCAGGCGTTCTCCCACACCAGCACGAGCGCGGAGGACTCCGGGGCGAGGCCCTGCGCCACGGTCTCCAGGTCCTCGTCGCTCAGCAGGTCGAACTCGTCGCCGAGGACCCGCTCGAACTGCTCGGCCACCTCGGAGTCGGCGAGCTCGATCACGGACACCGTGCCGTCCCGCTCCTTGCGGACGAAGGTGAGGTCGAGGACGCGCACCACTCCGCTCTCCTGGAGCTCCCGCAGGGCCGGGGCGACATCGCCGTTGAACCGGTTGCCGTCGAAGGCGATCACGGCCACGTCCACCGGGCCGATCGATTCGGCCGTATGAGCTGCAGCAGGCATGAGCAAAACCTCTCCCCTAGCGCATTAAATCACTGCAAAAGGGATCTTCCTTGGCGGAGCTGGCACCGCATCGCGAGGCCGGTCTGCGCATATTGCGTTGCCGCCCGCCGGTCGGGCGCGGCAGGCTCGACCCCATGCCCAAGCCTCACGGATTCTCGTACGAACAACGGGGCGACCAGAGCGTCGTCATCACCCACCAGGGCCGGTCCGCGGCCACCCTCCGGAGCGGGCGGGCCGCCGCCTTCCTGGCCGAGGTCGAATCCGGCGACGCCCAACTGGTGATGGCGCGCTGGACCGGCTCCTACAAGTTCGGCAACGAGCGGATGGCAAGGAACCACCCCCGCAACCGCGGTCGCGCCTGAGGAACCGGCGAGGAACCGGCGAGGAACCGGGCCAGCCGACCAGGCGGGGACCGGGCAATGGCCTGGCGGACAACCGGACGGACAACCGGACGCAGAAGCGGGCGGGGAACCGCGCGTAGAGCCGGGCGAAAAACCCGTCGAAAGTAAGGGAACGGCAAAGGGACCTCGGTCGTTCTCCCGGCATGACCGCTATGACCCCTGGTTCCAACCTGCCGCTCAATACCGTCCGCGTGACGGTGGACGTGGCTGCCCCGGTGCGGCTCGACGTGTCCGCACTGCTCCTCGCCGCCGACGGCAAGGTGCGTTCCGACGCCGATTTCATCTTCTTCAACCAGCCGTCCGGCCCCGGCGTCAGCTACCGGTCCGGCGGCGGCACGGCGCCGGACTCGATCACCGTGGACACCGGTTCGGTCCCGCCCGGCATCGAGCGGATCGTCATCACCGCCAGCCCGGACGCCGCGGGCCAGACCTTCCAGGGCATCGAGCCCACCGCCACCGTGCGGGACGCCGCCAGCGGAGCGGCGATCTCCACCTTCACCCCGCCGCAGCTCGGCTCGGAGACGGCCCTGGTGGTCGTCGAGGTCTACCAGCGCGGCGGCGTGTGGAAGGTCCGCGCGGTCGGCCAGGGGTACGCGAACGGCCTCGCCGGCATCGCGACCGACTTCGGGGTCTCGGTGGAGGAGGAGGCGCCTCCTGCGGCCGCCGCCCCGGCCCCCGTCGCCCCGCCCGTACCGCCCGCCCCGCCGGCTCCCCCGGCGCCGACCGCCTACCCGGCCTCCCCCTGGCTCACCAGCGGCGCACCCGGGGCGACCCCGGCCCCCGCGCCGGCCACACCGGCCGCACCGGCACCGGCGCCGGCCGCCGCCCCCGGTGCCGGGAAGATCAATCTCGACAAGGGCCGGGTCAGCCTCCAGAAGAACCAGACCGTGTCCCTGGTCAAGGGCGGCCGCCCGCTCCTCTCCCAGGTGAAGATGGGTCTCGGCTGGGAGCCCGCGTTCCGCGGCCGGGCCATCGACCTGGACGCCTCGGTCATCGCGTACGGCCCGCAGCGCAACCACATCGACAGCTGCTACTTCGGCAAGCTGTCCATCCTGGGCGGCTCCGTCAAGCATTCGGGCGACAACCTCACCGGCGACGGCGCCGGCGACGACGAGGTGATCGTCGTGGACCTCGGCCGCCTGCCCGCCGACGCGACGGGCCTCGTCTTCACCGTCAACTCCTTCTCCGGCCAGAAGTTCACCGAGGTCGCCAAGGCCTACTGCCGCCTGATCGACGCCGCGAGCGGCGAGGAGCTGGTCCGGTTCGACCTCACCAGCGCCGAGCCGCAGACCGGCGTGATGATGGCCAAGCTGATCAAGCAGTTTTCCGGCGAATGGGAGATGACGGCCATCGGCGAGTTTGTGAAGTCGCGCACAGTGCGCGGCATGGTCAAGCCCGCCGCGCAGGCACTCTGAGCAGGTGAGCGGGCACATGGAGCGACGGACGGCCTCGTCAGGTGATCTGTTCCACCCTTAATGCGGAGGTCGCTGTCAGTGGCCGCCCGTAGCCTTGGACCCATGCACCAGACACTCCAGCCCGCGGGCCCCGCGCGCCCGTCCGCCGCCGAGGCGAACGAGGCGATCCGGCAGCTCGTCGAGAGCCGGGTGGACGGCGAGTGGCCCTCCGAGGCGTATGAGTTCCTTCTCGAGGAGTGGGCCGCCGCCAGCCGCGCCGAAGCTCAGTGATCCACCGGTAGACGCCGGTGGACGCCGATAGGTGAAGTACACGCAGTCGAGCACGTGAAATGAAGTGAGGAGAGCCGCCGGAGCCCAAGGGCCCGGCGGCTCTCCTCATGCCTGGGGTGCCGGATCAGCGGCCGCGCCGCCACGGTCCCGTGACGGCGAGCATGATGCCCGGGTCCTGGAGGTTGGCGAACAGCGTCCGCCCGTCCGGCGAGAAGCAGACGCCGGTGAACTCCGAGTACTCCGGCTCCTGCTCCGTCCCCAGGTTCATCTCGTTGCGGGCCAGCGGGTACGTGCGCCCCGACTCCGTCGCGCCGAAGAGGTGCTGCAGCCCCGAGCCGTCCTCGGCGATGACGAGGCCGCCGTACGGGGAGACCGTGATGTTGTCGGGCCCGTCGTAGCCGCCGTCCACCGACGGGTCGGCGTTCACGCCGAGCAGGACCTGCAGCCGCACCGTGCGCCGCTTGGGGTCGTAGAACCACACCTGGCCGTCGTGCGGCGCGCCCGGGCTCTCCTCGCGGGCGTAGGAGGAGACGAAGTACGCCCCGCCGTCGGCCCACCACATGCCCTCCAGCTTGCGCCCGCGGGTCACCTCCGTCGCCCCGAACTGCTTGCGCACCGCCACGGTGCGTGCGTCGCGGTCCGCGACCGGCACCCAGTCCACCCCGTAGGTGGTCCCGATCTTCGTCGCCCGCGAGAGGTCGTCGACGAACAGCCCCGCCTTGTCGAAGCACTTGGCGGCCGCCAGCACACCGGCGTCGTCCGCGAGCTGACGGAGCTTGCCGCGCCCGTGCCGGAAGCCGCTCGGCGGGGTCCATCGGTAGAGCAGCCCGTTGGGGCCGGAGGCGTCCTCGGTGAGGTAGGCGTGGCCCTGCCTGGGGTCGATGACGACGGCCTCGTGGGCGTACCGGCCGAAGGCCTTGACGGGCTTCGGGTCGCGGTTGGCGCGGCGGTCGTGCGGGTCCACCTCGAAGACGTAGCCGTGGTCCTTGGTCATGCCGTTCTTGCCGGCCAGGTCCTCGTTCTCCTCGCAGGTCAGCCAGGTGTCCCAGGGGGTGGAGCCGCCGGCGCAGTTGGTCGACGTACCGGCGATCCCGACCCATTCGGCGACCTCGCCGCCGCGCCGGACCTCGACGACCGTGCAGCCGCCGGCCGCGGCCGGGTCGTAGACGAGGCCCTCGGTGAGCGGGACGGGGTGCTTCCAGCCGGTGCGCGGGCCCTTCAGCTCGTGGTTGTTGACGAGGAGGGTAACGCCCCGGTGGCCTTCGAAGGCGGCCGTGCCGTCGTGGTTGGACGGGGTGCTCTCGCCCGAGTCCAGCGTGGTGACTCCGCTGTGCGTGATCACGCGGTACGTGAACCCGGCGGGGAGGGCCAGGATGCCGGCCGGGTCGGGGACGAGCGGGCCGTAGCCGGGACCGTGACCATGGCCGTGGCCTCCGCGGCCCTGCTCCGCGCCCGCGCCCTGCCGCTCGCCGTCGTCCGCGGCGAGGGCCCCGGGGGCGGTGGCGAGTGCGCCGACCGTTCCGGTGAGCGCGACTCCCGCACCGGCGAGTGCGGTACGGGCGGTGAAGTCTCTACGGCTGAGCGGCATCGGGTCTCCAGGGGGTGGGGAGGTGCTGCGCTTGTCGTGCGGTCGTCGGCGCACACGCTCCCGCCCGCACGTGAACGCCGACTGAACTACCCGGGAAAACGAATCGACCCCTTACCCGAGCCCCCGTTGGCCGACTCCCTTTCGGGAAAGGCTGGTTACCATCGCCTCACACGCCCCGGGAACGCGCCTTGAACGCGGCCTTCCGCGCCTCCTTGGCGGCCTTCTTGTCGGGGTGCAGCCGCCCCATCGCCTCCAGCACGTGGGCCGTCGCCGGGTGCTCCACCCGCCACACCTGCTCGAAGAACCCGGTGTGGTGGGCGGTCAGCGATTCGATCAGCAGGGGCAGCTCCGACGCCTCCGCGCCCTCGTCTCCCCCGCCGCCCGTCGCGAGCTGCGCCGCGATCGTGTCGACCGTCAACCAGAACACCATCTCCTCGTCCGGCGCCGGTACGTCGCTCACCCCGTGCTCGGCCAGCCAGACCCGGGCGAGCCCCCCGAGTTCCGCGTCGTCCAGTACCGCGCGCACGGCCGGCTCGGCCTCCGCTCCGGCGGGTGCGAGGGCCTGCTGGCAGCGCAGCCGGCGCAGCGGGGCGCCCGCGTCGGCGCCGCGCGCGGCGGCGAGCAGTTCTTGGGCGGCCTCGGGTACGGGGCGGCCGGCCAGCCATTGTTCGATCTCGGCCTGGGCGGCGGCCTCGGAGTAGTGGGAGACCACGTCGAGCAGTACGTCCGCGCCCTTGTCGGCCAGTTCGCCGACGGCCGGGGCCTCGACGCCCGCCTCCAGCATGCGCGCCCGGATCCCGTACAGTCCGAGCGGGGTCAGCCGTACCAGTCCGTACCGGGAGACGTCCTCCTCGTCGGGAAGCGCGCCCGCGCTCGTGAGGAACTCCTCGTCGTCGGCCTCCGCCATCAGCTCCTCGTCGACGGGGCGGAACTCGACCAGCCCGATCGGTTCGAGCTGCCGGAACTGGTCGTCGAGGCGCATCATCGCGTCCGAGACCTGCTCCAGTACGGCGTCGGTCGGATCTCCCATGTCGTCCGGCACCACCATCGAGGCGGCGAGCACCGGGAGCGGCACCGGGCCCTCGGCCGTGCCGCCCTCGGCGACGGCGAGCAGGTAGAGGTTGGCGAGGACCCCGTCGAGGAAGTCGGCTTCGCGGCGCGGGTTCCAGTCGAGCTGGTCGAAGTCGATCTCGCCGCCCGCGTCGAGGGCGTCCACGAGGTCGTCCAGGGCGGGCACCGCGGCGTCCGCGAGGACGGTGTCCAGGGCGGCCAGCCACAGGTCGAGCACGTCGCCGGGGGTTCCGCCGGTCACCAGAGCCAGGTCCTCTCCTGGCTCGGCGGTGCCGAACTCCGCGCCGGCATCGGCCGCTTCCCCGGAGTCGGAGTCGGAGTCGGAGTCGGCGGCGGAAGCGGAGGCGGAAGCGGAGGCGGAGGCGTCGGCGGAAGCGCCGTCCTCCTCCGGCTCGGTGACCTCGACGAGGCCGGTGTCGACGGCCACCCTCCAGGCCTGGCTCGCATACGCGCTGGAGTCCTCGTCGGCGGGGTCCAGGCCCAGCAGGGCCACGGCCTCGGGCAGTTGCCCTGCGACGAGTTCGCCGCCGATGTCCACGCGGGTGTCCGGGCCGGCCCAGCGGGCGAGGCGCACGGCGCGGGCGAACAGCGGGGCGGCCAGGGCGTCGCGGGCCAGTTCCGCGTCGGAGAGCAGCCGTACCGGCGGCAGCGTGGGGTGCGAGTCTGCGGACATGGGGCGGTTCTCCTCGCGGGCACGGGTGGTTCGGGTACGGGTCTTACGGCGCCCCAGGGTAGACGCATTTCGGGCGCGCCCGGCCGCCTCTCCCCTTTGGTTCATCCCACAGTCAACCGGCGTATCCCCTGTAGGGCTTGACAACTTTGCCGGCCACGAAGGAAATTGACGCGCGTAGATATTTGCCTTCCCCTCCACACACCGGAGTTCCCGCCCATGCGCTCCTCGCATCCCCGTTCCGCCGCCGTCGCGGCCCTCGTCGCCACCGCGCTGGCCACCGGCCTGCTCGCGGGCACCGCCGACGCGGCCGAAGGCGCCGCGTCCGCCGATCCGATACGCATCCACGACATCCAGGGCACGACCCGGATATCCCCGCTGGCCGGCCAGCAGGTCACCGATGTCGCGGGCGTCGTCACGGGCGTTCGTACGTACGGTTCGCGCGGCTTCTGGATCCAGGATCCGGACACGGACGACGACGACGCCACCAGCGAGGGCGTGTTCGTCTTCACCAACGCGGCCCCGACCGTCGCGGCCGGTGACGCCGTCACGGTGTCCGGCCTGGTCGGCGAGTACATCCCCGGCGGCGTCTCGTCCGGCAACCAGTCGGTCACCCAGATCTCCAAGCCCGTCGTGACGGTGGTCTCCTCCGGCAACGCGGTGCCCGCTGCCACCGCGGTCAACGAGTACTCGGTCCCCTGCGCGTACGCCCCGGCCGGCGACCCGGCCGCCGCCGGCAGCGTCAACGCTCTGACGCTGGAGCCCTCGCGCTACGCCCTGGACTACTACGAGTCGCTGGAGGGCATGAACATCGCGATCGGCAACTCGCGCGTGGTCGGCGCCACCGACCCGCACGCGGAGCTGTGGGTCACGGTGAAGGGCTGGGAGAACACCGCCAAGCGCGGCGGGACGGTCTACGGCTCCTACGAGTCCCAGAACACCGGACGCCTCCAGATCCAGCAGCTCGCGCCCCTCGCGCAGCAGCCCTTCCCGGTGGCCAACGTCGGCGACAAGCTGACCGGCCGCACCGAAGGCCCGCTGGACTTCAACCAGTTCGGCGGCTACACCCTGGTGGCCCGCACCCTCGGCACGCTCAAGGCGGGCCCGCTCGCCCCGGAGAAGACCGAGGCGCAGGCCGCGAAGGAGCTCGCGGTCGCCACGTACAACGTCGAGAACCTCGACCCAACAGACCCGCAGGAGAAGTTCGACAACCTCGCGAAGGCCGTCGTCGAGAACCTCGCCTCCCCCGACATCCTCGCCCTGGAGGAGATCCAGGACGACAACGGCGCCAAGAACGACGGCACGGTCTCGGCCGGGGCCACGCTGGCGAAGTTCACGGCGGCGATCGAGGCCGCGGGCGGCCCCGCGTACCAGTGGCGCACGGTCGACCCGGAGGACAAGAAGGACGGCGGCGAGCCCGGCGGCAACATCCGTCAGGTGTTCCTCTTCAACCCGGCGCGGGTCTCCTTCACCGAGCGGGCCCCGGGCGACGCCGTGACGGCGACCGGTGTGGTGCAGGAGAACGGCAAGGCCGCCCTGACCCACTCCCCCGGCCGGATCGACCCGGCGAACCCCGCGTGGGCGGACAGCCGCAAGCCGCTGGCCGGCGAGTTCGTCTTCCGCGGCAAGACGGTCTTCGTGATCGCCAACCACTTCGGATCCAAGGGCGGCGACGAGGGCCTGACCTCCTCGCACCAGCCTCCGGTGCGCTCCTCCGAGGCCAAGCGGCTGCTGCAGGCGCAGGCGGTGAACGGCTTCGTGAAGGACATCCTGGCGGTGGAGAAGAAGGCCGCGGTCCTCGTGGTCGGCGACATCAACGACTTCGAGTTCTCGGCCACGGCGAAGGCGCTGGAGGACGGCGGGGCGCTGTACGCGGCGGTCAAGTCGCTGCCGAAGTCCGAGCGTTACTCGTACGTCTACCAGGGCAACGCGCAGGTCCTCGACCAGATCCTGACGAGCCCGGGCATCAAGCAGTTCAGCTACGACAGCGTGCACATCAACGCGGAGTTCGCGAACCAGAACAGCGACCACGACCCGCAGATCGTGCGCTTCCGCCCGTAGCGGCGCCTAGGGGGCCGGGCCGCACCGCCGCCCGGCCCCTTTGGCATGATCCCGGCATGATCTTCCGTACCGCAACGCGTCAGGACCTGCCCGCCGTACTCGCCCTGCTGGCCCAGGACGACACGGCGCAGGCGGCCCCCGTCGAGGCCACCGCGGTCTGCGAGGCCCACGAGCGGGCTTTCGCGGCGATCGGGGCGGACCCGCGCAGCGAGATGGTGGTCCTGGAGGAGGACGGGGTCGTCCTCGGCTGCCTGCAGCTGACGTACATCCCGGGGCTCGGCCAGGGCGGCCAGGAGCGGGCCCTGGTGGAGGCGGTACGCATCCGCGCGGACCGGCGGGGCGGGGGCCTCGGCGCCGACCTGATGCGGCGGGCGGCGGAGCGGGCCCGCGAGCGCGGCTGCGGCCTGATGCAGCTGACCAGCAACAAGCGCCGTGGCGCCGCACACCGCTTCTACGAACGTCTGGGCTTCGCGCGCAGCCACGAGGGCTTCAAACTGCCGCTGGCCTAGGTCGTCCTTTCAGGGTCGGGCCGGAACGGCCCGTCTCAGCAGCCGGTCGGGACGGCTGGGGCCAAGGACGGGACCTTTGGCCCTGGCGTGACGCTCGGCACATCCCTACCCATTCGGGCGGTTCTGGTGTTGAGTGTCTCCACGCCCGATCTTGTACGCACTCCTTTGGAGGACCGAGTGTTCCCCTCCATCTCCCTCGCCCAGGAAATCGGCATCGCCGTCCTGCTCGTGGCAGCCGTCGTCTGGCTGATCGGTCTCGGCCACATGCTGTGGGACAGCCGTTTCCACCACCCGGAGCCAGGTGCCTTCGAAGGCCTCACGGTCATCCCCGGACAGCGCGGCGCCTCCGCGCATCCGATGGAGTCGGTGGAACTGACCGAGGCGGAGCAGCAGGCCTTCGCCGGCCTGGTCCGCACGATCCCCCTGCACTGACCGCCGCCGGCCGGACCCCCGGCCCGCGAAGGCCCGCTCAGGTCAGCGTGTGCGAAGCCCCTCCCCCGCTCGGGGCGGGAGGGCGCTCGCCACGCACGGTGCCCTCCCACCCGGTCAGGGTGGGAGGGCACCGGTACGGCCTGACCGGGGAGGGTCAGTTGTGGCTGTGGAGGACCTCGTTCAGGCCGCCCCAGGCCGCCTTGTACGGGCGGGCCTCGACGGCGCCGGTGACCGAGTTGCGGCGGAACAGGATGTTGTTGGCTCCGGAGAGTTCCAGGGCCTTGACGACCTGGCCGTCCGGCAGGGTGACGCGGGTGCCCGCGGTCACGTACAGGCCGGCCTCGACGACGCACTCGTCGCCCAGCGCGATGCCGACGCCCGCCTCGGCGCCGATCAGGGTGCGCTCGCCGATCGAGATGATCTGCTTGCCGCCGCCCGACAGGGTGCCCATGGTGGACGCGCCGCCGCCGATGTCGGAGCCGTCGCCGACCACGACGCCTGCGGAGATGCGGCCCTCGACCATGGACGTGCCCAGGGTGCCGGCGTTGAAGTTGACGAAGCCCTCGTGCATGACCGTGGTGCCCTCGGCGAGGTGCGCGCCGAGACGGACCCGGTCCGCGTCGGCGATGCGCACGCCCTTGGGGGCGACGTAGTCCGTCATCCGCGGGAACTTGTCGATCGAGGTGACCTGGAGGTGCAGGCCCTCGGCGCGCGCGTTCAGGCGGACCGTCTCGACCTGGTCGATCGCGACCGGGCCGAGCGAGGTCCAGGCGACATTGGCCAGCAGGCCGAAGACGCCGTCCAGGTTCTGGCCGTGCGGCTTGACCAGGCGGTGGCTGAGCAGGTGCAGGCGCAGGTACGCGTCGTGCGCGTCCAGCGGCTTGTCCTCCAGGGAGGAGATCACGGTGCGGACGGCTACGACCTCGACGCCGCGGACCGCGTCCTGGCGGATCGCCTTGGGCGCGGAGGCGCCCAGCAGCTCCACGGCCTGTTCGGCGGTGAGGCGCTCGGTTCCGGCCGGGCCGGGTTCGGCGACCAGCTGGGGGGCGGGGAACCAGGTGTCGAGGACGGTGCCGTCGGCGGTGATGGTGGCAAGTCCGGCGGCGACGGCGCCGGTGGTACGCGTAGCAGTCATGCCCGAAACCTAACCGGCGACGGCCCGCGGTCGCGAACCGGTCTCATGTGCCGGGCGCGGGTCGTGTCGCGCCGGGCCGTCCACGGGGCCGGGCGCCGCCTCCCGCACCGACATCCACAGCACCGCCCCGCCGGCTGCCGCCGCCAGTGCCGCGCAGAGCGGCCACAGCAGCCCGGGCGCAGCGGAGTACAGGGCTCCGCCCAGCGGCCCGCCCAGTACGACGCCACTGGCCGAGACCCCGGCGTACAGGCTCTGGAACGTCCCGATGGCGTGCGCGGGCGCCCGGTCGGCCACGTAGGCGGTGGCGGGGGTCTTGTAGAGGATCTCCCCGAGGCTCAGCAGCACCATCATCGCCACGGCGGCTCCGATCCCGGCCCCGAACAGCAGCGCCCCGTATCCGGCGCCGACCAGCAGCAGTCCGATGCCGACGACCCTCAGTGGCGGCCGGGCGCGCAGGGCGACGGCGGCCGGCAGTTCCAGGACGAGGATGACGGCGCCGTTCAGGGCGATGATCAGTCCGTAGACGCCCGTGTCCAGGCCGTGGTCCGCCAGGTAGACCGGGAAGGTCGAATACTGCTGGCGGTAGATGACGTCCACGACGAGGATCGCGGCCAGCATGACGAGGACGGCGGGCCTGGCCCGGAGCTCCCCCCACACGCCGCGGCCCAGACCCCCGTCCGGGGCCGCGGCGGGGGTGTTCGCGGCGCCGCGCGCCGGGACGACGCGGGCGGTCCACAGGGCGAAGACGAGGGTGCCGACGCCGTCGGCGGCGAAGAGCCAGTCGTAGGACAGGCCCGTCGCGATCAGCGCGCCGAGCGGCGCGCCCAGAGTGAAACCGCCGTTGGAGACGCAGCGGACGACGGCGAAGGACTGGCGGCGCGCCCCCTCGGGGACGAGCACCGCGACGAGCGCCGCGTTGGCCGAGCGGATCGAGCCGATGGCGTACTGGGCCGGCGGCAGGGCGACGTAGAGCGCGGCGGTGGGCAGCACCGGCAGGAGGATCAGGGCGCCACCGGCGAGGGCTGAGGCGATGAGCAGGACGCGGCGGTGGCCGTAGCGGTCCCCGAACCCGCCGCCGGTGAAGTTGCCTGCGATCAGGCCGATGCCGCCGATCCCGGTGATGAGGCCGGCCTCGGCGACGGAGAGGCCGCGCGGGCCGGTCAGGTATACGAAGACGAAGACGAAGGTGAAGCTGGAGACGGCGTTGACGAACACGCCCGGCGAGAGCAGCCAGACTGCTCTCGGCACCTCTTTGAACCCGTGCAGCAGCACCCGCATCCCTCTGACCCCCGAGTTAGTTCCCTTTGGGAACGGACTATGTCAGCATGACAATCTCGGGTCAACGGACATAAGGAGCGCCCATGGCCCAGCGCACACACCTCGACGACGCGGACTGCTCGATCGCCCAGGCCCTCGACGTCGTGGGCGACTGGTGGACGCTGCTGATCGTGCGCGACGCGGCGCGCGGCGTGCACCGCTTCGACGAGTTCCAGCGCGAACTGGGCATGTCACGAAAGGTCCTGACGGAACGGCTGAAGCTGCTGGTGGAGGCGGGCGTGCTGACGCGCGAGCCGTACCAGGAGCGGCCGGTGCGCCACGCGTACCGACTGACCCCGCGCGGGCGCGCGCTGCTGCCGGTCCTGGTCGCCCTCCAGGACTGGGGCGACACCTGGGTCCTGGGAGAGGGAGAGATGACGGCCACGACGGAAGAAGCCTCGCGGGAAGCGGTACGAGTCCACGCGCTGCGCGGCACCAGACTGCCGGAGCTGCTGCTGGCGGACCGCTTCGGCGAGCTCAGCGACCCCGTGGCGGACACGCCGTTCACCGTCCTGTACTGCTTCCCGGGCGCCTACGCACGGGCCGAGTCCTACCCGCCGGGGTGGGGCGGGATCCCCGGGGCCCGGGGATGCACCCTGGAATCGTGCACGTACCGGGACCAGCTGGCCCAGTTCACGGCGGCGGGCGCGACGGTGCACGGGGTGTCGACCCAGCGACCGGACGAGCAGCGGGAGTTCGCTGAGGCGGAGGGACTCCGCTTTCCGCTCCTGTCGGACGCGGAACTCGGGCTCGTGGCGGCGCTGCGGCTGCCGACGTTCCGGGCGGGGGGCGTCAGCCGGCTGAAGCGCCTGACGCTGGTCGTGGACCGCGAGCGCACCGTCCGCGAGGTCTTCTACCCGGTCCGGGACATCGAGGCGAGCGTGGCCGCCGCCCTCGCGGCGGTCCGCGGGGCCAGGCCCGCCCCGAAAGAGACGGCCTAGGTTCTGTTTCCTGGATCTCCTGACGTGATCATGCTGTCTGGTTCAGGCTGGTCAGCATGGTGGGGCGGGGAGATCTGACGAACGCGGAGTGGGAGCGGCTGGAGCCGTTCCTGCCCCGCGGTGG
>NZ_JAPNLJ010000053.1 GCF_026627445.1 Streptomyces sp. H27-H1
AAGGCTCCCAGTAGACGACTGGGTTGATAGGCCAGATGTGGAAGCCCGGTAACGGGTGGAGCTGACTGGTACTAATAGGCCGAGGGCTTGTCCTCAGTTGCTCGCGTCCACTGTGTTAGTTCTGAAGCAACGAACGGTTGCTGGTTTCTAGAGCTAGAACATAACTATAAAGTGTGCTTGTTCGCTCGAAACCGATTAGGGTTTCGGTGGTCATAGCGTTAGGGAAACGCCCGGTTACATTCCGAACCCGGAAGCTAAGCCTTTCAGCGCCGATGGTACTGCAGGGGGGACCCTGTGGGAGAGTAGGACGCCGCCGAACAATTTTTCAAAGGACCCCTGGTCCAGCGTTCAACGCTGGACCAGGGGTCCTTTTTTGTTTTCACAGCTTTACGCCGAAGCGCGGCCATGGGTTGGTTGCGCAAGAATGACTAGCGGTACCCCGAAGACAGGAGTCACACCCATGTCCAACTCTCCCGACGATCGTCCGGAGCGCGAGCCTCGGCGCAACGACGGCGGTGACAGGGGCGGCTACCGCGGGGGCCGTGACGACCGTGGCGGCGAGCGTCCGCCGTTCCGCCGCGATGATCGCGGTGACCGTCCCACCGGTGGCGGCGACCGCCCCTCTGGCGGTGGCTTCCGCCGCGATGACCGTGGTGGCCGTCCCGCCGGCGGCGGCGGCGACCGTCCGTCGTACCCGCGTCGCGATGACCGTGGCGGCGACCGTCCCACCGGTGGTGGCGACCGCCCTTCCGGTGGTGGCTTCCGCCGCGATGACCGTGGTGGCCGTCCCGCCGGCGGCGGCGACCGTCCGTCGTACCCTCGTCGTGACGACCGTGGCGGCGACCGCCCCTCTGGTGGTGGCTTCCGTGGGAACGACCGCGGGGACCGTCCCTCCTTCCCGCGTCGTGACGACCGTGGAGACCGTCCCACTGGTGGCGGTGACCGTCCGTCGTACCCGCGTCGCGATGACCGTGGCGGCGACCGCCCCACCGGTGGTGGCTTCCGCGGCAACGACCGTGGCGACCGTCCCTCTGGTGGTGGCTTCCGCGGTAACGACCGCGGTGACCGTCCCTCGTACCCCCGTCGCGATGACGACCGTGGTGGCGACCGTCCCTCGTTCCCGCGTCGCGATGACCGTGGTGGGGACCGTCCCACCGGTGGTGGCTTCCGCGGCAACGACCGTGGGGACCGTCCCTCTGGTGGTGGCTTCCGCGGTAACGACCGCGGTGACCGTCCCTCTGGTGGTGGCTTCCGCGGTAACGACCGTGGCGACCGCCCGTCCGGTGGTGGCTTCCGCGGTAACGACCGCGGCGATCGTCCGTCCTTCCCGCGTCGTGACGACCGTGGAGACCGTCCCACTGGTGGCGGTGACCGTCCGTCGTACCCGCGTCGCGATGACCGTGGTGGGGACCGTCCCACCGGTGGCGGCTTCCGCGGCAACGACCGTGGCGACCGTCCCTCGTACCCGCGTCGTGACGACGACCGTGGTGGGTTCCGCGGCGGTCGTGACGACCGTGGCGGCGACCGCCCCTCGTACCCGCGTCGCGACGACCGTGGAGACCGTCCCACTGGTGGCGGTGACCGTCCGTCCTTCCCGCGTCGTGACGACCGGGGCGGTGACCGCCCCGCTGGCGGCGGTGACCGTCCGTCGTACCCGCGTCGCGATGACCGTGGTGGGGACCGTCCCACCGGTGGTGGCTTCCGCGGCAACGACCGCGGTGACCGTCCCTCGTACCCGCGTCGTGACGACCGCGGCGGCGACCGGCCGTCCTTCCCGCGTCGTGACGACCGTGGTGGGGACCGTCCCACCGGTGGTGGCTTCCGTGGGAACGACCGCGGTGACCGCCCCTCCGGTGGTGGCTTCCGCGGTAACGACCGTGGCGACCGCCCGTCCTTCCCGCCTCGTGACGACCGGGGTGGCGAGCGTCCCTCGTACCCCCGTCGCGATGACGACCGTGGTGGGTTCCGCGGCGGTCGTGACGACCGTGGCGGCGACCGCCCCTCGTACCCGCGTCGCGATGACCGGGGTGGCGACCGTGGTGGGTTCCGTGGTCGTGACGACCGGGGTGGCGACCGCGACTTCCGTGCGGACCGGGAGCCGGTCAAGCGGCTTCCGATCGACGACGACATCACCGGTTTCGAGATCGACTCCGACGTTCGCCAGGAGCTCCTGAGCCTGCCCAAGGGGCTGGCCGAGGAAGTCTCCAAGAACCTGGTCATGGTGGCCCGGCTGATCGACGAGGACCCGGAACAGGCGTACGCGTACTCGCGCATCGCCCTGCGTCTGGCCTCCCGTGTCGCCGCCGTGCGCGAGGCTGCCGGCTTCGCCGCCTACGCCACGCAGAAGTACGCCGAGGCGATCGCGGAGTTCCGCGCCGCCAAGCGGATGACCGGTTCGGTCGAGCTGTGGCCCGTCATCGCCGACTGCGAGCGCGGCCTCGGCCGTCCGGAGCGGGCACTGGCCATGGCCGGCGAGCCCGAGGTGCAGAAGCTGGACAAGGCCGGCCAGGTCGAGATGCGACTCGTCGCGGCCGGTGCCCGGCGGGACATGGACCAGCTCGACGCCGCCATCGTGACCTTGCAGAGCCCGGAGCTGGCCTCCAACTCCGTGCAGCCGTGGACCGCGCGTCTGCGCTACGCCTACGCGGACGCCCTGCTGGCGGCCGGCCGTGAGGACGAGGCGCGCGAGTGGTTCGCCAAGACCCTCGAGGCCGACAAGGACGGGGCCACGGACGCCTCCGACCGTCTCGCCGAGCTGGACGGTGTCGAGTTCGTCGACGCCTCCGCCGCTGACGACGAGGACGCCGATGTCGAGGACCGCGACGTCGAGGACCGCGATGTCGAGGACGACTTCGACGACGAGGACGACGAGGACGACGACCCGGAGGTCGTGGCGGCCGAGCGCGCCTCCGACCAGGCCGAGTACTACGACGAGGACGACGACGAGTACGAGGGCGACCCTGACGCCGATGTCGACGTCACCGACGAGGTCGTCGTTCTCGACGAGGACGAGGACGAGGACGGCCGCGACGAGGCCGGGGCCCGCGACCAGGGCTGAGTGAACTGAAAAGGGCGGTACCCCCGATGGGGGTACCGCCCTTTTTTGTTGTCCGGGCCGTCAGTCCAGGCTGCGCAGGACCAGGCCGGTGGCCGGCTTCGGGCCGAAAGAGGTGGACTTGCGGGGCATTGTCACGCCCTGGCGGGCCAGCTCACGTACGACCGACTCGCGTACCGGGTGCAGCAGGACGGCGGTGCCGCCGAGGCGCTCCGCCATCTCGACGGTCGCTTCGGTGTCGTGGATGTACGAGATCTGGTCGGCGGAGTCGGGGACGGCCCAGAGCGTGTCCAGCAGGGTCGCGTGCAGGACCGTGGCGTCCAGCCGGCGCCAGGCCTCGGGGCGGTCGCCGCGGACCGTGCGCTCGATCAGGGTCGGCTCGGGGTCGGTGACCAGGTGGAAGGTGCCGTCGCCGGTGAGGAGGAAGGCGTTGCCGAGCTCCGCGGCCTCGGCCAGGGCCTCCATGGCGGCGGGCAGCGGCCCGTCGACCGTGCGGACGCCGAAGCGGCCGTCGAGGGCGGCCAGGGCCTCGGCGGGTGCCAGGCGTCGGAGCAGCCGGTGGATCGCGCGGACCTGCAGTGGGTAGCGGGCGGTGTCGACGAGGAGGACCAGGCCGAAGTCCCAGGGGGTGGGGGAGTCGTGCTCCTCCTGGAGGCGCAGGTACGTCGCCCAGCGGTGGTGGCCGTCGGCGATGAGGGCCTGCCGGTCGCCCAGGTCGGCGGTGATCGCCGCCAGGTCGGCGGGGTCCGTGATGGCCCAAAGCCGGTGCTGGAAGCCGTCCTCGGTGGTGGTGGAGAACAGCGGCGTGCACCGGGCGGTGCGTTCGACGACCGCCGCCGCGCCCACCGCCGGATCGTCGCCGAGGTAAGTGAGGAGGAGCGGTTCGAGGTTGGCCGAGGTGGCGCGCATCAGGCCGGCGCGGTCGGTGACCACGTGGGGCATGACGTCCTCGTGGGGGAGGACGATCCCGGCGTCGGCGGCGGAGAGGGCCAGGGCCCCGATGACCCCGCGCTGGAGCAGCTCGCCCTTGCGCTGCTCGTAGACGTAGAGGGCGGGCTCCGGGTCGGCGCTGAGGATGCCCTCGGCGAGCCAGTCGCGCAGGGTGTGCGCCGCCTGCTGGTTGCGGGCGGCGGGGGTGTCGGCCTGAGGGAGGATCAGGCGGACGATGTTGTGCGGGTCGGCGGACTCCAGGTGGTTGAGTCCGTCGGGGCGCACGACCACGTCGTACGGCGGCGAGGTCACGGCGGCCAGACTGCCGACGCGCTCGGGGACGTAGCGCAGGCCGTGGAACGGGATCAGGCGCAGTCCGTGGTCCGCGGTACCAGATGTGGTCATTGATGAATCGTAAGACGCGTCTCGCCATGCGGGATGATCGGGGGAGTACGGAAACCGGACAAGATCGATCTCCCCCGGCGCATGCCGGGAGGGACCCAGGAGGAGCGGACACCATGACCCGGCAGAGCAGGACCATTCCCGCGGGCAGCGAGCGGAGTCTGCACCAGGCGTACGACACGGCCCTGCTGGACCTCGACGGGGTGGTGTACGCGGGCGGGGAGGCCATCGCGCACGCCGTGGACTCACTCGCCGCCGCGCGGTCCGACGGGATGCACCTGGCGTACGTCACGAACAACGCGCTGCGCACCCCGGACGCGGTCGCGGAGCACCTGAGCGAGCTGGGGATCCCGACGGAGGCCGGCGAGGTGATCACCTCCGCGCAGGCGGTGGCCCGGCTCATCGCCGAGCAGGTGGAGCCCGGGTCGAAGGTGCTGGTGATCGGCGGCGAGGGACTGCGGGTCGCGCTGCGCGAACGCGGGCTGGTGCCGGTGGACTCCGCCGAGGAGGAGGGCCTCGCCGCGGTGGTCCAGGGGTACGGGGGCCCCGATCTGCCGTGGGGCCGGTTCGCGGAGGCCTCGTACGCGATCAACCGCGGGGTGCCGTGGTACGCCTCGAACACCGACCTGACGATTCCGGGGCCGCGGGGGATCGCGCCGGGCAACGGGGCCGCCGTGGAGGTCGTACGGATCGCCACGGGCGCCGAACCCCAGGTGGCGGGCAAGCCGCTGCCCCCGATGCACCGCGAGACCGTGCTGCGGACCGGCGCGAAGCGGCCGCTGGTGGTCGGAGACCGGCTGGACACGGACATCGAGGGCGCCTTCAACGGGGACGTGGACTCGCTGCTGGTACTGACCGGGGTGACGGACGGGGCGCAGCTGCTGCGGGCCGAGCCGAAGTACCGGCCGACGTACGTGGACCGCGACCTGCGCGGGCTGCTGACCGGGCAGCCGGACGTGGTCGCGGCCGACGGGGGCGGGTTCCGCTGCGGGGGCTGGAGCGCGGTCGCGCTGGACGGCGTACTGGAGCTGCGCGGTGACGACGGCGGACCGCTCGAGCTCGACGCGGTCGACGGGCTGCGGGCGCTGTGCGCGGCGGCCTGGACGCAGGCGGGGGACGGCTCGTGCGGGCTGGACGCGGGGAAGGCGTTGGCCCGGCTGGGGCTGTAGGGGGATGTCAGGGCTGTGCGGGCTGTGCGGGCCGGTCGTGCCGGCCCGTTGACCCGCTGTCGGCGGGCCGGCGCCGGGTATTCGCTGGTCGGGGCCGGTCCTGGTCGGCCGGGTCGGCGGGACCAAGGGCCCGGACGAAGGGCCCTTCGGGGGGCCTGAGCACGGCAGAGGGTAGGCTAGCCTAACTTTTGTGTTGGTCGAGAGTCCCCCCGAACTGAGCGCGGCGCCCGTCGCCGCCACCCGCTCGCGTCACGGCGCGCGAGCCGCCGGTCTGCTCGCCGCCTTCGGCGTGCTCGCGCTGATCGCGGTGGCGAGCATCGCCGTCGGCGCCAAGCAGATGCCCCTCCACGAGGTCTGGCACGGCCTGTTCCACTACTCCGGGACGAGCTCCGACGTCGTGGTGCGGGACCTGCGGGTCCCGCGCACCCTCCTCGGGATGCTCGTCGGCCTCGGCCTCGGGCTGTCCGGCGCCGTGATGCAGGCACTGACCCGCAACCCGCTGGCCGAGCCCGGCGTCCTCGGGGTCAACGCGGGGGCCGCGGCCGCCGTCGTATCGGCCATCAGCTTCTTCGGGGCCTCCTCGCTGAGCGAGTTCGTGTGGTGGGCCTTCCTCGGCGCCGCCGTCGTCTCCGTGGTCGTGTACGTGCTCGGCGGCAGCCGCAGCGCCACCCCCGTGCGCCTGGCACTCGCCGGTACGGCCGCCAGCGCGGCCCTGGTCGGGTACATCAACGCCGTCCAGCTGATGGACAGCAAGGCGCTGGACAAGCTCCGCTTCTGGACCGTCGGCTCGCTGGCCTCCGCGAACATGGAGACCGTCCGGCAAGTGGCGCCCTTCCTGCTGGTCGGCGCCGTCCTCGCGCTCTGCCTGGGCCGGCCGCTCAACGCCATGGCCATGGGCGACGACACGGCACGGGCACTCGGCGCGAACCTGACGCGGACCCGGATCGGCGCGGTGATCGCCATCACCCTGCTGTGCGGGGCCGCGACCGCCGCCTGTGGGCCGATCGTCTTCGTCGGCCTGATGATCCCGCACCTCGTACGGTTCTTCACCGGTCCGGACGTGCGCTGGGTGCTCGCCTACTCGGCGGTGCTCTCCCCCGTCCTGCTGCTCGGCGCCGACGTCATCGGCCGGGTCGTCACCCGGCCCGCCGAACTCCAGGTCGGCATCGTCACCGCGCTCATCGGCGGACCCGTCTTCATCTACCTCGTCCGTCGCAAGAGGATGGCCCAGCTGTGACAGTGACCGACGCACCCGCCAGGGCGCGCACGGGCCGGACCGGGCCCCGGCCGCTACGCCTGCCCGGCGGGATGTCGCTGCGCGTGGAGCGGCGCGCGCTGGGCGTGGGGGTACTGCTCCTGGTGCTCGTACTGGCGACGGCCGTCCTGCTCATCGGCACCGGCGACTTCGACATCGCCCCGTGGGACGTCGTACGGACCCTGCTGGGCAACGGCACGCCCGCGCACGAGTTCATCATCAACGACCTGCGGCTGCCGCGGGTCCTGGTCGCCGTCCTGGTGGGGGCGGCCCTCGGCATGTCCGGCGCCGTCTTCCAGTCCGTCTCGCGCAATCCGCTCGGATCCCCGGACGTGCTCGGCTTCGGCTACGGATCGGCCGTCGGCGCGCTGACCGTCATCGTGCTGTTCAACGGAGGCGCCGGCCAGGTGGCCGCCGGGGCGCTGGTGGGCGGAGTGGTGGCCGGGTTCGCCGTGTACCTGCTCGCCTACAAGAAAGGCATCCACGGCTACCGGCTGGTCCTCGTCGGCATCGGCACCTCCGCGATGCTGATCGCCGTCATCCAGTACCTGCTGACGAAGGCGCAGCTCGTCGAGGCCACCAGCGCGATGGTCTGGCTGACCGGCTCGCTGGCCGGCCGGGACTGGGCGCAGGTCTGGCCCCTGCTCGCGAGCTGCGCGGTGCTGTTCCCGCTGGTCCTCGGCCAGAGCCGGGCGCTGCGGATGATCGAGATGGGCGACGACGCGGCGTACGCCGTCGGGGTGCGGGTGGAGCGGACCCGGCTGCTGCTGATGGTGGCGGCGATCCTGCTCACCACCGCGGCCAGCGCCGCGGCCGGGCCGATCACCTTCGTCGCGCTGGCCGCGCCGCAGCTCGCACGCCGGCTGACCCGGTCGCCCGGAGCGAGCCTGCTGACCGGCGCCCTGATGGGCGCACTCCTGCTGCTGGTGTCCGACTGGGCCTCGCAGCGGGCCTTCGGCGCCGACCAGTTGCCGGTGGGGGTGGTGACGGGTCTGGTCGGCGGCGTCTACCTGCTGTGGCTGCTCGTCACCGAACGCAAGGCGGGCCGCATATGAGGAACCAGAGGGGTATGAGCAACCAGAGGAGCAGGCAAGTGCAGCGGCTGACCGCGGAGAACGTGACCCTCGGCTACGACCAGCGGGTCATCGCCGAGGACCTGTCGGTGGAGATCCCGGACAACTCCTTCACCGTGATCGTCGGCCCCAACGCCTGCGGCAAGTCCACCCTGCTGCGTGCCCTGTCGCGGATGCTGAAGCCCTCGCGGGGGCGGGTACTGCTGGACGGTCACGCCATCGGGTCGATGCCGGCGAAGAAGGTGGCCAAGACGCTGGGCCTGCTGCCGCAGTCCTCGATCGCGCCGGACGGGATCACGGTGTCGGACCTGGTGTCGCGGGGCCGTTATCCGCACCAGGGGCTGTTGCGCCAGTGGTCGGGCGAGGACGAGCGGATCGTGAACGAGTCGATGCTCTCCACCGGGGTCGCCGAGCTCGCGGACCGGGCGGTGGACGAGCTGTCGGGCGGTCAGCGGCAGCGCGTGTGGATCGCGATGGCGCTGGCGCAGCAGACGCCGCTGCTGCTGCTGGACGAGCCGACGACCTATCTGGACATCCAGCACCAGATCGACGTGCTGAACCTCTGCGCGGAGCTCCACGAGGAGCAGGGGCGGACGCTGGTCGCCGTCCTGCACGACCTGAACCACGCGGCACGCTACGCCACGCACCTGATCGCGATGCGGGACGGGAAGGTCGTGGCCGAAGGGCCGCCGGCCGAGGTGGTCACGGTGGAGCTGGTGGAGCGGGTGTTCGGGCTGCGGTGCCAGATCATCGAGGACCCGGAGACCGGGACGCCGCTGGTCATTCCGGCGGCGCGGGTGGCGCGGGCCGTGGCGCGCGCGCAGTAGCCGGGTGCGGCGCCGCTTCCCGGG
Source organism: Streptomyces sp. H27-H1 (assembly GCF_026627445.1). Lineage (GTDB taxonomy): Bacteria > Actinomycetota > Actinomycetes > Streptomycetales > Streptomycetaceae > Streptomyces. Next base: position 8,736 of record NZ_JAPNLJ010000053.1, read on the forward strand.
GCTCGGCCCCGGACCCCGCGCCTCGAACTCCCCCGGCTACCGCCGGCCCCCGGGCGGGGCTGATCACGCCCCCGGAAGCGCTAGTGCTGTGACCGGAAAGGTTCACCGCGTCGCGGCGCCCGGCACGGCACCTCTCCCCCAGCTACCGCTGGGAGGTGCCCCCTGCGTTGTCGGACCACGCCGGTACGTCCAGTACGGGTCGTGGTCCTCCGCCTTGCGATGCACCGCACCAGACACCGCGACCCGGCAAACCTTTCCGGCCACAGCACTAGAGGAGGCTCTTGAGGCGCAGGAGGTCGCGGAAGCCGGCTTCCAGTCGGATGCGGCCGGAGGCCCAGGCCTTGGGGAACTTGAGGTCGCCCGCGACCAGGGAGACCAGGTCGTCGCCGGTCATCGCGAGCCGGATCTCGGCCTTGGCGGCCGGCGGCCCGGGGGCCAGCGCGTCCACCCGGATCCGGCCTCCGTCGAGGCGGCCCGTGAACGTCCGGTCCAGGTCGGTGATGTGGCAGCTCAGCGAGCGGTCGAGCGCGGTCGCACCGCGCACGTCGCCTTCGGCCCGCGCCAGGTTGTCGGAGAGTTGGTCGAGTGCCGCACGGCACTCCTCGATCGTAGCCATCGTGATCCCGACCGTACCGCAGAGCCACGCGTGGTCGCGGGCGGGCTACGGGGTAGCGTCGGGGCATGAGCGAAGAAGCGCCCGACACGGCCCAGGACCCGGACGGAGACCCGGCCGCGCCCGCCGGGCCGGTCGCGCTGGGCGTCGTACGCGCCCCCACCGGGCACGCCGGGGCGGACGCCGCACTGGATCGGCTGGCCGACGTGGACCACCTCCCGGCGGAGGGACACCTCGAGGTGTACGAGGATGTGCACAGGGGGCTGCGCTCCGCGCTGACCGCGCTGGACGCGCCCGCCGGTCCCCGTAGTGACGAAAACAGGAGCTGAACCGAACGTGGCAGGAGTGGCACGCCGCCGCCTGGACGCCGAACTGGTGCGCCGCAGCATGGCCCGCTCGCGCGAGCACGCCTCGGAGCTGATCGCCGCCGGCCGGGTGACCGTGGGCGGCAACACGGCGACGAAGCCGGCCACCCAGGTCGAGACCAGCGCGGCACTCGTCGTACTCAAGGACGACGACGACCCCGACTACGTCTCCCGGGGCGGCCACAAACTGGCGGGGGCCCTCGCGGCCTTCCAGCCCCAGGGGCTGCGCGTGGAGGGCCGCCGGGCGCTGGACGCGGGAGCCTCGACCGGTGGTTTCACCGACGTGCTGCTGCGCGCCGGAGCGGCCCACGTGATGGCCGTCGACGTCGGCTACGGGCAGCTCGCCTGGTCACTGCAGAGCGATGACCGGGTCACCGTCAAGGACCGCACCAACGTGCGCGAGCTGACGGTGGAGCTGATCGACGGGATCCCGGTCGACCTGGTCGTCGGTGACCTCTCCTTCATCTCCATCGGGCTGGTGCTGCCCGCGCTCGTACGCTGCTGCGCGCCCGAAGCCGATCTGGTGCTGATGGTCAAGCCGCAGTTCGAGGTCGGCAAGGACCGGCTCGGCAGCGGTGGCGTGGTACGCAGCACGGAGCTGCGGGCCGGGGCCGTGCGGGACGTCGCGGCGCAGGCGTGGAAGCTGGGCCTCGGCGTGGTCGGGGTGACCGCGAGCCCGCTTCCGGGCCCCTCGGGCAACGTCGAGTATTTTCTGTGGCTGCGGGCGGGGGCACCGGTCCTCGACCCGGCGGATGTTGACCGTGCAGTGGCGGAGGGGCCGCAGTGAGCGATCTTTCGGGGGACCCGGCGCAGTCGGGGGATTCAGGGGAGCGGACCGTATTCCTGCTCGCGCACACCGGGCGGCCGGCGGCCATCCGCAGCGCCGAGCTGGTGGTCCAGGGGCTGCTGCGCAGTGGTCTGGGCGTACGCGTGCTGCGACACGAGGCGGTGGACCTGCCGCTGCCGCCCGAGGTGGAGCTGGTTGCCGAGTCCGAGTGCACGCCGGAGGTGCTCGACGGGTGCGAGCTGCTGATCGTACTGGGCGGGGACGGGACGCTGCTGCGCGGCGCGGAGTTCGCGCGCGGCTCGGGGGTGCCGATGCTCGGCGTCAACCTGGGCCGGGTGGGCTTCCTCGCGGAGGCGGAGCGGGACGACCTGGACAAGGTCGTGAACCGGGTCGTGACGCGTGACTACGAGGTCGAGGAGCGGATGACCCTCGACGTGATCGTGCGGACCAACGGGGACGTGGTGCACCGGGACTGGGCGCTCAACGAGGCGGCCGTCCAGAAGGTGTCCCCGGAGCGGATGCTGGAGGTGGTCCTGGAGATCGACGGGCGCCCGGTGTCCGGCTTCGGATGCGACGGGATCGTCTGCGCGACGCCGACGGGCTCCACGGCGTACGCCTTCTCGGCCGGCGGGCCGGTGGTGTGGCCGGAGGTGGAGGCGCTGCTGATGGTGCCGATCAGCGCGCACGCGCTGTTCGCGAAGCCGCTCGTGACCTCCCCGGACTCGGTGCTGGCGGTGGAGGTGCAGCCGGGGACCCCGCAGGGGGTGCTCTGGTGCGACGGGCGGCGGACGGTGGAGCTGCCGGCCGGGGCCCGCGTGGAGGTCCGGCGGGGGGCGGTGCCGGTGCGGCTCGCCCGGCTGCACCACGCGTCGTTCACGGACCGGCTCGTCGCGAAGTTCGCGCTGCCGGTGTCGGGGTGGCGTGGAGCCCCGCACTAACCCGGTGGGGGCTGACAGTTCCGGGTCGGTGCACCGTGCGTACGTAAATAGCATGATTGTTCGAGCGGCTCTGGGCGGGTGACGTCACATGGCACCCATGAAACCTCGGTATCGTCGTCCCGTGCTTGAGGAGATGCGGATACGGTCGCTCGGGGTCATCGACGACGCTGTGGTCGAGCTGTCACCCGGTTTCACCGCGGTGACCGGCGAGACCGGCGCGGGCAAGACCATGGTCGTCACCAGCCTCGGGCTGCTGCTCGGCGGACGCGCCGACCCCGCCCTGGTGCGGATCGGGGCCAAGGCGGCAGTGGTCGAAGGGCGCATCGTCATGCGCCCGGACGCCCCCGCGGCGCTGCGCGCCGAGGAAGCCGGCGCCGAGCTCGACGACGGCGCCCTGCTGATCAGCCGGACCGTTTCCGCCGAGGGCCGCTCGCGGGCCCACGTCGGCGGCCGCTCCGTGCCCGTCGGACTGCTCGCCGAACTCGGCGAAGACCTCGTCGCCGTCCACGGCCAGACCGACCAGCAGGGCCTGCTCCGGCCGGCCCGCCAGCGCCAGGCCCTCGACCGGTACGCGGGCGACGCGGTCGCCGTCCCGCTGGAGAAGTACGCCGGGGCCCACCGCAGGCTGCGCGCCGTCGCCGGAGAGCTGGAGGAGATCACCACCAGGGCCCGGGAACGCGCCCAGGAGGCCGACCTGCTGCGCTTCGGGCTCGACGAGATCGCCGCCGTGGAGCCGGTCCCCGGTGAGGACACCGAGCTGGCGGCGGAGGCGGAGCGCCTCGGCCACGCCGAATCCCTGTCCTCGGCCGCACAGGTCGCGCACGCGGCCCTCGCCGGCAACGTCGAGGACCCGGAGGGCGTCGACGCGGGCGCGCTCGTCGCCGGGGCGCACCGCGCACTGGAATCCGTACGCTCCCACGACCCGGCGCTGGGCGCGCTCGCCGAGCGGATCGGGGAGCTGGGCATCCTGCTCGGGGACGTGGCCGGGGAACTCGCCGGTTACGCCGACCACTTGGACGCCGACCCGCTGCGGCTGGCGGCCGTGGAGGAGCGCCGGGCGGCGCTGACCCAGCTGGTCAGGAAGTACGGCTCCGCCGAGAACGGCGTGGCGTCGGTGCTGGAATGGGCCGAACGGGGCTCCGTACGGCTGCTGGAGCTGGACGGCGACGACGAGCGGATCGGGGAGCTGACCGCCGAGCGCGACGGGCTGCGGATGGAACTCTCCGCACTGGCGCAGGCGTTGACCGACGCTCGGAACGAGGCGGCGACCCGGTTCGCGTCGGCGGTCACCGAGGAGCTGGCCTCCCTGGCGATGCCGCACGCACGAGTCACCATCGACGTCCGGCAGACCGAGGACCCCGAGGGGGTCGAGGTCGGCGGCCGGCTCGTCGCGTACGGGCCCTCGGGCGTCGACGAGGTCGAACTGCTGCTCGCCCCGCACCCCGGCGCCCAGCCCCGGCCGATCGCCAAGGGCGCCTCGGGCGGAGAGCTGTCCCGGGTGATGCTCGCCGTCGAGGTCGTCTTCGCGGGCTCAGACCCGGTACCGACCTACCTCTTCGACGAGGTCGACGCGGGCGTCGGCGGCAAGGCGGCCGTGGAGGTCGGGCGGCGGCTCGCGAAGTTGGCCGAGACGGCGCAGGTGGTCGTCGTCACGCACCTGCCGCAGGTGGCGGCCTTCGCGGACCGGCAGCTGCTGGTCGAGAAGACCAGCGACGGGTCCGTCACCCGGAGCGGTGTCACCGTCCTGGAGGGCGAGGACCGGATCCGCGAACTGTCGCGGATGCTGGCCGGCCACGAGGACTCGGCGTCGGCGCGGGCCCACGCGGAGGAGCTGCTGGCGGCGGCCCGGGGTTCCGCGTAGACCACTGTCCAGTCAGCATGCTGACGCCCTGCTAGCCCGTGTGGGTGAGTATCGGGGGGTCGGGACGGTATCCCACACGGGATCCGCACCCGTATGGTCCCGGAACGCGCGTACGGACTGGCATTCTGGGCGACGTCCCTGCCTCCCTCCCTCACCCTGGAGCTTCGGCCCGTGAGCAGCTCCCCGGCCCCCCTACCCGTCCCCGTCCTTCGCACCGTCCAAGTGCTCGGCGGCGCGAGCGGTGGTGCACACGTGCGGTCCCTGGCCACCGGGCTCGCCGCGCGCGGCGTACGGGTCACAGTGTGCGCGCCCGTCGAGGCGGAGGGGGAATACGACTTCACCGGCGCCGGGGCGCGGTTCACCCCGGACGCGGTGAGCGCCCTGCGGGCCGCCTGCGTCGAGGCCGACGTGGTGCACGCGCACGGCGTACGGGCGGGCATGCGCGCGGCGCTGGCCCTGCGCGGGCGGCGGGTCCCGCTGGTCGTGAGCTGGCACACCGGCGGGCACGGCCCCGGCGGAGGCCGCCTGAGCCTGCTGCTGGAGCGGTACGTGGCCCGGGCGGCGGCGGTCGTCCTCGGCGGATCCTCGGCGCAGGTGGACCTGGCCCGGCTGAGGGGGGCGCGGGACGCGCGGCTGGCGGCGGTGGCGGTACCGGTGTCCTCGGGTTCTTCAGGTGCTCCGGATCACGGCAAGGTACGGGCCGAACTCGGCGCGATCGGACGGCCGTTGGTGATCGCGGTCGGCAGCCTGGTGGCGCGGCGCGGGTACTCCGTACTGCTGGACGCGGCCCGCGAGTGGCGGACGCTGGACCCGATGCCGCTGCTGGTGATCGCGGGAGAGGGCCCGCTGCGGGCCGAGCTCGCGCGGCGCATCCAGGCGGAGAGCCTGCCGGTACGACTCCTCGGGCGGCGGCGGGATGCCGCAGGGCTGCTCGCCGCGGCCGATGTCGCGGTGCTTCCGAGTCGCTGGGAGGCGCGGTCGCCGCTGGCGCAGGAGGCTCTGCGGATGGGCGTGCCGTTGGTGGCGACGGCGGTGGGCGGTGTGCCGGAGCTGGTGGGAGAGGCGGGGGTACTCGTGCCGTACGGGGACGCGGGCGCGCTGGCCTCGGCGGTGGCCGGGCTGCTCGGGGATCCCGGGCGGCGGGGAGCGCTGGCCCTGGCGGGGCGGGCGCAGGCGATGACGTGGCCGTCGGAGGACGACACGGTGGCGCAGGTCCTGTCGGTGTACGACGAGCTGACGCTCCGCCGCCGCTAGCCTGCGGCCGGCGGGATGTGCGCGCTGTGCACCCAGCGAGCTGGGACGCCTGGTCGGGCTGAAGCCCCAGGGTCTGTTCAGCCCGTCCGGCGTTTGAGGACCGGGGTCCGGGCAGCGCCCGGGGAACGGTGGAAGGGCGGGTAGGGGACTTCGCCCCGCAGGGCCGACCCGCCGCACCCGCCCACCGGGCCATGCCGGCTGGGCCGTCCGCACACCGGCCGGGCCCATCTCACCGGCCGTGGCCGCCCGCGCGGCGGTCGGGTGTCTCGGGCGGGTCAGGACGGTACGTGGCGGCGGGCCCGGAGGGCCAGGCTCAGGGAGAGGACCGTCTCCGGGTCGTCCAGGTCCGCGCCCAGGAGCTCCGAGATGCGGGCCAGGCGGTTGTACAGGGTCTGGCGGTTCAGGTGCAGCTCGCGCGCGGTCTCCGCCTTGCGGCCCGCGTGGGCCAGGTACGTCTCCAGGGTGGGCAGGAGCGGCGGCCGCGAGACCGTGTCGTGGACGCGCAGGGCGCCGATCGCGCGGTCCACGAAGGCCGCCAGGTCGGGCTGTTCCCGTAGCCGCCAAAGGAGCAGGTCGATGTCCAGGCGGCGGGCGTCGTACCAGGGTCGGGCCGGCAGCCCGTGTGCGGCGGTGGCCGTTTCGGCGGCATGGCGCAGGCCGGCCGAGACCGCCGCCCAGCCGCCGCTGACGCCGACGACCACCGCCGGGGCGGCCCCCGCCCGGTCCAGGCCGGCCCGCTCCACGCCGGTGCGCAGGGCCACGGCGACCCGGTCCGCCACCGTGGCGCGCTCGGCGTCGGACCGGAGGGAGACGAGGAGGGGGACCCGGCCTTCGACCGGGCGGACGCCGAGGAGGACCGGTACGCCGACGGAGGCGAGTTCCTCCAGGACGGCGCGGGCCAGGACCGCCCAGTTCCCCGAGGGGGCCAAGTCCGAGGACAGTCGCATGACGATGGGAAGGAGCGGGCCCTGGCCCGGCTTGAAGCCCAGTACGCGGGCCTGGGCGGGGGCGTCCTCCGCCGAGATCCGGCCCTCCGCGAGGTCCGTGAGGAAGTCGCCGCGGCCGCGCGCCGCGAGCTCGTCCTCCTGGCGGGCCTGCATCAGGACGACGGCCAGTACGCCGGCCGTGCGCTCCGCCGCCATCCGGTGCACGGGCAGCAGCGGGGCGGACACGCCCAGCAGGACCAGCCGGGCCCGTACCGAACCGGTGCCGCGGCCGCCGCCCGGGACGTCGACCACCACGGCGTTGGCGGAGGGCTCCGTGGCGCGTTGGCCGCGGAGGCCCTCCCACACCTGGAGCGGGTCTGCCGCGGCCTCCCCGGAGGCCGGGCCCGCCGCGTACAGCAACTGGCCGTCGGGGGTTTCCAGGAAGACCGGGTTCGTCGTGAAGTCGGCCAGGATGTGCAGGACTTGGGGGATTCCGCCACCCTCCAGCAGGGCTTCCGTGCAGCGCCGGTGGACCTCCTCGGCGCGCTGGAGCAGGGAGTAGTGCCAGTTGACGATCTCGGTGTGGACTTCCTCCGTGACGGTCACGAAGGGGACCTCGCGGTGGAGCTGGACCAGCGGGAGGCCCACCGCGCGGGCCGTCTCCACCAGGGTCGCCGGCAGCCGGGTGAAACGGGGTCCCAGCTCGACGACCAGCGCGGCGATGCCCCGGTCGGCGAGGCGGCGTACGAAGGCGCGCTGTTCGGCGGGGCGGGTGCCGAGGCCGAGGCCGGTGGTCAGCAGCAGCTCGCCGCCCTTGAGCAGGGAGGCGATGTTGGGGACCTCGCCCGCGTGCACCCAGCGCACGGTCCGGCCGAGCCGGTCGGCGCAGGCCACCACCTCCGGGAGCCCGCCGCGCAGCCCCGGCAGCTCCAGCGCCCGCTGAACCGTGATCCCGCCCTGATTGTCCATATGGCGGACGCTACCGGGGCTCTTGTTCCGTGGACATCACCGAGCGGTTACGGGGCTCCGTCTACCCCCCGTCCGGCCCGACAACTCGTCGCCCCTAGAGGGAGATTATCGGACTGAATGCCGATTGTGGCGTACGTCACCCGAGGAGAGAGTGAGCGCCCTCACGACAGGAACGAGGAGCCATGAGCACGGATAGCAGCACGGCCGACGGCGCACCCCAGGTCCAGCGGCTGAAGGCCAATTCGGTGGGCCTGGTCGGTGTCGTCTTCATGGCCGTCGCCACCGCGGCTCCCATCACCGCGATGACCGGCAACCTGCCCATCGCCGTCGGCTTCGGCAACGGCGTCGGCGCCCCCGCCGGCTACCTCTTCGCGACCGCCGTACTGACCGTCTTCGCCGTCGGCTACGTCGCCATGGCGAAGCGGATCACCGCCGCCGGCGCCTTCTACGGGTACATCTCGCACGGCCTCGGCCGGATCGCCGGCATGGCCTCCGGCATGCTCGCGGTCCTCGCCTACATCGTCTTCGAGGCCTCGATCGTCGGCGTCTTCTCCTACTTCACCAAGACCACCGTCCACGACCAGCTCGGCATAGACCTGCCCTGGATCGTCTACGCGGCCGCCATGCTCGCGGTCACCGCCGCCCTCGCGCACTTCGACATCAACCTCACGGCCAGAGCGCTGGGCGTGATGCTCGTGGCCGAGATCGCCGTCCTCTTCGCCGTCGCCACCGCCGTACTGATCGCGGGCGGCGGCCCGGACGGGATCCCGCTGGAGCCCGTCAATCCGAAGAACGCCTTCACGGGAACCTCCGCCGGACTCGGCCTCTTCTTCGCCTTCTGGTCCTGGGTCGGCTTCGAGTCCACCGCCATGTACGGGGAGGAGTCCCGCGACCCGAAGCGGGTCATCCCCAAGGCCACCCTGATCTCCGTCGTCGGCGTCGGCCTCTTCTACATCTACGTCTCCTGGATGACCATCGCGGGCAACGGCCTCGCCAAGTCGGTGGAGCTCTCGGCCTCCGCGAGCCCCCTCGACCTGTTCTTCGCGCCCACCCAGACCTTCATCGGCGCCTGGGCCGTGGACGCCTTCCAGTGGCTGCTGCTCACCGGCTCCTTCGCCTGCGGCATGGCCTTCCACCAGTGCGCCGCCCGCTACCTCTACGCCATCGGCCGCGAGGGCTTCCTGCACCCCGGACTCGGCCGTACGCACGCCAAGCACGGCTCCCCGTACATCTCCTCCATGGTGCAGACGGCCATCGCCACCGGCCTGGTCGCGCTGTTCTGGCTGACCGGGCAGGACCCGTACACCCACCTCTACACGCTGCTCGCGATCCTCGGCACCATGGCGATCCTCATCGTCCAGACCCTGTGCTCCTTCGCGGTGATCGGCTACTTCCGCAAGAACCACCCCGAGGACCGGCACTGGTTCCGCACCTTCACGGCCCCGCTGATCGGCGGCATCGCCATGGCCGCCGTGGTCGTCCTGCTGCTGGTCAACATGAAGACGGCGGCCGGGCTGGCCGCCGACTCGTTCTTCTTCACGCTGATCCCGTGGATCGTCGGGACCGTCTTCTTCGGCGGGCTGGGACTCGGCCTCTGGCTGAAGTTCAAGGCCCCCGCCCGCTACGAGATCATCGGCCGCGTCGTCCTGGAGGACGCGGCCGAACGCACCGAAGAGCCCGCCCCCTCCGCCGCGAACGTCTGAGAAGGAGCCACCGCCATGGCCCGTACGCCCCTGATGCACGCGCTCCGGCAGCTCGCCGCCGAACACGCCGCCGCCCGCCGCCTCGGCCTGCCCGTCGCCGAGGTCCGCGGCTCCACCCGCCGCCAACTCCTCGGCCGGGCCGCAGCGCTCGGCCTCGGCACCGCCCTGGCCTCCTCTGCCGGCGCGAACGCCTACGCCGTGGAGGCCCTGCCGGAGAAGAAGCCCGTAGCCCCCGCCCGCGTCGCGATCGTCGGGGCCGGAATCTCGGGCCTGACCGCCGCCCTCACCCTCAAGGACGCGGGCGTCCCCTTCACCCTTTACGAGGCCAACCCGAGCCGCGTCGGCGGCCGGATGTGGACCCAGCGCTCCCTGTGGGCCTACGGGCAGACCTCCGAGATCGGCGGCGAGCTGATCGACACCAGCCACAAGAAGATCCTCGAACTGTGCCGCCGCTTCAACCTCCCCGTTGAGGACTTCCTCGGCGGCGGGCCCAACGGGGCCGAGGAGATCCTCTGGCTCAACGGGACGTACTACCCGCGCGACCAGGCCGACGAGGACTTCAACGCCGTCTACCAGGCCCTGCGCCGCGACCTCCAGGAAGCCGGCGAGGTGTCCTGGAACTCCACGACCCCGGCCGGTACCGCCCTGGACGACATGACCCTGTACGAGTGGATCGAGACCCGGATCCCCGGCGGACACGGCTCGCAGCTCGGCCGCTTCATCGACGTGGCGTACAACGTCGAGTACGGGGCCGACACCGACCAGCAGTCCGCCCTCGCGCTCGTCCTGCTGATGGGCTACCAGACCAACCCGGGCAACTTCAACGTCTGGGGCCTGTCCAACGAGCGCTACCACATCACCGGCGGCAACGACCGGCTGCCGAACGCCATCGCCCAGGCCCTGCCCGCCGGTTCGATCGTCATGGGCCGCGAGCTGCTCGCCGTACGCGTCTCCGCCGACGGCACCCAGACGCTGACCTTCAACGACGCGGGCGCCACCCGGACCGTCGTCGCCGACCACACGATCCTGTGCCTGCCGCTGCCGGTCCTCCAGCGGATCGACATCACGGGCGCCGGCTTCGACCCGCTGATGAAGAACCTGCTGCGCGATGCCCGCATGGGTTACTGCACCAAGCTCAACATGCAGTTCACCAGCCGCCCCTGGCGCGGCACCGGCCCCTGGCCGGGGGTGTCCGCCGGGGACTGCTTCACCGACACCGAGGTCCAGCAGACCTGGGACACCACCAAGGTCCAGCCGGGCAACGGGGGCATCCTGCTCCAGTACGGCGGCGGCAGCCTGGCCGTCTCGCTCACTCCGGGCAGCCCCTTCGCCACCGATTCCGACCCCTACGTACGCACCCTCGCGGGCCGGATGCTCACCGGGATCGACGCGTTCTTCCCCGGCACCAAAGCGGCCTGGACCGGGCGGGCCCAGCTGTCGGCATGGCATCGCAATCCGTACGCGCTCGGCGCGTACTCGTACTGGCCCACCGGCTACCTGCACAAGTACGCCAAGTACGAGGGCACCGCGCAGGGCCGGATCCACCTCGGCGGTGAACACTGCAGCTACGACTTCCAGGGGTTCATGGAAGGCGGGGCGACCGAGGGGGAGCGGGCGGCGAAGGAGGTCATCACCGCCCTGAGCTGAGCCCGGGCGCCACACGGCCCCGGGGGCACACGCTCCCGCGGGTACACGGCGCCGCGGCTACGTGGGCTTGATGTTGTGGTTGAAGCGGAAGACGTTGTCCGGGTCGTACTCCCGCTTCAACCGGCCCAGCCGTCGCATGTTGTCGGATCCGAGGCCGGCTTCCACCCGGTCTCCGCCCTCGTCGCCCGTGAAGTTGAGGTAGACCGCGCCCGTGCTCCACGGCCGCACGTCGGCGCGGACGTCCTTGACCCACTGGCGGACGCGTTCGTCGTCGGCCGGGTCCTCCCAGGCGCCGAACGGGTGTACTGCCCAGGGGGCGCCGCGGAACGGCACCGGGTAGTCGGCCGGCCCCTCGGCGATCGCGCCGCCCTGGGGCCACACCACGTGCTGGGTGCCGCTCGGCACCGGCATGGAGTCCGCGCGGGCGCAGAACACGTCCACGAACTCGTCGGGCATACCGGTCAGGTACTCGGCCGACCAGTAGTTCCGCATGCCCGGCGGATCGTCGAGCATGCACTGGAGGTCCGCGTAGGGCAGGGCCGTCACCATCTCGGCCTCGTGCGGGATCGCCAGCAGTGGCGCGGCCAGCGCGCGCAGCTCCTCCTCCGGGCCCGCGTACGTGATCAGCGCGCCCGCCAGCAGCCGGCCGACCAGGTGCGGCGGGACGAACTCCTCGGGAGGGCCGGTCAGGTAGATGGCGCCGCCGCCGGCCTCGCGCGGCCCGGACTCCATGACGTCCCGGTACGTACGGACCATCTCGGGCCCGTGCTCCGGCAGGTACAGCAGGAACGCCAGGGACATGAAGGGCAGCTCGTGCAGCCGCAGGGTCAGGGAGGTCGCGATGCCGAAGTTCCCGCCCCCGCCGTGCAGCCCCCAGAACAGCTCCGGATGGTCCTGCGCGGTCGCCGTCACCATGTCGCCGTCGGCCGTGACCAGGTCCACGGCGAGCAGGTTGTCCACCGCCAGGCCGAACTTGCGGTCCAGCCACCCGGTTCCGCCGCCCAGCACGAAGCCGCCGACCCCGGTGGTGGAGACCCGCCCACCGGTGGTCGCCAGCCCGTACGGCTCGCAGGCCCGGTCCAGGTGGCTCATCGTGGCCCCGCCCTCGACGCTGACGGCCGACGCCCCGGGATGGACCGTCACCCCGTGCATCCGGCGCAGGTCCACGACGAGGCCGCCGTCGTTGAGGGACATCCCGGCGACGCTGTGCCCGCCGCCGCGCACCGCCACCGGCAGGTCGAGCCGCCGTGCGAAGCGCACGGCGGTCACCACGTCCACCGGGCTCTCGCACTGCGCGATCACGGCCGGCCGGCGGTCGATCATCCCGTTGTGGAGGGCGCGGGCCTCGTCGTACCCCGGACCGTCCGGAGTCAGGACGGCTCCGGACAGGTCCTCGCGGAGCTCGGCGAGTGCCGTGCCCGCCTTCGAGAGGGGAGCCATGGCTACCCCCTTCAGGGAGAGGCGGAGGAGCTTACGACCCCTCCAGGTTAGTCAGCCCCCGTACGCACCGCTCGCCGTCAGCCGCAGGGCCGTGTCGATCAGGGGGACGTGACTGAAGGCCTGGGGGAAGTTGCCGACCTGGCGCTGGAGCTTGGGATCCCATTCCTCCGCCAGGAGGCCCAGGTCGTTGCGGAGCGAGAGCAGCTTCTCGAAGAGCCGCCGCGCCTCGTCCACCCGCCCGATCATCGCCAGGTCGTCGGCCATCCAGAACGAACAGGCCAGGAACGCCCCCTCGTCTCCCTCCAGACCGTCCACGCCGGCTTCCTCGCCCGCCGTCGGGTAGCGCAGGATGAAGCCGTCGGTCGTGGACAGCTCGCGCTGGATCGCCTCGATGGTGCCGATCACCCGCTTGTCGTCGGGCGGCAGGAATCCCATCTGCGGAATCAGCAGCAGGGAGGCGTCCAGCTCCTTCGACCCGTACGACTGGGTGAAGGTGTTGCGCTCCTTGTCGTAGCCCTTCTCGCACACGTCCTGGTGGATCTCGTCGCGCAGTTCGCGCCACCGCTCCAGGGGTCCGTCGGCGTCCCCGCTCTCGATCAGCTTGATCGTGCGGTCCACCGCGACCCAGGCCATCACCTTCGAGTGCACGAAGTGCCGGCGCGGTCCGCGCACCTCCCAGATGCCCTCGTCGGGCTGGTCCCAGTGCGTCTCCAGGTAGCGGATCAGCTTGAGCTGGAGCAGCGAGGCGTAGTCGCTGCGGGCCAGGCCGGTCATGTGCCCCAGGTGCAGGGCCTCGGTGACCTCGCCGTACACGTCGAGCTGGAGCTGCCCGGCGGCGCCGTTGCCGACACGGACCGGACGGGAATTCTCATAGCCAGGCAGCCAGTCCAGCTCGGTCTCGCCCAGCTCCCGCTCGCCCGCGATCCCGTACATGATCTGCAGGTTCTCCGGGTCGCCGGCCACCGCGCGCAGCAGCCACTCGCGCCAGGCGCGGGCCTCCTCGCGGTAGCCGGTGCGCAGCAGCGAGGAGAGGGTGATCGCGGCGTCCCGGAGCCACGTGTAGCGGTAGTCCCAGTTGCGGACCCCGCCGATCTCCTCCGGCAGGGAGGTGGTCGGCGCGGCGACGATCCCGCCCGTGGGGCCGTACGTGAGCGCCTTGAGGGTGATCAGCGAGCGGACCACCGCCTCCCGGTAGGGCCCGTGGTACGTGCACTGCTCGACCCACTCGCGCCAGAAGTCGGTGGTCGACTCCAGCGCGGCCTCGGGGTCCGGCGCCTCCGGCGCGCTGAGGTGCGAGCGCTCCCAGCTGATGCTGAAGGCCATCCGGTCGCCCGGTCCGACGGTGAAGTCGGAGTACGTGGTCAGGTCCTTGCCGTACGTCTGCGCCTCGGTGTCCAGCCAGACCGAGTCGGGGCCCGCCACGGCCACGGTGCGCCCGTCGACCTTGTGGACCCAGGGCACGACCCGCCCGTAGCTGAACCGCATGCGCAGCGCCGAGCGCATCGGGACGCGCCCGCTGACGCCCTCCACGATGCGGATCAGCTGCGGGGCGTGGTTCTCGCGGGGCGGCATGAAGTCGATCACCCGGACCGTTCCGCGCGGGGTGTCCCACTCGGATTCCAGGACCAGCGAGTCGCCGCGGTAGCGGCGGCGGGTGGCGCGCGGCGGCTCGGTTCCCGGTGGGAAGGCCGGGCCGATCCGCCAGAAGCCGTGATCCTCGGTACCGAGGATGCTCGCGAACACGGCATGGGAGTCGAAACGTGGCAGACACATCCAGTCCACCGCCCCGTCCCGGCAGACCAGTGCGGCGGTCTGCATGTCCCCGATCAATGCGTAATCCTCGATGCGCCCGGACACGTTGCATCTCCAGTCGAACGGCACGTCCGCCCCTAGGGGCGCTTACATTGCGCGTGCGCGGTCACCTGTGTGTGGGCATCCCCGCGTGAGCCATGATTCCGCATACCGGCCCGGCTAGGCCGTCCGACGGACTGCTCGGCCCCGATGTGTGCGATATCCGAGCAGGATATGTCGGCACCCTAGTGACCACCTTTAGCCCCGGAAGAATGTGGCTGGGTCAAACGGGTGAAGGGCCGCCGCGGGGCCGCGACGTCCCCCTGCCACCCTCCGCCGGGCCCGCGGAAGACCCCCGCGCCGCGTGCCCGGAGGCGGACGGCTCCGGGCGCTGATAGGCTGGTATCCCGTGGACCGGTGGTCTGCCTGTGCGAATCAGGAGCCCCGAAACCGCAGCTTCGGCGCCCCCTGAGACCCCTCCGGATCGACGGTGGCAGGCGCCGGACGCACCTCACCTCGCGACCCACGGGAGCCCCCTCTTGGCGATGCCGCCCAAATCCATGACGACCAAGCACATCTTCGTCACCGGGGGTGTCGCTTCCTCCCTCGGCAAGGGCCTGACGGCCTCGAGCCTGGGTGCGCTGCTCAAGGCGCGCGGCCTGCGGGTCACGATGCAGAAGCTCGACCCGTACCTGAACGTCGACCCCGGCACGATGAACCCGTTCCAGCACGGTGAGGTGTTCGTCACCAACGACGGCGCCGAGACCGACCTGGACATCGGCCACTACGAGCGTTTCCTCGACGTCGACCTCGACGGCTCGGCCAACGTCACCACCGGCCAGGTCTACTCGCAGGTCATCGCCAAGGAGCGGCGCGGCGAGTACCTCGGTGACACCGTGCAGGTCATCCCGCACATCACCAACGAGATCAAGCACCGCATCCGGCGCATGGCGACCGACGACGTCGACGTCGTGATCACGGAGGTCGGCGGCACGGTCGGCGACATCGAGTCGCTGCCGTTCCTGGAGACCGTCCGCCAGGTCCGCCACGAGGTCGGCCGCGACAACGTCTTCGTCGTGCACATCTCGCTGCTGCCCTACATCGGCCCCTCCGGCGAGCTGAAGACGAAGCCGACCCAGCACTCGGTCGCGGCGCTGCGCAACATCGGCATCCAGCCCGACGCGATCGTGCTGCGCGCCGACCGCGAGGTTCCGACCTCGATCAAGCGCAAGATCTCGCTGATGTGCGACGTCGACGAAGAGGCCGTGGTCGCCGCGATCGACGCCAAGTCGATCTACGACATCCCCAAGGTCCTGCACACCGAGGGCCTGGACGCCTATGTCGTGCGCAAGCTCGACCTGCCGTTCCGCGACGTCAACTGGACCGTGTGGGAGGACCTGCTGGACCGGGTCCACAACCCCGACCACGAGGTCAAGGTCGCGCTCGTCGGCAAGTACATCGACCTGCCGGACGCCTACCTGTCGGTGACCGAGGCGCTGCGCGCCGGCGGCTTCGCCAACAAGGCCCGCGTGGAGATCAAGTGGGTCGCCTCCGACGACTGCAAGACGCCGGCGGGCGCCGCTGAGGTGCTCGGCGACGTGGACGCGATCTGCGTGCCCGGCGGCTTCGGCGACCGCGGTGTCAACGGCAAGGTCGGCGCGATCACCTACGCCCGCGAGAACAAGATCCCGCTCCTCGGCCTGTGCCTGGGCCTGCAGTGCGTGGTCATCGAGGCCGCGCGCAACCTGGCGGGCATCGAGGACGCGAACTCCACCGAGTTCGACGCCTCCACCGCGAACCCGGTGATCTCCACGATGGAGGAGCAGCTGGCCTTCGTCGAGGGCGCGGGCGACCTGGGCGGCACCATGCGCCTGGGCATGTACCCGGCGAAGCTCGCCGAGGGCTCCATCGTGCGCGAGGTCTACGGCGACCAGGCGTACGTGGACGAGCGCCACCGTCACCGCTACGAGGTCAACAACGCCTACCGCGGTGAGCTGGAGAAGAAGGCCGGTCTGGTCTTCTCCGGCACCTCCCCGGACAACAAGCTCGTCGAGTACGTCGAGTACCCGCGCGAGGTCCACCCCTACCTGGTGGCCACCCAGGCCCACCCGGAACTGCGCTCGCGCCCCACGCGCCCGCACCCGCTGTTCGCCGGCCTGGTCAAGGCCGCCGTGGAGCGGCAGCAGGCCGCGAAGTAGCAGTACGAACGCATAACGTAGACAGCCGGGGTACGGAGATCCGTACCCCGGCTGTCGCGCGTTGTGGAGGGCTTCGGGGCATGGAGATCAAGGACACGGCGGAATCCTGGGAGACGGTGTCGACACAGCGGCCGTTCCAGGGCGCGAAGACGGCGGTGGCCTCCGACGGGGTACGGATGCCGGACGGGTCCGTGGCCCGCCGCGATTACCAGGTGCACCCCGGTTCGGTGTGCGTGCTGGCCCTGGACGAGGCGGGGCGGGTGCTGGTGCTGAGCCAGTACCGCCACCCGGTGCGGCGACGGCTGTGGGAGCTCCCGGCGGGCCTGCTGGACGTCGTGGGGGAGAACCCGCTGCACGGGGCCCAGCGCGAGCTGTACGAGGAGGCGCACATCAAGGCCGAGGACTGGCGGGTGCTGGCCGACTTCTACGCGTCCCCCGGCGGCTCGGACGAGGCCACCCGGATCTTCCTCGCGCGGGGTGTCTCCGAGGCGGACGGAGAGCGGTACGCGGAGTCCGGTTCGGAGGAGGCGGACATGGAGGTGCGGTGGGTGGCGCTGCCCGATCTCGTACGGGGAATCCTGGCGGGCGAGCTGGGCAACCCCGGGCTGGTGACGGGCGCCCTGGCCCTGTCCGCGGCCCTTGCCGCCGACCCGCCCCTGGCCTCCCTCCGGCCGGCCGAGTCCCCCTGGCCGGCCCGCCCGTACGAGGCGTAGCCCCATTGCGCGCCTCGATCGCCGGCCCCGCCGGCGATCGAGGCGCTCTTTCGGCCCGTCCGGCGTTCGAGGACGGGTCGGGGCCGCGCCCGGGGAACGGTGGAAGGGAGGCGGGGGACTTCGCCGCGCCGGGCCGACCGGGCCGCACGCGCCCACCCACCGTGCGCCCCGACATCGTAAAAACGGGCTATCGGCTGATCCGATCGGGCGATTTGTCCGCCGCGCTCCACCCTGTTCGTCGCTCTCCGTGAACTACGCTCGCAATCCGAAGGCAGCGAGAGGAGCGGATCCGTGACGGATTTCGTCGGGCGGCGGCGTGAGCTCAAAGAGCTCCGCGAGGACATCGCGCGAACCGGGCTCGACACCCTCTCCGGCCGCAAGGCCAAGTCGCCACGGGCCCGCGTGCTGCTCGTCGCCGGGCGCCCCGGCTCCGGCCGCACCGCCCTCGCCGAAGCACTGGTGCGCGAGATCGCCGACGACTATCCCGACGGGGTGTTCAAGGTCCGGCTCACCGCCCCCACCGGCGAGAGCGTCGCCACCGAGTGGGCCGTCCGCACCCTCCTGGAGGGGCTCGGGCAGCCCACCCCGCCCGGCGCCGCCGAGGACGAGCTCAGCTCGGCGCTGCGCACGGCCCTGGCCGGCCGCCGTGCCGTCCTCCTCGTCGACGACGCCTCCGATCCGCACCAGGTCGACGCCCTGCTGCCGGACACCCCCGAGTGCCTGGTCGTCGTCACCGCGGAGGGCCCCCTGACCGGGATTCCGGATGTCCGCCCCTGCACCCTCGGCGGCCTCGACACCCCCTCGGCGGTCCGGATGCTCGTCCAGCGCATCGGCGACATCCGCGTCGCCAACGACCCGCGCGCGGCCGAAGCCCTGGCCGAGGAATGCGGCGGCCAGCCCGCCGCGCTGGCCCTCGCGGGCGGCTGGCTCGCCGCACGGCCCAAGGCCTCCGTGGCGGACGTGGGCAAGCAGCTCCACGAGATGCCCGCCGCCGGCGGCGGCCCGCTCGCCAAGGCCTTCAGGCTCGTCTACGAATCCCTCCCGCAACCCGCCCAGCGGACCGTGCGGCTGCTTCCGCTTGCCCCCGCCGGCCTCGTCGACTCCCACGTCGCCTCCGCCCTCGCCGGCTGCTCCGTGGCCGCCGCGCAGTCGATCCTGGAGGAGTTCGCCGCGCTGGGCCTGCTGAGGTCGGCCCGCGACGGGCTGTACCAGCTCCCCGGCTGCCTCGCGCCCCTGCTCCAGGCCCTGCTGGAGGCCAAGGAGCGGCCCGCCGAGGTCCAGCTCGCCCGGGCCCGGATGCTGGAGCGCACCGTACGGCTGCTGCTCTCCTGCCGGGCCATGGCGGAACCGGACGAGGACGGCCCCGACGCCGTCGGGGGGCCGGAGAAGCTCGACGGGGTGCCGCGCGCGCTGCGCTTCGCCGACCGGCGGGCCGCGGAGACCTGGCTGAACACCCGGCTGCCCGCACTGTCCGCGGCCGCCTCGCTGGCTGTGGCCGACGGGGAGCTGGACACCCTGGCCCGCCGGTTCGTGGCGGCCCTGGCGGGGGCCCTCTCCGAGCACCGCGGCACGGCCGGGGCCGCTCCCGAGCTGTACGGGCTGCACCGGCTCGTCCTGAACGTGGCCGAGCGGCGCGATCTGCACCGGGAACAGGCCGCCGCACTGCTGAACCTGGCCGACCTGGACGCCGGGACCGGCCGGACGCGGGAGGCGCTGGAGCGCTACCGGGCCGCGCTGGACGCCGGAAAGGCGGCGAACGACCCGTACGCGGCGGGCCGCGCGATGGAATCCGTAGGAGGCGCGTACCAGGAGCTGGGCGACTGGCATCGGGCCTGCGACTGGTTCGGCCGGGCCCTGTCCCACTCCCTCGCGCGGGGGGAGCGCGCGGACGAGGCGCGGCTGTACGGGCGGCTGGGGAACGTACACACGTACGCGGGCCGGTACGGGGACGCGCTGCGGAGCTGGCGGGCGGCCTCGGCCGGCTACCGGAAGCTGGTCGATGTCCCGGGCCAGGCAAAGGCGTTGAGCGAGATGGCGCGGATCCAGGAGTACGCGGGGCGGCCCGAGGAATCGCTGCACACCTGCCGGGCCGCGGTGGAGCTGGCGCGCAAGGCCGGGGACCTGCGGCTTCAGGCCGCGCTGCAGGTGCGGCTGGCGGACACGCTGGACCGGCTGGGTGATCCCGCGGCGGCGAGGCTGCACAGGTCCGCAGCGGACAGATTGCTCGGGGACGACCCCGCGGCCTGCGAAATCCGTAGTAGTTCCGACTAAGATTATTCGTTTGCAAGGCTAGACAGCTGCTCATCCTTCATTAGACTGGCTTCACCAGGTCATCCCCTGGTGCATCCCGTTGCGCGTTCTTGTGAACGGGTTTGTATGGAAGTACTCCGAAACATCCCCTGAGCCAAGGACCGTGAGCCACGATGAAGGTCGGCATCCCCCGCGAGGTCAAGAACAACGAGTTCCGGGTCGCCATCACGCCCGCCGGCGTGCATGAGCTGGTCCGTAACGGCCACCAGGTCTTCATCGAGGAGAACGCCGGTGTGGGTTCCTCGATCACGGACGCGGAGTACGTGTCCGCCGGCGCCGAGATCCTCGGTACCGCCGACGAGGTCTGGGCGACCGCTGACCTGCTGCTGAAGGTCAAGGAGCCCATCGCGCAGGAGTACCACCGCCTGCGCAAGGACCAGACCCTCTTCACCTACCTGCACCTCGCGGCCTCCCGCGAGTGCACGGACGCCCTCCTGGAGTCCGGCACCACCGCCATCGCCTACGAGACGGTCGAGCAGGCCAACCGCGCCCTGCCGCTGCTCGCCCCGATGTCCGAGGTCGCGGGCCGGCTGGCCCCGCAGGTCGGCGCCTACCACCTGATGCGCTCGGTCGGCGGCCGCGGCGTGCTCCCCGGTGGGGTCCCCGGCACCCACGCCGGCGAGTGCGTGGTCATCGGCGGTGGCGTCTCCGGCTGGAACGCCGTGCAGATCGCCGTCGGCATGGGCTTCCACGTGACCCTGCTGGACCGCGACATCAACAAGCTCCGCGAGGCCGACAAGATCTTCGGTACGAAGATCAAGACGATCGTCTCCAACGCCTACGAGCTGGAGAAGGCCGTCATCGAGGCCGACCTCGTCGTCGGCGCCGTGCTGATCCCGGGTGCGAAGGCTCCGAAGCTGGTCACCAACGAGCTCGTCGCCAAGATGAAGCCCGGAAGTGTCCTTGTCGACATTGCGATCGACCAGGGCGGCTGCTTCGAGGACTCCCGTCCGACCACTCACGCCGAGCCGACCTTCCAGGTCCACAACTCGGTCTTCTACTGCGTCGCCAACATGCCGGGCGCGGTGCCGAACACCTCCACGTACGCGCTGACCAACGCCACGCTGCCCTACATCGTGCAGCTCGCGAACCTCGGCTGGGTCGAGGCGCTGCGCCGTGACCCGGCGCTGGCTCTGGGCCTCAACACCCATGACGGCCAGGTCGTTTACGGTCCCGTCGCCGAGGCCCACGGCCTCCAGACCCTCGAGCTGAGCGCGCTGCTCGGCTGAGTCGTCAACGACTGACGTCAATCTCACGTATCCGGCCGGACCTTGCTCGCGAGGTCCGGCCGGAGGCGTTCGAGGGGGCCTCGCCAGGGCCACTCAACTCGCCTCGAACGTAACCCTTTAACCCTTTCGCGCACCCGCGAAACTTCTCGGCGACAGCTCGTACGCCCTTGACAGAGTGGTGTTCGGTTGCCGACACATCACGGTGGGTCCGGCGGATTGTGTTGCCGCTGAGTGGTGACACGCCATAGAGTCGCCAACCGTCGGCATGGTGCCACGCTGACCTATCGATAAGTGTCCTGGTCACGTCCGAGGAGGTAAGACGACTTGTGAATGAGTCGACATTTGCTCCTGGAGGTGGTCGATCAGGAGGGCCTGCGCGGGGCCAGGGTCCTGCCGGAATCGAAGCGGTCGGATCCATCGCGGTCCGCACCTTCGCAAACCACCAGCACATGACGACGCCTCAAAAGAGCATGGACGGCCTAGACGTGAACTCCAGGGCCGGCGACCCGAGCGGCGAAAAGCCCGTGGGTTTCGCCGACTACGACAAGGTGCCCGAGGGGCATTTCTACGATCCCGACGCGGAGTACGAGCCCGATCCCGAGTACGCGGCCACTCTCGCCCCCGACGCTGCCCGCCAGCGCCGTGAGCGGATCGGCCCGACCGGACGGCCGCTGCCGTACTTCCCGATCCCGGGTCCGCTGACCGACCACGGGCCGGCGACCATCATCGCGATGTGCAACCAGAAGGGCGGCGTGGGCAAGACCACGTCGACCATCAACCTGGGTGCGGCACTCGCCGAGTACGGGCGCCGGGTGCTGCTCGTCGACTTCGACCCGCAGGGCGCGCTGTCCGTGGGTCTCGGCGTGAACCCGATGGAGCTCGACCTGACGGTCTACAACCTGCTCATGGAGCGGGGCATGCAGGCCGACGAGGTGCTGCTCAAGACGGCGGTTCCGAACATGGACCTGCTGCCGAGCAACATCGACCTGTCCGCTGCCGAAGTGCAGTTGGTCAGCGAGGTCGCGCGCGAGTCCTCGCTGCAGCGGGCGCTGAAGCCCCTGATGGCCGACTACGACTACATCGTGATCGACTGCCAGCCCTCGCTCGGTCTGCTGACCGTGAACGCCCTGACGGCGGCTCACAAGGTCATCGTGCCGCTGGAGTGCGAGTTCTTCGCGCTGCGCGGTGTGGCCCTGCTGACCGAGACCATCGAGAAGGTGCAGGAGCGGCTCAACCCGGAGCTGGAGCTCGACGGCATCCTCGCCACGATGTACGACTCCCGTACGGTGCACAGCCGTGAGGTGCTGGCGCGCGTCGTCGAGGCCTTCGACGAGCACGTCTACCACACGGTCATCGGCCGCACGGTGCGGTTCCCGGAGACCACGGTCGCCGGCGAGCCGATCACCACGTACGCCTCCAACTCCGTCGGCGCCGCCGCCTACCGACAGCTGGCCAGGGAGGTGCTCGCCCGGTGTCCCGCCGAGTGAGTCTGCCCGGAGCCGACGAACTGTTCCGTACGACCGGGGGGATGGCGCTGACGTCGCCCTCGGGTTCTTCCGGGCGGGGCGTGGAGCATGCGGCGACGGCCGCGGAGGGCACGGCGGGAGAGGGCCGCAGCCGGGAGGCCGGCACGGAGCCGGGCGTAGGCCCGCAGCGGCGGCCGCAGGAAGGTTCCGGTAACGCCGTCCCGGCCCCCACCCCCGGTCGGGTCAAGGGGCAGGGCCGGGGTGCCAACCGGCGGCCCAGCGGGCGCGAGCGGCACGACGAGAAGATCACGGTCTACGTCTCCGCGGAGGAGCTCATGGACCTGGAACACGCGCGGCTCGTGCTGCGCGGTGAGCACGGGCTGGCGGTCGACCGCGGGCGGATCGTCCGCGAGGCCGTGGCGGTGGTCCTGGCGGACCTGGAATCCCGCGGCGACGCGAGCATCCTGGTCCGCCGCCTCAGGGGCCGCTGAGCCCCTCCTGGCCCCGAACCACCGGCGCCGGCCCGGCGCCCCGGCAGGCCCCGGGCCCGGCCGCCCCCGGCCCAGCGGGCCCCGGCGTCCCTGGCGCCGGTCCCGCCGGAGTCCGGCCCGGCCACAAGGCCCCCGCGGAGCGCGCCCGAGTCCGGAGCGCGCCCGAGGCGGGTCCCCGCTCCCGGGGCCGCCGCCCGTGGGAGCCTTGGCCCCTGGCCCCGGCCCGATCGGCCGCTCCCCTCCGTACCACCCAGGACCGCGATGCCCCCTCCCGCCGAACCCGGACTCCCGCCCCGCCGCTCGCTGGGCCGCGGCCCGGGTGCCCCCGTACCGGTGGCGACGGAGGAGTTGCCCGGTCCCGGTCCCGCCCCTTCCGGGAGCCCGGGGGACGAACCCGCACCCCCTGCCGACGCCCCCGTACTCCCCGTCGGGGCCGAGCCCGCACCGGACCCGGTAGTGCCCGCACCGGAGCCGGCAGCGCCTGCACCGGATCCGGCCGCGGACGGGCGGTTCACCGTGCGGCTCGGGAACTTCGAAGGGCCCTTCGACCTGCTGCTGCAGTTGATCTCCCGGCACAAGCTCGACGTCACCGAGGTCGCGCTGTCGGAGGTCACCAACGAGTTCATGGCGTACATCCGCGCCATGGGGCCCGACTGGGACCTCGACCAGACGACCGAGTTCCTCGTGGTCGCCGCCACCTTGCTCGACCTCAAGGCGGCCCGGCTGCTGCCCGTCGCGGAGGTCGAGGACGAGGCGGACCTCGCGCTGCTGGAGGCCAGGGACCTGTTGTTCGCCCGGCTGCTGCAGTACCGGGCGTACAAGCGGATCGCCGACATCTTCCAGGAGCGGGCCGACACCGAGGCCAGGCGGTACCCGCGCACCGTGGGACTGGAGCCGCACCTCGCCGAGCTCCTCCCCGAGGTGGTCATCAGCATCGGCGGGGAGGGGCTGGCGAGGCTCGCGGTCAAGGCGATGCAGCCCCGCGCGAAGCCGCAGGTGTACGTGGACCACATCCACGCGCCCCTGGTGAGCGTCCGGGAGCAGGCCGCGCTGGTCGTGGCGCTGCTCAAGGCACGCGGCGAGGCGACCTTCCAGGAGCTCACCGAGGGCGCCGCCGACACCCTGACCGTCGTGGCGCGCTTCCTGGCCCTCCTGGAGCTCTACCGGGAGAAGGCCGTGGTTCTGGACCAAGAAGAGGCCCTGAAGACGCTCACGGTGCGCTGGAGCGGCGGGGACGGGGACGGCATGCCGAAGGTGACGGACGAGTTCGACCGGATCGTGGAGGTCAAGGAATGAGCAGCGAGGAGGCGACGCGGGCGGCCGGGCCGGCGGATCCGGCCGGGCTTGCGCTGAAGCCGGCCCTGGAAGCCGTACTCATGGTCGTGGACGAGCCGGCGACCGAGGCGCACCTGGCCAAGGTGCTGGAGCGGACTCCCCGGGAGGTCGCGGACGCGCTGCGCGAGCTGGTGGACGAGTACGAGGTCCAGGGCCGCGGATTCGAATTGCGGCTGGTCGCGGGAGGCTGGCGGTTCTACAGCCGGGCGGACTACGCCCCGGCGGTCGAGGCCTTCGTCCTGGACGGCCAGCAGGCCCGTCTCACCCAGGCGGCCCTGGAGACCATGGCCGTCGTCGCGTACCGCCAGCCGGTCAGCCGCTCGAGGGTCTCGGCGGTCCGCGGAGTCAACTGCGACGGGGTCATGCGCACCCTCCTCCAGCGGGGTCTGGTCGAGGAGGCGGGGACGGAACCCGAAACAGGTGCGATCCTGTACAGGACGACGAACTACTTTCTGGAGCGGATGGGCCTGCGTGGCCTGGACGAGCTCCCGGAGCTCGCGCCCTTCCTCCCCGAGGCGGACGCGATCGAAGCCGAGACGCAAGAGGGTGTTCCGTCGTTCGATCCGGATGCACCGGATACCGATGAAGACGACAAGACGACGGAACTTTGATGCGAAGCAGCGGCAACGACAACGGTGGCGGCAACAGGAACAGCAGCGGCGGTGGTGGCGGCGCGCGCGGTGGCTCCCGCGGCGGCAGCTCCAGCGGCGGCGGTGGCTACCGCGGTAGCGGCTCCGGCGGGGGCAGCGGCTCGGGCGGCGGCTCCCGCGGGGGCAGCTCGGGCGGCGGCTACCAGGGCGGTGGCAGCTCCGGTGGTGGCTCCCGTGGTGGCAGCTCTTCCGGTGGTGGTTACCAGGGTGGTGGCTCCCGTGGTGGCAGCTCCTCTGGTGGCGGTTACCAGGGTGGCGGCAGCTCCGGTGGGGGCTCGCGTGGGGGCAGCTCCTCTGGTGGTTACCAGGGTGGTGGCTCCCGTGGCGGTAGCTCTTCCGGTGGCGGTTACCAGGGCGGCGGCAGCTCCGGTGGTGGCTCCCGTGGTGGCAGCTCTTCCGGTGGTGGTTACCAGGGTGGTGGCTCCCGTGGTGGCAGCTCTTCCGGTGGTGGTTACCAGGGTGGTGGCTCCCGTGGTGGCAGCTCCTCCGGTGGTGGCTACCAGGGCGGCGGCTCCAGCGGCGGCTACCAGGGTGGCTCCGACTCGCGTGACCGTGACCGCGAGCAGGCCCCCCGCATCCGCAACCCCCGCCCCGAGGAGCGTCGCTACGACGTAGGCCCCGAGGGCGAGCGCAACGGCCGCGGTGGTGCCAAGGCGGGCGGCGGCGGTGCCCGTGGCGCGGCCGACGGCAACCGTGGCGGTGCGCGCGGCGCGGCGGCCCGCGGTGGCGCCAAGGGCGGCCCCAAGACCTCCAAGGCCCCCGCGATCGGCGGCGCGGGCGGCCCCCGCATCGGCCCCGGCAGCCGCAGCGGCCAGTCCAAGCCGCGTGAGCTGGAGGCGCGGATCGAGGAGCGCGTGCGCGACCGCTACGCCGACAAGCCCGTGATCAAGACCCCGAAGACCTTCCCGGGCGCCGAGGAGGAGGGCGAGCGTCTGCAGAAGGTGCTCGCCCGTGCCGGCATGGGCTCGCGCCGCGCGTGCGAGGAGCTCATCGAGCGGGCGCGCGTCGAGGTCAACGGCGAGATCGTTCTGGAGCAGGGCAAGCGCGTCAAGCCGACGGACGAGATCAAGGTGGACGGCCTGACCGTCGCCACCCAGTCGTACCTGTTCTTCGCGCTGAACAAGCCGGCCGGTGTCGTCTCCACCATGGAGGACCCCGACGGCCGCCAGTGCCTCGGTGACTACGTCACCAACCGTGAGACGCGTCTCTTCCACGTCGGCCGGCTCGACACCGAGACCGAGGGCATCATCCTGCTCACCAACCACGGTGAGCTGGCCCACCGCCTCACGCACCCGAAGTACGGCGTGAAGAAGACCTACGTCGCGGCGATCACCGGCCCGCTGCCCCGCGAGATCGGCAAGCGGCTCAAGGACGGCATTGAGCTGGAGGACGGGTACGCCCGCGCCGACCACTTCCGTGTCATCGACCAGCTCGGCAAGAACTACCTGGTCGAGGTGACCCTCCACGAGGGCC
Source organism: Streptomyces sp. H27-H1 (assembly GCF_026627445.1). GTDB lineage: Bacteria > Actinomycetota > Actinomycetes > Streptomycetales > Streptomycetaceae > Streptomyces. The sequence continues at coordinate 34,895 of NZ_JAPNLJ010000053.1, forward strand.
GCAAGCACATCGTCCGCCGCATGATGGCGGAGGCCGGCTTCCCGGTCGAGAAGCTCGTCCGTACGGGCTTCGGCCCGATCGAGCTCGGCGACCAGAAGTCCGGCTGGCTGCGCCGCCTGACCAACACCGAGGTCGGCATGCTCATGCGCGAGGTCGGTCTGTAGTACCCGGCCCCCTGAAGGCCTCCAGAACCCGCGGTGCCCTTGGGCGCCGCGGGTTTTTCGGTTGTGCCGGACCCCCCGACCTGTTTATAGTCAACCTGACTATAAAGAGATCGGGAGGGGTGTCATGGGGTGGCAGACGAGCTGGACCGAGATCCTCGGGTTCGTCACGGGGGCCGTGTGCGTCTGGCTGGTCGCCCGGCAGCACATCGCGAACTGGCCGATCGGCATCGCGAACAACGTGTTCTTCATCGTGCTCTTCGCCCAGGCGGGCCTCTACGCCGGCGCCGGGCTGCAGATCGTCTTCATCGCCCTCGCCGCGTACGGCTGGTGGTCCTGGACCCACGGGGGCGGACCGGGAACGGCCTCGGCCCTGCCGGTACGCCGTACCACCGCCGCCGAGTGGGCCGTGCTGGCCGCGGCGGGAGCGGTCGGCGTACTCGGCCTGACCCTCCTGCTGAGCCGGGTCACCGACTCCACCGTCCCGTTCTGGGACGCGCTGACGACCGGGCTCTCGCTCATGGCCACCTACGGGCAGTGCCGCAAGCTCGTCGAATCCTGGTGGCTGTGGATCGCCGCCGACCTCGTGTACATCCCGCTGTACATCTACCAGGGGCTCTACCTGACCTCGCTGCTCTACGTCGTCTTCCTCGGCCTGTGCGTGGCCGGACTGCTCGGCTGGCGCCGGGCGCTCCCCGCCCGCGGAGCCCACCAGGCGCGGCAGGCGATGGCATGAAGCGCTACGGCCACGGGCTGGTCCTCGGAAAGTTCTATCCGCCGCACGCCGGCCACCACCACCTGGTGCGCACCGCTCAGGACCAGTGCGAGCGGCTGACGGTACTGGTCTGCGCGGCCTCGGTGGAGTCCGTACCGCTCGCCGACCGGGTCGCCTGGGTGCGCGAGGCGCACCCGGGGGCCGACGTGGTCGGAGCGGTCGACGACATCCCGGTCGACCTCCACGACCCGGCGGTCTGGGAGGCCCACATGGCGATCTTCCGGGGCGCGGTGGGCCGGCCGGTCGACGCCGTCTTCACCTCCGAGGCCTACGGGACCGAGCTCGCGCGGCGGTTCGCGGCCGAGGCGGTCTGCGTGGACCGGGAACGCACCCTCTTCCCGGTGTCCGGCACGGCCGTACGGGCCGACCCCGTCGGGAACTGGGAGTTCCTGGGACCCGCCGTACGGGCCGCACTGACCAGGCGGGTCGTCGTACTGGGCGCCGAGTCCACCGGCACGACCACGCTGTCGCGGGCGCTGGCGGCGCACTGGCGGGAGCGCGGCGGGGTGTGGGCGAAGACGGGCTGGGTCGCCGAGTACGGCCGCCGGTACAGCGAGGAGCGGCTGGCGGAGGCGCGCGCGGCGGACCCGGCGGCGACCTGGGCCGATGTGAGCTTCACCTCGGCGGAGTTCCCGGTGATCGCACGGCGGCAGGACGCGGAGGAGGAGCGGGCGGCCCGGCTGGGGTCACCGGTGCTCTTCTGCGACACCGACTCCTTCGCCACCGGGATCTGGCACGAGCGCTACATGGGCGGGCGCAACGAGGAGGTCGAGCGGATCGCCGCCGGCACCCGGCGGGACCTGTACCTGCTCACCGACCACGCGGACGTGCCCTTCGAGGACGACGGGCTCCGCGACGGACCACAGCTGAGGCCGTGGATGACCGGGCGGTTCCTGGCGGAACTGGAGCGGACCGGGAAGCGCTTCCTCGTGCTCCGCGGGGACCGGGAGACGAGGCTGGCGGCTGCGGCGGCGGCCGTAGACGGACTCCTGGCGGAAGGCTGGCAGTTCGCCGATCCGCTGCCGGAACGGGTGGCGGATCCGGTGGCGGTGGCGGGGCAGGTGTCCGGACGGATGCGGGAGCGGAGCCGATGAGTGCAACCGGACAGGGACACGGCTACGACCCGCACGCCTTCGAACCCTTCGCGGTGACCGTCGACCTCGCCGTCTTCACCGTGCGCGACGGGATCCTGCACGTCCTGCTGATCCGGCGCGGCCAGGAGCCGTACGCGGGAGCCTGGGCGCTGCCCGGCGGCTTCCTGCTGCCCCGGGAATCCGCGGAGGCCGCCGCCCGGCGTGAACTGGCCGAGGAGACCGGCCTGTCGGCGGAGGTGATCGCCGCCCTGCACCTGGACCAGCTGCGCACCTACAGCGAACCCGACCGCGACCCCCGGATGCGGGTCGTCTCGGTGGCCTTCACCGCGCTCGTCCCCGATCTGCCGGAACCGGTGGCCGGGGGCGGCGGAGACGCGGACCGCGCCCGCTGGGCGGCAGTGGGGGAGGCCTGCGATCCGGCCTTCCAACTGGCCTTCGACCACGCGGAGATCCTCGCGGACGCCCGTTCCCGCGTGGGCGCGAAGCTGGAGTACAGCTGCCTGGCCACCGCCTTCTGCCCGCCCGAGTTCACCCTCGGCGAGCTCCAGGCCGTCTACGAGACCGTCTGGGACACCGCCCTGGACCGCCCCAACTTCCGCCGCAAGGTCCTGGCCACGCCCGGCTTCGTCGAGGCCGTGCCCGGAGCCGCCCGGCTCACCGGGGGCCGCGGCAAACCGGCCGCGCTCTACCGGCCCGGTCCCGCGACCACCCTGCACCCGCCCCTGCTGCGCCCCTCGGAAGGACACGTGCGATGACCACGACCAGGCACACGAAGCGAGCGGCGACCGGAGCCCTGATGGGCCTGGCGCTGGGAGACGCGCTCGGCTTCCCGACGGAGTTCAACGACGTACCGGGGATCCTGGCCAAGACCGGCCCCTGGCGGTCCATGGAACTGCCCCGGCCGGCGATCGTCACCGACGACACCCAGATGACACTGGCCTTCGCCCGGGGCATACGGACCGCCGCGGACCGGGGCCGGGTGGGCCCGCTGCGGCTGGCCCGGCCGGTCCGGGAGGAGTTCGTCGACTGGTACCACTCCCCGGAGAACAACCGGGCCCCGGGCCGCACCTGCCTGAAGGCCTGCAGCCTGCTGAACCTGCCCGAGCGGGACTGGCGCGACGCCAGCCAGCTCGGCTCCAAAGGCTGCGGAGCGAACATGCGGGTGGCTCCGGCCGGGCTGGTGCCGGACTGGACGCAGGAGGAGAGGGCCGGCGCGGCCCAGCTCCAGTCGGCCCTGACCCACGGCCACCCGACGGCTCTGGCCGCCTCCGACCTCACGGCGCGGGCCGTGTACCTGCTGGCCCAGGGCACCGAGGTGACCGGGCTGGTCGGGCAGCTGCGCTCGTACGCCCTGGAGAACCGCACCCGCTACCACGAGCGCTGGCTCGGCGACCTCTGGACACGGACGGCCTGCGACCCCTCGGCCGAATCCTTCATGGCGCGCGGCTGGGACGAATGCCTGGCGGTCCTGGACCGGCTGGCGGCGGCCCTGCGCACGCCGTCCCCGGAAACGGACCCCTGCCTGACGACGGGTGACGGCTGGATCGCCGAGGAGGCTCTTGCCACCGCCCTCCAGTGCTTCCTCCTCTTCCCGGAGGAACCGCTCCTGGCCCTGCGCCGAGCGGCCTGTACGCGAGGCGACTCCGACTCCATCGCCTGCCTCGCCGGCGCCTTCGCGGGCGCCCACCTCGGCGCGGACGCCTGGCCCCGCGACTGGGAGGGCCGTATCGAGTACCGCGCCGAACTCCTCGCCTTCGGCGCACTCTGGGACGCGTGAGCCGGCGGGGACGATCACCCATCGGCCTTCCGGTAGAGGTTCGTTGACAGGTCCTCGCGGATCGCATGGGAGGGCGGCCGGGCTGGCTGCGCGGCGCCCGGAACTGGCGGCTGATCCAGCACTAGCAGCCGGTCGCCTTCGTCACCGACGAGGGGGAAGTGACGTACCTGAGGTGGAACGCGAGGAGTTCGAGCGGCTCCTCGCCCCCGCCACACCCGTGCGGCCGGATCCGGAGCGCCGTGTCGAGCGCGCCCCGTGGCCGCTGGGAGGTCCGAGCCGCCCGCGACCCCGAACTGGGGCCCGGCCTGACCCCGTGACGCGGCGAACGGCCTAGCCCAGCGCCGACGCGCGGCGGGTGCGCAGGAGGAAGTCCTCCACGCGCGGGAGGTCCGGGGCTTCGGGGAGGCCGGTCGTGCCGAGGGCAAACTCGGTTTCCTCCGTCAGGCGGGTCATCCAGGCGTCGACCTCGTCCCAGGTGAGCTCGCCGCGGCGGACCGCGAGGAGGCGGTCGCGGTAGGGGCTCGCGTCGATCGCCAGGCGGCCGGTGCGCAGCAGGTCGCGGCAGGACAGGAGCAGGCGCAGCAGGTGCATGGCGTGCTTCCAGCGCGGGGCGCCGTGGTTGCGGAGGTCGCCGAGGAGTTTGCCGCGCTGGGAGGCGGCGTACCGGCTGAAGGTGACGTGGGCCCGGCGGGAGAGGAACGCCTCGCGCAGCGAGAGGAGTTCTGCTCCGACCGGGGTGAGGTCCTCCACGAGAGGGGAGTGGAGGACCTCCAGGATGTTCGGGTTGGCGCGCAGTGCGAGTTCGCAGAAGCGCTCCAGCTCCCACGAGAACTCCTCGTCCCAGGGCCCGTCCACGTGCGCCGGCGGCTTCTCGAAGCGCCAGAACAGCGGTGTGGGGGTGAGGTAGACACCGCGCCGGTCGGTGTCGCTCGCCTCGGTCGCCAGGCCGAACGCCCTCGAACCCATCACGCACGAGTAGACCGTGTGGTCCCTGACCAGGGTGAGTTCGAGCGGCTCGGGCGTCGGCTTGTCGTTCATCCGCCGAGACTAGGCAGGTATCTCTGCGCTACGCGAGGGAGATTTCGCCCGCCGGGGAGACGGTGATCTTCTTCTCGGCCAGGGGCCGGGTGGCCGGACCGTGCGCGACCGCGCCGTCCGCCACTTTGAACTTGCTTCCGTGGCAAGGGCAGTCGATCGTGCCGGCCTCCACCTTGTCCACGAGGCAGCCCGAGTGCGTGCACACCGCCGTGAAGCAGCGGAAGGAGCCCGCCGTCGGCTGGGTGACGACCAGCTTCTCGTCCTTGAGGACCCTGCCGCCGCCGACCGGTACCTCCGAGGACTTGACCAGCGCCTTGGCGTCCCCGGCCGGTGCCTCCGGACTCTGCGCCGTGGGCGCGCTGCCGCCCTCGGACTTCGGCTTCGTCTCGTCGGCTCCGCCGCACGCGGTCAGCACGCCGCCTGCCAGGACTCCGGCGCCGGCGGTGAGAACCGTGCGCCGGGCGGTGCGGGTGGGGTCGTTCATGATTTCTCCTCGGGTGATCGCCGGGATTGGCGAGAGGCATCCTGGCGTGTGACGGGCCTCAGGAACACCCCGCCACGCCTTGGCTCAGCCCTCCGGCGGCCGGGGGACGAGTTCTCCCGGCGCGCCGTAAGCGCGTACGACCTCCCACACGCGCACCACGGCGTCCCGGTTCAGCGGTCCGTGGACGTGCGGGTAGCGGATCCCCGTTCCACCCTCCCGGCGGACCTCAGAGGTGAGGGCCTGCTCGTCGAGTTCCACGGCGAGCAGGGTCCCCGGTACGCCGCCGTAGTGCGAGGCGGCGATCGCCAGCGCCGTCTCCGGATCCGCGGAACAGTGCACGAAACCCTCGGAGTCGAGGGAGGGCGGGGCGTACGGGCGCGCTGGATCGGCGGTCCAGTCGGCGAGCGGTACGAGGTGGAAGATCATGCCGATCGTTCTACCGCAGTCGGCGCACGGCTCTGCGCCAAGTGGCAGAGGTGCCTGAATTGGGTGACATTGTCGGTATCTCGAAGCCGGCTGCGTCGAATTCCGTGCGCCCGGTCCCTCTTCGAAAGGCATCACCATGGCGGGCAACGACCTCGGCTCCCTTCTCGGCGGCCTCCTCGGCGGCAGCGGCGGACAGGGCGGCAGCGGTGGCGGCGGCAACATCCTCGGCGCCCTCCTCGGCGCGCTGACGGGCGGCGGGGGCGGAGCCCAGGCGGCCGGTGGCGCAGGCGGTGCCGGCGGAGCCGGGAACAACCCGCTCGGGGGGCTGATGGACATGCTGACCAAGTCGGGACTCGCCGACCAGGCCCAGTCCTGGGTCGGTACCGGCGACAACAAGCCGGTCAGCGGCGCCGAGATCGCCAAGGCCCTGCCGGACGAGACCCTGGCCAAGGTCGCCGAGCAGGCGGGCGTCACCCCGCAGGACGCCGCCGACCAGCTCGCGCAGGCCCTCCCGCAGGCCGTGGACAAGCTGACCCCCGAGGGCTCGGTCCCGAGCGGCTCGCTGGAGGACATCATCAAGCAGCAGAACCTGTAGGCCGGGACTGCACTCCCGGCGAGGGCCCGGCGGCCCGTCCCAGCGGACGGACCGCCGGGTCCTCGCGCCGTCCCCGCTGGCTACCCTGAGGCAGGCACCGCCGTCACATACCCCTGGAGCACCCCGTGAGAACCGCCGTCGTCATCGGAACCGGACTGATCGGCACCTCCGCGGCGCTCGCCCTCGCCGCCCGCGGCATCGCCGTCCACCTGGCCGACCGCGACCAGGGGCAGGTCCGTACGGCCGCCGCGCTCGGCGCCGGCACGGAGGAGGCCCACCAGGGCAGGGCCGACCTCGCGATCATCGCCGTACCGCCCGCCCACGTGGCCGCCGCCCTCGCCGACGCCATAGGCCGCGACCTGGCCCGCGCCTACGTGGACGTGGCCAGCGTCAAGGGCGGACCGCGCCGGGAACTGGACGCGCTCGGCGTGGACACGAAGACCTACATCGGCACCCACCCGATGGCCGGCAAGGAGCAGTCCGGACCGCTCGCGGCCTCCGCCGACCTCTTCGAGGGCCGGCCCTGGGTGCTGACGCCGACCCGGGAGACCGACCACGAGGTGCTGAACCTCGCACTGGAGCTGGTGGCGCTGTGCCGGGCCGTCCCGGTGGTCATGGACGCCGATGCCCACGACCGTGCCGTCGCGCTGGTCTCCCACACCCCGCAACTGGTCTCCAGCATGGTCGCGGCCCGGCTTGAGGAGGCCGACGAGACCGCGGTGCGGCTGTGCGGACAGGGCATCCGCGACGTGACCCGGATCGCCGCCTCCGACCCGCGGATGTGGGTGGAGATCCTCTCGGCGAACCCGGGACCCGTGGCGGACGTGCTCACGGGCATCGCCGCCGACCTGGAGGAGACGGTGCAAGCCCTACGGGGCCTGCAGTCGGCCGACGAGGCCAAGCGCCGCGGCGGCGCGGCCGGCATCGAGGACGTACTGCGCCGCGGCAACGCGGGACGGGTCCGGGTGCCGGGCAAGCACGGAGCCGCCCCCACGGTCTACGAGACGGTGGCCGTCCTCATCTCCGACCAGCCGGGCGAACTCGCGCGGATCTTCGCCGACGCCGGCCGGGCCGGGGTCAACATCGAGGACGTGCGGATCGAGCACGCGACGGGCCAGCAGGCGGGCCTGGTCCAGCTGATGGTCGAACCCCGGGCGGTGACCGGCCTCAAGGCCGAGCTGCGCGAACGCGGCTGGGCACTGCGCCAGCAGTAGGCGGGGATCCCGGCCCACGGCCGCCCCGGCCCCGGCGCCCACGGCCGCCCCGGGGCCGCCTGTCACGGCCCCGGCGGGCGACCGCGAAAAGCCCGGTAACCTGGAGGAGGGGCGCTATTGGCGCGCCCGGACACGTACGCGCAACCAGGAAGGTGCCCGCACCGTGGAAACCGCAGCTCCGACCGCCGTGATCGTCGCCATCGACGGTCCCTCCGGCACGGGCAAGTCCAGCACTTCCAAGGCCGTGGCCGCCAAGCTCGGGCTGCGCTACCTGGACACCGGCGCCCAGTACCGGGCCATCACCTGGTGGATGATCACCAACGGCATCGACATCGAGGACCCGCAGGCGATCGCCCTCGCGGCGGGCAAGCCCGTCATCGTGTCCGGCACGGATCCCTCCGCGCCGACCATCACCGTCGACGGCCACGACGCCTCCGGCCCGATCCGGACCCAGGAGGTCACCTCCAAGGTCAGCGCCGTGAGCGCCGTCCCCGAGGTGCGCACCCTGATCACCGAGCTCCAGCGGTCCATCGCCGCCGAGGCGGCCGACGAGGCCGACGGCATCGTCGTCGAGGGCCGGGACATCGGCACCACCGTGCTGCCCGACGCCGACCTGAAGATCTTCCTCACCGCCTCCGCCGAGGCCCGCGCGGCCCGCCGCAGCGGCGAGCTGCGGGGCAAGGAGGCCACGGATCTCGCGGCCACCAAGGAGGCGCTGATCAAGCGCGACGCCGCCGACTCCGGCCGCAAGACCTCTCCGCTGGCCAAGGCCGGCGACGCGGTCGAGGTGGACACCACCGAGCTCACGCTCGACCGGGTGATCGAGTGCGTCGTGACCCTGGTCGAAGAGAAGCGGGCGGGCCGCAAGTGAGCGAAACGCCCTCCCTCAAGGGTGCGGCGACCGGCCGGCGGATCGGCATCGGGCTCATGTACGGCCTCTGGAAGCCGCGCGTGCTGGGGGCCTGGAAGGTCCCCGCCGCCGGCCCCGTCATCCTGGCCGTGAACCACTCGCACAACATCGACGGCCCCATGGTCATGGGCACCGCCCCCCGGCCGCTGCACTTCCTGATCAAGAAGGAGGCGTACGTCGGCCCGCTCGGCCCCTTCCTCGAAGGGATCGGGCAGGTGAAGGTGGACCGCTCCGGCACCGACCGCACGGCGATCAGCCGTGCGCTGGGCGTACTGCAGAACGGCGGAGCCCTGGGGATCTTCCCCGAGGGCAGCCGGGGCGAAGGCGACTTCGCCTCCCTGCGCGCGGGACTCGCGTACTTCGCGGTCCGCGCCGGGGCGCCCATCGTGCCGGTCGCCGTCCTGGGCAGCACCGAGCGGCGCGGCCGCGTCGTCAAGGGGCTGCCGCCGCTGAGAAGCAGGGTCGACATCGTCTTCGGCGATGCCTTCGACGCCGGGGACGGCAGTGGCCGCCGTACCCGTACCGCGCTTGACCAGGCCACCGTAAGAATCCAGGACCGGCTGACCGCCCACCTGGCCGACGCCAAGCGCCTCACCGGGCGCTGAGCGAGACTTGACCTAGTAGTGGAACCGCGCTGCGCGGGCCCCACCGATCACCACGAACGACGAGGAACGGACTTCATGAACGACCAGCACGACCAAGGAGCACTTGGCGACGCCGAGTACGCGGAGTTCATGGAGCTCGCCGCGGAGGAAGGCTTCGACGTCGAGGATGTCGAGGGCGCGATTTCGGAGGCGAGCCACGGCCCGCTTCCCGTCCTCGCCGTCGTCGGCCGCCCGAACGTCGGCAAGTCGACCCTGGTGAACCGGATCATCGGCCGCCGCGAGGCGGTCGTCGAGGACAAGCCCGGCGTCACCCGCGACCGCGTCAACTACGAGGCCGAGTGGGCCGGCCGCCGGTTCAGGGTCGTCGACACCGGCGGCTGGGAGCAGGACGTCCTCGGTATCGACGCCTCCGTCGCCGCCCAGGCCGAATACGCCATCGAGTCCGCCGACGCGGTCGTCTTCGTCGTGGACGCCAAGGTCGGCGCCACCGACACCGACGAGGCCGTCGTCCGCCTGCTTCGCAAGGCGGGCAAGCCCGTCGTGCTGTGCGCGAACAAGGTCGACGGCCAGAGCGGCGAGTCCGACGCGGCCTCGCTGTGGTCGCTGGGCCTCGGCTACCCGCACCCGGTCTCCTCGCTGCACGGCCGCGGCACCGGCGACATGCTCGACGCCGTCCTGGAGGCCCTTCCGGAGGCGCCCGAGCAGACCTTCGGCACCGCCGTCGGCGGTCCGCGCCGGATCGCGCTCATCGGCCGCCCGAACGTCGGCAAGTCCTCCCTCCTGAACAAGGTCGCCAAGGAGGACCGGGTCGTCGTCAACGAGATCGCCGGTACCACCCGCGACCCGGTCGACGAGCTGATCCAGCTCGGCGGGGTCACCTGGAAGTTCATCGACACCGCGGGCATCCGCAAGAAGGTCCACCTCCAGCAGGGCGCCGACTACTACGCCTCGCTGCGTACGGCCGCCGCCGTGGAGAAGGCGGAGGTCGCGGTCATCCTGATCGACACGACCGAGAACATCTCCGTCCAGGACCAGCGCATCATCACCATGGCCGTCGAGGCGGGCCGCGCGATCGTGATCGCGTACAACAAGTGGGACGACCTCGACGAGGAGCGCCGCTACTACCTCGAGCGCGAGATCGAGACCGAGATGCAGCAGGTCGCCTGGGCGCCCCGGGTGAACGTCTCGGCGCTCACCGGCCGCCACATGGAGAAGCTGGTCCCGGCCATCGAGACCGCCCTCGCCGGCTGGGAGACGCGCATCCCGACCGGCCGTCTGAACGCCTTCCTCGGCGAGGTCGTCGCCGCCCACCCGCACCCGATCCGGGGCGGCAAGCAGCCGCGCATCCTGTTCGGTACGCAGGCGGGCAGCAAGCCGCCGCGGTTCGTCCTCTTCGCCTCGGGCTTCCTGGAGCACGGCTACCGCCGCTTCATCGAGCGCCGCCTGCGCGAGGAGTTCGGCTTCGAGGGGACCCCGATCCACATCTCGGTCCGCGTCCGCGAGAAGCGCGGTGCGCAGCACAAGCGCAAGATGTAGTGAGACGTCAGCGGGGCCGCCGGGGCTAGGTCCTGTCTGGAGATCGGATTATGAATGTGGTGCGATGCTGCGGAGCCAGAGCATCGCACCGCACAGATGCAGGCCGGCCTCGTAGCTTTCTGGCGTCTTGTCAAAGCGGAACGCGATGCC